>CBDBZZ010000043.1:0-146522 GCA_965213745.1 Bryobacterales bacterium | reverse complement strand
CGGAACCACCGGACACGGGAGACTTTCGCGACGCATGGGCATCCAGCAGATCTTCGTATCGCATGCCGGCAGGGATGCGGGAGTGGCGACGGAATTGGCGCAGCAGCTCCGCAACGGGCGGGCCACGACGCCAGGATCGACACCCGAGACCTTAACCTTGGCGACAACGTCATCGAGTTCATGAACGAGGAGATCTCGAACGCCGCCGCGGTCATCATTCTGTTTTCCGGTCACAGCCTCAAGGCGGAGTGGCAGAAACTCGAGATCGACGCGGCGCGGTGGAACGAAGTAGCCCAAGGCGGCGGGAGATGTATCGTCGTCCGTCTGGACGATACGCCGCTACCGCCGACACTTGGAGCGAAGGCGTACGGACACCTGAAGCCGGGAGACCGAGCGTCTCTCAGGAAACTGGTGGAAGACGTCTGCAAAGTACTGTTCAGCGGCCAGACGACATCGTCCCTAGTCGCCGAGGCGTTCAGACCGGATTCTAAGAATCCCTTTCGGCATCTTCGGGCGGAATTCTTCGAGGACCAGCCTGAACTTCATGCGAAGACGTTTGCCCTCCCGGAGGGCGTCAAGGTCGGAGCGCTCGACGACATGAAGCCCTGCATCCTCGAAGGGTCGCGGGGCACCGGCAAGTCGATGCTGCTGTTGTCCCTGCGGGCCCGCAATCGTCTGCTGCGGCTCCCCGCAGAAAAGGACGCGCCCCAGCGCTTCGGCTTCTACCTGAAGCTCACGCGGGGGGCGATCTGCAACGCGGGCGCCCGTTTCGACGCGGAGCGCCTAGATTCGACCGTCGACACCGCTGTCCTCACCGATGTCGCTGAACAGGAACTGACGGTGCAGATGACCGAGAGTCTGTTCTCGGAACTCGACTACTGCGCCAAGCACGACCTGATCGAGTGCGACCGGAACGTCGAGCGGCGTCTTTGCGAGGCGGCCGACGACCTGCTGTTCGACGCCGGGGCCGGCGGGATCGTCTCGTTCGTCGACCTGCAAGGCAAACTCGGAAAGCTGCACAAGCGGCTGGCCGAGTTCATCCGCCGTCGGTTCATCTATCAGGAGCAGGTTTCCGTGCCTACGGCGACGTTCGACCTGGACCAGTTCAAACGCGTTGTGCAACTGGTGAGGCGCAACGTTCCGCCGCTCGCGACGTCGACGTTCGTCGTTCTGCTCGACGAGTACGAGAACCTACTCTTCCACCAGAAACGGCTAGTCAACAGCCTCGTCAAGCTCGGTGCGCCACAGATGTCCGTCAAGATCTCCAGGAAGTTGGCCAGCGGGGACACGCCGGCGACCACGACGGGGCAGGAGCTGCAGGAGATTCACGACTATACGAGAGTGCCCTTGGTCTACGACCTCGACGCCCCGGGCGAGCGCAAGGCGTATCTCGGCCTGCTGCGGCACATGGTGGGAAACATGGTGGCGCTCGAAGGAGATCGACCCCTTCGACATGGAGCAACTTCTGCCGCCGTTCGGCGATCCCGAAGTCGAGCAATCGTCGTGTCTGACGGAGGTGGCGAGGCTCAACAAGATGACGGTTGAGGAATTCAACGACCTGCCGGATGACAAACGACGAGACAAGAAGACGTACTACGGTCACGCCGCCGTTTACCGCGTTCTTCTCGGCCGGCGGCGGCCGCCATCGAGAGAAGCGTTTCGCAGGATTCAGCGAGCTCGCGCTGTTGGGGTCCGGTGTCATCCGCTACTTTCAGGAATTCCTGAGCGTGGGCTACCACCTCACTTTCGGCGCTGGGCCTCCACACGGGGAGTCCTCGTTCTCCCGCCCGACCTGCAGTCGAGGGCGGTCCACGTGGTGTCTCAGCACAACCTCACGACGCTCAGCAAGAACGTCGAGCGTCACGGCGAGGAACTTAAGTATTTCCTGCTGGATCTCGGCGAGTGTCTGCGCCACAAGCTGCTCAAGCACTCGAGCGAGCCGGAGGCCGCCCGCGTGACGATCGCGGATCCAGAGATGTTGGAGCAGGACCCGATGGCGGCGTTGAAGCAAGTTCTTGCAGTCGGAGAGCGGGAGGGCGTGTTCCAGACTAGGGAGGGGCTTCCGGCGTTCAAGCCCAAGCACGGCTCCGATCCGCAACCGAGGGAGTTCAACATCTGCCGAGTCTACGCGCCGGTTCTTCAGATCAGCCCGCGTTTGCGCTGGAGAACGACGTTGAAGTGCCGCCACCTGCAGGGCCTGCTGGAGCCCAACCGGAGAGCGGCCGCGGTGCGGGAGTTGAGGAACGCGGTCTCGAACGCCGGAGGCGGCAGAGGGCGTGATCTTTTTTCTCTCGAGGCGGAGGACGACCGATGAAGCAGTCGCTGGAGGATGTGCGTCTGCCCGACGGTGCGGTACTCGTGACCTGTTCGAGTCACGAGGATCGATGCAGGGGGCTCGGCTCCCGAGCCGGGGGCTGGTCTCCCGGCGAGGTGGTCCTCTTCCACTATGACGACGACAACCCCATCCGGGAGGAGAACCATCGGCGGATGGAATCGGCGTTTCGCGACATCGGTTGCCGGCTGACGGTTTTGCAGTTCACGGAGACCGACGCTGTCGCCAGCCTCCGCGACAACCTACGGGAGCTTCGCGGTGCCGTGCATCGTTGTGGCGGCGAGGCCGTCGTGATCGACATATCCGTGTTCACGAAGCGGCACCTGCTCATGATGCTGAGGTGGCTGGACGACAGCGGCCTCTGGGGCAGACTGTACGTCGTGTACAGCGAACCGGACGACTATGTGGTTTCCGAGTTCGTTCCGCTCTCGTTCGGACTCCGGTCGCTTCAGCCGACGCCCGGGTTCTCCGCATGCCCCGACATTAGTCGGCCCGTGCATCTGATGATGTTCCTGGGGTACGAGGGCGACCGGGCGCTGGCGGTCTACGAGCAGATCCAGCCGCTGAAGACCACCCTGGCGGTGCCCGACCCGCCGTACAGACCGGACTGGACTGGAAGAACCGAACGCTTCAACCGCGACCTTCTGGTCCTCGCCGGCCCCTAGGCGGTTCGCAAGGTGGACGCCCTGGATCCCAACGACGCCAGCGCGACCCTTGCGGAGGTCTTGGGAGGGTCCCAGCGGGGCGATTTCGCGAAGATCGTCTGCCCACTCGGTACCAAGCCGCAGACTTTGGGCATCTACGCCTACGTCAGGCAGGCGGTCGATCCGCCGGCGATCGTGTACGCTGGCCCGCTTCGGCACAACCACGCGTTCTACTCCACGGGGTTCGGCGAGACTTGGGTGCTCCAGTCGCCCGGCGACGAATGAGGCTGGCCACCCGACTGGACCGCTATCCGGGCAAGATGGTGTCCAGGCTGGCGGACCGGCTGATTCGACGATACGCCGCCGAGGCGGACTCCGTACTCGATCCGTTCTGCGGGTCCGCCGCAGTCCTCGCGGCGGCCAGCCGAGCCGGACTGCCGGTTGCGGGCATCGACGTGAATCCGATTTCCGAATTGTTCTACCGGGTGAAGATCGAGGGATTCGATGCCAGCCGTGCCAGGGAACTCAGCCGGGCATGGATTGCCGAGGCGCAACGGCCCATTGCACCGCTGCCGGTCGACTGGAGCCGCAAGCATTACTGGTTCACTCGGGACACTCTCCACAAGTTCGAGCGGTTGAGGGCCGCCAGCAGGCGCGTTCCTATGACGGGCACCCCGGAATGCTGGCCGATTCTGCTCAGTTACGTGCTCGCGGTCAGGCTCTGTTCGAGAGCCGATCAGCGCAGCCCGAAGCCGTTCATCTCGCAGCAGGCGCGGCGTTCGAGAGCCGGACGGCATTTCGATCCGAACGGAACCATGCTGGGACTGTTGGAGGAACTCTCGGCGCTCTACGGGGGTGGTTGCCGAGAGAACGCCGGTTCGCGTTTTGTTTGCGCGGATATCTGCGCACCGCGGGGTGACCTGAGCGGTGCGGGAAAACACTCGCACGTCATCACGTCTCCACCCTACATCAACGCACAGGACTACTTTCGGAACTTCAAGCTGGAGCTCTATCTGCTGGAAGATGTCCTGCCGTTCAGAGTGAGCGATGTGCGGGAACGATTCGTGGGGACGGAGAGAGGCAGGTTGCTGGAGGGAGTCCCGCGGGAATCCATCGAGAGGGATTTTGCGTTGGTGCCGGAGTTGGGCCGCTTGAAGGCCAGGGCTCCCCGGCTCTGCGCCGTCGTTCATCGGTATCTCTACGACATGGCCAATGCGTTCGACGCGGTGAAGAAGATGTTGGACGACGATGGGCACCTGGTCGTTGTGTGCGGCGACAACCTGATTGGCGGAATGCGGGTCTGCACGTGGAAGGTTCTGCATGCGATTGTTGAAGAGAAGGGCTTCGTGCTCTTCGACCGTTTCAGCGATCCGATTCGCGATAGACTGCTTGCCCCGAGGCGACTGGGTCATAGAGGATTGATAAAAGAGGAAGTCGTGTCCGCGTACCGTCTTGGGTGCGTCGCGAAGGATGACGGCGGCGTCTCGCCCCCTGTGGTTCGGATGGGTAGCACAGAATAGGGTAGTCACTGCCTCGCGCGCCGCCGCTGTTGGAGCCCCTGATTCCCGGCTAAAAATTCCGGCACCAGCCGGAACGTTTTGTGCTATTCCGCCTGCGCCGGCGGGGGGTACCTCCACACGGTCGACGCCCTGGGGGCCGATGAGGTCGCCCGGCGAACGTGCGGGCTGCGGGCCGTGCCCAACAGCCGGCGGCTCGGCGCAGACCTGCAGCGGATGCACGCGGCGGCGCTGGAGGGCTTGCGGGAGTGCGTGCGGCTGGTCAGCCGGCGGCTGGTGCCGTTGGTGGCGCAGGCATGCGGGCAGCGGTGGGGCTCCGTGCCGGTGTTCGTGGACGACCCGGGGATCGAGGTGGAGGGCAAGCTGTTCGAGAACGACGGGCGCGGCTACCACGGCGAGAGGCAGTTCTGGCTGCCCTCGGTGTTCGTGGGGGTGGCGTGGGTCAGCGCCCGGCTGCATGCGGGCGGCACGGATGTGCAGGGGGATGGGCGGGATCAGCTGGACCAGGATGTGGCACCCTTGCTGACCGGGCGGCAGCCGGTGTGGCTGCGGGCCGACAGCGCGTACTACTGCAAAGATCTGGCGAGCTACTGCCGGCGGAAGGGCTGGGAGTATTCCGTGAGCGTGACCGATCCGCGCCAGAAGGCCCCGATGCTGCGCCTGGCGGCCGCGAGGGGGTTGCGGGAGGACGAGGGGGAGCCCCTGGACGCGGCGGGCAAGGAGCGGGCCATCGTGGTGGCCTACCGGCCGGCCCGCTGGCCGGAGGAGCAGGTGTACGCGGTGATCCGGCGCGACGGGGACGGGGAGCAGCGGCTGCTGGAGCCGGTGTCCACGGTGATGCTGGTGAGCCGCGACCGGCTGCCGGTGGCGGAGCTGGTGCGGCGGCACCGCGGCGCGGCCAGCAGGGGCCGGAGCCTGCGTTCCAGGGGCCGTTGCCGGACCTGGGGTTGCATCATCCGCCGTGCCGCTCGCACGCGGCGCATCAGGGTTTCTACTTGGGCGGGCAGATCGCGCAGCTGCTGCTGCTGCTGCAGTACTAGGCGCTGCCGTCCGCGGCGCGGCAGCACGGGCTGCCGGCCGCTGATCCGGTACTTCGTGTGCAGCATGGGGCGGCTGACGCGCAGCGCAAGACGGCTGCGGCTGCTGTGCAGCAGGAGCAATCTGCAATTGGACTGGCTGCTGCCCGCGGCGAGCCGGAGGGAGCCGGCCCAGCGGCAGGGGACCGACGCGGAGCCTGCGGGGGGCTCGGTGCGCCCGCAGCCGGGGGTGCCGCGGCTGCGGTGTGGGCGCAGGCCGGCTCAAGGTGCCTGCGGGGGTGCCCAAGTCGCTCGGCGACAGGATTGAGGGGCCCGCCCCAAGTACGCCGGGCTCCCCGCTCAAGCCCTACGGCCCCCCAACCACCATTTCGGGAAATTAACCGGAAATCTAGAGACAGGGTCCGGCAGACCGTCGTGGACGGTCCGGCCCCGACCACGGTGGCGGCGGCCGTCGGCGTCAGCACGGCCACGGTGCGCAAGTGGGTGGCTCGCTATTGGGCTGCGGGACGAGCCGGGTGGGCGGGCCCAACTGGCGTCCCCAGCGTGCGTCGCGTGCGGGCCAGGGCCGGCCGCCAGCGCCGCCCAAAAGCGGACGGGGAAGCCGTGTCTGTGTGCGTCGAGGACCACGCCTGCGTCGCATTCGCCCAGCTCTGCCCCGACGCACGCGGGGAGACGGCGACGGCCTTCCGGGCCGCCGCCGTAAGGTCGTAGGCTCGGGAGCACCGTGCGACGGGTGCTCACCGTCAACGGCAGTGGCTACCGCTCCCGGCCTGTCGGGCGCAGAGCCGGGCACACGGACTCCGCCATCGCACTTGCCCTCCCGGCGGAAGCGGCCCGTGATCTGTTCCGGACTCCCTGGCACGGCCAGCCGGGCCGCGACCAGCTTCCAGCGCTCCGCCATCCAGCGTCCGTTGGCGAGGATGCGGTACAGGGTACGCTACAGGCGCAGCCCTGCGAACCGCCCACTCCCGCCCGTCTCGGGGATGTGTCCCCGGATTCCGCCCGACTCGAAACCCCCAAGTGCCGCAGGCTGCCAGCAGTACTTGACCACCGGGCTTGCCTGAGCTCGGGCCGACGCTGCTAGCTGCACCGGAGGCTCCAGCACCGCCTTCCGCCGCACCTAGCCGGCCCTGCTTCAGAGCTTGGGCCGGTAGCCGGCGCGCGTGCGCACCCGGTAGCGCCGGTTGTCGGCCCCAAGCAGCTCGACCTCGATGTTGCGCCAGCCCCGATTCGGGTTCGGCTGCGGATAGTAAGTGATCGTGTACGAGCTAGCCAGCTCCTCGCGGATCTCCACGAAGGCCTCCGACTGCCGCTGCCAAGTCTTGGCGAAGTAGGCCTTTCCGCCGGTCCGCTCCGTGATGCGCCGGAAGGCGTTGCTCGAGATCGGGTCCCGGTTGAGCTCCCGGGTGCTGATGACGTAGATCGGCACACCCTCGTCCTCGGCGATGGCCCCCACATCGTCCGGCGAGACCGCGCTGGCGTTGTCCGGCCCGTTGGAGAACACGATGATGACCTTGCGCCCGGTCACCTCGGCAGCGTCCCGCAAGGTCAGCAGCAGGCAGTTGTACAACGCCGTCTCGTCCCCGGCCACTGCCCGACGGAGGCCGCGGAGGGCATCATCGTGCCCGTCCGCCAGCGCCGCATGCCGCGTCAGGTTGCGGCTGAAGGCGTACACCGCCACAGAATCGGCTTGGTCGAGCCCGCGGACGAAGTCGGCTATAGCGTCCTCGGCGTAAACCAGGCTGCGGTACATGAAGTTGCTGGTGTCGAATAAAATGAACACGTTCGTGCCGACCATCTGGCCGGCCAGGGCCTCCGACAGCACCAGCTCGGGCTGCTCTTCCAAGACCGGGGCTCCGGGGCGCACCCCCGTGCGGGCGATCCGCCGCGGGGCGACATTCCCCTCGCCGAACGAAGCGATCGTTTGCTGGATGCCGTCCTCGGTGATGCGGAAGTCCCCTGGCTGCAGGTTCTGAATGTAGCGCCCGCGCTGGTCGGTCACGGCGATGTTCAGCATCACGAGGTCAACCTCGACCTCGAAGAGCGCCGCCGGCGCGTCCAGCTCGCCCGGATCCTGCCCCGGAACCGAGGAGATGCCGAAGGCGAGAGTCGCCAGGGCAGCGGCCGCCAGCATCTGCCGACGGTGTCTTGTTCGTTGGTGCAGCTTCACGGGCCCTCCGCTCCTTCCCAGTTCTACGACCGCCTCCCGCGTCAACCTCCCGCCGGCCGGCCGCCAGCGTCGGCTGCGATGTCGGTCCCGGCCCCTCCGCCCGTCCGCGCCTCGGCGCGCACCTGGTCGGCGATCATCCGCAACGAGCGCCATAGAGCCGGCCAGTCGTCGAGGTGCGTGGCGAAGATCCGCTCCAGCGTTCGCTGCGTCCACTGCGGGATCAGCAGGTTCAGCTGCGCTGGAGCAATGTGCAGCTCGTCCGACAGCGCAGCCCAGAACAGGTTGTTCGACTCCCAGCTCTCGGCCAGGATCCGGCTCGAGTAACCCATTAGCGTAGGGAACAGCGGCAGGTGCAGCAATTCCAGGCGGTAGGAGTGCGCCAGCCGCGGATGAGGCATGCCGAACAGCTGCCCTATCCGCTCCTCGGTGTAGCGCTCGGCGTCGCGTGTCTCCAGTTCCCGGATTGTGTCTGAGTAAGGGAGGCCAAACCCTTCCGGCAGGCCGCCTTCGGCTTCCCGCAGCCGATGCGCCAGATCGAAGAGCTCCGCCGGCGTCGCGACGTCAAGCCCCTCCCGGACCTGCCCGCGACGGAACGCGTCGTCGATTCTCCACAGCCTCGCTGGCTCCATCCGACGGCGCAGCAGGGGTCGCACCGCTGCCGCCAAGTCGGGATCAAGCGCAGACTGCGCTAGCACCGCCCGCGCCATCCGCAGGTGCAGACCCACGTAATGCAGGTCCGTCGGCCGGATGCGCCACCAGCGCGGCAGCGTGGCACCGAGCAGCATCTGCGGAGCCAGATCTTGCCAGATCAGCGCCTGCCGCTCGGTCGGGATCATGAAGTTCTGCTCGGCCGCCGCCAGCTCGTAGGGCAGCGACATCAACGAGCCCACCAAGCGACCTCCGCCGCTGCTGGGCCAGCCGGTGGCCTGCATCCGCGTGCGGGCCCAGCTGAAGCGGCCCTCGGGCCCCAGGAAGTCGTGGCTACGCACGAACAGCGGGTTGGCCCGGATCAGCTCCGCCCCCGGCGGCGCGTAGAGGACATAGGCGAGCCCTACCAGGGAGTCGCGCAGGAGCGGAGCCAGCTCGCCGCGGATGGCGAGCAGCCTCCTCGGATTACCCTGGGCCCGGTCCACGGCCCGGCGCAGGTTGAGGGACCGCTGCCGCTGGATGTGGCGCTCGACCCAGTGGCCGCGGGCCATGGCGTTGGACTCCTCGACCGACAGGAGCGACCGCGGCAGCCGGATGTCGGAAATGCTGGCCGACAAGCGGTTCGCCATCGCCACGTTGAAGGCCTCGCCGCGCGACACGCGCTCAAGGTGGTCGGCCAGATCGAAGAGCGTCTCCAAAGGCACCAGCCGCTGCAGAGCCAGCAACTGGTTCATGCGCTCCAGGATGGCTTCCCGCGCCTGCTCCTCGCCCGGGCCCGGCTCGCCCACCAGCAGCTCCAGCAGGGCCTGCTGCGGAGCCTCAGCGTCCGTGCGGTCCGCCGCCTCCAGCAGCGCCAGCACACCACCGCGCCCCGCTTCGAACACCGCTTGCTGGTCGTCGACGGTCTCCGCCTGGGCCAGCAGCGCCAGGAGCGACGAGTCCGCACGGGCCGACGGGATGGCTCCGTTTCTGCGCAGCACCTGCCACAGGGCCAGCTGGGCTTGTAGGATTCCCGTGGCGTCCGCCCGCCGCAGGGCGTTTCCGATCCGGTCGAGGCGCGCCATCGCGGCGAGGTGCGCCGCAATGGTCTCCTCGGCTAGGTCCGGGGAGTCGTTGTACAAGGCGAACTGCTCGCCGTGGGCCGGGAAGGCGTGGATCAGCCGCTCAACAGCGGCCGGCGACAACGGGCGGGAGCGGTTGCGGTCCACGTCCGAGATGGCCAGGAAGATGCGCAGGGGTTCGTTCTCGACCGCCTTGCGGCAGAGGGCGAACATCGCCTCGATGACGTCGTCGGCCTGCGACCAGCGCGTGGCCGACTCGGTGAGCTTGCCGTCGTACTTGCCATGCGGGTGCTCGACGAAGAGATTCCTCCAAGGCTCGACCCCACCGGGGATCCTAGGCTGCCCGCCCGGAGCGAAGGCGAGCCGCGAGGAAAGCAGCAGGAGGTCGGCGCTCGCCCGGAAGATCGGCCTCGCCGGTCCGGGACTCGTGACCTTGCCCCGCACCGCGCCGTAGAAGCGCTCGATCCGCCCGGGCTCCAGGAAGTAGTCGCGCGCCGCCTGGCCCTGGACCCGCGCGACTGCGTCGTAGAACGCCGCCATCCAGCCGTCGTCGAGCTCGGTCAGGCGCTGGAAGAAGCGCCCGCCCTCGGCGGCCCGGGCCCCCGTCAGCTTTTCCCAGGCGGGACGCGCCCGATCGCCGCCCGGCACTACCGCAGCACCGTTGCGCAGCTCAAACATCGCCCCGAAGAAGTCCAAGACATTCGCGTAATCCTTCAGGCGCTCGACCGGCACCGTCGCGCGCAGCGCCTCGGCGGTCGGCCGGTGCAGGTTGTACATGGCGACATATAGCCGCGCCAGTCCGGGGTCGTCGATGAAGGTGTCGACGAAGGCCTCCTGATTCCGGCGCGCCGCCCCGAGCCAGTAGTCGCGCGGAAACAGCAAAGGCAGGCGCGTAGGGCCGTATTGCCAGCGGAACCCCTCTCCCCGGCGGTAGGCGAGTTCCAAGTCCGCTAAGGGGAAGGCGGAATCGATCGACAGAAACGCCCGGGAGGGATTAACGGTCTCCAAAACGGCCGCCGGGCCGCACTCCCCGCGCAGGCGATAGCCGATAATCTTGAGCAGCTGGGCCGTCTCGACCGACTCGCACTCCGGCACCTCGATGACATGGTCCGGTCCGGCGAAGGCCTCCAGTTCCCGCGCCTGCGTCAAGTACTGCTTGAGGAGCTTGAGGTACTCGGTGGGCTCCAAGGCCCCGCTGCCGCGAGCGGCGTGGTAGCCGCCGGTGAAGATCGTCCGGCCCAGCGCAGGCAGCAGGTCCGTTGCCTGGAGATCCGTCGATAGGGCCGCCATGCGGCTAAAGGAGTTGAGCGTGCCCGGCACCGGCACGGATTCGGGGGCGGCCGGCTCGGCCGCGTTCAAAACGGCTTCGGCTCGGCTCCAGCCACTGTCGCCGCCAGCCCGCATCGCGGCGACGGCTCGGCGGGCCGCCTCGGTGTCGCCATGCGCCAGCGCCATCACGACCAGCCGGCGGCGCAGACCAAAGGCCTCCTGCGCATCGTCCCCCGCTAGCGCCGAGAGGGCCGCCTCGTAGGCCGCGACCGATCCCGGGTCGCCGTAGCGCTCCAGGAAAGCAGCCCAGGCGGCAAGCGCCTCCGGGTCGGCTGGATCGGACTGCGCAAGTTCCTGAAGCTGCTGCCGCGCGGCCCGCGGGTCTCCGCCAAGCTCCAGTTCTAGAGCTTCGGCAACGGTCCCCGGCGAGGGCGAGACGCTCCAGCCGAGCACGACGATAGCCAGGGTGAGCGTGGTCCGGCGCATGGTACCTCCCGCATGGATTGTACACCGCACAGGACATGATCGAGGCCGAGCAGGCCCGCTGCCCCCACAGCCCTTGCGACAGGGAGCAGGCTGGGCGATGCTTTGCAAGGCTTGGAGCTGTCGGGCGGGCTTCGGAATGCCCGCAGCAAGGACAGGCCGGACCGCCACAAATTCTAGATTGGTCCAGCCGCTATTTTGCTCGGTTCATCAATTTTTTGTTTTACTGATGTGTTCATAAGTAATTGCACGAAAAAGCTCCGCAAGCTATTGATTCTATTGCTTGCAATTACTTTTGGCAAATTAGTATTTCGCAGCTCCTTCGTCCAGGTCCACTGAACGGGCCAGGCACGGAACATCCGTCACGCCGGAAACGCATGCGCGCCGCGAGAGCACGCCGGAGCGTCGCCATCCGCGGAGGGGCAACGTTCAGAAGCCCTCGCGCCGAGTTCGGCGCGGACCGTCAGCGCAGTAGGATGCGCCGGAACCTCGGTCTGTTTCGCCGGGAACGCCGGGCTCCTTCGACCTGCGCCTCGAACTCGCGGGCAGGAACCACTGGAGAACCGACAATATCTCCCAGAGGCCGAACCGGCGTGCGGCCCGGCACCATCACACAGCCGACGGCCCCGGCTCCCTCAGGCCTCCTGGGCCGGCACCCGCGCCAGTTCCTGCAGCAGGTCCCACAGACGCTTGACATGCGCCTCAGTCGTGCGCAAGTTGCCGATCGCCACACGAATCGCGTAGCGTCCGCCCAGCTTAGCGTGGGACAGGAAGAACTCGCCGCTTGCGTTCACCGCGTCCAGGAGACGCTGGCTGGCGGCGTCCGCCTCGGACTCGCTCGCGCCGCGGGGCCGGTAGCGCAGGCACACCAACGAGAAGTCGGTCGGGGCGAGACGCTCGAAGCCTGGGGCGGCGTCCACCCAACCAGCCAGGAGCGCGGCCAGCCGGATGTGCTCGCGCACAGCGGCAGCCAAGCCCTCTCCGCCGAAGGCACGCAGCACGTACCAAAGCTTGAGCGCCCGGAACGGCCGCCCCAGCGGAACGCAATACTCCATGTAGTTCACAGCCCGCGGGTGGCCGGGACTGCGAAGGTAAGCCGGGGTTAGCGCCAGGGCTCCTCGGAGCGCCCCGGGGTCGGCCATGTAGAACGCGGTCAGGCCCATCGGTACAAACAGCCACTTATGGGGGTTTATCAGGAACGAGTCGGCTCGCTCGCAGCCTGCGAAGTGCCTGCGCTGCTCGGGCAGCAGGGCGGCGGCTCCCGCATAGGCGGCGTCCACATGCAGCCAGAGCGAGTGCTCGGCGGCGATCGCGGCGATCTCCGGCACAGGGTCCACGGCGGCCGAGGCGGTGGTCCCTACGGTGGCGACCACAGCGATGGGGGCGAAGCCCGCGCGCAGGTCCGCGGCAATTGCCGCTCGCAGAAAGTCCGGGCGCAGGCGGAACCGCTCGTCGGACGGGATCGTCCGGCAGGCGTCCGCCCCCCGCCCGAGGGCCGCCATCGCCTTAGCGATAGAGGAGTGGGCTTGGTCGGAGGCGTAAATGACGATGCGATTCAAGTCGAGTTCGGTGCCGGCTGCACGAGCCGCCGAGGCCGCACGCTCCCGGGCGGCGATCACTGCGTGCAGGCTGGCTGTCGAGGCGGTGTCGTGCGTAGTGCCGAACCAGGACGGTGGCAGGCCGAGCAGGCGGGCCAACCACTGCAACGTGCGCTCCTCAAGCTCAGCCAGCGCCGGCGACGACCGCCAGAGCAGGCCCACGTTGTTGAGGGCTGCAGCGAGGGTCTCGCCGAGCACCCCCGGGCTCGAGCCGCCCGCGGCGAAGTATGCCATGAAGCCCGGATGGTTCCAGGGCACTGTGTGCGGCAGGATGGTGCGTTCAAACTCCCCGAGCAGGTCACCCGCCGGGGCCCCCGTCCGAGGCGGATCCTCGGGGAGCTTGTCGAGCAATTCGCCGGGCTGCACAGGCGGCAGCACGGGACGGCCGGCATCGTGCGCCAAATAGTCCGCAACCCAGTCCACCATCGCCCGGCCGGCTCGGCGGAAGGCCTCCGGCTCGAGGTCGCCCGACGCAACGTTGCTCGGGCCGTAACCACGCTGCGACTTCATCTCGTCAGAATAGGGGGTACGCGGCCGCTAGGCCGCGGCCGAGCCGGACTTGCCTTCCGCCTGCCATACGGTATAGTGTTAGGCGTCGGAGCGTGTTCCGTCTCTGGACGAAAGGATTCCGCAATGATGCCAAGCAAACCGGTTCGCAGCCTCCTCTTCGCCGCGCTGGCGGCTTCGCTGCTGGCGACCAGCGCCCTGGCCCAGACGGGCTCCCTGCGGGGAAAAGTCGTCGACGAGAACGGTCAGGGCGTCCGCGACGCCATGGTGTTCATTGAGCGCCAGGGCGTTCGGGGCAATTACAAGGTCAAAACCAACAAGCGCGGGAACTACTTCCACGCCGGCCTGCCGCTGGGAAGCTACAACGTGCGCCTCGAGATCGAGGGCAAGGTAGTCGACCAGATCGGGAACTTCCGGGTCCAGTTGGGCGAGGGCAAACCCCTTAACTTCGACCTCGGTGAGATCAGGCAGCGCCAACAGAGCCGGCAGGCCTCGGGCGGGCCGACCAAGGACGATCTGGCGGCGATGACCGAGGCGCAGCGCAAGGAGTACGAGAAGGCCCTCAAGGCGCGGCAGCAGCAGATCAGCAAAAACAAGAAGCTGAACGAGACGTTCAACGCCGCCATGGAGGCTAAGCGCCTCAAGGATTACGACACCGCGGCCCAAGCCTTCAGGGAGGCGACCGAGATCGACCCCGAGCAGGACGTGATCTGGGGCAACCTGGCCGAGACGCTCAGCGCAATGGTATCCACCAAAACCGGGGCCGAGCGGGACCGGGTAGCCGAGGAAGCCATCGCGAGCTACGGCCAGGCGCTAGCACTGAAGCCCGACCCCGCTTACCACAACAACCTCGGCCTGCTGCTGGTGCGGCTGAACCGCCTCGAGGCGGGCAAGACGGAGTTGGAGAAGGCGGCCGAGCTCTCCCCGGAGAACGCCGGCACTTACTACTTCAACCTAGGCGCAGTCATGGTCAACACGGGCAACACCCAGGGAGCGATTGAGGCGTTCACGAAGGCCACCGAGGCGCAGCCGGACTTTGCCAACGCCTACTACCAGTTGGCGACCGTGCTGGTCGGCACGGCTCAGATGAAGGAGGACGGCTCGATCATCCCCGCGGAGGGCACCGTGGAGGCCTACCGGAAGTACCTCGAGTTGGAACCGGCCGGCCAGTACGCAGCGAGTGCGCAGGCTATGGTGCAGAGCCTGACCGGCAAGCTGGAGACGGTCTTCGAACAACCCCAGAAGAGGAGGAGGAAATAGTCGCGATCGCCGCGCAACGCGGCCAAGGTAGCCGTCCGGCTGCAACGGGGGAGTAGTGCGAAACATCCTGCTTCTGGTAGTCGGCGTGATCGCCCTTGCGATTCTCCGCAACCTGATCCGAGAGGTCGGGCGGGCGGTGGCCGGTGCCATGGGCCATTCCCGGGCAAGCGCTGGGCAAGAAGGGACTCGGCGGGGAGCGTCGCGGCTGGTGCGCGACCCCCAGACCGGCACTTATGTCGACCCCGTCCACGCCGTGCGGGCCACGGTCGCCGGGAGGGAGTGCTTCTTCGAGTCCGAGGCCACCCGCGACGCCTACCTCAAAGAGCAGGCCTAAGCCCCCAAGCAGCCCGTTTCCTCCCCATAGACGAGGGCTGGCCGAAAACAGGCCCGGCGGGATACGCCCAGCCCAGCCCCTGACGTGGCGCAAAAGGGGCTGCTCGCCCCCGGTACTCCATTTCCCCGACGATGAATGACCACTTTTTTGATCGCTAGTGGTGTGTCCCTCGCATGGCCTTGCACCTGCTGACCTCTTGCAGGATGGTGCCGCCAGAGGTGGTCCCCACGCACGGCTGCGGGTCCGCGTGGGGGTGCTGCCGGTCGGTCTGGAGGGCGGCGACCCATGCGGAGATCGGTTTCGCGGCGAACGCCGGGGCGGGCACCAACTTGCAGGTCTCGCCGCGGGGGCTGCAGCGCGGGCGCGGCCCCCAGGCGCTGCACCGTCGAGCGGCTGACGCCGGCCGCCTCGGCCAGCGAGCGGCAACTCCAGCGCACGGCCCCCAGCGGCGTCTCGCGCCGCACGGCCTGCGCGAGGGCCTGGACCTACTGCGCGGTGAGCGGCGGTTTCCGACCGCGGACGGGGTGCCCCGCGCCCCCCGCAGGGAGCCTCTCAGCGAGAAACCGCACGCGCCAACTCGATACCGTCGGCCGGCTGCTACCGAGCGTGGTCGCGATGCGCGTATTGGCGCTGCCGTCGCCGGCCAGCAGCAAGGCTGCGGCACCGGGCACCACGCGATACGGCGCGGTGGCGCTGTGCGCCCAGGTCGCCAGGGTCTTCCGGTCACCGCGACTCAACGGCCACGGGGCGGCGGGATGGTTCATCCCCGGCGGGATACTACGGGGAACGCTAAATGCCAATATGTCTTTGGGGCATACTAACTTCACCAAAAGCAATTGCAAGCAACCCGCCAATAGAATCAATGGTTTGCGGTGCCTTTTCGTGCAATTACTGATGAAAACATTCAGTATCACTAGTCGGCAGACCACTTCGCCAACCTGCTGTTCGCTGGAGCGGAAGCGCAGCGCCACAGCCGACCCTTGGCGGGCGAACTCCCGAACGGCCGCCGCGCCGATGCCCCGGGCGGTACCCGTCACGAGGGCAACGTGCGAAGATGGGAAGTTCTGCAGGCCGTCCCAGCGTACCCACGGGGCGGCCTGCGTCAGGAGGCCAGCCCAGTGAGCGCAGCACGCACCTTCCCGAACTATATCGACGGCGAGTGGGTGGAGTCGGACCGCACCTTCGAGAACCGCAATCCGGCCGACACGGGCGACTGCGTGGGTGTCTTCTGCAAGGCGAACCAAGCCGACGTGAACGTGGCTGCGGAGGCGGCCCGCCAAGCCTTCCCGGCCTGGGCCGCCATGGCCGCACCCGCACGCGGGGCCCATCTTTTCAAGGTCGCCAACATCCTGGAGCGCAACCTCGACTCGCTCGCACGCGAAATGACGCGCGAGGAGGGCAAGACGGTCCCCGAGGCGCGGGGCGAGACCCTGCGGTCGATCAACATCTTCCGCTACTTCGGCGGCGAGGGCTCTCGGATGCCAGGCATCCAAGTGCCGTCCGAGCGGAACCGGGTGTTCATGTACGCGGTGCGGCGGCCGCTGGGGGTGGTGGCGCAGATCAATCCGTGGAACTTCCCGAGCGCGATCCCGGCCTGGAAGCTGGCGCCTGCCCTAGTGGCGGGTAACACCGTCCTAGTGAAACCCGCCACAGCCGCGCCGCTGAGCGCTTGGCGCATCGCTGAAGCCTGCCACGAGGCCGGCATACCGAAGGGCGTCGTGAACCTGCTCTGCGGTTCGGGCGGCGAGGTGGGCGACGCCATGGTCCACGCCGAGCCCGTGAAGGCCGTGTCGTTCACCGGATCCGTCCCAGTCGGGCGTGCGCTGCATGCCCAGGCCTCGGCCCGGCGCTTGCGGGTGCAACTTGAAATGGGCGGGAAGAACCCGACCATCGTGCTGGCCGACGCCGACATGGACAAAGCCGTGGCCAACACGATCAACGCGGCGATGTTCTCCACCGGCCAAAAATGCACAGCAACCAGCCGCGTCATCGTCGAAGACGCGATTCACGACGAGTTTCTGCTCCGGGTTGTCCAGGCGGCTCGGCAACTGCGCGTCGGCAACGGCCTGGAGACCGGCGTCCAAGTCGGCCCGGCGATCGACCAGGCCCAGCTGGACACCAACGCCGCTTACTGCCAGGTCGCCCTAGACGAGGGCGCGCAGCTGGAGTGCGGCGGGCATGTGCTCTCCGGCGGCGACTACGCCAAGGGGTACTTCTTCGAGCCGACAGTATTCAGCGGCGTCACGGAAGGGATGCGGATCGCCCAGGAGGAAGTCTTCGGACCAGTGCTGGGAGTCATGCGGGCCGCCAACTTTGACGACGCCATGCGGATCGCCAACGAGACGGAGTTCGGCCTCTCGGCTTCGATCCAAACGCAGGACGTGTCACGGATCTTCGAGTACGTCAATCGCATCGAGGCCGGACTCATCACCGTGAACCTGCCCAGTGCCGGAGTGGAGTACCAACTGCCGTTCGGCGGATCGAAGGAGTCCAGCTTCGGCCCGAAGGAGCAGGGCCCAGTCGCCCTGGACTTCTACTCCGACTACAAGACCGTCTATCTCGGGTACTGACCTGCGGGCGGGCTACATCCCCGGGGCACGGACGCTGTACAATCGAATCAGGTCGGACAGCTCGCAGCGTAGGCTATTTCCCTAGGCGAGCGAGGTCGGCAGGGGCGCGTAGCTCAGTTGGTTAGAGCGCCTGCTTCACACGCAGGAGGTCCCCAGTTCGAGTCTGGGCGCGCCCACCATTGCCCGGCCGCCGCCTGCGAGCCCCCGGGAGGCCGCTTGGAGCGCTCTGCCGGGGGCCCTAGCTCAAGGGGCGCGACACAATGCGGGAAGATGTTGCGCCTGCTGCAGGGTGATCGCGAGCGCTAAGCTACCTACCGCCGATGAAGCATCCGGCACGGCTCACGGCAGAAGGCGCGGCCCAAGACGCATCCTCAGCGGGCACTGCGGAACCCGGAGCGCTGGCTGGTCTAGGCTCAAGCCGTTCGTGCGGCCCCGTCCGAAAACCTACCGGTTGAATTCCCAGCATCACGCGGGCGACCATGCCGTCACGGCACAACTGCCGTTTCCAATCCAACCCGCCCCGCAATGATGCATCCGGTCCAGACAGCAGGTCGCCAGCCGCAGCCGGACACTCGGATGAGCGCCGCACCCTAGCGACCCACAGCACGGGCAGGTCTCAATGGACCGCAGGGCGCGCCATTCCGCGCTCAGGCTATAATCGGCCCCGGCGATTCCAGGCTCCCGGGGGCGGGCAAGCAATTGGCCTCCCAGGCAAGACCCATTCCATGCGCGATCCCTGCCTCAGCTGTGCCGTCCGGCCCCCTTGGCCCCTCCTGCTCGGCCTCCTGGCTGCGTGCGCCGCATTCGGCGCGGACCATCCGCGCAACATCGTCCTCATCCTCGCCGACGACCTCGGCTACGGGGACCTGAGCTCTTACGGTGCCACCCACTTTCGCACTCCCAACATCGACCGCCTAGCCCGGGAAGGGCTTCGATTCACCGATGCACACTCTCCCCACCCTGTCTGCACGCCAACCCGCTACGGGCTGCTAACTGGACGCTACAGCTGGCGCACTTGGGCTGGCACGTCCAACGTCTGGTCCGATGACCCGCTGCTCATCGAGGAGGGCCGTTACACGCTACCGCAACTGCTCCGCGAGGCGGGCTACGCGACCGCCATCGTCGGCAAGTGGCACTTGGGATTTGGCCGCCCCGGCAGCGAGCACTGGACCGAGGCCGGCGTCGACTACAACCAACGTATCGCTCCGGGACCGCTTGAAGTCGGTTTCGACTACTTCTTCGGCATCCCCCATGTCGGTCAGCAGCCTCACATCTTCATCGAGAACCACCGTGTGGTCGGGCTGCAGCCGGACTCTCCCCTCCGACTCCTCCGCGACCGACGCTGGCTGGGGCGGCTGTCCTACCGGGAGCGCGTCGCATACCCGCCTCGGCACCAGTTCCTCGGCGGGCGGGGGGCCCTCTACGACCACCGGGAGCTTGCCGTCCAACTGACCCGGCGAGCCGAGGACTGGCTCCGGGAGCACGCCACGGAGCCGTTCTTCCTGTACTTCGCGCACCGCAACACCCACGGCCCGATCATCCCCCACGAGCGATTCCGCGGCCGCAGCGGCATCGGCCCCTACGGAGACTTCGTGCTGGAGCTGGACTGGTCCGTCGGCCGAATCCTAGACGCTCTCGATGACCTCGGCCTTGCCGACGACACATTGGTGTTGTTCTCGAGCGACAACGGCGGGGTGGTTCGCGACGCAGGCGGACACCGCGTGAACGGCCCCCTACGCGGCCAGAAGACCGAGGCCTACGAGGGCGGTCAGCGGGTGCCCTTGCTTGCGCGCTGGCCGGGACGGGTCACCGCCGGTGCGGAATCCTCCGCGCTGGTCGCTCTCACGGACACCCTGGCCACGTGCGCCGAGTTGCTCAACCGAGAGCTCCCGCCAGGAGCGGGCCCGGACAGTTTCAGCTTCCTGGGGGCGCTGCTGGGGAGAAAGCCGTCCCGCCCCGTCCGCACTTCCCTGGTCCATAACGGGTACCACGGGGGCTTTGCCATACGTGAAGGGGCCTGGAAGCTGCTGCCGTTCCAGGGCGGTGGGGGCCGTTCCGCGGAAGGGGGCAGATGGAATCCCTTCGCATCCGACAGCTCCCGCCCCTACGGGCAGTTGTACAACCTCGACGACGATCTTGGCGAGCGGCGCAATCTCTTCACCGAGGAGCCCGAGCGCGTCGCCCGCCTGACGCGGCTGCTCAAACGCATTCGGACCGCCGACGGGAGCCCCTGAGCCAAACCCCGCCGTAAGTCTCACGGTACGCCGCACGCTCCGGCGGTGCCTGGGGGAATCGGCGCCCGGCAGGCATCCTCATTGCCCGTGGACAGAGTTGTGGGGTCGGTGGAGCTTGCGGACGCGGCGCGCAGGCGGGCCGAAACGGTCGCAGAATAGCCCCCCAGGACCGCGCCACCGCCCAGGATCGGTGAGTTGCGCTCGCTGCTACACCACCCGGCATCAGTTGACCGCGCCTGCGGCACCGTTTCGACGGGCTCCTAACCTGGGACGACAGCGATCTACAGTTGAAGAACTTCGGAGTCACGCCGGCAATAGCCTGGAGGGCCATCCGAGAATCGAGCGGGACGCCATGATTCGCCGCTGCGAATGCCGCCAAAGCCTGGATTCGCTGTACCCTGAGTTCGAAGAAGCGCCTGACTCGGAGTTCGGCGAGCTCGCGACCAGATTCGACCTGATCGCAGACCTCTTGCCGTTGCCGGAGCCGCGTCGGCGCTCAGTGCCGTGACCATGCCCCCGCTCCCCGACTCGCTCCGGATTCTCGCCGCTGCCGCGCTCGCGACCGGCGCAGCGCTCGGCCAGGAAAACGACCCAGCCGAGCGCTCACGAACCGCCGTGATGGGCTACCTCGCCGAGGAGGCCCGCGGGATCACGGATCGCGCGATCTCCGAGACAGCTTCATACGAAGCCTGGGAAGCCGTCCGTGACCTTCGGCGGGCCGAGCTCAAAGACATGCTCGGGCTCAGCCCCACACCCCCCAAGACCCCGCTCAATGTCCAACTGCGCGGCACAATCGACCGTCCCGGATACACCGTCGAGCGGATCGCCTTCGAGAGCCTCCCGCAGGTCTACGTCACCGCCAACCTGTACCTGCCGACAGAGCGCAACGGCGCTGTCCCCGCCGTGGTCTACGTTTGCGGCCATGCCTACTCCCCCCATGGCGCCAAGACCTCCTACCAGCGCCACGGCCACACCTTGGCCAAGCACGGCTACGGCACCCTCATCCTGGACCCGATCCAGATCGCAGAAACTGCTGCGCTGCACCACGGGGTCTACAACCAGGAGATGTACGACTGGTACACGCGAGCCTACAGTCCAGCAGGCCTCGAGGTCTGGAACGTGATCCGGGCGCTGGACTACCTCGAGACGCGGCCAGAGGTGGACGCCGACCGCTTCGCAATCACCGGGCGCTCCGGCGGCGCCGCGATGAGCTGGTTTGCCGCTGCGGTGGAGCCCCGGCTCAAGGTCGCGGTGCCGGTGATGGGCATCGGAACATACGGGGTCAGCGTGCCCGACAACACCCAGCGGCTGCACTGCGACTGCATGTACCCGGTCAACTTCCGCATGCACGACATGATCCATTTGGGTGCCCTGATCGCCCCGCGCCCGCTCCTGATGGCGCACGGGCGCCTGGACCCGCTGTTCCCCGAGGCGGGCTACCAGGAATTCGAGAGCGCGGTCGGCACCTTGTACCGCTCCCACGCCGCTGCCGAGAAGTTCCGCAACTTGGTCGTCGAGACCGGCCACGAGGACTCGGACTTCCTCAGAGCCGAGGCGGTGCGCTGGCTGGACCGTTGGCTGCTGGGGATCAAGCCCCGCGAGATCGACACCGAGTACCAAGAGATCGACCCGGCCGCCCTGGCGGTCTTTGAGGGCCAGCCCCCCGCCGACGCCCGCAATCACCGTGTCCACGAATTCTTCGTCCCGGAATTCCCGCCCATCGCCTGGACGAATGGGGAGGACTGGGCCGCCAGGCGCCGGAGCATCCTTGAGGACCTGCGGGGTGATGTGCTGCACACCATTCCGGAGGTCCAGACCGCGCCGACCACCCGTCCAGGCTCCCTGAGAGCGCCCGCAGGGTTCCAAGCGCTGGCGTTCGACTACGACGGTCGCGTCCCGGTCGAGGCGCTGCTCCGCCTGCCTGAGAACGCGGACGGCCCGGCCCTGCTGCACGCGGCCGCGCCCGGGGAGGACCCCCAGGCCGTGGTCCATCTGCTGCGAAACCTCTCGCGCTTCGGGCGGAACCCGCTGCTCGTCGTCTATCCCCCCGGGACGGGTCCAGCCGCGTGGCCGAAGTCCGCATGGAAGGCGCTGCTGCGCAACGCGATGCAAACCGGGCGCACGGTGGACACGCTTCGCATCGGCAGCGTTCTGGCCGCCGCCCGGGTGCTGCAAGAGTTGGCCGGCAGCCACCAAGCCGTCACCCTGAGCGGCGTCGGGCCGGCCGCCGGCTGGGCCCTGTACGCGGCGGCGCTGGACGAGAGCGTGGAGCACGTCATCCTAATCCGCCCCCCGGCGTCGCACACGGACGGGCCTGTGCTGCTCGGTGCTGCACGCCGGGCGGGCCTGCCGGGGATCGCGGCGCTGCTGGCACCCCGGCGGATCACCTTCTTCGGTAGGATGCCAGCAGAGTACGAGCGTACGCGGGAGATCTACGAGGGGATGGGCGCGGGCGCTCGGATCTCCGTCTCCATGAGCATCGGAGCGGCCCTCAACGGGCGGTTCGGCCACGGCTTCGCGCTCGGGTTGTAGCCGACCTAGGCCGAAAGAAGCGCCGGAGCCCGCGTCATGGTGGCGGTGAGGGCCGCGACCGGCGTTTCCCTCCCGTTGGCCAGCGCGAAGGCGTCCCCGGAGCATACCGTCAGCCGCCGGCCCGCACGCAGCACCCTGCCCCGAGCGCGGAGGCGCTCCCCGATGGCCGGGGCTAGGAAATTCACCTTGTACTCCACTGTCAGAACCGTGGAGCCGGCGGGCATGAGGGTGCGGGCCGCGTAGCCGCAGGCGGTGTCAGCGATGGCGGCCACCACGGCACCGTGCAGGAATCCGTGGTGCTGCAGCAGATCCTCCCGGAACGCGAGGGCGATTTCGACCTCCCCGCAAGCAACCCGGCTCAGTTCAGCGCCGATCGCGGCGAGGAAGGTCTGCTGAGCGAAACTTTCCCGGATGGCGGCCTCGTAAGCCGGGTCCTGGATCTGGAGCTGGGCCATGGCTGCTTGCGCCACGACGAGGCGGCGACGCCGGACCCGCCGGAGCGCCTTCTATCGTAAACGCCGAGAGCAGCGGGCTCGCCAGCAGTTCGGATACCCTAGAGCGGATCCGCTCCATGCCCCTACGCAAGAGTTCCTCGTCCCTTCCACCTTGGGCAGCCGCGGCAGCTTTCGCCGTAGCCGCGCCCCTCGCCTGCACGGCCCCGCCTCCCGACGCCGCGGGCGTCCTAGAGCGCGAGCAGATCACTTTCGGGCCCAAGAACCACTTCTTCGGCTACATCGGGCATGTGGGCACGATTCCCTGGAACGCAAGCGGGCGGTACATCGTGGCCCTGCGGACAGACTTCGTCGACCGCATGCCGGAGCCGCATGAAGCCGCCGAGATCGTGCTGCTCGACGCGGCCAACGGCTACGAGGTCCGGGCCATCGACTCCACACGGGCCTGGAACCTTCAGCAGGGCACCATGCTCTTCTGGAATCCGGCCGAGCCCGAGAGCCAGTTCTTCTTCAACGACCGAGACCCGCAAACGGGCCGCGTGTTCTGCGTGCTCTACGACATCGCCGCAGGTCGCCGGATTTCGCGAGTACCGTTTCGAGGACACCCCGGTGGGCAACGGCGGGGTGTCGCTGGACGGCCGCTATTTCGCCGCGATCAACTACGCCCGGCTCGCCCGGCTGCGGCCGGTCACCGGGTATCCGGGGGCGCACGACTGGACGGAGGAGGCCAATGCGCCCTCCGGCGACGGGGTCTTCCGGGTCGATGTCTCCACCGGCGCAAAGACGCTGCTCGTTTCGTTCGAGACCTTAGCTGAGGCCCTGCGCCGGGAGCGGCCGGACATCGACACCCTGCCCCTATTCATCAACCACACGCTATGGAACCGGGCGGGCGACCGCCTGTTCTTCTTCGTGCGCGCGAATTTCGGCGGCGCGGGGCGGCTCAATGCTTCCTTCACAATACGCACAGACGGTTCGGGCCTGACCCGCCAGGAGCTGCATATCGGAGGCCATCCCGAGTGGGACGAGGGCACGCGGATGATCGGTGCCGTCGCGAAGCGCCAGGCAGTCTACGACACGGAGACGCAGGCGCTGGTGGCGCTGATCGGCGATCGCGAATTGTTCCCCGACCCGGAAGGCGACATCGCTCTGTCGCCCGACCTTGCATGGCTCGCCAACGGCTACAAGGACGCCGGCAAGCTGCATTACGTACTCCACAACCGCCGCACCGGGCGCACGCTCCGGGCGGGGGGCTACGACCTGTTCGGCCGCGTGTCGGGTCGGTTACGTTGCGACCCGGCTCCGCGCTGGAATCGCACCGGGGACCAAGTGCTGATCCCCAGCATGATGGAGGACGGCACCCGGCAGATGTTTATCCTGCACCTGCCGTGACGGCTCGCGCCGACCGCCAATGCCGGCGGAGAGCCGCGAACGGACATCTGGGGCTGCTCAGCGGAACTGGCCGCAGGCGCTCGGAGCATCGCACCCGGATGCAGCGCAAGCGAGCAGCCGAACTCCGGCTACAGCCAGCGGCGCGGAGCCCGCCAAATGGTGGCCAGGGACGGATTTGAACCGCCGACGCTCGCCTTTTCAGGGCGACGCTCTACCGGGCTGAGCTACCTGGCCTGTGGCCTCATTATAGCCGGATCAGGCGCTCGGAGCAAATCCAGGCAGACCTCGGGAGCCCTTGGGCGGATCAGGCCGCGAGTTCCGTCCTAGCGCCGGGGCGTGATCCGCTCTCCAGTCGCCGAGTCGCGATCCTGGAGACCGAGCCAGCGGCTGTCCGCAGCTAGCCGTCGGGCCGTGCCGCCGACGCAGAGAGCACCTCTCCTCAACTACTGACGAACTGCGCTACACCTCGCTTGCGGAGCGTCCGGGCCCGGCGGCTCAGGCCCGCAGGCCGAGAGCCCGGGCTCCAAGGCGCTTTCGCGGGGCCAGTTCGGATGGCCGATCCACAGGACTGAAAACGAATTGCACCTGTATGGATACGTCCAGAGGCATGCCTCCACCATCTCGCCACTCAAAGCCCGTTAAACAAGTCCGGCAGACGTGGTCAGCTGGCGACGGGTCGGGCAGCAGCGAGCGCAAACCACCGCCACTGACCGGTTGCGCGGTCCGGAGGACATATTCTGCGACGGCTGCGGGCTCGTTTACGCACCGTATACGCAAGTTCCACGGAACCTGGGACATCTGCAACAGGCCTCTAGCCGAGGGCGCGTCGCCCCCCCCGAGGCACGTTCGCCCCGCCTCAGCCGATCCCGAACGCCCCTGCCCCGAGGAAGTACGCCACCAGCGGCACGATCAGCACGCCGACGAGATCGAGCACGATGCCGGCCCGGACCATTTGGGGGATGGTGATCCAGCCGCTGGAAAAGATGATCGCGTTAGGGGGAGTCGCCACCGGCAGGGCGAACGCGAACGACGCCGTGACCGCCATCGGGATCAGCAGCAGGTACGGATGCACCCCGATCTCGCCTGCCGTAGCGGCGAGCGCCGGACAAAGCATCAGCACGGTCGCCACATTCGACGTAGTCTCGGTCATCGTAGTGGTCAGGACGCAGATCGACACGACCAGCACCCACACCGGCACGCCCTGCAGGGACCCGAGAGCCGAGCCGATCCAGGCTGCCAGCCCGCTGTCCGAGATGGCACCCGCAAGGGCGAAACCGCCGCCCAGGAGAAACACGATCCCCCACGGCATGCGTGCTGCAGCCTCCTTCCACTCCAAGATGCGCCTGCTAGTCCGGCCTTCCACAGGCACCCCCGCCGGGATCAGAAACAGCAGCACCGCCATCGCCATGGACACGGTCGAGTCGTGGACCATGCTCGGCTCTGCGAACATCTGCGACCAGCCGGGAACGTGGAGCGGGCCTAGCTGCAGCGGAGCGCGGAAGATCCACAGCAGCCCGGTCGCGGACGCGACGGCCAGAACCCGCTTCTCGGGGCGTGAGATCGGCCCCATCACGTCCAGCTCGCGCCGAATGACGCTCTGCGCACTCGCAAATCGGATTGCCGATAGCGGTCGCGAGGTGCCGAACCGGCACAGATACAGCCAAGCGATGGGCAGAAACACCGCCACGATAGGCAGGCACACCATGGCCCACTGCACGAATCCGATCACGGGAAGCTCGGGATAGGTGTCGGAGGCAAAGCCCAAGAATGCAACGGTGGTGGGCGAGCCGACGATAGTGCCAATCCCGCCGATGCTAGCCGAGTACGCAATCCCCAGCAGGAGGACGCATCCCAAGGTCTGCCGCGCTACGGCGGTTGCCTCGGGCCCTTGCGGCATGCCCCGGACCTCGGCCATACCGGAGAGTTGGTCGACGACGGCCATCGCAATGGGCAGGAGCATCATGGTCGTCGCGGTGTTGGAGATCCACATCGACAGCAGCGCGGTAGTGGCCATGAAGCCCAGCACCATCGGCCCGGGCCGAGAGCCAAAGCGAGCGATCACCGTCAAAGCGACGCGACGATGGAGACTCCAGACCTCCATAGCGTTCGCTATGACGAAGCCACCCATGAAGAGAAAGATCAGATGATTCGCAAAATGGGCCGAGACGACCCGGCTCGAGGCGATCCCGAGCAGAGGGAAAAGCACTACTGGCAGGAGCGCGGTCACCGCGATGTGGACCGCCTCGCTGATCCACCAACAGATCATGAGCGCGGCGACCGCCGCGGTCCTCTGCGCAGCTGCCTCCATGCCATCCGGCGCGGGCAGCGTGAGTATGGCCGCAAATGCGAGCACACCCGCGAGCAAACCGACGGTTTGACGAGGGAGGCCGGGCATCCGAGAGATGCCGGCGCCGGCACACGGGCCGCTGCACATCCTCCGGGAGGCGGTCCGCCAAGCGCCGCGCTCACTGCAGAAGGGGGTGGCAGCGCTACGGGGATTTGAACCCCGATCTGAGCCTTGAGAGGGCCCTGTCCTAACCCTTAGACGATAGCGCCAGCTTTCTGCCAGCGTAGCACGGCTGTCGGTGTGCAGTCAAGCGAGCCTCTCCCAACAAGAGATGCGCCTGAAGAGCGATCCGGAGGAAGGCTGGGAGGACGGAGGATGTTTGTGCAGTTCGAGCTGGGCCCGAGCGTAGGCGCTTCCTTGCCCTGGCGGGGCTGGCCGAAAACGGCAGCCTGCCCATTGAGGCGGATTGCCGTGCAGCTGACGAAGTGCTTTGCGCGCAGTGGGATGGGGCACCGCTGCCGGAGCCTCGCCGTCTCACTGAGGCTTTCCGAGCATTCGGGGCAGGGCTCTGGACGTGCTGAGCAGGCAGCAGTCGGCCGACGGCCTGCTGCCCGCGTCGGCGATCCAACCGATGTCCAGCCGCGGTTGCAGTCCAGCGCTCCCTTGCCCCCATGCGGGCTGCCAGAGAACGCCTCCTGCGGTCAGTTCCTCTTTGCCGCGATCCAAGAACGGCGGGGCCTACGCGCCTTGGGCCAAGACGGCGCTGGCCCTGCACCGCGGAGTCGCTCGATGGGCTCGCGACAGTTATTGGCCTCGATCTGCGCCACCCAGCCTAGTCCAGGCCGATTCCGATGACCGTGGCTTCTGGGCCGGGTGGCCGAGACCGCAATCAGGCATCGCGGACAGCGCCGGGCAATTGTCTGCGCCAGCACCAACCGGGTTTGGCTCGGGCAGGCTCGCTATTTCCCGAGAGCCGTGGCGAAGAAGGCCTGCATCGCCGGGTGGGTCAGCAACCGCTGACTCTGCAGCACGCCATGGGACTCGCCATCGAAAATCATGTAGCGGACTTCCTTGGCACCGGCATCGCGCAGAGCCTGTGCGAAGCGATCGGACTGCTCGATCGGGACCGTCCGATCGGCTGTTCCGTGGATGAGCAGGAACGGGGGCGCGTCATCCCGGGCGTATGAAATGGGCGAAGCTTGGCGCGCCCGATCTCGCAGCGTTTCCGGCGGTCCGGCGAGGAACGTGTTCGCTAGCCGGGCGGGCACGACCCCCGGCGCACCCAAGTTGAGGAAGTCGGTCGGCGTCGCGGAAGCGCAAACAGCCTGGACTTGACTCGACTGTTCCAGGTAAGGCCCATTGCCCTCCAGGCCGTCGGACTTCCGCACCAGGCCCAGCAGGGAAACCAAGTGAGCACCTGCGGAGTTCCCGAAAGCCCCGATGCGCGCCGCATCGACGCGATGCTTCTCGGCGTTGGCCCGCAGCCAGCGGACGGCAGCCTTCACGTCCTCGATCTGAGCCGGCCACGGCGCTTCGTGTGTGAGTCGATAGTTGACCGAAATCGCGACATAGCCGTCGGCCGCATACTGGGCCGGAATGCGCGCCCACTGGCCGCGCTGCTTGTCCCCACCCCTCCAGCCGCCTCCATGGACCACGACCAGCGCCGGGCGAGCAGCGCCACCTTCCGTCGCGGGAAGGTAGAGGTCGAGCTTTTGCGCAGGGCTCTGCTCCGCGTAGGCGATGTCCCACTCGGCCCGAACGCCGTCCGGCAAGCGGAGGTCCGCAGGACCTCCGCTCGGCCCTTGGGGCTGGGCGCAAGCCGCAACAGCCGCGAACAGACATGCCAGCATTGGGTTACGCATAGTCGGGATCCTCCCGTCAATTCTACCCGTCAGATCCATCCCTCTCGGCGGCAAGCACGCCCGCAGGGATGCCGTCGGAGCTTGGGGCAAGGACGATTGTAGCGCCCAGCGGTTGTCGTGGGCACGCGGCCTCTGGAGTCTAGATTCCCGGTTAATTTCCCGAAATGGCGGTTGGGGGGCCGTAGGGCTTGAGCGGGGAGCCCGGCGTACCCGGTGCGGGCCCCTCAGCCTGTCGCCGAGCGACTTGGGCACCCCCGCAGGCGCCCTGCGCCGGCCTGCGCCCGCACCGCGGCCGCTGCGCCCCCGGCTCCGGGCGCACCGAGCCCCTCGCGGGCTCCGCGTCGGTCCCCTGCCGCCGGACCCAGCCCTAACCCAGCTCCATCCGGCTCGCCGCGGGCAGCAGCCAGTCCAGCCGCCGGTTGCTCCTGCTGCACAGCAGCCGCAGCCGCCGTGCGCTGCGCGATCTGCCCGCCCAGGTAGAAACCCTGATGCGCCGCGTGCGAGCGGCACGGTGGATGATGCAAACCCAAGTCCGTCAACGGCCCCTGGAACGCATGCTCCGGCCCCTGCTGGCGGCGATGCCGCCGCACCCACTCCGCCAGCGGCAGCCGGTCGTGGCTCACCAAAATCACCGTGCACACCGGCTCCAGCAGCCGCCGCTCCCCGTCCCCGTCGTGCCGGAGCACACCGGCTCCTCCGGCCACCGGGCCGGCCGGTACGCCATCGCGATGGCCCGCTCCTTCCCCGCCGCGTCCAGGGGCTCCCCCTCGTCCTCCCGCAACCCCATCGCAGCCGCCAGGCGCAGAAGCGGGACCTTTTGGCGCGGATCGGTCACGCTCACGGAAGCATCCCAGCCCCGCCGCCGGCAGTAGCTCGCCAGACCCTGGCAGGAGTCCGCGCTGGCGGCCCGCAGCCCCACCGGCTGCCGCCCTGTCAGCCAGGGCACCGCATCCCGGTCCAGCTGCTCCCGCCAATCCCCCTTCACGTCCGTGCCGCCTGCGTTCAGCCGCACGCTGACCCATGCCGCTCCCACGCACACCGAGTGCAGCCAGGACTGCTGCTCGCCGTGGTAGCCGCGCTCGGCGTTCCCGAACAGCTGGCCCTCCACCTCGATCCCCGTGCCGTCCACGAACACCGGCGCGGCCCCCCACCGCTGCCCGCACGCCTGCGCCACCAGCGGCACCAGCCGCCGGCTGACCAGCCGCGCGCACTCCCGCAACCCCTCCAGGGCCGCCTCGTGCATCCGCTGCAGGTCTGCGCCGAGCCGCCGGCTGGCGGGCACGGCCCGCAGCCCGCACGCTTGGCGCGCAACGTCATCAGTCCCCAGAGCGTCGACCGCGTGGAGGCGCCCCCCGCCGGCGCAGGCCGCATAGATCAGCACCAGCAGTATCTGCACGGCGCTGCCACCGCGCCGGCGGCGCTTGAGGCGGACCGACGCAGCCAGCTTCTCGGGCAGCCCGAGGAATCGGGCCAGCCGGGCCACCATGCCGAGCCCGGCTAGGCCCGTCAAGTCGTCGTCGTAGACATCATAAGCCAAGGTGGGAGCGCTGTCGGGGGACAGGGGCAAGGGGGGCCTCCCAAAAAATCGAGATGCACCCCCGAGGTGCAATACGCAGACACTCCAGAGGACCGTCTAAATCATTGTAACACAAAACGTTCCGGCTGGTGCCGGAATCCTTAACTGGGAATCAGGGACGCTTCCCCTCCAGGGCGCGGCACGTCATCATAAAGACATGCGGTCCTTCAACACGACCGGCCCTGTCGTTGCCGAGGACCACTATTGCATCCAGCCCTTGAGCCGCCTCGACCTGCCCTACGTGCTGGCTCTCATCGAAGCGAAGAAATACTTCGTGCTGCACGCCCCGCGACAAACCGGCAAGACTTCGACCCTGCTGGCGCTCCAGCAACTGCTAAACGGCAGGACCGCAGGCGACTATCGGTGCGTCTACGCCAACATCGAGGCGGGCCAGGCGGCTCGCGAAGACACCGGCAGGGCGATGCGCACGATTCTCGGGGCACTGGCCACTCGTGCACAGGAGGCGCTCGAGGACGACTTCGTCGACGAGATCGCATTCGACATCTTGGACCGTCGCGGCCCGGACGGCGCACTCATGGAAGTCCTGCGCCGCTGGGCTCGCGCCGAACCCCGGCCGCTGGTACTGCTGCTTGACGAAATCGATGCGCTGGTGGGCGACACGCTCCTGTCCGTGCTGCGCCAGTTGCGCTCCGGCTACGACCTGCGGCCCAAGGGCTTCCCGCATAGCGTGATCCTTTGCGGCGTGCGCGATGTGCGCGACTACCGCATCCACGCAGGTTCCAGCAAGGAGCCCGTGTCTGGCGGCAGCGCCTTTAACATCAGCGCAGCTTCTCTACGGCTCGGGGACTTCTCGCGAGCCGAGGTCGAGGCGTTGCTGGCGCAGCATACTGGGGAGACGGGCCAAACCTTCCGCCCGGAAGCCCGGGAGCGCATCTGGAAGCAATCCCAGGGTCAGCCCTGGCTGGTGAATGCGCTCTGCGAGCAAGCCTGCCTCCAGATCAATCGCGGGCGCGACCGGAATCGAGCCATCACGGAAGACGACATCCTGGCGGCTCAGGAGCGGCTTATCCTGAACCGCGTCACGCATCTCGACCAGTTGGCCGACAAGCTGCAGGAAAAGCGGGTGCGCAACGTGGTCGAGCCGTTGCTAAGCGGCGTCGACCAGACCGACTTTTCCTCCCGGGACCTCGAGTACGTCCGGGATCTGGGCCTGGTCGCACGGGACGCTCCGTTGCGCATTGCCAACCCGGTCTACGCGGAAGTCGTGCCGCGGGAACTCACCTACGCCACGCAGGAAGGATTGGCCCAAGACGCCGCCTGGTACGTAGACACCCGCGGCGGCCTGGACCTGGCCAAGCTCCTGGAGGCCTTCCAGACGTTCTTTCGCATGCATTCGGAATCGTGGATCGAGCGGTTCGAGTACAAGGAAGCGGGTCCGCAACTGCTGTTGCAGGCGTTCCTGCAGCGGATCGTGAACGGAGGCGGCCGCCTGGAGCGCGAGTACGGCCTCGGGAGGATGCGAACGGATCTCCTGATCGCCTGGCCATGCGGCGGGCAGACCTCCTACTTCGTGGTCGAGTGCAAGATCCTGCGCGACAGCTTGGGGCGGACGATCCGGCTGGGCCTCCAGCAGACCTGCAGCTACATGGACCGATGCGGGGCTGAGGAGGGCCATCTGGTGATCTTCGATCGCAGCGCCGCCGCGTGGGAGGACAAGCTTTTCCGGCGCTCCGAGGCGGTCGGCGGTGCCGCCGTCGAAGTGTGGGGCATGTAACGGCGGGCGAATACCCAGTCCGCGCCGTGCCCGTCGACCTGCTCATCCAACCGCTCGAGCAGTCTGGGCATCGCCGGCACCTTCCAGCAGCCGTTCGCAGCGCCTGAGCCAGCCTGCATTGACCAGCCGCGGAATCCTTGGTCGGCCGCAGTCCGCGCAGGCGTTCCGGCAGCATCCCCATTGCGCCCGGGAGCGAGCGCACGCTACGGCGAGACTGCCCACCGACCCGCGGCTCCGAGCCACCGGACCTCGCCGCGCCCCCACGGCGCTTCGACCGGTCGCAACTCGTCGAATACCAGATCCGCGGCCATGCGGCCGTTCTCAGCGGAACGGCGGACTCGGAGCATGCCCGGCGCGGAACGCTGGGACCGGGTCGTTGGACCGCTGGGTTCTGTCGCGCAAGCATCCGCACAGGTTCCGCAAAAGGGTGTCGTCGGGGCCTCGCTCGCAAGCGCCGCCAGATCGCCCGAACCGAGTCGGATGCCGACCGACCGGAGACCCCGCCGGTCCAACCGCCGATCAATGTCGCCGGAAGGACGGACGCATTCCGGCCTCCCCTATTCTCGCGAGCCGGTTTTCGAAGCTCGGCGGGAGTTCCCCTGATTCCCGGTTAAGGATTCCAGCACCAGCCAGAACGTTTTGTGTTACAATGACTTAAACGGTCCTCGCGGTGTTCGCGGATTTCACCTCGGGGGTGCATCTTGATTTTTTGGAGGTCCCCTGGCCTCCGACAGCGCTCCTACCCTGGCTTACGGCGTCTGCGACGACAACCTGACGGGCCTGGCCGGGCTCGGCGGGGTGCCCGGCTGGCCCGGTTCCTCGGGCTGCCCGAGCTGCTGGCGCTGATCTACGCGGCCTGCGCCGGCAGGGGGCACCTCAACGCAGTCGACGCCCGGGGGGCCGATGACGTCGCCCGCGGAGCGTGCGGGCTGCGGGCCATGCCCGCCAGCCAGTGGCTCGACGCAGACCTGCCGCGGATGCACGAGGTGGCCCTGGAGGGCTTGCGGGAGTGCGCACGGCTGGTCAGCCGGCGGCTGGTGCCGCTGGTGGCACCGGCGTGCGGGCAGCAGTGGGGCTCCGTCCCGGTGTGCGGGGACGGCCCGGGGACCGAGGTGGAGGGCCAGCTGTGCGAGAACGCCGGGCGCGGCTACCCCGGCGAGAAGCAGTACTGGCTGCACTCGGTGTGCGTGGGGGTGGCGTGGGTCAGCGCCCGGCTGCAGGCGGGCGGCACGGACGTGCGGGGGGATTGGCGGGAGCAGCTGGACCGGGATGCGGTGCCCTGGGTGACAGGGCGGCAGCCGGTGGGGCTGCGGGCCGCCAGCGCGGACTCCTGCCAGGGTCTGGCGAGCTACTGCCGGCGGCGGGGCTGGGATGCTTCCGTGAGCGTGACCGATCCGCGCCAAAAGGTCCCGCTTCTGCGCCTGGCGGCTGCGATGGGGTTGCGGGAGGACGAGGGGGAGCCTCTGGACGCGGCGGGCCAGGACCGGGCGCTCGTGGGGGCGTACCGGCCGGCCCGGGAGCCGGAGAAGCAGGTGTACGGGGTGCTCCGGCGCGACGGGGACGGAGAGCAGCGGCTGCTGGAGCCGGTATGCACGGTGATGCTGGTGGGCCACGATCGGCTGCCGCTGGCGGAACTGGTGCGACGGCATCGCGGCCAGCAGGGGTAGGAGAATGCGTTCCAGGGACCGTTGACGGACCTGGGTTTGCAGCCTCCGCCGTGCCGCTCGCACGCGGCGCAGCAGGGGTTCTACTTGGGCGGGCAGATTGCGCAGCTGCTGCTGCGGCTGCTGCAGTACCAAGCGCTGCCGTCCGCGGCGCGGCAGCATGGGCTGCGGCCGCTGATCCGGTACTGCGTGGGCAGCGTGGGGCGGCTGCTGTGCAGCAGGAGCAATCTGTGGTGGGACTGGCTGCTGCCCGCGGCAAGCCGGAGGGAATCGGGCTAGGGCTGCGGCGGCGCGGCCGGAGCCGGGGGCGCAGCGGCTGCGGGGCGGGCGCAGGGCTCTCCGCTCAAGCCATACCCCCCCCCCCCCCCCCCCAACCGCCATTTCTGGAAATTAACCGGGAAGCTAGACGGATGTGGAGGTTCCGCGCCCGGTGGCACAGGCGCTCCCATGGGGTGGAAAGGCCCCCCGAGCCCGTGCCGGGAACCCACGCCGCGGCGCCGGCCTTCAGCTTCAGCGCAGCGGGCGAGAGCGTCCGCGCCTCGCCGTAGGCGCCCGGATCGCCCCCCGTGCGGCGCGCCCGGTGGAGCGCCCACGCCCGGGCGATCGACACCCGGGTTCCGTCGGGAAGGACCGCGGCGGCCGTGACGGCGCTGCGCAGCCGGGTGCGCAGGCGATGCACCAGGTTCGGCGCGAACGCTGCCGAGGCCGGCAGCGCGATGTGGAACGCCGCCGCGGGGAACTCCTCGAGCGCGTCGCCGGCGGCAGCGACGCGCACGCGCGGGTCGGGACCGAACACGTCAAGGAGCCGGGCCCGCCGTGCGTCGCCCTCCCGCGCCCGCAGGGCGATGCGCACCAGCACGTCATGCTCGCGGTCGGCCAGGATCGCCGCGGTGGCCCCGATGACCTGCTCGGCCGGGACCTGGCCGGCCTCGAGGGTCACCACGTACTGGGGCACCGCATAGATGCGGCCGCGCTGGTCGCCGCGGAACCCGCGAGAGGCAATCAGGTGGGCCGCCTTCCCCTGCTGGATCCGCCTCGACCGCTCCTTGGCGTCCCGGCCTTCCTCCCAACGCCCTTGGTGCCAGGCCGAGGCCTCCCGGACCGGCACCAGCAGCCCGCCGCGGGCGTACGCCCGGTAACTGAACTCGGTGTCCTCCGCTCCCCAGCGTGTGAACGATTCGTCCATCCCGCCCACCAACCGGTAGAAGCTCTGGCCGACTCCGAAGTTGCCGCCCCGCATCGCCCGAAACACATCGTCGGCCCGCGTCGTCAGAGCGCGGGTTCTGAGCAGCAGATCCTCCACCTCGCGAGGGCCGGCCGGCCGGTCCGCGAACAGCTCCCGCAACGCCCCCGACCGGCCCCGGATCGTCTCGGCGGCGAGGCCGTCCACCGCCACATAGACCACATCCCCCAACGTCAGGGCGTCGCAGACGGCGTGGTGCCAGCGGGCGTGCGCCGCCATCCAGTCCGCCTCGACCAGCATGTCGCTGTCGAGGAAGAGCAGGATGTCGCCCGCGGCGGCCCCGGCCCCGGTGTTGCGCGCCCGGGCGAGTCCGAACCCGCGGCGCTCCTGCCGCACCACCCGCACGTCCAACGCGGCCGACCGGGGCCGCTCCAGCGGCGGCTGCGACCCGTCGTCGACGAGCACCACCTCCCACAGGTCCCGCGGGTAGGTCTGGCCCTCGAGCGCCGCCAGCGTCCGCGCCAGCGTCGCGGCGGGCGTCCGGTAGGCGGGGAGGACTACGCTGACCGGCAAGGTGGGGGTGAAGGTCTCCAGCGGCTCCGCCTCCACCTGCCGCCAGTCGTTGTAGGGGACCGATGTCGGTGGGGGCACCATCCAAGCCGTCCTAGCTCTGAGGACTCTTGGGATTAGTGTCTCACCCACTGGAACCCAACTCGATCGCCCCCGCGATTCCAGATTCCCGGGTAATTCCCCGCGAGGGGGGTTGCGGGGCCGGAGGGCTTGAGCGGAGAGCGATGCGCACCCGGCGCGGGCCCCTCAGCCCGTCGCCGAGCGACTTGGGCCCCCCACAGGCGCCCGACTCTGGGCGGCCGCTGCTCCCCGTCCCCGGCGCCGGAGACCCCGCCCACCGGCTCCTCCGGCCCCGGGCCGGCCGGTACGCCCCCGCGAGCGCCCGCTCCTTCCCCGCTGCATCCAGAGGCTCCCACTCGTCTTCCCGCAACCCCCTCGCGGCCGCCAGGCGCAGAAGCGGGGCCTTTTGGCGCGGATCGGTCACGCTCACGGAAGCATCCCAGCCCCGCCGCCGGCAGTAGCTCGCCAGACCCTGGCAGGAGTCCGCGCTGGCGGCCCGCAGCCCCACCGGCTGCCGCCCTGTCACCCAGGGCACCGCATCCCGGTCCAGCTGCTCCCGCCAATCCCCCCGCACGTCCGTGCCGCCCGCCTGCAGCCGGGCGCTGACCCACGCCACCCCCACGCACACCGAGGGCAGCCAGGACTGCTGCTCGCCGTGGTAGCCGCGCTCGGCGTTCTCGCACAGCTGGCCCTCCACCTCGGTCCCCGGGCCGTCCCCGCACACCGGGACGGAGCCCCACTGCTGCCCGCACGCCGGCGCCACCAGCGGCACCAGCCGCCGGCTGACCAGCCGTGCGCACTCCCGCAAGCCCTCCAGGGCCGCCTCGTGCATCCGCTGCAGGTCTGCGTCGAGCCACCGGCTGGCGGGCATGGCCCGCAGCCCGCACGCTCGGCGGGCGACGTCATCGGCCCCCCGGGCGTCGACTGCGTTGAGGTGCCCCCTGCCGGCGCAGGCCGCGTAGATCAGCGCCAGCAGCACCTGCACATCGCTGCCACCGCGCCGGCGGCGCTGGAGGCGGACCGCCGCGGCCAGTTTCTCGGGCAGCCCTAGGAACCGGGCCACCATGCCGAGCCCGGCCAAGCCCGTCCCGTCGTCGTCGCAGACATCGTACGCCAGGGTGGAAGCGCTGGCGGGGGACAGGGCCCAAGGGGGCCTCAAGAAAAATCGAGATGCACCCCCGAGGTGCAATCCGCGAACACCCCGAGGACTGTCTAAATCATTGCAATACAAAACGTTCTGTCTGGTGCCAGAATTTTTACCCGGGAATCAGGGGCTGGAGCGCTTCGCACGGAGCTAGTGCGGCGCCGCTCGTTGGCCACTGGCGGAGTTCGTCGCAGCGGAACTCGCGCCTCGCCGCCACCCCGGACCGGAGTCTGCCAACTGCGTTGGCATAATGGGCTTGCCATCGCTTGCGGCGCTCGACGCGTGGGAATCCTGCATCGCTACATCCTTCGCGAAGTCGCCGCCGCATCGTTGACCGGGACGCTCCTGCTGACCATCGTGCTCTTCCTGCAGCGGGTTGAGCCGGTCATGGAACTGCTCGTTGGCCGGGGTGCGCCGGCGGCCGAGATGCTGTGGCTGTTCGCCCTGACCGTGCCGCAGGCGTTTCCCTTCACCATTCCGATGGGCGTGGTGACCGGCATCCTGGTGGCCTTGGGGCGCCTCTCGGGCGACAACGAGGTCCTGGCTATGGCGGCCTGCGGCGTGCCCCGCAGAGCGCTAGTCGGCCCGGTTGCGCTCGTGGCGACAGCGGGGCTGGTTAGCTGCGCAGCCACCACCCTTTGGCTGACCCCGTGGTCGCTCCGCGAGCAGATGCGCAGCGCCGAAACCTTCCGCATCAGGCTAGCCGGCACGGAAGTTGCCCCGCGGGTGTTCATCGAGAACTACCCGGACCATGTGATTTGGGTCCAAGATGTCGTCCCGGGCGACGGCGTGCATTGGAAGGGTGTGTTCCTGGCCGATATGCGCAGTCCAGAGGAACGCGGCTCTCTGGAAGGCTTCAACACGACCGTCGCAGGCCCGCGCATCACGCTGGCCTCGGAGGCGTTCGTCCTGCCCCGGCCCGGCCAGCACCGCATCCAGATTCGGTTTCCGCTCACAACCACCTACGAGCGGTCCCGCGACCCGGCCCGCTACCTCGCATTCCGCTCCCAGGACGCGGACCAGATCCTGCAGGCGCGTCCCCCACGCTTCGACCCAACCGCGAAGACATTCGACCGCATGGACACGCCGACCTTGTGGCGGGAGGCCTATCGCACTGCCGATCCGCAGGCCCGCATCCTGGTCCAGGGACGGTTGTCCCTGCCGTTCGCCTGCTGGGTGCTGCCCCTGGTCGGCATCCCCCTCGCTGTCGCCATCCGCGGAGCTGGGCGCTCGTTCGGCGTGGTGCTAGCTCTGGTCCTCTGCTTTGGGTACTGGATGGTGACGTTAGCCGGAGCCGCGCTCGCTGAGCAGGGCCTGGTGCCCGCCGCGCCCGCTCTCTGGGCCGCCAACGCCGTCTTCCTTTTGGCCGGAGTCGTCCTGCTGCGCCGCCTCGACGCCCCGGCCCGGCGCGAGTGGAATCCGCTGCGCGGGGTGCGCCTGGCCTGGCGGTTCAAACGGCTTGCCGTCCGCTGGATCAGGCGGGGAGCCGTCGGCGCAGGCCGGGCGCGAGCGAGGAGGCCCTCGGTGTCGCTCATCCCAGTCGTGGACCGCTACATGCTGCGCAGCTTCCTGTTCTACCTCCTGGTCTGCGTGGCCGCCTTCACGGCGCTGTGGTACGTCTTCAGCTTCTTCGAGCTGCTCAACGACATGCTCGCCCGCGACAAGCTCGGGCGGCTGGTTCCGTATCTCTACTACCTCACCCCCTTCCTGATCTACAACACCACCCCGCTCGCGGTGATGGTCGCGACCTTGGTCTGCATCGGCCTTCTCGCCAGCAGGCACGAGCTGACGGCGTTTCGGGCTTGCGGCGTCAGCCTGTACCGCCTCGCCTGCCCGATTCTCCTCGTTGCCGCCGGGCTCAGTGCGGGGCTGTTCGTGCTCGAGGAAACCTACCTCCCCGCATCCAACCGGCGCCAGGACGCTTTACGGGACGAGATCAAGGGCCGCCCGCCGCGCACCTACCTCCGGCCCGATCGGCAGTGGACCTTCGGCGTCCAGGATCGCATCTTCTACCACCGGGCTTTTGACTCGCACGCCCAGACCTTCTCGGGGATCAGCGTCTACGACCTACGCCGCGAGCCGTTCGAGCTGCGGCGCCACATCGCTGCGGAGCGGGCGCGCTGGGACACCGCCGGGGGCATTTGGGTCTTCGAGAACGGCTGGGTGCGGACCTTCGACGGCATTCGCACGGCCGCCTTCGAAGAGTTTGCGGAGCGTTCCTTCCAGGGTATTGAGGAGCCGCCGGCCTACTTTCTGAAGCAGGACCGGCACGATCAGCAGATGGACCTGGGACAGTTGCGGGCCTACATCGCCGACCTGACCCAGAGCGGCTTCGACACGGCTGGGCTCCGGGTGCGGTGGCACAAGAAGCTGGCGTTTCCGCTCTTCGCCTTCTCCATGGCGCTAGCGGCTGTGCCGTTCGCCCTCCGCACGGGCCAGCGGGGCGCGATGTGGCCGGTCGGCTTCGGGCTGGGCCTGATCGTGATCTACTACGCCTCGAATGCCTTCGCCGAGCAGCTGGGACGGGCCGGTCAGTTGGAGCCGCCCCTGGCCGCATGGGCACCAGGCCTGCTGTTCGCGCTCGGGGGCAGCTATCTCATGCTGCGCGTTCGGACGTAACACCCTGGACAGCGATTTAAGTCGTCGGCACAAACTTGACGCACATCGGCTGCGGGACGGTGACCTTCGCACCCTTGGGCAGCAACCGGCCCGAGTTCGAATCGACGCTGAAGACATGGACGTCGTCCGAACGTTGGTTGGCCACGAGCAGATAGCGCCCATCGGGTGCCAGCCGGAAGTTGCGCGGCCAGTCTCCACCTGTCGGCACGCGTTCGACGCTGGTGAGCCGACCGTCGGCGGGCTCGACCGCGAAGACGGCGATCGTGTTGCTGCCACGGTTCGAGCCATAGAGGAATCGGCCGCTGGGGTGGACCAGTACTTCCGCTGTGGTGTTGGCCGGACCGTCGTAGCCCTCGGGGAGCGTGCTGACGGTCTGCCGGGCTTCCAGAGTGCCTCGTTCGGGATCGTAATTCAAGAGCGTGACGGTGGAGGCCAGCTCGTTGATCCCATACGCCCAACGGCCGTTGGGGTGGAAGGTCAGGTGCCTCGGGCCGGAGCCGGGGTCTAGAGCCACCTGGGCCTCGGGCCGCGGTTCCAGCCGGGCGGTCTGCGGGTCGACGCTGTAGATCAGGAGGCGGTCCGTGCCGAGATCGGGGACAACCACAAAGTTCCCGTCGGGGGTGAAGTTCGCCGAGTGCGGATGCGGCTCCTGCTGGCGTTGGGGATGCACGCTCGAGCCGGTGTGCTGGATGGCGGACACCAGTTCCCCTAAGGCACCGCTGGGCTCAACCGTCAGCGAGACAGTGTTGCCGTCGCCGTAGTTCACAGCCGCCAGCGCTCTGCCCGAGGGGCTGACTTCGACGTGGGAGGCCCCCCGACCGGCCGTCGGAACCCTGTTCAGCTCCCGCAGGGAGCCGTCCTCAGGGTTCACCTCGTACGCCGCAGCGAAACCGACCGGGCCGCCATCCTGCGCTTCGCGGCCCACAGCGTAGAGCAGCTTCGCGGCGGGGTGCAGGGCGAGGAAGCCTGGGCGCCCGATTGCAGCCGCCGGCCGCGGCTCGCCCAGGGCCCCGCTCTCGGCGTTGAAGGACGACACGTAGATGTGGTCGGCACCGGTGCCGAAGAACACCCAGTGGGTAGTCCGGGGAGGTTCCGGAGCCGTGCAGGAGGCCCCCAGGACGCCCAGGATAGCTGCTGCCTGGGCCGTGCGGAGTTGTGTTCGGGTCGGCATCGATGAGCACCTCAAAGCCCGCGAAGCGAGCGTCAGTCGGGCAGCGTTAGCCCCATAATTCCTGCAAGTTATTCATAGCGAACCACTTGTCATTGGTGGCCCAACCATGATTCTTTTGTTGCACCCGCCCTTCCGAACGGGAAATCCACGGGGCCGTCGCGGCCATCCGCAGACCAACGAAGCGGCAGCCGCTGCCTCACCACGCCCATTCTTCGGCGAGGCTCGGGGTTGCCTCCTCTCCCCTGACGGCTGGCGGTCCGTATCGGAGCCGGAAGACGCTGGCACTGCGGGGGTTGCAGGGTTGCGTCCGCGCTACGCTGACCGGCCGGAGCATCCGTTGCATGGCACGAAACTCGACGATCGAATGGGCGGGCCATACATTCAGCCCGTGGTGGGTTTGCGCCAAGGGTTCGCCTGCATGCGACCACTGCTACGCGACAACATGGGCGAAGCGTACAGGCTACCACGTCTGGGGTGCGAAGTCTCCGCGGCGACTTCTCAGCGACAGCTACGGGAACCAACCGCTTCGTTGGGATCAGGACGCAGTGCGGGCCGGCTGGTGCGCTCGCGTGTTCTGCGCCTCAATGGCGGACATGTTCGAGTGGAGCCGCTCGCTAGACGGCCTTCGAGGGCGACTGGGGGACCTCGTTGAGCGTGCGCCCAATCTCGATTGGCTGTTGCTCAACAAACGGCCGCACCTAGCCCGGCGACTAGCTACCTTGCATCATGCTAGGCGGTTCCGCCTTGTTCTCCGGCAGGAGCTGCCAAGGCCCGATTCGGTCACCGGCAGCGGTGATCAATGGTTGGACAGCACCTCGAACGCCGCAGCCGGAAGGTGACGGTGTGGTCAAGCGACGGACGACGGGCCGGCGTGGTGGACATACTGATGTGTTCATAAGTAATTGCACGAAAAGGCTCCGCAAGTCATTGATTCTATTGATTGGTCGCTTGTAATTACTTTTGGCAAATTAGTAAGCGCGAAGAACCTCGGCCATGACGTGACCAGCCTCGACCCGGCGTCCGGCGACCGGCGGCTGATTGAGGTCAAGGGACTCGCCGCGGCCACGGGCACGATTCTCCTGACGCCCAACGAACGCCGTGTCGCGGAAGACCGCCCCCACTGCTACTGGCTGTAAGTGGTCACCGACTGCCGCCGGACGCCGGTTCTCAAGGAACCAATCCCCGGCCCGGCGCGCTCCCCGTGGCGCGAAGTGCCGAAGATGCACTACTATTGGTTGAATGTCGGTGCCGTGAAAAAGCCGCTCCATGTCCGGGATGGGCGGCCGTCGTTCTGGGGAGGAATGTGAGATCCAAAGACCCGATCACCAAGGCGCGGGAGCTGCCGTCCGGCGCTGTGTTTCGTCGGTGCGCCCTGCAAGTGAACCCGCAGTCGTACGAGGCCTTCCGAGGCCAGGGAACCAGCGGTGACGCCCAATCGCACGCGACGACCGTGGTCGAAAAGACCGCCGAAATCGGTGTCTCGGTGCTTGCTGTCACGGATCACAACGATTGCAGCGGCGTGCTTGCCCTGCAGGACGCGGCCCGTCCTCACGACATTCATGTGTTTCCTGGCTTCAAGCTTTGCTCCAGCGATGGCGTGCATGTGCTATGCATCTATCCGGAGCATACTGACGGCGAACTTCTCGGGATATTCCTCGGAGACTTCGGGATTCTGAAACCGGGACCTTCGTCGAGTCTGTCGAACAAGACCTTCGTCGAGATTTTGCACCGGGCAAAAGGGCAAGGCGGCGTCACCATCGCTGCCCACGTGATGACCGAAAAGGGCCTCTTTAAGGTGCTGAGCGGAGAGCCGCGGATTCGGGCATGGCGCAATGCTGACCTGCTGGCGATTCAGATTCCCGGCTCCGTCGAGGATCTGCCCCCGGACACGCGCTTTGTCGTCAGGAACAAGAACTCCGACTATCACCGCGCCCATGTGGCCGCGGAGGGTTTGGCGGTGGCTGCGCTCAACGCCCGGGATGTCGTGGAGCCCGAGGATCTCGCCCATCCGGCTGCCACCTGCTGGATCAAGATGTCCGAGGTTTCCGTCGAGGGCTTGCGCCAGGCGTTTCTCGACCCCGGATCGAGGGTCCGGCTGAGCAGCGATCCGGTTCCCGAAGCGCACGCGGAGCTTGTCGCGATGGCTTGGGACGGCGGCTTCCTCGACGGTGCGGCCATGGCTTTCAACCGGAAGCTGAACGTCTTCGTCGGGGGCCGCGGCGCGGGGAAGTCCACGGCGATAGAAAGCCTGCGCTGCGTGCTGGGCCTGGATCCGACCGGGGAAGAAGCTGGCAAGGCCCACCAAGGAATCGTGCATCACATGCTCAGAAGCGGAACGAAGATCTCGCTTCTCGTGCGTTCATACAGCCCTGCGGAGCGAGAATGCCGGATCGACAGGATCATCCCCAACCCACCGGTAGTTCGCGACGAACACAGTCAGGTTTCGACCCTGCGGCCCGAGGAGGTCGTTCCCGGCATCGGGCTGTACGGGCAGCACGAGATCGCAGAGATCACGCAAAGCCCCGAGAAGCGCACCCGCCTGCTCGATCGCTTCGTCGAGCACGACGAGTCCATGGACCAGCACAAGGCCGACATCCAAAGAGAGCTCCAGAAGACCAGGCGGCTCCTCGTCGACATACACTCGGACCTTCAGCAGGTCGAGGACGGCTTGGCCGCACTGCCCGGTCTCGAAGAGACCCTCAAGCGGTTCCAGGAGGCAGGACTCGAGGACCGACTTCGCGAGCAGAGTCTTCTTGTCCGTGAGCAGCGCGTGCTCGACTCGATTCCCGAGCGTCTGTCGCCGTTCCACGAATGTCTGGATAGTCTCCGCCAGGAGCTGCCGATCGACCAGGCGTTTCTGTCGCCAAGAGCGTTGGACGGTCTTCCTGGCAAGGAGATACTCGCCGGTGCGACCGAAGTTCTCGATCGGCTGAGCCGCGACCTGGAGCAGGCAGCCAAGCAAGTCGAGGATTCCCTTGCGCGAGCGGAAGGGGGGCTCGCGGAGGTGCGCTCCCGCTGGGATGCTCGCAAGCAGGGGGTCCAGACCGACTACCAGAAGATCCTGCGCGACCTGCGGAAGGCCGCGGTGGATGCAGAGGCGTTCATGCGCCTCCGGAGTCGAATCGAGGATCTTCGTCCGCTCCGGGATCGGCAAGCCGCTTTACGGCGCATGGAAGACGATGCCCAGGAGCGACGCCGGTCGCTTCTGGACGAGTGGGAAGATCTCAAGGCGCAGGAGTTCCGTCTTCTGGCTCGGGCGGCGGGCAAAGTCAGCAAGAAGCTCAAGCGCCGTGTCCAGGTGGATGTGACCGCCGCGGGCGAGCGTGAACCGCTCTTTCGTGTTTTCAAGGAAGACATCGGCGTCCGTCTCTCCGAAGCGATCCAGGCCCTCCGTGAGTTCAAGGATTTCTCGATTCCACAGTTCGTCGACTGCTGCAGGTCGGGAGCGGCAGCGATCCAGAAGCGGTACGCCATCCCGCCGGCGCAGGCGGAGCGCCTCGCAAAGGCATCCGCCGCGACTCTCATGAGCATTGAGGAGCTGGAGTTGCCGCCGATAACGATCATTCGGCTGAACACCGCTCCCGCCGACGAGCCGCCGGTGCGGCAAGCGCTCGAGGACTTGTCGAAGGGCCAGAAGGCAACCGCCGTGCTCCTACTCCTCCTTCTGGAATCCGACGCACCGCTGATCGTAGACCAGCCGGAAGACGACCTCGACAATCGTTTCATCACCGACGATGTGGTCCCCAGGATGCGCGAGGAGAAACGTCGGCGGCAGTTCCTCTTCTCGACCCATAACGCGAACATTCCGGTCATCGGCGACGCCGAATTAATTGTCGGCCTCGACGCCTCCGGTGAAGCGGAAATGGGAAAAGCGCGCATTCGTTCCGAGCACATGGGTTCCATCGACACGCTTCCGGTGCGGGAGTTGGTCGAGGAGATCCTCGAAGGAGGCAAAGAAGCGTTCGAACGGCGACGCTGGAAGTACGGATTCTGAGGCGCGAATGACCTTCGGTGAACTGTCCCGTTTGCTTCGCAGCGGCGAAGACTCCATGCTGGAGTTCAAGCGGGACGATGTCCAGAGCCACGACCTAGCGAAGGAGCTCGTGGCGTTCCTCAACCTGGAAGGCGGTACCGTTCTGCTCGGCGTCGAGGACGATGGGAGCGTTTCCGGCACAACCCGCGATCGCCTTGAGGAGTGGGTCAGCGAATTGTGCCGCGTGAAGATCGAGCCTCCGATCGTCCCGCTCTTGTCGTGGGCTAGGTGTGTCGAGCCAGACCGGGATGTGCTTGCCGTTCGAGTTATGAGCGGTCCGGACAAGCCGTACGCTCGCGTCCACAACAGCCGCAAAACGCACTATCTGCGTGTCGGGGGCACCTCGCGCGAGGCGAGCCGGGAGGAACTCGAGCGCATGTTCCAGGCGGCGGGCCGATTGCACTACGGGCGGAAGCCGGCCCCGGGGGCGGGTTTCGCCGCCTTCGATTCTCGCCGCCTGCGCGACTACCTGACGCACGTTCTCGGTGGAACGGCCCCGGCGGACGGCGACCGCGGTGACTGGGAAACGCTGTTGCGGAACGTTGGCCTGATGACCTTGTCCGCGAACCAGCACGTGGCCACGATCGACGGTATGTTGCTCTTCGGCCGCACCCCGAATCGGCACGTGCCGCAGTCGGGCATTCGCGCGATCTGCTACCCCGGCCCCGAGCCGGACTATGCCACCCGCGCCGACGAGGACCTGCGGGGTCCGATGGTACCGTTGCGGGCCGCGGACGGAACCATCGTCGAAAGCGGTCTCGTCGAGCAGGCGTTGGACTTCGTCCGCCGCAACACGACGCCGACGGCCCGCCTCGAGGGCGCTCGGCGGATTGACCGCTGGGAATACCCGGAGTCCGTCATTCGCGAGGTCGTCGTGAACGCGCTCGTCCACCGCGACTACAGCATCGCCGGGACGGACATCCTGTTGAGCGTCTTCTCCGATCGGCTCGAAGCGCAGAGCCCGGGCAGATTGCCCAACACCGTAACGCCCGAAGGCATGAAACTCGGCAGACGCTACGCGCGCAACCAGACCTTGGTCAACGTCATGCGCGATTACGGATACGTCGATGCCCGCGGAATGGGGATACGGAACAAGATCATCCCCGGCATGGAGACGCACAACAACACCGAGCCCGACCTGATCGCGGAAGAGCACCGCTTCACGGTTCGCCTGTGGAAGAACCCGCCCAGCCGCAGAGCGGACGAGTGAACCGGCCTTCGTCTCAGGGAAACTCTCGCAAGCGGCGGGGCTGGAGGGTGACTGGTGCCGCTCTCGCGCCGCAGCCGGTGTCGTCCACGGCGACGACCTTGGCGATCATGAGTCTCATTTCAGATTCGGTTCGACGAGCCACGCGCACCATACGGCGTGGCCAAGGTGCCACGGGGATACTGAAGCGATGGGTATGGTCGCTACTACCGCCGTCAAGTGGATCGAAGGACGCCTGTGATCCCGCGTGAGTGCAGGCGGCTCGCCGAAGTGGACTTTCCGATCTCCGTCGTGTCGGAGCATGTGGTGCGGGAGAAGTCAATCCGCCACGGTCACCCTTCAACGCTGCACCTGTGGTAGGCGGCGGCCCCTGGCATCGAGCCGCGCCGGGCTGCTCGCGCTGCTGCTGCCGAACCCGTGCGGCCCGCACTGCCCGGAGGTGTTCAAACGGCAAGCGCCCGAGATCCTGTGCGCTGTGCGCCAACCGTCGGCGAACGACGCGGAGCTACGGAAAGCGCTCCTGTGGTTCATCGGCGCGTTCGCCGACTGGGACCTGGCCGCGAACCAGACCTACCTGAGCGTGGGGCGGAACTTGGTGCGGTCGACTCACGGGGGAGAGGCACCCCTGGTCGTGGACCCGTTCGCGGGCGGAGGCTCGATTCCTTTTCGACGTAGTGCGCCGCTTCGCCCAGCCGCTCGGCATCGACCTGCCGAAATGGCAGAGGCGCGCTATTGAGACGACGAAGGGTGCGGTCCGCCTGCTACCGGTCGCCGAGCAGGCGAAGCAGCTCTTCGGCGAGCGCGGATCGCAGGCCGTCGCGTCGTGGCTGGAGCACAAATCGGTGCCCGGTACGGATGCGCTACAAGGTGTGCTCTTTGCCAACCGCGAGGAACACGGGGAACGAGCAGTCCGAGAAGGCGGACCGCATTACGGCGATGAAGATGTGGCTGATGACCGTTCCGCGCCGCTTGCGGGCACGACGACGCTCGATCGGGTTCACACCGGGATGCTGCTGCAGGCCGGAGGCCGCACGAACGCACTCCGTGCATTGGTGAAATCCGAGCGAGAGCGCGGTGCAGACCCTCTGCGCCTGTCGAACGCCCTCACAGCCATGTATCCGCGTGGCGGTGAGGACAAGAGCCTGCTCGAAGCCATGCTTGTGGCGGCACTACAGTGATGCAAAATCAAGAGCCCCGGCAGCCCGACGGCGTCACGGCGGGCAACCTCCAAGCAGAGAGAGCAGACGCATGAGCCACACGGAATTGCTGAACCGCATCACCGTGCGACCGGATGTGTTCGGCGGCAAGCCGATAACTCGGAACATGCGGCTGTCGGTGGAACTGCTCCTGAGCCTGCTTGCAAAGGGCGTCACACCCGCAGCGATCCTGGCCGACTACCCGAAGCTGGAGACCGACGATATCCGCGCCTGCACCGCGTACGCACAGGTAGTGATCGCCGACGATACGCTGGCCGCCGTCTCGGCCAAACCATGAAGTTTCTGGTGGCCCGCTGCGCAGGCCGTCGGCTCGCCGAATGGCTGCGCGGTTAGGGACGCGAAACCCTTGACGCCGCCGGGGACCGAGACCCTCGGCCGCGTGTTTGCGGAGTCGGGCGGGCCCGTCCTGGTGCTGTTCGATGAGGTGCTGAACTTCGTCAATCGCTTGTGTTCATAAGTGATCACACGAACAGGCTCCGCAAGCCATTGATTCTATTGGCGGTTTGCTCGCAATTACTCTCGGCAAAATTAGTATTGCCAGATGGCCGACCCGTTCCACGCATTCATCCAGTACCTGACTGTCGCCATGACCGGGACCACCCACAAGGCGGTGGTCATCGGCCTGCCGCGCAGACAGGTCGAAGGGCAGTTGGAAGCACGGCCGGCCGATCTCAATGGCAAACGCCTTCGAAGGGCCTTTAAGCGTGGGGTCGACAAGCCTCAAGCCGTCCCGTTCCCGGCGACGAGGACGCGGTGAAGGCGCTCAAGAAGAGTCTTGCCGCACCGGCGGCGGAAGGCATGTCCCGGTGCGGCCACGCGGACCTGGTCTTCTGCCTGACGCGCATGTTGACGAACCTCTACAACTGGTGCCCGTAGTTGGCTCGCTGATGCCCAAAGGCGCTCAATACCGCTGTTGGCGCTGCCTATGGCTGGTCGGCCGACATCTCCGAAAACGCGGCACTCCGCGATCTGCTGTCGCTGAACGCCGAAGATCAAAAGCAAGCGGAATGGCCGAGATGTGATCACGCCTCGCAGATTGCCGCTACGGTCGCGTCAGCTGTCGGCCTCACCAAAAGACGGTGGGCGTGCTGCAGAAGGCGCAAAGTCACGGCGCTTCTCGCGTCGTTCCTCCGCCTCCTTGCGACGCCCATAGACGAAGATACCAACCACGGAGGCGAGCGCCGTGATGAGGGTCATCAGACCCGAGACATCTTGGCCCCGGCAGAGCAAAAAAGCACCGATGCCAGTGACCAGGACTACAAGGGTAAAGCCCAGGATCTGTCCCCGACGCTCGGCAGCTATCTTTTGGGCAATGACGTGCGATTCGATCGTACGCCGATGATCCGCCTGTTCTTCTGCCAGCGCCACGATCCGATCCGCACAACCCGGGAGGATGCCCTCGTATCGCTCTAGAACCGCGGGCGGGGGAAGCGGCCCTCCAAAGTACGCGACCGAGGCATGCTCAATCGCTGGGACGGGTCGCTCGGCCAGATCTACCGGACTTGGAGTCGCGACCGGTGCCGGCTGCTGCCGCTTCCGACGCCGCTTCCGACTGCTCACGCTCAATCACCCACATTGCACGCGCAAGATCTTCCCCAGTAATGCGCCAGTCACTGTACACGGCCCTCGCGTCAGCTGCCTCACCACTAGGGCTGTCGTTGTAGTCGTCGAACTGCCCGAACAAATCGAGCAGGCGGGCAACCCCGCTCAAGAATGACGGCGACGCGAACAGATAGTCGGTTTGCATGTCAGACGACCGTATCAAGTCTACTCCACCTTTACCACTACGCTTTCTGCAAGCCAACGGGCACCTCCCGCGACTGATTTTTTGAGCATAGGAGCCAGGCAATGCAGGAGTTAGGCACAGGGGCTGGCTGATGGCTTCACTTGCCGGTAAGCAAAAGGGATGGTACCCGCAGTGCGCCCTGCCCGCCCGTAGCGACGGTCCCTCATGTGCGCAAGGTGCCAGGGCACCTAGTGCGGCCAACCGAGCGGCCTCAGGGGGACCGCCTGCTGGACGAGCGACTCGATCTCGGCTTCCAGCAGTGCGCAGAACGCGGGATGCGGCTGGTCCTGGGGGGCTGACAGACGGGCGTGTTCCCGTGCCAGCTGCACAACCGGTGGCTCCACCTGGTGGCGCACAACACCCGGTTGCCGGTGCCGAAGGCGGGCGCAGCCTGGGCGAACCTGGGCTGGGGACAGACAGGTGCAAAAGTCCTGTCGCGAAAATCGCTGCAGCTCGCCAACGTTTTCAATGAGTTAGGGCAAAAACTACTGACACGACTTTTGCACCGGTCAGTACCAACCTGCGCCGGCTGAGCGCGAACGGGCACGCGGAAAGGGCCCGCCCTGGAGCGGGCCGAGACGTTCGGGGATCCGAGCCGCTTCCGAGGCACGGTCTACCAAGCGGCGAATTGACCGGAGGTAGGGCGCGGCCGAGGCTGCGGGTGTTCCCACGAACGCTCCACGGACTAGGCGGGGCAGGCGCAGACGCTGCTGCTGGAGCCGCTGCGGTCGGAGCGGGCGCGGAAGGCGTGGACGGCGGAGCAGCCGCCGCCGCGCTGGGAAACTGCGGACTTGCAGGCGTTGCGGGAGCTGCTGGACCCGCGCCGAGGGCCAGAGCTGCGGCCTCCGCGAAGCGCGGTCCTGAACCTTCTGACGCTGGCGGAAATCTGCGGCTGGCCCGGCGGGCGGCAGACGAAAGCGTGCGCTACTGATCGCGTCAAAAGTCGTGTCCCCGGAATCCCTTCGTCGATTGATCTGCTGGGTGGATTTGTTGCACACGATGAGTATGACAAAAGGAAGATTCTTCTTCTTCCCACGCCTTACGGCGGAGCAGAAGTTCAAGGTTCGAAAAAACGTGGTTTTGCAGCTCATCGGGGGCAAGTCGGTGGACCAGATAAATTCCTGTGTTCCTTGCTCCATACGCACGATCTATCGTTGGATCTCACGCTTCTTCCTGGGATGCATGGAGAACCTGCGGGATCGCCAAAGAACGCGACGACCGCGCCCAGGCACAGACCGGCACGTTGCTTGGATCCGCATCGTTGTCGTAGACCAAGACCCCGCTCAATGCCCATGCGAGTGCGCTTGGTGGACCGCGCAGCGAGGGCCAAGCCTTGGGGGAGAAGTTCGGCAGCGTCCCGAGCGGCTCCCCGATGCGCCAGAGCCTGCGGCGGCTCCCGCCGCAGCGGTGCGCCACCCAGTCCGAGCTCGCTGCCAGGCAGCGGTGGGAAGCCCCAGATTTCCCCAGGATCCTTCGCCGTGCCCGGAAGTGGGGAGCCCTGATCGCCTGCGCCGACGAGTCCGGCCTAGCTTCGCAGAGCGTGTCCGGGCGCACCTAGGGCATCCGTGGGCAGACCCCCATCGTACGGGTGGCCAGCAGCCCGGAGGGCCAGCTCTAGGACAGGGTGCGGGAAGGCCCTGTCACGGCGGAGGTCTTCCGGGGGTTTCTGGAGCAGATCGCTGAGGAAGCAGACCGGAAGATTCTGGTACTGATCGCGTCAAAAGTCGTGTCTCGGGAATCCCTTCATCGATTGATCTGCTGGGTGGATTTGTTGCACACGATGAGTATGACAAAAGGAAGATTCTTCTTCTTCCCACGCCTTACGGCGGAGCAGAAGTTCAAGGTTCGAAAAAACGTGGTTTTGCAGCTCATCGGGGGCAAGTCGGTGGACCAGATAAATTCCTGTGTTCCTTGCTCCATACGCACGATCTATCGTTGGATCTCACGCTTCTTCCTGGGATGCATGGAGAACCTGCGGGATCGCCAAAGAACGCGACGACCGCGCCTAGGTACAGATCGGCACGTTGCTTGGATCCGCATCGTTGTCGTAGACCAAGACCCCGCTCAATGCCCATGCAAGTGCGCTTGGTGGACCGCGCAGCGAGGGCCAAGCCTTGGGGGAGAAGTTCGGCAGCGTCCAGAGCGGCTCCCCGATGCGCCAGGGCCTGCGGCGGCTCCCGCCGCAGCGGTGCGCCACCCAGTCCGAGCTCGCTGCCGGGCAGCGGTGGGAAGCCCCAGATTTCCCCAGGATCCTTCGTCGTGCCCGGAAGTGGGGAGCCCTGCTCGCCTGCGCCGACGAGTCCGGCCTAGCTTCGCAGAGCGTGTCCGGGCGCACTTGGGGTCCGTGCGGTCAGACCCCCGTCGTGCAGGTGGCCAGCGGGCACTTCCGCCTCAACCTGCTAGCGGCCATCAGCCCGGAGGGCCAGCTCTATTACACCGTGCGGGAAGGTCCTGTCACGGCGGAGGTCTTCCGGGAGTTCCTGAAGCGGATCGCGGAGGAAGCGGAGCGGAAGATTCTGCTGGCGGTGGACAATTGCAGTATTCACCGGGCCCGGATCATTCAGGAGTGACTGGAAGCGAACCAAGCCGCAGTGGAGCTGTACTTTCAGCCGACCTACTCGCCGCAAGTCAATCCGGTGGAACTGCTATGGGCCTTGGTCAAGCGGCGGGTCAGTCGCGAGCTGAGCAAGACCGAAGCACAGCTTCGCGGCAACCTGGAAGCTGCTTTCCAGTCTTTGCAAAAAGCCCCGGAACAGGTGCGAGCCTTCTTGCGAGAGGCAGACTGCAAGTATATTCTGGCCTGAATTCTGAGGACACGACTTTTGACGCGATCAGTACTCCCCAGGTTGCTCTGGCGTCGGCAGCACGAAGCGTTCGATGATGAGCAGTCTCTGGTCTACCTTGCCGAAGGCGACCTCGACGTTTCGCAGGCGGGCGTCGAAGCCTTCCATGCGGGCGTCAAAGCCCTCCATACGGGCGTTCACTTCAGTGCGGAAGTCCCGCAACTCGCCGCGCACGTCGTCGACGCGGGTGTTCACGCCGGCGATCAACGAGATCATCAGGGCGGCGAGACCCACACCGGTCGTCAGGATGGCCCCGACGATTCCGATTCCGGTCCCGACGATCCACTTCGTATCGCTGCTCATGACCGCAGCATAGCACGCAACCGGACGCACGTCGCAACGGGCGTCGCCGTTTCGTGATCGTGGCACACTATGCCGCGGTTTCAGTGCCATTGCACCACGGAGGTCGTGGCTTGACGACGGCCACGAGGTCGATGCCGGCGTCGTGCGACGGCAGGGAAACGCCTATCGTCGTCCGCTCCAGCCACTCCAGATAGCGCCAGCACTCGGCGATCTCCCAAGGCGGAACATCCCGCGCATGCCGCAGCACCGCGTCCTCAAACTCCGTCCCGTCAAATCGTCGCACGTCCCTGTCGGCTTGTAGAGAGACGAGTGTTTCGTCAAGACTCGAAACTCGATCCATCATGGTCGCGCGGAAGTGTACATCGTGCGAGCCGGCCGCCTAGACTGGCGGCAACCGATACCGCCGTCGTCTGGGCGGATGCTCGAAGCCTGACGCCGCCGCAGCTGCCCGCTGCACACGGTAGCCGTACCACCCCGACGGACGGCGCGTCAACCCGCTCCGCGGATCCTCCACCGCGCTCCGGCCTTTCAGGTGACCCACCGTCCGCCGGGGCGGTGGTTGCAGTTGTGGCCGCAAGCGAGCTTGCGGCCCTGGAACGCACCGCACCGCTCCACTTTGCTGGACCCACGCGACGCACCGGCTCGACACGACGACGGCCGGTCAGGCGGATTTTTTCAACCTTTTTCCGTGCAACACCTATCGGATCGCAGGGGATCGCCAGGACAGAACGTGTCTCTGAGGATCCCAGGTGGACTCAGCCAGACTGGACCTATCTTGAACTGGACTAAAGTGATAAAGCATTGATATATATAGGGTTATACTGTTTTTTGGTAGGCTCGAATCCAGGTTGGTCGCGAAGGAATCGCGGCGGCCCATCTCATCAAGGAGCGCATCAGATGACAACGAACCGACAGTCCACCTCACAGCCCCGCACCGCTGGTATCATGCCCAGACTCCTAACGCTGCGCGACATGACCGCGGCGACCGCCCTGTCCCGCTCGGCGGTCTATACGCTGATGGCCGAGTCCCGCTTCCCGAAGCCGATCCGCATCGGCAGCCGGGCGGTCCGCTGGGTCGAGCAGGAAGTGCTCGACTTCATCGCCAGCCGTCCCCGAACTGGTTCAGATCGGCCTGCCGCGTAAACGGGATGCCCCGCGATCCACTCGACCAGCCAACACGAGGAACATGCGGTGTCGAAGGGCAACGAGAAACCTACGGTGGAGGCTGGCGCATGGCGACTTGGGGACCATGAGGTCGACCCGATGTGCTACATCGGGGCTGGCGAGGGAGCGCTGCGCACCCCTTTCGAACCCCCTGCTTCCCGCGGCCCTGCCGGGCCAGAGCGCGGCGGCTCTTGCCCCGTGCCGCGTGCCGGTGCAGTGATGGATGAGCACCGGACCGAACACGGGCGCGGTGGCGGTCGATGCGTTCCCGGTGATCACCAACCTCGTGTCGTTCGAGCGAATCGGAACGTCGCCCAAAGCAGCCCCAATTCGCCGCGCCAGCGCGTGATTCAGTCCTCGTACGCCCCTCTGTCACAGCCCGAATCACATCTTGCCGGCCATGTCGCCGCACCGGAACGGCCCGTGTTTGCTGAACGGATCGCGCCTTCGGCAGGAAGCAGGCGGACCATATTGCGCCGCCCGTAGTGCCGGGACACCCCAACCCAACCTCCAGTTTTGCGGCGCAATGGGTGTTCCCGAGTCACACCCGTCGCACGGGGGTCGCTCCCGGCGCATGGGTCCCTCCGGAAATGGGGAGAGAACCCGTCACCATCCTCCGGCCGGCCCGCATCGCCGCCGCGTGGCGGGCCGTGACGCCGCTCGGTTTCAGCGCCGGGCCGTCCGCGTGTCCGTCGAGATACTGATCGCGTCAAAAATCGTGTCTCGGGAATCCCTTCGTCGATTGATCTGCAGGGTGGATTTGTTGTACTCTATTAGTATGACAAAAGAAAGATTCTTCTTCTCCCTGCGCCTTACTAAGGATCAGAAGTTCAAGATTCGAAAAAGTTGGTCCTGCAGTTCCTCGAGGGGAAGTCGGTGGCTCATATAAAGTCCTGTATCTCTTTCTCCATACGCACGATCTATCGCTGGATCTCACGCTTCCTCCTGGGAGGTATGGAAAGTCTTCGGGATCGTAAGAAAACGGGAAGACCACGCAAATGGACAGATCAGCACCTTGCTTGGATCCGCATCGTCGTCCTAGACCAAGACCCCAATCAATACAAATTCGAGTTCTCTTGGTGGACCGCGCAGCGAGTGCGCCAAGCCTTTTGGGAGAAGTTCGGCAGTGTCCCGGGCGTCTCCCCGGTGCGCCGGATCCTGCGGCGGCTCGGACTCACGCCGCAGCGACCCCAGCGGTGCGCCACCCAGTACGATCCCGCTGCCGTGCAACGGTGGAAAGACGAAGAGTTCCCCCAGATCCTTCGCCGTGCCCAGCAATTAGGAGCCATGATCGCCTGCGCCGACGAGTCCGGCCTCGCTCCGCAGAGCGTGTCCGGGCGCACCTGGGGCCCGTGCGGTCAGACCCCCGTCGGGCGGGTGGCCAGCGGGCGCTTCCGCCTCCACCTGCTGGCGGTCAGCAGCCCGGAGGGCCAGCTCTATTACACAGTGCGGGAAGGTCCTGCCGCGGCGGAGGTCTTCCGGGAGTTTTTGAAGCGGATCGCGGAGGAAGCGGATCGGAGGATTCTGTTGGTGGTGGACAATTGCAGTATTCACCGCGCCCGGAAAGTCCGGGAATGGCTGAAAGCGAACCAAGCCGCGGTAGAGCTGTACTTTCAGCCGACCTACTCGCCGCAAGTCAATCCTGTAGAACTGCTATGGACTTTGATCAAGCGGCGGGTCAGTCGCGAGCTGAGCAAGACCAAAGAACAGCTTCGCGACAACCTGGAAGCTGCCTTCTAGTCTTTGAAAAAAGCCCCGGAACAGGTGCGATCCTTCTTTCGAGAGGCAGACTGCAAGTATATTCTTGCCTGAATTCTGATGACACGACTTTTGACGCGATCAGTACCGCGGGCGTGGGCCTTGATCCAGTTCCAGGCCCTCCATAGATGTCCGTGCTGTCCGCGATCCCGCTCCCTGCCGGCACCTTTCCGGAGCTCTTGGATCCACCTCTCAGCTAGGTAGTCGACTTTCTCGATGAATGGCTGCACGAGCCAGCGCACCTCGGTGCCTCCGGTCTCGCGATCGGACGGAAGCCGGTCTCTGAAGAACACCGATTCATTGACCGACCGCCACGTGCCGCCCGCCGTTCTGACGCACGGCAGCTTCCCTGTTGCCCAACCAGTCTCGGCCAACTTGGACACGGCCCCCCACAGATGGAACAACAGGTCTCGGCGCGTCGGATCCTCGCCGGCGAGCGTCTTCCACCATCGTTCGAGACCGGGGCCCCAGACGCGCTCCAGTTGCTGCGGCGACATCTCGGCGAGAAGTCCTGCACAGTTCATCAGTTCGCGAGCGCCGGCCCCCAGTACGCGCCGCACCACCACGCACCCGTCTAGCAGCGCCGCGGGTCTCAGGGACGGCTGTTCCTCGAATGCCGCCGCGAGCGGGGCTGGCGGGACGATTGCGTCCTGCGGCGGGACAAACGACAACGTGTCGCTGCCGGCGGTCCAAACCGGAACCACTGGCCTGTCCCGGAGCAGATCCCGCAGTCTCGACAGCCAGCGATTCTCGGCGAGTATCGCGTCAAGCCTGCCCGACCCTCGTGATGGCGGCGCGAGCACCGCGAAAGCCAGACCTGCGGTATCTGGAGCCGAGCACGTTCGAGCGACCCAAACGAGGAAGCCGGCTAGCACATCCGCGATGCGGTCCGCAATATCCCGCTGCCAGGGGTCGTCTTCTATTCCCCTCAATCCGGTGCGCGAGATGTTCAATAGCCAGTCAGCGTTGATGTGGAGGCCGAAGGCCAGAGTGACCTCGGTCGGCAGCGGCGCGTAGAGCCGACCTCGCGGCGGCGGATCCGGTCGTCCTTGGTCGTCCAATGGCAGCACGCCGAGCACCCGCCGCGGTCGGGCCGCCGCGGAGTACACCTCTTCGCGTTCCTGTTCTGGAAGTTCATCGGGCCGGATCTGCCGATGCTCTAGTAAACGCGCGATCGCTGGGGGCGAAGGCTGAAACTGCGCGGAGAAGAGCTGCCACTGACACATGTCGTCGTTACAGCGGGCGCTCGCTGTGCGGCTGCCATCTTGGTGCATGTCGTCGACGATGCTCAGCTCCCAAACGCAGCCGTCGACATCAATACGCTTCAGATTAGACTCCGCCAGCATCGCCAGGAGCGTGGGATCGTCGGGAAGGAGGCGATCCATGTCCGATCGAAGATCCGCGCACTGGTCGAGACGGTTGCTGAACTCAAACCGCATTGTGAAGTCTCGGTCAGGTCCGGGAATGTGTTCGTCCCAGATTGGCAACACGGCACCCAGTGGATCCGTCTGCACGTCGCCGTACCTGCGGCCCGTGATCTCGCGCATTTCGTACCGGAACGTCCAGCCCCATCCGGAGATCCGGGCTTCCCGGAAGCGCCCAAAGACGCTCTTAAAACCGACCCCCATGAAACCCACGGTGGTGGCACCCTTGGTGGACCGAAAGAGTTTCGAAAGTCCCTCGACCTCCGGCTCATCTATTGCGCTCTGTCCATCGTGCTGAAAGATCAAGCAGTCTCCATCATCCGAGCACTGGAACGCGATTGATCGGGCCCCAGCATCCAGCGCGTTCTGTACAAGTTCGAAGACATAGATCCAGCGATGTTCGAAGGTCAACTCGAACAGGCGCAGCATGTTGCGGCCATCCGGCGTGTCGTAGAACGCCTGATTGCGCCGAGCCAATGACTCGACGAACATCTGTCGTCTGTTTGCCGTCAATTGTGCGCTCCAGAGTTATCCGCCCCGCCCTCCGGGTCAAGAGCGAACAGAGCAATCCCTCGGGTATGGTCAGGTGGGTTCGGTTCGAGCTTGCCTCTGGTGCGGTCGGACCCCTGATCTAGCCATTCGGCCGCCGTGCGAACCGGAAATCGTTCTAGGACCGGCCGTCACTCGTCAGCGGGTTCGCCGGATGACAGGAAGACGCGCTCCAGCAGCTCAAGACGCTGATCGACCTTGCCGAATGCGACCTCAACGGCATCCAGGCGTTCCTCGAAGCGGACATGGGCAGCACGGAGATCGCGGATGTCGGCGCGGATGTCGTCGATGCGGATGTTCACGCCAGCGATCTGTATTGACAGAACGGTGATCGCGGCTAGCTAGGCCGGTGCCGACGATGGTCAGGATCAAGGCGCGAGTGTCACTCATGAACTGAAGCGTATCATGGCCATAGGTAACCCCACCACATGAGGCCACTGGACGGGTACGAGGTCGGCGATGCGCCAGCACCGCGGGCACCATCCGAGACGCGGTGACGCACGTGCCACGGGCCCCGGCGAGCTACTCTGGAGGACCACGACGACGGGAACAGGCGCTGGGCGCAGCAGGACGGGGCAGGCCATTCCCTTCCCGGCGGGAGAATATCGAGGGCGATGGCCCACTCCAGCACCGACCAGATGTGCTGGCGGACGGCGCGGGCCGTCTCCGCCTTGACGTGCTAGGTCGGCGTGAAGATCTCCAGTATGTCGGCCGTGTTGATTTCGGACACCGGCCGGTTTCCGATGCGAGGGAAGGCGTACTGTTCGAGGCTCCAGATCCAGTTCTGCGTGTGCCACCGACCGCGCCAGCCGCCGCGCTTCTGTTCGAGCACGCGGTCAGCAGCTTCAGCGAACGTAGGCACTCCCGGGACGCAGTGCTTGTCGGCGAGAGGATCCCCGCCCGACCATGCCAGCATGCGATTGGCGAGGGCTTGCTCGCGGGTTTTGGCGAGCGGGACGAGCGTGGTGGTGCCGAGTCCGGGTTCATGTCGCCGGCAGCGGATGACGAGCCGCTAGACCCAGCTTCGGGGTCCGGTCGGCGGGACGAACAGGTGCAAGCCGTTCCCATCCGCGTGCCGTCCAGGCGGCGCGGAACGGACGAAGGCCGCCGAGAGCATTGTCGGGGTAGCGGCCCCGACGCTTGGTTCTGCGGGGCTTGACGGCGGTCTTGGCTACAACATCCATTCTGATGTTTGACTAGGCGTTATTCCCGCTACGATTCCCCCATTTGGAGCGGGATTCTACCGACTTCCCGAAGCCCGTCCGGGACGAATCTGGTCCGGCCCTCCGATAGGGTTCAGCGGCCGGCCACGAGGCTCAAGCTCGCCTCCCAACGCCCTGTGCCTCGCCCCTGCGCCATGGAAAACGCGCAGGCCGTCGGGCCGGGTCGAGCCGTCGAGGTGGCGCGTTTCCCCCACCGCCTTGGACGGCCCAAGGGCCACCCGCATGCTGCCGGGCGAAATTATGTGCGGCGCGGCTAACGGGCGGCCAGCAATCGCACGGCGTCCGCAGGCAAGGGTCGCAGGTGCGCGAGTTCGTTTCTCCAGCGGTTCATCTGGCGCACGTTCCGACGAACCTCCGGGTCGAACCCCGGTCGCTGCACCATGCCCGTGAGTTCTCCGACATCGAGGTCCAAGGGGTCCGTCCGACTGCCCTCGCGCCTCAGATGCTCGGCGAGCAGCGCTCGGTGCTCCAGCAGGAGGTCCCACCGCCAGCCCGCGATTGACGGCAGCAGCACCGATGCCTGCGCACTCCAGAGGCGGTGTTGAAGCTCCCTCGGCGGATCTGCGAGCGATGCGAGGGCGGCGTGCGACACGCCGTGCCCCGACGCCGTGCCGAGTTCCCAACGAGCGGCGGTGTCGGATGTCCATCCCTTCTCTTTCGCGACCGACTGCAGCAGGGGGCGGGGAGCGAGTATCGCGTCGACGCCCTCGTCGAGCAGCCGCTCCGCCATGTCTGGATCCCAGCTTGCGACGCACGCCACGGTCGTGGCGAGCAGTGAACGCATCACAAGCCCGTCATCCCGGCTGCGCAACCGCTCGTGTGCCACCAGGAGCAGGTCCGTCTCGTCGATGGCGTCGCGCCAATCGAAGCACTTCAGCGTGACGTCCTCCGGCGGGGGATCGGCCGGCGGCGCACCATCGACGACCGCGACGAACAGGGCCCGCTGGAACTCGGGCACGTTTCGGGATGCCTGCGCGTAGTCCACGAGGAACTTCTTCCAGGCGGTCCAGTCTTCGCCGTCCAGCCGATCCACGCCCTCGAGCCAGACGAGGCGTCCGCGGAAGTCCTCGTGCTCGCAGAGGTCGAGGAGCGTCGGGTTCCACTCGCTAGGCAGGTCTGGCGCGAAACGCTCCCGCAGGCTCGCGAACGGTGGATTCGCCGGCTTGGGGTGGAAGACCGCGCAGCGCCAACACTCGTTCAGCAAGGCCCGCATCCGTTCCCCGAAGCCCGATGGTGTCGCCACCGGGAACCGCACCACCACGCTCGCGCCGCCGCGCAACGCATGTTCGACACGATTGACGAATCGTACCGGGCCGGGCAGGGTCCAGAGGTTCATTGACCCCGCACCGCTTCGAGCAGACATCTCACTAGGGGATTCAAGCTCCAGGAGCGGTTTCCTGCGCCGGCCAACAGCCCAAGGCGTTCACCCCAATCTACCCGTTGCTGCATCAACCGAGAGTCCACGCCGATCTCGTTCGACACCAGTTCGATGCTCTCGTCGTCGAACGGGTCATCCGCGTCGACTAACCCCTGAAACACCGCTTCGGCCTGATCCGTCAGGCCGAAGCTATCGCCTAGGCGCTTCCCCGCATTCTTCAAGACCTCACGCTGCAGTTCGTCGATCCGGGCCTGCCAGCTCCTGCTGGATCTCTTCCTGGCGAACCGGTCGAGTTCGACCGGCCAGCCGCCGGAGATCCGGAGGAAGTCTCGTGCCTCGCCCGCGTTCGCGGTGGCGTTGATGTCGCCCAGCCAGCGCCGCAGGAACGTGAGGTCGCATGGAACGAGCGGGAACCAGTCCACACCGTCCACATCGGATTCCGCCGCATCGGTCATCAGCCGCCAGACATGTTCGGGGTTGGCGATGAACACGACTCGATTCCAGAGGCGTTTGCCCTGCGCCTTCTTTTGGAGAACGCGCTTCGCCGTGCGGATCCAAGTCGCGTCCCAGTTCACGGTCGGCGGCACAAGACGCACCGTCACGCTGTTGCGCTCCGACCGCAGTTCCCTGAGTTGCCGTTCGAATTCGCCCGCGTCGGCCGCCGGCCGCACCCGGAAAAACTCGTTACTCTCAATGCGCTGGGACAGGAACTCCGGTACGTCTTCCAGCCCGGCCGCCGGGCAGCCGCAGATTATGCCTACGCCGCCGCTGCGGAGCTGCGACTCCTGCTGCCGCGTGAGCGGCCCACGTCTCGGGCTCGAAGGCGACTCACGCGGATACCGGGCGCGAAACGACGCCGGTGCGTACTGCGTCTCCGGCTCTCGCTCCTGGGTCAGGGCCTTCCCGATGTCGTCCCGGCTCCCGAGCAGCAGCAGGATATTCGGATTCCGGAGCGTGTACCGACCCGGTTGTATAGCGCGTAGCACGCCGAGCCCCTCCATTTCCTGGAGCAGCATGTCGAATTCCACATCTCGCAAGTCGAAACCCTCTGGCCACCAGAGCCTGGCCGCTTCGAAAATCCGATCGCGCTCCAGTCCGCGGTCGAGATCGGTTCCCTCCTTCAGTTCGTATGCGAGCGCGTAGGCGATGACCTCGTAGCGCTGGTCCAGTTGCAGCGTGAGCAGAAACCTCTCGCGAATGGCGCTGGACAGCTCGCCACTGCTGTACGCGTCATCAATGTCGTCGTCATCGATGTCGTAAGGGAATGCCTTCTCGGAATCGCGCAGCCTGCGCATGAGCTCGGCACCGTACAACTGAATCAGAGAGGGGTAGTAGTTGGTGTGAGCGAGAATCCGCGTGCTCAGATCGTCTCTGCCGAATCTGCACCCGACCGCCTGCAGGGGTTCGCGCACCAGAGCCTGAGCCTCTCTCCACTCCCCGTTCGAGATCATCGCGCCCACGCAGATTGGGTCACCTAGATGTGCGAGGGGGTGGTTCGCGTGGCGGGTCGTGCGCAGAACGTTGTGCAGGCCCGCGAACACGACCTTGAACCGCCGGTTCGTCTCGTCCATCAGGCCCTTGAGTCGGGCCGACTCCTGGAAGTCGCTTTCGGAGTCCACCTTCAGGAAATGGTCCGCCTCGTCGAGGAGCAGTAGGAGGCGTCGAGTGTCGCGACCGTCCAGCCAGTCTCGAATCTTGCCGAGAAACGCCTTGACCCGTTTCGGACTCTCGGGGTCGATTTCGCGGGCGCGGCTGACCACGCGAAACGGTCGCAACTCCCGCTGAAGCACCCGCCAGAGGTCGGGCGCCCGGTCAATTTCGTTGACCTTGAGGTCGATCCACTTGGCCACACGGTCGGGGCGTGTGAAATCGTTCTCCACCTGGCGGAGCAGCGCGGTCTTGCCGAGCTGCCGTCCGCCGTAGATGAAGCAGGCACCGAACGGATCCATGATGCTGCTCCGCTCGCCCCTGCGGCCGTAGAACAGCTCTCGCGGCACGAGGCCGGAGGTGGTTGCGTAGGGTTGGGCGGCGCTGTAGGGCAGCGTACAGCGGAACAGCGCCGACAACCGATTGGACGTACGACTGGCGAGAAACAGAACGAGGGACTCATCGATGACGAGAAACAGACGGTGTTCGCGGGTTGCGCACTTCCGGATCTCGTTCCGGTCGGCACCCAGACACCCCAAGTGCAGTACGATCGCGGGGTCGCCGTCCTCGACCCCGATGGATCGGAAGATGGAATCGGTCGCAGACCGATCTGCGTTGACAAACACCCTGTAGCGTCCGTTCGCCTCCGATCCGAACTGTCGCGAGGGACACACGGTCCGATCTTCTATGGGCTCCGTGGCGACCGCAAACTGGGATCCAGATCGTTGAGAATTGACGGTCCGTACGCTGAATCCAAGATTCCTGAGCAGATCCTCAAGCCGCGTCTTGTCGACGGAACGCTTCCGGTCGACCTGATACCAGGCGTTGAGCAGGCTCGACGCCGATTGGGCATCCTCGTCCGACAGCTTGTCGAACGGCACTCCCGCGACGCACTCGCGTCTCTCGGCACATCGAAGGACGGTGGCGGTGTCTGTCGTCTTACGGGCGGCCTCAATGGCCTCCACAGCTTGGGTGAACTCCGAGAACACATCCTGCCCGAGCGGGGGTGGATCCACCGACTCACCGTGCTCGAGACGATTGATCTGCTCGTGAGCCGTTTGGACGTACCCTTGAGCAATGGTCTGCTCGACGATGTTCCGTGCCGCCTCAACTATCTGGTTGGCTGGCACTTTGCGCAGCCGTCCTCGGACTTTCTCGATGCTCATCCTGCTCGTGGTCGTGATTCGGCCGTTGATTTCGTGGAGTCTCGGCGACGATCCGGTCAGGACCTCCACCTCATCGAGACTGGGCAACGTCGAGGACGAAGGCTCGGCTGCCTGTCGCAGCGCAGTGAGTCCCGCCGACATTTCGTTGCGGTCGGCAGCGGGAAGCTGACCTCGGCAGAAGGCACGCTCTAGGTGCTTCTGCGTAGCCCGCAGGTCTGTGCGCAGTGTTGTTCGACGGGCGCGGACGCTCTTGGCGAGGGCAGTGATGCATTCATCGGCATCCTCGTCGGTCTCGAGGAAATCGAGAGCGAGTCGTGCGCCGATGAGGTCAACGCGCTCGAGCCGGGCGTCGAAAGCGCCGCGCATCGTCTCCGCGTGGGCGGCGGTGTTTGCTAGGCGTTCGAGCAATTGACTCGGGTCGGTCGAAGCCGGGGCCAAACTGATGTCGATGTCTACATCGGTGACGTGCAACAGGTCTTGCGACAGAATCACGTTCTTGGTGAGGTTCGATTCTTCTGTCTCAGCGGTGCGCTCGAAGAGCAGCAGCAGCTCGTTGACGGCACCTTGTGCATGTGCCAGCGTGGCCGCAAGCGGAAAAGCGCAGGGAACGGAATCGGCGGCACGGCGAAGGGCATCGATGGCGGCGCAGCCATCTCGCTCCAGATCCCTGTGGAGCGCCTCAATGCGCTGGCTCAGGAACCCGGCGGTCTCGGGCCGGGTGTCCATCAAGGAGAGCCACTGCCCGGAGAAGTCGACGGCGGGCTGAACGTCGTTCCAGATCTGTCTGAGAGCGCGCCCCTCGATCGGATTGCGCTTGCGGCCCTTTCGATAGGTGCGGTGGACGAGTTGCTTGAAGCTTCGCTGGTCGCTGATCTGCTTGTGAATGGTCTCGACCTCCGACCGAGCGGACCTGTCGGGAGCGGAGATGAACCTCAGCAACTCCGCGAGCGGGCCGTGAGCGAGGAGGTCGCGCCAGACCTTGGTGGCGGGGCTGTAGATGTTCTGTTTGGAGTCTGCGCTGGCCTGCCACGCGCGAACACTACCTACGAGCGCATTGAACTGCTCCTGCCAGCTTCCGGTGTGGCTCGCCCGGAACAAGGAGGCGTGGAGTCTGACTCCCTGCAAGCGGTCTGCATGATCGGCGATGCAAGCGGCAAAGTCGTATACCGGTTTCAGGCTTCCGGACAGACTCACCGCACGGAGCAATGATGGCGCACCGGTGTCCGGCGCGAAGAGAGCGGGGCGCACGGTCGCGCTGAACAGCAGGAGGCTGAAGGCGTCTCGTTCCGCTTGCCGTCGCTCGTCGCGTAACAGTGCTGCGGGGTCGATGCGTTCCAGCATGGGGCGCAGGTCCCGCACCGACTTGCTGTCCGGGGAATGCACGTGGGGTGCCAGCATGGATGCGGCGATGATGTCGGCCAGCGTCGGCGGGACGGCGGCGTGCCCGTGCTCGGCGCACAGTCGGGCGATGTGGTAGGCGATGCCGGGGCGGCCGTCGGCGAAGGTGCGCCAAAATCCCTCAGGCGCGGAGGTCTGCCGACGGTCGACATCGGGAAGGCAATCGCGTGAGGTGCCTCCTGCACTTGGTGTCTGGGCACTCGGCGGCGCGGGTTCGGGCGGGGACTCGACGCTCGGGGATGGTGTGTCGTCGACCGGCGTTGCGGTGCCGGTACCGGAGGTAGCCGCTGCCGGTTCGCCGGCATCAGGAATCCGCCCTGCCGCAGTGTCTTCCAGACCGGCGGGCGTATCGTCAGGCGGCCCGGCGGGGGGCTCGTCATCGGGGTTGGGGGATTCGGGTAGCGTGGGGGTGTGGTCCTCCCGGTAGTCACGATGTGGGTCGAACGTCTGGGTGCCCGGGGCGACCACCTGGAAGACATGGTCGCGCGCGCTCCGAGTCTCTGCGGCCGCACGTCCGAGCTCTTCCTGAAGGTCCGCCTCGTGGTCCTGGGCGTCGAGGCGCTTGAGCACATCGTCCTCTTGCGTCGCGCGCCGTTGTACGTCCCGGTGTCGTTCGTCGAGTTCCTTCCGGTGGCGACATCTTTCCCGCCATGCGTCGAGCGCAGGCTCCAACTCGGTTTCGAGACGCTCCACATCCGTACGGAGAGACTCGCTGTCCAGATCGGTTCCGGGCGAGTATGTCGACCGCCACTGGGCGGCTATCCGGTCCGTCAACCCTTCGATGGGCGAGTCACCGCTCTCGGCCAGCCTCGCCAAAAGGTCGTCGACGCGTTGCAGCAGCTTCTCGGGAGAGGATCGCTCAAGAACGCGGACGAGCGGTCCGCGAAGGTCGGAGAGCGCGTCCACCTGTCGCAACAGATCGGGCAGGAGCTCGGGTTGGGGCGGGTCTGCGCCAAGGGTCCGTGCGGTGGCGGCTAGCTTGCTGCAGGTCTCCCGCCATCGGCGGATGACATCGTCCTCTTGGCTGGGCGATTCCTCGGGCTGTTCCTTCAGCAACGGGGCGAACTCGTCAGCTAGGGCGTCGGCACCACGGGCGGCCCATTGCAGAAGTCGGAGATCATCAAGGATTGTGGCCACGGCGAACACCGCGGGCAACACCGCCTCACGGCGATCGTCGCGTAGGTCGTTCCACTCCGCAATGTCTCGATGCAGGGCCGGCAAAGCCGCGAGCGCCGGGCGCTGCCAGTCGGGCGCATCGGCGACGGACTCGACGGCATCCGGGAAGTCACGAAGCGCCTCCTCGACGGCGGCGGTGTCGAGTTCCCTTTCGCGAAACTTGGCGTCATAGTGCTGCAGGGCGATGAATTCGAATGAAGGCACGGGTGAAGGCACGGGCTGCCCATGCGAGGCGGCCGGGGGACGGGGGGCCAGCACCTGCTGCCAAAGCTCGCGACGCGACTCGGGATTCCCGTAGTACGCTGTGAGCATCCTGCGGCGTCGCTCTGCGCCGGGGAGCTTCCTGGCGCGCGGAACGGCTTTCTTGACGACGTCGAGCACGGCCTCCACGGCCTTGGTGTTGGGAATCTCCAGAAACTCGCGGAGTCGCTGGAACCCGGGTTGGCCATCCAAGAACCGTTTCGGGAGGCCGCTCGGGAGGGGTGTCCTCTGGCTTTGGGTCATGCCTGCATCCAGTCAAGCAAACGAGCACCGCATTCAGGCCGCAAGCGAGGGCGGGATGCCGGTGGCTGCTTGGCTGCGACGGTCGACTGCCTTGGTGAACGGATAATACCGCACGTGCTGCCAGAAGTTGACACAGGGTCAGGGCTGCGGCCGGCGGTTGGCGCGACTGCGGAATCGACACCGCCGCGACGGGAGTCGAGCTCGTTCGGACGGCGGGAGGGCACCTCGGACACCCTTTCGCGGTGGCCTACGTTCGACAGCTCACGCGAGCGGGGTGGGCAGCACCTACAATCTCGAGAAGTAAAAGGGACAATGATATGATTTCCGAGTTGCTCTGTTTATACATAGGTTACAAATGGGGCAAATCTAAAAATAAACGTGAAGAAGACATGAATAATGACGAAGCTTTCGGTTGTTTAGGTGTATTGTTTGTCGCGGCTATTATTGCTGCATATTATCGATTTTGTTGATTGGGGTTTATTTTTATTGAGCACGGCGATAGCTGCTATGGGGAGGTGATTTTTGTATTTGATTTAATGGGTGTTGTGTTGTATTTTTCGGAAGGGAGCAATGAAATGACCGCGTTGCGGTTTGTTGGTTGGATGGTTTTCGATTTTGGGGTTGATAGGGGCGGTTTTGTTATGAATGCGTTGAACTCAGCACCGACCGGATGCGCTAGCTGACGGAGCAGGTCGTCTCCGCTTTGACGTACCAAGTCGGCGTGAGGATCTCCAGCACATCGGCCGTGTTGACCTCGGGTACCGGCCGGTTGCCGATGCGGGGGAAGGCGTACCGCTCGAGGCTCCGGATCCAGTTCTGCGCGTGCCACCTGCTGCACCAGCCGCCGCGCTTCCGTTCCAGCACGTGTTCAGCAGCTTCGGCGAAGGTGGGCACGCCCTCGGCGCGGCGCTTCTCGGCCAGTGGTCGCCCCCGGCACGGGCGAGCCTGCGGGTAGCTAGAGCCTACTCACGGGTCTTGGCGAGCGGGACAAGCTTGGCGGTGCCGGGCGCGGATGACGAGCTGCTGGACCCAGCTTCTGGTTCCGGTCGGCTGGACGAACAGGTACAAGCCGTTCCGTCCGCTAAACGGCTTCACGGTTTCCAGCGCCGTCCGGTGCCGTCTTGAATAGTCAGTAAATGACTGACTATTAGCGTTTTACCACCGAACGACCGGGGACTGAGCCTCCTAGGACATCTTGATAAATCCGCCCCGGGCCGGTATACATTTGTGGAACGGAACGTAGAACAGCCACGGCCCGGGAACGCCGGAAAACCCAGCCCAGAGGTCCCCATCCCCACAAGGCGCTCGCCCCGGCCTTCATCCGTTTCGCCCCGCCGGGGAGGCACGCCGATGGGAACGGCTTGTACCTCCATGTCCAGCCTACCGGAACCAGAAGCTGGGTCCAGCGGCTCGTCATCCGCGGGCGCAGCCGCGAACTCGGACTCAACAGCGCCCGTCTGGTCCCGCTCGCCGAGGCCCGCGAGAAAGCCCTCGCCAACCACAGGCTGGCCCGCTCGAGTGGCGACCCCCTCGCCAACAAGCGCCGCCTGGAGGGCATGCCGACCTTCACCGAGGCCGCAACCGCCGTGATCGACCAGAAGCAGGGCGGCTGGACCACGCCGAAGAACGCCCGCGACTGGCACCGGAGTTTGGAACGCTACGCCTTCCCCGCGCATCGGCAAGCGGCCCGTCTCCGAGGTTGACAGCGTCGATGTGCTCCAGACCCTCGCGCCCATCTGGCATGTGAAGCACCAGACCGCCCACACCTTGCGCCGGCGTATGGGCACCGTGCTGGAGTGGGCCGTCGCCATGAACTACCGCGCCGACAATCCATGCGACGTGCCCGTCCTGCTGCGGGCGATCCGCGCCACATCGAGTCGCCATGAACTACCGCGCCGACAATCCATGCGACCGGGTCCTGCCGGTGCTCGGACCACAGCACGAGATCGTCCAGCACCGCGACGCGTTGCCGCACTGTGAGGTCGCAGCGGGCCGGGGTCGGCAAGCTGGTGTTCGAGTTCCTCATCTTGACGGCGGTGCGATGGGGTGAGGTGCGCGGGGCCGTGTGGGCTGAGATCGACACGGCGAACCGCGTGTGGACTGTCCCAGCCGCACTAATGAAGATGAAGCGCGACCACCGGGTTCCGCTTTGCCGCCGCGCCCTGGAGATCCTGGACGCAGCGTGGGTGCTGGCCGACGGCGGCAATCCGGTCGTGTTCCCCAACGAGCGCGGAAAGCGCCTGGACGACAAGCGGCTGCGCCGGCTGCTCTGGAAGCACGGGATCGCGGCTATGGTGCATGGCTTCCGCTCGTCGTTCCGCGACTGGGCCGCCGAGAAGAACGACCTCCCGCGGAAGGTCATCGAGGCGGCGCTCGCCCATGTCGTCCGCAGCAAGGTAGAGGTCGCATACGCCCGCTCGGACCTGTTCGAGCGCCGGCCGCGGCTCATGGACGCCTAGGCCGACTATCTCGCTGGAGAGCGCCGGGCGGCAGACTCGTCGCGGTGACAGTCGCTCGGACGTGCCGAAGTTCCTTGCTCCGCTCAGTGCGCATGTCTGGGGGCACGGTCGTCTGCGGCCGTCAACCCGCTGCGCGAATCCTCCGCTCGCGCTTCGGCCCTCCGGGTGACTGCCGCAGCCGACCGTGCGGGAAGGCTCGTTGCGGGCCAGCCGGAAGGCTGGCCCGCCTTCAACACGAAGAAGCGCAAGGCGTGCGCCGCTCCGTTGTCGCGGAGCACCCGACCCACGACCGCCGCGAACCGCCACCGGTCACACTCCGCACGATCTGCCGCCCAGGAGCACACAGCCAGACCTAGGCGGCGGATTCCTGCGTGAAGATACGGCCCGTGAAATGTGATCGGACCAGACATCTGATCACCACGACAGGCCCACTCGGATCACACCTGCCCGACGACGGAGACGCCACTCCAGCCTGTAAGTGGTCCTGGACTGCCTGATTACATACGGCATTACAGCTCCCATTACACCCCGGTTGTACTTTTCATTCTCCAAATCCCTGATTCCATTGACCCAACCGGACACCCGTGAACCTAATCACGGGGTCAGGTACGATGTCAGGTCAAAACTGGGAGCGACACCCACGAAACCGGCGTTTCGTGACCCCGGCGAGGCATGTGACCACACACTCCTCACCGGGCTTCCGGGGTCGCTCCCGGATCAAGTCATGCCACCGGGAAGGATTTGCATGTCGTTCGCACAGGCCAACTTGAGGTTGCCGCATGTCCTGCGTCCACAGGTGCCTGTCCGGCTATCAGGTCGTGCAAACCGCCAACGCTCACACGTCAACCGACAGTTCATCGGCGTATCCCTCCGACTGCAACTTGGTCAACGTCTTAACTGCCCTGGAGGCCTGCCGTGCAGTCGGAGTCCTGCCCACAGGACTGGCGGCCACGCCCAGTACCCCAACCTCGGTGGGGGTGAGCAACTCCCGTTCCTTGCCCCATGCGAGAGCGGCAGCCCAGAACGCGGGACCAGCGTTGACGACCGCGATCTGCGCCTGGACGCCGTTGAGTTGCCGTTGCTCGCGACGTGCGCTTCGAGCCGCGTCACGGCGGTCCTCAATTGCGATCAAGCCGTTGAGGAACGGTTGGGGCCATTCAATGACGAGTTTGCTGACACGGTTCCAACAGGCCTGCTTCTTCGCCCACTCCGTCACGTTGCTGATACCTAGGGGTGGGGAGACCAAGACGTCATGCACCGATTCGGCCACGACGATCAGAGCTGGCACCATTGCCGGGGGCAGTCCTTGCCGGCGCCAGATGTCCTGGAAGTCGACCGCTCTGCCGGCTTCTCTCGCATCGTGTGCCATCTTGGCGATAGCGTAGGCGACGATGTTGGCGCGATACCCGCCCTCGTACCACGGTTGGTCCGTGACGATTCGCTCGGTCGCCTTGAAGACGATCGCCTTGCCAACAGCTTCGCGGTACCACCCCTCGTTGAAATCGTCCGGTGCGGCCTTCCACCGCTGGCCGATGCGTCGCGCGAAGGCCGCGAAGTTCTTCTGCGCCCCGAGACTGACCTCGTGGGGGCGTTCCTCCCAGACATGGATGAACTTCGCTAGGTCCGTCTTCGTGAAGAGTTGCCGGCGCGGGTTCTCCAGATCGAACTTCTTGCGCTGCGCCCGCGTGAGACCTCCGCGAGCATCTGCGTACTGGCCTCGGGCGCGCTCGTAGAACCACTTCGACTCTCGGAACGTGCCTTCCGGCGACGGCGCGTAGATGCGCCGCGAGAACTCTTCGATGCGAACGTGGAACGGATGATTGGCGAAGAAGTCGGCCGCACTGACCCGGTTCTGGCTGTTGGCGAACTCGGAAATCTTGGGTACCAGCCTGTTCGCCTGTTTCGGATCGACCACGGAGAGCTTCATCTGGACGAAGGTGTGCGACACGTCAACTTGGCGGCGATGCGCCGAGTGAATTGACGCCGTTGTCTGGCCGCCGTTCACAATCTGAAAGTTCTTCAGTCGCCGCAGCAGCAGTCCGCCCCCGACGTCATCAATATCGACTTGCTCGGCGGTAGCCGTGATGCCGTTGTTGTAGGCGAAAAACATGTTGGGCTCGTTTTCGATGGTCGCCCTGATCCCCTTGTTGACCTTGCCGCGATGCTGCAGGAAGACGCGTACGTTCTGTTCCAGAAGTCGCGTGCCCCACTGGTCGTAGATTGCAGCGAGCACCCTTCCAGGCATGATTGCGAGATACGATTCGTGGTCGGCCTCCGGCTGCTGTGCTTGAAGCACGGGAAGCGGACCGCCGAAGCTGCCCGCCAAGTCGACGTCGATATCCTCGCGACCGTGTCCGACTGTCGCCTGCCGGTACAGCCGTCCGATGTCCCAGACGCTGTAGGTGACCGTCCTGCCGTCAAGCTCGTCAGCTTCCCGCCCGTCGACTCTCTCGCTCAGCGCACGATTCGTGATCAGAAACAGGCGGATCCGACCGATGCCGTTCCAGCGCTTCGACAGCAGGTCCGCGAGACCGAAAGCCGGGCTCGTCTCCTCGAGGGCGTCGCGCCACTTGCGATTGAGGGCATGCCGAAGGAAGTTGGACAGCCGCCGGAAGATCGTGTTCATCTCGCTTCCGATCAGGCGCCCGACGTCGGCCGACGGATGGAAGTCGGAGATCAGGAGACTGAAGGTGTCCGAATCGTCCTCCGCGGGATCGCCTCCATATCCGTCGACGCGAATACCTCTCCTAGGCTGGCCCTGATACGCAACCCGGTCGGCCGAGTCCAGTTCGCCCGCCTCCATCAGGTGTTCGCAGAACTTCTGGAAGAAGACATCCTCGACGAACTGGCCCTCGGCGTCGGCTTCGGCGAGAACATCCTGGAAGAACTCGCCCGCGAACTCCTCAACTGTCATCTCTGGCTCCCGAAGCCGTGATCGGCAGAGATGCGGGGACGACGCGGAATCCCTCGCAGTCCGGAAGGGCGATCATGTACTTCACGTTAGCGACTCCTCGCGGGACCATCTCCGGCGTTATTCGAGGGAATCCTTCGCGCACCTCATAGAGGGCTTTCTGCCCGACCACCCAGGACTTGTCCGAATAGTCGTCCGTCCAGTCGAATCCGACCGCGTCCAGACGCTCCTCGAAGATGTCGACGGCAGCCATGTCTCTTCCAGCCAACACGACACGGATTCTGGTCGCGATGTCGGTCACCGTCAGAGCGTCCTGTCCACCCTCCTCCGCAGTGGTTACCTCCGTGACGTGGAGAAACAGTCCCTCGGCATTGCCCGACTCGAGCTGGTGTTCGGAGGAGATCATCACGCGGTGTGTCGCGGAGCCCCGTGCCTTCGCCTCGACGTGGATCCGGGAGATCTCGAAGTCGTGAGGCGAATCCAACGGACCTGTCCAGCACCTGACGGCAGCCAGAGCGTCAAGCGCGGGAAGCAGGTGCCGCTCCAGCACGACCAGTTCGCCGATCAGCCCCCTCTGCTCGTCATCACCGAGTCGCTTGTCGCGGCCGCCCTGGAGAAGCCTGTGCCACCGCCAAGTGCGTGCGAGGAACCGCTCCACGGCCTGCTCTTCGGTCTGTGCCAGCACCGTGGCATCAATGATGTCTCGACAGAACCGCAGAAAGATGTCTCTCTGCTCGGGGTCTGTCAGCCGGATGACGATCCGCTCGTCCGATCCGCCGCCTACGGGCTGCGCCTCGACCCGCAGACCGCGGAGTCTCGGCAGCCGCTTCGACCGCCGGATCGTTCCTGGGTGCTGGAGGATCAGAAGGACATTGCGTTCGGCGTCCACGGCCCAGTACAGACCCCACGGCGTCGCCTGCGCGACACGTCGCGCGTTGATCTGCGAGGCGGGTGCCGCGGCGATATCGCGCCAAGGATCGTCACGCGCCATCGCCCGCGTCCTCCTCCTCGTCGTCCTCCGCGTAGTGCTCGCGCTCCCAAGTCGTGTTGACCACGTATTCAACCTTCTCCTCTTCCCGGCTCGTCGCCGGAAAGCTGATGCTCCACGCCACCACGGGCTCCTGTCCGCGCAGATCGTCGCCGGCTGCTCCGATCGCGAGCAGATGGACCACGAGCAGTGCCCTCTTGCGAACAGGGCCGTAAATCCGGTCGGGATAGTTCGCTCGTCTCGTCGCCGTGGCGTTGTTCGCGTCGTACTCGTCCTCCGCCTTGCGGGCGTCGTCGTCGTCGACCCCCATCCGTGCGATTCCCCTTGAACTTACGCGCTGCTTGTTCGTGATCATCAGCGTCGCGTCGTCGCTTCGCTGGCCCATGCCACGACGCTGGCAGATGAGCGGGAAGCCGAGACTGGAATCATCCAAGGGCTTGGCCGACGCCTGCTTCCGTGTGACTCCGGCGAAGAGAATGTCCCACTCGCGAAGCTCGTCGGCCCGGCGTTGCCTGATGTACTCGCGAACCGGCTCGGTCTCCGTGATCGCAGAACCCTCATGATTACGGAACGCCAGGAGGAACGCATCCACGAACTGAACCGGCACACAGCGCACGAGACGGCCACCACCGACCTGTTCTCCCTGCTCCGGCGGGAATCCGCTGCGTCGAAGTTGCCCGGCAAGGGTGATCGCGGCCTGCCGGTTCGCTCGCAGGGTGGGCCGGTCGCGCCGCAGGATCGCCGTTTCCACAAAGTGGTTCGCCAAGCCGATCAGCACCCGTAGGCTCCTGCCGGTGCCCATCTTGTTGCGGGCGGTGACGACGAGCGTGTCCGGATGGCTGCGCACCCGAAGGCCGAAGTCCTTCGGCGTGGCGTTCACACTCTGCATGCGCGCCAGCTCGTCGCGAAGCTCCTCGATGGACTCGGCGATATGCGTGTACCAGCCCTGCGCCTCCTCGGGCATCCAGACGCGGCACAGATCCTCGTATCCGCGGCGATACCCGAACCAGCGCCCCATCTGCAGGAGCGTGTCGTACATCATCGAGTTGCGCAGGAAGTAGCTGACGACAAGCCCCTCCAAGGTCAGGCCACGGGAGAGCGAGAAACCTCCCACGGCGATCACGTTCAGCCCAGACGCCTCGTGCGCCGCGTAGTCCAGGGAGCCAGCCGCCCGGCTGTTCACCTCGACCACGTTCACCGCGCTTGCGCTCTCATGCAGCCGCGACTGGACGTCAGCCCAGGAGATTCCAGAGTCCGCATAGTGCTCCTCGAACGCCTGACACAGCGCTGCGATTTCAGAGTCGGCCATCGCCTGAGCCGGTGGTAGCGCACCGTTGACGCGAGCACTGCTGCGAATGCGCCCGACAAGCGCATGGATCTCGTTGCGGATCTGGCCTTGCACCGCGACGAACCGCGAGACGTTCACCAGCATCGAGTTGTGCCGTCTGAGGTGCCCGCGCGCAAGCCGGATGGCGCGCGCAACCACGAAGACGCGTACCGCGGTCTCCAGGGACTCTGGCAGTTCCGTAACGCGGTGCTCCTTTGGATGCTTCAGCGGCAACACGTCCGCGTGATCGTCGATATGGCGCACAATGCGTTCGGCGTCGTCCGAAAACACCTTGGTCGCACCAAAGTAGTTGTCCGGGGGGTCCAGACTGACGATGAAGTCACGCGGAAAAAGATCGTGGCCGAGCATTTCGTCGACACTGTCGGGGTCGACGAAGATGTTCGCAAACGGCGTGGCCGTGTAGCCGACGTAGCAACTCCGCTCGAAGAGCTGGAGAAGCTGCCGGATCTGGCTGTTGATTCTCGAAACTTGGTCCTGGCGGTGCCGGATGTTGATCGAGGCGTTGTCCGCCTCGTCGTCAATCAGGAGCATCGGCTCGCGGATCGTCGATGTCCCCCGTTGCGCATTGTGCGCGGTCAGCCACTCGATGAGGTTCCGCAACGTGCTCGTGTGCTTCTTGATCACGAACACCGCCGGTCGGACGAGGCTCTGGAGGGGCACACCGACGCTGTCGGCGATCGCCTTGTTGAAGTCCCGCCGGGAAGTGGTGAACGTGGCGGGCGGGTGCCGGGAATCGAAGCGGCCTACGCCGACGGTGGCTTGGTTCGGGAGCGTCTTCCGCAACAGCTTGCTGCTGCTGTCTATTCCGACGAAGCCCTCGTCGATTCTTCGTTGGGTCTGGTTGCGCAGGTTGTTGTGGATGCCGGCGATAATGACGATCACCTTGTAGCCGGCGTCCGCGGCCTTGCAGACGAGTCCCGTGTAGTTGGCGGTCTTGCCTGACTGGACATGACCGACCACCATGCCCCGTCGGTCCCACTCTCCCGGTCTCGTCGGATTCTCGAGGAATCCGAGTATCCGGTCCGTCACATCATCCAGCGTGGCCAGCACGTGTGCGGAGAAGTCCTTGCTCACCAGTAGTTCGTGGTAGCGGCCCCAGTAGTACGGATCCAGTCCGACACGTGCATCCTCCAACCACGGCTCGAATCCGGTGTCCTGCAGAGCGGCACCGTCCCTCATCTTGACGCCATGCATCTCCTCGAACCTGAGAGCCAGCTCGTTCGCCTCCTCGTCCGTCACGCCGGGGAAGGAACGTCGAAGCTGGCCGATGCACTTGCGAATCCCCTCTTGCGTCGGTAGGTCGGCACCGAGGATGGCGCTGACCGCCACCTTGAGTTTGTCGAGATCCTTCACGATTCTCCCGGCCCTTCCGCTGTCAGAGCCTGGAGCACGCTGGCTGCCTGGTCCCAGCGCGACCGGAACGGATCGGCCGAACACATTCGAGTCTCCGCCTCGGTCTCGGTGTACCCGCGTTCCCTTAGAGCGCGCCAGGTCGCTTCCACGATCTCCTTGAAGTCATCGCCGGTCAGTGCCGTGGCCACCACGGACTCGGCGCTTGCGCTGACATCCGCGTAGAGTGCCTCCACGGGGAGCGTCGAAACGATAAGGCCAACGAGCCTCCTGAACTCGCCGGCCGTCTCCGGATCGAGCCGACTCTCGAACGCGTAGAAGAGCGGATGCTCGGTATCAAGCCCGTACGAGATTCCGTTCTTGTCCTGCGACCGCGTCCATACCGGCAAGCGGCTCTCTTCGGCCAGTCGTGAGCCACGTACGATATACGTCCGCTTCGACGGCACGCCGAACTGTTCGATGATGCGGCGCAGCCTCTCGCGAACCGGCAGTGGCGGTTGCGCCCAAGCCTTCTTGACGTCGATCTTCCACTCCGCGTCGAGACTGCTGGGCATGTCGATGCGAACGCGGCACAGTTTTGTGAGTTCCTGTTGTCGTGCAAGACCGAACCACGTGCCGTGGACAATCAGCCGCCGGTTCCGGTATAGATAGAACCCTTGGTTCTTTACGTACCCTTCCGGCCCGCCATATCTCCTCCAGTCGGCCTTCGAGACCTTGTCGTGATGGGGCAGAGTCACCGGCTGGATCCGGATCTCCCTCCCAGCGAACTCGAAGGGCTCCTCCTGATGGTGCTGCGTCGCCGGATGATGCGCATGGAATGGATCGAAGGGCTTCAGCTCCCGGCCGTTGAGGGATACCTCCACGCGCCCCTCTCTGCCCTCCCTGCCGGAGAGGAAGCGGTGAAACACGAGCTCGACGTGCCGCGCCGTTTCGTCGAGTTGGCGGACGAGATCCCGTCGATGCCCCCGTCCGTCGGGACCGACTAGGCGGTCGAGCTTCTGCCAAACGACGAGCGTTCCGTCCACCGCGAGGCGGTCGGCCCACGGGACCGTCTCGACGCTTTCGGGCAGCTCGACGATCCATCTGTCGCGGGCAGCGACCGTATCCAGGTCCCAGACCGCGCAGGAGGTCACCCCGGCCCTGCGAGTCACCACGGTCAAACGCCGGCACTGCGAGAACGATGCCGTCTTGAGCCCGAGCCCGAATCGACCAAGATCCGTGGCGGTCCGGACTTCAAGGGGATTTCTGCTGCCCGGCCGCATCGCCTCCAGGAGTTCCATCTCGGTCATGCCTTTGCCGTCGTCGAGGATCCCGATCGCAGGGTGTTCCGCATGCGTTTCCGCATGCAACTCGATAGTCCGGGCTCCGGCGGTAAGCGAGTTGTCGATGACATCCGACACGGCCGTGTGCAACGAGTATCCGATGTCGCGCAGGCTCTCTACGAGGACGGATGCCCTAGGAGGGATCTCTTGTACCCGAATGGCACGACCCGCCATCACGTCCGCTCCAGAGCGAGGCGCGGCGGTTGCCGAGCGCTCGAGGGTCGCCGCCGAGAGGGAAAGTACCCGTGGCTGCGGCGCGTTCCGCCCCGGTCATGACGGTCCAGCACGGTCGAGATCGTCCGGGCAATCTGATGTGCGAGGAACGGCGGAACGGCGTTGCCCACCTGGACGTACTGTTGCGTACGGGGTCCGTGAAAGAAGTAGTTGTCCGGAAACGTCTGGAGACGCGCCACCTCCCTCACGGTGAGACTCCGGCACTGACCCGGGTCCGGATGAATGAAGTAGTGCCCGTCCTTCGACAAGTGGCTCGTGACGGTTGTGCATGGGCGATCCGGGAGCTGCACCCGGTAGCGGTCATCAAAGTTGCCCGTCTGCCAATTCGCATGGCCAGGCATGAGCGCCTCGGGGAAATCGAACGTCTTTGGAGATCGCCCGAAGGCGCAACCGAACGCCGCTGCGAACAAGTAGCGTGCCAGATCCGCAGGCATATGCGCCCTAGTCTCGTTGTTGGGCAACATCCAAAGCTGCTCGTCGAGGATCCACTGGCGGAGACCGTGAGGGCAGCCCGTGGGCAAGAACGTGTTGCCCTGCGCATTGCGACACGGTGGCGCGGGTCCGTTCGCCGTAGCGAGAGCGCGGGCAAGAGCCCATCGGAATCGGGCCGCCTCGCTGTTCGACATGGCCGGCTGATTCGCGGCGATAACGGCATGGGCCGTTCGCACCGCATCCTGCCACGAGCCGGTATCGTCGCCTTGGCTGAGGCGACTGCGAAGCCTTGGCATCGCGCCAATGACGTTGTCCAGCGACACCGTGTCAGGCTCCGGCTCCAGTCGCGGCAGGTGCTCTCCGGCCAGCACTCCCGCAACATCGGCTCGTACGCAGATGACGAACACCCGATGACGCGCCTGCGGCACGCCGTGCGCCTCGGCATTCACAAGGAAGTCCTCGGGATTCTGTCCGTCGTGCCAGGATCGAGCACCCGACCGAGAAGCCAGTGCGAATAACCGGTAACCGTCCATGCCCCCCGTATGCCGGTGCCGGAGACGGCGGAGCACTTCGGGGAAGATCAGCACCCCGTTTCGACGCGCGGAGAGCATCCCCTTCACGTTCTCCATAACCGCAACGGCGGGCTTGAGCTGCCGGAGCACGTCCACGTATTGCTCATAGAGCGACTGGCGGTCGTCCTCGTCAGCGTTGTATCCGGCCTTGCCGGCATTTCGCGACCTCCCGATGACGGAGTAGGCCTGACATGGTGGACCACCGAGAAGCACGGTTCGTCCTCCGTGTTTCGCTCGGATCTGTGCGATCCGCTCGCGGAGGAAGACGTTCGACTCATTCGAGCCCAGTTCCAGACACCTAGCCTCGTCGCAAGCGGCGGCCCACCGCCCAGGCGACACCTTCGCCCAGTTGGGCTCCTCGGGAACCGCTCCGTTCAGGAAATCGTAGTACTCCGGCGGGAATCCTCTCGCGAATTTGCGCAGGAACGCACGTAGCAGCAGTGTGCGGTGCGCAACACGGTCCTTCTCAATGGAAAGGGCGATGTGGTACCTCCGGCGTCCGTCCGATCTTCGGCACGCGGAAAAGCCCTCCGCCAGCCCGCCCGGACCCGCGAACAGATCCACGACCGGCACCTTTCGAGTCACGGATCGCATTCGAACGGCGAGACGGCACCAAAGCCGCCGGGGCTGCCAACCGCCCTGTCCTCAGTGGGGGCGTCGCCGCAGGGGCGTGCAGGCCAGTCCAATCCCGCATGTCGTCGCAGCATCCCCGCGAGTTGCATCACATCCGAGACCTCTCATGTAGCCTGTTGTCTGCGGTGCTCCTCCGAGGGCCATGCAGGAACGACGATGGCAGACATCGTGGCCCGCGTCACTCGTTCGCGAATGATGGCGGGAATCAGGAGCAGGGACACTCGAATCATAAACGATTACAAGTCAGGAATTTATAGGCGTTGCTGCACGAGCCCGGACACCAGCGAACTGCCGTCGGTTGCTAAAGAGGGAGTCGCTAACTTCTCGTAAGTCATTCATATTCCGACACTTGCTGTCACCCCGCCGACCATGATTCCCCCGTCGATTACCACTTTCCGCGCGGGAATCCAAAGGACCAGCCGAGCCGTCCGCAGACGTAACCGTTCGGCGGAGCCGGTATGGACACGCGGCTGGTCCAGCCAGACGCGCCGTCGGCGTCCGGAGAAATCCGTGCAGACTGACCAACTCGGCCTGCGGGGGGAGTGCGTTCTTCGCCGCACGGCACGCTTCCTGGCTCTGCCCGCTTCAGCTCGTCCGCGCTCTTTCTCCGCTCCGCGGCTTCACGCGTCGACCGCCCAGTTGTCGGTCCGCTATACCGGCATGGCCGAACGGTTACCCGCAGACCCGCAGACCGCAGACTGCGTTGCACCGCGGTCTGGTCACTGCCCGCCGCCATTGAGCATCGGCAACTCACGGAGAATCTCGTCGTCGGAGCTTTTCCACAGCCCAAACCGTACGCACCAAGGATCGCCCCGTCAAGGGCTCCGTGTGCGCCGGCGCGCTAGACGAGGCGGCTGTCCGTCCGTTCGTGACCGACCGAGATCGGACACCGGCAGGAACGAGGCATAGCTAATGTCGCCGATCTCGACGTCGCAGGGTCGTGGATCTCGCGCGGCATCAGTGCGTCGGTGTTGGGGTTCGTACCGGCGGCAATTGCCCGCCCAGAGCGGCCGCCCGTGCCAGAAGTGCGTATAGCGGTCCTCCGTGTCGCCGTTTCCCTTGAACTCGACCGGGATTCCGTCGGGATCGACGCTGACGGGCGCACTTGGCTGAACCCGAAGACCGACGCCCAGGAATGAGCGACGCGTCACCATCGGCGGCGCGCCATCGCGCTCTGCGCTTCGTCCACGCCAATGAACAATCCGATGCCGAAGTGTGACGAATGGCCGAGCGCAATCGGACCACGAACAGGAGCATCGAATGCGAGTGACACGTGATACCCGCGTCTCTCGGTGTTCGTGGGGTCATCTCGACTACGTCGCGGTGCATGCACTCGAGTCCATTCGGCGCCTTGATCGTCCACCCTGACCGTCAGGCCAGCCGTATCATATCCCTGCCGCCCCAGTTCGACTCGAAGTTGCTCTTCGGGCGATTCCCCCGCCTTCAGTCGGCCCCTCCTGTCGTACACGTGACGCGGCGGAACGTAGGGCGTCACGGTCCTCCAGCAACTGTAGGCGCGATCTCCGAACCCTGGCGGAGACGCGACCTGCGAATCGAGAGGCACGAGCCGCACGGTCCACGGATCTCTCGCACCGGCCCTGCCGAAAGAAAGCTGAAGCTCCTGTTCGGCCGCCTTCAGAATGGCGCGTTGCTCATCGTCCGAGAATGGCTGATCACGCCAAACAAGAAATCTCGCCGCCTTGCCGGTCTCGCGGTCGAAGAGAATACCGAATCTGGCATGCGGATGTCGGTGATCTTGCAGCGGTGACCCATCGGCCTCCTTACCGGTCAGAAGACGCGCTGCTGCGCGCCGCGCCGCGTCGACCCGTCGCCAACTGCCGGCGAGGAACTCACGGATCACCCTTCCCCGGAACCGTTGCGTAAGGACGACGACGGCTCTCCGCGGCGGGCTGACTCGGGCACCGATGGCGAACTGAATGACGTGCGGCGACTCTCGCGTCCGCAGCGCACAACGCGGTAGCCTGACCGGCGGTCTGACGGGACGCCTGGCGTGCAGCCAGCACGCTCCGGGGGGTACCGTCGAGTTCGCGACCGACGGATCGTCCGTAACCGCCTGCACCTGCTCCAGAGTCGCCTCCGCCGTCGGCGCGAGTACCGGGATCGAGCCCGACGAGGGCCTCTGTTCCAGTACGCAGTTCACATGCACGTCTGTCGGCAGTTTCTCGACACGCCGAATCTCGGTGATCGCCTCCGCACGTCCGAAATAGGTCATCCGCACGAGACTGGCATCGAGCCAGTCGAACTGACCTTCCGACCATGCTTCGCCGTCCATGACCCACCATACTGCGGGGGTATCGTCGCCGTTCGTCCCGAGGTTTCCGACCACCCGGAAATTGTCGCGTGTCAACGTGGGCCGGTACGTCTTCTCGCCAGGGACGTTCACCGGACGACCCTTCACCGTCTTCGTTCGGTTCGGCGGGTCCCACCCGAACGTGGCCGGTTGGTACTGTCGCAATCCTGGACCCCGCCAACTGAACGGCGGCAGACGCCAAGCGACTGTACCTGTGGAGAATGCCCGGACCAACGATTCACGCCATGCGTGGCACCGGACGCCGCGTTCCCGCTCCAACTGATGCGACTTCGCCAGAATGGCGCGAAGCAACCGCCACGGACTGGGCGGCCACTCCCCATGGGGGTCCTCGAACGGAAAGGCGCGCCACGGATTCGCATGGAATCGCCCAAGCGGGAACGTCTGACGAAGAACTACTCGCATCGGAACGTCTCGTCAGTCCTCGGCGTCCTGTTCGTCGTCGGAGCCGGAGTCCGCTTCCCGCTCATCGGCGCCGGCGCGAAACAGCTCATCGGCCGGCCAATAGACCTGCGTCACCGGCGGCCCGTTGAATCCAGCACACTTGATGGCCGACGCGATGTCGATGGCAGGCGGATCGACAGGTTCCTCACCCCCTCGCATGCGCAGTTCGTGGAGTTCGAGGTCGCAGTTGGTTCTGTACCGGAACGGTCCTCGCAGGAGACGCTCGATCTTCCACAGCGCGAGAGCCAGAAGGAGTTCCTTCTGCTCATCGCTCAAGCCGCGACCTCCCCGACCGAACGACCGGAGCAACGCCAGGTCGACAACGAACGTGGCGGTGATTTCGCTGGCCGTCTCCTCGTCAACGGAAAAGATCGGCTGCCCCGAGGACGTCTTCCCCAGCTTGTCGAACTTGACGCCGGAGCTGCGGATCCGGGAAGCGCCGAAAGCCTCGAGATGCGCCGTCAGCATTCTCGGAAGCTTGATCCCCATGGCAGGAAAGAGCACGCCGTGAACGAGGGAGTTGGGGTCGTATCGAAAGATCGTCTTGAAGACGGTCCACCACTGCTCGGGCAGCGGATGGGATTTCTTGTCGAGGGGAGCGATCTTGAACTCTTCGCGGAGCACATCTCCAAACTTCCGGTCGCCCGGTTTCCCGTTCTCCACGACCTTGCCATCGAGAAAGTAGGACGACGCCAACCGATGCCCTTCCGAGAGCGTCGTGACGACAAGCTGCTTCGGCCCTTTGCCGTCAGCCGAGACGTTCGGCCACCCGTCATCCGTCCGGCATTCGACGTAGGGCATCCCGGCAAGCTCACTCGCGAGCTCCAGAGAGTGTTCGCTCGCCAGACACACGGACTCCAGGTGATTAGCCATGCTTGCCGCGCTGTCCACGATGCAGACTTTCTGCACGCGGTTGTCGGGACGCGGCGCGTCGTAGATGACGTGGCCGATCTCGGGGAAGCCCGCTGGTTGAAATCGGTCCAGCCCCGAAGCCGGCTTGAGGCTCGCGTGGAGCGTCAGGCGAAGATTCGGGCCGTTGAGCAGCTCAGTCGGATCAAACAGACGGTCGATCATAGGTAGTCTACCTCATCGTTCCCGGGGTTCGGTCGGCGCGCGCCAACGCCGAAAAACAGTCAGAACGCGTTCATCGCGAACCGGGATGGTCAACGCGGCCAGCAGCCGGTGTGGATCAGGTCCGTCAGGGAACGCATCGAAATCGGCAAGCGCCACGCCGGCAGAGCGGTACGCCGCGAGCACCGCCTCCGCCGCGGCGTTCACGTCACCGTGCCGCAGCATCGCGACGACGCGGCCAAGCTGAGCGCAAGTCGATGCGCTGTCGGCCGGGTTGCCGTTCTCGTGCAGGACTTGCCGAAACAGCCGAGCACTCGCGAGCGGGCGGAATAGCGCATAGAGCGCCAGCGCGCCGTCAACGGCGACCCGAGGACCGGTAAAGCCATGCTGCAACGCCGTTGACGACTCGCGGTTCGCCCTGCCTCCCCAGTCGAAGACGCAGAGGCGGTCGAGCCACAGGGCCAGTCGCTCTTCGTCCACATCGCCCGACAACCAGGCATGCACGTCGTCCAGGTCCACCCGGACCGTGCCCCCGAACAGCGGCTGCGAGCCGGCGTGTCCCAGTGCCTCCATGATGCGGCGGTCGGCCATCGCACACAGATTCTCGGTCAGCCCGACATCGCTCCAGACACGGCGGGCGGGCGGGGATTCGGAAAACTCCCAGTGTGACCCGGCCTTCCGCCACTGCAACCCAATGCGGTACGCGATGAGTGGCGGGGAGAACGGCGTCTCCGCCAGCGAGGAGAGCGCCAGCGCCAAACGAGACTCCCGATCAGGTGGATCCTCCCGGAACAACCTCGCTACCCACTCGCCCGGCAGCAATTGGAATCGTACGCGGTGGCTGCGAAACCCTCGGTTCCGATCGACCTTGACGAGCGCCTCGAGCACCTCGTCCACCAGCGCCCAAGCCCGTTCGGCGCGGCCTTCCGCGGTCGCAAAATCGACGAGCGCCTGTTCGAGCGGGCCACGCAAGCCGGAGAATCTCCATCGCTTCCCGACCTTCCGATCTTCCGGAAGCGCATCGCGAAACCCGACGATCGTCCGAATCGCTCTCGTGGCGGCGCTGGCCGGGTTCGTCGTCGGCACCGGAACGATAGTCGCCAACCGGGACTCGAACGTCTGCGCGCTGGTCGTATGCAGAAGCAGGAATCGTCTGAACTCCGCTACGCCGGCATCGACACCGCGGCTCATTACTCCAGCGGCGAACGCCGCAGAGGAGGTTGCCCCCTTCCCGCCGAGCTCCGATCTGCCCCGCAAGAACAACGACCGCAGCTCGGGCTCCGTCATCGGCCAGTCCCATGTCGGCGCCCAGACTTCCGCCTCGATACCGCCGGCCTCCTTCTCGGATTTCGGCGGCATTGCCGTCGTCACGAACGGAAAGGCGCCCTTGGGTTGCCGGCGACTGCCGAGTTGCCGGGACGGGCCGCCTGCGAAATACGGCAAACCCTCGCATGCCAGCGCCATCGCCCAAGGCGATACCCCTCCCTCGCGGAATGGTCGTTCCGTTCCATGGTTGTAGATCTTGTTCGCCGCGCCGAACCATGATCCCGCGCTGAAGCCGCGCAGATATGTGCAAGCCCCCCCTTCGAGGAACGCTTTGAGGTCCGCCCTGAGAGATTCTCGCGTCTGTCCGCGAGGTGGCGTCTCAATACGCGCAACGGCCTCGCGCCACCCCTTGTCAAACTTCCGTTGACCGGCGTTCCCTCCGGTGCCGAGCAGGGGATTCATCCTCACCCTGCCGTCCAGCGCCAGATGCGCTCCAAAGGCGCACAGCGATCGTTCCTCCGCTTCGAAGGATCGCCAACGCGCTGTCCGACTCGACGTTGCGCTGTCCTTCCTCTTCTTGGACTCCTTGACATCCGCCTTCTTGGCGTCGTCCCACGGCCTGTCGTATCGGGTCCAGGTGTTTCTCTCGCCGACTCCGCTGACGAACTCGACGACCTCTTCCAGCGTACCGGGGCCGCCAACGAGGCAGAAACAGGGCGTTCCGCCAGGCGGCCCGGACACGGGGGCCACTGTCGGGCAGTCAGCGAGAACAGCCCAAGCGATGAGAGGTAGGCACCGAGCGAATCCGCGTTCAGCCCGTTGAACGCCACGACGGGGAGCCGCTTCACGAGTCTATTCCGTCGGGGTGCTGGGTGTGCTGGGCGCCTTGCTGGCCCGCTCATCAGCGCAGCGCACCAGGGTTTCGAGATAGGCAAGCGCGAAGGGCCCCGAGATTGCGCGGCTCGCCGTTCGGCACGGCGCCGCTGACGCCCGGCGCCGTATCGGACTCCCAAGCGCCGAGCAGGTCGGCAACGAGCCCGGTCCAGCCGGGCGCTTCGAAGATGAACTCCGACCCACCTTCCGAGAAGCGGGCCCGACGCTCCGTCGACCGCCGCACGCGAAATCCAGGGGCATTTCTTTCCAAGGTAGCGCGGCCGTGGTCTTCGGTATGCCGCACACGTCCTCGCCACCGTCGCTTCGGGACGTGAGAACCGTCCGCACCTTGCCGTGGTGCGCGGCGCACAGATAGATCGACAGCGCGGTGAAGCCCCTGTTTTTACTGTGGTAGTAGCTGTGCCACAGCGCCAGCGCCGTCGCCGCCTCATGGCGAAGGCCGGGACGGAAAGGAACGTTCCACGCTCGCACTACGCCCGGCAGGGCACGGATGCGTTCGAGAACCGTACGAGACACCTTGGACTCCGTGTGCCACGTGAACCTGGCTTCGCCGCTCGCGACGTCCGGTTCCTGCGACTCGGCTCGACCGTGGCGCACGCCGCTCGTTCGAAGAACGGCCTCGGCCTCCGACGCTGCCGTAGAGACGTCCGCGACGATCGCGAACTGGTACGGCGCCTTGGCCCACACGCCGCCCTCTCGTGGCGGCGGCTTCGGCAGTGCGCCCTGCCATTGCGGCAACGCCTTGCCGATATCGTGTTCCGATGATGCGCGAATGACCGCCGAGCCAAGAGCCGAGCCAAGATCGTCAGCCAAGCTCAGCGCCTGGACGACATGAGCCGCCTCCCGCCCGGTGTCCCTCAGATGGTCTGTCAACGTGACCCAGGCTCCGCCTTCGCTGAACCGGTCGTCCGCGAACCTCTCGTGCGGTTCGCCAGGCGGCAGCGCGTCATCCAGTTTGTCGGTCCTGCTCCCCGTCCAGCCCAGTTCACGGGAGTATCCCCCTTCATCGCGCCGCAGCATCAGCAACATGCCAGGGCGGATGTCCCGCGCGCGAACCCAATGCCTCGCGCTTGTCGTCCCAGGTCCACGCCCGGCGCTTCTCCAGAAACTCTCGCCGCCTGCCGGCGGCCACGGCGCATCCCTCGTCACGAGCAAAGGCGGGACCGACCAGGTCTTCGGAACGCCGCAACTCGGCCTCTGAACGCCACTCGCGCCAGAACACCGTCACGTCCGCGTTCTCGTCCTGGCTTCGGACGAACGGACTCACATCGGTGAAACCGCCAAAGACATCCGGCTCCGTCGAAAAGAGTCCATGCACGTCGATCGCCCTCGGACACGGTTCCGGCGCCGGAGCAAGCGCCTTCTCGACCAACTCCCTGGTTGCTTCCCTTGCGTTCAGACTCGCCAGGACATCCGTTGCGGACAGCGTGTCATCGGACTCGCACGCGGCGACCAGCGCGTCAACGAGCCTGCGTCCGAGCCTCACCGCTTCGGCTTCATAGGGGACCGATGAACCTGTCGCTCCGCTTCGGCTTCTCCGGCCCTTCCCAGAAACAGGCACGGGCGTCTCCATTCAGTCGTCCGTCCCGATTCAAGCGCCCGAGGCGCTGAATCAACGATGGCCAAGGAGCGATTTCCGACCACAGCCGCCGCGCCGATATGTCAACGCCGGCCTCGATCACTTGTGTGGACACGCAAATGAGCCCCCGGAACCGAGACGGACCCGTCCGTCACGGCGCGTTTGCGCTCGGCCTCGAAAGACAGGAGTTTGCCCTGGCTTTCTTTGCGGTCCCCGGCGCGAAAACGCGACGTCAGAAGAACGACGTCGGAGGGACCGGCGTAGTTCTCGCGGACGGCGGCATATACGCGTTGCGCGACCGAGACGGGTGTTGCAGACGACGAGGCTCAAGCTCGCCTCCTGGTGCTCGCCGATGACGGCTTCGGCCAGCGCCCGCGCGAATGCCGGCAGTTTGTCGCCGGCCAGTTTCTCTCGTGCGCGTGCCTTTCGCTTCGAGTCCGGCTTCCATCGCTTGCACGGACGACGAGCCCGAAGAATCTCGTGAGCCTGGGTCGCGCTCTTCCAGGCGCACGAGCGTCGGTGCGGGCAGGTTCGCGTTCCGGCGATCGAGCGTCTCGAGAAACGTCGGACGAATCGTCGCGCTCATCCACCACGTCAAGCAGGGTTTCAGGATCCGGAATCGATCATTCCTCATCCAGTCCAGTTGCGCCGACGTCCAGAGCCCCGGTCCCATCAACTGCACTTCGTCCATGACCCACAGGCAATCGTTGTTCAGAAGCCCGAAGTGCATCGGCCAGCGATACCGACTCATCCCGTAACCCCGGTTGAGAGCTCGGGAAAGAAGCATGTCCTGCGTACCTATGAGCACGGCGTTCTGTTCTGCTTGCGTATCCCATTCGCCGGCATCTTCGCCCCCCATGATCATGTGAAGGCCGACTTCACCCGAGAGTTCGAGATTCCTGATCCACTGGTTCGTATTCCGAAAGATCTGGTCGACGAGCGTGCGCATGGGGAGGCAGTAAATGAGTCGGCGCGGCCAGTCGCTACGACGCTTCGAGACGCGGTTCCAGAGCCACGCCAACACGACGGCGGCGGTCTTCCCCAACCCCGTGGGGACGTCGATGAGCAAAGACTCGCACGCCCTACCGGCACGCTGCCAGTCATCGTCGCCACGTGCGAGGCGCTCGCCGCATGCGAGCCGTGCTTGGTACTCGTATGGACGAAACCCTGTAGCTTTCGCAAACAGGTGGTCGAACCTGTCCGTCAAGAGTCGGATCCTCCTCACTCCGCCGGCACGATGGCCCAGCCGACCCAATGTTACACATTGGGGCTGGCGAGGGGGACGCTCCGCCCCCGCCGACTCGCTGGAGTTCGAGCACAAGTACCGCTCGATCGTGATCGCGTGGGCGCCGGAGGACCGGCCGACCGACGCGCAGATCAACGCGGTCCTCGACGAGTTCGAGAAGACGGCGTGGGCGGGGCTGGACCGCTACTCGTGGACGGCGGTCCTGCACCGCGAGCACGGCGGCGGCGTCCACGTGCACGTCCTCACGGCACGCTGCGACCTGGAGACGGGCAAGAGCCTGAACATCGCGCCGCCCGGCTGGCAGAAGACCTTCGACCCGCTGCGCGACGCCTTCAACCACGAGCACGGCTGGAGCCGGCCCGACGACCCGGCGCGGGCGAGGACGCAGCAGCCCGGCCATCGCGCCTGCATCGAGGCGGCGAAGCTGCGGGCCGGCCTGGAGCACGAGGCCGACCCGCGCGAGCTGATACGGGACTACTTGGTGCAGCGCGTCGAGCACGGCGTCGTGCAGAGCCGCGCCGACGTGGTATCCGCCCTCGAAGACGCAGGACTTGAGGTGCCGCGCCAGGGCAAGAGCTACGTGACCGCCCGCGACCCGGAGAGCGGGAAGCGGTGGCGGCTGAAGGGAGCGCTGTACGAGCATGACTTCAACCCCGAACGAGTTGACATCCCGGCTCCGCCGCCGGCTGGAGGCGGACCACCGGGAGATCGAGGAGACGGCGGCGAGCGAGCTGCGGCGGCTCGGCGGGAGCTTGAGCGCCGTCGTCGACGGCGCGCTGCGTACCATCGAAGCCGATACGGCGTCGGCGGTCGGACGGCTGAGCGCCCTGCTGCGGCGCGCGTGGCTCCTGCCGCTGGTGGCCGGGCTGAGCCTTTCGCTCGGCATTGTCGGCGGGAGCTGGGCGGGGACGCGCTGGCTGTGGACGACCATCGAGCAGCAGATCGAGGCGCTGGCGGTGCTCCGCGTGGACATCGAGGAGGCCCGCGCGACGCTGGCGCGGATCGAGGAGACGACGTGGGGGCTGGTGCTGACGGAGATCGACGGCGGGCGGTTCGTGGTGCTGCCGGCCGGAACGCTGGACTCTCCGCCCTGGACCGTGGGCGGGCGGCCTGCCTTGAAGCTGTCGAGCGAGTGAGGGAGCTGTATGACCGAGCTGGAACGGCAGTTGACGGCGGCCTTGGAGACGTTGTCCGGGCAGTACGAGACGGAACAGCGGCGGCACTCCGGGCTGGTCGAAGCCTTGCAGCAGCGCTTCGATCAGCAGGCCGCGGAGAACGAGACCTTGCGGCGGCGAATCGAGCAGCTCTCGGGGCAACTGAGATGCTTGGACGCGGACTACACGACGCTCGCCGAGACGTTGCGCGGGCCGTGGAGCTGATGCAGCAGCGCGGACCGGAGCGGGATCACGGTCCCAGCCGCTGAGGCCAAGCGCCGTTCGCGGCCGGGCGCATCACCGGCCGTTGCGGCCGAGGTACTCCGACCAATCGTCCACGAGCAGCCGTCGCCGCTCGAACAGGTCCGACCGCGCGTAGGCGGCTTCCACCTTGTTCTGGATCACGTGGGCGAGCGCCGCCTCGATGACCTCCCGCGGATGGTCGGTCTTTTCGGGCGCCCAGTCCCGGAACGACGACCGGAAGCTGTGCGGAACGGCGGCGACCTCGTGGTACTGGAGCATCTTGGGGAACATCGACATGGCTATCGACCTCCCGCTCCGCATCGGGAATACGAGCCGGTTGCCGCTGCCGAGCGTCCGGGCCGCGTCGAGGACCTCCAGCGCCCGGCCGCAGAGCGGGACCCGGTGCTCGCGCTTCGCCTTCATTCGTGCGTCCGCACCGCGCCGACCGTGTCGATCTCGTCCCATGTCGCGAGCCGGACCTCGCCGGACCTCGCGGCCGTCAGCACCAGAAACTCGAATGCCAGTCTGACCGCGGGTTGCGCCGAGCCCGAGTCCCGCACCCTCTTGATGGCCGCGGCCATGTCCTTGTGCGGCAGCGCCTGCCGGTGCGTCACGATGTCGTTCTGCGGCCCGAGCACCGGCACCACCCGGTCGCAGGGGTTGTCGTTCCGCAGGTCCATGGCGACCGCCCACTCCAGCACCGAGCGGACGCGCTGGCGGACCTCCCTGGCCGTCGCCGCCTTGGCGTGCCAGATGGGCGTGATGATCTCCAGCACATCGGCCGTGTTGACCTCGGAGACGGGTCGACGGCCGATGTGCGGGAACACGTACCGTTCCATGCTCCGCCACCAGTTCTGCGCGTACCACCGGCCGCGCCAGCCGACGCGCTTCTGTTCAAGCACGCGCTCGGCGGCCTCCGAGAAGGTAGGAACGCCCTCGGCGCGGCGCTTCTCGAAGAGGGGATCGCCGCCGGAGCGGGCCAGCTTGCGGTTGGCGAGGGCCAGCTCGCGGGCCTCGGCGAGCGAGACGAGCCCGGCGGCACCGAGCCCGAGTTCGCGGCGGCGTCCGCGGATGACGAGCCGCTGGACCCAGCTCCGGGGCCCGGACGGCTCGACGAACAGGTACAAGCCGTTCCCGTCCGCGGGCCGTCCAGGCGGCGCGGAACGGACAAAGGCCGCCGAGAGCGCCTTGTCGGAGTGGCGACCCCGGCGCTTGGTTCTGCGGGGTTTGGCGGCGGTCTTGGCTACAGAATCATAAACGATTACAAGTCAGCAATTTATAGGCGTTACTGCACGAGCCTGGACACCAGTGAACTGCCGTCGGTTGCTAAGGCAGAGCGAAAGTGAACACGGCATGCCCGGAGGCCACAGTCACATACTGCTTGCCGCCGACTTGGTAAGTGATCGGCGAGGCCGCGATCTGGCCGCCCAAGTAGCGCTGCCACAAAAGCTTGCCGTCGGTTGCGTCCAGAGCGAAGAAGTGCCCTTCGCGACTGCCGGAGAACAGCAGGTTGCTGGCCGTGGCCAGCAGGCCGGAGTCGGTCACATCGGTCATCGCAAACTCCCACACCTGCTCTCCGGTGAGCGGGTCGAGGGCGCGCACGGCCCCGTAGCCGTCCTCTTCGGTGTAGTTCATGAAGCGCCGTCGGGACGTAGCCGAGACGGGGCTCCGGGGAGCGCCGCCGAGGTACCGCGTGCCGGGCTCGTACGGCTGATCCCACTTGTAGTAGATCGAGTAGTAGCCTTCCCAGACCGACAGATAGAACAAGTTCGTCAAGGGGCTGAACGACGGCGCGTACCAGTTGGTGCCACCCTGCACGCCAGGCCAAGTCAGAGTGCCCTCGCGGCTGGGGCCCATGCCCGGGATCTTTACCGGGCGCCCGGCTTCATCAAGGCCCGCAGCCCAAGTCTGCTTGACGAAGGGCTTGCCAAGCAGAAACTCTCCCGTCTCGCGGTCCAGGACATAGAAGAAACCGTTGCGGTTGCCCCACAGCATCAACTTGCGGAGCCGCCCTTCCCATTCCAGGTCCGCGAGCACCGGGACCTGCACCGCGTCCCAATCCCACTCGTCGTGGGGCGTGAACTGGAAGTGCCAGCGAAGCTTGCCTGAGTCGGCATCCAGGGCCACGACCGAGTCGGTATAGAGGTTGTCGCCAGGCCGCACATCCGGATTCCAGTCCGGGCCAGGGTTGCCCACGCCCCAGTAGGTGAGGTTCAGTTCCGGATCGTACGACCCGGTGAGCCAAATCGAGCCGCCGCCCGTCTTCCAGGCGTCGTTCTCCCAAGTCTCGTGGCCGGGTTCGCCGGGCCCCGGAATCGTGTAGAACCGCCAAGCCTCCTCGCCGGTCGCCGCGTCGTAGGCCGCCAAGTAGCCGCGAATGCCGAACTCCCCGCCAGCCGTGCCGACGATCACCTTGTCTTTGATCGCCAACGGCGCGACAGTGAGCGAGTAGCCCTCTTCGTAGTCCTCGACCACGGTCGTCTCCCACACCTTCTGGCCGGTCCCTGCGTCGACCGCCAGCAACTTGGCGTCGAGGGTGCCCCAGTAGAGCGTGTTGCCCCAGATCGCCGCGCCGCGGTTGACGCGGCCGCAGCACGGGTAGATGCGGGTCGGCAGTTCGTGCTCGTAGACCCAGAACTCGCGGCCGCTGGCAGGGTCGAGGGCGACCAGCTTGTTGGGCGGCTCGGTGAGGTACATCAGGCCGTCGACAACCAACGGCGTGGTCTGGAATTTATCGGTGGACGCGGCTTGGTAGACCCACTTCAGCTCCAGGTCCTGGGCGTTCGCACGGTCAATGCCATCCAAACCGCTGAAGTGCTGGCTGAAGTAGGTGCCGTTGTAGGTCAACCAGTTGTGGGGTTCGGAGGCGGCTCCGTCAAGCCTGCGCTGGTCGACCTGGGCCCCGAGAGAGAGCGCGGCGCATGCCACGAAAAAGCCCAAGCGCATGGCCCCTAGGATACCCAAGCCGGGCGGCTGGCCACTCGCTCTCTCGGGCGCAGCCGCGGAATTTCCGTTCGAGGAGGCGGCGCTATCCCGAGATCCGGGCTACAGGCCAACCCGCTCCCGCAAAGCCGTGGATGCGCCAAGCGATGCAAAAGCCGATTCAGTCCGACTGCGCCGCCAAGCCGTACGCTCCAAAGCGCGGCGAGGCAGGCACAAGGACCGCAGGCCGCCCGAGCCGACGATGCAGACCATCGCCGCGAAGTCCGTGTTGCGGACCTCGCCCAGAGCTGCGGACAGATCGGGTGCGAGCCGTGCCCGCAGGGAGGGACCGACGCCCAGCGGGATCCGCACCGCAGCCTACCGCGTTGGAGAGCGTCCCTCGCGAACTCCGAGACATCGGCACTGCCAACGCCGAAGACCTCGAGCCGCAGGTCGATGGCGTTGGTTTTCGGGTATCGGAGGTGCCATCGGCAAGTCGGCGTCCCCCGTGCCGCCCCGGAACGGCGCTCAACCTGCCCTCAAGCTCAGGAGCCCCAGTCGTCGACGGACCCAGCGGAGCCTGGACATCCCGCAAGCGCCTTCGGGAGCAGTACACTGGAGCACCCATGCGGGCCGTGATCCAAAGGGTTAGTTCAGCGCAGGTAACGGTGGGCGACGAGTGCTGCGGCACCATTGAGAGAGGCTTGCTAGTACTGCTAGGGGTCGGGCGCGGCGATACCTCCAAGGATGTCGCCTACCTCGTCGCCAAGACCGCCGGACTGAGGGTTTTTGCGGGGCCGGACCGGCGCATGACGCACTCGGCCAAAGACGTTGGAGCCGCAATCCTAGCGGTGCCCCAGTTCACCCTTTTCGGCGATGTGCGGCGCGGCCTGCGCCCCAGCTTCGACAGCGCGGCACCACCAGCAGAGGGCGAAGCGCTCTTCCGGGAGTATGTGCGCCGACTGCGCCAGGAGGGCCTGGCCGTAGAGACCGGCCGCTTCGGTGCTCATATGCGCGTAGAGCTAGCCAACGACGGGCCCGTGACAATCCTTGTCGATTCGACCAAGTTATTGTGAGCGGCATCGCTAGAGCGCCGCCTCGGGCCCCCTGCAGCAACGGCCCGAGCCACGACCTGCCAGACCCCCGGGCAGGCTGGAACTAGGGCGCTGCAAGCAATGCATGGCGGTCGCTTGGGGACTGCGGACATCGGCCTTCGGCGCGTCCGGGTTGCTGCCCGCCGACAAGAGAACAGACACAAAGGGAGACTTGGCGTTTCCGTCCAGATCCAGCTTCAAGGGGACCTCACCATGCGCGTTACCCGAGTAATCCGCGGGCAGTCGCAGCCCGCCACGAAAAGTCCGCATCGGCGCACCCCCATGCATAGAACCGATGGGACCGAGACCCTTGGATTCCGCGCACCGGCCCGCTACGCCAGACTGCAAGAAAAGGGGGCCTTCCGCCTCGCCGGAAAGCCCCTCAATGCTACCTAGGCGTCGGGAGCTAGAACTCGAAGCGCGCCGTCAGCTGCACTTTGCGGCCGTCCAGCGAAGACCGCAGGCGTCCGAAGGTACTCGACGCAGCGTTGGTCTGGATCCCGCCGAGGACCGTGTGGTTGAGGGCGTTGAACAGGTCCACCCGCAGCTCGAGCCTGCGCTCTTCGCCGAGGACGACATTCTTGTTGATCGCGAGATCTACGTTCCAGAGTCCCGGGCCGTAGATCGCGTAGCGGGAGAGCGTGCCCGGCCGCAGCGCGATGCGATGCTCGTCGGTCTCCACCAACGAGAAGGCCTTCACATCCAGATATTGGTAGCGTCCGCTCTGGTCGGCTGTCGCCCAGCCGCCGAGGACCGCGGCAGCGTGGCTGCTGGCATTGATGTCGGGGCGCTGGCCCGGCGACTGCGTGCCGCCTTGCGTAATCCGCAGCGGCGTGCCGGTCCGAGCTTCAAAGATGCCCGCCAGAGACCAGCCGCCGAGGATTTGGCGCCCCGCACCCTGCACACCCGCCGGGACCGGGATCTCGTAGTAGAAGTCGGTTGTGAAGCGATGCCGGATGTGGTAGTGGGTCGGCGAGCGGTTCAGTTTCATGTCGTACACCTCCGCCCGTGACGGAGACCAGACAGTCTGCGGATCGTTCCCGCCCGTGCAGCACGTCATGTCTCCGCGGAAATGGGCCCAGTTCCAGGCGTAGGTGTAGTTCAGGTTGAGCTGCAGGTTCTGGGAGAACCGCTTCTTCAGGGCGGTCTGCAGGCTCTGATAACCGGTCGAATCCGCGCCTTGGTAGAAGTTGAACCTTTGGAAGTCCTGCAAGCCCAGCACTTCGCTGTAGAACTTCCCGCCCGTATAGGGCAGCAGGCGGTTGTACGTCGGATTGAAGATCAGATGCACGCCGCGGTTGCCCACGTAATTGACATCCCAAACGGTGGATTCGGTCACCTGCCTCTGCACGCCGAGCGTGAACTGGGGCGCTGTAGGGAGCGGCCCACTGCGGATCGACGGCATTGCCCCCGATCGTCGCCGCAGCGGTGGCAGCCTGCTGTCCAACCTCGTTGGGGTCTCCGTAGTTGAGGCCCAGGCGCTGCACCGCCTCGCCCGCGACATTGAGGTGCGACGGCACGTCGGGGCCGTTCGTGATCACATCGATGGGGCCCGCGAAGATGTTGTGCGGCATGTAAAAGATCCCCGCTCCTCCGCGCACCACGGTCTTGCCGCTGTCGTCGACGGTCCAGGCGAAGCCCGCACGGGGCGAGAACATGTTGTAGATGGCGTCCCAAAACCGGTGCGGAGGCCGGAAGAGGAGTTGCTTGCCGACATCCGTACGGAGCGTGGCGCCCGGACGACCGAAGGGGCCGTCCCGGTTGAAGATGTTCCCGTCGATGCCCTCGTTCTGGCTGGATCGGGGGACAGACGCATAGTCCCACCGCAGGCCTAGATTGAGCATGAAGTTGGGCCGTAAGCGGATGTCGTCCTGGACAAAGCCTCCGATGAACCACCTCCGCCACGTGAACTTCTCCAGCGGGAACACGTACCGCGCGTTGGTGATCCGCCCCGACAGCAAGTCCTCCTGCGTCGCGTAGGTGTAGATGGGAGACTCCTCGTTGATGCGGGTGCCGCTCATGTAGCGGAACATCCCGCCGAACTTGATCACGTGGCGCCCCATGGTCTTGGCGAAATTCTGCTCCAAAGTGGAGGTGTGGCCGTCCTTGGCGAAGACTTCTGCGCCACTGTCGCCCGGGCCGCCGAAGCCGCCGCAGGAACGGGATCTCGTTCGCTGCGTAAGCACCGTCAAGCCGATTGATGGCGTTGACGTTCGTGCCCCAGCGCAGCTCAGAGGTCAGGGACGGGCTCACGATCCGCGTCCAGGTGAAGGCACCGTTCTCGTTGATCCCGTCCCAGCTGCGCCAGTTGCCGATTTGCAGCCGCGGTATCTGCCGGAGCGGCCGCCCGCGGACATAGCGGAACGTCAGGAAGTTCTGGGCATTGACGTTGTGGTCCACCTTGACCACCGCGTGGTCGTCCTTCCGGTTCTCTGTGCCAACGCCGGCGAAGAAAGCTATCGGCGAGAGGCACGGGACGTTCGGACCGAGGTTGCCGCATGTCTCGTGGGATGGATCCAGGTCAGGGGGGTCGGCCTCGGTCGGAGCCGGCCAGAGGTCGAGGTAGGGCTGGGCAGCCGGCACGGCGGAAGCAATGCGCTGCCTCATGCCCGCGGACCACACGTCGCCCGAGAGGGGAGTCAGCCGGTTGAACCGATAGCCCTCGAACACGCCGAAGAAGAACGTCTTGTTCCGGGCGATCGGCCCGCCGAGCGAAACGCCGTACTGGTGGTAGACGAGCGGGGATTTGACCCCTACGATGTGGTTCCGAGCATGCAGGCCCCCGGACTGGTACATCTCGAAGACGCTGCCGTGGAACTCGTTCGTCCCGCTCTTGCTGATCAGGTTGACGTTCCCCGCGATGGTGTTGCCGGTCTCCGCCGAGAAGATGTTCTTCGAGGTCTCGACCTCGCGGACGGCCTCCAGGCTGATGCCCTTGATGAAATTGAAGTTCTGGTAGAGGGCCAGCCCCGCGAATTCCGCGTCCGGGACGGCATCGACCGCGTCCACGGTCATCGTGAAACCCCGCGGAGCCAAGCCGTTGATCGACATCGTCCAGCCGCCGTCGGTCATGGCAGCCCCAGTGCCTAGGGACAGGATGCCGGTGATGTCCCGGTTGATCATGGGCAGTTCGTCGACTTGGGTTTCGTTGAGCGAGATGTCCTGCTCGGCGTTGACCGTGTTCATCAGCGGCGCGGCGCCGGTGACAGTGACCGTCTCGGTGGTGGCTCCGATTTCCAAGGTGTAGTTGACGTTGGCTCGCTGCCCGGTCGCAAGTTGGAGCCCCTGGACTGTCGTCGCCTTGAAGCCCTCCGCCGTCAGAACCACGCTGTAGGTGCCCGGCGGGATGAACGGAATGGCGAATTCCCCGCCCTCGCTCGAGGTCCCCGACAACTCCTGGCCGGTGGCTTCGTTCGAAACAGTCACCGTGGTTCCGGGGATGACCGCGCCGCTGGGGTCGAGCACCAGGCCCTGGAGAGTCGCAGTGGTCACTTGCGCGTTGAGTGTCGGTTGCAGGACGGGCGCGGCCAAGCACAACACCGCCGTCCCCACGAGGCACAAACCGAATCGATGCGAATGCATGGGAGATCACTCCTTCCCCCCGAGGCGCTGCTGGGGCTAGAATGCCCCCTCCTGAGTCGCACTCGGAGGGATCCTGCGGCTCAGGCACCACGATTGGAGCAGTGCGGGGGGCGGCTGTCAAGCGATTTCGGGGCTGCTACGGTGCCGAGTCTGCTGGTCCCGTTGCAGCCGCAGGAGGGTGCGCACAGGCGGAGAGCGGCGGACACCGCTATAGGCGCAAGGAACCGCTCGGCGCGACGGAATCAGGGTTCTCAATGGCTCTAAGTCGACCCGAGCGGCGATAGGCCCCTCCTCGGTGCCTGCTCCGTCGCGCTGGCCGACGCAGATTTCCCAAGCTCACGCTGGGATGTCGAAGCGGACGCGCAGCGCAATCCGCAAGTTGCACGAGGGCACGGCAAGTGATCCGCCGGCGAACTTGGTGCGGCTGGAAAGGGAGCCTGCGGCACCGCAATCGGTTCGGTTTGTCGAAGGGGTGGCCTCGGGCACACGCCGGTCGTCGCGTGCGGGCCAAGCGGAAGGTAAGCGCAACAGCTGCGATTGCCTTGGACAACGGAGAAGCCACGTCTGCGCCCCGGCGCACCGCCTGTTGCAACGGTCGCCTCGCATCTGGCTGGGCGCACCCTGCGCCTGCCCGCTCCGGCACTCACCGGGAACAGTTGCGCAATCGAAGGCCGCTGGCTCCGGCCAGCATTGTTTGACACGTGACTAAGCCCGTGCTCTAATCGGGGCGGTCTGGGAGCATCTGGACTCCGAGTGCGACCGGACAGGGGAGTCTAGCGGCTCCCGAGGAGCTTGTCGGGAGAGACAGGGGTCAGCAGCAGCACGGGAACCAATCCCGGCGCACGACCGGACATCCTCACTACACACGAACAGGCTATCAACAGCGACTGGGGGCCCAATCAGCGGTAGTACTGATCGCGTCAAAAGTCGTGTCATCAGAATTCAGCCAGAATAGACTTGCAGTCTGCCTCTCGCAAGAAGGCTCGCACCTGTTCCGGGGCTTTTTGCAAAGACTGGAAAGCAGCTTCCGGGTTGTCGAGAAGCTGTGCTTCGGTCTTGCTCAGCTCGCGACGGACCCGCCGCTGGACCAAGGCCCCTAGCCGTTCCGCAGGATTGACTTGCGGCGAGTAGGTCGGCTGAAAGTACAGCTCTACCGCGGCTTGGTTTGCTTGCAGCCACTCCCGGATTGTCCGGGCGTGATGAATACTGCAATTGTCCACCACCAGCAGAATCTTCCGGTCCGCTGCCTCCGCGATCCGCTCCAGAAACTCCCGGAAGACCCCCGCCGTGACAGGACCTTCCCGCAGTGTGTCCTAGAGCTGGCCCTCCGGGCTGCTGGCCGCCAGCAGGTGGAGGCGGAAGCGCCCGCCGGCTACCCGTACAACGGGGGTCTGACCGCACGGGCCCCAGGTGCGCCCGGAAACGCTCTGCGCAGCTAGGCCGGACTTGGTCGGCGCAGGCGATCAGGGCTCCCAACTCCCGGGCACGACGAAGGAACTGGGGGAACTCTTCGTCTTGCCACCGCTGCCCGTCAGCGGGCTTGTATTTGGTCGCACGCCGCTGGGGGCGCTGCGGCGTGAGCGGGAGCCGCCGCAGGCTCCGGCGCACCGGGGAGACGCTCAGGACGATGCCGAACTTTCCCCCCTAGGAGCCTGTTGAAAAAGTCGCTGGGGCACGATCCCCCTCGCGAAATCGCGTCCGAAGCACCGTTTTGCGACTGTTCAGGGCCTTCAGGAGTCGTTTTACGGTCATTTCAGTGCCGCTTCACGGTCGCTGAGGACTTTTTCAACAGGCTCCTAGGCTTGGCGCACTCGCTGCGCGGTCCACCAAGCGCACTCGCATGGGCGCTGAGCGGGGTCTTGGTCCGCGACGACGATGCGGATCCAAGCAACGTGCCGGTCTGTCCCTTGGCGTGGTCTTCCCGTTCTTTGGCGCTCCCGCAGGTTCTCCATGCCTCCCAGGAAGAAGCGTGAGCCCCAGCGATAGATCGTGCGTATGGAGCAAGGACCGCAGGACTTTAGCTGGTCCACCGACTTGCCCCCGAAGAACTGCGGGACCACGTTTTTGCGGACTTCGAACTTCTGGTCCGCAGGAAGGCGTGGGAAGAAGAAGAATCTTTCTTTGGTCATACTCATCGTGGGCAGCAAATCCACCCAGCAGATCCAGCGACGCAGGGATTCCAGGGGCACGACTTTGGACGCGATCAGGAGCGCGCAGGCCCGCCCGGCCAGTGCCGGCCGGCGCTGAGCGCCTCCGCTACCTCGCCCGCGAGGAGCCGAACCCCTTCGGCACGGTGCTCGCCTGGCTCTGGGAGGAGCACCCCTGTCCGGCGGCAGCCGCTGACGAACAGAGCGCCGCTAGCCGAACTGGACGCAGCGCAGGCGGCCGGGCGAAAGCGCCGTCAGGAGGCATGCGATGATCGGGGAGCCGCGACCGCCGTCGCGGGGCAATCGCAGAGATAACCAATGCAGCAGCCGATCCACCAACCGCACGACACGCTTTTCCAGGCGCTCGCCTCCCGGAGCGCGCGCGCCGAGCGGCTGGTCCGGGCGATCCTGCCCGCGGAGTCCGCGGCGCTGCTGTCCCGCCAGCCCATGCGGCTGCTGAACAGGAGCTTCATCACCCGCAAGCTGCGCGCCGTCGAGGCGGACCTGCTGCTGGAGGCGGAATTCGAAGATGGGGCGGGGGTGTTGATCTACGTGCTAGCCGAGCACAAGAGCGCGCCGGCGGCCGACACGCCCCCGCAACTGCTGACCTACATCGCCGCGATCTGGGAGTGGCTGCTGCGGGCGAAGCGGGGCGGGAGCCCGTACGCCGCGGTCATGCCGGTGGTGTTCTACCACGGGGAGCGCCGCTGGACCGTCGAGCGGGACCTGCCGGCGGGGCTCACCGCCGGGCAGCGGCGGACGGTCGCCACGCTGCCCTACACGGTGTACAACTTGGGGGAGGTTCCGCCGGAGCGGTGGCCGACGGGCGATCCGGGCCTCGAGGCGGCCTTCATTCTGTTCCGGCGGACATGGCGGCGCCGGCTGCCGCTGGACGAAGGGCGCCGCGTCCTCCGGGCGGTGCAGGCGCTCGCCGACAGCGACTTGCTGTTCCCCGCGGCGCTGCGGTATTTTGCGGAGAGGTTCGACAACCCGGCGGAGGAGCTCGAGGCGATGCTGCCGGCGGGCGAGAGCGCGAGGAGGAGACTGATGCCGACAATCGCCGAACAGTACGAGGCCCGCGGGCAGGCCCGCGGGGAGGTCCTTGGGGAGGCGCGCGGGCAGGCGCAGGGACAGGCGAGAGCGCTGCTGCGCCTGGCGCGAGGGCGGTTCGGAACCGTGCCCACCGACGCCGCGAGGCGGATCGAATCCGGAACCATCGCCGATCTCGACCGGTGGCTCGATAACCTTCTCCGCGCCGAGCGCGTCGAGGAGATCTTCACCAGGGGCTGAGCGCCGCGGGAGCGGCTCGGGACGACACCCGCCGAACCGCCGAACGCCTCGCACCAACATCGGCGGGGCCCAAGGGCCTGCGACGAAACCTGCGCCAGCCGCAGGACGCATCCTGCGCCCCGTGTTCTTCTCGCCGGCGGACGATGCCGGCGCGGATTCCCGGGGCCGCCAGCGAGACAGCGGTCGACCGGGAGGCGCTGCGCCTCGCGACCCGGCTCCTGGTCTCGGGCGCCGAGGGGTGCCGCGCCTTGATCGCCGCTGCGGTTTCGCACGAGATCTTCCGGCGCATCCCGTGCGAACGCGGCGGCGCCCTCGCCGTGCGCGACCGCAGGGTCACCGGGACTTTCGGCGAGCCCGCCGAAGAGGGTCGCAATGAGCGGACCGTTCCCGGTGCAGCGCGGACATGCCGCCTGCTGCTCCGCTACTGATCGCGTCAAAAATCGTGTCCTCAGAATGCAGGCAAGCATAGACTGGCAGTCTGCCTCGCGCAAGAAGGCTCGCACCTGTTCCGGAGCTCCTGGCAAAGACTGGCCAGCAGCTTCCAGGTTGTCGCGAAGCTGGGCCGCGGTCTTGCTCAGTTCGCGACGGACCGGCCGCTGGACCAAGGCCCATCGCAGTTCCACCGGATTGACTTGTGGCGAGTAGGTCGGCTGAAAATACAGCTCTGCTGCGGCTTGGTTCGCTTCCAGCCACTCCCGGATTGTCCGCGCGCGGTGAATCCGGCAATTGTCCACCACCAACAGAATCTTCCGATCTGCTTCCTCCGCGATCCGCTCCCAAAACTCCCGGAAGACCCCCGCCGCGACAGGACCTTCCCGCACGGTGTCCCAGAGTTGGCCCTTCGGGCTGCTGGCCGCCAGCCGGGGGAGGCGGAAACGCCCGCTGGCCACCCGCCCGACGGGGGTCTGACCGCACGGGCCCTAGGTGCGCCCGGACACGCTCTGCGCAGCTAGGCCGGACTCGTCGGCGAAGGCGATCGTGGCTCCCAACTCCTGGGCGCGACGAAGGATCTGGGGGAACTCTTCGTCTTGCCACCGCTGCACAGCCGCGGGATCGCACCGGGTGGCGCGCCGCTGGAGCCGCTGCGGTGGGAGTCCGAGCCGCCGCAAGCTCCGGCGCCCCGGGGAGACGCTCAGGACGCTGCCGCACTTCTCCCAAAAAGCTTGGCGCACTCGCTGCGCGGTCCACCAAGCGCACTCGAATTGGTGTTGATTGGGGTCTTGGTCTACGCCGACGATGCGGATCCAAGCAAGGTGCCGGTCTGTCCCTTGGCGTGGTCGTCCCGTTCTTTGGCGCTCCCGCAGGTTCTCCATGCCTCCCAGGAAGAAGCGTGAGCCCCAGCGATAGATCGTGCGTATGGAGCAAGGGACGCAGGACTTTAGCTGGTCCACCGATTTGCCCCCGAGGAACTGCAGGGCCATGTTTTTGCGGACTTTGAACCTCTGGTCCGCAGTAAGGCGTAGGAAGAATAAAAATCTTTCTTTTGTCATACTAATAGAGCACAACAAATCCACCTTGCAGATCAATCGACGAAGGGATTCCCGAGACACGACTTTTGACGCAATCAGTATCTGGACCCGGAAGCCTTCGCGCTGCCACCGGTTGACGACAAGAGCGTCAATATTCGCCCGGGCACGCTGTCGCGGCGCGCACGCTACGGACCTGGATTCGGCAACCTTGATTTCGTGCTGCAGAAAAATGTCTACATGGCGGAGCAGCAGAGGCTACAACTCCAGATCGACTTCTACAACCTCTTCGACACGGTGAACTTCACCAAGGTGAATCAGAACGCCCGTTCCGGCACCCTCGGCCTACTCAACAGGGTGGCTCCGCAACGCCGGGTTCAGCTGATGGTCGGATACTCATTCTAGCCCGGCTCACGATTTGTCGCACGGGGCGGCCCCGGGGTCGCCCCCTCTTTGTTCGCAGAAGAATGCTGCATTCGCAATACCCTGGCACCTCAGGTCTGATCGGCCCACCCCGCCCCTCCAGAGTGGCGGGGGATCGGGTGGCTGCGCCAGACCCCCCACTCCGCACCGCAACGCCGAGACCCGGTCGGCTGGGCAACCCCAGCGGGCAGCGCGGCATGGAGGACCCGTCCGAGGCGGAGTCTGGGTTGCGGCCCGCGGTCGGCGCTACCCCGGACGCGATCCGGCCCCGGTCGGCGGCGCATCACGCCGCCCGCCGCAAGGCGACCTCGGCGGGGCCGGCGGACTCAAAAGCCCGCCGCCGCCGCTCCATCGTCACCAGCAAGATCCCGAACGCCACCGCGAGCACCCCGACAATCAATTCCGCAGGCGGAGCCTCCCCCATGACCAGGGCGCTAAACAACACTCCGAAGATCGGTGTCGGGAACACGAACACCGACAGCAGCGCCGGGGAGTTGGTCTTGAGCAAACGCACCCACAGGATAAAGGAAACCCCCACCACTCCAAAGGAGCAGTACAGCCAGGACAGCAGCGGGCCCAGCGTCAGGGGCCCCACCATCGGGGGTTCGAAGAGCGTCGCGCAGACCAAGAATACGGGCAGCGAGCAGCCCACCTGCCAGAAGACCGTCCTGACCTCGTTGACACGCTGCACCAGCCTCTGGGTGTACAGCATGCGCCCCGCGATGACGGCAGCCGTCACAACCCCCAAGATGTTGCCCCATCCAGGATGGGGAGCCAGCTGCGCGTCGGGCCGTCCCAGCAGCACCGCGGCCACCCCACCGAAGCCCAAGGCAAGCCCGAGCATCCGCTGGCGCGACAAGTGGTCGCCCGGCACCACGAAGTGGGCCATGAGGTTAATGAAGACCGGGGCGGCGTTCAGCAGGACGGACGCGAATCCGGCGGAAGTCCACTGGACGCTGAGGTTGAGCATGATGATCTGGATCGCGAACAGCCCTCCCAGCAACGCCAGGGGCTTGGCCTCTCCCGCCGCCGGCTTGAGCCGGACGCCTCCAGCGCGCGCCCAGACCCACAGGACCGGCCAGCCCAGCAGCAGCCTCCAGAATGCGTTCCAAACCGGCGGGAACGCTTGCAGCGCCACCTTGATCCCGACGATGTTGAGGCCCCATGTCGCCGAGAGAGCGACGGCGGTCAGCGCAGCGGCCCGCGTCATGGCCGGAGGCACGGGACGACTCATCCGGCCTCCTCCGTGCGCTTGGAGCGGGTCACGGTCACGATTCCGGCCGCGACAGCGGACGCCCCTCCCACCAGCCGCCCGGTGATGTCCTCGCCGAAGAACGCGGCGGAGAGCAAGATTCCGAAAATGGGCACGCTGAAGCTGTACATGGCCAAGTTGCCTGCGCTATAGCGCTGCAGCAGCGTCGTCCAAGCCACGAAGCAGAATCCCGCCACCACGACCGCTTGGTAGAGGATGGCCAGAACGGGCTCGTAGGTCAGCGGCTTCAGCAGTGGCTCTTCGAACGCAAGCGCCAGTCCGAGGAAGCTGGGCAGGGACAAAATCATCTGCCAGATCACGGGACGCAGCGGATCCGTTACCTGCACCAAGCGCTGCGTGTAGACGATCCGCACGGCCAGCAGCAACGCCGACACCAGCATCAAACCGTTGCCAAGCAGAGGGCTCGGAGCCAAGGCCGCTGTCGGCTGACCCAGCATCACGTAGGCGATGCCCCCGAAAGCGATGACCAAGCCGATGAGCCGTCCCCAGGTCAGCCGGTCGTCATGCACGAAAAAATGGCTGATCAGGTTCACCATCACGGGATTGGTGTTGAGCAGGACCACGGCATACGCAGGGGACGTGAAATGCACGGCCAAATTGAACACCGCGATCTGCGCGGTGAACAGGGCGCAAAGGAGCGCCATCTGCGGGAGGCGGCTCCGCTCGGGGAGGACCGGCTGGCCGCGGGCGGCCGTCCAGGCCGTCACGGCCCCGGCCCCGGCAGCCATGCGCCAGAAGGCGCTCCAGAAGGGCGGGATCGTCGCCAGCCCCAATTTGATCGAGACGATATTCCCACTCCAGAAGAAGCTGATGAGGAGGGCCGCCAGGCCGATCTTCCAGGTGACGGGCCGAGTGGTCGCGAGTCTGCCCGAGGACCGCTTCATGCGGCCCCTCGGAGGCTGTCGCTGAGGATCTCCGCGACATGCCGGGGCCGACGGCTCGTGAAGTGTTCGATCTGCTGGCGGCAGGACGCGCCCGCCACGGCAATCTCTGTGTCGGGCCCTGCCGCCTCGACCGCGGGGAACAGGCGTTCGGACCCGATCTTGCGCGAAATCTCGTAGTGGCCCACCTCGAAGCCGAACGAGCCCGCCATCCCGCAGCACCCCGAGTCGATCTCCTTGACCGCAAGCCCCGGCACCAGCCGCAAGGCTTCCAGCGTCGCCTCGGTGCCGATCTGCGCCTTCTGGTGGCAGTGCCCATGGAACAGCACATCGCGGCTGCCCGGGGCCCAATCGATGTCCAAATCGCCGTCCCGAGCCAGCCGCACCAGGAGTTCGTCGAGCATCCATGCCCCCTGGGCGACGAGGCCTGCGGCCGCTCCCGGCACGAGGTCTGCGTATTCGTCCCGTAGGGTCAGCAAGCAACTCGGCTCGCATCCGACAATTGGGACGGCTTGGTCCGCGTACCGCCCGAGCTCGCGGAGATTGTGCTCAGCAGCCTTGCGAGCCTCCCCGAGCAATCCCTTGGACAACATCGGGCGTCCGCAGCAGCGCTTGTCTGCTAGCTGCACCGCGTAGCCGGCAGCTTCCAGCAACTCCACGGCGGCCCGACCCACCTGCGGGTAGTTGTAGTTCAGAAAGCAATCGTCGAACAGCACAACGGCTCCGCGCCGACCGGCCCCGGACCTCGGTTTGCGGTTCGCGAACCACTTGCGGAACGTTGCCGGCGCGAAGCGCGGCAGGGACCGTCGACGGTCGACATGGAGGAGCTTTTCGCTCAGCCACTTGACCGGGGTCAGCGAGCTCGCCCAGTTGGCCAGCCGCCCGGCCTTGCTGCCCAGCCGGTAGAACGCTTCGATGCGTCCGAAGGCGTTGGCCTGCAGCGGCACCCCGTGCTTCCGGTAGTAATGCCCCAGCCACTCGTACTTGATCTTGGCCATGTCGACGTTCGACGGGCACTCAGTCTTGCAGGCCTTGCACGCCAGACATAGATCCAGCACCTCGTACATCCGGGGGGACGTGAACTCCTCCTCGGGCAAAATCCCCGCCATAGCCGCCCGGAGCGCGTTGGCCCGCCCCCGGGTCGAGTGCTCCTCGTCCATGGTGGCGTGGTACGACGGGCACATCGTGCCTGCCGCACGCTTCCGGCACACGCCGGCACCGTTGCACATTTCGATGGCTCGGGCGAATCCCCCCTCGCTTTGGAAACTCAGTTCGGTCTCGATCGGCAAGGTGCGGTAGGCGGCTCCCCAACGGAGGTCCTCGGTCAATTCGGGGGCGTTGACAACCTTGCCTGGGTTGAGGATGTTCCGGGGGTCCAGCACCTGCTTCAACTCCAGGAAGCCCCGATAGATCTTGTCTCCGAAGAGCCAGCGGTTGTACTTGCTGCGTGCGATCCCGTCTCCGTGCTCGCCGGACATCGACCCGCCATGGCCCGTCACGAGACCGAAGACTTCATCGGCGATATCCGCCATCTTGCGGACCTCGGCCGGATCCTTCAGGTTGACCATGGGCCGCACATGCAAGCACCCCACCGAGGCGTGACCGTAGTAGCCGCCGTGGGCGTCGTACTTCTCCAGGATTTGCCGGAAGTCCCGCAGGAAGCGCCCCATCGATTCGATCGGCACGGCGGGATCCTCGACGAAGGCGATTGGCTTGTGATCCCCCTTGACCGACATCAGGATGCCCAGGGCCTCCTTGCGGACGCTCCAGATCTGCGCTTGGCGCGCCCGGTCGGTGACCGGCAGGTAGCCGTAGCCCGTTCCGCTCGCGTGCAGCCGGACGGCCGCAAGCGCCTCGGAGCGGTGCAGGACCTGCAGGCCCTGCCGCAGCGCCTCCTGCCGTTCGGGGTTGTCTTCCGGGACGGCCGTCGAGACCACGACCGCCGCCGCCGCGCCGAGATTGCCGGCGTCATGGCCGATCCGCACGGTCAGGCCGAGCGCCTCCAGCCGGGCCGTGTTGGCGCTCGCCTGCGCATCGCTGCCGCTCACCGGGCAGCCGAGCCGGTGCAGCAGTTCGGCTATGCCGCTCATGCCGATGCCGCCGATCCCGACGAAATGGAGCGGCCCGAAGGGCAGGGGGAACGGCCTCATCGTCCGGCCTCCCCGACTTCCGCCAGGACGAAATCCACGAGGGCGTCGGCCGCGTCCGGCCTGCCGAATTGCCGCGCTCCCGCCGCGGCGCGGGCCAGCCGGTCCGGCCCCGCCAGGCAGGCTTCCACCAGCTTGCGCAGCCGGTCCGGGGTGAAGTCGCGGTCGGGGAGCAGCCAGCCTCCGCCCGCCTCGATGACCGCCCGGGCATTGGCGCTCTGGTGGTCGTCGGTCGCATGGGGGTAGGGCGCGAAGATGGCGGGCCGGCCGGCAGCCGCAAGTTCCGCCACGGTGGAGGCCCCGGCGCGGGCGATGACCAGATGCGCTTCGCCGAGCGCGCCCGCCATGTCCTCGATGAAGGGCGCCAGGAACGCCTCGACGCCCTGCCTGCGATAGGCGCCGCGCGCCGCCTCCAGGTCTTCCGCGCGGCATTGCTGGAGGACGGCGACCCGGCCGGCGAGCGGGCCGAGCGCCTCCGGCAGCACTTCGGAAAAGACGTGCGCGCCCTGGCTGCCGCCGAAGACCAGGAGCCGCAAGGGTTCGCCTGCCGAAGGAGGCGTATAGGGGCGCTCGCGGAGCGCCGCGATTTCCGGCCGGACAGGATTGCCGACCAGATGGCCGCCCGCGCCGGGATAGCTGGCGGCGACCTTGACCCTGCCGCGCGCGAGCAGCCGGTTGGTCCTGCCGAGCAGGGCGTTCTGTTCGTGCAGCACGGTCGTCAGGCCGAGCCAGCGGGCGGCGAGGACGGTCGGTGCGGAAGGGTAGCCGCCGAAACCGACCACTGCCGAGCTATGCGTGTTTGCGAGCACCGTGCGGGCGTCGAGCACGCCGAGCCCGATTTGCAGCAGGCCGCGCAGGCTGCGGGGCGGCCCGGCCCTGATGGGTATGCACGGGCGCATCCCCGGCGAACGCGGCGCCCCGCCGGTCGGTGACGGCGATGGCCGCCTCGCCGCGCGCGGCGAGGCGTGCGGCGAAGGCGCGGGCGGGGAAGACATGGCCCCCCGTGCCGCCGGCGGCGATGGCGATAGGGCCGGCCATCACAACACTTCCGCCTGCCCGTCCCGGCGCCGGTTGAGCGCCAGCACGAAGCCGAGCGTGATCGAGGCGGCGAGCAGGGGACGAGCCGCCATAGCTGAGGAAGGGCAGGGTGGTGCCCTTGGTCGGAATGACCTCGAGTGTCGATGCCATATTGATGAACGCCTGGAGCCCGAAGCTCGCGAGCAGCCCGGAGACGGCCAGGAAGGCGAACAGGTTCTCCTCCGCCATCAACCGGAACGCGCCCCGGCAAACGATGAGGCCGTAGAGCCCGACCACGGCGATGCAGACCACGAGCCCGAACTCCTCGCCCAGCACGGCGAAGATGAAGTCCGCATGGGCATCCGGCAGGGTTTCCTTGACGGCGCCCTCGCCGGGCCCCCTGGCCGACCAGGCCGCCCTGCTTGAAGGACTCGAGCGACCGCCCGATCTGGTAGCGGTCCCCGCCGCCGCCGAACAGGAAGCTATCGACCCGGTTCGAGACGTGGCTGAAGCTGAAATAGGCCAGGACGCCGCCGGCGCCGGCGGCCAGAACGAGGCCCGCCAGCACCGGAAGGGGCATGCCGGCCAGAGCGAACTGCCCGAACCAGACCGAAACGACCATGAAGGTCATGCCGACATCGGGTTGCAGCAGCAGCGCGCCGGCGCCTGCCGGCCAGCAGCCCGGCCGCAATCCAGAGCGCGCGCGAGCCCACCACGATGCGGTAATGCGCAAACAGCCAGGCGGACACGACGGCCATGCCCCGGTTTCAGGAATTCCGACGGCTGTATGCTGATGAAGCCGAGCGAAAGCCAACGCTGCGCGCCCTTGTTCTCCAGCCCGACAAACGCCGCCGCCAGCGTCAGAAGCAGGGCGCCGGCGCATAACCAGGCACGCGGCCTGGAGCACCTGGACAGGGTTCAGCAGTGCACAGCCGGCCATGATGCAGATGGCGACCGGCAGGAAAACGGCGTGCTTGAACAGGAAGTGGAAACGGTGGTCGCCGTTCAACTCGGCAACGGCCGGCCCCTGCGGTTGCAATCAGGATGATCCCGAAGACGATCAGCGCAGCAATTGCGGCGGCTGTCACCCGGTCCATCGTCCAGACCCATTGGGCGGTCCAGCTTCGGTCTGTGCGGGGCAGGAGGCTCATGCCGCGCCTCCCGCGAGCCTGCGCACGCCCTCGCGGAAGGCGTCGCCGCGCGCTTCGAAACTGTCCCCACTGGTCGAACGACGCGGCGGCGGGCGCCAGCAGCACGGTTTCGCCGGGCCGGGCGTCGCGAATGGGCGGCCGCCAGCGCCGCATCGAGGTCGCCCAGGCATTCGCATGCGGCATGGCCCGGCGAGCGCCTGCGCGAAACGGAGCCTGCGAGGCGCCGATCAGATAGGCCTGGGCGACACGGCCGAACCAGGGCCGGAGTGCGTCCAGATCGTCCGTCTTCGCCTGTCCGCCCGCGATCCAGCGCACGCGCTCGAAACTGGCCAGCGCACAGGCCGCCGACTCCGGGTTGGTCGCCTTGCTGTCGTTGACATAGCGGACCCCGGCGAGCTCGCCCCACCATTTCCATTCGGTGCGGCAAGCCGCGGAAGCCGGCCAGGGCTTCGAGCGCATCCGGGCGGTCGATGCCGAGCGCGTCGAGCACGGCAAGCGCGGCGGCGGCATTGCGGCGGTTGTGGAGGCCCGGAAGGCAGGGAAGGGAGGGGCCGTCATCCCCGATAGCGGCGACGGCCCGGCCTTCCGCCCGCAGGCGCCGGGCCAGCCGGCGGCACCACGGGTCGCCCTCGCCGATTACCGCGGCTGCCCGGTTGTCGAAAATGCGCGCCTTGTCGGCGGCGTAGCGGTGCATGCCGCCATGGCGGTCGAGATGGTCGGCGGCGATATTCAGCAGCACCGCCACGTCGAGGGCGGGGCAGGGCAGGAGTGCGAGCTGGTAGGAGGAAAGCTCGAGCACATACACGCCGCCCGGACCGAGCGCCGGCAAGCCGAGCGCGGCCGGCCCGAAATTACCGCCGACCGCATGCGGCAGCCCCAGCCTGTCGAGCGCGTGTCCGATCAGCGCGGTGACGGTCGATTTGCCGTTCGTGCCCGTAATGCCGACGAAGCGGCAGCCGGGCATGGCTTCGACGAGCAGCGCAATGTCCGCAACCGGCTGCAACCGTGCGGCGCCCGCCCGGACCGCGAGCGGATGCGGCCGCGGGTGGAGATGCGGAATGCCGGGGCTCCAGACCAGCCGGTCCAGGCCGGACGGGTCGAAGCCCTGCACCTCGCCGAAGTCCCGGCGCAGTTCCGCGCGGTCGTCCCAGACATGGAGATGTGCGCCGGCCGCCGCCAGGGCCGCCGCCGCCGCCCGCCCGGACCGCCCGAGCCCCATGACGCCGACCTCGGCGCCGCGATATGCCGGCAGCGGGATCATCTGAGCTTCAACGTCGCAAGGCCGGCGAGCGCCAGCACGACGGCGATGATCCAGAAGCGGATGACGATTGTCGGCTCCCGCCAGCCCTTCTGCTCGAAATGGTGGTGCAGCGGCGCCATGCGGAACACGCGCTTGCCGGTGAGCTGGAACGAGGCCACCTGCACGATGACCGAGACCGCCTCGAGCACGAACAGCCCGCCGACAATCGCCAGCACCAGTTCGTGCTTGGTAATGACCGCGACCGAGCCGAGCGTGCCGCCGCAGGCAAGCGAGCCGGTGTCGCCCATGAACACCATGGCCGGCGGCGCGTTGTACCAGAGGAAGCCGAGGGAGGCGCCCACCAGCGCGCCCAGAAGCACGGAAAGCTCGCCGGCGCCGGGGACCGGGTGGATCTGCAAATACTCCGCGAAGACAGTATGGCCGGCCAGATAGGCGATGATGCCGAAGCAGCCGGCGGCGATCATGACCGGCACGATTGCGAGGCCGTCGAGCCCGTCCGTGAGATTGACCGCATTCGACGCCCCGGTCATCACCACCACGGCGAAGGGCACGGCGAACCAGCCCAGGTCGATCACGAGGTCCTTGAAGACGGGGATGGCGAGCCCGTAGCCGAGCGGCTCGCCGATAATCTCGGCCGCTGCAATGGCGGCCGCCGCGCTGACGGCAATCTGGACCGCGAGTTTGGCCTTGCCGGGCAGGCCGCGGCTGCTGCGGCGCGCGAGCTTCAGATAGTCGTCCGCAAGGCCGACAAGGCCGAAGCAGAGCGTGACCGCCAGCACGATCCACACATAGGGATTGGCGAGGTCGGCCCAAAGCAGCGTGCTGGCGGCGAGAGCAGAGAGAATCAGCGTGCCGCCCATGGTCGGCGTGCCGCGCTTGGTCTCCAGATGCGATTTCGGGCCGTCTTCGCGAATCGGCTGCCCTTCGGCCTGTCTGGCGCGCAACCGGGCGATCATGCCGGGGGCGAGCAGGAAGCTCAGCGCAAGCGCCGTCAGCGTCGCAGCCCCGGACCGGAAGGTGATGTAGCGGAAAAGGTTGAAGAGCTGGAAGTCTTCCGCCAGCGGTGTGAGGAGGTTGTAAAGCACGGCCGCTCAACCCCCTGTCCCGGCGCGGCGCTCCAGCGCGCGGACCACCGCTTTCATGCCCATGCCCAGCGAGCCCTTGACAAGCACGATGTCGCCGGGAGCCACGATGTCCGCGACCAGGGGGGCAAGGGTTGCGGCGTCGGGGCGGTGCGCGCCGCCGCGGCCGGGCGGCAGGCGGTCGAACAGGCGGCGCATCTCGGGCCCGGCGGCGAAGACGAGATCGACCCCGGCCTTGTCGAGCGCCGGTGCGAGTGCGGCATGCGCGGGGCCGGCGTCTGCGCCCAGTTCCAGCATGTCGCCCAGAACCGCGATCCGCCGCCCGCCGGGTCCGGGTTCGCCGAGGCCGAGCACATCGAGGGCGGCGTTCACCGCAGCCGGACTCGCATTATAGCTCTCGTCGATCAGCGTCCAGCCGCCCAGGCGCCTCCGGGCGCCGCGGCCGGCGGGCGGGCGGAAGTCCGCCAGCGCCCCGGGATCGGGCGCGGCGCCGAACGAGTCCATGACCAGCAGCACGCCGAGCGCATTGAGCGCCCAGTGCGCGCCGGGAGCGCCCAGCCGGAACTCGAACCGCCGGCCCCGGATTTCCGCCGCGATATCGCTGCCGGCGGCATCGAGCGCGGCATGGAGCAGAACCGCATCGCCGGCCTTGCGGGAAAACCGCAGGATATCGGCGCCGGCGCGCCTGGCGGCGGCTTCGAGGCGGTCGATGTGGGGGGTATCGGCATTGAGCACCGCAGCGCCGCCGGGCTCCAGGCCCTCGAACACCTCCGCCTTGGCGTCGGCGATGCCGGCAAGACTGTCGAAAAACGCCATGTGCGCGGGGGCGATGGCGGTCACCAGCGCCGCATGGGGGCGGACCAGACGGGAAAGGGGCGCGATCTCTCCGGCATGGTTCATGCCCAGCTCGAACACGGCGAAGGCCGCCTCGCGCGGCAGGCGGGCGAGGGAAAGCGGCGCGCCCCATTCATTGTTGAGATTGCCCCGGCTGGCTTCTGTCGGCCCGGCGCGCGAAAGCAGATGGAACAGCAGGTCCTTACAGCCCGTCTTGCCGACGCTGCCGGTGACGGCCGCGATGCGCGCCGCCGAGCGCGCGCGGGCGGCGCGGGCGAGCGCATAGAGGCCCGCGCAAGTGTCCGGCACATGCAGTGAAGGCAGGCCGGCGCCGCAATCGCGGCTGACCATCGCCGCCGCCGCCCCGCCGGCCAGCGCCTGGCCGACGAAGCAGTGCCCGTCATGGTTCGGCCCGGCCACGGCGACGAACAGGTCCCCGGCTGCGATCGTGCGGCTGTCGATGGCGACGCCCGACGCTTCCCAGCCGCCCTGCGGCGCGCCTCCGGTGGCGGCGGCGGCTTCCGCTGCGGTCCAGAGCGTCATGCCGCCCGCCCCGCCAGTTGCCGGGCGACGGCCCTGTCGTCGAAGGGGCGGACCTCCGCGCCGACGGCCTGGCTCGTTTCGTGCCCCTTTCCGGCGATCAGCAGGGCGTCGCCGGGGCCGAGTTCCTCCATGCCTGCGGCTATGGCGGCCTTCCGGTCGCCGATTTCCGCCGCTTCGGGGCAGGCGGCGAGGATTGCGGCCCGGATCGCTGCCGGGTCTTCGGTGCGCGGGTTGTCGTCCGTGACGATGGTCCGGTCGGCCAGCCGCTTCGCCACGGCGCCCATTTCCGGCCGCTTGCCGGCGTCGCGGTCGCCGCCGGCGCCGAGGACCAGCACAAGGCGGCCGCGGACAAAGGGGCGGAGCGCCTCCAGCACGGCGGCGAGCGCCCCGGGCTTGTGGGCGTAATCGACATAGACCGGCGCGCCCGAAGATGCGTGCGCCGCAAGTTCGAGCCGGCCGCGGACTCCGCGCAGCCCCTCCAGGCAGGCGACGACCGATTGGGGGTCCCTGCATTCGCCCGCAACGGCTCCGAGGGCCGCGAGCGCATTCTCCGCCTGGAACGCGCCGATGAGGGGCAGGCGCACGCGATGGCGGCGGCCGAGGAAACGGAACGCCGCAATCTGGCCCCCTTCGGCGGGTTCGACCTGCTCGATTGCGATCTCCAGAGGCGGTCCGGTTCGCCCGAAATGCCAGACATCGTGCCCGGCGGCGCGGGCTGCTTCGCCCGCCGCCGCGCCGGCCGGGTCGTCCGCATTGACGACGGCGCGCCCGCCCGGCGGCATGACCCCGGCGGAACAGGCCGAGCTTGGCGTCCAGATAGCTCTCGAAGTCCGGATGGTAGTCCAGATGGTCGCGGGAGAGATTGGTGAACACGCCCGTCGAGACCTTCACGCCGTCGAGGCGGTGCTGGTCGAGGCCGTGGCTGGATGCTTCCAGCGCCACCCGGTCGATGCCGGCTTCCGCCAGCCGGGCCAGGTCGCGGTGCAGCGCGACGGGGTCGGGCGTGGTGAGCGCGCCGGCGCGGCAATATCCCGGCGCGGCAATGCCGAGCGTGCCGAGGCTGGCTGCCGGCAGGCCCAGCAGGCGCCATATCTGGCGGATGAAGTCCACCACCGAGGTCTTGCCGCTGGTTCCAGTGACGGCGGCCACCCTGGCCGGCTGCGCGCCGAAGAACCGCGCCGCCAGCCGGGCGAACAGCCGGCGCGGGGTGTCGTCGAGGATGACCTGCACGCCCGCCGGAAGGGGGCCGGTTGCGGTGCCGGTCGGCGCAATTATCGCCTTCGCGCCCCGTGCGAGCGCCTCCTGGATGAAGGCGCGCCCGTCCGCCCGCGCGCCCGGCGCCGCCATGAACAAATATCCCGGCCGGACTGCCCGCGAGTCGGCGGTCAGGCCGCAGACGCCGAGCGCGTCGAGGTCGATCCGGCTCCCGGCCGCGGACATTAAGCCTCCTTTTCCTTGAAGAGCTGCGCGAGGAGCCGGTCGGGAACGGTCCGCTGCATCCAGGCGTCCGAATCCGGGCCCGCCGCGGGCACGCCCAGTATCGGCCCGATGCGGGGGATCACCGCTCCGGCCACCGGAACGGCGTTCCAGCCGGCGGTCGTGAAGCCGTGGGTCTCCTCGCGGGCTTGCGGCTCGTCGAGCATGACGAATATGGCGTAGCGGGGATCGCCGATCGGGAAGACGCCGACAAAGGAGCTCAGCCGTTTCCCCCGGTCGTAGCGGCCGTTCACCACCTTTTCGGCCGTGCCGGTCTTGCCGCCGACCGGGTAGGCGTCGCTGTCCGCCTTCGACCCGCTGCCGCGGAGCACGGCCTGGCGCATCGTCCAGCGTATTTCGCCGGAGGTTTCGGAAGAAAAGACCCTCCGGGCCGGCGCCGGGAGGCTCCGCCGGAGCAGCGTGACCGGCACCGCCAGCCCGTCATTCGCGAGCGCGCCGATGGCCGATACGATCTGGATCGGGCTGACGGAAAGGCCATGGCCGAATCCCACTGTCATCGTCGTCAGGGGATGCCAGGTCCGCGGCACGATGGGATGGCCGACTTCCGGCAGTTCCAGCCCCGGGCGGCTCAGCAGGCCCAGCCCGTCGAGAACCTCCCTGAACGTCTCCGCCCCGATCTTCTCCGCCATCTGTGCGGCGCCGATATTGGACGAGTGGACGATGACCTCGGCGGCCGAAAGCACCCGTTCCTGCCCATGGTAGTCGCGGATCCTGTGCCCGAATGCCTTGAGCGGCGCGCGCGCATCGAAGCGGCTTGTGAGATGCGATACGCCCCGGTCGAGCGCCGCGGCGAGGGTAAGCAGCTTGAACGTCGACCCCATCTCGGCAACCAGAAGCGAGGCCCGGTTGGCCTGCGCTTCGTCTATGCTTGCCTGTCGATTGGGGTCGAAATCGGGCAATGAGACCATAGCCAGCACTTCGCCGGTCCGGATGTCGGTCACCAGGCCGGCCCCGCCGATAGCGGAGAAATGGTCCACCGCCCGCGCCAGCTCCTCGCGGAGGACATGCTGGACGCGGATATCGATCGAGAGCTGCACGCTCTGCGTCGGGTCGGAGAGGATGGTGTTGAACCGCCGCTCCGCGCCGGCATTGCCGACCGGGCCGTCATCGCTTGGTTCGGTGCGGCCTACCACATGTGCGGTCAGCGGTCCGTAGGGATAGATGCGCAGGTCCTGGGGCTCGAGGCCGACGCCGGGCAGGCCCAGGTTGAGCACCGCTTTCTGCTCCCGCGGGGTCAGGCGCCGCGCGACGAAGACGAACTTCCGCTTCAGCGACAGGCGCTGGCGCGCCTCTTCGAAGCTGAGCGAAGGCAGGGCGCCGGAAAGCCGTTCGGCCGCCGCTTCGACATCGTCGATCTGCTGCGGCCAGGCGACGAGCGCCCGCGAAACGATGCTGGTGGCGAGCAACCGGCCGTTGCGGTCCACAATGTCGCCGCGCGCCACGGGATGTTCGGAGGCGCTCATTTCGGCCGGCGGCCGGCGGTCCTGGGCAAGAGTGCCGAGATCGACGAGCTTCATCGTCAGGACCGCCAGGCCGGCGCAGAATGCGAGCACGCCGAATGCGAGGCGGGTGCGCGCCAGCGCCAGCGCCGGCGACGCCGAACGATGCGGGCTCATTGCCGGCCTCCGGTCTTCAGGGCGATAAGCAGGCGGGACGGCTGCTCCGTCCGGAGTCCGGCGTTGGGGTCGCCGTCCCGCCCGGCGCGCGCCCCGGTCGGAGGCGGTTCGGAATAGCTGACCGGGCGAGCCGGGAGGAAACTCGGCCGGTGAAGCTGATCCGCCTCGATGGGGACAAGACCCAAGGCGCGCGCATTCTGGAATTCGAGGGTCCGCGGCTGCGTCAGGAACGCGAGTTCGCTGCGCAGCACCTGGATGCGCTCGCGCTCGGCGAGAACCTGGCGGTTGAGCTCCTCCAGCCGGTCCTTGCGGTCCCGAACATGGTCGCTGACCGCGAACAGGCCGGCCGCCATGGCCGCCGCGCCGACGCACCACAAGGCTGTCGTCCGTGCGCTCATGCCGCGAGCCTTTCGGCGGTGCGCATTCGCGCCGACCGGGCGCGGGGATTGGCGGCGGCCTCGGCCGCGCTCGGGCGGGCCGCGCGGCGCTTCAGCGGCCGGAACGAAGCCTCCCGCTGCGGCGGCTGCCCCGGCGGCCGATGGCGCGACCCTCCCGGAGCGTTGCCGCTGCGCTCGCGCAGGAAGCGTTTGACCGCCCGGTCCTCCAGCGAATGGAAGGAAACCACAGCGAGGCGTCCGCCCGGCGCGAGGAGCCTTTCGGCGGCCGCCAGGCCGCGGTCGAGCTCGCCCAGTTCGTCGTTCACGGCGATGCGAAGCGCCTGGAAGGTCCGTGTCGCCGGATGAATTCGTTTGTCGGCCGGCACCACGCGCGCGACGATGGCGGCGAGACGATCCGTCGTGCGGATCGGCGCTTCGCCGCGCGCCGAGGCGATTGCCCGCGCCACGCGGCGCGCGCGCGGCTCCTCGCCATAGCGGCGGATGAGGTCGGCCAGGCGGTCTTCGTCGAGGCTCGCAACGAGGTCGGCTGCACTCGGGCCCGCGCCGCTCATCCGCATGTCAAGCGGGCCGGGCGCGAACGAGAAGCCTCTCGCCGGGTCGTCGAGCTGGGCGGAGGACACGCCGAGATCGAAGGCGATGCCGTCGGCAGGCGCGAAGGCTTCGGCGGCCGCGATGCCTTCCATTTCGGAAAAGCGCGCGCGGCGGAAACGGAAACGGTCTCCGCAGTCCCGGCCGAGCGCAGCGGCTGCGCTTTCCGCCGCCGGGTCGCAGTCCAGCGCGAGCACCCGGCAGGGCGCCGATGCCAGCAGCGCGCGGGAGTAGCCGCCGCGGCCGAAGGTGGCGTCCAGGTAGCGCCCGCCCGGGCGCGGGCCGATGGCTGCAACGACCTCCGGAGCCATGACCGGTATGTGCCCGCCGGCGGTCACGCTTCCAGCTCCGATTGCAGGAACCCGCCGAAGCGGATCAGCGCCTTCGTTTCTTCGTCGAGTTCGGCGGTGATGTCCCCGACCCACTTGTCGTGGGCCGCCGGTTGCCATATTTCGATGATATCGACATTACCGATGAAGCGGACTTCGCCTTCGATGCCGCAGGCATGGCGCAGGTCGTGCGGAAGCAGCAGGCGGCCCTGGCCGTCGATTTGCGTGTCGCGCGAACTGCCGACGAACAGGCTGACGATCTTGCCGGAATCGATCCTCTTGCCGGTCGGAGTTCTGGCATTCCTCAGCTTGTTGTGAATATCCCGGGCCCAGTTCTGCAGGTATTGCTCTTCGCAGAAGAAGATCGCGTCGCGGTCGTCGAATACGGGCGCGGCCAGCAACCGCATTTCGGCATCCTGGGGAACCGCGCGCCGATGAGCCGCCGGCACAATGACCCGCCCCTTTGCATCCAGCTTGGCGTCATATTGACCCGACACCCGCAACGGAGACCCTGCCTTTCGCGTCCATGGCAGCTGACCAGCCCAAAACCACTTCACCACCATTCCCCTCCACTTTCGACCACCTCGATGCTGCTCGTCAAGCCATGCCGGAAGAAAATGCGATATTGGAACAAAAAGCGTATAGACTTGGCGCAGCCATGTTCGCCTTGTGGATAATGCCGGGTGCAACTACTAAATCCAGTATGAGGGCCCCTGTTGGACTTGGGCTTCGGAGGGCTTGCCAACGACAGTGTCCCGGCTGCGCAACGGCCTCGCGCAGGCAGGTCCGGATGTGCGGAAAGGCGGGTATGTTCCGGGCTTGGGGGAAACGGTTTGATGCCTTTCCGCCGGAGCGATCGGTGTTTGGAAGTCTTAATTCGTTCGGTATTTTTGAATTTGTTCTTGAGAGGGCTTGACTGCGGAAGATCCGTGATAGGATGGCTCCGGGGAAAGCGGTGTCCGCGGGCCGCTTCCTGCCCGCGCCGGCCGGTGCGAAACGACCCCGATTCAACGCACAGGTGAGGTGTGTCCTGCGCTTGCTCGCGCGCGCGCAATCAGGCGCGCGAACCGCGCCGCCGCGAAACGCGCGCAGCCGGGCGCGCCCGCGCACGCACGCGATACGCGCGAAACAGGGCGCTGCTTCCCGGCGGCCGGGGGGCGCAGGACGAAGACGGATCGAGAGGAGGGACCCATGCCGAAGATGCGATGCCGGGAAGGCCGGACGGACGATCCGGAGCGCCGCCTTGCGCGCGCGCGCAATCAGGCGCGCGTATCGCGCCGCCGCGAAACGCGCGCAGCCGGGCGCGCACGCGCATGCACGCGATACGCGCCAAACAGGGCGCTGCTTCCCGACGGCGGGGAGGGCAGGACGAAGACGGATCGAGAGGAGGGACCCATGCCGAGGATGCGATGCCGGAGAGGCCGGACGGACGATCCGGAGCATCTGCCGGACAGAGCGGCTGTATGTTCGAAACGGCTGTAGCTCATACCCGGTGCGCATGGGAAACATGACATCCCATGACATATCGCAGGCGTTCCCGGAGCGCCGCCTCGCGCGCAATCAGGCGCGCGTATCGCGCCGCCGCGAAACGCGCGCAGCCGGGCGCGCACGCACGCGCACGCGATACGCGCGAAACAGGGCGCCGTTTCCCGGCGGCGGGGAGGGCAGGACGAAGGTGGATCGAGAGGAGGAACCCATGCCGAAGATGCGATGCCGGGGGAGGCCGGACGGACGATCCGGAGCATCTGCCGGACATGGCGGCTGTATGTCCGAAACGGCTGTAGCTCATACCCGGTGCGCATGGGAAACATGACATCCCATGACATATCGCAGGCGTTCCCGGAGCGCCGCCTCGCGCGCAATCAGGCGCGCGTATCGCGCCGCCGCGAAACGCGCGCAGCCGGGCGCGCACGCACGCGCACGCGATACGCGCGAAACAGGGCGCTGCTTCCCGGCGGCGGGGAGGGCAGGACGAAGGTGGATCGAGAGGAGGGACCCATGCCGAGGATACGATGCCGGGGGAGGCCGGACGGACGATCCGGAGCAGCTGCCGGACAGGGCGGCTGTATGTCCGAAACGGCTGTAGATTATGCCCGGTGCGCATGGGGACCATGACAGAACATGACATTCCATGACCTCTCGCAGGGGGGCTGCCGTTGCGCCGCATGGCCTCTGCCGAAACCCGGCAACGGCTTCATCGGTTCCGGGCGCGGAACGGCCGGCCAGGTTCGCAGGAGGACGGTCCAGAAGGCCTGTAGGCCGGGTTCTGTGCCGCCCGTTTCCGGGCGGCGACGGCCATTCGTCTGGGACGCCCGTCTCCGGACGCCTCGCGCGACCAACCCGAGCAGCGGGCGCAGAGGCCGCCTGCCGGGGCGAAACGCACCGGCTTGCCGCTCCTATTCGGTCTTGCTCCCGGTGGGGTTTGCCCTGCCGGCCCCGTTGCCGGGGCCGCGGGGCGCTCTTACCGCCCCGTTTCACCCTTGCCGGCCGGCAGGGCGCACCCGGCGGGCCGGCGGTTTGTTTTCTGCGGCACTTTCCCTGGGGTCGCCCCCGCCGGGCGTTACCCGGCACCGTTCCTCCGTGGAGCCCGGACCTTCCTCACCGGGCGCGGTGCCCGGCGCGGCCGTCCGGCCTTCTGGACCGAGGCGCTATTCAGACCTTTTCGAGCGCCTCGCGCAAGAGGGCGAGTTCCAGCCACTCCTCTTCCAGCGCGGCGAAATCCGCCCGCGCCTTGTCCAGGCGTTCGGCCGTGCGGGCGAATTGCCCGGGGTCGCGGGCGTAAAAGCCGGGGTCGGCAAGTGTCCGCTCCAGTGTTGCGGCGCGGGCCTCCGCCTCCTGCATCGCTCCGGGCAATTCCTCCCAGCGCCGCTGCTGGCGGAAGCCCAGCTTGCCGGCCGGGCGGCGCGGGCGGTCCGGAGCGGCCTTCGGCGGCGGTCCGGGCCGGGTTCGTTGCCGCGCGGAAGGCCGGGCGCGGCGGTAGTCGCTATAGCCGCCGGCGAACTCACGCACCGCGCCGTCCCCCTCCAGCGCAATCACGCTGGCGACGGTCTTGTCGAGGAAATCCCGGTCATGGCTCACCAGGATCAGCGTGCCCTCGAAGTCGCCCAGCACGTCCGCCAGCAGATCGAGAGTGTCCATGTCGAGGTCGTTGGTCGGCTCGTCCAGCACCAGCAGGTCGCATTTCCGCGCGAGCGTGCGGGCGAGCAGCAGGCGGTTGCGTTCGCCGCCCGACAGCGAGCCGACCGGGCTCTCCACCTGGTCGAAATCGAACAGGAAGTCCTTCAGATAGCCGACGACATGGCGGGGCCGCCCGCGGACGAAAACGGTATCGCCGCCTTCCGGGCAGAGCGTGCGCCGGAGCGTGGCTTCGGGGTCGAGCGTTGCGCGGCGCTGGTCGAAATAGGCGGATTGCAGGGCGGCCGACCGGCGGACCTTGCCGGAATCGGGCTTCAGCTCGCCGACCAGCATGCGCAGCAGCGTTGTCTTGCCGGCGCCGTTCGGCCCCAATATGCCGATCCTGTCGCCGCGCAGGATACGGGTGCTGAAACCCTCGACGATCGTGCGGCAGCCATATTGCTTGGCGATATTGTCGGCCTCGATCGCCATGCGGCTCCTGATTTCGCTTTCCTCGAGCACGATGCGGGCGCGCTGCGGGGCGCCGAGCATGGCGGCGCGGCGTTCGCGCATGTCGTGCAGCGCGGCGAGGCGGCCCTGGTTGCGCTTCCTGCGGGCCGTGATGCCGCGATGCAGCCAGCGCGTCTCGTCGGCAATCCGCCGGTCGAGCTTTTCCTGGCGCCGGAGTTCCTCCGCGATTGCCGCTTCGGACCATTCCTCGAAAGCGGCGAAGCCGCGCGCCGTCTGGCGCAGCCGGCCCCGCTCCAGCCAGAGGATCCGGTCGGTGACGCCCGCGAGGAAGCGCCGGTCATGGCTGACGGCGACGACCGCGCCTTCATAGCCGCGCAAAAGGCGTTCCAGCCACTCGATGGCGGGCAGGTCGAGATGGTTGGTCGGCTCGTCCAGCAGCAATATGTCCGGCGCGACGGCCAGCACGCGCGCCAGTTCCGCCCGCCGGCTCTCGCCCCCGGAAAGCGTCGCCATGCGCCGTTCCGGGTCGAGTTCGAGCCGGTCGAGCATCGCCGCAACGGCATGGTCCGGGGCGGGCGGCCCGTCGTCCGGCGGCCGGCGCGCATAGTCCCGGACAAGCGCCCCGGCGTCGGCCGGCGGGTCCTGGTGCAGGCGGGCGATGCGGATGCCGGGCTGGGCGTAGCGCTCGCCCAGGTCGAGCTCCAGTTCGCCCGCGATAACCTTCATCAGGGTGGACTTGCCGCAGCCATTGCGGCCGACCAGGCAGGCCCGGTCGCCGCGTGCAATGCCGAAGCCGACCTCGGAGAACAGGCTGGCGCCGCCAAAACCGATTTCGGCCCCGCGCAGGGTGAAGATCGGCGGACCGGCCACCGGCGCCCGTCAGCCGTTGAGCTTCGCGGCGAGCCGCACGGTTTCCCGGACGACGCGCCGCACCGCCGCGCCGTGGGGCTCCTCGGCAAGGCCGTCCGCACCGTCGAAGGCGCCGCCCGCCCGCGCGACGGCATGCTGGGCGGGCGCGACGATGACGCCGATGCCGGAGAGGATCTGCCGGACATGAACGAGGCCCCTGAGCCCGCCCAGCGCCCCCGGAGAGGCCGCCATAAGGCCCGCGACCTTGCCCGCATACCAGACAAGCGGCGGCTGCCCGGCCACCGGGCGGGACACCCAGTCGATGGCGTTCTTCAGGAACGGCGAAATCGAGCCGTTATATTCCGGAGAGGCGACCAGGAAGCCGTCATGGGCGAGGAACAGCTCCTTCAGCCGCGCCGCGCCGGCCGGCAGGCCGTCATCGGCTTCGAGATCGCCGTTGTAGAGCGGCAGATCGAATTCGGCGAGGTCGAGGAGCAGCACTTCGGCGCCGGCGGCCTCGGCCTCGCGCGCCGCGAAACGGGCCAGCCGGGCATTGAACGAGCCCCGGCGCGCGGAGCCCGCAAACGCGAGCAATCTGGGGGTCACAGGCGAACGATCTTTCCCGGATTCATGATGTTCTTCGGGTCGAGCGCACGCTTGACGGCGCGCATCACCGGCAGCGCCGAGGGGTGCTCGGCCTCCAGGAAGTGCATCTTGCCGTAGCCGATGCCATGCTCGCCCGTGCAGGTGCCGCCCATGGCCAGCGCCCGGCGCACAAGGCGGTCATTCAACTCGCCCGCAATCCTGACTTCTTCGGAGTCCCCGGTCCCGATGACGAAGATCACGTGGAAATTGCCGTCGCCGACATGGCCGACGATGGGCGCCGGGAAGGGCGCCGATGCAAGGTCGGCGCGGGTCTCGGCGATGCACTCGGCGAGGCGCGAGATCGGCACGCAGACATCGGTGGGCCAGCCCTCCGAACCGGGGCGCAGCGCAATGGCGGCGAAAAAGGCGTCATGGCGCGCCTGCCAGAGCCGGTTGCGCTCCTCGGTGGTGGTGGACCAGGCGAAGTCCGAGCCGCCGCACTCCTGCGCGATGGCGCCGGTCGCTTCGGCCTGCTCGGCCACGCCGGCCGGCGTGCCGTGGAACTCGAAGAAGATATGCGGGGACACCGCACAGGCGAGCCCGGAAAAGCGGTTGCAGGCGTCCATCTGCACCTCGTCCAGCAACTCGATCCGGGCGACGGGGATGCCGGACTGGATTGTCTGGATGACCGCCTCCACAGCGGCGTCCACGGACGGGAAGGCGCAGACCGCGGATGCAATGCTCTCCGGGATGCCGTAGAGCCGGAGATGAATGCCGGTCACGATGCCGAGCGTGCCTTCGGAGCCGATGTAAAGGCGGGTGAGGTCGTAGCCGGCGGAAGACTTTCGCGCCCGGGTGCCGGTCCGGATCAGGCGCCCGTCCGGCAGCACGACTTCGAGGCTGAGCACATTTTCGCGCATGGTGCCGTAGCGCACGGCATTGGTGCCCGAGGCTCCGGTCGCGGCCATGCCTCCGAGCGAGGCGTCGGCGCCGGGGTCTATCGGGAAGAACAGGCCGGTGGCGCGAAGCTCCTCGTTGAGCCGCTTGCGCGTGACGCCGGGCTCCACGAAGCAGGTCATGTCCTCGCTGTGGATCTCGCGGATGCGGTCCAGGCCGGTCAGGTCAACGGTCACGCCGCCGTCGAGCGCGCCGATATGGCCTTCGAGCGAGGTGCCGGCGCCGAACGGCACGATCGGCGTGCCGGATTCGTGGCAGGCGCGCACAATGGCCTGCACTTCCGCGACCGTTTCGGGGAAGACGACGGCGTCGGGCGGGCGGGGCGCATGGAAGGTCGCGTCCTTGCCGTGATGCCCGCGCACGGCCTCGGCGGTGCTGAAGCGCGCGCCGAAGCGCTCCCGGAGCGCCGCGAGGCTCATTTGACGCACATCGCCTCGATCTCGACCACCATCGCCGGGTCGGCCAGGCCCGCCACGAAAAGCAGCGTCGAAGCCGGCGGGTTATCGCCGAGAAAGGCGGCCCGGCTCTGGCGGTAATAGTCGATATCCTCGCGGCGGGTGAGAAACACGTTGATCTTCACGATGTTCTCCCGCGAGAGGCCGGCCGCCTCCAGCTGCGCGGCCAGATTGACCCAGACCCGGTCGATCTGGCCGCGCGCATCCTCCACGACGGCGCCGTCGGGCCGGACGCCGACCTGCCCGGAGATATAGACCCAGCTTGCGCCGGGGGGCGCTTCGACCGAATGCGAATAACCGCGCGGGGCGTGGACGGCGTCCGGATTGCGTCTCGTCAGCATGGCTTGCCTGTTCTCCCTTGCGCCGGCAGGTGCGAGCCGACAGATAGCACATTGCGCCGCGCCGGACACGGCAGGCCCGCCGGCGGCATACCGATCGCCTTATTGCTTCGATGCGCCGCTCGGCCCCGGGCCGAAATGCTGCTTGACGATGACCCTGTCGCGAACCCGCGCGGCCGTTTCCGCGGTCTTGCCGTCCACCTCGATGGCCAGCGCCCATTCGCCGTGCATTTCGAGCTCCAGCCTCGCCATGTAGCGGCCGGGCGCGCCTGCGACCGGCGCGGCGCTTGCCGGAGGAAGATTGTGGGCCATCGGCATGCTGGGCATGTCCGCCTTGACGGAAAGCGCCCCGCCGACAACGGGTTCCGCCGACTTCCGCCCCGTGACGAGGATGGCGCAGGAATAGACCAGCGCCTCTGCGGTCGGCTCGCATGCGACGGCGGCGGCGGCGCGCTCACCGGCCAGGGCGGGCGCGGCCAGGAGAGCGAACCCCAACGCCGCCAGCGTTATTCTGCAAACCATGTCATCCCTCCTGTGTGAGACCGAGATAGCGTTCGACGATGCGTTCGTCGCCGAGCAGCGCCTCTGCCGGGCCCTGCCGCGCGATGCGCCCGCTTTCCAGAAGATAGGCGCGGTCGGCCGCCTTGAGCGCCTGGACAAGATTTTGTTCGACGAGGAGAATCGTCAATCCCCGGTCCCGGAGCCGCGGCAGCAGCGCAAAGACGGCCTGCACCGCGTTCGGGGCCAGTCCGAGCGAGGGCTCGTCCAGCAGCAGCAGGTCGGGCTCCCGCGCCAGCGCCCGGGCGATGGCGAGCATCTGCGCTTCGCCGCCCGAAAGCGAGGCGCCCCGGCTCGATGCATGCGCGCCGAGCCTGGGAAACAGCCTGTAGAGGTCTGCGAACGACCGGCGGCCCGGCGCGGCGAGCCTCAGGTTTTCCTCGACGGTCAGGCCGCCCAGCACCATGCGCCCCTCCGGGCAGAGCGCAATGCCGCGCCGGAAAATGCGGTGGCTCGGCAGTCCGAGCAGCTCGTCTCCCCGGAAGGCGACCCTGCCGCCAGAGGCGGCCGCGAGGCCGGCGACGGCGTGGATGAGCGAGCTCTTGCCCGCGCCGTTCGCGCCGACCAGGGCGACGATTTCGCCCGCGCGCACGTCGAGCGAAATGCCGGCAAGCGCCTGCACCGGGCCATAGCTCACCGACAGGCCGCGAACCTCAAGCATCGACCGGAGCCCCGGTCCCGAGATAAGCCTCGACCACTGCCGGCCGGCGCAGCACCTCGGCGGGCGCGCCCTCGGCGATCAGCCGGCCGAAATTCAACACGGCGAGGCGCGTGCAGAGGCCGACGATCAACGCCATCTTGTGCTCGACCACGATGACGGTCCGGCCGGGGCAGGCGAGCGTTGCGATGAGGCCGGTCATCTCGCGGGTTTCGGCCGGGGTCATGCCGCCCGAAGGTTCGTCGAGCAGCAGCAGCGCGGGGTCGCGGACCAGCGCCCGCGCAAGCTCCAGGCGGCGCTGGCTCGCCAGCGGCAGCGCGCCCGCCAGCCGGTCGGCGTCGCCGCCGAGCCCGACCCGTTCGACCAGTTCGCGCGCCCGTCCGCGCCGCGCGGCGTCCCGGCGCCGGCCGCCGACCAGGTCCCCGAACCGCATCCCCGCCATGCCGTTCTGCGCGGCGAGCACATTCTCGAGCACCGTCATGCGCCGGAAGACCCGCAGGTTCTGGAAGGTGCGGACAAGGCCGAGCCGCACAATCCGCTCCGGCGGCAGGCCCAGCAGCTCGCCGCCCCGGAAGCGGACCCGGCCCGCCGCCGGCGAGACGCCCGAAAGGGCGTTGATGAGCGTGGTCTTGCCGGAACCGTTCGGGCCGACCAGGCCCAGCACCTCGCCCTCGGCCGCGCGAAGCGACACGCCGTCCAGCGCCGTCAACCCGCCGAAGCGGACCGTCAGCCCGTCAATCGCCAGCATGTTTCCCCGACAGGAAGCGGCGGATGCGGTAAACCGCGGCCTCATCCAGCAATCCGCGCGGGCGGACGACCAGCAGCAGCGCCACCAGCCCGCCGAACACGATCATGCGGTAGCCCGAAAAGGCGCGCGTCGACTCGAGGACGCCGATATCGAGCGCAACGCCCAGCAGCGGGCCGAACGCAGTGCCGAGGCCGCCGATCAGGCCGTAGGCAAGCCCGTGCACCCCGAGCATGATGTTGAAGATCTTCGGCTCGACATAAGTGTTGAGATGGGCGTAGAGCGCGCCGCCGATACCGGCCACCAGCGCGGCGGCGGCCACCGCCGCGATCTTGGCGAGGTTCACATTCACGCCCTGGAGGCGGGCGAGCACCGGGTCCTCGCCCACCATTCGCAGGATGGCGCCGAGGCGGGTTCTCTCGATCCAGAGGATCAGGGCGAGCGTCGCCGCCAACAGCGCCATGATGACCAGCAGGAACTCGCCGGAGGACATGTCCGCTTCGTAGATGTAGCGGATATCGCGGAAGCCTTCGGAGCCGTCGGGGCCGACGAGCTCGCCGTCGCGCTCCACCCGGTAGGTGAAGATTTCGAGCGCAAGGCGCACCATTTCCGCGAAGGCGAGCGTTGCGATGGCGAAATAGAGGCCCCTTATGCGCAAGGTCGGAATGGCGAGCAGGAGGCCCGCAAGGCCCGCGACCGCCGCGCCCCCAGAGCACCGCTCCCAGGAACGGCCATCCCCACATGGCGGAGGCGATGCCCGAGGCATAGGCCGAGACCGCGAAGAACGCCTGCTGCCCAAAGGAAATCTCGCCCGCAACAAGCACCAGATAGGCCGACAGGGCAATGAAGGAGATCATGCCCATGTTGGAGAGCACGCCGATCAGGTGGTCGTCGAGCATGGCCCTAGACCCGGCTTTCCGCCGCCTGCCGCGCCGTCAGCGCCGCCTGCCCCATGAGCCCGCCCGGACGCAGTGTGAGCACGGCGAACAGCAGCGCGTAGGCGATGAGGTCCCGGGTCTCGACGCCGAGATACCAGAGCGCATTGGCCTCGACGATGCCAAGCGCAAGCCCGCCCAGCACGGCGCCCGGAATCGAGCCCATGCCGCCCAGCATCATCGCGATAAGGCCCTTGAAGGTGGCCCACAGCCCGAACAGCGGCGTGACCTGCTGGTCGCCCGCGGCGATCAGGAAGCCGGCGACGCCGCCGAGCGCCGACGCGCAGGCAAAGGCGAGCAGCGTCACCAGGCCGGTATTGACGCCTGCGACCCGCGCCGCTTCCGGGTTCTCGGAGACGGCGCGCACGGCGAGCCCGAAATGCGTGCGGTAGATGAGGGCGAGCAAGCCCAGGACGGCGGCGGCGGCGACGGCAAGCATCGCCAGGCTGGACGCCCGGACGAAGAAGGGCCCGAATTCGACCGCCGCATCCGCGAACATGCCGGGAAAGGCGTAGGTCCGGTCGGGGAAGAGGAGCGTGACGGCTTCCTCGATCTGCATCCAGATGACGAAGCTGGAGACCATGGAGGCGACCGCCATGTCCTTGCGGATGGCCCAGAAGCAGAGCCGCTCGATATAGGCCCCGACGATGACGGCGCCGGCCACCGTCGCAATCGCCACTTCGGCAAGCCCGGCGTTGCATGCCGTATAGAGCGCCGTGCCGGCGAACACGCCCGCCATGATCGACGGGCCGTAGGAAAGGTTCAGGCGCCGCAGCACCCCGAAAATCAGCGTAAAGCCGAGCGCGAGCAGGGCGTAGGCGGATCCTGTGGTAATTCCGTCCAGACAGTTCTGGATCAGATCCGCCATGGCGCCTCAGCCGCCGGCGGACCCGAGATAGGCCCGCTGGATGACCTCGTCCTCGGCCATGGCCCCGGGGTCGCCGTCGAAGGCCACCCGGCCCTGGTCCAGCAGGAAGAAATGGTGCGCGACCGTGAGCGCCATATGGGCGTTCTGCTCGACCAGCAGGATGGTGGCGCCGTCTTCGTTCAGCTCGCGGATCAGGTTGAAGACCTCGGCGACGATCAGGGGCGCGAGGCCGAGCGAGGGTTCGTCCATCAGCAGGCAGCGCGGCCTGGTCATCAGCGCGCGCGCCACCGCCAGCATCTGCTGCTCGCCGCCTGAGAGCGTGCCTGCATTGGCATTGACCCTCGCCTGCAGCACCGGGAAGCGCTCCAGCATCCGCTCCAGGTCGGCCATCGCTTCGCTTCGCCGGCGGGCGAGGCGGGTATAGGCTCCCGCCATCAGGTTTTCGCGCACGGTCATATCCGGGAAGACGAGCCGGTTCTCCGGCACGAGCGCCAGCCCCTGCCTGACGACCGCCGAGGAGGAGGCCCCGGTGATGTCGCGCCCCTGGAAGGCCACGCTGCCGCGCCTGGGGCGCAGAAGGCCGGCGATCGTCATCAGGAGCGTCGTCTTGCCGGCGCCGTTGGGGCCGAGGACGCAGGTGATCCGGCCTTCGGCTGCCGAGATGTCAACGCCCTTCAGCGCCTCGATCATGCCGTAATTGGTGACCAGCCCCCGGACCTCAAGCATCGGCCGTTCCCAGATAGGCCGTGCGCACCGCCGGGTCGCTGCGGATTTCGGCCGGCGCGCCCTCGGCGATCTTCTGCCCGAAATTGAGGACGGCGATCCGGTCCGTCACACCCATGACCAGCTCCATGACATGCTCGACGAGCAGGATCGTCATGCCGTGCTCGCGGAGCGCGCGGATGCGGGCGGCGAGCTGCCCCACCTCTTCGGCGTTCATGCCGGCGGCGGGTTCGTCGAGCAGCAGCAGTTTCGGCCTCGCCGCAAGCGCCCGGGCCATTTCCAGCCGCCTTTGCTCGCCGAAGGCGAGATTGCGGGCCAGTTCGTCCGCGCGCCCGGCGAGGTCCGCAAATTCCAGCAGTTCCCCGGCATAGTCGCGGCCGCGCCGCTGGCCGCCCAGCCAGCGCGCCAGCCAGCCGGTTTCCCGTTCCTCGACCGAGTTCTGCGCCACCCAGAGGTTCTGCCAGACGGTCAGGTCGCCGAAGAGGCGGATGTTCTGGAAGGTGCGGCCGATGCCGGCGGCGACGACCCGGTGCGACGGGGCGTCGGTGATGTCCCGCCCCTTGAAAAGGACGGCGCCGGAAGTGGTCGGGAACACGCCGCAGACCAGGTTGACGGTGGTGCTCTTGCCGGAGCCGTTCGGGCCGATCAGGCCGAAGATCTCGCCCTGCCTCACGGTCAGGTTGAGGTCGTTGACGGCCCGCACGCCGCCGAAATGCTTCGAGAGGTTGCGGAGTTCAAGCATCGCGGGCGCCGAACAACCGGCGGAGCGTGCGCATCGCGCGGGCGTCGAACAGCCCGTCCGGCCGGACATTCATCGCCAGCACGATGAGCGCCCCGAACAGCAGGTTCCGCCAGTCGCCCATGAAGCGCAGCACCTCCACCAGGAACCCCTGTATGAAGATCACCGCGATCAGCACCCCGATCACGGAGGAAAGCCCGCCGAGAATGGGGTAGGCGATGGCGAAGGTGGCGAGCACCACGCCGAAATTGAGATGTTCGATATGCGTCGTGTAATGGGCGTAGATTGCCCCGCCGAGCCCCGCGATGAACCCGCCGATGGTCATGGCGGAGACCTTGACGGCGGTGAGGTTGATGCCGACGGACTGGGCGGCAAGCTCGTCGTCGCCGACCGCGCGCAGCACGGCGCCGACGCGGCTCCTGTCCAGCCACCACAGCGCGAGCATCGCCGCAATGACCCAGGCCCAGATGAACAGCGCCACATCCCCGGTGGACCAGCCGTTCTCCGGGAAATACCGGATCTGCTTGAAGCCCTCGCCGCCGAGCGGGCCGACCTGGATAGTGCCCTTGCTGATCTGGTAATCGAAATTGAACCAGAAGATGCGCACCGCCTCCCCGAAGGCGAGCGTCGCAACGACCAGCATCAACCCCTTCACGCGCAGCGCCGGGAACCCGACGGCGGCGGCGACAATCGCGGACGCGACCGCAGCGAGCAGCATGGCCGGGACGATGTGCCAGCCGGCGAGCACCGTCAGCATGCCGGCGAGATAGGCACCGATGGCGAAGAATCCCGCCTGCGCCATCGAGACCTGGCCGGTCAGCAGCACGACATAGGCCGACAGGCCCAGCAGGGTATGCACGCCGATCAGCTGGGCCATGCCGAAATAGAAATCCACGGCGCGTCAGTCCCTGGTGGAGATGCGGCCGAACAATCCTTGCGGCCGGAAGGTCAGGAAGACGAACAGCAGCAGCATCACATAGATGTCGCGCTCCGTGACGCCGCGGAAATACTGGAAGACGTTCTCGAAGCCGCCGACGAGGATGCCGGCGACGATGGCGCCGGGAATGGAGCCGAGGCCGCCGATGACGGTGACGATGAGGCCCTTCACCGTGAGCGGCAGGGCCAGCAGCGGCGACAGGATGCCGACCGAGGCGCCGACCATGGCGCCCGCCAGCCCGCCGAGCGCGCCCGTGATGACGAAGGTCGCCGCATTGGTGCGCTCCTGGCCGATGCCGCAAAGCTGCGCCGCCCAGGGTTGCTGGGCCACCGCGCGCGTCGCGATTCCGAGCCGCGTGCGGTAGAGCACATAGAGCAGGACCAGCATGGCGACGACGCTCAGGGCGAAGATCATGAGCAGGTCGCCCCGCACCCAGAACGGCTCAAGGTCGATCATCACATCGTCGAACATCGCCGGGTAGGGCTCCGGCATGCCCGCCGTCGCATGCACCACGATTTCGTCGATGAGGATCAGCATGCCCACCGACGCCATCAGCGTGGCGAGCGGCATTTCGGTCGGAATGAAGCGGAAACAGCAGATATAGACGATATAGCCGATGACGCCCGAGGCGGCGGCGGCGCAGAGGAACACCACCAGCGCTGGCGCCGACAGGAGCTGGAAGGCGGCCAGGCTTGCATAGGCCCCGCCGATGGAGGCGGCGGCATAGGCCAGGTTTATCCGGTGCATCACGCCGAAGATCAGGGTGAAGCCGATCCCGATCAGCGCGTAGATCGACCCGAACATCATGCCGTCCAGCACCGACTGGACGGTATCGATCACACTCCACCAGAAATCCGACATGGCGGACCGCCTTTCGGCGTCAGGGCCTTGCGGGCCGCCCGGAGAGGCAGCCCGCAAGCCCGGTGTTCAGGCGTTCGGGTCGTGCAGCACGGCCCAGGAGCCGTCAGCGGCATGGACATAGACATAGGGCTTGACGGCCTCGCCCTCGTCCGTGCGCTGGATTTCGCCCAGCAGCCCCTTGGTCGTCTTGAGCGCGGCCATCCCGTCGCGGATTGCCCGGCGGTCGGCCTCTACCGAATCCGCGGTCGCCTGGATGCCGGCGGCCTCGATGACATCCTTGAGGATCATCACGATCTCCCAGGCGGCGGCCGAATGCAGGTCGGCGGAGCCGCCCAGTTCCGCAGCGGCGTCGGCTGCCGCCACCGCTTCCGGGTTCACCGGCGCGAAGGAGGTCGGGATGATGATGCCCTCGGCCTGCGCGGCGCAGCCGTTCAGGGTCTCGAGCGAGGAGGAGGAGGTCAGGCCGACCAGCACCTTGTAGGTCACGCGCTGGCGGGCCATTTCCTTCAGCACGCCGCAGGTGGTGAAGGGATGGGCCGAGATGGCGATGATATCGGCGCCCGCCCGCTTCATCTCGCGCACCTGGGTGGTGAAGTTGGTGTCGTTCAGCAGCCACTTCGACTCGCCCTTGACCTCATAGCCGGCGTCGGCGGAGCGCGTCTTCATCACCTTGTACCAGGTGAAGCGCGAATGGGCGAAATCCTCCTCGACGCCGCCATAGACGGATTTGGCGTCGGGATGCTGCGAGGAGAGCCACTCGAACAGGCTTTTGTACATCTGGCTTTCGTTGGGCACATTGCGGAACGCCCATTCCGAAATCTTCGCCAGCCCGCCCTTGATCGCGGTGTCGGTGAAGATCGGGAATTGCAGCCCGCTGTCGCCCTCGTCGCCGGCTTTCGCCTGGAGGATGCCGAAGAGCGGCTCGGCGACATTCGAGCAGGTCGGGCCGACGCCGACCACGGCGTCGGACGAGGCGATCCGGCGCACGACCGAAATGCCTTCCTCGGCATTGCAGCGGTCGTCGTCGAACGAGACTTCCATCGGCGCCATCGAGCCGTCCGCGAGCCTGACCCCGCCGGCCTCATTGATCGCATTGGCGGCGGCGCGCATCACGGCTTCGGTGTTGATGCCGAAGGAGCGGACGACGCCCGACTTCGCCCCGAAGCCGGCGATCTTCACCGTCCGGTCGGCGGCGTCTGCGGCGGCGCCGGCCGACATCGCAACGCCCAGGGCTGCGGCGATCGTCAACAGTCTTTTCATGGTTTTACCTCCCGTTGATGCTCCGGCGGCGCGCTCCGTGGGCGCTTGCCTGCGGCAGTGTAGGCTGCGGCAAATTGGCGGTCAATCCGCTGTTTTCGCTCCGGCGGACGGTTGCGCCGGAGGCGGCCTCCCTCCGACTCCCTCCGAAAGTGTCATGGAATGTCATGTTTTGTCACGGTCCGCATACGGGCGGCGCATATGCCATGGCCGTTTCGGGCATGAAGCCGCGTTTCGGACGGGGGCTCCCGGCATTCCGTCCGGTTGCCCCGGTTTGGCGCTTTCGGCATGGGTTTTCCTCCTGGCCCGGTTTCGTTCCAATGTCCCCGCCGTCGGCCTGCCCGGGCGGCGGAACCCTTTTTCGCGCGTAACGTGCGCGCGCCTGGCCGCGCGCGTTACGCGGCGGCGCGGTTCGCGCGCCTGATTGCGCCCGCGCGCGCGAGCCCAACGCAGGGCGCACGTCTCCCCTCCGTTTTCCAGGGGTTTTTTTTCGCGCCGGCGCGAAAACAGGAGAGGAAGCGGCGCCGCGGACGCCGTTCCCTTCCCCCGGCCCCATCTTAGCGCGGATTTCGCCAAGTCAACCCCGTTGCAGGATTATTTTCATCTACCGGCTGCCTGCCCGGCAGGAGGCGCCGCTAATGCGTGCAGCGGGCGTGGCGCTCAATATGGTAATCCTCGCGGGAGAGCGCGAGGGCGAAGCGCCTGACCGGCTCCTCCAGCCGCTCGGCTGCGGCGCGCGCGCCGGCATTGGCGGCGGCGAGGCGTTCGGCCGCGGCTGCCGCATCGCGGGCGAGCTTCGCTTCGTCAAGCGTGGCCATGCGCCGGCCTTCCAGCACCATGCGCCCGCCGACCATGACCGACTCGACGCCGGTGCCGTCCTCGCCATGCACGATCTGGTTCACCGGGTCGTTGAGCGGTACATAGTTGATGTGGCCGAGGTCGAGGAAGACGATATCCGCCTTGCGGCCCGGCTCGATGGCGCCGATCCCGCCGCCGAAGCCGAGCACGCCGGCGCTGCCTTTCGTGGCGAGCGTGAGCGTCTCGTCTGTGGACAGCCAGCGTTCGGGGTCCAGCTCCTGCAGGCGCGAGACCATGGACGCGACCCGCATCGCCTCGAACATGTTGAGATTGTCCGAGCAGGTGCAGGCATCGGTGCCGATCCCGACCCGCACGCCCGCATCGAGCAGCGCCCGCGCCGCCGCAAGGCCGCTGCCGAGGCGCGCATTGGAGCCGGGATTGTGCGCGACCGCGCCGCCGGCATCCGCGATCCGGCGCATGTCGTCGCCGTCCAGCCATACCGCATGCGCGGCGGTGAACTCCGGGCCGAGCACGCCGAGCCGGTCGAGATACGCCGTCTGGGTCATGCCGTAGAGGCGCATCCCGGTATGGGCCTGGACTTTCGATTCGCCGAGATGGGTGTGGAAGCCGGCCCCGTGTTCCGCCGCCGCCTCCTTGGCGGCCCGGAGGAACGCCTCGCTGCAATGGTGGGGGATCGTCGGCGCGAGCGCGAGCCGGACCCGGTCGCGGGAGAAGGGCCAGGACCGGAGCGCGCGGCGCCATGCCGCAAGGCTCGCCTCGAACGGCTCGACCGCCACCGCCTCCGCGTCGCGCCGTTGCGCGTCCGGGAGCGCCTCCAGCAGGCCGGGTATGGCCTGGTAGAAGGTGCGGTCCGCCATCATCGGGGCGACCACGGCGCGCATCCCGGCGTCCGCATAGGCGCGGCCGACGGCCTCCAGCCCCTCCGGCGTCGGCGCGGGGAACTCGAAATTGAGGTCGTAGGCGGCGGTGCAGCCCTTGCGCAGCATTTCCACCGCGCCGATGAGGGTCGAGAGGTATTTGTCCTCGAGCGTGCGGCTCCCGGTGATCCAGGGCGCCGCATTCAGCAGCAATTCGAGGTTCCAGCGGTCGCCGAAGCTCCGGGCGAGATTGTTGTGGCCGTGCGTGTGGGCGTTCACGAGGCCGGGCATGAGCAGCCGGCCGGCCGCATCGCGCAGCGCCGCGCCTTCGGGAGCGGCCATGCCGGGCGGCCCGACCGAGTGGATGCAGTCGCCCTCGATGAGGATGTCGGCGGGGTCGGCCGCATGGCGTTCGATATCGAGCAGCCGCCCGCCGCGAACGATCGTGTGCATGGGTTCCGTTCTCCTCGCTGCGGGGCCGGCGCGGTTCAGACGATGACGGTTTCCTCGCTTTCGGCCGACCAGGGAAAGAAGATCCGCTCGATAATCACCACAAGCTGGAACAGCGCCACGCCGAGGACCGAGAGCAGGATGAGCGCGCCGAAGGCGACCGGCGTCCGGAAGAAGGCCGTGGCCGAGACGATGAGATAGCCGAGCCCCTTGTCGGCGTTGACGAACTCGCCCACCACGGCGCCCACGACGGACAGCGCGATGGCGACCTTGAGCCCGCTGAAGACGAACGGGATGGCGTAGGGAAGGCGGATGCGGAGCAGTTCCTGCATCCGGGTCGCCTTGAATGAACGCCCGAGCTCGACAAGGTCCGCCGGCACGGACAGCAGCCCGACGGCGACCGCGATGACGAGCGGGAAAAACGCCACCAGGAAGGTCACGATGACCCGCGGCAGCTCGGTTGCGCCGAGCATCACCACGAGGATGGGGGCGAGCGCCACCTTCGGGATCGACTGCGTGAAGACCAGCAGCGGGTAGATGGTCGCCGACGCATAGCGCGAGGAGGTGAGCAGCACGGCGAGCGGCAGGCTGACCGCGATGGAGGCGGCGAACCCGAACATCACCGTGCGCAGGGTGGCGAGGGTATGGCCGGCGAGTGTGTCCGCGACCGCCATGCTGTCGGTCCAGATGAGGCTCGGGGCCGGAAGCAGATAGACCGGCAGCGCGAAGGCGTGCACCGACGCTTCCCAGACCGCGACGAGGATAATCAGGACCGCCGCCGGAAGGACGATCTCGCTGCTCGTGTTCCAGATGCGCCTAAGCCGCCGGCGGGCCGGAGAGGTCGGCTGCACCAGCCCCAAAGATACGGCGTCGAATTCGTCCGGTGCATTCCTGGAATTCACGGCTTCCCTCCATATCGAGCGAGCGGGGCCGTTCGATCGGCACTTCGACGACCTCCGCGATCCGCCCCGGCCGCGGCGACATGACGATGACCCGGTCGGAAAGCAGGACGGCCTCCGTAATCGAGTGTGTCACGAACACGATGGTCTTGGGGTTTTCGGTCCAGATCCGCAGCAGCTCCATGCTCATCACCTCGCGCGTGAGCGCGTCCAGGGCCCCGAAGGGCTCGTCCATGAGCAGGATGCCGGGGTCGTGGATCAGCGCCCGGCAGATGGCGGCGCGCTGCTGCATGCCGCCCGAAAGCTCGCGCGGATAGCGGCTCTCGAACCCCTTGAGGCCCACCAGTTCGAGGAGGCCGTGCGCCCGCGCCCGCGCATCCGGCGCCCGCTCGCGCATCAGCCGCAGCGGGAAGAGGACATTGTCGGCAATGTCGGCCCAGGGCAGCAGGGTGGGGCTCTGGAAGACGATGCCGATGTCCCGCCGCGGCTCGGTGACCGCCGCACCGTCGATTTCGAGCACCCCCCTTGTGGCGCCGACCAGCCCCGCCACAAGGCGCAGCATGGTGGATTTGCCGCAGCCGGACGGCCCGACGAGCGAGACGAACTCGTTGCGCGCCACCTCCATGGACACATCGTGGAGCGCAACGACGCTCCCGCCGTCCCGGGAGTGAAAGACTTTCGAGAGCCCCTCAACCCGGATCACGGCGGGGCGCCCTGCCGGCCATGACGCCGCAAGCCGCGGCTACGGCACGTAGCTGTGGTCCACGGCCTGGCTGTAGTCCCAGCCGGGATCGAGGTCCTGGGCGTCCGCCACCACCCCATAGGTGAAGGCCAGCCGTTCCGGGTCGTGCCGACCGAGGCCGGTGGCCGCGGAATGGTCGTTGAAGACGAAGGTGAGCGTGGCGTCCAGGCTGCCCATGCAATCGTCCATCGCCACTTCCGGCACCCGCTCGACATGCAGCCGGCAGGCCTCCTCGCGATTGTCGCGCGCCCACTCCATCGCATTCCGGTTGGCGGTCAGGAAGCGGCGCACAAGGTCCGGGTTCTCCGCAATGTAGTCGTCGCGGGCGATGAGCCCTGTGGCGTAGATCGCGAAGCCTGCCTTGACGAAAGGCAGCACCACGATTTCCTCCCCGGCCCGCATGGCGGCCTTGTTCTGGTAGTAATGGTGCATCGCGAAGAACGGCGCCGCGTCGATGTTCCCGGAGATCAGCAGCGCCGCCATGGCCGAGGCGTCGGAGTTGGACCAGACGATCTTCGAGGGATCGGTGCCCGCCCGCTCCGCCACCTTGGGGAAATAGACGCGGTGGCTGTTGCCGGGGGTGATGCCGATCTTCTTGCCCTCGAGCCCCTGGAAGGTCGCGATCCCGGAGCTCTTCAGCACGAAGAGCGAATGGGGCGAGTGGGTGTAGGTCTGCATGATCTGCTTGACCGGCACGCCTGTCCGCGCGCGGGCCGTGATGAGCGCGCCGATGTCGGCGATGCCGAAGTCCGCGGCCCCGCCGGCGATCTTGGTGACGGTGTCGCCCGAGCCGTATCCGCGCGTGATGGTGATGTCTATGCCCTGGTCCTTCCAGAAGCCCTTGGTCCAGCCGCCGAAATACATGGCGTGCTCGCCGGAGGGGATCCAGTCGGTCTGGAGATGGACCTTGTCGGCCGCGCCGACCGGCCCGGCGGCAAGCAGCATCCCGGCTCCCAGAACGGCGGCCGCAAGCGTGCGGCGGCGGCGCGGCGATTGCGTTGGTTTCATCCTACTCCTCCCGATGCTGCTGGATGACAGGCGTCCGGCGGGCAGGGCGTTCGGCGGCGGCGGCAGGACCGGCTGTCCCGCACAGGCAGGCCGGCCATCGACCGGCCTCCGGACCGGGTCGGCAGCAGAAGCCGCCTCCCCCGATTCTCGCCGCCACGCTCCCTTCCTCCCGGACAGGCCCCATTGGGGCAGATTGGAAGCCTATCGCGGCAAATTCGGTTTGGCTATCGGGAATTCCCCGCCGCGGCGCTAACCCCAGGCGGGGAGGGCGGCCGCGCCGGCCCCGGCGATGCGGCCGGAGACGAAGCACTCGGCGATATTGCCGCCCGAGAGATAGAGGTGGCCGAAGGCGCTGCCGAGCTCGCCCGCCGCATACAGCCTCGGGATCGGCCCGCCGAACGCATTGACGATGCGCTGGCGGGCATCGTGGACCGGCCCGCCCTGGGTGTTCGACACCACGGGCCATATCGGCGCGCCGTAGAAGGGCGGCGTGTCGATGGGCGCCATCGTCCCCGGCGGCCGGCCGAAATCCTCGTCGCGGCCGGCCGCGCACAGCTCGTTCCAGCGCGCAACGCTCGCCTGCATGGCGGCGGGGTCTAGGCCGAGCGCCGCGGCCAGCTCGCCCAGGGCGCCGGCCCGCCTGAGCACGCCGGACTCCGCTTCCGCCAGATTGTCCGCGCTCCACTCCAGCCGCACGCCTTCATCGTTGGAGGTCGGCTGGCCCAGCGGATAGAGCCTGCGGCCGTTCTCGTCGCAGACCAGGGCGCTCGGAATGCGCGGGTAATCCTGCCGGACGGTGTCGTAAAGCTGCATCTGGCGGTGCCCGGTATCGTGGGTGTAGGGCGGATATTCGTTCATGTAGCGCCGGCCGCCGCGGTCGAGCAGGATCCAGGCCATCTTTACGCCGGGGCCGCTCCCGCCGGGCTCGCCGGGCCCGGCCGGCCGCCAGTCGGGCAAACGCTTCACCCTGATGCCGTAGGGGTAGTCCGGGTCGGCGCTCCGGAAGCCGTAGGCGCCGTGGAAGTGCCACATGTGCCAGAGATCGGCGCCCAGGTCCTGGGCCATGGCGATGCCGTCGCCGGTATTATGCCGCGCCGCAGCCGGCAGCACCGGGCGGCCTTCCCAGAACTGGTCCTGCCGCCGGGCGCTGCCCTCGAAGCCGCCGGAGGCGAGGATGACGCCCCGCCGCGCCTCGATCCGCCGCACGCCGCCCGGCCCCGCAACGGCGATGCCGCGCACCTCGGACCCGTCCGGCGAGGTCAGCAGCCGCAGCCCGCGCGTGGCCAGCCGGATTGCTACATCCTCATTGGCGAGATTGTCGTCGAGGACCTTGAACAGCTTCGGCCCGCCCGGCGCGCCGTTGGCCCAGGGATAGGCCGCGCGGGCGTCGAAGCCCGGCACCGAGATAACGGTCGCGTGGTAGAAGGTGTCGAACCCCGGCAGCGGGTAATTGCCTCCGGCCCTGCCGGCCTCGACGCTGGCGCCGATTTCCGCGCCGTTCACCCGGGCGAGGCCGCGCACATAGGCTTCGAGCCCGGCCATGCCGTCGGCGAGCGCATGGGTGACATCCTCCGGCGTGCGCCCGCCATTGGTCGCGGCCAGGTAGCGGCGGGCCTGCCCGGCGTCCATGGCGCAGCGCACCGAGCCGTAGGAGCAGATCGAAATGCCGCCCGGCACGCCGGTCTTCTCGACCAGCAGCACCCGCGCACCGGCGCGCGCCGCCTCCAGCGCCGACACGGACCCGGCGAAGCCGTAGCCGACCACGACGACGTCGAACGCCTCGTCATAGCCGCCGGCCGCGCGGGGGATGTCCTCCATGGCCGCTCAGCCGGCGAGGATGTCGCGGGGCCGGACGCCGTGCCAGCCTGCCTCGCGCCCGCTCCAGTAGGCCGACTGGATACGGCTCGTGACGATGCCGGCATGGCCGTTGCCGACGGGCCTGCCGTTGATCCCGGTGACCGGCATGACCCCGCCCGCGGTGGTGCTGGCGAAGAGTTCGCTTGCCTGCTCCAGCTCCTCCGGGCGGATCTTGCGCAGCGCGAAGGGGATGCCTTCCCGCTCGCAGATCTCCCGCACCGCGCGGCGCGTCACGCCTTCGAGCACGTTATGGTCCGGGCTCGACACCGCGCCGTCCTTCACGACGAAGATGTTGAAGCCCGGCCCCTCCGAGAGGAAGCCGTCCGGACCCGCAAGGACGGCGTCGTCGCAGCCATGGTCGTAAGCCTCCAGGCGCGCCTGCACGAGGTCGGCGCGGTTGTAGTTCTTGAAACGCTGGTCGATGGCCTTCGACGATACGCGCTCGACGCCGCTGACGAACAGCGACGCGCCGTTGCGGCACTTGTCCTCGCCCCAGATCCACACATAAGGGACGGCATAGACCACGACGCCGGGCGCCAGGCCGCGCGGGTCCCGCACGCCCGGCGGCGGCGTGCCGCGCGTGACCTGCATTTTCACATAGGTGTTCGCAAGCCCCGTCCGCTCCACGCATTCCGCGCAGATCCGGCGCATCTCCGCGACGGAATAGGGGTTCTCCAGCCGGAAGCCCTCGCAGGAACGCCGGAACCGCTCCAGATGCTCGTCGAGCATGAAGAACCAGCCGTTCCAGGTGGAGGCCACATCGTAAACGCTGTCGCCCCACACGAACCCGGCGTCGAAGATCGACATCCTCGCCTCGTCCGGGGCCATGAAGTCGCCGTCGATGAAAACGATCCCGTCCGACATCGCCTCTCCTCCCGCGGGCAGCCTCCCCGGACCTTAGGCCCTGTGGACCGATTCGGGCAAGACGGAGGCGGGGGACGGCGGCCATGGCGCCCCTTCCGGCTGGCGGCCCGCGATAATTCGCCTGTTTTTTGACCACTGCACAAATATCGCCCAATCATCGGGCATGGATTGCCCGGAATCCGGCGCTGCCGACCCTTGGGAAAGGCGCCCGACCGGTTCCGGCATCCGCTTCGCGCGTTTTGGCACGCAGCTTGCTTGCCATGTTGCAGTGCAAACCGCACGCGGAGTCGAAACGCGATGAAGACGATAACGAGCCGCCTTCGGAACCTGGCGGCGGCCGGCCTGCTGGCCGGAACGGCGATGGTGTCGGCGGCCCCGGCCCTGGCCGAGACGATCAAGGTCGGAATCCTGCATTCCCTTTCGGGCACGATGGCGATCAGCGAGACGACGCTGAAGGACGCCATGCTGATGCTCATCGACGACCTCAACAAGTCGGGCGGCCTGCTCGGCAGGCAGGTGGAGCCGGTGGTGGTCGATCCGGCGTCGAACTGGCCGCTCTTTGCAGAGAAGGCGCGCGAACTGATCGAGAAGGAGAAAGTCGCCGTCGTCTTCGGCTGCTGGACCTCGGTCAGCCGGAAGTCCGTGCTGCCGGTGTTCGAGGAGTTGAACGGCCTGCTGTTCTATCCGGTGCAGTATGAGGGCGAGGAGTCCTCGCGCAATGTCTTCTATACGGGCGCCGCGCCGAACCAGCAGGCGATCCCGGCCGTCGAATATCTGATGAGCGAGGACGGCGGCGGCGCCGAGCGGTTCGCCCTGCTCGGCACCGACTATGTCTATCCGCGCACGACCAACAAGATCCTGCGCGCCTTCCTGCATTCCAGGGGGGTTGCCGACGAGGACATCCTCGAGGAATACACGCCGTTCGGCCATTCCGACTGGCAGACGATCGTCTCGAAGGTCCGCGCGTTTGCGGGCGAAGGCAAGAAGACCGCCATCGTCTCGACGATCAACGGCGACGCCAATGTGCCCTTCTACAAGGAGCTGGCCAACCAGGGCGTGGCGGCGGAGGACCTGCCCGTCATCGCCTTCTCCGTCGGCGAGGAAGAGCTTGCCGGCATCGATACCGGCCCGCTGGTCGGCCATCTCGCCGCGTGGAACTATTTCATGTCGGTCGAGACGCCCGAGAACGAGGCCTTCATCGAAAAGTGGCATGCGTTCATCGGCGATGAGGAGCGCGTCACCAACGACCCGATGGAAGCCCATTATATCGGCTTCAAAATGTGGGTGCAGGCGGTGAACCAGGCTGGCAGCACCGATGTCGATGCGGTCCGGCAGGCGATGTACGGCCAGACCGCCGCCTCCCTCACCGGCACCGAGGCGGTGATGAATGTCAACCATCACCTCTCCAAGCCGGTGCTGATCGGCGAGGTGCAGGACGACGGGCAGTTCGAGGTCGTCTGGGAGACCGACGGCCCGGTCGTGGGCGACGCCTGGTCCGACTATATCCCGGAAAGCGCCCGGCTGACCGCGGACTGGACCTATCCCTGGGTCTGCGGCAACTGCGAAAAGCCGATGTTCTGAGCGGGTTTGCGGCGGCTCCGGCCGCCGCAACCCTCCCGCAATACGGGGAGTGGAGCCTTGGCGGTCCGCAACGCGATCTTCCGGTCGGTAGTGCTGCTGTTCGCCGCCGGCGCCTGCCTGGCGCCCGGCGGCGGCAGCGCATCCGGGGGCTTCGAGGCCGCGCTTGTCCTGCTGGCCGGGAAATCGGCCAAGCAGCGGCAGGCCGGCGTCGAGGCGCTCGCGGCGTCCGGCCATCCCGCGGCGGCGCCGGTCCTCTCGGCCATGGCCGGGGGCAAGCTCTACTTCCGCAAGGAAGACGGGCGGCTGTTCGTCGCGGCCAAGCGGGGCCGCGAGTTCGACCTGTTCGACCCGGTGGCGGGAGAACAGGCGGGGACGGCGCCTTCCCGGGCGTTGAAGAAGGTCCGGGTCAACAACCGGCTGAGGCGGATCATCCGCACCGCGCTCGCCGGGCTCAACATCGCCCATCCCGACCCCGCCATACGGCTCGAAGCGGCGGCCGGCCTGCTGAAATCCGCGGACCCCGGCCTTCGTCCCGCCCTTGCAGCCGCGCTGGAGCGCGAAACCGACCCGGAGGTGCAGGCCGCCATGGCGCTGGCGCTCGCGGCGGTCGATATCGGCCCGGCTTCGCCGCCGCCGGTCCGCATTGCGGCCGCGCAGCGGCTGGGCGCCAGCGAATCGCCGCAGGCGCGCGCCATTCTGGGGCGGGTCGCCGGCGACGCGAACACCGGCGCCGCCGTCCGCGCGGCCGCCCGCGCGGCCCTGCAGGAGATCGAGGACCGGCTTGAGCTCTACCGCCAGTTCGGCGCGGTCTTCCAGGGGATCAGCCTGGGGTCGGTCCTCCTGCTGGCGGCGGTCGGGCTGGCGATCACATTCGGCGTCATGGGCGTCATCAACATGGCGCATGGCGAAATGGTGATGGTCGGCGCCTACGCCACCTTCGTGGTCCAGGAATTGTTCCGCACCTTTGCGCCGGAGTTCTTCGGCCTGTCGCTTGCCGTCGCGGCGCCGGCGGCCTTCCTCGCCGCCGCGGCGCTCGGCGCGGGGCTGGAGCGGTCCGTCATCCGCTGGCTTTACGGGCGGCCGCTGGAAACCCTGCTGGCCACCTGGGGCGTGAGCCTCATCCTCCGCCAGGCGGTCCGCTCGATCTTCGGGCCGACCAACCGGGAAGTCGGCAACCCGGAATGGATGAGCGGCGCCCTGGAGCTCGCGGGCGGAGTCGCGATCACCTACAACCGCATCTGGATCGTCCTGTTCTCGCTCGCCGTGCTGGCCGCGGTCATGGCGGTCATCCGCTACACGGCCTTCGGCCTCGAAATGCGGGCGGTGACGCAGAACCGGCCGATGGCGAACGCCATGGGCATCCGGTCGCGCAAGGTGGACTGCATGACTTTCGCGCTCGGCTCGGGCGTGGCGGGCATGGCCGGCGTGGCGCTCAGCCAGATCGACAATGTGAGCCCCAATCTGGGCCAGGCCTACATCGTCGACAGCTTCATGGTCATCGTGTTCGGCGGCGTCGGCAATCTTTGGGGGGTGCTGGTCGGCGCCATGTCGCTCGGCGTCGTCAACAAGTTCATCGAACCATTCTCCGGGGCGGTGCTCGGCAAGATCGTCATCCTGGTCGCGCTCATCCTGTTCATCCAGCGGTGTCCGCAGGGCCTCTTCGCCATGCGCGGCCGGGCGGCGGAGCTCTGAGCCATGCGGCTGCTCGACCTCAAGGGGCGGATTTTCCTTGCCGCGCTCGCCTTGCTGGCGGGCGGGGCGGCGCTGCTGAACCTCGCGTTGCCGGAAGGCGCGGCGCTGCACGTTCCCAACTACATGGTCGGCCTGGCCGGCAAATATCTCTGCCTTGCGCTGCTTGCGCTCAGCGTCGATCTCGTCTGGGGTTTCGCCGGCATACTGAGCCTCGGCCACGGGGCGTTTTTCGCGCTGGGCGGCTATGCCATGGGCATGCACCTGATGCGCCAGGTGGGCGAGCGCGGCGTTTACGGCCATCCCGTGCTGCCGGACTTCATGGTGTTCCTCGACTGGAAGCAACTGCCCTGGTATTGGCACGGGTTCGATTCGGCCTGGTTCGCGCTGCCGATGTGCCTGGCCGCGCCCGGCGCGCTGGCGTTCCTGTTCGGCTGGCTCGCCTTCCGCAGCCGCGTCACCGGCGTCTATTTCTCGATCATCAGCCAGGCGATGACCTTCGCGCTGATGCTCGCCTTCTTTCGCAACGATATGGGCTTCGGCGGCAATAACGGCCTGACCGACTTCAAGGACCTGTTCGGCCTCGACCTGAAGGATGCCGGGATGCGGGCCGGCCTGCTGCTTGCCTCCGCCGCAGCGCTGGCCGCGGGCTATCTGCTGTGCCGCTGGATGACGGCCGGGAAATTCGGGCGGGTGCTCGTCGCGGTCCGCGACGCCGAACAGCGCGCCCGCTTCCTCGGCTACAGGCCGGAGCACTACAAGATCCTCGTCTTTACCGTCTCGGCGATGATGGCGGGCGCGGCCGGGGCGCTCTATGTCCCCCAGGTCGGCATCATAAACCCCGGCGAATTCTCGCCCGCCAACTCCATCGAAATCGTCATCTGGGTGGCGGTCGGCGGCCGGGGCACGCTTGTCGGGGCGGCCCTCGGCGCGGTTGCGGTCAACTACGCCAGGACCTTCCTGACCGGCGCCGCCCCGGAGGCCTGGTTGTTTGTGCTCGGCGGCCTGTTCGTCGCCGTCACCCTGTTCGCGCCGAGAGGCATTCTGGGCGAAATCCCGAGGCTCCACGCGCGCTGGCGGCACTGGCGGGGCGGCCATGGCTGAGCGTCCCGCAATCAGCAGGGCGGCGCTCTATCTCGACGCCATCACCGTCAGCTTCGACGGCTTCAAGGCGCTCAACCGGCTGAGCCTCTATCTGGAGCCGGGCGAACTCAGGGCGGTCATCGGGCCGAACGGGGCCGGCAAATCGACCATGATGGACGTCATCACCGGCAAGACGCGCCCGGACGAGGGCCAGGTGCTGCTGCACGGCCGCCATGACCTGACCCGCCTTGACGAGGCCGCCATCGCCGCGCTCGGCGTCGGGCGCAAATTCCAGCGGCCGACCGTGTTCGAGGCGCACAGCGTGTTCGAGAACCTGGAGCTTGCCTGCCGCGCCGACCGCCGCGCCCGGCGCACGCTGTTCGCGCGCCTGTCCGGCGAACAGCGGGCGCGCATCGAGGAGGTGCTGGACCTCATCGCGCTCCGCGACCGGGCGGAAGACCGCGCCGGCCTCCTGAGCCACGGCCAGAAACAATGGCTGGAGATCGGGATGCTGCTGGCGCAGGACCCCAGCGTCCTGCTGATCGACGAGCCTGCCGCCGGCATGACCGATGCGGAGACCATGCGCACCGCGCGGCTTCTCAAGCGGATCGCGGGGGGCGGCCGGTCGGTTATCGTGGTCGAGCACGACATGGAATTCGTGCGCGCGCTCGACTGCCGGGTCACGGCGCTGCATGAAGGCGCGATGCTGGTGGAAGGCACGCTCGAAGCCGTCTCGGCCAACGAGGCGGTGATCGAGGTTTATCTGGGGCGCTGAGGCGATGGCGAAACCATGCTGACGATCCGCGATGCCGATCTCTATTACGGCGCCAGCCAGGTGCTGAAGGGCGTGTCGCTGACGGCGCGGAAGGGCGAGGTGACCTGCGTGCTGGGCCGCAACGGCGTCGGCAAGACCAGCCTGATCCGCGGGCTTGTCGGCCATGTCCCCCTGCGCCGGGGCAAGGTGGAGTGGGAAGGCGCGGACATCACCGGGCTGACCGCCGCCGACCGCGCCCGCGCCGGCCTCGCCCTGGTGCCGCAGGGGCGGGAGGTGTTCCCGCTGCTCACGGTCGAGGAGAATCTGAGGACCGGCCTCGGCATGCTGCCGCGCGCCGAGCGCACGCTGCCCGGGGAAATCTTCGAGTTGTTCCCCGTGCTGCGCGACATGCTGCGGCGGCGCGGCGGCAACCTTTCCGGCGGGCAGCAGCAGCAATTGGCGATCGCCCGGGCGCTGGCTACCCGGCCGCGCCTCCTGGTGCTGGACGAGCCGACCGAAGGCATCCAGCCCTCGATCATCAAGCAGATCGGCGCGGCGATTTCGCAACTGGCCGCGCGCGGCGACATCGCCATCCTGCTTGTCGAGCAGTTTTTCGATTTCGCCCGCGAACTCGCTGACCGGTTCGTGGTCATGGACCGGGGCGAAGTCGTCATGCAGGGGCGTCCGGGGGACCTCGATGAAACCGAGCTGCGCCGCCGCCTCGGCGTCTGACCTCGCGCTCCAGCGCAGCCGCGGCCGGGCCGTGCTGCGCTTCGAGGCGCGGGAGCAGGGCAGCGCGCTCGTCGAGCGCTATTCCCGCGCGCCGATGCGGATATTGACGCCGCGCCCCGTGAACGGCGTGCCGGAAGCGGTGCTCGCCAACCTGGCGGGCGGCATCGCCGGGGGAGACCGGTGCGAGGTCGGGGTGGCGGCCGGGCCGGGGGCGGAGGCGCTTGTGTCCGGCCAGGCGGCCGAGAAGGTCTATCGCGCCATCGACGCGCCGGCGGAGTGGACGGCGCGGCTCACCCTCGGCCCCGGCGCCGTGCTGGAATGGCTGCCGCAGGAAACCATCCTGTTCGACGGCGCAAGGCTGCGGCGCCGGATCGAGGTGGATATGGCCGGCGATGCGCGGCTGCTGGCGGTGGAAACGCTGGTGTTCGGCCGCGCCGCGCATGGCGAGCGCATGGTGTATGGCAGCCTTGCCGACCGCTGGCGGATCGACCGCGGCGGCCGGCCCGTCTGGCGGGATGCGCTGCGCATCGCAGGCCCTGCATTCGAGGCGGCGGCGGCCTCGGCCGCCGGCCTGCGCGGCGCGCGCGTGTCGGCGACGCTCATCTATGCTGCGCCCGATGCGCCGGACCGGCTGGAAGACCTCCGCCGGCTGCTGGCGGGCATGTCGGCCTTCGCGGGCGCCGGCGCCGTCCGGGGGCTGGCGGCGGCGCGGTTCCTCGCCCGCGAAGGCGGCGCATTCAAGCGCGAGCTCGCCGGGCTGGTGGGCGCGTTCCGCGCGCTGGCGTTCGACCGTCCGGCGCTCGCGCCGCGCGTCTGGTTTTGTTGAAGGAGAACGGTTGCCCCATGCGACTCACCCCGCGAGAAAAGGACAAGCTGCTGGTCGCCATGGCCGCCATCGTCGCCCGCCGCCGGCTGGAGCGCGGCGTTCGGCTCAACCATCCGGAAGCCGTGGCGCTCATCGCCGATTTCGTCGTCGAGGGCGCGCGCGACGGGCGGCGCGTCGCCGAACTGATGGAGGCCGGCGCCCATGTCGTGTCGCGGGAGCAGGTGATGGCGGGCGTGGCCGAGATGATCCATGACGTGCAAGTGGAGGCGACCTTCCCCGATGGGGTCAAACTGGTCACCGTCCACAACCCGATCCGCTGAGGGGAATGCGATGATTCCGGGCGAAATCCTGGCTGCCGAGGGCGAGATCCCGCTCAACCGGGGCCGTGAGGCCGTGGAGGTCGAGGTCGCGAATACCGGCGACCGGCCGGTCCAGGTGGGCAGCCACTTCCATTTCTTCGAGGTCAATCCCGCGCTGCAATTCGAGCGCGCGCGGGCCCGCGGCCGGCGCCTCGACATTCCGGCCGGCGCCGCCATGCGCTTCGAGCCCGGCCAGACGCGCCTGGCGGTGCTGGTTCCCTATGGCGGCGCCCGGCGCGCCGTCGGCTTCAACGGGCGGGTCATGGGCGCGCTCGACGGGGAGGGCTGAGATGGCCTATGCGATGTCCCGCCGCGATTATGCGGACATGTTCGGCCCGACCGCGGGGTGACCGCGTCCGCCTTGCCGACACCGAACTCTTCATCGAGGTCGAGCGCGACTTCACCACCTATGGCGACGAGGTGAAATTCGGCGGCGGCAAGGTCATCCGCGACGGCATGGGCCAGTCCCAGGCGGCGCGGGCCGAGGGCGCGGCCGACACGGTGGTGACCAATGCGCTGGTCCTCGACCATTGGGGCGTCGTGAAGGCGGATATCGGCATCCGCGGCGGGCGCATCCTCGCCGTCGGCAAGGCGGGCAACCCGGATATCCAGGACGGCGTGGACATTGTCATCGGGCCCGGCACCGAGATCGTCGCCGGCGAGGGCAAGATCGTGACAGCCGGCGGTTTCGACTGCCATATCCATTTCATCTGCCCGCAGCAGATCGAGGAGGCGCTGGCTGCCGGCATCACGACCATGCTGGGCGGCGGCACCGGCCCCGCCGCCGGCACCAACGCCACCACCTGCACGCCGGGCCCGTGGCACCTGCGAACGATGATCGAGGCGGCCGACGGCTTCGCCATGAATCTCGGCTTCGCCGGCAAGGGCAATGCGAGCCTGCCGGCCGCGCTGGAGGAACAGGTGCGGGCCGGGGCCTGCGCGCTCAAGCTCCATGAGGACTGGGGCACGACGCCCGCCGCCATCGACACCTGCCTCGGCGTGGCGGAGGCGATGGATGTGCAGGTGATGGTCCACACCGACACGCTCAACGAGTCGGGCTTCGTCGAGCACACCATCGCCGCCTTCAGGGGCCGCACGATCCACGCCTTCCATACCGAAGGGGCGGGCGGCGGCCATGCGCCGGACATCATCAAGGTCTGCGGGCTCGCCAACGTGCTGCCCTCATCGACCAACCCGACCCGCCCCTATACGGTCAACACCGTGGACGAGCATCTCGACATGCTCATGGTCTGCCACCATCTGGACCCGCGCATCGCCGAGGATGTCGCCTTTGCGGAGAGCCGCATCCGCAAGGAGACCATCGCCGCCGAGGACATCCTCCACGACATGGGCGCGTTCTCGATCATCGCGTCGGACAGCCAGGCGATGGGCCGCGTCGGCGAGGTCCCGATCCGCACCTGGCAGACGGCGGACAAGATGAAGCGCCAGTTCGGCCGGCTGGAGGGCGAATGCGGCGAGAACGACAATCTGCGCGCCCGGCGCTATATCGCCAAATACACCATCAACCCCGCCATCGCCCATGGCATGGCGGACCATATCGGCTCGGTCGAGGCCGGCAAGCTGGCGGACCTCGTCGTCTGGTCCCCGGCCTTTTTCGGCGTGAAGCCGGACCTGGTGCTGAAGGGGGGCATGATCGCCGCCGCCGTCATGGGAGACCCGAACGCCTCCATCCCGACGCCGCAGCCCCGGCATTACCGGCCCATGTTCGCCGCTTTCGGGCGCGCGCGGCCGGCGACCTCCGTCACCTTCGTCAGCGAGGCGGGCCTCGATGCCGCCTGCAATACCGGCCGGCGGCTGGAGCCGGTCCGGCGGACGCGGAGCGTCGGCAAGGCGGATATGGTGCTGAACGGCCTCCTGCCCGATATCGAGGTCGATCCGGAAACCTACGAAGTGCGGGCCGACGGCGCGCTGCTCACCTGCGAGCCGGCGGAAGTGCTGTCCATGGCGCAGCGCTACTTCCTGTTCTAGGCCGATGCGGCGCGCTGTCGAGCACCGCCCGCGGGGGCATTGGCCGGAACGGGAAGCCGCCGGCTGCGTGAGCCTCGGCTTCGACGACAGGCACCGCCGGCGCCTCAGGCTGGAGACGACCGCCGGGGAGCCGGTGCTGCTCGACCTGCCCAGGGCCGCGGCCATGGCCGGGGGCGACGGGCTGCGCTGCGCCGACGGCAGCTGGATCGGGGGTCGCCGCCCGGCCGGAGCCCGTCTTGCGGGTGGCCGCCGCAACGCCGGAA
>CBDBZZ010000042.1:0-19056 GCA_965213745.1 Bryobacterales bacterium | reverse complement strand
CACCTGCGCCAGGACTTCCGGGCGCTCCCCGGCCAGGTTGCGGGTCTCGGCCAGGTCCGCCTCGAGGTCGTACAGTTCCAGCTCCCCGTCCGGTTTCGGCCGCACGGCCTTCCAGCGCCCCATGCGTAGCGCCTGAGCCGGGACTTCGTCGCGGAAGCTGCCGCGGTCCGCGACATAGCGCGGGAGCTCCCAGTACAGGTGTTCGTGCTCGGACTGCGCTCCGGCGTTGAGCAGGGTGGGGACGACCGAGAGGCCGTCCGTGGTCGCGGCAGGCTCCGCTCCGGCCAGTTCCAAAAGTGTCGGCAGGAAATCGTGGAAGCCCCAGGCGTGGGCGCTCCTCGAGCCGGCAGCGATGCGGCCGGGCCAGCGGGCGAGCATGGGCACGCGGATGCCCCCCTCGTAGAAAGTCCGCTTTGCCCCCCGCAACGGGCCGCTGCTCTGGAAGTAGTCGGTCCAGCTGGCGGCCGCGGCTCCGTTGTCGGACGTGAAGAACACGATCGTGTCCTCGTCCAGGCCCAGCTCCTTGACGAGCTCCAGGATGCGCCCGACATCGCGGTCCATGCGCGTGATCATCGCGGCCAGCGTGGCGTGCGGTTCGGCGGGGCGGATGAGCCGTCCTGGCCGCGAGCTGCTCTGGGGCAGCTCGACCTCGTCGAACCTGCCGCTGTAGCGGGCGTAGATCTCGTCGTCCGGGGCGACGTACTCGGCGTGCGGGATCGTGAACGGGACGTAGCAGAAGAACGGTCGATCCCGGTGCGCGCGGATGAACTGCAGGGCGCGCGCGGCGATCACGTCGTGCGAAAAGGTGCCGCGGCCGTCCCCGGCGTTGCCCGCCAGCGGCAGCTGCCGCTCGTTGTCGTAGATGTAGTGGGGGTAGAAATAGTGCGCGTGGGCCTGGTGCAGGTAGCCGACGAATTCGTCGAAGCCCTGCATCCAAGGCACCCCGTCCGTCCCGATGTCGCCGAGGCCCCACTTCCCGAAGCAGCCGGTCGCGTAGCCGTGCTGCCGGAGGAGTTCGGCGACCGTCACGTCTTCGGCCAGCAGCGGCACGCCGCCCGGGTTCGACCGGACCGAGGTGTGGCCCATGTGCAGGCCGGTTAGGAGCACGCTGCGTGCCGGCGCGCACACGGAGCAGCCGGAGTAGGCCTCGGAGAACAGCAGCCCCTCGGCCGCCATGCGGTCGATGTGCGGCGTGGCGATCAGGTCCTGGCCGTAGCAGCCCAGCTCGCCGTAGCCGAGGTCGTCGGCCATGACGAGAATGATGTTGGGGGGCCGGCGGCCGTCTGCGGCGCTCCGCTGGGGGTCGGTGCCGCAAGCGAGCGGCGAGCCCGCGGCGGCGAGTGCGAGGAAGTCTCGCCTCGGGAAACGGTTGGGGTGCGGGTCCGATACTGGCACTGGGGCTGGCGGCATTGTACTCCGTCCTGCCCGGCTCCGGCGGACGTTTCCGGCGTCGCGGCAGCGCCCGCGGCCGGCTCCAGGCGGGCGTCGGGGGCAGCCGAGCCAGGCTGCCCCGGCTTGGCCGGGGCCGCCGCAGCGTCACGCCGACGCGTCGCGCGCTCTGCGGTTAGCTCCGCAGGGCCGGCCCCGGGGGCTCGTCGGCCTTGCGGAGGATGAAGATGTAGGACGCCTCTCGGCGGTTGGCGCACCGCTGCCGGCCGTGCGCGAAGGGGCTAGACGGCCCAAGCGCTGGCGGGCGAGCCCCGCTCAGTCTGAGATCCGACCCTCGGGGCCGAGGCGGAGCCGCCTCCCTCCCCACGCGACGTGGCGGCCGCAGAAGCTCGCCAGCCAGACCAGGAATGCGCCGCAGTCTGCCGCCGGCAGCGCCCACAGCCGGTTGCGCCGCCAGCAGGCGCTTACGCAACGCAACGCAACGGCCCCCGCCAGGAGCCTCAGCCCCACAACCCCAATCGCCGCGGGCCACAGGTCGCCCGGCGCAATGAGCACCGCCGTCGCGGCCCAGACGCTCCCGAATGTGACCGCGAGGCCCGCATGCCCGAGGGGGCGCTGCAGGCGGATGGTGCGCGCCCAGCGCACCTGGCGCTTCCAGACGTTGGCCCAGCCGTCGGCAACCGGCAGGTGGGTGGCCACCGGGACTTCCGAGAGCTCGACCCGCGCCCCGCTCGCGGCCACCTTCGCGCCGAGTTGGTAGTCGTCGCCGATGTAGTGCCGCAGCACCTGGAACCCGCCCGCCCGCTGCAGCGTGGCTTTGCGCAACGCTACCGCCGCGCCCAGGGCGAAACGCATGCCCTGCAGCCAACCTGCGAGGAGCACTTGGGCGGAGAACTCCCCGCCGATCCAGAGGGATTCCAGTTTGGTCGCCGCCGTACGCCCAGGTTCGGCTCGGTAGAGGCAGGTGACGAGGCCCGTGCCCGGTCGCGCCAGATCGCGGCAGAGGCTCCGCAGCAAGTGCCGCGGCACGCGGATGTCCGCGTCGGTCGCCACCCAAACGCCGTGGCCCGCCTGGACGGCCAAGCGCTCCAAGACCTCGACTTTGCCGTTGCAGCCCGGGGATGTTGCAGGGCACTGGACCGCCTGGATCCGCAGCCTCGGAAACTCGGCCTGGACCTGCTGGACTGCGTGCCGGGCCGCCTCGTCGGCCTCGGAGAGGCCGACGAGGATCTCGAACTGGGGGTGGTCCTGGTTGGCGTGGGAGCGCAGAAGGTCCGTGAATTCCCGGCCGGCTCCGAACGCCGGCTTCAGAACGGACACCGGCGGACAGGCTCCCCCGCCGGGCAGGTCGCTCGCCGGACGGCGGAGATGCCGGAGGGGCCGCGGCCAGCGCGGCTAGGTGGTACGCACCGGAGATTGCCAGAACGGCGCCCAGCGCCAGCGCCGGGTCCATCGAGGCTCAGGCCACGCGCACGGCGTCCCTCTGCGCGATGAGGCACAGCTCCGCCGCCTTGAACGTATGCTCCTGGGTCATCGCGCGCTCCGTGCCCCCCAGGCAATCTAGGATCAGCTGCCCGAAGAAGGGGAAACCCACCGTGTTGCGCGTCCGGACATGCCGCTCGCCCCGGCCGTCCACCAGGTAGAGCTGGTCCGACTCGTTCTCGCGGCCCACATCGAGGTACTTGCGGAGCTCGATGTAGCCCTCCGTGCCCAGGATGAACGTCCGCCCGTCGCCCCACGCCCCCAAGCCGCCGGGCGTGAACCAGTCGACCCGGAAGTAGTTCGTCGCGCCGTTGTCGGCAACCAGCGAGGCGTCGCCGAAATCCTCGAGCTCGGGATGGCCTGGATTGTTGTAGTTCGCCACGCGGCTTGCGGTCACGGTCGCGTCGCGGGCGCCTGCCGAAGTGCAGGAACTGCTCGATCTGGTGGCTGCCGATGTCGCAGAGGATGCCCCCGTATTGCGCGAAGTCGAAGAACCACGGCGGCCTCGCAGGCGCGTTCAGCCTGTGCGGCCCCATGCCGATCACCTGGATGACGCGGCCGATGGCGCCCTCGTCGATCAGGTTGCCCGCGTAGATGGAGCACTCCGTGTGCAGGCGCTCGCTGTAGTAGACGGCGTACTTCCGGCCGGTTCCGGCGGCTTGCCTCCGGGCCTCTTCCAGCTGGTCCAGCGTTGTCATGGGCGCCTTGTCGGTGAAGTAGTGCTTGCCATGCGCCATGGCGTCGCAGCCGAGCGCGCAGCGGGCACTCGGCACGGCCGCGGAGGCGACGAGCTGCACCTGGGCGTCCTGCCAGACCTCGTCCTTGCTCCGAGCGGCCCGCGCCTGGGGGAACGCCTCGCGGAAGCGCTCCACTTTCTGCGGGTCCGGGTCGAAGACCCACTTCAGGTCGGCCCCCGCCTCCGTCAGGCCGTTGCACATGCCGTAGATGTGTCCGTGGTCCAGCGCCACGGCGGCCATGGCGAATTCGCCCGGCTGCACAACGGCGCGGGCCTTGCCCCGCGGGGCGTAGCTCATCCCGTCGGACTTCTGCATCGCCTCCGATTGTCGCAGAGTCCCTTGGGGCCGCGGCCCAGTCGCTCGCCCCGGGCGGCTCAGCTGGGCTCCCGCGCGGAGCCGCGCGGCGAGCCGCAGCGGGCGGTGCGGCGTCTCGGCCCGCTCGGGGAGGCCTGTCCGAACCTATACTTGGAGAGGGTCGCCGGGCCGCGGCGCCGAGCAGGAAGCCCATGCGAACGGACTCGCCGGAAATCACGGGTTGGATGCGCTGGACGGGGCTGGCCGCGGCGGTCTGCATGGCGGTCCTGTGGTTCACGGCCGGCTTGTGGAAGCTGACGGACATTTCCGGCTGGCAGCTCAAGCTCACGCAGCTGCTCGTGCCCGTGCGGTGGTCCCTGGCGGGAACCCTGGCCGTCGGGATCGCCGAGGTCACCGCGGGCGTGCTGCTCCTGCGCCCGTCCTGGCGGCGCTGGGGCGGCTGGTTGTCGGCGGCGCTGCTCGTGGGGTTCATGGCGTACATGGGCCTGAACTACGAGACCTTGCGCGGGGCGGATTGCTCGTGCTTCCCGTGGCTGGAGCGGGCTGTCGGGCCGGCTTTCTTCTGGAGCGATGCGGCGATGCTGGCGGCCTCCTTGGCGGCGGTCTGGTGTTCCCCGCGCCCCGCAGGACCGCGGGCCGCCGCCGCCGCGGCCCTGGCGGTCGCGGCCTTCGCAGGCGTCATGCTGGGAGTCGACAGGCTCGGCGGAGCCGGGCGCGAGGAGATCCGCGCGACGATCGCCGCGGATGGGGAGGACTACGACCTGGGAACCGGCGAGGTCTTCCTGTTCTTCTTCAACCCCAGCTGCCTGCACTGCCTGGACGCCGGCCGGACGATGGCCAGCTACCGGTGGTCCGCGGACATCGTGGGCATTCCGACCCAAGACCCGGACTGGGGCCCTGGATTCCTGGACGACGCCGGCTGGCAGGGGGTCAGGCTTTCCCCGGACCTCGGGCTGCTCAAGGCAACGTTCGAGTTCCAGGATGTCCCCTACGGGGCTTTGCTGCGGGACGGATCGATTGTGGAGCGCGTGGTGTTCTGGGAGGAGCCCGAGCTGAGCGAGACGCTGAGGGGCCACGGCTTCATTGAGTGACCCGGCCTAGGAGCCCGTTGAAGCAGTCCGGCGTCGGCGTCGGCCTGGACGGTGGGGCAGGCGGGCCTCAGGCTGCACCCAGCGCCGCTGGCCAGGCGAAGTGGGGCACCAGTTCCCCTGGCGGGGCTCCCCAGGCCCGCCGCAGCCCATGCCGGGCCGCCTGAAGGGCGTTGCGGTGCCCCTGGGGGACGCCGACGGGGGCGGGGCGGCGATCCTGCCGGCTCCGGGGCGCGCCTACCCCCGCAGGCCCACCAGTCGCAGCCCCCCGGTGCGCTCCTTGGGGACCCTCGCCCGCTACCCCAACTCCACCCTCCGCCGCGTCAGCGCCCGGCCCGCCCCGGTTCCGGGTGGGCTTCCCCCACCGCCCGCCCCCGGCGCGGCTCCGGGAGCGGCTGCTCGCCGCCTGGCCGTTATTCCCTGCGAGCCTTGAGTGCAGCGAGTTCGGCTTCCAATTCCCGGCGTGCATGCGCCTCGGCATCCCGCTCAGCCTCAGCCGCCCGCCTGGCCTTTGCCTCCGCATTCCGTTCGGCCTCAGCCGCCTCCCGCCCGCGCTCCGATTCGACATGGCCGAGCAGGTCTTTCCCGGTGACGGGATCGCGCAGCCGCGGCAAACCGTCGGCCACCCGAAACCCCAGCCCCAGCACCGCACTGGGGTACTCCCAGGCAGCGCCGCGCAGCCGCTGCGGCCGGATCTCCGCGTAGCCCCCGCGCCTGAGCCGGTAGCCCTGCAGCTGCGGCAGCCGGTGCCGCGGCTCCGGAGCGAAGAGCCAGTACTCCGGCACGCCGATGGCGGCGTAGAGCGCCAGCTTCTCGAGCCGGTCTTTCCAAAAGGTCGAGCGCGACGAGACCTCCAGCGCGAAGTCGGGCGGCTTGCCCACTTCCCAGACCTTGTACGAATCCCGCGGATGCCGCCGCACGCCGAAGGCGGCGCACACGTCCGGGCTGAGGGTCCGCTTGGGGTTGCCCTCCCTGTAGTAGAGGCCCATCTCCATGGACACGAAAACGTCCCGCCGGCGGCGGAAGCGGGCTCGGAGCCCATTGAAGACATAGTCCGCGGCGTGCGTGTGGGGGAACGTGGCGGTGAAGATGAGCCCGTCGGTCGCGGGGTACACCGCCTCCCGCCGCCGCGGCTCGGGTTGCGCGGCGGGGCCCTCGCGGGACCGGCGCGGCCGCCTCGGCTGCGCCGGCTCTGGAGGGGTCTGGCGCAGGGAGGAGGGCTGGAGGGCTGCGGGCTTCGCCATGCAGGGTCGCGGGATCGGAGCCGCCCGCGCCGTAGTGTAGCAGCTCGGAACTCCATTGCCGAGCACGCCCTGTCACTGCCCTGATTCCCGGGTGGAAATTCCGGTTGCTAGTCGGAGCGTGTTTGGGTTGCCATGGTTTAGGCAGTTCTTCGGGGTGTCCGGGGCTTGCCCCGCGGGGGTGCCTCTCGATTTTTCCGGAGGCTTTCCTTGCCTAGGTTCCTCGCCAGTGCTCCTATCCCGGCTTGCGGCGTCTGCGACGAGCCTTGGACGGGCCTAGCCGAGCTCGGCGTGGGCGCGGCTGGCCCGGTGCCCTAGGAGCCCGTTGATAAAGGGCGCTGTCCGAGTCACCGCCGAGACGCGGCGGAACGCAGCGAAGGCTCCTGCGGGCTAGGCTCCGAGCCCGAGCGCGGGCCGCCGGGCGGCCCAGACGCTCGAGAACGCGCGCAGAAGCCGTTCCGGGCCTTCCCGAGGCCTGCTCCGGGCCGCATGAGCGCCGCCACGGCCAGGGAACCGCCGCCTGGCAGGCTCCGGGGCGTACCGATCCCCGTCAGCGACCGCAGCAGGACGCCTAGGTTGTACCCGCAGGCGTGGAGGAGCAGTCGCTGCAGGATCAGGATGCTGTTGCGGCCCCGCAGGTGGACCCGCCGCAGCCCGCCGGGCGCGTACCTGGGGCCCTCGACCGTGCGACCTGCTCGCAGCGCTGCCGCTCCAGTTTGCGGCCCCGCTGCTCGCCGGCGACCCGCTCCCGGTGCGCCTCCCCCGCCGCGCGCTCGGCTTCCCGGCCCGGCTCCCCCTGGCGCGGCTGCCGCTGCGGCTCCGGAAGCACCGGCTCCTGCCCGGACTCCTCCAGTGCCAGCCCCGATGCACCACTGTGGCACCCCTGGTCCGCCACCACCGTCTGCGGCTTCCCGCCCTGCGCCTCCGCCAGCGTCGCCAGCGGCGGCCCGAGCGTCGCCGGGCCGCCCCGGTCCGCAGCCTGCACGGTCAGCCCCGCCAGCGCGCCGCTGTCCAGGTCCACCGCGGGCTCGGCCTTGGGGGCCCTGTCCGGCGCGCCGTCCTGCAGGCGGGCCACCCGGGCGTCCGGAGCGACCTGGTGCTCCCCCTCCTGGTGCGCCAGCGACTGGTTCTGGTGCCGGCGGTCGCACTCGAGCAACTCTGCCTGCGTCGGCGCCTCGAGGCCCGCGGATTCCGCCAGGCGCTCGAGGCACTCCCCGGAGCCCTCCTGGGTGTTCCGCCGCTGCAGCGTGTGCAGCCCCGCGTGGGCTTCCAGCGGGGTGGCGTCCACCCCGACCGTCTCGCCTTGGGCCAGCCCGGCGGCCCGCAGCCTCGCCAGCACCCAAGCGCAGACCTGCTTGGGCGTCTCGAGGTCGCTGCGCTGGCGCGTGCGGCACAGCGGGGAGGGGTCCGGCGGCGACGCATGGAGCCCGGAGCCGAGGGAGCGAGAGGGTGTCGCTGGCCTGCAGGGCGCTGGCGCGCTCGGCATGGAGGCTCGGCAGGGAGCCGCGCAGGAGCCTGCGGCAGGAGACGCCCGGCGGCAGCGAGGGGCGGCCCAGCCCGGCGGCCTAGAAGGGCCGGCAGAGCCGCTCCAGGCCCTCGTCGAACCCGGAGCGCTCGAGCACCTCGTGGAGCTTCTCAAAGAACGGGACGGTCGGGGCTTGGGGGAGTTCGTCCGCAGGGAGGCAGACGAACCCCTGGATCCGTTGGCGAGCGCCCAGCAACAAGTGAACAAGTATCCCCCGGAATGCTCTCGAACCGCAAGCTCCCGAGCGCAGCGCCGCTCAGCCGGACTTGATCAAGGGGCTCCTAGGCGAGCGCCGAGTCGGGAGGGATTGCCTACCATAGGGTTTGCCGTTGCCGCCGACGGTCCCTTGCAGGGTCAGTTCGGAGTCCGCCGGCTACGTCACCATGTCCGGCGTGGCGAGAGTGGACCTGTCCCTGGAGGAGCTGGCCGCCAAGATACTCGGGGCTTGCGGCAAGGATTCCGCCCGGGTCGCCGGCATCCTGGCCCGCGGCTCGCTGGTGAGCGGGGACTCCCGGCTGCGCTGGCGGCCCCTGGAAGCCATGCCGGATGACGTGGAAGCATTGCTGGCGCGATTCCCGGACCACGATCCCGCACGGCCGTTCGAGCGGTCCCGCTGCGTGCGGATGGAGTTCCGCAGCGCCCGCGCAACGCTGGAGATCGTGCGCGAGGTGGGGCTCCGCAAGCGTCTGCTGCGGCGGAAAGCTTTCTGGGACGAGGCCTTGGCCGTCATCGCTCGGCTCGGCCCGCGCTGCCAGGACTACTCGTACTCGGAGCAGGTCGACATGTTCGCTGCCAGCCTCACGCAGGAGGCCCGCTCGGAGATCCGCGCGCTGGGCCCGCTGATCCGGTATTCCCCCGTGGCAGCTAAGTTCCGTGCGCTCGATGCCCGTACGGTGATGCTGTTCCTGACCAGGGGCTGAGGGGTTCCGCAGGTCCTGCCGGTCGCTCGGGGATGTCGGACAGGGGCTTCGCACGGACCGGCGGGTGCCGCCTCGGTCCGGCCAGCGTCGCTGCCAATCGACGGGTGGGCCGCACCTGCGTGGGGTCACCGCGATGCTCCGGTGGAGAACCGGCTCAAGTAGGGGCGGAACCGAAGCGGATCCAGCGGGCGCTCCCCGCTGGGTGTTGCCGGGTGCAGGTGGCCTAGGGAGCGTGCGCAGTTGCGCCAACTCCGGATCCGGGGCGGGGGCTAGCCTCTCGCGGCGCAAGATGTAAGGTCTTTGTAAACCATGTCCAGTGCGGGGCGCAACGGGTCTGCCCGGCTTGACAGCCATGGGGACGGTGCCCATCCTTTGAAGCAGTGCGCCCCAGGCTCCCTGTTGCTTCCATCCAGCCTGCGGGTGCATTGCCCGGACGGGCGCACTTCGTCGTCTTCCTTCTTCCACCGTCCGTCCGGGCGCCTCTCTCCTAGAACCGCCCCGTCAGCGGCTGGTGCCCCGTTGCAGCTGGGGTAGCAGCCTCGGGCGGGCGTGGACAATGCCACCAGCTGCAGGATTCCCTGGCGTCCCTGGTCCGGCGGCAGCCCGGCTCGGCCTGCCGGTCCGCCGGAAGCTTCGCAGCAGCGGCGCAAGTCGCGTTCCCTGCCAGCGAAGGCTTGCGCACCGCCGCCTGGCGCTGTGGGGCTCCGCTCTAGGCGCTGCCCGCGACAACTCCGTCGCTCGGGGTCCGAGCCTGCGGCATCCGGGTGCCGGGCGGTCGCGTGCGGGTCGGGCCGGTGTGGTTGCCCTCGGATGTGCGATGCGCTAACATGGCGGGCAGAGCCGCCCATGCCACAGAATTCCGCCATCCGCAGAAGAACATTCGTCCAGACCGTCGCGGCGGCCGCTCCCGCGACGGCCTTCGCCGCAGGCAGCGGCGTGCTGGGAGCCAACGACCGGATCCGAGCCGCCGTCATCGGCGTGAACGGCCGCGGCCAGAGCCACATGTACGGCCTCCAGCCGCTGCAGAACGTCGAAGTCACCACGTTCGTCGACCCCGACCTCGCCATCGCCGAGCAGCGCGCCGGGGAGTTCGAGAAGAAGCACGGCCACCGCCCGAAGCTGGTCCAGGACCTGCGCCGCGTCCTCGAGGACCCGGACATAGACGTTGTCACCATCGCTACGCCGAACCACTGGCACACGCTGGCCGCGATCTGGGCCTGCCAGGCCGGCAAGGACGTCTACGTGGAGAAGCCCGCGACGCACACCTTCGACGAGGGCCTCAGCCTGATCGCTGCGGCCAGGAAATACAACCGCATCGTCCAGCACGGCGTCCAGCTGCGCAGTTCCGAGGCCATCCGCGAGGCTGTCCAGAAGCTCCGGGACGGGGCTATCGGCGAGGTCTACATGGGCCGCGCCAACATCTTCAAGTGGCGGCCGGCCCTCGATCCCGCCCCCGCCGAGGAGCCGCCCAGCACGCTCGACTACGACCTCTGGGTCGGTCCGGGCAAGTGGCGCCCCTACTCGCGCCGGCACGTCCACTACAACTGGCACTGGACCTGGGACTTCGGCAACGGCGAGATCGGCAACCAGGGCATCCACGAGCTCGACATGCTGCAGTGGGGCCTGGGCGTCACGCTGCCCGATCAGGTCGTCTCGTCCGGCGGGCGCTATCTGTGGGACGACCACCGGGAAACCCCGGAGATGCTCACCACCCTGATGCAGTTCCGCGAAGAGCGCAAGATGGCCGAGGTGGCGGTGCGCTTCTGGCACTCCAACCACGAGACACGCTCCGCCAACGGCAACCTCTTCTACGGCTCCGAAGGCTACTTGGCGGTTTCCGGCTACACCAAGTGGGAGATCTTCAAGGGCCGCAAGCCCGAGCTCGTCGACAGCGGCCAGGCGCCGACCAAGCACTACGAGAACTTCATCAAGGCTGTGCGCAGCCGCAGGACCGAGGACCAGCACGGTCCCGTCGAGTCGGCCCACCATGCGGCGGCGCTGGCCCATCTCGGGAACATCGCGTTCCAGCGCGGCGAGCTGCTGGAGTTCGATCGTGGGGAGAACCGCTTCCGCGGCGACCCCAAAGCCAACGCCATGCTGACGAAGTCCTACCGCAAGGGCTTCGAGGTTCCCGCGCCGGACAAGGTTTGAGCCCCTCGGGCCGTCCGTTGCGGACGGCTCCTCCGGCTGCGGTTCGAGTCCGGCGCTCCGCCGTGCGGGCTCAGTGGCAGCCCATGCAGGCGAAGTTGCGGCCGTGGCAGGGCAGGCAGCTCTGCTTGTCGAGTTCCACTTTGCCGGTGGAGTGCTGGTCGATGAACTCCCGCGTGTGGTCCGGCGGCATCAGCTCGGCCCCCTCGACGTGGCAGTTCCCGCAGGTGAACGGGTTGTCGACTGCAGTGTGGCACACGATGCAGTCGCCCATGCGGGGCAGGTGCAGCCGCGAGTCCACGGCGGAGCTCTCCTCTAAGCCGCGGTGGCAGGCTGCGCAAGCGTTCTCCGTGTCGAGGTGTCGGCGTGCGTCGCCGGGCTTCCCGTGGTAGTCGCCGGAGTCGATGGCCTCCGCGATCAGGGGGGCTGCGTTTCCCAGGCCTAGGTGGAAGCGGTGGCTGAAGCGGTAGCTGCGCTGCGTCGGCTCCCGTTGCGCCAGCGGCGCGGCGTCGATCTCGGGCGCGGTCCGGCCGTTGTGGCAGGCCCCGCAGAGCTGCCCGTCCGGCAGCAGGTGGTCCCCCGCCTCCTGGCTGGCCGGGGCTGCCGCGTGGCAGGCTTGGCACTCCAGCCCGCGCTCCAGGTGCGGCTTGTGCGGGAAAGTCCACTCTTGGGCTACGGCGGGCAGCGCCAGCAGCAGAGCGAGTGCGGCGGGGGGCTTCATCCCAGCGCCCCCCGCAGGAAGCGGGCTGTGTGGGACGCGGCGCACTGCGCCACATGCTCGGGCGGCCCTTGCGCCACGATGCGTCCGCCGCCATCGCCGCCTTCCGGCCCGAGGTCCAGGATCCAGTCCGCGCATTTGATCACGTCGAGGTTGTGCTCGATGACCAGCACCGAAGCCCCGTTCTCGATGAGCTTGGCGAACACCTGGAGCAGCATCCGAATGTCGTCGAAGTGCAGCCCGGTGGTCGGCTCGTCGAACAGGAATAGCGTATCGCGCATCTGGGCCTCGGCGATGTGCAGGGCCAGCTTCATCCGCTGCAGCTCTCCGCCCGAGAGCTGCGTCCCGGGCTGGCCTAGCCGGATGTACCCCAGCCCGACCTCCGCCAGAACCTGCAGCCGCCTCACGATCTTGGGCCTGTCCGCGAACAGCTGCAGCGCCTCGTCCACCGTCAGCTGCAGGACTTCGTGGATGTTCTTGCCGCGGTACCGTACGTCCAGGATGTCGGCCCGGTACCGCTTCCCGTCGCACTCCTCGCAGGGTAGGTCCATGTCAGCCAGGAACTGCATGTCGATGACCTGGCGGCCCGACCCCTCGCAGAGGTCGCAGCGCCCCCCGGTGATGTTGAACGAGAACCAGCCCCGCGCATAGTACCGCTCGCGAGCCAGCTGGGTGCCGGCGAACAAGGCGCGGATCTCGTCGAACACCTTCATGTAGGTGGCGGGCACGGAGCGCGGCGAACGGTCGAGCGAAGCTTGATCCACGAGGATCGCCCGCCGGATCGCGGGGTAGCCCGACATCTTCTGGCACGGCAGCGACTCCATCTGCGGCGGGTCGTCGTACATGCGGCGGCTGAGGGCGTGGGCCACGCAGTGGTGGACGATGCCGTGGACGAGCGTGGACTTGCCCGAACCGGACACTCCGGTGACCACCGTCATCAAGCCCAGCGGGATCTCGACGGAGACGCCCCGGAGGTTGTGCTTGGCCGCGCCCGTGATGCGCAGGATCCGCGAGGGGTGCGGCGCTCGCCGCCGCCGAGGCACCTCGATGCGCGCCTCGCCGCGCAGGTACCGGCCCGTCAGGGAGCCGTTCCGGCGGTGGATGGCCTCGCTCGGGCCGCTGAAGATCACCCGGCCCCCTCGCTCGCCCGCCGCCGGGCCGAGGTCTACGAGGTGGTCGGCGGCCAGCATCATCTCGCGGTCGTGCTCCACCACGATGATCGTGTTGCCCAGATCGCGCAGCTTGCGCAGAATGCCGATGAGCCGGGCCGTGTCGCGGTTGTGGAGGCCGATCGAGGGCTCGTCCAGCACGTAGCAGACCCCCGCCAGCCGCGACCCGAGGGAGGTCGCCAGCTGGATCCGCTGCGCTTCTCCGCCGGACAGCGTCGCCGTCATCCGGTTGAGGGTCAGGTATTGCAGACCGACCTCGTTGAGGAAGCGCAGCCGGCTCCGGATCTCCGCCAGGAGGTTCGCCGCGATCGTCTCCTCGGCCCCGTCCAGACGCAGCCCGGCGAAGAACTCCTGGGCCTGCTCCAGCGACAGGGCCGACACTTCCGCGATGGACTTCCCCCCGACTTGGATGTGCAGGACTTTCTTGGAATACCGGGTGCCCCGGCACTCCGGGCACGCTAGCCGGCGGCGCCAGCGGGACAGCCGCGCGCCGATGTGGGGCTTGTAGCGCTTGGCCTGCAGCTTCTCGAGGAAGCCGCGGATCCCTTCGAAGCCGTTCCCGCCTTGCTCCACCCAGCGCTTGTGGGCCGGTTCCAGGTCCTGATACGGCACGCTGATCGGCACGCCGATGGCGCGAGCGTGCTGAAGCATCCGCCGTTTGTAGCCGCCGTATGGCTCCTCCCAGGCTCCAATGGCCCCCCGCGCCAGCGACAGGTGGGGCTGGCTGACGAGCAGGCCCAGGTCGAATTCGGTGACTTGGCCCTGGCCCTCGCAAGCGGGGCACGCCCCCAGGGGCGTATTGAAGCTGAACATGCGCGGCTCGGGCGGCTCGTAGACGATGCCGCAGTCGCGGCACTGGAACCGGCTGCTGAAGCGGAGCCGGCCTGCCGCAGCCCGGGCAGGCTCAAAAAGCACCTCGCCGCTCTCGCGGTAGGCGGTCTCCACGGCCTCGGCGACCCTCTCCCGGATGCCGGGGGCGATCGCGAGGCGGTCCAGCAGCGCGAAAAGCGGCTGCCCGAAATCGATGTCCAGCAAGGACTCGGGAGTCGAGAACTCGAACACCCGTCCGTTCTGGTACAGGCGGTTGTAGCCGCGCGCGCGGAGTTCGGCGAGCCTGCGCTTGCTCGGCGGGCTTGCCGCAGCGCCCTGGGGGGCGGGCAGCTGGCTCTCATGGTTCTCAGCCTGCTCGCGCACTGGAAACAGGACGTACCAGCGCGATTCCGGCTCCAGCGCCAGAACTTCCCGCGCGACGGCGTCCACGCCGTCGCGCGTCACGCGCTGCCCGCAGCCCGTGCAGTGGGTGTGCCCGACGCGGGCGAACAGCAGCCGCAGGAAGTCGTAGACCTCGGTGGTGGTCGCGACCGTCGAGCGCGGGTTCCGGGTCGTGTTCTTCTGGCGGATCGCGACCGTGGGGGCGATGCCGAGCACCTCGTCCACATCCGGCTTCTCCATGCGCTCGAGGAACTGCCTCGCGTAGGAGCTGAGCGATTCGACGTACCTGCGCCGCCCTTCGGCGTGGACGATATCGAACACCAGCGAGGACTTGCCGGAGCCCGACACGCCGGTGACGACGACGAGCTGGTTGTGCGGCAACCGCAGGTCGATGTTTTGGAGGTTGTGGACCCGTGCGCCGCGGATTTCGAGGTAGTCCTCAGGCACAAATCGCGGCTCCCCGCGGCGCAGCGGGGACGGGGGCGACAGTCGTCGCTGCCCTGCCTTACATTATAGGAGGCGCTTGCGCTCTGGGAGAGGAGGATGCGATGGGCTGAGGCCTTGCATCGCGAGCCAGGGGGTGCGACTCCCGCCCGAAGCGGCAAAGGCGCGGGACGGGCACGACCTTCGGCTTCCTCGGCTACGCCCACTACTGGGCGCGGTCGTGGCAAGGGAACCCGGTCGTGCGCCAGACCCCAGCCCGGGGCCGTTTCGCACGTGCGGGGCGAACCATGCACGACCGGTGGCGAAGACACCGGCACGCCCCGGCGAGCGATCAGCGGGATCATCTCGCCAGCGGGCCGCGGAGGCAGGGCACTACTCCGACCTCCGAGGGAACAGTGTGCGACTGTCGAGCCTCCAGTGCCAAGTCACGTGGGTCTGGCGGAAGCGGCTGTCACGCCGCAGCCGCCAGTCGCAGCTGACATGGGCTGCCAGAAAGGCGCAGCTCGAACGGCAACCCCTGCCCGCGCCCCGCGTACGGCATGCCCTGACCGCTCCGCGCGAACGTGACCGGTGAGGAACCGAGTGCGTTGACGCGCACGCTCGGGTCTGCAGGGGCGGGGCTCGGTAACGACCCCGGCTGCAAGGGGCCCGCCAACGGCTCCAAGCCTCACGCGGAAGGAAGCGCCGCTACGCCTGCCCGAGCCGGTGCAAACGCGGGTGCCGGATATTCCCTCCGAGCGGCGCTGGTGCAGTGGATGCATAATGGAAGGGTATGCAAGTAGTGCAGCGCAATCACTTTGCCGTGTTCTGGTTGCTGTCGGTCCTGGCGTGGGCGGCCCTGCTGGCACCGGCCCTGCGCGCCCACGGGGCCAGCATCGTTGTGGTTTCGGCGGCGAGTTTGGCGCGGGACGTGCCGGTGGCTCCGAACTCGATCGCGGTCGTTGAAGGCGAGTTCGCCGAAAGGACCACCCGCGCTCCGGGCGGCGTGCCCCAGGTCGAGCTGGACTCGGTCACGGCCGAGATCGAGTACGCGGGCCGAACGCAGTACGTCAGAATCTTCGCTGTTAAACCTCGGCGCCTGGAGTTCCTGGTCCCGGACCTGCCCTCCGGCACGGCGCACATCGAGGTGCGCCGCGGCGTAAGGGTCCTGGCCGACGGCGAATTCGAGGTGCGCCGCGTCAGCCCGGGGCTGTTCTCGGCAGCTAACACAGGCGGCGGCCTCGCGGCGGCCGTGGCCGAGCGCGTGAACGTAGCTGACGGGGCCAGCACTCAGGAGGATGTTGCCTTCTTCAACCGCGAGCGCGGAACGTACGAGCCGATCCTGCTCACTCCTGCGGGCACCGGCAGCGAATTGCACGTGATCTTCCTGGGAACGGGTATCCGCCACGGAGCGCAGCTCGCGCTCCGGATCGGAGGGGTGTCCGTGCCGGCCAGCCTGCTCGCGCGCGCCGAGGACTCGCCCGGTCTCGACAAGGTCCGTGCGGGCCCCTTGCCGGCTGCGCTGGCGTCTCGGCAAACCGTCGATGTCGTCCTGACCGTGGACGGCATCGAGTCGAACCCGGTGCAGGTGGCCTTCTCGTCTTCGCACGGGGAGGCGGTCACCTTCAGCAACCAGATCGTGCGCCTGTTCCAAGGCAACTGCCAGACTTGCCACCGTCCGGACCAAGTCGCGCCCTTCTCCCTCACGGACTACGAATCGGCGCGGCCCTGGGCCCAGGCGATCAAGCAAGCGACGCACACCCGCTACATGCCGCCGTGGAAGCCGGTTCCGGGGTACGGAGAGTTCGAAGGGGAGCGTCGCCTGAGCGATGCCCAGATCGCCCAGATCGCCCGGTGGGTGGATGCCGGCGCTCCGGAAGGGGATCCGGCGGACTTGCCCGAGCCGCTGGTGTTCGATCCGGACTGGGCCCTCGGGCCGCCGGATGTGATCCTCCAGACGCCGGAATACGTGCCCGATCCGAGCGGAGAGGACGACTACCGCTGCTTCAGCATCCGGATCCCGCCCGAGATCACTAGCCGCAAGAGCATTGTCGGACTCGAGCTGCAGCCCGGCAACAGGAGGATCGTGCATCATATCCTCGTCTTCGCCGATCCGGCAGGGGAATCGCAGAAGTTTGAGGCGGCCCAGAACGACGGCCAGCCGGGCTACGAATGCTTCGGGAGCGCCGGCATAGGCCCGGGAGGGTTCCTCCCGGGCGTGGAGTCGTACCTGTACGCCGGCTGGGTGCCCGGCAACAGCCCTCAGGTGCTGCCGGAAGGTTCAGGGTACTACCTCCGCCCCGGGGCGTATGCCGTGGTGCAGGTCCACTACCATCCGGACGGCAGCGAGCAAGGCGACAGCACCCGTCTCGGCCTGCACTTCGCCGACCAGCCGACGCCGAACAACTCCATCATCATTCCAGTGATGAATACCGACTTCGAGATTCCGGCGGGCGAGCCGCGCCACGAGGTGCGCATGGAGTTCGGGCTGGATAACTTGACTGAATTTGAGCTGCCGCCGTTCCTCTTGTCTTTCCTCGAATCGCGGGGCATCTTCCCCGCCAAGATGAGCGCCGTGGTGCCGCACATGCATCTTCTGGGCCGAGAGATCCAGATGGAGCGGGTATCCGCCACGGGGAAGCGGACGCCGATGATCCGCATTGACGACTGGGACTTCGATTGGCAGGACATGTACACCTTTGTCGAGCCCCTCACGCTGGAGGTGGACGACCGGTTGGAGGCGAAGGCGTACTTCGACAACTCCGCTGCCAATCCCAGGAATCCCAACGACCCGCCCGTCGCCGTCACTTGGGGCGAGCGGACCACCGACGAGATGTTCATCGTCTTCATCCGCTTGGAGGTCAAGAATGCATGCGCGGACAGCCTGCTGGGGCTATTCATCGGCTGTCCGGCTCCGTAGTCCGCCGGGCTCTCGCGCCGCGCTAGATTTCGGCCTCGAGCGGGCCTCCCCGAGTTCCCGAAACCGTGTCGGTGCATCGCCGCGGCAGTGGACCGCCTGCATGGCGGCGGGCAGCGTGGGGCACCCCGCGGCACGGCAGGATCGCGAGCGGCGGTTGATCCTGCGCGCGAATTCTCGCAAGCGGGGGCGGTTCGGCGCGATGTCTTCGGAAGCTCGGCAATTTTCTGATTTTTTGCTGTTTGCGTGTAGCGCCAACAAGCGAAGCAGGACACGAAGGCTTTGAGCCAACGGTCCGCGCCGGCCGCACGATGCGAGCTGCAAGTTCCTGGTTGCGGACCGACGCTTCGTCCAGGCGTTGTGGGAAGAACGGCTACGTCGCGCGATTGCGCATGCAGAGCGGCTTCGGCGTGAGCCGAAGCCCCAGCGCTGGCCGGGACTCCCCGTCGTCACGGCGCAAGCTGCTCAACCTGGATGCCGCTCGGCCGGGCTTTCCGGGCGAAGACCGTTGCGAGGCCAGCCGTGCGGTGTCGGCTGCGGATCCGCGCTACACTGAGAGCGGCGCGGGGCTTGCTCGTCCTCAAGCGCCGGAAGGAAACCTCTGCATGCGACGAATGCTCACCCTAGCTTTGGCGGCGTCCCTCTGCGCCGCAGGCCTGTGCGCCCAGGTGCAATTCAAGTCCCAGGAGGAAGCGACTGCGTTTACGGCCATCCAGAACGCCGCATCGGCCCAGGCACGGGCCGCTGCAGGCAAGGCGTTTATCTCCCAGTTCCCCAAGAGCCCGGCCGCCGGTCTCGCCCAATACATGACGATGCTGTCGTACCAGCAGATGAATGATTTCGACAACATGCTCCTGTACGGAGAGATGGTGCTGGAGTCGGTGAAGCAACCGGGCATGCTGGCCGGCACGCTGATTTCGCTGGCCGGCGCGATCCCGAGCCGCACCCGCGAGTTCGATCTGGACAAGGAGGAGAAGCTCGGCAAAGCCGAGGACTACGCCAAGCGCGCCATGGCGCTGATCCCCACGCTCCCCAAGATGGATCCGAACATGACGGACGACGAGTGGCTGGTCACCAAGAAGGAGTTCATGTCGCAGTGCCACGATGCCCTCGGGGGCGTGGCGCTCAAGCGCGAGGACTTCGCTGCGGCGGAGGCTTCGCTCCGCAAGGCGTTGGAGCTTGCCGCGGAGCCCGTGCCGTTCACGATGTACAACTTGGCGACGGCGCTGTCCAAGCAGGATAAGCGAGACGAAGCCTTGGCGATGGCCGACAACTGCATCGCGGTGGGCGGCGTGCAGCTAGGCGACGGATCCGAGCTCTGCGCGAACTTCAAGAAAGAGGTTGCGGCGACCGGGAACTAGGCGCTCGGATGGGGGACCGTCGGCGCCGGGACCGAGCGGGTGCCGCTCCTGCATCGCACGCCCTGCGAGCTTTGGCGAGGCGTTTGGGGTACGACTTCGCGGACGAGACCATTCTCGGCCAGGCGTTGACGCACGGCTCGGCGGTATGCGGCGGGCTCCAATCCAACGAGCGCCTGGAGTTTTTAGGGGACGCCGTGCTCGAGCTGGCCGTGGCCGAATCGCTGTACCGCAGCCTGCCGAACGCATCCGAAGGGCACCTCACCGAGCTCCGGTCGCACTTCGTGCGCATGCGCCAATTGGCCCGGGTGGCTCGCGGTCTGGATGTCGGCCCGTGCCTGCGCCTCGGCAAGGGCGAGGAGCAGTCTGGCGGGCGCACGAAGGAGCGCCTGCTGGCGAATGCCTTCGAGGCGA
>CBDBZZ010000041.1:0-113181 GCA_965213745.1 Bryobacterales bacterium | reverse complement strand
CTCGGCGGCGACGGAAACCTGCTCTGCGCGAACGCCTCGACCGGTGCCAGGGTCTGGGAGAAGAACCTTCTCCGGGCTTACGGCGGCAGGAACATCCGCTGGGGAATCAGCGAATCTCCTCTGATCGACGGAGACCGGGTTGTCGTCAACGCCGGTGGCCGTGGTGCATCGATCGTGGCACTAGACAAGATGACTGGTGCCGAGATGTGGAAGTCGCAGAGTGACGAGGCAGGGTACTCCTCCGTGATGGTCGCGGTCGTCGATGGCGTCCGGCACTATGTCGTCTTCACGGGTGAGGGAGCGGTCGGAGTGCTGGCGAAGAACGGAGAACTGCTCTGGCGCTACAGCCCCGTCAGCAATTCGACTGCAAACGTCGCCACGCCCATTGTCAGCGACAACCTTGTGTTCCTGTCCTCTGCCTACGGTACGGGGTGCGCCTTGCTCCGCCTCGAGAGCAACGGCGGGATCATCAAGGCGTCCGAGGTCTACTTCAGCCGCAACATGATGAACCACTACAGCAGCTCGGTCCTCATCGACGGCTACCTGTACGGTTACTCAGGCCGAATCTTGGCGGCAATGCACCTTGAAACGGGCGAGATCAGTTGGCGGAACCGTTCGGTGGGCAAGGGCCAGATCATCTATGCGGACGGGAGGCTCTATATTCTTGGCGATGACGGCGTGGTGGGCTTGGTGGATCCCGATCCGACTGCGTACAAGGAGATTTCGCGTTTCGAGATAGAACACGGCGACTATCCGACCTGGACTCTCCCGGTGATCTCGAACGGGACGCTTTACTTGCGTGACCAGGACCGGCTCTACGCCTTCGACATCAAGGCTCGCTAGCGCGCTTCCCGTCGTTGGGAAGCGGTAGCCGAACCGGCGGGCCATAGAATCGCTCGAAACGACCGCAGTCGGCTAGCTCGGTGTCGATTTCGCTGCCCGACGCCGGCCTTTCACGGCATCCGACGCGATTTGCCGTGATAGCGTGGGCGTGGGATGGGATGCGGAACGGTGAGGGTGTAACTCTTCTGGAGGGCAGGCCCCGCCACCTCGCCGACGGGGCTCGGATGCAAGCCCTCGCTTGAACTCTGTCTGCGCTGCATCCTCGAGGTGGTCTCGATCGTGACCGGACTAACTCAACCGGCTTGGTCGACTTTTCCCTCAGTTCCCTTTTTGATCCAGAAGCCGCGGCCCGAGATGCAATCGGGCCGCATCTAGTGCGCTGGAAGTCGGCCCCCTGGGGGGCGGGCCGACTTGACTGATCCGGTCCAAAGGCGACCAGCGCGGAGATCTTTCCGAAAGGAGAGATACCCATGCGAGTGACGGTCTTGGCCATAGGCCTTGCCGCGATGCTCCTGCTGCCGTTCACGGCGGATCTGAGAGCTCAGGTAACAACAGCAACGCTATATGGGACAGTCCAGGATTCCACGGGAGCGGTGATTCCCGGGGGGCACGCTGAGGTCGTCAATGACGACATCGGGCTGATGTACACGGCCCCAGTCAATGCCGAAGGCGACTTTGTCTTCTGCGGCTTAGTTCGCCGCCAGCCACTCCTGGATTAAGCCAGTGGAGGCGGAAGCGCCCGCTGGCCCTCCGCACGACGGGGGTCTGCCCGCCGAGGCCCCCAGTGCGCCCGAACACGCTCTGCGCAGCTAGGCCGGACTCATCGGCGCGGGCGAGCAGGGCTCCCCACTCCCGGGCCCGGCGAAGGATCTTGGGAACACTCTTGGGCTTTCCACCGCTGCCCGGCAGCGGGTTCGTACTTGGTAGCGCACCGCTGGGGACGCTGCGGCGGGAGTCCGAGCCGCCGCAGGCTCCGGCGCACAGGGGAGACGCTCAGGACGCTGCCGAACTTCTCCCCCAAGGCCTGGCGCACTCGCTGCGCGGTCCACCAAGCGAACTCGAATTCGCATTGAGCAGGTTCTTGGTCTACGACAACGATGCGAATCCAAGCGGCGTGCCGGTCTGTCCCTGGGCGTGGTCGTCCCGTTCTTTGGCGACTCCGCAGGTTCTCCAGGCCTCCCAGGCAGAAGCGTGAGGTCCAACGCTAGATCGTGCGCATGGAGCAAGGGACGCAGGACTTTATCCGGGCCACTGACTTGTCCCCGATGAACTGCAGGATCACGTTTTCTCGAACCTCGAACTTCTGGTCCGTAGTAAGGCGCAGGAAAAAGAAGAATCTTTCTTTTGTCAGACTAATAATGCATAACAAATCCACCCAGCAGATCAATCGACGAAGGGATTCCAGGGACACGACTTTTGACGTAATCAGTAGCGCTCAGCTGCGTGGCCTAGCCTTGGCCGCTCGCCGGCCGGCAGCGCCCGGAGGCTGGCCCGAAGCTCGTCTCGCCGCGCCCGGATAGTCTTGAGCGCGGGGCCGGGCGGGAAGCGGAGTTCGTGTTGTACACCGTTGACCTTGACGGTGGCGGCAAGTCCGTACCGCTCCTTGTAGATGTCGTCCTTGTAGATGTCCTCGGCGGACGCGCCGGCTGACTGGCGGTCTTGCCCTGCAGTTCCCGTGACGTGGCTCTCGGAACAGTGCGTGGTTTTGGCCGGGGAGCCCGGACCTCCGGCCGTCTCCGTGGCGGCGGGCTCATCGGGGGTCTCCTACACGGAGGGGTGCCCGACGGAGCAAGGGCTTTTGCGAACCGTCGGTTTCCGAACGACCATGTGCCGCCTATCGCGTTATCCCGATTTCGAGGCCCGCAGCAATGCGGAAAAAGCCGATGCCGGCCATGTGGGACAATCGGAACGCCATCAACGGCTCGGACCGGCGGTAGCGCTCGGGAGCACTGCCCGAACCGCCGGGGGTTGCAACGCCGCCCGACCTGACGCAAGGTGCCGAGCGCATGGGTGCTCGTTCGCAAGCGCGAGCCGCGGGGGGAGCGGCTAAGCCACGCCGGGCGGCCAGGCCTGACTGGAGGCCGTCGAGTTGGAAATCGCGACAGACGAGTCCGGCGAGCCCGCCACGAGCAAGGGTGCGACGGTACCGAGTCTCGACTTCGCAGCAGACCCCCAGCGTGGTTGCCGCGGTGGCCGACGCGGCCCGGCTTTCCTTCGGGCATCTCACCAACCCGGCCTTCGCAACCGAACTCGCGCTCATCGACCCCTTGCCGCACCAGCGAATCGCCGTCTACGAGCATATGCTCAAGCGGTCGCCGCTGCGGTTCCTGCTCGCCGACGACGCCGGCGCGGGCAAGACCGTCATGACCGGGCTCTACCTCCGGGAGATGATCGCTCGCGGCCTGATCGTGCGAGTCCTCGTGGTGCCGCCGGCGGGCTTGGTCGGCAACTGGGAGCGCGAAATGCGGACGCTGTTCCGTCTCCCGTTTCCGGATTGCGACTAGCGCCGAAGCGCGTGCGGGAAACCCGTTCACGGGGCCGGGGAGCGACCGCGTTATTGTCAGCATCGACACACTGAGGGGGCGAGCGCATGTTCGCCCGACTGCGCGAGGCGGTCTCGCCGGGCGCGGCCCGCCCTTACGACCTCGCGGTGTTCGACGAAGCCCACAAGCTATCCGCCCGTCGGCGACCAGGACTTCACCGTTCGGAAGACCGACCGATACCGCCTTGCCGAGGCTCTCGCCGGACTGCCCGCGGAAACGCCTCGCTGGCGCCTCGGCTGGTCGGCCAAGAACATCCTGCTGCTGACGGCGACCCCGCACATGGGCAAGGACTTTCCCTACTACTGCCTGTGGCGGCTGCTGGACCCTTACGCTCTGGCCACTTTCGACGCGTTTGAGGCATTCCCGCAGGCGCAGCGGAGCCGCTATTTCATCCGCCGAACCAAGGAGGAAATGGTCCAGTTCGACAGTCGGCCCCTGTACCCGCAGCGCCGCTGCGACACTCTCGGATACGAGCTGAACGCGGCGGAGCAACGGCTCTATGACGAGACTACCGATTACATCGCCGAGACCTACAACAAGGCCCGCATCCTGAACCGGTCCGCGGCGCGTCTCGCGATGAGCGTCTTCCAGCGCCGCCTGGCCAGCTCGACCTATGCGCTGATGCGGTCGTTCGAGCGCCGCTTGGTGCGTTTGGACGAGGCGATCGAGCTGGTGCGCTTGGGCCGCGCAGAGGAGGTGGAACGGCAGCAGAAGAGCATTGGCGAAACTCCCGATCTATTCGAGACACTGACCGCTGACGAAGATGTCCGAGACGCGGGGCCGGCGCGGGAACGCCACGAGGATTTCGAGGAGGACGCGCTCGGCGGCTTGGCCGCGACGGTCATCCACGAACTTCGAGCCGAGCGCGCGACGGTGAAGGGCCTGCTCGCTCAGGCGCGGCGCTTGGCCGAGCAGGGCACGGACTCCAAGTTCGACAAGCTGCGCACGGTGATGCAGGACCCCGCCTTCGCGGGTGAGAAGCTGATCGTCTTCACCGAGCACCGCGACACGGCGGAGTTCCTGCTGCGGCGCTTGGATGGGCTCGGCTACACGGGCGAGGTGGCGCTGATCCACGGCGGGCTCGACTATCGCGAGCGGGAGGTGCAAGTCGAACTGTTTCGGCGCGAGAGGCGGGAAGGCGGCGCGGATTGCCTGGTTGCCACCGACGCCGCCGGCGAAGGCATCAACCTCCAGTTCTGCTGGCGGATGATGAACTACGACCTGCCTTGGAACCCTGCGCGGCTGGAGCAGAGGATGGGACGCATCCACCGCTACGGGCAGAAGCACGACCCGGTAGTGATCATCAACCTGCTGGCAACGGGGACCCGCGAGGGGAGAGTGCTGCAGACGCTTCTCGAGAAGCTCGAATCCATCCGCGAGCAGCTCGGGTCGGACAAGGTCTTTGACGTTGTGGGGCATCTGCTTCAAGACGTCTCGCTCAAGACGTACCTCGAGAATGCGGCGACCGATGAAGGCGCCGAGAAAGCGATTCGGGAGATCGGCGGCCGCTTGACGCCGGAGCAAGTGCGTGCTCGCGAGGAGCGTGACCGCGCACGATTCGGCGGCGGCGATGTCAGGAGCCGCTTGCCCGAGCTGAGGGCCGCCATGGAGAGCGAGCATCACCGGCACCTGCTGCCGGGCTACGTCCGCCGCTTCATCGCGGTCGCAGCACCTCTGGTCGGTCTGCGGGTCGAGGGCGATCTCGGCGACCTGTTCTCGCTCGTGCCCCAACGGTCGGGGTCCACAAATCCGGTGCTAGACGCGATAGACGGCTGTCGTTCCGAAGCGCCGAACCGATTGACGGTTTACCGGAGGGAAGGCGGCAGCGCGATCTGGATGCATCCCGGCGAGCCGGTGTTCGAAGCGTTGCGCGACACCCTGCTCGAGCGCCACGGGGGCACCGCGCTGCGCGGTGCGATCTTCGTGGATCCGTACACGGATACGCCCTATTTGTTCCATCTCGCCCGATTGTCGGTGGTCCGGTGCCGTCCGGCTCAGGACTCCGACAACCTATTCGGCGGCCAAGCTGACGATAGCGGCGGGGAACCGTTCGAGGTGGTCGAGAACCGTCTCGTCGGAGTGCGACAGAGCGCAGACGGGGGCATCAAGACTTGCCCGCTGGAGCACATGCTCCTGTTGCGCGGTGAGAAGCGTGCCGCACCGGGTGCCGTTTCCTTGGCCCGCCGCGCCCAAGAGCTGGTCGGGGCCGCCCACGAGTGGCTGATCGGAAACGCGCTGGCCGGCGTCGCGGACGAACACCGCACGCACGCTGAAGAGGCCTTGCCCGAACGGCGACGCTGGATCGCTCGCGGTTACAACTACAAGATCTCCGAGCTGATGGAAGCGCGCAAGCGCGCTCGCGAAGGGAGCAGCAGCGGCGATCCGGAATCAGAGGCGGCGTTCGCCAAGATCAAGCAAGAGCAACGGCGCTTGACAGCCGAAGCGGAGCGCCACGTGAAGGTGCTGGAGGAGGAGCCTTCCTTGATTCGCCCCGGCACGGCGGAGTTCGTCGCTCACGCGCTAGTCCTGCCGACAGGCGACGCGAAAGAGCGACTGTGCCACGACGCTGCGGTCGAGAGGGTCGCCATGCGGCTCGCTCGAACGCATGAGGAAGCTGCGGGCGCGGTCGTTCGGGACGTATCGCGACCCGAACTGGCACGTGAAGCCGGGTTCGGCGACTGGCCTGGATTCGACCTGCATTCGATTCGACCCGCTCGCCCTGGCGGGGCCAAGGAGGAGCGGGCCATCGAGGTCAAGGGACGAGCCCGCTCCGGAGGGATCGAAGTCAGCGCCAATGAATGGGCCAAGGCCTGCAACCTGCGCGATCGATACTGGCTATATGTCGTCTACGGCTGCGCGACGCCGCATCCGCGCTTGGAGACAGTCCAAGATCCGTTCGGACGGTTGCTAGCGAAGGAGAAGGGCGGGGTCACGATCTCCGAAGGCGAGATCTTGCGCGCGTCGGGCGATCCGCGCCCGTGACCGGCGATCCGCGGCGGCGAGGGCTTTGGCATGAACCAAGAGGCAGCAGCGAGCGCGGGAGGACCGATGTGGTAAGGCGGATCCAGATCAGCGGCTACAAGTCGCTCCACGATGTCGAGGTACGCCTGCCGCCGCTTGCAGTACTTTTCGGGCCTAACGCGGCGGGAAAGAGCAATTTCCTTGACGCGTTGCAGCTGGTTTCCAAGCTCGCCACCAGCCGAACGCTCAAGGAGGCCTTCGACTCGCCGAATCGCGGCAAGCCCATCGAGTCGTTCGAGATCGGCCCCGGCGGAATCAGAGGGCTCTTGGAGCGAGACCGGCTGGAGTTTTCGATCGAGGTCGACCTGCATCTCTCCGATGCGGTGGCCAAGTCGGTGGACCGGGGGATCGGGGAGATGCGCCAGTCGGTCGACAACGGGGTCTCCAAGGAATCTCGGACGCTACGCAAGCGCGTACGTGAGACAGACTTGCGCTACCGGTTGCAAGTCGAGATGCTGCCGCGCTCCGGGGTCCTGAGGGTCAGTGACGAGTACCTAGCTGCGCTGAACGCAGACGGAGAGCCCACCGGCAGGCGCAAGCCTTTCATTGAGCGGCAAGGGGAGAAGATCCATTTGCGGCGGGAGGGCCAGGCCCATCCCACCTACTTCGATCGCTACCTCGATCGCACGATTCTCTCAATGCCGCACTACGCACCGCACCATCCCCACCTCGAGGCTACGAGGCGCGAGTTCGAGAGCTGGCTGTTCTTCTACTTCGAGCCCCGCGAGCGAATGCGGGCAGCCAACCCCATCAAGGAAGTGCGGCACATCGGGCGCATGGGAGAGGATCTCGCCGCCTTCCTCCGTACCCTCCAAGCACGCGAGCCGAGGCAGTTCGAAGCGGTCAAGAAGTCGTTGCACATGATCATGCCCGATATCGACGGGATCGAGGTGGATGTGAATGACCTCGGCGAGGCGGAGTTGCGTCTCCAGGAGGGCGGCGTCGCCATTCCCGCTCGCGTGATTTCCGAAGGCACGCTACGGATGCTTGGACTCTTGGCCCTGACGGGCGTCGGAGAGAGTCCCTCGCTGGTAGGCTTCGAGGAGCCTGAGAACGGTGTCCATCCGCGCCGGGTCACGTTGATCGCGGACCTGTTCAAGACCCGCGCAAAATACGGACAGACACAGTACATCGTCACCACGCACTCCCCGATCCTGCCCGACCTATTGCCCGACGAGTGCTTGCTCGCCGTACGCAAGGCCAACCGACGATCCTTGATCGCCCCGTTGACCCATGGGGGTCCACTGGCGCTGACAAGGAGGCGGCACATCGACAAGGCGCTCGAAGGCGATGAAGAGGGCTCGCTGCGCGTTTCCGAGCGCATTCTGCGGGGAGACTTCGATGCGTGAGATCGCGCTCTTCGTGGAAGATTTCGCCCATCAGGAAGTCATCGATGCATTGATAAGACGGCTAGCGAAAGAACATGACGTTGAAGTTCGACTGGACTGGCGCAGCGCCGTGCGTGGCCACGGCCAAGTCAAACAGGAGCTCGGCCGATATCTCCGCGATCTTCGCAGGCAAGGGAGCCCTTTCCCCGATTTGATCGTGGCGGCTACCGACGCGAATTGCAGAGGCATGCACAAGAGGATAGAAGACCTACAGGGATGCGATGCGCCTGTACGGACGATTCTTGCCATTCCCGATCCGCATATCGAGCGCTGGCTGCTTCTCGACGGCGCCGCTTTCAAAGAGGCCCTTGGGCGGGGCTGCGATGCTCCTGACTTCAAGTGCGATCGTGACCGCTACAAGCAGCTCCTGATCCAAGGCATTCGGGCCGCGGGCATCAGGCCCACCTTCGGAGGAATCGAGTTCGCCGAAGCCATCGTACGCGAGATGGACTTGGAACGTGCTGCGCGGGCGGACTCGTCGTTCAAACGGTTCACGGACGAGCTGAAGACCGTGTTGAAGGCGTGGCGGGCATGACTGGCATTGGCAAGAGGTTGATCGAAGTCGAGTTCCCGCTGGAGCAGGTCTCGCTCGATTCCGTTCATGAGAAGAACGTGCGGCACGGGCATGTCTCGACCTTGCACATTTGGCCGGCGCGGCGGCCGCTGGCAGCGTGCCGAGCGGCGTTGATCGCGACGCTGCTACCCGATCCAGGCGATGAGGGCACCCGCAAGGCCATCTATCGATGTCTCGCTGGAGAGGTCGTCGGGGTCGTCAAGACCGAGCGGCGGTCCGAGGAGGAAGTGGACAGCCGCAAGCGCGAGACAGTAGGCGGCGTTCTGCATTGGGGGCGCGAGGGCGGTCCGGACATGGATTGGTTCCGTGGGGAGATCCGCAAGGCGCACGGCGGCCGTGCGCCGAAAGTCCTCGATCCGTTCGCGGGAGGCGGCGCGATCCCGCTCGAGGCCATGAGGCTCGGGTGCGAGGCGACGGCTAGCGACATCAACCCGGTCGCTTGGTTCATCTTGAAATGCACATTGGACTACCCGCAGCGGCTCGCTGGGCAGACCCGGCCAATACCCGATTTCGCACGCAATGACCGCGACTTCATGCAGAGCTTCCTCAAGGCCAAGGGGTTCAAGGGCAAGGCGCTCGCGCAACGGCTTTCCGAGCTCGGTCTCGGAAAGGATGATGAATCGGCACCACCGAGGCTGATCGGACAGGTTTCACATCCGGAAGCCGACCTTGCTTGGCAGGTTCGGGCGTGGGGCGGCTGGGTCTTGGCCAGAGTGCGCGAGGCGCTTGCGTCCCGCTATCCGACGTATGCCGAGTTTCAAGCGCTTGTGCCAGGCGGAGATCCGTACGACAAGCAGCCGCTCGAGTTGTTGACGCCCGACGAGGAGGGTAAGACCGACGCAACGGATCTGAACCGCGAATTCAGCGCCGAATACCTGAAGGACCTGCGTAAGCCACGCTGGGTGGCGAAGCCGACGGTCGCCTATCTCTGGGCGCGCACCGTACGGTGCAAGACATGTCGCGCGGAGCTCCCGCTGCTCAAGACATGCTGGTTGTGCAAGAAGGTTGGCAAGCGCGTCCTGCTTTCCGTGAGGCCGAATGCGGACCGGACCGGCGTCGTGTTCGGGATTGAACGGGGCTCCGCAAGCGCCAGGTCCCGGCAGCCGGTCGGTGCGGGAACGATGAGTAGATCCGGAGCCCGCTGTCCGTGTTGTTCGGCCATCATGACCATGGAGGACATCCGTCTCGAGGGCCGCGCTGGAAGGCTCGGCCAGGCAATCACCGCAGTCGCAGTGAACGGACCGTACGGAAAGGAGTACCGGCTTCCGACCGAGGAAGAACGGACGGCAGCCGACGTTCCGGGCGAGGACTTGAAGGCGCTCTACGAGCAAGTTCCGTTCGGCCTTCCGGACGAGCCGACACCACGCCAAGGTCCAGGTGCGGCGCGAGCTTTTTCGGTGGAGAACTATGGCTTCGATCAATGGTCGAAGCTGTTCACACGGCGGCAACTCCTGGCCTTGGGCATGTTCGTCCGGGAATTGCGCCGCGTGCCGGGAGCGATGGACGACGCCCCGCAACAATGGCGAGAGGCGGTGATAGCTTACCTTGCACCCACGATTGGCCGCTTGGCCGATCGCGGCAGCGCACTGGCGACATGGACCAACGATCGCGAGACCGTTCGCAGCACCTTTGCCCGCTTCGCCTTGCCCATCGTCTGGGATTTCGCCGAGTCCTGCCCCCTCGCGGACACGACCGGCGGCTACATCCAAGCTGTCGAGTGGGTCGCCCGCGTTCTGGAGCACCTCCAGAACGCAACGGGCGAAGCTCCCGAAGCCAGCGTGGTGAGGCGCTCGGCCGCCGCACCGGAGACGGGCCGCTTCGATCTCATCTGCACCGATCCGCCGTACTACGACGCCATTCCCTACTCCGACCTGATGGACTTCTTCCACGTGTGGCTCCGAAGAGCCCTGCACGGCATCCTGCCCGCAGCGGACGCGGTCTTCTCCGAGCCCCTCGGCCCGAAGTGGGAGGCGACGGAAGAAGACGGCGAGCTAATCGACGACGCCAGCCGCTTCGGCGGTGACAAGGCACTCTCGAAGCGGAACTACGAAGACGGAATGGCGCGCGCCTTCCAAGCATGCCACGCGGCGTTGCGGTCGGAGGGCCGACTAGTCCTTGTCTTCGCCAACAAGCAGCCCGACGCATGGGAGACTCTGGTTGCAGCACTCATCCGTGCCGGCTTCGTGGTCGTCGGTTCGTGGCCCATCCAGACGGAAATGCAGACTCGGCAGCGGTCTCTGGCCTCAGCGGCGCTCTCGTCGTCGATCTGGCTGGTTTGTCGGAAGCGCCCGGCGGCCCGCCCAGGGTGGGATGCAGCCGTGCTTGGGGAAATGCGCAAAAACATCGTGCAGCGTCTCCGTGATTTCTGGGACGCCGGCATCCGAGGGCCGGACTTCGTGTGGGCGGCGACCGGGCCGGCTCTCGAAGCGTTTTCGAAGTACCCCGTCGTCAAGAAAGCGGACGAGCCGAACGCCCGGATGTCAGTCCCGGAGTTCCTGCGGGCGGTGCGCCGGATGGTCGTGGATTTCGTGGTGGGCCGCGTCCTGACGCAGGGCGGCGACACGGAGGCGGTAAGCGGTCTCGACGACGTGACGACCTACTACTTGCTGCACCGGAACGACTTCGGTCTGGAATTGGCACCGTCGGGCGCTTGCATCCTCTACGCGCTCTCCTGCAATCTCGCGGATCGGGATCTTTCCGATCGTTTCGGCATCCTGTCCCGGTCGAATTCCTCATCGGGCGACAACCAAGAAGGAAACGACGGAGCCGACAGGCGTGCTACTGGTGGCAACGTCAGGCTGACACCTTGGAATCGTCGCAAGGCAAAGTGGCTTGGCTACGAAGGACCAGGGGGAAGACCCGTTCCCTTGATCGACCGCGTCCACCGCCTGATGCATCTGTGGCGTGCGGGCGACGAGGCTACGGTGAACAACTACGTGGAGGCGAACGGTCTCAAGCGTGACGCCCTGTTCGCCCGGCTACTCCAAGCTCTGATCGAGCTAGCTCCGGCCGGAAAGGAGGAACGCACGATCCTCGAATCGCTCACCAATCACATCGGCGCGAAGAGAGACGTCACCGCGAGCCGCCAGAGGGTGTTTGTGTTTCCGGGAGCGCCGTGATCGCTTCTCTTCGCATCAACAACGTCAAGCTCATCGCCGCCGAGGCGCTGCGCTTCGCCCCGCCGGCGGTTTGCGGCGGAGAGGACGCCAGCGCCAAGAGCACCATTCGCACCGCGAGTCGATTGCTCCAGGGTCTTGGCGAGGGCTTCCCGCTGGCAGAGACTTCGGGCGGAAGATACTGATCGCGTCAAAAGGCGTGTCCTCAGAATGCAGGCAAGAATAGGCTGGCAGTCTGCCTCTCGCAAGAAGGCTCGCACCTGTTCCGGAACTCCTGGCAAAGACTGGCAAGCAGCTTCCAGGTTGTCGCGAAGCTGTGCTTCGGTCTGGCTCAGCTCGCGACTGACCCGACGCTGGACCAAGGCCCGTAGCAGTTCCACCGGATTAACTTGCGGCGAATAGGTCGGCTGAACATACAGCTCTGCTGCGGCTTGGTTCGCCGCCAGCCACTCCTGGATGATCCGGGCGCGGTGCATCCTGCAATTGTCGACTACTAGTAGAATCTTCCGGTCTGTCTCCTCAGCGATCTGCTCCAGAAACTCCCGGAAGACCTCCGCCGTGACGGGACCTTCCCGCACCCTGTCCTCGAGCTTGCCCTCCGGGCTGCTGGCCGCTAGCCTACCGTTTACACCAAATGGAAACGGGCCGTAAACGGTTGGGAAGCGCTCGCGGAAACGGTAACGGTAAGTACGGTAAGTAGTGAGGAGCGGCAATCCCGACGCCGAGCGACATCATGACCGCTCGCCACCGCCGGCGCGGGCCGCACGGCCGCGATCCCGGTAGACGTAGGCGGCCCAGTCGTCCCTCAACTGCCGGCGGTACCCGATCAGGTCCGACCGTGCGTAGGTCGCCTCGACCTTGTTCTGGACGACATGGGCCAGCGCGGCCTCGACCACCTCGCACGGATGGTTCGTCTTCTCGGCCGCCCAGTCCCGGAACGTGGAGCGGAAGCCGTGAGACCGCCACGGCCGTCTTGTAACTATCTATTTATGCACTGGTTTAGGTTGCGTTTCCAGCCTGCGTTCCCCATACGGTACTCCGCAATGTAAACCGGACTCGGATGCACTTCAGGGACCGGCCGCGGACCGCTTTGGAGCCGACTTCGGTTCGCGACGGTCGGCTCCTTGGCGAGACGTTCGCGCCAACCTGCGAGAACACCCGTCGAGATCCCGTACGCCTCCGCGACGGCGTCATCGATCTCGCGTCGGACGGGATTGGTGTCCGCCTGCGTCCAAGGTTTTCGATCGACAACCAATGTACCTTGCGGACCAGAACGACCTTATCGTCACCGCGAGGCTCTCTTCCCCTCGTCGCATTCCGCGTTCGGCATCAGATTCCATCGGATCAACGGAGCCATCCACGGACGGCCCGGGAATCGGCGCTGCTTTCGTATCGCCTGCGGTTCGCATCCACCCGGACAGATGCCTGAGTGCAACATGGTAGCATGGTTCCGGCAGTGGGCGATCGGGCGACAGCTTGAAATGGAGGCCCACCAGAAGGAACCTCCCAGAATGCCAACATGCTTTGTGATTCAGCCGTTCAACTCCAAGTTCGACAAGAGATACCGGGACGTCTACAAGCCTGCTCTGGAAAAGGCTGGACTTGACTCCTATCGCGTTGATCGGGATCCCAGCACCGAAGGGGTCATGGACTCCATAGAACAGCAGATCCACGGTGCGACGATCTGTCTCGCCGACATCACGACCGACAATCCGAACGTGTGGTATGAACTCGGGTACGCATTCGCAGCGGGCCGTTCCGTAGTCATGATTTGCTCAAGCGAACGTGAAGGCAAACTCCCCTTCGATATTCAGCATCAGACCGTCATCCAGTACGAGCCGGAATCGAAGAGCGACTTCGTCAAACTCGGCAAGGAAATCTCGATGCGGGCAAAGGCACTCGTTAAGAAGAATGCTGTACGAGAAGTCGTCGAAGCGCAACAGGTGGCCCCAACAGGCGGCTTGAGTCAAGCGGAAATTTCCGTACTCGCCATTGCGGCCGCCGAGACGGCCATACCAGGGACGCCGGTAAATGCTTGGTCCCTTCGTAAGGACGCCGAACGCGCGGGTCTGACCGGTATCGGTTTTGGAGTCGCGCTCCGCGGTCTTCAGCGAAAGCGGTTTGTAGATTTCGTCAGGTGCCGGGACGGGAATGTCGAGTACGATGCCGTCGTCGAGTACGATGCCGTCGACGTCACCGACGATGCGTGGACCTGGATTGACAGCAACGATTCGCTATTCTCGCTGTTCCGCAAAAAAGAGTCCGTCCCCGAACTCACCGAAGACGACATCCCATTCTAACGGACTGTCGAGGGGAACGCGGCTTACGATGCCGTGTCATTGCAAACTGCTGATATAGAATAGGTTATGCGTTTAGCTGAGGCTCGGTCCCCTCGTCGCACGCCCCTCGGTGGACGGCCCCGGATGCAGCGCCGTCTCGCCGCACGCGTCCTCGCCGACGGCCCGCGGCAGCCCCCATGCGGGCCACTGTGCGCGGAGTGGAAGCATGAATCGGGTTCACGGTAGCCGACGGTGCCCAAAATGAGATTGGCCCAATGCACGCCATCAACGTGAACGGAATCCGAAGAAGCGCGCCGGCGAGGTCGCGAGAGCCATCAGCACCGAGGACTGGACCGAACTCATCTGGGCCCGCAACGGATTGGAGATTCGAGTCTACTTCCGGGAGGAGCAACCTGTATTCGGTGCGCCATCTCGTCGAACGCGAGATACTGCCTTGGTCCAGGTGTTGTAGTGAGACTCTTCAGCTCAGCATCGGGTAGGGATTTCATGTCCGTCAGGTCCTGTAGCGGGTCGTGCGAGGTTCGACAGAATCCGATGGGGCGCGGGCGATGACCTTGGTGCGCAGGACGACTCGGGGTGCAACCGCTGGGGTCGGGCAGTCGAGAGTCCGTGCGAACCACGGCGGACGGTGAGATGCTGGGTCGTGCTACCCATCGCCCCCGTCCGGTCCAAGAAAACGTTCGCCATTGAAGTGAATGAGATGCTTGGGCGCATCGGCAACCCACACCTCGGTCTCCCAAGGGATCTCCGGCAAGTACTCGCACATCGTCGCGCGGTTGAGGAACGTCGTCACGAAGACGAGTCCGGCTGTTGACCCGGCGAAGAGATCCTTGAAGCTGGTTGTGGCGCAGGACGTTCACCGGACCGTGCGACATGACGGCATCAACGAGGATGAGCCGGTTGCGGTCGACGTAGTGGATCACGACGTCGGGCATCTTCCCATGCGGGTCGATCTCGACATCCAGATCGGTGCTGATCGCGTCAAAAATCGTGTCCTCAGAATGCAGGCAAGAATATACTTGCAGTCTGCCTCTCGCAAGAAGGCTCGCACCTGTTCCGGAGCTCCTGGCAAAGACTGAAAAGCAGCTTCCAGGTTGTCGCGAAGCTGTGCTGCGGTCTGGCTCAGCTGGCGACTGACCGGCCGCTGGACCAAGGCCCATCGCAGTTCCACCGGATTGACTTGCGGCGAATAGGTCGGCTGCAAACACAGCTCTGCTGCGGCTTGGTTCGCCGCCAGCCACTCCTGGATGATCCGGGCGCGGTGCATCCTGCAATTGTCGACTACTACCAGAATCTTCCGGTCCGTCTCCTCAGCGATTTGCTCCAGAAACTCCCGGAAGACCTCCGCCGTGACGGGGCCTTCCCGCACCCTGTCCTCGAGCTGGCCCTCCGGGCTGCTGGCGGCTAGCCGGTGGATGCGGAAGCGCCCGCCGGCCACCCGCCCGACGGGGGTCTGCCCGCCGAGGCCCCCGGTGCGCCCGGACACGCTCGGCGCAGCCAGGCCGGACTCGTCGGTGCAGGCGAGCAGGGCTCCCCGCTCCCGGGCCCGGCGAAGGAGTTTGGGGGACTCTGGGTCTTGCCACCGCTGCCCGGCAGCGGGCTTGTATTTGGTAGCGAACCGCTGGGGGCGCTGCGGCGTGAACTGGAGCCGCCGCAGGCCCCGGCGCACCGGGGAGACGCTCAGGACGCTGCCGACCCCTCCAGGCTTGGCGCACGCGCTGCGCGGTTCGCCAAGCGCACTCGCCTAGGTGTTGAGCGGGGTCTTGGTCTGCGACAACGATGCGAATCCAAGCAGCGTGCCGGCCTGTCCCTTGGCGCGGTCGTCCCGTTCTTCGGCGCTCCCGCAGGTTCTCCATGCCTCCCGGCAAGAAGCGTGAGCCCCAGCGCTAGATCGTGCGTATGGAGCAAGGGCCGCAGGACTTGAGCGGGTCCACCGACTTGCCCCCGAGGAACTGCAGGGCCACGTTTTTGCGGACCTCGAACTTCTGGTCCGCAGGAAGGCGTGGGAAGAAGCAGAATCTTTCTTTGGTCATACGCATCGTGGGCAGCAAATCCACCCAGCAGATCCAGCGACGCAGGGATTCCAGGGACACGACTTTGGACGCGATCAGTAGCGCGCAGGCCCGCCCGGCCAGTGCCGGCCGGCGCTGAGCGCCTCCGCTACCTCGGCCGCGAGGAGCTGAGCCCCTGCGGCACGGGGCTCGCCTGGCTCTGGGAGGAACCCCCTGCCCGGCGGCAGCCGCTGACGAACAGAGCGCCGTGGGCCGAGCTGGACGCAGCGCACGCGGCCGGCACCCTCGCCCAGCCTGCGGCCGGGCGGGAGGCATGCGATGATCGGGGAGCCGCGACCGCCGTCGCGGGGCAATCGCAGAGACGACCCATGCAGCAGCCGATCCACCAGCCGCACGACACGCTTTTCCAGGCGCTCGCCTCCCGGAGCGCGCGCGCCGAGCGGCTGGTCCGGGCGATCCTGCCCCCGGAGTCCGCGGCGCTGCTGTCCCGCCAGCCCATGCGGCTGCTCAACAGGAGCTTCATCACCCGCAAGCTGCGCGCCGTCGAGGCGGACCTGCTGCTCGAGGCGGAGTTCGAGAACGGGGCGGGGGTGCTGATTTACGTGCTAGCCGAGCACAAGAGTACACCGGCGGCGGACACGCCGCCGCAGCTGCTGACCTACATCGCCGCGATCTGGGAGTGGCTGCTGCGGGAGAAGCGGGGCGGGAGCCCGTACGCCGCGGTGATGCCGGTGGTGTTCTACCACGGGGAGCGCCGCTGGACCGTCGAGCGGGACCTGCCGGCGGGGCTCACCGCCGGGCAGCGGCGGACGGTCGCCACGCTGCCCTACACGGTGTACAACTTGGGCGAGGTTCCGCCGGAGCGGTGGCCGACGGGCGATCCGGGCCTGGAGGCGGCCTTCATTCTGTTCCGGCGGACCTGGCAGCGCCGGCTGCCGCTGGACGAAGGGCGCCGCGTCCTCCGGGCGGTGCAGGCGCTCGCCGACAGCGACTTGCTGTTCCCCGCGGCGCTGCGGTATTTTGCGGAGAGGTTCGACAACCCGGCGGAGCAGCTCGAGGCGATGCTGCCGGAGGGCGAGAGCGCGAGGAGGAGACTGATGCCGACAATCGCCGAACAGTACGAGGCCCGTGGGCAGGCCCGCGGGGAGGCCTTGGGACAGGCTCGCGGGGAGGTCCTTGGGGAGGCGCGCGGGCAGGCGAGAGCGCTGCTGCGCCTGGCGCGAGGGAGGTTCGGGACCGTGCCCGCCGACGCCGCGAGGCGGATCGAATCCGGCACCGTCGCCGATCTCGACCGGTGGCTCGATAACCTTCTCCGCGCCGAGCGCGTCGAGGAGATCTTCACCAGGGGGCTGAGCGCCGCGGGAGCGGCTCGGGACGACACCCGCCGAACCGCCCAACGCCCAGAGCCAACATCGGCGGGGCCCAAGGGCCTACAACGAAACCTGCGCCAGCCGCAGGACGCATCCTGCGCGCCGCGTTCTTCTCGCCGGCGGACGATGCCGGCGCGGATTCCCGGGGCCGCCAGCGAGACAGCGGTCGACCGGGAGGCGCTGCGCCTCGCGACCCGGCTCCTGGTCTCGGGTGCCGAGGGGTGCCGCGCCTCGATCGCCGCTGCGGTTTCGTGCGAGCTCTTCCGGCTCATCCCGTGCGAACGCGGCGTCGACCTCGCCGTGCGCGACCGCAGGGTCGCCGGGACTTTCGGCGAGCCCGCCGAAGAGGACCGCAATGAGCGGGCTGTTCCCGGTGCAGCGCGGACATGCCGGCTGCTGCTCCGCTACTGATCGCGTCAAAAGTCGTGTCCTCAGAATGCAGGCAAGAATAGACTGGCAGTCTGCCTTTCGGAAGAAGGCTCGCACCTGTTCCGGAGCTCCTGGCGAAGACTGAAAAGCAGCTTCCAGGTTGTCGCGAAGCTGGGCTTCGGTCTTGCTCAGCTCGCGACTGACCGGCCGTTGGACCAAGGCCCATCGCAGTTCCACCGGATTGGTCTGTCTCCTCAGCGATCTGCTCCGGAAACCCCCGGAAGACCTCCGCCGTGACGGGGTCTTCCCGCACCCTGTAGTAGAGCTTGCCCTCCGGGCTGCTGGCCGCTAGCGGGTGGAGGCGGAAGCGCCCGCCGGCCACCCGCCCGACGGGGGTCTGCCCGCCGAGACCCCCGGTGCGCTCGCACGCGCTCTGCGCAGCCAGGCCGGACTCGTCGGCGCAGGCGAGCAGAGCCCCCCACTCCCGGGCACGACGAAGGAACTCGGGGAACTCTGGGTCTTGCCACCGCTGCCCGGCAGCGGGCTTGTATTTGGCAGCGCGCCGCTGGGGGCGCTGCGGCGGTAGCGGGAGCCGCCGCAGGCTCCGGCGCACCGGGGGGGGACGTTCAGGACGCTGCCGAACTTTTCCCTCCAGGCTTGGCGCACGCGCTGCGCGGTCCGCCAAGCGCACTCGCCTGGGCATTGAAGGGGGGCTTGGTCTGCGACGACGATGCGAATCCAAGCAGCGTGCCGATCTGTCCCTGGGCGCGGTCGTCCCGTTCTTCGGCGCTCCCGCAGGTTCTCCATGCCTCCCGGCAAGAAGCGTGAGCCCCAGCGCTAGATCGTGCGTATGGAGCAAAGGACGCAGGACTTTGGCTGGTCCACAGCCTTGCCCCCGAGGAACTGCAGGACCACGTTTTTGCGGACCTCGAACTTCCGGTCCGCAGTGAGGCGTGGGAAGAAGAAGAATCTTTCTTTTGTCATACGCATCGTGGGCAGCAAATCCACCCAGCAGATCCATCGACGCAGGGATTCCAGGGACACGACTTTTGACGCGATCAGTACCAAGCTGATGGGTAGGTTAAACCGGAGCTGCTGCGAGGCCCCGGCAGTGAGGTGATCCGTCTCGGTCCGGATGCGTACAGTGTCGGTACGGAGAGGGCCATTGCCGATAGGGATGCAAGAGAAAAAGTTGATCGAAGCATTCGGCTTACGTCATGACGGGTGTGCGCCGCACACGGTCTCGGATCCGTGTCGGATCGATCGGACTGACTGTCTTGACCCTTGTTCGCCCCGACTGCGCCAATCTTGACTGGGTGCCCGCCTGTTGCGTGTGCAGACTTCGATCTCCGGCACTGCCCTTCGCGGGCCCAACGCGGTGCAAGGAGGACCCAGTGCCAACGCGTCGACCGCTGCGCAGGACGCGCCCCCTCGCACGGCGCGTGTTGCGCTGAGGATCGCGGCGAGACAGCCCCGGCGACGCTTCCTGACCTGGCCCAAGGCGTCTGGTAACCTGATGGGGCTCCAGTTTGCGCACGGGAGAGGCTGAGGATGCCGTGGTGGGAGAGGGCATGTTGAAGGTGGCGGACTCCCGCTCCAGACTTACGCCCGCACCTCCGATTCAAGCCTTGTCGCCGCATGCCAAGGACCTACGGCTGATCCGCCGGCACGCGGGTGAGGTCGCAACGCTTAGCCGCGATCCCGGATTTACCAACTTGGACGCCCGCACCAATCGGACCGTATGCATCGGGGACGGGAAGGGCATCCTCCGGTATTGGGGATGCCAGATCGAGGTGTCTGCCGAGGAATGGAGCCTCATCGAGGTGGCCTACTCCTTCCTGGCCGGAGGCTTGTGTACCCGCCCGCAGCTCGACGGCTGGGGCCAGCAGGTGGCGGTCCACTCGCGTGTCCGCGAGAGCGTAAGGAAGTTGACAGCCTTGCATGCGGGAATCCAAGGTAAGGATCATTTCTTCGACAGGCTTCCCGAATATCGAAGGCTAGCCGACAGCCTTGGCGGCAGACCCAGGGGCTTGCGTGTAGGAACTGCGCGTGAGCTTCGTGCTTTCCGCAGGAAACATCCCGGCGACTTCGATCCGCACGCCCGGCACGTCGAACGCTTCGTCGCCAGTTGAGTGAGGAACCCATGGCAAGGAAGCCCCCTTGGAAACCGTGGCACGAGGTCGTGAGGCTGCGCGATGACGTGCGCACTGGCGAATTGTCGCTCGCCGACTTTGCCGCCGACCTCCACGATGTGGTCATGCAGAAGGGATCGCGGCCGGTCTACGAGGACCCCGCTCGGTTCTTCGCGCTGACCTATCCGACCTTTTCGCTGCGCGAATTGGCCCGTGACGTTGTGCTGCGTCTCGCCGGCAAGAACACCAAGGCTGTGCGGCAGCTCGAGCTCACCTACGGAGGCGGGAAGACTCACACGTTGATCACGCTGCGGCATCTGGTCCATGATCCGCCCGCTTTGCCGGTGCTGCCCGCGGTGGAGCAGTTCAAGTCCCATATCGGAACGGCCCTGCCGCAGGCGCGAGTCGCTGCGCTCTGCTTCGACAAGCTCGATGTCGAGAAGGGCATGGAAGTGCGCGCTCCGTCGGGCGAACTGCGGTGGCTCAAGCATCCGTGGAGCGTCTTGGCGTTCCAAGTCGCAGGTCCGGATGGACTTCGAATCCTGCGCACAAGCGACCAAGACGAAGAGCGCGAAACGGCGCCTGCCGAGCCGTTGCTATATGACCTGCTTTCGCGGCCGCAGGCGCAAGGGCTCGCGACCCTTGTGCTGATTGACGAAGTGCTGATGTACGCCCGGGCGAAGGCCGCAGTGGCCGAGGGCTGGAGTGACCGCTTGCTCCACTTCTTCCAATCCCTCTGCCAAGCGGTGGTCAAGGTGGACAGATGCGCCCTAGTCGCCTCGCTGCTCGCCTCCGACCCCGCCAAGGCAGATGCGCTCGGCAAGGAGCTGAGCGGCCAAATTTTTGAGATCTTCAACCGGCAGAAGGAAGAAGGTGTCCTGCCCGTACAAAAGGAGGATGTTGCGGAAGTGCTGCGCCGCCGATTCTTCGATTCGGCCTCCGATCACCGACTTGAGCGGTTTCGACCGCATGTCACGACTGCGGTCGCAAACATCGCCGCCCTTGACGAATCCTCCGCCAAGGGCCGGAAGGAATCGGAAGAGCGGTTCTTGCGAAGCTATCCCTTCCATCCCGATTTGACCGATGTCTTCTACAGCCGATGGACGCAGCTCGACCGCTTCCAACGCACTCGCGGCATCCTCCGGACTTTCGCGATCGCCCTGCGTGACGCAGAGAAGTGGGACCTGGCACCGCTCGTCGGGCCGAACGTGTTCTTGTCCGCGCCGGGCGAAGTTGGCGAAGTTGGCCTTGCCGAGTCAGTGCGCGAGCTCGCGGGTGTCGCCACGCGCGAGGTGACCGAGGGCCGGGGGAACGACTGGAGTGCTGTTCTCGAAGGCGAGCTTGCAAAAGCGCGCATGGTCCAGACGGAACAGCCTGTGTTGTCGAAACACCGCGAGATCGAGCAGTCTGTCTGCGCCGTATTTCTTTGCTCCCAGCCGATTGGCCAAAAGGCAAACACCCCTGAGTTGATGGCGATGATCGGCACGACCCGTCCCGATCGCATTGAGCTCGAGAAGGGCCTGCGGCGGTGGACGGAGCTTTCGTGGTTTCTCGACGAGTCGGAGTTTGATCATGGGGGCGTGGCGGGTGGAGCGGCCGCCCCCCTGCCCAAAGCGTGGCGTCTTGGCAATCGACCGAATCTCAAGCAGATGCATCACGATGCATGCGCGAACCGGGTGTCCGCTTCGAGCGTCGAGCAGATGCTCCTCGCCGAGGTCCCGCGGATCAAGAGTCTGACGGACGGAGCCCGGGCTGCGGGCGCGAGGGTCCACATGCTCCCGAGCCAGCCGCGCGACATCCAAGACGACGGCAACTTTCATCTCGCGATTCTGAGACCTAGCGCTGCGGCGAGCCAAGGCCAGCCGAGCGGCGAGGCGCGACGGTTTCTTGAAGAAACCACCGGGCCTGATCGTCCCCGTACTGGTCGCAATGCCGTCGTTCTGGTCGCGCCCTCGCACGATGGCCTCCATGTCACGCGAGATCGAATCCGCGCCCTACTGGGGTGGAAGGAGGTGCAAGGTCAGCTCAAGGCTCAAGAAATGGACCCGGGGCGCCAACAGATGCTGTCGCTCCAGACCGAACAAGCGCGTAAGCGGATTCCTGCTGCCATCCGGCAGGCTTGGTCCATCGTGGTCACGGCGAATGAGAAGAGCCAGATCCACGCTTTCAAGGTTACGGTCGGGTCGGAGCCGTTGTTCACGACCATCAAGGCGGATCGCCGCGCACGGATCCAGGACGATCCTATCAACGCCGAAGCGATGCTCCCCGGGGGCCCCTACGACTTGTGGCGGGAAGGTGAGCCGTCACGCCGGGTGAAGGACCTCGTCGGCGCGTTCGCCGAGAATCCCAAACTGCCCAAAATGCTGCGGCGGCAGGAGATTCTCGACACCATTGATCTAGGTGTTCGCCAGGGCATCTTTGTTGCCTTGGTCACCCGTCCCGATAAGTCAGTGCGAACTTGGTGGCGCGTTCCGATAAATGAGGCGGCCGGGAAAGACCCGGCCCTCGAGCTGGTCCTACCCGAGCAGGCTGAGCTCTCGGAGCTTCACCCTGAGTTACTGGTAGCGGAAACTCTGCCGGGCCTTTGGGGCGCGGAATCGATCAGCGTCGCGGATGTCGCGCAGTATTTTGCCGGTGGCAAGACGGTGTGGGTAAAGCGTGACGGATACGACGAGCCTGTCGGAATCCCCGCCTGCCCGCAGGCCGCCGTCGAAAAGGCGATTGCGAAGGCCGTTGAAGCGGGGTCCCTTCTGCTCGTGAGCGGTCCGTCGAGTTTTCAGGGCGAGTCCGTACCCGGCGGGGTGCTGACGGGCGAAGCGCGGCTATACAAGCCGTTGCCGGTCCCTAAAGTGAATGAGTTGACAGAGGAAGGGCTGCCCACAGCATGGAAAGACAAAAAGACCACTGCGCTTGCGCTTTCCATCGCTTTAGCCACCAAGTTTGGAAGGCCCTATCCTTGGCCCGTCCTCCAACAGGCGATTGATGACGCAATTCGTGCGCGCTGGATCGAACTGGCGGAAGACAGCGGTCGGTGGCCTTGCGATTCAGGCAGTGCCTCGGTCGTCAAGCTCACCGTGCCGCGCGATGGCGTGATCGCTTCCACACCAGACCGTCCGAGCACACCTCGGGTAACGCTGAACTACACCGATGCGCAGGAATTGCTGGAGGTGTTGCCCAGCATCGTCAAGGCTACGGCGGGCGTGCAGCTACGAATTCACTTGCAGATCGAGCTGCAAGCCGATGGATCGGTTGATCCGGAGATGGTCCGCGCTTTGAACAAGCTATTGGCGCAAGTCACACCCGATCTTCGCCTACCCGGCGAACGCGGATCCTGATGTTTTCCGTCGATCGTCTTGGGAAGGTCTCAGGGGCCAAGACGTCTAGCTTCGGTCCAAGCAGTTGACGCCCGGTTCCCGCTCGTAGAACAAAGGTCTTGTGAGAATCCGGCGGGTGTCGTCGGGCAACGTGTGTACAGGATCAAGATTAAGCGTTCTGGGCGGTTACGGGCGAGCATTGGGGCGGTGGTGCGCGATCCGATGCGCCTGCCGGCCGGCAACCTCACACCGCATCACTGCCGGGACCCGCCCGCCGGCGCGGGCGGCAAGAGCCCCCGCTCAGCGCCTCCACCACACCACAGCCAGAATCCCTACTGATTTTGCCCAAAGCAACTGCAAGCGAACCGCCAATAGAATCAATGGGTTGCCTGATCGGCGGTCTGGTGTTGGGACTGGCAGGGGGCCGATGCCGGTTGTAGCGGTGGAACCACGGCTGGAGGCCTGCAGTGCGTTGCGCCGCGGTGTCGTAGGCGCGGGTGGAGGCCCACTCGCGCCGGGGGGGCTGGAGGAAGCGTTCCGCCGGGCTGCGAGTAGCACTGGCGTAGGCCCCATGCGCAGTAGACCGCGTTGACGGGCCGACGCTGCCGCTCCCGGCAGTCGGGCCCACGGACTTCCAGCAGGCGGCGCGGAAGCCGTCGCCGTGCGGCACGGCTTCGTCGTCAAAAGCCTCCGCAGGGCCGGACGGTAGCGCTGCCTTGTGCGAGTCCATCGACCAGCGACTGGACTTCGGGATCGAGAGCACGTACTCCGGCCTGCCGGGACCGAGCTTGGTGGATCGCGTCATCCAAGCCGGGTGCCGCGTCGAGGGGATTTATCTCGGCACCGAGGGGCCAAGCATAAATGCGGAGCGGGTCCGTTACCGGGTGTTCGCACGCACCGGGCATCAAGTGGATCCCGCGAGAATCCCCGTGCGCTGGAAGCACTCGCTGTCGAATCTCCGGACAACCGCGGACAAGTTCGACCTGCTGAGGATTTTCGACAACTCCAGCGACGACGAATTCCACCAGTCCTGTCTGGTGGAGCAGTACCGTCTGGAACGGGGCAGAGTAGTCTGGCAGGCGGAAATGCCGGTGCTGTGGTGTGCGGACTGGATGCGGAGGCTGTTGCAGCGCCATGAGGACATTGCGCGGCGGGCCGCAAGATTGTCCTCAAGCCAGCCGTTAGCGACGCGCTGTTCTTGGAGTGTCAGCTCGACGAAAGCTCTATTCACTGTGCAACGCTGATGCACACTCTGCGGGATCCAGCCGCTTGTGGCGCAGACGTGCCAACGGTCCCCCGCTCCGTTCTGCGTGGAGCGGATGCGGGACATCACGGGGCGCTGCCGCAACACTCCGGACCACGCCGTGGTGCTTTGCATCGACGAGCAGATCTAGGTCCGGCCCCACATCCAGCCCGCGCTGCCGCTGGGCTGGTGCTAAACCCAAGGCTACCCGCACGACTATCTTCGCCACGGCACGACCACGCTGTTGGCGGCCCAACGTGGTGCCGGGCCCGATCCTCGCCCCGTGCCGCCAGCGACCCGGTCACCAGGAGCGGCTCGCGTTCCGGCGGCTGCGCGACCGGGAAACCCCCGCAGACCTCGACCTCTCCCGGGTAGGCGACCACTACTCCACGCACCGGCACGCCCAGGCGCGGGCCTGGCTGGCGAAGCGTCGGTGCTGCCAGCTGCCCTGCACGCCGACCTACGCCTCTGGCTCAACCAGGTCGAGCGCTGGTGCGGAATACGCAGTCAGCACACCCTCCAGCACGCAAAGGTTTCCAATATCACGCCACTCAAGGAACAACTCATGGCCTGTGCCGCACCGTACAACGAGTCCACGCAGCCGTTGGGGGGGGCCGCGACTGCCGGCTTGATCTTTGATAAGCTCTGTTGCTTATGTAAACGGTTTAATGGGACCACACACTAGGGAAGATCGGTTCAACTCCCTTACACGGAAAAGCTGACAGGCCCCCAAAAAGCCGGAATACCCGGTCTCGTCGGGCCGTCAGCCGTCCACCAACACCAGATCGCAAAGCGCGTCCCGGTCGATCGGTGCCTCCGGCAGCCTGTCCGTGGCTACGGCAGTGCATGTCGATGCAGTTTTTCTGTCGATTCCAAGATGGAACTCGGGGGTGGGTGCGTGCGCGTCGGTCGGGCCGCGGGAAGGAACTGGGCCTTGCGTTCTGCATCCGGCACAGTGGGCCCCTGCGGGCGGTGCCCTGAGGGTGCTGCGGCCTGGACTTGCGAATGGTGCGGGTGAGTCCGACGCTAGGCTCACGGGACCATCGGCAACCTCGGCTCTGGGCCCAGACAGTCGCGGTGCATCATTAGCTGTCGTGCCGGGGTTTGTTCGGTCAGGGCCCGCACCCTGTCGCGGCGCTGGGGTCCTCGCGGTTGGGGGATCGCGGCCGCTGGACCGGCTGGTGCCGTGAGCAACGACGTCTGCACCTGCTGCTCAAAAATGCCCGTTTCGAATGCGGGTCAGGCGGGGTTGGTGCGGGCCGCGGGGCTGTGACTGGTGGCTTTGGACATGCAGTGGGCGGGGATGATCCTGCGGCGGGAAAAGCGGACCGATAGGAGAGCGGAGCGCTGGCAACAGGCCGCAGCGCCCTCTTCCACAGGCTTTGCCTTAGGGAAATGGCAGCCGTGCAATACGGAATTCGCATGGACGGCCCAAATCGGGGCCGGAAACCGCCAACAGCCGCCATCGCAAAGGGATCTGGAAAGGCTATCCCGAGACCGTCCTCCCCAAAAGCCGCTTGACGACCCATTTCGAAGTGGGCTTGGCGGGGTTTCTTGAGGGGGCTTGTCCTAGACACGAACTGAATTGTTGCGACGAAAGCCCCAAAATGACAAGGCATCGACCGGCCCCACTCCAGCCGGGCGGGAATCGGACATGCGTGCGATGCTGTAGGCGGGATTCGCAGGTCTCCCACCATCCACCATCATTAGGTCATGCGCTGGTTCAACACGGAGGGTCCAATCAAACCCGAGCGGCATTACCACATCCCGCCACTGCAGCGCATGGACCTGGATCGGATCCTCGATTTCATCCGCAAGGAGAGGTGCTTCATCCTGCACGCGCCGCGGCAGACCGGCAAGACCTCCACGCTCCGTGCGCTCCAGGCGCTGCTTAACGGCGGCACCGTGGGCGACTACCGCTGCGTCCAAGTGAATGTCGAGGCCGCGCAGATCGCCCGCGAGGATGTTGGAGGCGCGATCGCCCTAGTGCTGGACCAACTCGGCTCCTGTGCCCGGATGGTCCTGCGAGATGAATTCGTCCTTGGGGTTCGGAACGAGATCCTCCGCGAGTTCCAAGCCGGGGCGGCCCTGCGCGAGACCCTGATACGGTGGGCCCAAGCCGACCCGCGCCCGCTGGTGCTGCTGATCGACGAGATCGACGCGCTGGTGGGCGACTCACTGCTGTCGGTGCTGCGGCAGTTGAGGTCGGGATATGAGCTCCGGCCCGCCGCATTTCCCCAGAGCATCGTGCTGTGCGGCGTGCGGGACATCCGCGACTATCGCATCCAGTCCTCCTCTGGCCAGAAGATCGCGGGGAGCAGCGCGTTCAATGTCAGCGCGGGGTCGCTGCGCTTGAAGGACTTCACAGAGGCCCAAGTGGCGGCGCTGCTGAGCCAGCACACGGCCGAGACCGGGCAGCGCTTTTGGCCGGAGGCGCTTGGGCGCGTCTGGCGGCAGACCGGCGGCCAGCCCTGGCTGGTCAACGCGCTGTGCGACCGGGCCTGCTTCCAGTCCGCCCGGAGCCGGGACCGGAGCCGGGCGATCACCGAGCGGGACATCATGGAGGTCCAGGAGCAGCTGATCCTGGATCGCGTTACGCACCTGGACCAGCTCGCCCACACGCTGAAGGAAGACCGGGTGCAGCGCGTGATCGAGCCGCTGCTCAGTGGCGTCGACAGGGGGGCCTACTCCCGGGCCGACCGCGAGTATGTCCGAGACCTAGGCCTGATCGCGGCGGACAACCCGCTGCGCGTCGCCAATCCGATCTATCGGGAAGTCATCCCGCGCGAGCTGGCCTTCGATGTTCAGGACGCCTTGGAGCAGCGCCCGGCCCGGTATGCCGACCGCGAGTCTGGCCTGCGGCTGGAGCGCCTGCTGGCAGATTTCCAGGCGTTCTTCCGCAAGGAGTCGGAGCACTGGCTGGAGCGGTTCGCCTACCGCGAGGCGGGGCCGCAGCTGCTGCTGTAGGCGTTCCTGCAGCGGGTGGTCAATGGCGGGGGGCGCATTGAGCGCGAGTACGCCTTGGGCACGGGCCGCGCCGACCTGCTGGTGCTGTGGTCGCATGCGGGGGGCGAGCAGAGGTTCGTGATCGAGTGCAAGGTGCTCTACGGCGGCCTGGCGGGCACCGTGCGGGAGGGTCTGGAACAGACCGCGGGGTACATGGACCGGTGCGGTGCGCAGGAAGGTCACCTAGTCCTCTTCGATCCGGGGAAACGGGACTGGCAGCAGAAGGTGTTCCACCGGCGCGAGACTCTCAGGGGCGTGCCCATCCATGTCTGGGGTTGCTGACACCGGAGCGGCGGCGGGACCCCGACCGTGGCCTGCGCCGGATGGACCGCGGCTTGGGCGGAGCCCGGTGTGCAGTGCCCAGCGGCAATTCAGCGGCATACGTGGCAGATTCAGGCGCACGGGGGAGAGTACGGGAATCGGTGGACTGCCGACGGTGCTACGGGATGGCTGCGGGACGAGAAGCCCCTCCCCGCCGATTTCCGCCGTGATTGTCAACAGCTTGCATTGTAGAATGTATCGGCGTATAATGAACTTAACAGGCGGAGATCAATGCCACGAAAAAATCGGGATAGTATTTCTTCAAGGGATTGTTTATAGTGGACGCTATAGGATTGTTTCCGCATCATGATACCGCCGAAAAATGTTTCAAAAAACAGTGCTGGACCCAATGCCCCATTGCCCATCCATGCAGGTGCAATCTGGTGCAGAACATCCTACCCTGCCGTTGTGTTAACGCGCTTGCTGGAAACGCTTTTCCGTGCGCACGAACACCGCCATGGTACACCCCAAGCTTGGTTACCAAACTGGGCTATCGCCGTCTGCTTGCTGACCACTAGTATCAAATCACGCCGCTCGAGGGTCGGCGGATCGATTGAGAAGGGGATCTCTGCTCGCAGGAGATACTAATTTTGCCAAAAGTAATTGCAGGTCTAGCCGTTTTCAACCTCTCAGCAGCTCCCCCGCGCCAACACACACATAAACTGGTCTATAGATGTTTTTTATCTGAGACATTTCCACATGGAATCTTCCTGTGATTTCTGCTATTAGCAGTTCATGAAGTTTCCAACCTTCCCCGACTTCCGACGCATTCCCCATCGCTCCCGACCTCCCATTAGGAAGCTGGTCGTGATCCAAGCCCGCCACGGCAAATCTCTCCAAGCCCTAGCCCAGGAATTCGGCATCGGCATCCGCACAATCCGCACCTGGATTTGTCTCTATGCCTGCTGTGGATTCCAGGCTCTCGGACATCAACCCAAACCAGGACGCCCTCCCTGCCTCTCCCCCGACCAAATGCAGATCATCCTCGAAACTCTGCGGGACAAATCCCCCGATCAGCTCCAGTTCGAGTTCGCCTACCGGTCGCTGAAAATTGTCCGGCAATGGATCCTCGACCAGTTCCAAGTCAAGCTGTCCCTGTCCACGGTGCGCAGGGTCCTGCGGCGCCTCGGCCTCACCCCGCAGCGCCCTCAGTTCCGGGCCTACCAGCAGAACGCCGACGCGGTGCGGACTGGGATCGCAGCAACCTACCCCGCCCTCGCCCGGCAGGCGCAGGAGCAGGGAGCGCTGCTGCTCTTTGCCGACGAGGCCGGCAGGGCCTCGCACTACCACCGGGGCACTCCATGGGGGCCCCGGGGCCGGACGCCAAGCGCCGGGTGGGGAAGATGCTGATCCGGACAGTCCGCCAGCTCCGGGAGCGCTGGGAGGAGGCCCTGCAAGCCCTGGAGGCCGACTCCGCCAAGGTGCAGGGGTTCTTTCGCGAGGCCGACTGCGCCTATACTGTTTCTGGTTGTTCCTTGCAGTGACTTATGGCAAAATCAGTAACCGGGAATCTAGGCTCCCAGCGGCAGCCGTTGCCCGGCCCAATGCTGATCTGACAAGGCGTCGTCGACTGGGGCTTCTACCTCGAAGCCTACCGCGCTACGCCCTAGGCGCTCTGTTCAATGTGTCCACATGACAGGCTGCTGAAGGTGGCTGCGGCAGTGTGGGTGAGCGTGCGGAGTATCTGGGTGTCGCTGTCGTCGGTGTTTCCGCGGCAGCAGCTGTTCGCACGCTGCCTGGCGCGGCTGGGGGCGGAGGGGCTGGGCTAGGAGCCTGTTGCAAAAGTCTTGGGTTCCGTGGAACTTGGGTGCGCAGCGCTCCGACGGGCCCGCAACGGTGGCAGAACGGACCCCCAGGATCGCGCAACCGGCCAGTAGCGGTGCTTGGAGTGCGCCGCTGCACCACCCGACGCCAGCTGAGTACGCCAGCCGGACTTTTTCAACGGGATCCTAGGGGCCGGCCCCAGCGAGGGACTGCCGGGTGGCTGCAGGAGAGCTGCGTCCACCAGCGGCTGCTGCGCCGATCGTGCTGGCGGGGGCCCGGCACGGGTTCGGCTGGGAGGCCGCAGCGCCTCCCTGAGGGGTCCTTGGCCCCGACGACCCTCAGAAACTAGTTCCAAGCCCCTCCTAGTAGCCCGATTGCCGGGCCCCAAGCGCCAGATCCGGCGCTACCCACAGTTGGTGAGCGATGCGGGCTAGGCTCCTGCGCTCAACGAAGGCCGGGGCGGAAACCCCGGCGACACACGACGTAGATCGTGCCCAGCTGCAGGACCTTGATCGCTCAACGAAGGCCGGGGCGGAAACCCCGGCGACACAGGCGGATGGCCTCGAAGACGCCCCCGCCGTAGCACGCTCAACGAAGGCCGGGGCGGAAACCCCGGCGACACCGCCCGGTCGTAGCAGCTGGCGGGCCAGCGATGCTCCGCTCAACGAAGGCCGGGGCGGAAACCCCGGCGACACATAGAGGCCTCCAAGGAAGTACGGGCGGACCTGGAGCGCTCAACGAAGGCCGGGGCGGAAACCCCGGCGACACGCCACGACATTGGCACCGGTGACGGTCTATTGACGACGCTCAACGAAGGCCGGGGCGGAAACCCCGGCGACACCAAACCATCATGTTATAGAAGAATGCGCAGAAGGCCGCTCAACGAAGGCCGGGGCGGAAACCCCGGCGACACATCGCGGCGAGCCACACCGATTCCGAGCTGCGGGACGCTCAACGAAGGCCGGGGCGGAAACCCCGGCGACACGACCGTGGCCACAGGCCCATGGGCTGTCCGGACAGCCGCTCAACGAAGGCCGGGGCGGAAACCCCGGCGACACATCCGAAACAAGAATGGACTGATGATCCTACTAGAACGCTCAACGAAGGCCGGGGCGGAAACCCCGGCGACACATGACGAGGGGGCAGGCCATCCGTCCTTGGACACGCGCTCAACGAAGGCCGGGGCGGAAACCCCGGCGACACGGGGGGGCACCGAACGGACCAGGCTTTCGCCTTGTTCGCTCAACGAAGGCCGGGGCGGAAACCCCGGCGACACACCGTCGGCGCATCCGCACCACGCTGGAAGGCGTGATCGCTCAACGAAGGCCGGGGCGGAAACCCCGGCGACACCCGCGCCTCCGATTGACACGCCTCATCTCCCTCCTCGCTCAACGAAGGCCGGGGCGGAAACCCCGGCGACACTCGAATTGCACTCCATCCACATACGATCTTGCTACGCTCAACGAAGGCCGGGGCGGAAACCCCGGCGACACCTCCGGATCGACGCCCGTCGAATCGCGGACCGACCACGCTCAACGAAGGCCGGGGCGGAAACCCCGGCGACACCCCTATTCTGCCATGGGAAGGCGGTGAGTGCCAAAACTGTTCGATTTGGAGGACTGTCGCGACTTCCAGGCGACGCATCTGCGCGTGATTCCACCCTGCTTGAGCGCTCAATACAGTGACTGGCCTGGAATCATCGGGGGTTCGCAGATGATCAAAGTAGCCAAGGCTGACCGAGTTGGTGATTCTGGCTTCGGCCGATGCGTAGCGTGGCGTCTTCGATTCTGCCTGCGAAGCGATACACGATCACGGAATCGCGTTGACGGTCGATGATATCTTCGACCTCACCGATCAACCGAGCCAACTGCGCCGCGGAGAGCCGGCACTCGAAGACCGAGAACTGTACTCGCTGGCCGTACTTCCCGCAAACATCCGCGATCCGTCTGAGCCGTGCTGCCCCAGTTCCCTCCGTGTCGGCGATGTCGTAGGTGACGAGGATATCCATCGCTTCACGGCAACACGAACGGAGGGTACGCCGGCAAGTCACCGCGCAAGTGGCGGGCGAGCAGCGTCGCCTGGACCGAGGGTAGCGCCCATCGCCCTATGGGTCGACCGAAGACCTGATGCGGGATCTCGGCTTCCTTATGTACTTCCCATTCCTTTATCAGGCGTGCTCTGCCCTCGTCGCTCAAGTACACTCCGCCTCCCGGCACGTGAACGAAGCTGTCGGCTGCGACTTGTCGGCGGCGAATCAGCGAGACGACGAACCGATCAGTCAGCGCACGGAACTCCTCAGCAAGGTCGAGAGCCAGAGACGGGCGACCGGCGCGCGGGCGATGGAAGAATCCCATCTGGAAATCCAGACCGACGCTCTCTGCCGCGCCGATGCACTCCGACACCAACAGGCCGTAGCAGAAGCCGAGCATGGCGTTGACGGGATCGCGGGGTGGCCGTCGAGTTCTCGCCGAGAACTCGAGGTCACTCGACGCAACGGCCTCACCGACGGCTCGGAAGTAGATCCTGGCGGCGTCGCCCTCAATGCCCCGGACGTGGTCTGCCGTGTCGGCACCGGCCAGCCGGCCGATCCGCAGCCGGATCTGCGCACCGCGCACGGCGAGCCGCTTCCTCACGGCCGCATCCGTCTCATCCCGCGACCACCGGTCAACGACCTTCCTGCTGTTCTGGAGCTTCGCCGCGACAATCACTTTCGCCAGGTCGAGCGAGCGCGCCTCATCCGTGGCCGACCGGAACAATGCTATTCGCAAATGCACGTTGCCGCCGGTCGCGCCGTTGACGACGAACCGGACGGCCCCGCCCATGTGGAGCGCGGCCACGCGAACGCCGCGGCGCACGCATGCGTCGAGCGCCTGGGTGGTGATCTGTGCCCCGCCGATCACGACGACAGCATCGATTCCTTCGAGCGGAATCCGCTGGCTGCCGTCTGGCGTGGACACGAGCAGCGCCCCCCGGCGATGCTGCACGCGGGCTCGATGATTTCGAACGTAAACCGTGCTCAGGAAGCGCATTCGAATACGGTCCTGGCCAAGTAACGCTTCACCTTGCGCGGTGCGCTCGTCAGTTCGGGCAAGCAGTGGTGGAGAAGCTGACATTCCGCACACCGGCGGTCGTTGGGTGCCTCTGGCAGCTTGAAGTTGAGTAGCTGATCTCGGATCCGGCGAATGACGTCTTGCACATCGTGGCGTAGCCCAAGCGTGAAATCGATCTGTACCCGGCGCCTCGGTCCGCCGTACCACACATACCCATGGGGTATCTGGACATCGAGCATTTCCTCGAGGCACAGCGCCTGCGCGCACAGCTGAAAATCCGCGGCGGCTCCGTGCCGTACGCCCGACTTGTATTCGATGGGATGGACCGCAGCACCGGCGATCTCGACTGCGTCGGCGCGGCCGGACAGCCCCAGCGTCTCGGACCAAAGTGGAATGGCCCGAAGCACCAGCCGCCCTCGCTCGCGGCGATGCTGCCCGCCATCGACCCGGCGGTGCGCCCGAGCCCCGCGGACGGTATGGGCGTTGTCGGTCCAAACGCCGTCGCAGTGGATGAGAGCGCATTGACGCGGGCAGTACACGAAGTGTTCGATGGCGGAGATCGGAACGACGGGCTCGACGTTCACAAGCGCTCCGCTCCGTAGGCTCTGGTTGTGTCCGCCGAACCTCTGCGCTGGAAAAGGACGGTTCGCCATCCCGCGTGGACGCCCACTCGCTGCCACGTGTGCCTTCTCTCAGGGCTCCAGGCATCCAGGAGTGCGTCGATGCCGTTGTTGTCGAGCGGCTGGCCCCAAGCCGGCCAGTGGAAGCGTTGCGGATCGCGACTCCCCGAGGTCTTCTGCCAACCCCTCTGCCTCCCTTGCATGTCGGCGAAGCGGTCCAGCCGCCGGTCGGTCCCGGGGCCCCGTACGGGCAATAGGGCAAGACCGAAAAACGCGAGCACCTCGACGACGGGATCGATCCAGGGCTTAGTGTCGTCGGCTTGCGAACCGAGTCTGGTCAGGTCGAATCCCAATCCGTTGTGCTGCACCCGTGCGGCCCGGCCTGCGAGCGAATCCCGGATCCGTTCGGCCGCGGGCTCCGCGTGCTTGTGGACCCTCATCAGCCGATCATGTAGCCACTTGATCGTCCCCGGGCCGGCGGGATCGAAAGGCGCATGCGCGACCTCGCCGTCCTCGTCGACACAAAGGTCGGTCATCGTTGACGACAGCGTCCAGCAGTACTGGTCACGGCGCGCAGCTAGCGCTCGCGCAATGAACGCGTCCACCGGCACCTTGCGTTGGATATCGCCGGTACCCTTCCAGGTCCTGGCAATCGGCAGGCTGGACAGCAGCGCCACGTCCGGCCATGACTCGGTGAGGGCGGTGACCGGATTGCTCTCCGCGGCCGAGAGCACTGCCAAGGGCACGCCGTCCGTCGTCCACCGCAGTCGGACCCGGGCATCCAGGATCGTGATCCCCACCGCCGCGAGCCAGCCGTTGATCCAGGCGCCGGGCAACCCGGGACAAGTCACTTCGGTCATGGTTGCGAGCCGGCGCGTATGTCCGTACGGTCGGAGACCGCGTGGTCTGAGCGGATCACGATCGCTTCGAGCAGGGCCAGTCCCCACGGTCCGAAGCGGTCGCTGAGCTGCCTAAAGCGGGTCGGCTGCTCCCAATCGACGACGCCGAGGTCGGCAGGCGCTGCGACGTGCGTGCCGCGCACCACCGCGAACACCGTATCAAGAGTGCCGTCGGCGACTGGCGGGACGAGCGGTCGGCCCTTCCCGTGGTGGCTGAGCACCAGATGCAGCAACAGATTCCGCTGCGCAGGTTCGCCCCAGTCGGGGTTCTGCCGCAGCCACACTTGTAACAGTCGGCCTGACAGGGCTTCGTGACGACCGCCCTTGGGCCACCCTGCCGCGGCCCGCATCGCTTCCCACCGGTGACGTGGCGCGTTCGACTTCGCCACGAGCACGCCCCGTTCTGCTTCGGGATCGAGCCATCGCTGGAAGCGCCGGTCGGCCTTCCCGATGTCGTGCAACTCTCCGGCCAGTTCCACCGCGCCGGCCAGAGCGGGAGACAGGCCGATACTCTCGGCAACGGCCCGCGAGTGCGCCGCGACCGCCAGCCCGTGCGGATGTAGCTCGGCCACGTTGGCTCCGAGCGACGTCTCGTCGAAGTCGCCGCTGGGCGGTTCCGGTGCGGGCTTTTCGACCGGCAAGCGAGAGACTTCCTTGCGAGCCTCAACGATCTGCGAACTCAGTGTCGCGGTGAAGGCGGCCCACTCCGCTTGATCCCAGCCGGATGGCGTCGCCGCAGCCCTGACCGCGCTCAGGATCTCCTCCGCCGCCGCGGTCCGCGCCGCCGCGTCGACGCCCTCGTCGTCTTCGGCGATCCCGAGCGCGGTCCGAATGAGCCCGCTGACCGCAACGCCGCACAACCGTTCGATAGCCTTCGCCTCGAGCGGCAATCCCCGTGCGACGAGAGAGAGGTCCGCTACGGGATCGTCAGCCTCAGGGTTCCAGCCGAACTCGTCCAGAAGGCCGCGGTCGGTTGGGAGCACGACCCGGTCGCCCGGCCGCAGCTCCGCGCTCGACGCCGCCTCCAACGTTACGCCGTCGTCGGAGAGAAGGCGGAGGTCTTCGCCGCCCAGCGCTTCCTTCGCCTCGCCAATTGGAATGTCGACCGCTTCGCGATTCGCAGCGCGCGGCCACAACCGGTCCCCGGCTTCCGGCACATGAACCCGCCAGATCAGCGACACCGAATACTGCGGTCCAGCAATCCCGCTGAAGTACGGCTCGACGGGGGCTTCGCCCCTCGGCGGCGTGGTCGTCTTCGTCCACTCCCAAAGGATCCCGGGCAGAACCTCTGGTGCGCGGGCAGTGAGGTCCTGCGGCGGTCCCAGAATCTCTGCCACCCGCCGCGGGGACAGGTTCACGGTTCCTTCGGTGCCGCGAGCAGCCTGCAATCTCTCGAGCACCCTCGTGGGTTCGTTGCCGTAGACCGGCCAAATGCCGGAACCTTGGCCTTTCCGTTTGGGTGGCGGCAGATGAACGTAGACGGCGCGAGCATGCGCATGCCGCCCGAGTCGATTCACTCTGCCCAGCCGCTGCGTGAGTGCGCGGACGCCGCACGCTTCCGTGACTAGGTACTCCGCGTCGATGTCCGCCCCGACCTCCAGCGTTTGCGTCGCGACCGCGATCAGATGGCGCTGACGGCCGAGCCCGGCGGCCCGGGTCGCGGCCATGCCGCAGTCTTGGTCCAAAATGCGTGCGCGCATCCGTTGGGCTTCCCTTTCGCGCATGAGCCCGGTCAGGAGCAGCACCTCGGCCCCGGCCATCTGCTTGTGCAGGCGGCGGAACGTCTTCCGCGCTGTTTTCGGCGTGTTGACGAAGACCACGCACGTCGCGGGTTTCCGTGCGTTGCGGACGAGATCAAGCGCTGCATCCGCCAGACGTACGGCGGCGTCTCCGGTCTCCCTCCGCAGTTCCAGGGGCTTCGCCGCATCAAGTCGCTTCCGGACGACCTCGTTTGCGTAGTCATCGTCGTCTAGATCGAACCGCTGGCCGCCGGCGGCGTCGCCGGTTGCTGTCAGCGCCGTTATCGTGGGCCTAGATCGCGCTTTGCCGAGGGGTGTCTGCGCGTCCGGTGCGCATTTGACCAGACCCACCAGCAGCTTCTTCAGATGCGGTGCCAGGTGCGCTTCGTCCAGCAGGACTAGGCTGTCGGTTCCGGCCATGGCGGCGTCGACCGCGCGCATGCGCCGGCTCGACCCGTAGCCGCGGAACAGCAGGCGGGAGCCGTACATGGGCAGCGTGCATAGCAGGACAGCCGGTCGGGATGGATCGGTCGGCGTCCGCGAGGCGACTCCGCCGCGCAGCCGGATCACTTCGAGGGGTGGCCCGCCGGGCTCGGCTGACAGCGAACCGAGACGCTGGGCGAGCCATACGACGACATCCCGATACCTCCCCACAAGGTTCGCTGAATCGGGATCACTAAGCATGCCGGCGATCCGCTCGGCATGCTCGGCTGTGGAGTCCACCAGCAAACGCCGGTTGACCACCCACCAGATGCGGGTCGGTGCCGTGCGCTCCGCCGGCACCCGGTCCGCTTGCGATGCCAGCCACCAAACGGCGATATCCAGACAGCTGGTCTTGCCCAGCCCTGTCGGAACGCCGACCTCGGCGGGCCATTGTCCGGTCGTGGCGACCCGTTCGGACAGTCGTCTCTGCCAGGGAAAGGGGTCGTGTCCATTGAGCGCCCGATACAGCTCCACGAAGGTGGGCATCGGTGCCGGCGCTGCCCCGTTTGGACGGTCCCCCATCATCACTGCCTCAAGCGGTCGCTCACGTCATTGGCCGGTACGCAGAGCCCGAAGCCGCGCTGCCGGCCGGAACCGATCACGACCGGTCCCGGAACGGCTTGCGCGAACCGGAGCTCGACATGTGAGTAGGGCAGTGCAGGCCGACCAGGCCGGTTGACTTCCACGGGGGCTAGGTCGACTGCCCCCGCGACCAGCGGCGTGCGCGCCGAGCGGAAGGCCATCGGCTCCGACAGGCCCGCGTGACGGCACCAGCGTGCGACTTCCTCCAGGTCGAGTCTGCGGCGGCGCTCGTGGATCGCAGGGAACGCCGTCACCCACCCGCGAGAGTGACGGAGCCAACGGTCTGGATGGACCGCGAACGGACGCTTCTCGCCCTCTCGGGGAGCAACGGACACATCGACGCCTCGACCCGTGAGCCGCCGAATGGCGAACGCCGCGTCACGGGCCCGCTGGCGCACGACGAGGCCGCAGCCCGGCGGCATCCATAGGGCCAGGCCGTGAATCCGTCCCCGAGACCGCTGGTAGCCGACATCCGGCAGGGCGAGGTAGCGAGCGATCTCGTAGCCGCTCCCGCTGATCCCATGCCCATGCAGGATCTCCGGCGGCTCACCGTGGATGCTCTGGTGCTGGCTGAGGACGGCATTCTTGAACAGCGCCGTCACTGCGGAGAGACGCTGGCCCGAGACCGCTGCGCCGAGACGCAGCCACGCCACCACTTCCCCACGGTCGACCGGCTCGGTCGACCCCGGCGACCGGTACGGCTGGCCTTGCTGGAGCGCCTGGAACTGCAGCCGGCTCACCGAGGCACCGTGCGTGCGCCACTCGTCGTATATCCTATCGAGCAGCTGCAGACGGCCGGGCGTGGGAACGTTGATCACCAAGTCGCCCCGCCGGTCGGGCGTGAAGGTGTCGCCGGAAGCGTCCGACGGGGACATCCGCGTCGCAACGCGCACGCGCACGGGCGAATCGGAAGCACCGAGGTAGCCCACCCGCGCGGCGCGTAGTCGGAGTGCATCAAGGATCTTCTGCGGTGGCGGCGGCGTGTTCCATGCGTAGACGACGCGAGGATACCGCGGTGCCACCCGCGCTCCGGCCCGGTTGAGCACACTCTTACGGGCGATGTATTCCTGGTGGGTGCCCTTGTCCGCATTCCCCTTGTGCTGCACCACGTATCGCGGCTCAAGCGGTTGGTGGCAGGGCCGTGCGTGGGCGTGAATAACCGGCGGCGGCAACTGCTCGAACCACGCCAGCTCCGCCCCGTCGGTCACTCGGCATCGATCCCGCGTGCCGTCGGCCGCCACCAGTGCCGCGAACAGTCGTGCGGGAGAAGGGGGCCACTCGCCACTCGTCAGCTGTCCGGTGTTGGCGGTGCCGTCGGGGTCGCCACGGAACGTCCCATGCAGCAACTCCACCGAGATCGTCAGCATCAGTCGGCAAGCTCCGGCCATGTGGAGCGGATGGCCGCCTCGAGGTTCTTCCTCGGTGTGAGCACCAGCGGGGGGCGAACCCAGCCTTCGAGCGGCACGCCAACCGAGCGGGCGTGCGATTTCGCGGACTCTAGCAGGCTGTGCGTCGCCGCGGCGTCGCCGAGGCCGCACGCCTCGTCACGCTCACTGCCGAGCCACGTCACCGCCGTCGTTCGGGGCCGTAGCTCCGCGCCCGAGCGCAGCGCGAACCCGCGTCCGAAGGCGAGCTGGTGCGCGTGCAACCCGAGCGCCACCAGCAGGGCGCGCGCAGAGGCATCCGCCTCCGGCCGATCCTTGCCGAGAGTAACGCGGCGGAGCTGGGCGAAGGAGACAGTCGCCTGTTGGGTTACGCGCGCGAACGAGACGGCCGCCACAGATGCATCGCGGTCCATAAAGAGCGCCTGGCCATGGCCGATCTCGGAGAGCTTCCCACCCTTGCCGCCGTCGACCTTCCCGCCCTTGCCGACGCCCCACTTCGTCTGGTCGTTCGGATTGTGGGTCACGCCATCGTCGATGCTCAGGTTCAAGGGGTCGCCTTTCAATCCGAGTACTCGCGTGTCCGTCGACGCCGGTCGCCAACCGATGATCTCCGACACCCAGGTGCGCGCGTGTTTGCTGTTGGACCGCTTCTTGCCCAAGTGGGACTGCCAGAAACCGTACAGCAACGCTTGCGGAAACCACGCCATCAGCGGTCCGCACGTCTGCGCGGTGGCTCCGAAAATGGCCTGCCCCAATTCCGTCTTGAGAAAATCCTTACTGCCCAGCTGGGCGTCTCGAAGATACGCGTCGGCGTTGCGGTGCGGGAACTCGAGGCTCGAAAGCTGCTTGGGAAGATGCGCCGGCAGGTGAGGCAGCGCGGACAGGTCCAGGACGAGTTCCGGTATCGATAGCGATTCGCGATACCTGCGCAGGGCGTCTTCCAGACGGTTGGCCTGCGACGGGACGTTGTCGATCACGATGACCGGTGTGGGTTCCGCATCTTCGGGCGACGCCCAGCGGCGATCCTGTTGGTAGACCCCGCCCTCGTAGACAGCCGGCTTCACCGGGCGGCCGGGGCCTGCCAGCGGCACGAGTTCCGTGTCGATCCGGATACCGTCGTCGAACGCGTCGTCTGCGCAGCCGTGCAGCAGTGCTTCGAGAGTCATCGTGTCGTGCATGCGGTTAGCATCTCCGTCGGGGCAACCTCACGGGCGGTCTGGCTCCGCGGGTGGGCTGACCCCCCATCTTACCTTATCTGACGTGTAGCGCGGCCGTTCCACCTCTTGGTCTAGATTCCCAGATAATTTTCCGAGATGGAGGTTGCGGGGCCGTATGGCTTGAGCGGAGAGCGATGCGGGCCCGGTGCGGGCCCTCATCCCGTCGCCGAGCGACCTGGTGCCCTACAGGCCTTGCGCCCGCACCGTAGCCGCTGCGCACCCGGCTCCGGGCGCACCGAGACCCCCGCGGGCTCCGCGTCGGTCCCGTTCCGCTGGGCCCGGCGCGGCCCCGGCCGCGCCGACCCAGCCCTAGTCCGGCTCGCCGCGTGCAGCAGCCAGTCTTGCCGCAGCTGCCTCGTGCTGCACACGAAGTACCGGATCAGCGGCTGGAGCCCGGGCTGCCGCGCCTCGGATGGCAGCACCTACTGATGTGTTCATAAGTAATTGCACAAAAAGCTCCGCGAGCCATTGATTCCATTGGTGGGTTGCTTGCAATTACTTTTGGCAAAATTACTGATCTTTGCCATAAGTCCTTGCAGAATGCGACCAGAAACAGTCTAGGCGCAGTCGGCCTCGCGGGCTTGCAGAGCCTGCTCCCAGCGCTCCCTTAGCTGGCGGACCGTCCGGACCAGCAGCTTCCCTACCCGGCGCTGGACGACCGACCGGACTTGCTCCGCAGGGTTCAATTCTGGAGAGTACGACGGCCATAGATGAATCTCCACCGGTGCCTCGGTCCGCTTCCGCCAGGCTTGTATGTGCTTGGATGTGTGGATACTGTGGCGGTCCACTATCACGTGAATCGGTCTAGCATCCGTCTAGTCCGGAATCCGCTGCAGGAACTGTTCCAATGTGGCTGCGGTGGCGGTTCCGGGGGGCAGCCTGGAATGCATTGCTCCCGAGGGGCTGCTCGCGGACAGCCTGTGCAGCCGGAACCGCGCCCCCGTGGGCTGGACGCCGGGCGTCCGGCCCTGGCAGCCCCACGGAGTGCCCCGATGGCAGTGCGAGGTCCTGCCGGCCTCGTCGGCCCAGAGCAGCAGGGCTCCCTGCTCCTGCGCATGCTGGGCGAGGGCGGGGTAGGTTTCTGCGATCCCAGTCCGCACCGCGGCGGCGTTCTGCTGCTACTGATCGCGTCAAAAGTCGTGTCTCGGGAATCCCTTTGTCGATTGATCTGCAGGGTGGATTTGTTGTACTCTGTTAATATGACAAAAGAAAGATTCTTCTTCTCCCTAAGCCTTACTAAGGACCAGAAGTTCGAGATTCTAAAAAAGGTGGTCTTGCAGTTCCTCGATGGAAAGTCGGTGGCTCAGATAAAGTCCTGCGTTCCTTTCTCCATACGCACGATCTATCGCCGGATCTCACGCTTCTACCTGGGAGGTCTGGAAAGTCTTCGGGATCGCAAAAGAACGGGAAGACCACGCAAATGGACAGATTGGCACCTTGCTTGGATCCGCATCGTCGTCCTGGACCAAGACCCCAATCAATACAAATTCGAGTTCGCTTGGTGGACCGCGTAGCGGGTGCGCCAAGCCTTTTGGGAGAAGTTCGGCAGCGTCCTGAGCGTCTCCCCGGTGCGCTGGAGCCTGCGGCGGCTCGGACTCCCGCCGCAGCGACCCAAGCGGTGCGCCACCCGGTACGATCCCGCTGCTGTGCAGCGCTGGAAAGACCAAGAGTTCCCCCAGATCCTTCGTCGTGCCCAGGAGTTGGGAGCCATGATCGCCTGCGCCGACGAGTCCGGCCTGGCTGCGCAGAGCGTGTCCGGGCGTACTGGGGCCCGTGCGGTCAGACCCCCGTCGTGCAGGTGGCCAGCGGGCGCTTCCGCCTCCACCTGCTGGCGGCCAGCAGCCCGGAGGGCCAGCTCTATTACACAATGCGGGAAGGGCCTGTCACGGCGGAGGTCTTCCGGGAGTTTTTGAAGCAGGTTGCGGAGGAAGCAGACCGGAAGATTCTGTTGGTAGTCGATAATTGCAGTATTCACCGGGCCCGGATCATCCAGGAGTGGCTGGAAGCGAACCAAGCCGCAGTAGATCTGTACTTTCAGTCAACCTACTCGCCGCAAGTCAATCCAGTGGAACTGCTATGGACCTTGGTCAAGCGGCGGGTCGGTCGCGAGCTGAGCAAGACCGAAGCACAGCTTCGTGACAACCTGGAAGCTGCTTGCCAGTCTTTGCAAAAAGCTCCGGAACAGGTGAGAGCCTTCTTTCGAGAGGCAGACTGCAAGTATATTCTGGCCTGAATTCTGATGACACGACTTTTGACGCGATCAGTAGGCCCGGAACTGAGGGCGCTGCGGGGTGAGGCCGAGGCGGCGCAGGACCCTGCGCACCGTCGCCAGGGACAGCTGGACTGGGAACTGGTCGAGGATCCCTGGCCGGACAATTTGCAGCGCCCGGCAGGCGAACTCGAACTGGAGCTGGTCGGGGGATTTGCCCCGCAGAGTTGCGAGGATCATCTGCATTTGGCTGTGGGAGAGGCAGGGAGGTCATCCCGGTTTGGGTTGATGTCCGAGAGCCTGGAATCCGCAGCAGGCATAGAGCCGAAGCTAGGTGCGGATTGGGCGGATGCCGATGCCGAGTTCCTGGGCGAGGTCTTGGAGAGCTTGGCCGTGGCGGGCTTGGATCACGACCAACTTCCTCAGGGGAGGGAGGGACCGATGGGGAATGCGTCGGAAGTCGCGCAAGGTTGGAAATTTCATGAATTTATAAGAGCAGGGATCACAGGAAGATTCCATACGGCAATGTCTCAGATAAAAAACACCTATAGACCAGTTTATGTGTGTGTTGCCTCGGGGGAGCTGCTAAGATGCTGAAAACGGCCAGACCTGCAATTACTTTTGGCAAAATTAGTATAGTGAATTATCATGCTAGTATCCGGATGCGGATGCGTGCCCTCGCGATCGTCAGTCAGAAAGGCAGTGCCGGCAAGACGACTCTCGCTTGCGCACTGGCTGGGGCCGGTGAGCGTGTCGGTCTGCCTTCCGTGCTGGTTGAAATTGATCGCCATGCCTCCGCTGCGCACTGGGCCGCCCTGCGCGAAGCGGACACGCCCATTGTCACTGCGGGCCCAGCCGCTCGGCTTGCACCGCTCCTCAATACCGTCCGCAGCGCTGGGGCCGCCTTGGCCGTGAGCGACATCGCGCCGCACGCTGCCGAAGCCGCCCCCGATGCTGCTCAAGCCGCCGATCTTGTGCTCATCCCGTGTTGCGCTTCCGCCGCCGAGAGTGGCTGCCGATCTGGGCCGTCAGGTCGTAGATCGCCATCGCCGCGGCGTCAAGGCCCGCTGGGCGGGACGCGGAGGCCCGCAGGGCCGGAGTGGGGTGCAGGGGCCCGGCCCCTGCCGCAGCCGTTTCTCGCAGAGAAACGTGTGGGGGGCCCCTTCCTCATCCGGTCGGGAGCCGCAGGCGACCGGCCCGGACTCCCCCTTGCGCACCATGGCACACTACCCGGCATGCCCTCCAAGCCTCCCGCGGCGGAGTTCGCCGAGCTCCAGCGGCGCAAGGCCGCCATGAAGGCCGAGATGGCCGAAAGGAAGGCTCGCCTCGCCGAGATCAAGCGCCGCAAGAAGGCCGAGATTCAGCGCCGCCTGCGCCTCGCCAGGCCCCGCGTCGACCAAGCCGAGTGCAAGCGCCGCACCCGCCGCCCCATCCTCATGGGCGGCTACCGGGAGCGCCTCGCCGCCCGGCCCCGCCTCCGTCGCGGCCTCGACGGATTCCTCGACCGCGACGGCGAGCTCTTCGGCCTCGAGCCCAAGGAAACAGCCGCGGAGGCCGCCGATGCCTGACCAGCCGCCGCCCGCCCCCGACGCCAAGCGGGCCTTCCTGCTGCTGCGCCGGCTGGGCCTCGACGACGACGAGGCCTATACTCTGTTGCAGGAGATCGGGAACATGGCCGCCGCTAACCTCATCGCCCGCTTCGAGTCCAAGCTGGACACCCAGAACGCCCTGCTGGACACCCGGAACGCCCTGTTCGAGTCCAAGCTGGACACTCAAAATGCTCTGTTCGAGTCCAAGCTGGATACGCAGAATGCTCTGTTCGAGTCCAAGCTGGACACGCAGAATGCCAAGCTGGACGCGTTGCGCTGGATGTTCGGAGCGGTGATGGGGCTGCTCGCGGCGCTGCTCGCCCTGGGCCTGCTGGATCGCTTTGCCCCGGCGGCGGCCCCGCAAGCGAACCCGCAGCCCGTGATCGTGGTGCCGGCGCAGCCGGCCCCGCCCGCGGCCCCCGCCGCAGCCGTGGACTAGGGCTTGGTGCTCACCGCGGCTCGGCGTGGTGGCTCGGCTGGCCCGGTTCCTCGGGCTGGCCGCCTCGGTCCGCCTCCAACGCCTCTACTGGCTTTGCCATAAGTCATTGCAGAATACGACCAGAAACAGTCTAGGCGCAGTCGGCCTCGCGGAAGAACCCTGGCACCTTGGTGGGGTCGGTCTACAGGGCTTGCAGCGCCAGCTCCAAGCGCTCCCTTAGCTGGCGGACCGTCTGGACCAGCAGTTTCCCCACCCGGCGCTGGACTACCGACCGGACTTGCTCCGCAGGATTCAATTCTGGAGAGTACGCCGGCCATAGATGAATCTCCACCGGTGCCTCGGTCCGCTTCTTCCAGGCTTCCATGTGCTTGGATGTGCGGATGCTGCGGCGGTCCACTATAACGTGAATCGGTCTAGCATCCGTCTGGTCTGGAATCTGCTGCAGGAATTTTCCAAGGTGGCTGCGGCGGCGGTTCCGGGCTGCAGCCTGGAATGCCTTGTTCCCGAGGGCTGCTCGGAGACAGCCTGTGCAGCCGGAACCGTGCCCTCGTGGGCTGGACGCCGGGCGTCCGGCCCCGGCAGCCCCATGGAATGCCCCGGTGGTACTGATCGCGTCAAAAGTCGTGTCTCTGGAATTCCGTTGTCGATTGATCTGCTGGGTGGATTTTTTGTACACTATTAGTATGGAAAAAGAAAGATTTTTCTTCTTTCCAAGCCTTACTACGGATCAGAAGTTCAAAGCTCGAAAAAACGTGGTCTTGCAGTTTATTAGGGGCAAGTCAGTGGGCAGATAAAGTCCTGCGTTCCTTTTCCATACGCACGATCTATCATTGGATCTCACGCTTCTGCCCGGGAGGCATGGAGAGCCTACGAGATCGCCAAAGAACGGGAAGACCGCGCCAAGGGACAGACCGGCACGCCGCCTGGATCCGCGCCATCGTCACAGACCAAGACCTCGTTCAATGCCAATTCGAATTTGCTTGGTGGATCGCGCAGCGAGTGCGCCAAGCCTTTGGGGAAAAGTTCGGCAGCGTCCTGAGCGCCTCCATGGTGCGCCGGATCCTGCGGCGGTTCCAGCTCCCGCCGCAGCGGCCCCAACGGTGCGCCACCCAGTCCGAGCCCGCCAACGTGTAGCGGTGGAAAGACCTAGAATTCCCCAAGCTCCTTCGCCGGGCCCGGGAGTGGGGAGCCTTGCTCGCTTGCGCCGACGAGTCCGGCCTGGCTGCGCAGAGCGTGTGCGGGCGCACCTGGGGCCTCTGCGGTCAGCCCCCCGTGGTGCGGATGGCCGGCGGGCGCTTCCGCCTCCACCGGCTGGCGGCCAGCAGCCCGGAGGGCCAGCTCTAGGACAGGGTGCGGGAAGGCCCTCTCACGGCGGAGGTCTTCCGGGAGTTTCTGGAGCAGATCGCCGAGGAAGCCGCCCGAAAGATCCTGGTAGTGGTCGACAATTGCAGGATGCACCGCGCCCGGATAATCCAAGAGTGACTGGCGGCGAACCAAGCCGCAGTAGATTTGTATTTTCAGCCGGCCTACTCGCCGCAAGCCAATCCTATGGAATTGCTAGGGGCCTTGGTCCAGCGGCGGGCCCGTCGCGAGCTGAGCAAGACCGAAGCCCAGCTTCGCGACAACCTGGAAGCTGCTTTCCAGTCTTTGCAAGGAGCTCTGGAGCAGGTGCGAGCCTTCTTTCGAGAGGCAGTCTGCAAGTATATTCTTGCCTGAATTCTGATGGTACGAATTTTGGAACGACGAGTATTAACATGGATATTCGAACCATATTTTCCTTCCTAAGACTTTCAGATAACCAGAAGTATACGGTTCGCAAGAAAGCGATTAGGCGTCTCAAGGATGGAGAGAGCATGGTTGAAGTTGCGGCAAGTTCCTCCGTCGCAACACGCACCGTGAAGCGCTGGATTGCACGCTATGCTCTGGGAGGATTCGGGAATCTCCAAGATCGCCAGCGAACCGGCAGGTCGCGGCAGGGGATCGCCGAGCACGCTGACTGGATCTATGCCGTGGTGGTCGACAAAACCCCGAGCAGGGCTAGGTCGAGTGTGCGCTGGGGCCCACGCAGCGGGTCCGCCAGGTCTGGCTGGACAGGTGCGGTCTCGCACTCTGCCTCCGCCCGAGGCTGCGGCGGCTCGGGCTCCCTCCGCAGCGGCCCCAGCGCCGGGTCCTGCCGGTCTGGGCTCTGCCACGGGCGGCGCTGGCAGGAGCGGGAGTTCCCCGCAATCGCCCAGTGCGTCTAGGAGTTCGGAGCGACGATCGTCTGCGCGGGCGAGTCCGACCTTGATTCCCGCTACGTTTCAGGGCGGACCTGGGGCGGGCGGGGCCGGACGCCTGTCGTGCGCATGGCCAACACGCGGTTCCGCCTGCGCAGGCTGGCCGCGAGCAGCCCGGATGGCGGGATCCACGACACGGTGCCTGAGGGCCGGGCAACCGTCAGGACATTCCGTAGATTCCTGGAGAAGCTCGTCCGGGAGATTCCCACGCAAGTGCTGCTGATCGCAGACCGCTGCAGCCTGCACACGGCAGCCGAAATCCGGGAGTGGGTGGCGGAGCACGGGGCGGAGATCAAGCTCCATCATCAACTGACCTACTTGCCGGAGGTGAATCCTGTGGAACTGCTTTGGGCGTTGGTCAAGCGCAGGGTAAGCCGCTTGGTCAGCAAGACGAAAGCGCAGCTTCTCGTCAACTTGGAAGCCGCCTTGCAATCCCTGCAAGAGTCGCCGGAGCGAGTTCCGTCGTTCTTGCGCGAAGCGGACTGCAAGTATATTCTCGCCTGAATTCTTGTGTTTCGACTTTTGGCCCGGTCAGTCCGCGTTGGTGGCCCGTAGCCCCACCCGCTACTGCGCTGCCCGCCACGGCACCGCAGCCCGGTCCAGATGCTCCCGCCCCTGCCCGTCCGGGCCGCCCGCGTGCAGCCTGGCGCTGACCCCCACCGCGCCCCCGTGCACCGCGGGCAGCCAGGACTGCTTCTCGCTGTTGTAGCCACGCTCGGTCTGTGCGCACAACTGGCCCTCGACCGTGCTCGCCGGTCCGTCCCCGCGCACCGGGACGAACCCCCACCGCTGTGCGCATTCCCGCGCCACCAGCGGTCCCAGCCGCCGGCTGGGGGGCCCGGCGCGCAGCCCGCACGCTCGGCTCCCCGGGCGTCCCACGCGCTGAGGCATCCCCCGCCGGCGCAGGCCGAGGAACTCAGCGCCAGCAACCTCTGCGCAGCGCTGCAGCCGCGCCACCACGCCGAGTCCGGCCAGGCCTGTCCGGGGATCGTCGCAGACGCCGCAAGCCAAGGTCAGAGCGCTGTCCGTGGACAGGGGCAAAAGAGGCCTCCAGAAAAATTGAGAGGCCCCTCCGAGGTGCAATCCGCAAACACCCTGGAGGACCGCCTAAACCATGGCAGCACAAAGACGTTCCAGCTAGCAACTGGAATCCCTGCCCGGGAATCAGGGGTGCCTAGCGGCGACGAAGGCGTTCCTCGCCCAGCCGTCCCGGTGCTTTCGGGCCGCCGCCTAATGTGTCTTTAACCATGCTGCCTAAATACCAACGTTAAAACCCAATTCTTGCAGAAGCCCCCGCCAGTGGCCCCCTCGGGACCCAACCTACGCTCCGCACTGCTCTAAACTGCCCGGATCCGCTCCGCTTGCACTGCACTCGTAACCTCTTGAAAAAGCAAGTACCACCAAATCAAGCACTTGCGGGATGGAGGCGCGGGTGGGAATCGAACCCACGAATAAAGGTTTTGCAGACCTCTGCCTTACCACTTGGCTACCGCGCCGCGCTCTCTCCGCGATGGAACCTCTACTTCCTTGAGGCGAGTGGCTGGGGGCCAACCTGCATCCTAGCCCGGGCAGGGACTCCCCCTACCGGCTGGGCTATGTCCCCCTGTCATCCTAGCACAGGGCTCAGGGTTGCCGGACGGTTCCGCAGGGAACCGCTGGGCCGCAATGGAGCGGCGAGTCGTGAGGCTCGGAACTCCGACGAGGCTGCCCGTGCCCTCGCTGCTGCCCATCGGGCCTTCCGCGCTGGGGGCGGCAAGGGGGCGCTATACTGGGCTGCGGGTGCCGCCGCCGTGGTTGCGCCCGCCGCCGTCGACACCTAGCGGGTCGGCGCTATGCATGTCGCAACTTAGCTTCGGAACCAGACTGCGGCGGCTCCTGTTGCGGCTCCACCGCAGCGCGCGCGAGATGCGGATGATTGGTAGGGCGCTCCTCGACACGGAGCATCCTGTCCTCGCGCATCTGATTCCTACCCGGCGCTGCAACATCGCTTGCGCCTACTGCAACGAATACGACGACTTCTCCCGGCCGGTGCCGATCAAGGTCCTGCGTCACCGAACAGATCTGCTCGCGGACCTCGGTGTCAGCATCGTCACGCTGAGCGGGGGCGAGCCCATGCTGCATCCCCAGCTAGACGAGCTGATCCGGCACATCCGCTCCCGCGGCATGATTGCGGGCCTCATCACCAATGGCTACCTGATTGGGCCTCAGCGCATCCGGCAGCTCAACGACGCCGGCCTGGAGTACCTGCAGATCAGCATCGACAATGTCGAGCCCGATGGAACGTCCATGAAGAGCCTGCGGGTGCTCGACCGGAAGCTGGCCATGCTCTCCGAGCACGCCGACTTCGACGTGAACATCAACTCGGTGGTGGGAGCCGGTATCCCCAACCCGGGCGATGCCTATCGCGTGGCGTCTCGGGCGCTTGAGCTCGGCTTCACGAGCACGATCGGGATCATCCACGATGGCAGCGGACAGCTCAAGCCTCTTGGCAAGGCCGAACGTCGCGTCTACGACCAAGTCAAGGCGCTCTCCAAGCGCGGGTACAGCCGTTTGACCCATTTCCAGGACAACCTCGTCGAGGGGCGGACCAATAAGTGGAAGTGCCGGGCCGGGGCCCGGTACCTGTACGTGTGCGAGGACGGTTTGGTGCATTACTGCTCGCAGCAGCGCGGCACGCCTGGCATTCCGCTCGAAGCCTACAGCGTGACCCATATCCGGGCGGCGTACAGCACCGCCAAGAGCTGCGCCCCCGCTTGCACCGTGTCCTGCGTGCATAAGGCGTCTGCAGTCGACTTCTGGCGTGACCCGCAGTTGCCTCCCGCAGACCAAAAGCCGCGTCAGGCGCCGACCGCCGCCGCTAGCCCGGACCCGGCTTGAACTGCGCGTGCCGATTGCGGCTCACGGGCCCCACAGCCACTCGCAGCTGCCTGCGGTGTGGCAGAGGAACACGCTGCTGTTCGGCACCGGATGGCGGCGCACCCATTCGGCACCGTTGACTACCAGCGCCGTGGACCACGCTTCGCTGGCGCTGGCGGTGGGGGCGACGACGGAGACCGCTGCTACTCCGGCGGCCGGCTCGCCGCTGCGGGGATCGAGGATGTGGCCGTAGCGCCGACCGTCTTGCTCGAAGTACTTCTCGTAGTTGCCAGATGTGGAGATGGCTTCGTCGGCCAGCGTCACGAAATCCACCTCGGCGCGGGGCTCCGCGGGGGCGCGGATCGCGAGCCCCCAGCCCTCGGGCGCATCGGGCGGCGTTCCCAGGGCGAAGATGCTGCTGGTTCCCGCGCTGACCAAGGCCCGCTTGATGCCGAACTCGCGGAGGATTGCCACGGCCCGGTCTACCGCATACCCCTTCCCGATCCCGCCGGGGTCGAGCCGCAGGCCGGAGCGGAGGAACCGCACAGTCCGCCTAGCCCGGTCCAGCCGGAGGTGCTGGGATCCGGTGTTCCGCCTTGCCCTCCAGAGCGTCCAGCGTCCCGGCAGGGCGCCGTTCCCCCCGTGGAAGCCCCAGGCGGCGACCAAGGCCCCGACCGCGATGTCGAACGCGCCGTCGCTGGCCGCGGTGTAGCGCAGGCAGTCGGCCAGGAACTCCGCCATCTCCTCGGACACGCGGACTTCGCGCTGGGCCGCCTCTCGGTTGATCCGGCTGAGCTCACTGTCGGGCTTGTAGTGGCTGAGAAACCTGTCCACCCTCCGAACTTCGTCGAAGGCGGCCGTCAAGGCCCCTGCCGCCAGCTTCTTCGCGGGAGCGTAGCAAGCGATGCGGAACTCGCTTCCCATGACGGCTGCCGAGCCTTCCAGACGCTCCAGCGGAGTTGCCTGCCCGGTGCCGGACTGTAGCGCAGCCCAAGCCAGCAAAACCGTAGCGCCTTTGCGGGCTCGCTTCTCGATGCGCTTCAGCAGGGTTTCTATGCGCTGGGCGTTGTGCTCGCCCCGATCGTATTCGAACCGCAGGTCGGGCACGCGGCGCATCCGCAGCGCCCGGGCGAGTGCCTTGCGGATGAAGCCTGCGGAGCGTTCCAGAGCGCGAAGCGGCTCCTGGTCCGAGGAGACCTCGTGACCCGGCTCCCACGGCGCTACGCGAACCAGAACGGTGCGTTTGTCTGGGGCCAAGACCACGTTGCTCACTCGCACGGCATTGATGGCGGGATCCTTGAGTTCGCGGTCGACGATCCGGCTGATTTCGCGTCGCAGCACTCCTGCAGCCCGAGCATGCCGATGCGAGGCCATTGCTGCTGCCATGATGCCACAGCGTCGGCTAGGCCCGGTTCGTCGGGCTGTGGGGCCGGTACAATGGCGTCGCCGTGCGCTGTCTGCTCTCCCTCGGGGTCGCTCTTGCCTCGCTGGGTCCATCCCTTGGAGCTCAGGATTCCTATGAGTCGGCGGCCGTGTACCGGAGCGAAGCGGACGCCGAAGCGCGGGCCGCCCAACTCGATGTGGGCAGCGCAGAGTTCGTGGGGCGGAACTCCGCAACCGTGGGCGGCTACGGCGAGTTCCGGCTACGCTTCACCGTCGGCATGGCGGGCGTCGCCGTCGGCGGCGGACTCAGGATTGCCACGCAGCACGACTTCAACTGGGATATGTGGGGCGGCACGCGTTTGCAGGAACAGCATCCCGACCGACCCAATTTTCTGTCGTACAGCGCTTCCACGGGAGCGGCCATCCGCTGGCGGGCGCTCAACCTCAACGACGCATTTTTCCCTTGGCAGCGGATCAACGAGTTCATTCTGGAGGACGAAGCGCTGCGCCCCGGGGACTGGATCGAAGTAGTCTTTGGAGACCGCTCGGCGGGATCGCCCGGTGTCGAGATTCAGCCGATGGACGAATCCGCCTTTGAGCAGAGAATCTATGTCGATGCCTTCGGCGACGGCGCGTTCCTGCCTCTCGCCGACACTCCCATGCTCGAGTTTCTTGGTGGCGAAGCTCAGGACCTGGTTGTACTGGCCCCGACCGACTGGGTTGTCGGCGAACGGCGCTGGGTCAACGTCTGGCTGGACGACGGCCTCGGCAACCCGGCGGCGGGCTTCCGGGGTACGGTGAGCCTCGCTGTCGAGGGCGGCGGGGCGCAATTCCCTCCCGCTCATGCCTACGGCGAAACGGATCGCGGCGCGCACCGCTTCAAGGGAATCTCCTTCGCCGAACCCGGGGTCTATCGAGTGGTCGCCCGAGACAGCGATGGACGGCAGGGGCGCAGCAACCCGATCCTGGTCCGCGAAAAAGCGCCTGCGCAGCGCGTGTTCTGGGGCGACCTGCACACCCACACCAAGTACTCGGACGGCCGCGGAACTCCGGACGAGATGTTCGAGTTCGGCCGCCGCTACGCGGCGCTGGACTTCTGCGCTATCAGCGACCACGCCTTCATCACCACGGAAGAGATGTGGCGCGACATCCAGGAGACGACGAAGCGCCACCACCGGCCCGGAGACTACGTGACCTTCCTAGGCTACGAGTGGAGTGGCCCCAGGGAGGTGGGCGGCGACCACAACGTCTACACGACGGAGGACTCTATGCCGCTCCTCCGGAGCTATCTGCTCTACAACTACGCCAACCTCCGGCAGTATCACGGACCCAAACGGCAGGCGGGGCATGTCGAAGACCTCTTTCGGGCGCTCGCCGGGAACTTCCAACGCGAGAACCTGCTGACGATACCGCACTACGGCGGCCGGCCCGGGAATCCGGAGTGGCACAACCCGCAGCTCCAGCGCGGCATTGAGATCTTTTCGGACCACCGGCGCTCGGAGGACTGGGTGGCAACGTTCCTCCAGCGGGGCCACCGCGTCGGCATCGTGGCGTCGACCGACAACCATTCCGGCAACGCTGGCTACGGCGTGCGCCGCCTGGATGTCACTAGGGGCAGCGATGGGGCCTTGTACTCTCGATTCAGCCCCGCGGAGCGAGGCACGGCTTTGGTGGCGGTGCTCGGCGAGGAATTGACCCGCGAGTCTGTCTTCCAAGGGGTCTACCATCGCCGCACATACGCGACGACGGGAGAGAGGATCGCGTTGCGATTCGAGGTGGGCGGCCAGCCCATGGGCAGCGAGCTGCGGATCGAGGGTCCAGTTGCTCTGGCCGCCAGCGTCGCCGGTACAGGCGAGCTGCATACGATTCGCATCGTGAAGAATGGGAGGATTCTCTACGCGGTCGCCCCGGGAAGCCCGGAAGTATCGTTCGAGTTCCTCGACTCGGACGGGGCCCCGGAAGGAGCGTACTACTACCTGGACATCGTCCAGAAGGACGGCGAGAAGGCGATCTCGAGTCCTGTGTGGGTGAACTAGGCCTGGCTGAGGCCGGCAGCGAACAGGCCAGCGGACGCAGCCGGAGGATGGCGGTGGCGGCTACCGGCAACCATGATATCGCGCCCTTGGGGGGAAGGAAGACCGTCCAGGGTGCGACGGTGCCTTGGCGAGAGGAGCAGCCGGTCAGGCATCGTGGGTCCGATTGAGCATGTCGGTGTCTCCAAGAGTTGCCGTCCCTCTCCGTTCAGATGTCCTTTTGGGAATCGAACGGTCTGTACTCCACCAGGGCCGACCGCCCGATGATGTCGACTATGGTGACCGACATTTCGACGCCGAACGCGTCCGTAAGCCTCAACGGCTTGCCCAGCCGGAAGCAGACCGGCTGCTGCCTTCCCTGCTCGATTGCGACGTTGTCGGCGTAGAGATACGTCCGGTCCGACGCATCGCGTCTCGGGTTCAGCCGTCCGCGCAGTCCGGGGACATGCCCGGTAGAGTTTGCAAAAACAACCGCGCCTCCGGCCACGAGCGGAGCCAGTTCCAGCAACAGACCCCCCTGGCGCGGTGTCCACTGCCGTGCCAGCCCGGCAGTATACCCGGGCACCGCGGCGTAAACGGTCATCGGTAGGTGCGTCGTGTGCAGGTCGAACTCCGCTTCACCGGCTTCGTCGGTTGTTGCCCGCTGCCAAGTCTTGTTCGGAAACAGGGTCAGGACATCGACGCCGACGAGCGGTTCGCCCTCCGCATGCACCGTGACCGTGGCGTCCGACGGGGTGAGTTCGAGCCTGGCGGCCGGGATGGCCAGGACCAGATTCGATTCATCGATAACTCTGTATTCCGGCTCAATGCCGGCGGTCTCGCGGGTCTCCTTGAAAATGATCGAAACGCCGTCCCCGCGCCGTTCCATCATGTATTGGCGATGTCGAGACCCGGGAATGTCGCCAACGGGAAATCGGCCGAACACGGAAGCGAGCACTTCGTTGCGGGTTGCTTGACTTACATCCATGCCGTCTAGGGTCATCCCATGGGGCAGCTGACCGGGCGAGTCGATTTCCAGCCGATCCTTGAACATCGACAGTCTGATGCGCCTGGACGACATCGAGTAGTCGCGGTGAACGACAGCGTTGACCACGGCCTCAAACACCGCAGTCTTGCTGTACTGCGGCGCATCTTCGCGGGAAGGAGTCTTGCGTGCCGAAACGCGCATGTTGCGGACCACGAACTTCACCGCGTCGGCGATCTGGACGGGGAGCGGCCCTTCAATTTCCTGTGCGTCCAATTGGCCGGAGGCGCGGTCCTTGCCACGATAAAGAGTCGCCACGATAGTCGCTTGCGGCAACCACTCCTGGGGCGAGTTGGTGCATAGCAGCACGCCGGCGACTGTAGCCCGGTGCATATCGGCTTCATCAGATGCCAGAAGCCTTTGCCTCAGCAGAGCCCGGCGAGGGTCGGCCGCTCCCGTTGCACTGAGCAGCGGTTCCCACAAGCGCTCATCAAGGGTGCCGAAGCCGGTCTGAAAAACAATCTGCTGGTCGAACCCAAGGTAGCGGCTCTGGGCGCGGCTTTGCGCCAGTCGCAGACGTTCGTCGACTCCGAGGCGGCGTTTGGTCGAGCCGACCCGGATGAATGCGCGACCGGACCGCTCATGTACGGAATCGCTCCGCGGCACATCCACGAGCACGAAGGCCTTTCCGTCGAGTTCTCGATGATGCACGTTGATGCGCAGGGAAGGTTCCACGGCATCGGTGCTGACCTCGACCAACCGTTGGTCAAGGTTGGCCATCTGCTTTGGAGACATCCCCTCAAGCCGCCCGCCGTTGGAAACCCCGCAAAGAAGCACGCCTCCGTTCGCGTTGGCGAAAGCTACCATCTCATCGGCGAGGTCCTCTGGCCGGGGGCTCTTCGGGAGGTCCTCACGGAATTCGATCTGCTTGAACTCCCAGCCGCTGTCTTCGCCTAGCCGCAATCGCTGGCGGATCTCCGCGTCGGTTATGTTCACGAGATGCCTCCGGGCTTCATGGCCACCTCCGAACCCCAGCGCTGCCAATTCTCGGCAATCGCTGTATCAAGCCGGTGGCCTTCGGCCTGCTGCTTCCGCAGCTCCGCAACCGGCAGTTTCATCTTGCACTCGAACGGCTCGCCGTCATCCTTCGGCGGCTCGACGCCGATGCACCGGCCCTGACGACGCAACGCGGGGTGTAGCAATCGCCGCCCCTCTTGCCCTCGGCAGCTCGCAAACTGCGAGAGGGAAGTACTCGTAGACGCGGCCGAGCGTATCCCGGGACCGGGCCTCGGCGTCCCCTACCCGGATGTCGCCGATCATGGCGGTCGACTGGCCGAGGCGCTGCTTGTCGAGGGCGGGCCGAGCGTAGTCCTTGGTCTCAAGCGCTGGCTCCAGCATAAATCACCCAGCGGCGTGTCACCGAACTCCCGCTCGGCCAGCTAAGTGCCAAGCGTAGCGAATTCCGGGCTCCAGACGGCTCGGTGGTTCGTGTCCGCAGTTCCGCTCGTTTTCGATATGCGGCTAGCACCAAAGCCTGCGGTGGGTCGTGTGCAACGGGCTCGTCGATGCAATGTGTGCAGCATTGCAGTCGGACCGGAGGATGCCTCAGGCCTTCGGCCCGGACCATACTAATTTTGCCAACAGTAATTGCAAGCAATCCACTAATGGAATCAATGGCTTGCGGAGTTTTTTCGTGCAATTACTTATGAAAACGTCAGTAAGACGAGCGCCTAGTCGGCGCTACCCACCGGGAGGCGCTCCAACCGAGCGCGGTGACTTTACGCTTGGCAACTGCGCATCTCGGTTAGCACGGCGCTCAAGCCCGCAGCCCTCATCGATTGCGCGCCCGCTGGCCAACTGTTCCCGGAGGGACGGGTGCTTGGGAGACCGTGCCCGCAGTCCTCGCGGGGGCCGCCGGGTTCATTGGCCCGGAGCCACCGGTTCCGCGCCTAGCTGAAAGTCCCGGCTGGGAGCGGAAGATGCGTCGTCCTTGGTTTGCCGTCTGGGTGTCGGTCAAGTCGCCGCAGGCCCGGCGCACCGATTCCTCAAAGCGCCATCCCCCGCCTTGCCGTGCGGTAGATGTGCGGAAAGCTGCGCCTTGACCGACCATGGCCGGCACCTGAGCCAAGAGCCTTGGTGCTGTGCCATGCTGAAGGCGGTGGAGCGTTCTTCGGAGGAGGTGTCGGCTGACCAAGCCTTGGCGTTGGCGCTTGATGCCGACGGAAACGGCGGGGCCCTGTCCGCGATCGCTGACACGGTTGCCGCTGCCGGCGGCCGCATCACCTGGATTTCGATCCTCGACGCCCACCGGCCGGTGCAGACGATCCTGATTGAACTGGTCGGAGCCAATTCGCCCGCCGCTTTGCTCGAGGCACTGCAGTCCTTGCCAGAGGTCCACTCGGTTGCCACAAGGCACACGCTCCAACACATCTTCGGGAAGCGCATCATCATCATTGGCGGCGGCTCGCAAGTCGGGCAGGTTGCGCTCGGCGCCGTTTCCGAAGCCGATCGGCACAACCTCCGGGGCGAGCGGATTTCGGTCGATACGATCCCGCTGGTCGGAGAGCGGCCGATTGCGGAGGCCGTGCGCGCGACAGCGCGGTTGCCTCGCGTAGAGGCGGTCGTGCTCGCCGGCGCGATGATGGGCGGGGCCATTGAAGGCGCAGTGCGCGATGTGCAGAAGCGGGGGCTCCTGGTGATCTCGCTCAACATGGCGGGCACCGTTCCGGACGCTGCGGACCTGGTCGTGACCGATCCGGTCCAAGCGGGTGTCATGGCGGTGATGGCTGTCGCGCATACGGCGCAGTTCGATGTAGGTCGGCTTCGAGGCCGCCGGTTTTGAGGGGGGGGGGGGGGACGGGCAACGGGGCCGTTCCGAGCAAAGTCTGCCGCTTCTAGAGAAGCCGCAATGCGGGGAGGGCCGGCATTCGCCGTTTCCGGTCCAGGCAATCCGCGGTTTGTCCGGACGCAAGCCCTGGGTGCTATCATCTTCTGTGCTGTGCTTCCGGCACGGCCTAACTTGGGGAGGGCTTCGATAGCGTTGTCCGCTGCGGCTTGGACCAGGCAGTTCCGCCTTCTCCCAGCGCCGATTGCGGATACCTCAGTAGTGGGCTGGACACGTTCGACGGGCCCTATGTGGTCTCCAACCGGCGAGATCTCGCCGGACTGGGCTGTGGCAAGCAGCGGACAGCGCGGATTGAGCTGCTTGAGCGCGGGCTGGATGTGCTCAGGGCTGTGGATTCCGTGAGCGCCTGCGTCGCGATCGGTGGCGGTCGCGTGGTCCGTTCGGGAGTCGCGGCCGTCGAAGCCTATGGCTCGGGTTCGACTCTCTTTCTCCGGGTCGGGGGCGAGGCTGCTGCAACCAGCTCGGTCGAGCAGATCCGGACGCTGCTGGAATGGGAGTGAAGGCAATGCCACTGAACCGCAGAATTGTCCTCGCGGCGCGCCCGGTAGGTGTGCCCAAGGAATCGGACTTCCGCCTAGTCGAGGGTCCTGCCCCGGAACCGGGGCCAGGCGAATGCTTGGTGCAGGCCGCGTATATGTCGGTCGACCCCTACATGCGCGGCCGCATCAGCGGCAGGAAATCCTACGCCGCGCCCGTGGAGCTCGGCCAGACCATGGTCGGTGCCGCTGTCGGCCGTGTGGTTGCGTCCCGCACGGATCAGTTCGCCGAGGGCGACTACGTTCTGGGCGGCGGCGGCTGGCAGGAGTACGCGGTCCAGCCGCACTCGGCGCTGCGCAAAGTTGATCCGGCGGTTGCCCCGCTCTCGGCCTATTTGGGCGTGTTGGGCATGCCGGGCTTGACGGCCTACCACGGCTTGCTGCATGTGGCCGGAGTCGCTCCTGGGGAGACTGTGTGCGTCTCGGGCGCGGCTGGGGCGGTCGGCTCCGCCGTCGGCCAGATCGCCCGCCTGAAGGGCTGCCGTGCCGTCGGCATCGCCGGGGGCCCCGAGAAGTGCGCCTGGGTTGGCGGGGAGCTCGGATTCGACGCAGCCATTGACTACAAGGCCCAAGACGTGGGGGCTGCGCTCCGCGAAGCCGCTCCCGGCGGCGTCGACGTCTATTTCGACAATGTCGGCGGGCCGGTAACGGACGCCGTGTTCCCGCGCCTGAACGTCAATTCGCGCGTAGCCATCTGCGGGCAGATCTCGCAGTACAACGCCGTGGACGCCCCGCAGGGCCCGAGGCTGCTGTGGCATTTCATCGTCAAGCGCATTCGTGCACAGGGCTTTCTGGTCTTCGACTTCCGGGAGCGCCACGCCGAGGCCCTGGCGGACATGGCCGCCTGGGTCGCGGACGGCTCGCTGAAGTACCGCGAGACCGTCGCCCACGGCCTCGAGAACGCTCCCGCTGCCTTCATCGGCATGCTGGGCGGCGCTAATATAGGGAAGCAGGTCGTCAAGCTCGCTGAAGTCTGACGGCCCAACACCTTTCGAAGGAGATCCCATGCAACGATTCCTGACGGCGCTCCTGCCGCTGCTTCTTCTGGCTCCGGTAGCCATTGCGGCCGACGAGGACGGGGACGGTCATCCAGCCTCGGAGCGAGTCTTTGAGATGCGGACTTACGTTGCTGCGGAAGGGAAGCTCCCCGACCTGCTGGCGCGCTTCCGCAACCACACAAACTATCTGTTCGTGAAGCACGGGATGCAGCTGATCGGGTACTGGACGCCCACGGAAGGCGACGGCGCCGGGAACACCCTCGTCTACATCCTGGCGCACGACAGCCGCGAAGCCGCGAAGAAGTCGTGGGCGGGCTTCGTTGCCGACCCGGCTTGGAAGGCCGCCGCCGCCGAGTCCCGGAAGAACGGCAGGCTGGTCGCCAAAATCGAGAACGTCTGGCTCGCGGCCACCGACTTCTCCCCGCTGCAATAGTCGCCGCCGCTTTTTGTCAGGCAGCGCCATGCCAGACCTAGCGGCGGAGTTCCTGCGGGTGTCGCGGCTTGAGCTGCGGGCCGGCCAGGGTCGCATTGAGGCCTGCCTCGAGCGCCTGACGCCGGAGCAGGTTTGGACCCGCGAGCACGAGGTGGAGAACTCGGTCGGCAACTTGGTCCTGCACCTGTGCGGCAACGTGCGGCAGTGGATTGTCAGCGGGATAGGTGGAGCGGAGGACCGGCGCCAGCGAGACTTGGAGTTCTCCTCGCGCGACCCGCTCCCGGCCGAGGAGTTGCGGTGCCGCCTCGCCGAGAGCCTGGACGCGGCGGACGCCGTGCTGGCGGGGCTGGGGCCCGAGCGCCTGCTCGAGCAGCGGCGCATCCAAGTCTACGAAGTCACCGTGCTGCATGCGATCAACCACGTGGTGGTGCATTTTGCGGGGCATGTCGGCCAAATCATCTGGGCCACCAAGCACGCCACCGGCAAGGACTTGGGTTTCTACCGCTATCTCCAGGGGAAGCGTTCGGCAGGCGGCGCTCCGCCTGACCCGTAGGGTCTGCGCCTAGTCCCGCTCCGGCCTCAGGCGCGGACAACGGGACTACAATGGAAGCCGGAGCGCGGAGTCCCTCCGTCCGATGCTCGACACCCTGCTAGCCAAGGTCTTCGGCACGAAGCACGAGCGCGAGATCAAGCGCCTGAAGCCCTTGGTCGCGGAGATCAACGAGCTCGGCCCCGCTCTGGAGGCGCTCTCCGACGAGGAGCTCCAAGGTAAAACCGGCGAGTTCCGGCAGCGGCTCGCCGCAGGCGAATCCATGGACGACCTCCTGCCGGAGGCGTTCGCTGTCTGCCGCGAGGCTTCTTGGCGCGTGCTGCAAATGCGCCACTTCGACGTGCAGCTGATGGGCGGGATCGTGCTCCACCAAGGCAAGATCGCCGAGATGAAGACGGGCGAGGGCAAGACCCTCACCGCCACTCTCGCCGTCTACCTGAACGCGCTCGCCGGCAAGGGCGTGCATGTCGTAACGGTCAATGACTACCTTGCCCCCCGCGACGCCGAGTGGATGGGCCGGGTCTATCGCTGGCTCGGCCTGTCCGTCGGGGTCATCGTCCACGGGCTGACCGATCAAGAGCGCCGGGAGAGTTACCGCGCAGACATCACCTACGGCACGAACAACGAGTTTGGCTTCGACTACCTGCGCGACAACATGAAGTTCGAAGCCAAGGAGCACGTGCAGCGCGGGCACAGCTTCGCCATCGTCGACGAGGTGGATTCGATCCTGGTCGACGAGGCCCGCACCCCGCTGATCATTTCAGGCCCGTCCGAGATCTCGACCGACAAGTACTACAAGGCCAACCAAGTCATCCCGAAGCTGGTGCAGGGCGAGACGATCGAGGGGGACGAGCCCGGCCAGCGCACCTACACCGGCGACTACATCCTCGAGGAGAAGCACCGCTCGGCGTGGCTGACCGAGGAGGGCGAAGCCAAGGTGGAGCGGGCCCTCGGAATCGGAAACCTCAACGACCTGGCGAACTACGACACGAAGCACGCCATCGAGCAGGCCCTGAAGGCCCATGTCGTCTTCCAGCGCGACAAGGACTACGTCGTGAAGGACGGCAAGGTGGTGATCGTGGACGAGTTCACCGGCCGCCTGATGCCCGGGCGGCGCTGGTCGGACGGCCTGCACCAAGCCGTTGAGGCGAAGGAGCGCGTCCGCATCGAGCGCGAGAACCAGACGCTGGCGACGATTACATTCCAGAACTACTTCCGGATGTACGACAAGCTGGCCGGGATGACGGGCACGGCGGACACGGAGGCTGCGGAGTTCAGCAAGATCTACAGCCTTGAAGTGGTCGTGGTTCCGACGAACCGTCCGATGATCCGCAAAGAGCATCCGGACATCGTGTACCGCACCGTCGAAGAGAAATGGCGGAACGCGGCCCTCGATATCAAGGAATGCCAGGAGCGCGGCCAGCCAGTGCTGGTCGGCACCATCTCGATCGAAAAGTCCGAGCTGCTGTCCCGGCATCTGAAGCGCCTCAAGGTGCCGCACGAAGTGCTCAATGCCAAGCACCACGAGCGGGAGGCCCGGATCGTGGCCCAGGCGGGCCGCAAAGGGGCCATCACGGTCTCGACCAACATGGCGGGCCGCGGGACCGACATTCTGCTGGGAGGCAATCCGGAGTTCCTGGCTGCCGAGGCGCTGCGCAGGAAGGGCATCGATCCGGACCATCCCGACAACCGGGCGACTTGGCAGAAGACGCTGGCTGCCTTCAAGAAGCAGACCGATGCGGAGCACGATGCAGTGGTGGCCCTCGGCGGCCTCTACGTGCTCGGCACCGAGCGCCACGAGTCGCGCCGGATCGACAACCAATTGCGAGGCCGGTCCGGACGCCAGGGGGATCCGGGCGCCTCACGCTTTTACCTGTCGCTGCAGGACGACCTGATGCGCGTGTTCGGCGGGCACCGCATGCAGGCGCTCATGCTGAAGCTCGGCATGGAGGAGGACGTCCCCATCGAATCGGGCCTGATTACGCGGCGCATCGAAGCGGCTCAGAAGGCTGTCGAGACGCAACACTTCGAATCGCGGAAGCACATCCTCGAGTACGACGACGTGATGAACAAGCAGCGCGAGGCGGTTTACGGCATGCGCCGCCGGATGCTGGAGGGCCAGGACCAGCGCAGTTATATCTTGGGGCTGGTGGGCGACGCGGTGGGCCGCTTCGTGGAGGAACGCTGCCCGGAACGTGCGCATCCCGACACGTACGATCTGGCTGGGCTGCAGGGAGACCTCGATGCGCTGTTCGGGACGCACGGGGACGCGGTGGACCTGGACGGTGTGGACCGGCAGGGCCTCGCGGACAGATTCACGGAAGAGATCTGCCGGGTCTACCAGGCCAAGGGGGAGGCCGTCGGCGTGGAGCGCCTGCGGTTCAGCGAGCGCATCGTCATGCTGCAGATCCTCGACCAGCTATGGAAGGACCACCTGCTCTCGATGGACCACCTCAAGGAGGGCATCGGGCTGCGTGGCTACGGGCAGAAGGACCCCCTGGTCGAGTACAAGAAGGAGTCGTTCAACATCTTCCAGCAGATGATGGCGAACTTCGAGGACGAGACCCTGAAGATCCTCTTCCATCTGCGGATCGCCGAGGCTCAGCCCGACCGGTCCCCGGAGGATGCGCCGAGGCCGCCGCCTCGGGCCGCCCGAAGGCAGCCTGCGCCCGACGCAGCGCAGGGGAACGGCCGGCCGCCTGCAGCCCTGGCCCGGGCGCGGTCCGAACCAGACGACGCCATCGACGCCTTCACGCGGGCCGCCCGGCGACGGAACCGCCAGCAGATGGCCCAGGCGCAAGCGGCAGGTGCCGGCGACGGCGGCGTAGCGGTCAAGCAGGTGGTGCGCGGCAAGAAAGTCGGACGCAACGAGCCGTGCCCCTGCGGCAGCGGGAAGAAATACAAGCGATGCCATGGCAATGTGGTCTGATCGGCGAGGGGCGGTGCGCCCGCCGTGCGGGGAGGGCTGGTTGATGAGCGTTTCGAGCAGGCTCGGCGCAGCCTTGCTGTTGGCCTGGCTGCCCGCCGGAGCCGCTCTGCTGCACGAGGCCCTGGGGCCGTTTGAGCGGCTCGAGCCAGAGCATTACACGCCGGAGCATGCCGCCGTGATGGAGGAGTTCGGGCTTGAGGAGGCCGAGCGGGCCGATTACCGGGCACCCGACGGTCGCTCCGTGCGGGTCGAGGCTCTCCAGTTCTACGACGACACGGGCGCGTTCGCCGCCTATACGTGGCTCAAGCCGCAAGGGGGGACTGAGGTCCAGCGCGGCGAGCGGGCCGTCGAGCTAGGCGACTACACCCTCATTCACTTCGCCAACTACGTGGTGGCTCTGCGAGGCGATGCCCCGGACGAGGAGGATGTGGAGTTGGCGCTGGCCTACCTTCCGAGGCCCAAGCCGGCGACGGACCCCCCGGTGCTCAAGTACGTCCCGAAGGATATTCTGGTGCCGGATTCCGGGCGGTATGTTCTGGGCCCTGCTTCGCTGCAGCACTTGGCTCCGCAGCTGCCGCCTTCGGTCGTCGGCTTCCACTTCGGGACTGAGGGGTACTACGGACGCTACGCTACCCCGGATGGCGAGATCTCGATGATCATCTGGGACTACCCTTCGAATCCGATAGCCAGGGGGCAGGCGGAGGAGTTCCATGCGTTCGACGGGGTGGTGGCCAAGCAGGACGGCCCGCTCATCGCGGTGGCCCTGGGAGCCGGCGCTCCCGACGATGTGCAGCGGCTGCTAGCGCGGGTCCGGTACCGGGCCGAGGTCACGCAGCACGCCGAGCCGCCCCGTCGGCACGACAGCCTCCGGAACATCATCCTCGACACTTTCCTGCTGTGCGGCCTTCTCGCCTCCTTGATGGTCTTGGGGGGCGTGCTGGTGGCGGGCACCCGTCGCTTGGCGGGCCGCTTCGCGCCGGATTCGATCCTAGCGCCGCCGAAGGGGCCCAACATGCAGCGGCTCAACATTGATGCCTTGGGCAGGAAGCGCGAGGGTGCGGGCCGATAGTCCGCGGCGAGCTTCCGAGATGCGGGCCAGCAGCCGACTAGGGTGCCGCGCTGCGCCCGTCTACGATGCCGTCGCCCGCTGTGCCCGTGCGGTTGCGCGCCGCAGGGCTGACGCGGGCCGGTCGGCGGCGGACGACCGCAGGGGCCAGAGCCCGCTGGGCTAGGCGGGCGTACGAGTAGCCCGAGTACAGGATCAGACTAGCCGTCGCAAGGGTTGCGGCTTCCAGCAAGCTCGTAGCAGGCCGAAGCAGCACCACGCAGAGCAGACCGGCCTGGACTCCGTCGGTGAGCTTGCCTGCCATGTTGGGGAGCAGGCGAATGTTGGTCCGCCGGTAGATGAGCGACCATCCGACGATGATCGCCGCGTCGCGGGCGACGACGAGTCCTGCAAACCAGCCGTGGAACTGGTCGGTGAGCGCCATCGTCACGAAGCCCGCTCCGATGTAGAGCTTGTCGGCGACCGGGTCGATGATCTCGCCGAAGTAGTTGCGCGCTCGCAGCCGCTGGCTGCCCTTGCGGGCGAGGTAGCCATCCAGGATGTCGCCGGCATGCAGGCCCAAAATCAGCCAGAGGGCGGCGAACCGCGAAGATTCGCTGTCGGCCGACCTCCAGATCAGAAAAACGATCCCGGGCGCGGCGAAGAGCCGGATCAAGCTCAGGGCGTTCGCCGCCGAGACCAGCAGGGATGCCTCTCGCTTCGACACAGGACTCCGTACCCCATAGTACGACACGCTGGGAGCGCGGCTGGTTTCCGCCCCGAGAAGATCCGTGGTGCTGCTCGCGGGGGACGCAGGTTGTCTCGCCACGGCACGCCGTGCAACGTGGCTGCACCGCGGTCGGGCTTCGCGCCGGTCTCTGCGGGGCGAGGGCTCGTGCGCTGCGGCTCACGGGTTCGGAGACGGGGGAACCGTGCCGCTGCCCATTCCGTATCTGGGCTGGCTGCCCGAGGGCGGCGGCTGAAATCCGGGAGAGTATCGTCCTGCCTCCCGCGGGAAGGCGATCCTTGGCGACTTCGTCCTGGCCGGACGGGTAGGCGGGCCCCCCTCTCCGCCTAGGCCGGTCAGGGGGCGCTGCGGTCTTTTGTGCGTTTGTGTCCTTGCTGCTTCCGGTTTCTGGCCTCGTCCTTCGGGCCTGGGCCGGCGGCGGCTCGAGCTAGCTTGTCGCAGCGGTTGTTGTCCACGTGATCGGCGTGCCCGCGAACCCACACCCACGACACTTGGTGTCTTGAGGCGGCTTCCTCGAGCGCTTGCCAAAGGTCCTGGTTTTTGACTGGGCCTCCCGAGGTCGTCTTCCAGTTTCGCCGCTTCCAGAGCGCGATCCATTTCGTGATGCCATTCTTGACGTATTCGGAATCGGTTTCGACGGTTACCCGGCACGGCTCGCGGAGCGCTTGGAGCCCCGCCAGAACTGCGGTGATCTCCATCCGGTTGTTGGTGGTGCTGGCTTCGGAGCCGGTCAGTTCCCGCTTGTGGTCGCCGTGCCGCAGGATGGCCGCCCAGCCGCCTGGGCCCGGATTGCCGATGCAGGATCCGTCGGTGACTAACTTGACGCTCTTCATGCGGCTCAGATGCCCGTCGAACAAGTCGTGGGTTCCGTAGAACTTGCGTGCGCGGCGCTCAAACGAGCCCAACATGGTCGCTGCATAGACCCCAGGTCCGTGCAGCCCGCCAGAATCGGTGCTTGGCGCTTGCTGCTACACACCCTTGCCCCCAGCTGACGACGCCTGTCGGGCTGTTGCAGCGGGCTCCTAGGGGCCAATTGTAGCCTAGGCTGAACGCGGGCTCCTCCAGTTCGGCGGGCTCGAACCGTGCTCCTCCAAAAGCTGTTGATGGCCGGGTGGCCAATCCCGGCCATCAACGGCGCGGGAGCTCCCCTCGCTGGCTGTGTGAGACCTGCTGGGCATCGCTTGCGACCGGGGGCTGGGCGCTAGGCCGGATGGAGGGGGCGTCGCTTGCGGTGAGTTGCGGCTTGGTTCGACGGGACTCTCCCTGCGCGTTCCCGGGGGCAAGTAGCGCTGGGGCTCCGTTCAGTACTCTGTAGGTTTGTTGGTTTCGCGGCGTTCGATTCTGATGGGCTGCGTGGTGCCTCCCACGCTGCGGGCGGCGGTTGAGTTCGGCCCCGACGCCTTCGCCGCCCGTCGGCGGCAGCTGGCCGAATCCTTTGGGAGCGGCGTTGTGGCGCTGCTCGGCTACGGTGACGAAGACGGCCAGTCTGGCTTCACCGGTTTCCGTCAGGAAAGCAATTTTTACTACCTCACCGGGCACAGCGAGCCCGGCGCGGCCCTGCTGATTGCCCCCCGCAACGGCCGCGCCCCCTATCGCGAGGTTCTCTTTCTGCCCGAGCCTGTGGGCTCGGCGACCAGATGGTCGGGCCCGATGCTGCGGCCCGAAGACGCGAGCCATCTTGGGTTCCAAGACGTGCAGCCGGCCGCCCGGTGGGCCGCGGGAGCTACGCGCCCTGCGGCGTGACCGCAAAAGGCTGTTCGGCCTGCGGCCTAAGCCGACGGTGGAACCGGGGGGCAGCCGGATGCGACGGCTGTTCGACCGGCTTAGCGAGGAGGCGGGCAGCGCGGAAGTTTCGGATGCCCGAGGCCGAATCGCCGACCTGCGCAGCGTCAAGTCCGAGGGTGAGCTGGCCCTTCTCCGCAAAGCAGCCGACGCGACCGTGGTCGCACATCGCGCCGCATGGGCTGCGGTGCGCTCCGGCGCTCTCGAAAGCGATGTCCAGGCGGAGCTCGTCGCGGCGGCTTTCCGTGCAGGCTGCCAGCGCCTCGCCTTCCAGCCCATCGTCGCGTCTGGTCGCAACGCCATGATTCTGCACTACCGCAAGAAGAACGGGATCCTGCAGCGAGGGGACCTGCTGCTGGTGGACGCTGGAGGCGAGTATTGCCGCTACGCTGCGGACATCGCCCGCACCGTGCCCGTCCGGGGACGGTTCAGCGACCGGCAGATCGGTCTCTACAACGCCGTGCTCGGTGCGCAGCGGGCCGCCATCGCCGCCGCCCGCCCCGGAGTGATTTTGAACGGCTCGACCCCCGGCAGCTTGCAGTCTGTCGCGGAGGAGCATCTGCGCCGCCATGCGCCGCTGGGCAGTTCGGCCGCCTTGCCGCACGCGCTGGGGCACCATGTTGGTCTCGATGTGCATGACGCGACGCCTCGCCGCCCGTCGCTGCGGCCCGGCATGGTCGTAGCGGTGGAGCCGGGGGGTCTATTTGCCCCGCGAGGGCGTTGGCATCCGCATTGAGGACATGGTGGAGATCACCGAGGACGGCTGCCGCGTACTGAGCCAGGCGCTGCCTTGCGAGGCCGAGGCAATTGAAGAGCTGATGGCTTCGGGAGGAGCTTGATGCGGGCTAGCCGAACTTGCGCTGAGAAGCCGCCGCTCGCGGCGGCCTAGCGCGCAGTTCGTCCTCGTCTGGCTCGATGCCCCAGCCCGGCGAATCCGGGATCACGAGATAGCCGTCCTGGATCGGGGGCTGGTTGGTGAAGATGCACTCGTCCCCCGGAATCCGGTCGATGTCGATCTCCATGATGCGAAGATTTGGGACAGCAGCCGCGAAGTGCGCGTTCATCATCGTGGCCAAATGGCCGTAGAAATTGTGCGGAGCCACGTTGACTTCATGCGCCTCGGCGCAAGCGGCGATCTTGAGACTCTGCCAGACACCGTTCCAGACCGCGTCGATGATTGCCACATCCACTGCTTCGCGCTCGAGGTAGGGCAGGAAGCTGCGCAAGCCTAGGAGGGTTTCGCAGGAACTGATTGGCTGGTGGCCCTGCTGGCGGATGTGCGCCAAGGCCCGTGGGTTGCGGCTGTCAATTTCGACCCAGAACAGGTCGAAGTCCCGCAGTGCGCGGAGGATCTTGAGGTAGCCCTCCGTCGCGCAATTGAAGTTCAGGTCCAGCAGGATGTCGACGTTGCTCCCGGCACCTTCCCGCAGCGCTTCCAGATGGGCGCGGAGCTGGCGCAGAATGCCGCGGTCGACGTTGCGGGCCGGTTCGAAGGGTGTGCCGAACCCCGGCCGCCAGCCGGTCGCCTCGCCGTCGCCGAACTCGAAGACATTGGTCTTCAACGCCGAGTAGCCTCGCTCCCGGGCCTCCGCGCCGATCGCACGGACCCCGTTCAGGTCGGTAATCGCAGGCTTGTAAACCTCGGGGTGGTTGATCCGCCAAGTGGCGCAGTGGGACCAATAGAGGCGGATGCGTTCGCGCATCATGCCGCCTAGCAGGACATAGCAGGGCACGCCGAGCGTCTTGGCCTTTGCATCGAGCAACGCGTTCTCAATGGCGCCGAGGGCCTGGCCAATCACCCCACCGGCCGCCGGCCGCGTGGCACAGAACAGGGAGGCGTAGATCCGCTCATGGTTACCTCCGTCCTCTCCCACCAAACGCGGGCCCAGGTGCCCGATCGCAGCCGAAACGCCCGGCGAGCCGAAGTCCTCGTCGTATTCGCTCCACCCGACAGCGCCATCCTCGGTCGTCAGCTTGAGGAAGTGGTAATCCCGCCAGCCGGCGTCGCAGTGGAGGGTCTCGACGGCTGCGATCTTCATCCAGGCGTCCATCGTAGCAGCCGCCCGGACGCCTCTTGAGCGCAGTCTGGGCTAGGGCGCTACCCGGGGGCGGGCCCTTCGGCAAGCGCTGCGTCGAGAATGCCGATCGCTTCATCGACATGCTCGTTCTCAATCACGTACGGTGGCAGGAAGCGCAGGATGTTGCCTGCGGTGCAGTTGATGAGGAGCCCCCGGTCCTGAGCGCGGGACACGAACACGGTCCCCGGGATCCTGAGCTCGAGCCCGACCATGAGGCCTTCGCCCCGAAGGCCCGCGACGAAATCGTACCGGTGGACCAATTCCCCGAGCCGTTCCCGGAAGTAGGCCCCGACCCGACGCACATGGGGCAGGAGGTCGGGGAGCATGTCTAGGAACTCCAAGGCCGCTCTGCACGCCAGTGCGCCGCCGCCGAACGTTGACCCGTGCATCCCGGGGCTGAGGACAGCTTCCGCGGCTTCGCTGCAGACAACCGCGCCAATTGGTAGGCCTGCCGCCAGTGGCTTGGCCACCGTGACGACATCCGGCAGGAAGTCTTCTCCCCACCGCTGGTACGCGAACGGCCTTCCCGTGCGGCCCATGCCGCACTGGATTTCGTCGCAAATCAGGAGCGCGTCGTGGGCGGTGGTGAGTTTCCGGGCTAGCTGGGCGAACTCCGCCGAAACCTCGACGATGCCGCCCTCGCCGAGGATGGGCTCGAAGATGACGGCAGCCGTATTGCCGGTGACCGCCGCCTGCAAAGCGGCGAGATCGTTGGCGGGGATGAACCGCACTCCGGGGATGAGCGGCGCGAATGGCGCGGCGTACTTCGGTTGGCCCGTTACGGAGATAGCCCCGAGCGTCCGGCCTCCGAACGATCCGTCGAGCGCGACGATCTCGAACTTGGTCTCTGCCCGGACGCGGCCGTAACCCTTCGCGATCTTCAGCGCTCCTTCCACGGCCTCCGCTCCGCTGTTGCAGAAGAATGTTCGCGACAGCCCGCTGAGTCCGGCGAGCTTTTCCGCCACGGCTCCCTGATTGGCGTGGTAGTAGAGATTCGAGCAATGCACCAACGTGCCGAGTTGTTCGGTGAGCGCGGCCACGAGGCGCGGGTGCGAGTGGCCCAGGGCCATGACCCCGATGCCCGAGAGAAAATCGAGGTAGCGGTTGCCGTCGGCACCATGCAGATAGACGCCCTGGGCGCTGTCGACCACCAGCGGATAACGGCCGTAGTTGCGGACGACGAATTGGCGATCCCGCGCTACGACCTCATCGGCGCTGATGATTGATGCTGCGACAGCCATGGCATTTTCAGCCTAGCACCGAGTGCGTAGGGCCGTGGCCAGGGGCCAAGCTTCTGCTTGCAGATGGTGCCCGCTGCGAGGAGGGTAGTCTGCCCCGCTGTTCGGTTCGGGGCAGATTGTTTCCCGCAGTGCGGCGTGGCTTGAGGGCTGTCCTCCTCCCGAAGGCTCAGCGCAGTCGGTCTGCCGATGCATCCCCCTGAAATTGGTCCATCGTTGGGTTATGGAGCGAGGAGGCCCAGGGATGGCCCGGAGGCGCTACAAGCCTGAGGAGACCGTGAGCCTGCTACGGCGGGCTGAAGTCTTGCATGGCCAGGGGATGTCGATGGTGGACGCGATCCGGCAGTCGGGGATCAGCGAGGTGACGTTACTATCGCTGGCGCAAGGAGTATGGTGGGGGGAGCCCTGCCCTGCAGTCGGGATACCGGAGAAGCTGTCACGGGTTTAGCCGAGAAGCTTCGGTGGACATCCTTCTTTGGGCCTGCGGCCCGACACAGGCAACCGGAACGGATGCCGGCCAGGCTTTTCCGTCTACGCCGAGTGCCGAGCGACGCGGGCGGTGGGCCGCCTCGAGCGGGCTAGCAGCGCGTTCCTGGTTCCACTGCCGGGGAGGCCGCTCCAGATGCAGGGCTGCGTGGAGGCGAGGGCCTCGCCGTTCGATAAGCGCCAAGCGGTCGGCTAGGCGGATGCGCTTCTAGCGAACGTTGCAAGGACGAGCCCTGGGCTAGGTGGATGCGTTCCGCAGGGCACTTTCTCAACTGGGCTGCATCACTCCAGATTCCGTCCGCCAGCGCACTGGCGATTGTGGTGCGACCTGCATTGCAAGGCTGGCGGCCGTTTCAGTAGCTCTTCGTGGCTGCGTTCTAGCCAGATCCACCGACCAAATGGTCTTGGGTCTGGCCGTGCGCTAAGCCTTGCGGACCGCCTAGCTGGTTGAGCGGGAATCCGCCAACCCCTCGGTTTCACTACCCTGGATACAGGTGTCCGATTCCCCTCCGCTCATTCTCGTCACCAACGACGACGGCATCGACGCTCCCGGCATCCGAGCTCTGGAGCAAGTCCTGGGGCCATTGGGCCGCATCTATACCGCTGCGCCGCTTGTCGAGCAGAGCGCCTCCAGCCGTCGCATCACACTGCGACGGCCCATCCGTTTCGAGCAGCGGGGTGCAGCCCGCTACGGCATAGACGGAACACCGGCCGATTGCGTCATGATGGCTTTGACGCATCTCCTCGATGAGCGGCCCGCCTTGGTAGTGTCCGGGGTGAATAGCGGTCCCAACCTCGGCGAGAACATTTACTATTCAGGGACGGTCGCCGCCGCCGCCGAAGGGGCCAAGCACGGCATTCCGGCGATGGCCGTCTCGGTCAACCAACGCACCGATATCGACTACGGGCCTCCCGCTCGCATCGCTGCCGCCCTAGCTGCCAGGGTGCTCCGAAACGGGTTGACCCCGGGCCTTGTTCTGAACGTCAATGTTCCCGTCGGCGCGATCGGCGGCGTTGCCGTCACGCACCAGTCCCGCAAGATCTCGCGAAACCTCATGGTCGAGACGCGCGACGCCTGGGACCGCCCGTACTACTGGATGCACGAGGAGGTGTCGCTGGCCGCCGCCGAGGAGGGCAGCGACTACGCGGCTGTGCGAGAAGGGCAGGTCTCCATCACCCCCCTGCATTTCGATCACACGGCTCACCACGTGGTGGATGCCCTGCGGCGCGACTTCGGTTCGTTCGACCCGAGCGGCTACTGAACCGCGGGGCGGGCAGGCTCGGCGGCCAAGCGGCCGAGTCTGGATCGCTCGGGGAGGGGTTCGGTTTCCCGGAGTTCGCGTCCACAGAGACTGCTGGGTCGAAGGCGTTGGTTCCCCTGCTGTTGGACTTTGGCTTGCGGGGCGCGAAGTCCTGCACGATCTTCGCGGTCTAGACCGCCGGATCCGAGGTGATGACCACCGCGGGGCTGGCCGACGGCGACCGGCTGCATCCGTCGCCGGAGGGGTTCTGGGAGGAGCACGGCCTGCAGTGCGGCTATGGCACGCTGGGTATGATCATGTCGGACGTCAACTTGCTGGAGAACAACCCGGGCCCGACCGAGCAGGAGGTCCGGGGAGGCCTCGACGGCAATTTCTGCCATTGCAGCGGCTACCAGCCCATCGTCAACGCGATTCGGCACGCGGCCCGGCGGATGGAACGCTCGGACGCCGCGGCGGCGCGTCGATGATCCCGGCGTTTCCGCCGGCGTCGGCCGAACTGCTGTGCCGGCAGCCGTGCTTCGCCGTGCATCGTGCCGGACGCTACTTGGTCGCCGAGCTGGCGGTGCCGCACCGCGTGCTGAGCAACTCCGTGCATGTCGGCGGCCAGCGCGAAGACCTGCGCTACCTCGTGAACCACCAGAGCTGCGAAGCGGCCGGCGACCGCGAGCGCTACGGCGTGATCGCCGCCGACGGGCCGCTTGCCTATCACCGCCGGGTGTGCGGGGAGCTCGGCCTAAACCCCGACGAGACCGCCGTCCTGGGTACTGCCGCGAACATGTCGTACGCGGCGCACCTGACCACGACCTTCGATGATCTACGGGTGGACGCCTTCACCACTGCCGGGGTCGCTGGCAACGCCGCCCGCGCAGGCGACCCTGCTGCCTGGACAGAGACCGACGAGGGCTGGTGCCGGGTGTCGCCGCCGCCCGGCACCATCAACACGATCCTGCTGCTCGATTGTCCCCTCACGCCGGCCGCCCAGGTCCGCGCCGTGGTGACGATGACGGAGGCGAAGTCGGCGGCGCTGGCCGACCTGGCGGTGCCCAGCCGCTATTCCCCGACCGTCGCTACCGGCACCGGCACGGATCAGTTCTGCGTCGCCGCCCCTCTCGCCCCGGAGCGCCGGCCGAAGGAGTCGACCAGCCCCCACGTGAAGCTCGGCGAGATCATCGGCGTGGCGGTGAAGGGCTCGGTCGTTGAGGCGCTGCGCTGGCAGAACGGTCTGGAGCCCTCGTACACCCGCGGCCTGTTCCACGCGCTGGGCCGCTTCGGCCTCACCGAGGCGCACGCCCTGGAGCGTCTGGCGAAGCTGCTGCCGGCGTCGCGCTACGAGCTGCTCGACAGGAACCGCAAGGCGGTCTTCTTCGAGCCGGGCGTCGGCGCAGCCGCCTACGCCCTGGCGGCGGTGCTGGATCGGGTGGCGTGCCGCACGATTCCCGAGGGGCTGTCGCACGAGGCGCTGCGTTGTCAGGCGGCCTGCATGGCCTGCGCTCTCGCGGGCCGGCCGGAGGCGTGGCCGGCGTTCCGGACCCAGCTCATGGCGGCGCCCGACGATCCGATCGAGCTGGTTCTGCATGCGGTCGCGGCCGGGTGGCGGGCGAAGTGGACGTGAGCACCGCGAGCATGCGATGGCAGGCGAAGTCGAACAGGCTGTGGTGGCCGGATGGCAGACGAAATTGGGTCTGGGCACTCTGGAGCGCGCCTCCATGATGTGTGATGGTCCGATGATCGTCCCGCGGGTGCCGTGGATCTGAGCAGCCTAGCCCCCCGCGCCGACCTGCTGGCGGCGGCCGTGCTGTTGGACCTTGTCGTCGGGGATCCGGTGTATCGCTGGCACCCGGTTCGGCTGATCGGTGCCTCGTTGACCTGGACCGAGGCCCGCCTGCGCGCAGCGGGTGCCGACGGTCACATCGGCGGGTGCGTGCTCTTTTTCGTGCTGGCGGCGGTCTGGAGTGGGGGTGCAGCGGCGCTGGTGGCCGGGGCGGCGCAACTGCATCCCACGGCAGCGGGCTCCGTGCATCTGTTCGTGCTCTACAGCCTCATCGCGCTTGGGGACCTGCTGAAGCATGTGGGTGACGTGGACGCGGCTGTTTCGGCCAGCGACCTCCCTGCCGCTCGCACGGCAGCCGGACGCCTCGTCGGCCGCGACACCGAAACGATGGACGGCCCGGCCTGCCGGCGGAGCGCCATCGAAAGCCTGGGCGAAAGCCTGGCCGACGGCGTGGTCTCGCCCATCTTCTGGTATGCCGTCGGGGGTGTCCCGGGCCTCGTGCTGTTCAAGGTGGTCAGCACGATGGACTCGATGGTCGGCTACAAGACCGCCCGGTATCGGGACTTCGGCTGGTGCGGGGCGCGTCTCGACGACCTGTTGAATCTGCTGCCGGCCCGGATCACGTGGCTGCTCATCGCCGCCGCTGCTGGGGTGGTTCCGGGAGCTTCCGGCCGTGAGGCCCTGCGCTGCGGCTGGCGGCAGCACGCGGTGGTGCCGGGTCCGAACGCCGGCTGGAGCGAGGCCGCTCTGGCGGGTGCGATCCGGCGTCGACTAGTCGGTCCGATGTGGCGTGGCGGCCGTCTCGTGACGGAGGTCTGGATCGGCGAGCCAGCCGCCGCCACTGGGGGCTCGGCTGAGGACCACCGGCGGGCGGTCGGGACGGTTCTGCTGGCCGCGGCGCTTGCCGTCGGGGGGGCCGCGGTCCTAGTGATGTGGGTGCCGGGCCCGTGGTGAAACCGTGCGCGTCACGGAACCCCGCTGCAATACGGCGGCGGCTGCCGTAACGCCGGGGGCGAGCCAGCCGTGCGGGGCCCGCCGAATTCGAACGGCGAGTCGCCCGGCCACGCATTGCAATCGTCGTCCAGACACGGGCAGGGAAGCGGAGAGAACGCACGATGATGGAAGCCCTGCAGTCCATTTTGCGGGGGCTCTATGTGTTCGTGGGGATCATCTGGATCGCGCACCTCTGCTTCTTCAGGGGCACCGGTTGGCGACGCACTCGCGGCGGTTGCAGAACGCACGGGTTTCCTGGTTTCCATAGAGTGCGCCACCACGGCCAGCGGGCAGGGGAGCCCAGTGCGCATGGCCATAGTGCTACTTCGGCTGTTGGGGGTCACCAAGATGCACGCCACCGAGGCGAACATCGGCGAAAGCGGTCCGTTGCGGGCTTCGAGTCCATTTGACACGATGAGTGTGGCGTCGAAAGCGAACAGCGACAGCACTTCCGCCTTGTAGGTCTGAAGCTGTCGCAAGGCAGCCTGGATGGTTGCGTTCTCGTCGGCGGGATTCTTCAACTCAATGACGGCGAGCGGTAGGCCGTTGACGAACAGCACGATGGCGGGCCGCCGTGCATGCCGGTTTGCGACGACGGTGAACTGGTTGATCGCGAGCCAGTCGCTGCCGTCCGGGTCGTCGAAGTTGAGCACGCGGACCTGCGCGCCGCGAACCCGGCCGTCCGTATCGACGTACTCCGCCGTCATGCCGCCGCCGAGCATTCGATGAAAGTCGCGGTTGCGGGCCTCCAGCGCGTCCCGGCCGGGCGGGTCAGTCGGAGCAGGGTGTCTTCGAGCGCGTCCTCGGGAAGGTCGGGATTGAGCCGGGCGAGCGCGGACCGCAGCCGACCGTCCAGCACGACCTCGCCGTACTCGGCGCGTTCGGCGGCCGGCTTATCCGGGGCGATGTCCGGGCCGTGGGCAATGGCTCAGCCGAACGGTGCGAGCCGGCCGAGCGCGGCCTGTTGACCCTGATTCCCGGCTAAAAATTCCAGCACCATCTGAAACGTATTGTGTTACAATGACTTAGACGGTCCTCGGGGTGTTCGCGGATTGCACCTCGGGGGTGCCTCTTGATTTTTTTGGAGGCCCCCTGGCCCCTGTCCCCCGACAGCGCTCCCACCCTGGCTTACGGCGTCTGCGACGACGACCTGACGGGCTTAGCCGGGCTCGGCGTGGTGGCCCGGCTGGCCCGGCTCCTCGGGCTGCCCGAGAAGCTGGCCGCCTCGGTCCGCCTCCAGCGCCGCCGGCGCGGTTGCAGCGACGTGCAGATGCTGCTGGCGCTGATCTACTCGGCCTGCGCCGGCGGGGGGCACCTCCACGCGGTCGACGCCCTAGGAGCCTGTTGCTAAAGTCGCTGGGGTACGATCCCCTTCGCGAAATCGCGTCCGAAGCACCGTTTTGCGACTGTGCAGGGCCTCCAGGAGTCGTTTTACGGTCATTTCAGGGCCGCTTCACGGTCGCTGAGTGCTTTTTCAACAGGCTCCTAGGGGCCGATGACGTCGCCCGTCAAACGTGCGGGTTGCGGGCCGTGCCCGACAGCCGGCGGCTCGGCGCATACCTGCAGCGGATGAACCAGGCGGCGCTGGAGGGCTTGCGGGAGTGCATGCGGCTGGTCAGCCGGCGGCTGGTGCCGCTGGTGGCGCAGGCGTGCGTGCAGCGGTGGGGGTCCGTCCCGGTGCGCGGGGACGGCCCGGGGATCGCGGTGGAGGGCCAGTTGTGCGAGCACGCCGTGCGCGGCTACCACGGCGAGAAGCAGTCCTTGCTGCCCTCGGTGTGCGTGGTCAGCGCCCGGCTGCAGGCGGGCGGCACGGACATGCAGGGGGATGGGCGGGAGCAACTGGACCGGGATGCGGCACCCTGGCTGGCGGCGCAGCAGCCGGTGGGGCTGCGGGCCGCCAGCGCGTACTCCTGCGGAGCGCTGGTGAGCTCCTGCCGCCAGTGGGGCGGGGATGATTCCGGGAGCGTGACCGATCCGCGCCAGAAGGCTCCGATCCTGCGTCGGGTAGCAGCGAGGGAGTGGTGGGAGGACGAGGGGGAGCCCCTGGACACGGCGGACCAGGAGCGGGCGACCGCGGTGGCGTACTAGCCGGCCCGGGGGCCCGAGGATTAGGTGTGCGGGGTGCTCCGGCGCGACGGGGACGAGAACAGCGGTTGCTGGTGCCGGTGTGCATGATGATTCCGGTGAGCCACGACCGGCTGTCGCTGGCGGAGTGAGTGCGGCGGCACCGCGGCCAGCAGGGGCAGCAGCATACGTTCCAGAGGCCGTTGACAGACCTGGGCCTGCAGCATCCGCCGTGCGGCTCGCCCGCGGCGCAGCAGGATTTCTCCCTGGGCACCCAGATCGCGCAGCTGCGGCTGCATTACCAGGTGCTGCCGTCCGAGGCGCAGCGACACGGGCTATGGCCGCTGATCCGGCACTCCGTGGGCAGCGCGAGGCGGCTGACGTGCAGAGCGCGGCAGCTGCGGCTGGACTGGCTGCTGCCCGCGGCGAGCCAGATGGAGCCGGACTAGGGCTGGATCGGCGCGGCCCCGGCCGCGCCGATCCAGCGGCAGGGGACCGATGCGGAGCCCGCGGGGGTCCCGGTGCGCCCGGAGCCGGGGGCGCAGCCGCTGTGGTGCGGGTGCAGGCCGGCGCAGGGCACCTGCGGGGGGCCAGGTCGCTCGGCGACGGGATGAGGGGCCCGCGCCGAGCGCGCATCGCTCTCCGCTCAAGCCAAGCGGCCCCGCAACCCCCAGCTCGGGAAACTATCCGGGAATCTAGGCCTGTTGACGGCAAATTCCGCCACGGACGCACCGCTCATGCGGCCAGCTCCTCGCACGCCTCCTCTCTGTCTGACCAAGGAACCGGCTGGACATCGTAACTGTGCATCGCATCCAACACGTTCTGCGCGACGGGTCGATCCGAGTCGTTCAGGATGGCGTACGCTCGCGATTCCCGAGAGCGCACCTTCCTGGTGTCCATCCATGCAAAAGCCACCGTTTGCGCGGTTTCGCGGCTCGGACGGTTGATGGCCCGCAGTACCCGCTCCGGCTGGCTCTTCGACTTGGGGATGACGAAGTCGAACCGATGGTCGTAGCCGCTCTTGCCGGCGAACCTCACGTAAGGCGTATACCGAATTTCGCAGGCATCGAGCCAAGCGACCGCGTCTTCGTGGAACAGGCTGGCAACAGTTGGTGACGCCAAACAGAAGAGGTTGTTGACGGCAAGCATCGCCTGCCCAAGGTTGTGCTTGCGCCACACGAAGTCGTCGGCCGACGCTCGCACTTCCAGCGCTTTCGTCTCTGCGCTGATCTCCACGCCGAAGCCATTGAGGGTCGTCCTGAGCAGATTCTGTCGCCTGGGGCTATTGAGCGTGCATCCTGATTGCTCCAAATCCTCGACGGTGTAGCCGTCGTCGGTCAGTACAAATCCGCCGTCGTGGCGTTTGGCGTAGATCTGAAGGCAGTCATTGTGGCGGTCCAGATATGGTGTGGTTATTTGCACCCATTCACCGATCTGGCGCAGGAATGTCTCATTTCGCAACCATTTCCAGTACTGATCCAATAAAAGTTTGATCTCGTCGGTCATGTGAACAATCCCCGCAGAATAGCGGGCGGATCGACGATGTGACAGAACTGCATGGAGTCTTGGAGCGTCTGCCAAGCGTCGGGCAGGTTCGAGAATCTGTCGCTTGGGACCGGAACCGCCCATTTGTCGCCGTACCCTTCGCGGTATAGATGGAGATGCGGAGACCCGATTCGGGTGTCGTCCGGGTTGCGGTGCGGTCCGCCGCCGAAATCCAATCGTACGAGAACTACGACCTGCCGGGTGCGATTCTGGTATGTGCCTTTGGCAAGATTGATCCGAGATCGTCGAAGGTCAAGAAAAAACGGCTCGCGTCGATCAGTCGAGACCAAAGGAATCGTGATCGCTCCCCCGAAGTCTGGATAGTCCCACAACTGCGTGTCAACCCGGCGCTTCTCCAGCGCGATGAGCGTGTCAGCCTCGACCTGGGTGAGGCTTGTGTCAGCCATCGGACCGCTCCGCACGAACTCAATCTACCTCATGCATCCGAAGCTCTCCCGATACCAGCTTCGGGAGCAGTGTGTATCGCGGAGGGCCGCAATGGCACTGCTCTGGTGTAGGTTGCTCAGGATGCGTTCCATGATCGGCCGCACCACTTGACCAAACGCGCCTGCGACGCTCACCGGGGGCAGGACCGAGGCGGCTAGCGCAAACGTCTGACGTGTGATGGGAAAATCGTGCCGTGCGCCTTGCTCCGCAGTTCTTCCACCGTCCCTCTAACCAGCTAGTACTTGAAAAGGTCTCCATACCCACCGGTGTCGCGTATGTCGTAGTAGGTCTGATTCATGGCCATTGGCCGTCCCACGCACGCGAGCCGGCCCACGCTGCCGCGTGCGGAAATGACCGTCGTCCCCGATGGCAGCGCACTCGTTGCGCTGTTGGCGACTCTGGAGCTTTTTGCAAAGACCGGAAAGCAGCTTTCAGGTTGTCACGAAGCTGTGCTTTGGTCTTGCTCGGCTCGCGACTGACCCGACGCTTGACCAAAGCCCATAGCGGTTCCACCGAATTGACTGGAGACGAGTAGGTCGGCTGAAAATAGAGCTCTGCGGTAGCTTGGTTCGCCGCCAGCCACTTTGGGATTATCTGTGCGCGGTGAATACTGCAATTGTCGACCACGAGCAGAACCGTGCGGTCTGCTTTTTCAGCGATCTGCTCCAGCAACTCCTGGAAGACCTCCGTCGTGACAGGGCCTTCCCGCACCCTGTCCTAGAGCTGGCCCTCCGGGCTGCTGGCCGCCAGCCGGTGGAGGCGGAAGCGCCCGCTGGCTACCCGCCCGAGGGGGTCTGCCCGCGGCTGCCCCCAGGGCGTCCGAACCCGCTTTGCATAGCCAGGCCGGACTCGTCGGCGTAGGCGATCATAGCCCCCAACTCCTGGGCTCGGCGAACGATCCTTGGAAACTCTTGGTCTTCCCACCGCTGCACGTTCGCGGGCTCGGACTGGGTGGCACGCCGCTGGGGCCGCTGTGGCGTGAGCGGGGCCGCCGCAGGATCCGGCGCACCGGGAAGACGCTCAGGACACTGCCGAACCTCGGGTCTCCGCCGCCGGCGCGGATCCAAGCGGTGTGCCGGTCTGTCCATTTGCGTGGTCGTCCCGTTCTTTGGCGATCTCGCAGGTTCTCCATTCCTCTCAGAAAAAAGCGTGAGATCCAACGATAGATCGTGTATATTAAAAAACTCAGGTCTTTATCTGGGCCACTGACTTTCCTTTCATGAACTGCAAGACCAAGTTTTTTCGAAACTCAAACTTCTGGTATTCAGAAAACCTTGGGGGAAAGTTTTCCCTTATCATGCTATTTTTTCTCCTGTTAATAATTTACAACAAATCCACCCAGCAAATCAATCGACGAATGGATTCTAGGGACACGACTTTTGACGCGATCAGTACTAAAGGATTTCTCTGTGCCAAAAGCGATCGGCCGACGTACGCGGCGTCCCGCCGTTAAAAAGTTCCACCGCATCGTCCAGAACGCCAACATCCCATCCCTCCGGAACTTTCCCAGCTCCGAGTCTGCCAGCCGGTCGGGGAACAGGTCGGCGATGTCCTGCGGCAGCCCGGTGTCGCGGCCCTCCATCTTGGCTCGCACCGGGTCGAAATCGACGAACCAGGACCGGAACAGCGCCCGCACCATCGCCTCCAGCGTTGCGTTCATCCGACGGTTCAGCTCGACCTTGTCGTCCAGCGCACCGAAAGCGTGCGCGATGGCGCGTTGTTCGACGAAGGTGGCGGGAATGTGGACGGCTTCCTTGTGCAAGTGTTTCCAGTTCAGTCCCGGAACTGCTGCCTTGCCCGAACAGCTTGAGAAATCCAGCGACCTGAGAAAGTAGCTGATGAACCGGGGATCGTTTCCCTTGAAGTCTTGAACATACAACGCCGTGTTAAGAGGCAAAATTTTTTTGGATGAAGAAAACGTGCCTCAGAATGCCGTATCGACCGGTCACAACGCCGGGGCCCGACACTCTTCCGGCGTCGCGAATACCATGAGGTCGAGGTCAGATTGCGGACGAGAGGTCCACTTACTGATGTTTTCATAAGTAAGTGCATGAACAGGCTCTGCAAGCCATTGATTCTATTGGTGGTTTGCTTGCAATTACTTTTGGCAAAATTAGTAACACGCGAGCCGGACACCTAGGCCTCCGTGTCCGGCAGGTGGCATTTGAGCAAAGCTAGGATCGTCCTGCGCTGCTTGCCGGTGAGGTCGATGGTCTGGCCTACTCCCATGACGTACTGCTCATCGTCTGGTAGAGCCCGATGGCGTCGTCGATGAAATCGGGCACCAGCGCGAGGCAGGCTTGAGCCTTTCGCTATCGTAGTCGGATGGCGTGTTCACCCGCGTCTCCGCGTAGCGGAGCCACTGCTCTAAGGACGCGGCCAGCAGGTGTTTCTTGTGCGCCAGCCTTAAGACGGGCTTGGGGCTGTTCGGGGTATTGGGGACGCCCAACTCTTGGGCTAGATACCGCTGCAGCACCTTCCATAGGCAGTCGTACTGATCCGTGCAAAAGTCGTGTCAGGGGGTCTTTCCCCGTATGCTATTGAAAATGCTAGAAATCTAGCGTGATTTGTGTGACAGGACTTATGCACCGGTCTGTAGAACGTCTCGGAGCGCTGGATGACCGACTCGGCGATGCCTTCACGGTCTAGATCGGAGAGTGCCAGGTTCCCCTGTCGATGGTTCACGCTTTGCTCTTCCAGGTGCCTGAGGGCGGATCGAAATTCGCTGTAGTCGATCATGCCCAGTTCGCATCGCGGAAGCGTCAGTTCGACACCCGGCGCAGTACGAGAGCGTCAACGGTAGTCTCGGACTCTCCGAAAACCGCGGAAACCTCGTCGGCCTCCCCGTGCAGTCCCTCCCAGTCGTGGGAACCCGTGTTCAGCGCGATGCGCACGACGGAGATCTGCCCCGGGGACAGATCGTCGTAGCCTGCCTCATATCCATTGACCACCACCCGCATGTCGCCAGGGTACTTTCCCAGGAGTTCGATCATCTCGCGAACGGTCATTGTGCCTCCTTGCGGGGCAGGAATCCCAGTGCCTTCAGGTTCTCGGCGATGGCGGCATCAAGCCGTGCCCTCTTGACCCGCTGTGCTTGCAACTCCGCTACCAGCCGCCGCATCTTCGTCCCGAACGGCTCGCCGTCGTCCGGCTGCGGTTCCGCGCCGATGTAGCGTCCGGGGGTCGGCATGTGGCTGTGCCGGCGCACCTCGTTGAGCGTGGCGCTCTTGCAGAAGCCGGAAACATCAGCATACTCGCCCGCGTCGGCCTCGCCGTGCCAAGCGTGGTACGTGTCGGCGATGCGGGCGATGTCCTCGTCGGTCAGTTCGCAGTGCGTGCGATCGACCATCCGGCCCAGCTTGCGCGCGTCGATGGACAGGACCTCACCGCGGCCGGTACCGGGCCAGGAACCACAGGCAGGCTGGAATCTGCATTGAATAGAAGGGCTGGCCCGGCAGCGCCACCATGCAGTCCACGAGGTTCGCCTCGATCAGGTTCTTCCGGGTTTCGCCCTTGCCCGACTGGCCCGACGACATCGACCCGTTGGCGAGCACGAAGCCGGCCACGCCGGCCGGGGCCAGATGGTGCATCATGTCGTACTTGACGACCGGCTCTCTGACGGCCGTCAGCGACGGCCGCCCGGCGCTCTGCGGCCTGCTTCCCCACAAAAAAATTGGGTCTGGAGCAAGACCGGAGGCTCGGTGGCGAGTGTGACTGCACTAGCTGGTCGGGGCCACAAAACGCCTCGTTTCGTGGGTGTCCTCCAGGCAGTACGAGCGGCGCAAATTGGCTCGCCCGCTCTTACCGTGAGACGCGATCGGGCCAGTAGACGCGGGACGTTCTAGTGCGACGAACCACCGGTCAGGATGTGATTCGGGCTATGACAAAGGGGGCGTTACTAATTTTGCCAAAAGTAATTGCAAGCAACCCACCAATAGAATCAATGGCTTGCGGAACCTTTTCGTGCAATTACTTATGAACACATCAGTATCTGAATCACACGCCGGGGCGGCAAATCGGGGCCGACTACGGAGATCGGGGGCCGTGGGTGTTTCGAGCTGGCGGCCGACATGGTCCTAACCCGCACTATTTGTGGCGGTCTCTGGCATTGGTGACGTGACGGCTCGTTCACCCGCGAAGGTCGTTGCGGGAATGCCGACCGCGGCTGATGCTGCGTTCTCAATGGCCCTGCGGTTGGCTGATGGTGGTACCGCGGATGGCGGTGGTGCCCCAGCTTTTTTAGACGGTCGTGCCTTCTGGAAGGAGCCGTTAGAGTCGGATGGACGGGCTACCCAGTGCGGGTGGCGAGTTCGACAGCGATGCGTTGCCAAGCCTCCCGGTCCGGTGTGGAGTATGGTAAATGCAGGATGATGCGGCGGACCGAGCCGACGAGCTCGACTTGACCAGCCGGTCGCGTAGCCACGTCACCTTGGCTCGGGCACAGGCGGTGTGCGCGGTGCGCAGCCGTAGTTCCTGCATGAGCACATAGGCCGCCGCGGTCAGCAGCACGCGGAGCTGGTTCGCCCAGAACCGGCAGCAGCTCGTGCGGTCGATCTGCGGGCCATTGCGCAGTTCCTTGATGCGGTTCTTGATGTCGCCACGGGCGCAGTAGATCCCTAGATTCCCGGTTAATTTCCCGAAATGGCGGTTGAGGGGGCCGTAGGGCTTGAGCGGGGAGCCCGGCGGGGCCCCTCCGCCCGTCGCCGAGCGACTTGAGCGCCCCCAGTGCAGGGTCTGCCAGCTAAACGCCGCCGCGGTGCGGACGGGGATCGCAGCAACCTGCCCCGCTCTCGCCCAGCGTGCGCAGGAGCAGGGAGCCCTGCTGCTCTGGGCCGACGAGGCCGGCAGGACCTCGCACTCCCCCCGGGGCCCTCCGTGGGGCTGCCGGGGCCGGACGCCCGGCGTCCAGCCCACGGGGGCGCGGTTCCGGCCGCACAGGCTGTCCGCGATCAGCCTCTCGGGAGCAATGTATTCCATGATCCATTCCGGAACTGCCGCCGCAGACGCGTTGGAAAAGTTCCCGCAGCGGATTCCGGGCCAGACGGATGCTGCACCGATTTACGTGATAGTGGACCGCCGCAGCATCCACACATCCAAGCACATGGAAGCCTGGCAGAAGCGGACCGAGGCACCGGTGGAGATGCATTTATTGCCGGCGTACTCTCTGGAATGGAACCCTGCGGAGCCAGTCCGGTCGGTAGGCCAGCGCCGGGTGGGGAAGCTGCTGGTCCGGACGGTCCGCCAGCTGAGGGAGCGCTGGGAGCAGGCTCTGCGAGCCCTGGAGGCCGACCCCACCAAGGTGCTGGGGTTCTTTCGCGAGGCCGACTGCGCCTAGACTGTTTCTGGCCGTATTCTGCAATGACTTATGGGAAAATTAGTATGTTCCGGCGAAGGCGGTCGTCTGTCAGTTCCTAGGGCCAGCACCTCCCGCGCCCCGTCCGCTGCTGGAAGCCGAGATCGTGCCGTTCGTCGAGCAGGCGCTCCCCCTCCGACCGCTCGGGCGGCCGCGCCTCGCGCATGTGGGAGACCGCCGCCTCGGGCGGGAAAGTCTGCCCTGCGGGTGTCCTCCCTTTTCCTTACCAGAAATCGAGGCAATCAGTTCGCCTCTGCGCCGAACTCCTGCACTGCCTGTCTCCTAGGCTCAAAAAATCAGCCGTCCCGGATCGGCAGGCGAGATTGCCTAGGAGCCTGTTGCTAAAGTCGCTGGGGTACGATCCCCCTCGCGAAATCGCGTCCGAAGCACCGTTTTACGGTCATTTCAGTGCCTCTTCACGGTCGCTGAGGACTTTTTCAACAGGCTCCTAGGCTCGTCCGGACGTGCCTGACTGGCTGCGGGCGGTTCGCTACCGATGCAACGTCCCTTCCGTGCCAGATGTTCTGCGAGCGTAGAGCGCGGCTGCGTGCGTGCTATGCTGACGGCATGACGTGGCAGGATCGGCTAACGGTGGTAGGCGTGGGAGTCGCTGTGATCGCCGTGCTCCTCACCGTGCAACAGAGCACGAACGGTCGGCTGGACGCCATTGATCAGCGACTCGGCGGGATGGACGCACGGCTCACTGGGATGGAGGCACGGCTCGCTGAGATGGACAAAGGCTTGGCTAGCCTAGGAGAACGTGTGAAGGGTGTTGAGACTCGGCTGGACCTGCAGCTTCCGATGCAGCCGAGGGCTGCGAAGCCCTGACCAGCGACGATGCAATCTTGCTCCGGCGTCAGCCGTCAGACTGCCCATTCCTGAACTCAGTATTGCCACCTGCGGGCTTCGTGGCTGCCAGCGGTAGGCTTGCCCATTCCGCACGCTCGGGCGCACCAAATATCCGAAGTCCACCTTACTGCCAGATCCAGGACTGGCGGCATGAGCCATCTAATCAACGCGCCCCCCATGTGCAGACTGCTGCCAAGACTACGAGAGTCGTCATGTCCATCATGGTGGTGCGAGCCGCGAACCGAGCCCAGCCGTGCGCCTAGTCCGGTGGGACTAGCTGATGTCATTGAATTACTAAGGCTTACGTACGACTCCGAACCCTCGGCCAAAGCCGACTTCTGAAAGCCCAATAGAGCGAGGTGAGCTGCTGCTGGCCATCGCGAATCAGGGTGTCGGGTTCGGTGTCGCGCAGGCTCGCGTCGGTGCCGGCTACCAGTCGGGGCTTGAAGCGGATGTGTTCCCCGTCCGTCTGGAGCAGCATGACGGCACCAATCGGGAAGGACACCGAGACGCTGGCAAACAGGCCCTTGATGCGCTCGTCATCCCACACCCAGCCACGCTGGAAGTCCGGGAGTTGCAGGCTCCCCTTGCCGGCGCGGTCGAGCAATTCGTGCAGGTAGATTCAGGAGGGCTTGGGGCGGATTGCGGAGTACAGGGACAGCTGCGGAGCCGAATCGGGGCATTTGGTGGTCTTCGACCGGCGACCCGGGAAGCGGTGGTCCGAGCGTGCGTTTCAGCGAGAGGCAGAAGCCGGCTCGAGGCGAGTCACAATCTGGGGCCTGTGAGGTCCGACCGACCTGGAGTCGGTGTTGTCGGAGGGCACCGGCATCGTCTGCGACCGCTGTCCTGCCGATCCGAGCCCCTCTCTCCCTGTTTGCACCCGGCGCTGGTGCCGTTGGGGCTATCCGGAAACTGCCCCGTCGTGCATAGGCCCGTCAGTTGATGGGGGCGGGGCGACCGTCCCGGGGGCTTGGGCGCGGATCTGCGCCAGCTGACATGAGACCTTCCGCCGCGACGATGCTCCGCCAAGCTAGGCGGGAGGCCGGATCGGATGGATAGCCTTGGAGAACAACCGGCCGAGCAAGGGTCCCCTCCAATTGCACCCGGCTTGGCGGGACTTGCGGTTAGGCCAGCAGGGGCTGGACTACGCGGCCATGAACATCTGTGAGGCGGAACCGCCGCCCTTGGAATTTGAACGTCAGCTGGGTGTGGTCGATGCCTAGCAGGTGCAGCATCGTGGCGTGCAGATCATGCACATCCACGGCGTTCTCCGTGATGTTGTAGCTGAACTCGTCCGTGGCCCCGTAGGTCTGGCCGGGGCGGACTCCGCCTCCTGCCAGCCAGATCGAGAAGCAGCGCGGATGGTGGTCCCGTCCGTAGTTCGAATCGGTCATGGTGCCCTGGCAGTAGACGGTCCGCCCGAACTCGCCCCCCCATACGACGAGCGTGTCGTCGAGCAGCCCTCTCTGCTTCAGGTCCTGGACCAGCGCCGCCGAGGCCTGGTCGGTGGCTTGGGCTTGGCGCCGGATGCCGGCGGGCAGGCTGCCGTGCTGGTCCCAGCCCCGATGGTAGAGCTGGATGAACCGCACCCCCCGCTCGGCGAGGCGGCGGGCTAGCAGGCAGTTGTAGGCGTAGGTTCCGGGCTTGCGAGCGGCTTCGCCGTAGAGCTCGAAGACCGGTTCGGGCTCGCCCGCTAGATCCGTCAGCTCGGGCACGGATCGCTGCATGCGGAATGCCATTTCGTACTGGGCGATGCGCGTGACGATCTCCGGGTCGCCGTACTCCTCGAACTGCCGGCGGTTGAGCTGCCCCAACGCGTCCAGGAACCCCCGCCGCTGGTCCCGCGTGAACCCGTCCGGATCCGTGAGGTACAGCACTGGGTCGCCGACCGAGCGGAACTTCACGCCCTGGTACCGCGTCGGCAGGAACCCGGAGCCCCACAGGCGGTCGTACAGCGGCTGGCCGCCCGTGCCCTGCGTGATCATGACCACGAAGCTGGGCAGATCGCTGCTCTCGCTGCCCAGGCCGTAGCTCAGCCAAGCGCCGACGCTGGGGCGTCCGGCGATCTGCGCACCCGTCTGGAGGAACGTCACGGCGGGATCGTGGTTGATGGCATCCGTATGCATCGAGCGCACGATGCAGATGTCGTCCGCGATTTTCGCCGTGTGCGGCAGCAGCTCGCTGAGCCAAGCGCCCGCCTCGCCGTGCTGCTGGAACTCGAATGCCGACTGAACCAGCGGGAAGTTAGCCTGCGCCGCCGTCATGGTGGTGAGGCGTTGCCCCTTGCGCACGGATTCGGGGAGGTCCTGGCCGCGGAGCCGGGCTAGGCCGGGCTTCGGATCGAAGGTCTCGAGCTGCGAAGGGCCGCCGGACTGGAACAGCCAGATCACGCGCTTCGCCTTGGGGGAGAAATGCGGCAATCCCGGCAGGCCCCCGCTGCTCGCGGGGTTCCGCTCCGCGCCGGGCAGGTCGCGGCCGAGCAGATGCGCGAGGGCCAGCGAGCCCACGCCTGCCGCCGCCCTGCCGAAGAAGTGGCGCCGGGTTGCTGATTGCTTGCTGTGGGCTGCGGAAGTCATTGCTTGGTGACTGCTTCGTCCAGGTTGAGCACGAGGCTCGCCACCCCCGTGTAGGCGGCTAGTTCGCGGGGGTCGGCCGTGCTGTCCCAGCGCGAGGCACCGACCGCCAAGAGCTCCTCGGCCGCGTCGAGGTCGTTCGCGAACCGCTCCCGGTAGGAGTCCAGCAATTCCTCGAGCACGGAGACCTCGGCGGGGTCTGGGGGGCGGCCGAGGGCCCGTTCGTAGAAAACTCCGAGCTGCGCGGCGCGCCCGAGGGACGGATCGCGCAGGACCAGTTCGGCGAGATTGCGGGCAGCTTCCACGAACGTGACGTCGTTCATCAGGTTGAGGGCCTGCAGCGGCGTGTTGGTCCGCTTCACGTGGACCGTGCAGACCTCCCGGTCGGAGGCGTCGAAGTTCATCATCGTTGGAGGCGCAACTGTCCTCTTCCAGTACGTGTAGATGCTTCTGCGGAACAGGTCGGGTCCCGTGCCTGGCTCGTAGGCGGCTCCGGAGACCTCTTCCCACAGCCCGGCGGGCTGGTAGGGCTTCACCGAAGGTCCGCCTAGCGCTTCCTGGAGCAGGCCTGCTGCGGCCAGAGCCTGGTCGCGGATCGTGCCGGCCGGCAAGCGGAATCGCGGTCCCCGTGCGAGCAGCAGGTTCTCCGGGTCGCGCTCGCGGAGCTCGGCGGAGACGTGCGAACCCTGGCGGTAGGTGCGGCTGAGCATGATCGTCTTCAGCAGTCGCTTGACATCCCAGCCCGACTCCATGAACTCCACCGCGAGCCAGTCCAGCAGCCGCTGGTTGGTGGGCGCTGCGCCCTGCGAGCCGAAGTCGTCGACGGTCTTCACGATGCCGGTGCCGAACAGCATCTGCCAGAACCGGTTGACGATGACCCGGGCGGTGAGGGGATTGCTCCGGTCGACGATCCAGCGCGCCAGCTCGAGGCGGTTCGGAGCCTCCGCCGTCCCGCCCGCGGCGGCGCTCGGCAGGCTGGGCTCCACCGGCTCGCCGTGGGCGTCGTACCGGCCCCGCTCCAAAATGTATGTCTGGCGGGGCGGACCCTCGCGCATGACCATGACGGTGGGGATGGTTCCGCGGTAGGCCTCGAGCCGCCGCCGCGCCTCCCGTTCCTGCCGCCGCGCCTCCCGGACCGGAGGAGGGGCGGCTAGCTCCAGGAACGCCAGCTCCAACTTGTCGCGCTGGGCTGGTGTGCGCTGGGCCGCAGGTGTCGCGGCGATCTCTGCCAGCGACTCGGCAACTGCCAGCGACCGCGCTTCGGGAGGAGTCAGGGCGCGACCGTAAACGCGGACTTCGTCGATCCGGCCCCGGAAACGATGGTCGACTCCCCCTCCGCCGCCCACCTTCAGGGTCGCGTTGCTCTTGCACGGCCAATCGAGGTTGTTGAATAGAACCTCGAACTCCGCCTCTTCCCCGTTGATGTACATCCGCACGCCCCGGGGCTTGCGCTTGCCGTCGTAGGTCAGCAGGACATGCTGCCACTGGCCGGGCACGAGGTCCTGCTGCGATGCGAGTCGGAGGCTGAGATCCGTCCAGCGCTGGGACATGTGCCACCAGAGCTTGCCGTCCCGCACGAACAGCCCCCACCCGCTGCCGATGGGATTCTCTCCCATCGAGGCGACGATCGAACCGTCGGCTAGGGTCTCCGGATAGATCCAAGCCGACACGCTGAGCGGATCGAGGTAGTCGTAGTTGCCGACATGACCCAGGTCGGCGTACCGTGCGCCGTCGAAATCGGCCGCTTGGCCCAGCCGACCTGTGGCGTAGCCTGTCGGCACCGGCTCCGGCGCGCTCGCTCCGTCAACCGAGCCGCCGGTGAACGATGGCACCTCGAGGCCCCCGTCGAACCCCGCGTGGACGGCGAGGCCGTGCTGGGGGGTCCAGTCTGCCGAGCCGGCGGCCAAGCCGAGTTCCCAAGCGGCCCGAGCCGGCGCGAGGCCACTTTCCGCCGCCTCCCAGGCCGCCCGCGCCGAGGTCCAGGCTTGCTCGAGCCTGTGCAGCTCCGCTTCCTGCTCCGGTGTGGGGGCCGCCGATCAGCGGATCCTCGTTGCCGAAGTTCCAGACCATGCCCTTCTCCTGGACGTTGTTGAAATACGCGAAGAACTGGTAGTACTCCTTCTGGGGCAAGGGGTCGAACTTGTGGTCGTGGCACCGGGCGCACCCGAGCGTGAGCCCGAGCCACACCGTGGCCGTAGTCTCCGCCCGGTCCGCGACGTATTCCACGCGGAACTCCTCGGGCACCGACCCGCCCTCCGCAGTCGTGCGGTGGTTGCGGTTGAAGCCGGAAGCGATGATCTGGCTGCGCGTCGCGCCGGGAAGCATATCGCCGGCCAATTGCTCGATCGTGAACTGGTCGAAGCCGAGGTTCCGGTTGAACGCGTCGATGACCCAATCGCGCCAGCGCCACATCGAGCGCGTGCCGTCGGTCTGGTAGCCGTTCGTGTCGGCGTAGCGGGCTGCATCCAGCCAGAGGGCCGCTAGATGCTCCCCGTAGCGCGGCGAAGCGAGCAGCCGGTCGAGGTAGGCCTCGTAGGCGCCCGGGGCTGCGTTGGCGGCAAAGGCGGCCACCGCCTGCGGATCCGGAGGCAGTCCGGTTAGATCCAGAGCCGCCCGGCGCGCAAGCGTGCGCCGGTTCGCTTCCGAGGCCAGGCCGAGGCCTTCCGGGGCAAGCCGCTCGAGTACGAGCGCATCCAGGGTGCCGTGCGCTTGATTGTGGCGACCGCCGTCCTGCGGCGCTGGCCGCTTCGGCGTCTGGAACGCCCAATGCCCCTCCCATTCGGCCCCGTCTGCGACCCACCGGCGGAGCACGCCGACCTCGGCGTCCGAGAGCCGCGCGTGTCCCAAGTAGGCCGGCGGCATGCGCCGGGCCGGATCCTCGCTGGTCACGCGCTCGAGCAGGGCGCTGGCCCCGGGGCTGCCGGGAACGATGGCCCGGGCGCCGCTGGCTAGCTCGGCCAGAGCGTCTTGCTCGAGATCCAAGCGCAGGCCCGCTTGGCGCTGCCCGGCATCCGGACCGTGGCAGCTGTAGCAGCGATCCGACAGGATCGGCCGCACATCGTCGTTGTAGTCCACTCGCGCCGCCGGCTCCGCCAGCAGGGTGGAGCCGCCCAGCACGCATCCGGACGCCAGGAGGATCGCGAGGCGCACGCCGTCATTGTATCAGCGGCTTCCGGGCATTTGGGAATCTTTTCCTGGAGTGCCTCCCGCAGCGCTGGCTCCGAGGGGGTATACTCATGAAAGAACTTGTCGGCTGTCTGCGGATGGCCCGCTGGGATCGGGCCCGCGCCGCACCGTGAGCCCGGCAGGGCAAGTCGGGTGCTCAGTAATTGGGCGCGTGCGGGCGGTGCAGGAAGGCGTGCAAGGAGCCATGGCCTACAGATCAAAGAAGCCTAAGTTGAGATGGGGTGTCGAGCAGCGCCTCGAGTTCCTGGAGTTTCGGCTCTTCTGGGAGGGCCGCATGAACCGGAGCGACATCATCGGCAAGTTCGGCGTGTCGGTGAACCAAGCCTCGGGAGACCTGAACCGGTACCTCCGCATGGCTCCGGAGAACATGGTCTACGACAAGAGCGCCCGGTGCTACGTGCCGTCGGACACCTTCAAGCCGCTCTTCCTGAAGCTCGACTCCGACCAGTACCTGAACCAGCTGCGTTCGGTGACGGACGGAATCATTACCTCGGAAGCGTCCTTGATCCGTCGCATCCCCACTAGCGACGCCGTGCCGAGCCCCACGCGGGTGGTGGCTCCTAAGATCTTGCGAGCCGTTCTCCGGGCTCTGCGGGACCGGCTGGCGATCGAGGTCCGGTACCAGTCCCTAGCCAAGCCCAAGCCTCGTTGGCGCTGGATCGCGCCGCACGCGCTCGGCTTCGACGGGTTCCGCTGGCATGTCCGCGCATTCTGCGAGACCGATCAGTTCTTCAAGGACTTCCTGCTGGCCAGGATCGTGGGCGTGCGGGACGAGCGCTCGGCCGACAACGACCCGACCTCGGACAGCGACTGGTACGAGCATGTCGACCTCGAGATCGGCCCGCACCCGGGCCTGTCGGAGTCCCAGCGGCTAGTGATCGAGATGGACTACGGCATGCAGGACGGCCGCGCGACATTTCGCGTCCGCCGCGCGTTCGCCTTCTATGCGGCGATGCGCCTGGGTTTGAACCGGGATCCGGCCACGGTAGCCCCCAGCAGCCAGCACATCGTGCTGCTCAACAAGGAGGCGATCGCGGCGTATCTGCCCGCCGAAGACCAACGCGAATCATCCTGACACCCAGGGCGTGGTGGTCGCGCTTGAGCGGGCAGGCCAGGCGGTACGGGGCTGCGAGCGCGGGGGGCTTGACGGCACGGCAGCCGAGGGCCTTGCGGACTAGCTCTTAGGGTCTAGGGGGCAAGTCCGCCAAGGCCTGTGCAGTGGGCCTCGCAGGCAGGAGGTTGGGGCCAAGCTGTGGCTGGGACGGTCCCGCCCTCGGTTGCCGAAGCAATCCGCCCTAGCGCTGGCCTGCAGGGTCTCGCGGATGCGCTCTGACCGGGCTGGGCTGCGCTAGCCTTTCGGGGCGCGGGCAAGTTTCCTGGCGCCCTGCCGTTGGCGTGGCCATAGACAGGCCGCGCCGCCGAGAGCGAGCTCTAGGGCGGCCATTGCAGGCCCTCCAGTTTTCCGTGCGGCGCTTTCTTCCGGAGCCCCGGCGCACGCGCTTGGGGCGCGGCGCGATGTTTTCCAAGTGCCCGCAACCGCCAGTGCGCCCCGCTTTCCTTCCGGCAAGTCTGTGGACAACGGTTGCGCGGCCGCGGCCCCTCGGCTGCGAGTCGTCCGCGTAGTCTGGATAGGCGCCAACAGCAGGACACCCTTGCTGGCCGCCGATGTCCGCCAGGCAGCTAGCGTCAGCCTCCGGCCTAGGGCAAGCAGGCTCGCAGCGCTGCGTCGGGACGCTGAGGGTTCCGCTATACTGAACTAGCAATCCGCGGCGTTGACTCCGCCGGTAGCACCCCCCGATGCCCCGCGCACTTCCCTCTCATCCGCAGGAGCCCTCGCAGTGGCGGCCACCACTCCAGCCGCCGCCTTTGCCGACTAGGCCCCCGGGCGTCGTCCGGCCGAGTAGGCTGCTGACGCTGGGGCTGTGCGTCGTGGCGTGCGCGGCGACTGCCCTGCTGCTGTGGGTGCTAGGGAATCGCGACCCCGGAGTTCGGTCCGCTTCGCAGGTGTCCACCCTCCGCACGGCTGCGGCGATGGAGGGAGAACTGATCAAGACCATCCGCGTGGGCGGTACCATCGAGACCCTGGAGTACGCTGCGATCCGAGCCCCGCGTCTGCGGGGCCCGCGGGATTCCGGGCGGGCGGACCTGACCTTGATGCATCTGGCGGAGGCCGGCAGCCTAGTGCGGGCGGGCGGCGTGGTCGCGGAGTTCGAACTCAAGTGGCTCGCAGACCACATCGAGGATCGGCAGTCCTATGTTGTCCTGGCCGAGGCGAATCTCCAGAAGAAGAAGGCCGATGTGATGATCCTCAAGGAGACCGAGCGGCAAGCGCGCGTCAACGCCGAGGCGGAGTACTCCAAGGCCGTGCTCGACCTGCGCACCGGCGAGGTCCGCTCCGAGATCGAAGCGGAAATCCTCAAGAACATGGCCGACGAGGCCCGAGTTACCTGGAAGCAGCTGGAAGAGGAAGGGCGCTTGATGGAGGGGGTGCATCGCGCCGATGTCCGGACCGTAGAGCTAGATGTGCGGGAACAGGTGCTGCATGTGGAGCGTCACGAGCGTGACTACGAACGCCTACAGGTGCGCACGCCGATTCCCGGGATGGTCGTGCGCGAGACGATGTTCAACAAGAGCGGGCAGTTCGCCCAATCGAAGGCCGGGGACCAAATCTACCCCGGTGCTCTGTTCATGCGTATCGTCGATGTCTCGCGTATGGTGGTCGCTGCGGCGGTCAACCAGGTCGATGCTCAGATGATCCGCATCGGTAGCGAGGCCACGGTGCATCTCGACGCATACCCTGGCCTGCGCGTCAAAGGCCGTGTTGCCGACGTAGGGGCGGTGGCCAGTGCCGGAGGCGGTTTCGGAAAGTACTCGCGGGGGAACTCGGCGGAGTTCGTCAAGCATCTGCCCGTGCGGGTTCTGATTGACGACCCGGACGAGCGTATCCTGCCGGACCTCTCGGCAAGCGCGGATATTCAGATTGCGGGCAGCGGGCCGGGCGTCGTCGTGCCCCGGGAAGCGGTCCGCCGGGCTGTGGGAGAGGATGCCCGCGATTTCGTCCATGTGCTGGAGGATGGCGAATACCGCAAGCGCTGGGTGGAAATCGAGGACTTGAGCGACACTGCGGCGCTCGTGCGGTCGGGGATCGAGGTCGGTGAGCAAGTCTTGCTCAGCGCGTTGCCGACGGAAGCCGAAGTCCTACGCTAGGCCGCCAGGCCCCGGAGCTCGAAAGCAGGCGGTGCCGCCGGAGTGCGGAGTGCAGCATGAGCATGTCCGGTGCGAGCTGCTATGCTGACGTTACAGACGCCGATGGCCGGTCGTCTAACGGTAGGACACGGGGCTTTGGATCCCGCTGTGGAGGTTCGAATCCTCCCCGGCCAGCCACGGCTCCCGCCCCGGAGCGGATGCTGAAGGTCGGGCTGACCGGCGGCTTGGCTAGCGGCAAGAGCTTCGCTGCGGCGGAATTCGAGCGCCTTGGCTGCGCCGTGCTTCAAGCTGACCGGCTAGGCCATAGCCTGCTCCGCGAGGATCTGGATGTGCGCGCAGAGGTCTCGGCGGCCTTCGGGCCCGGCGTGCTGGCGGAGGACGGCTCGATCAGTCGTAAGGCGCTCGCCCGGGCGGCGTTCGGAGACCCGGCGAGCCTCGGTCGCCTCAACGCCATCATCCACCCACGCGTGTTCGCCGGGATTGATCAGTTCCTCTCCCGGACGGAATCCGCTGACCCTGACGCGGTTGCTGTCGTCGAGGCCGCGATCATGATCGAGAGCGGGAGCTACAAGCGCTACGACCGCTTAGTCCTGGCTGTGTGCCCGCGCGAACTGCAGATCGAGCGGTTTGTCGAGCGGGAAGGCGCTAGCCGGGAAGAGGCCGAAGTCCGCCTCGCACGCCAAATGCCCCTGGAGGAGAAGACTCGCTACGCCGATTTCCGCATCGACACCGGCGGTAGTCGGGAGGAGACGGTGCGGCAGGTGCGGGAGGTTTACCGGCAGCTCCGCAGCGAAGCCGAGCAGGCGCGGCCGAGAGGTGCGCAGTGACCGCCTACCGCGATGCAGGCAGCCTCGGCTTGCGGCCCATCGCACTGACCTGCTTTCTCCTGGCGGCGCTTGTCGGCTGGACGCTCTGGCCTGATCGCTCTGGCACAGAGCGTCCGCTGGTTTTCGACGAGCCTTTCTGGACCGAGGCGGATTCGACGCTCACTACCGAGGAGCTGTCGAACATCGAGATCTACCGCCGCACGAGCCCGGCGACCGTGCATATCACCAGCACGGTGCTCCAGAGGAACTGGTTTCTGGAGGTCTACCCGAGCGAATCGACTGGCTCGGGCTTCTTGATCGACCCGGAGGGCCGGATCCTGACCAACTTCCATGTGATTCGCGGTAGCGCCGAGCTCGAGGTCACGCCGCTGGGCGAGGGGGACAACGGCAGCCGGTTCAAAGCCCGCGTGCTCGCGACGGACCCGGCCAACGACCTGGCTCTGATCCAGATCCAGCCCGAGAATCCAATGCCGTTCCTGACGCTGGGCGACTCGGAGGGCTTGCTGGTAGGCCAGAAGGTGCTAGCCATCGGCAACCCGTTTGGCCTTGATGGCACACTGACGACGGGAGTGATCAGCTCCATCGGGCGTTCGATTCAGGATCGAAGCGGCGTGTTGAGGGACCTCATCCAGACGGACGCGGCCATCAATCCCGGCAACAGCGGAGGTCCGCTGCTCGACTCCAGCGGCAACGTCATCGGCGTCAACACCGCCATTTACGGCCCCAGCGGCAACATCGGCATCGGCTTCGCAATGCCCGTCAGCCGCGCCAAGGCGCTGCTGCGGTTCGTCCAGGGCGACGGCGAGCCCCCCGAGGACCCTGGCTGGGACGGTTTCTTCGTGAGCCGGAGATGGGCTCGCGCGCTGAGGCTGCCCGCGACGGGTTTCTTGGTGACGAAGATCAGTCCGGGTTCGGCGGCCGAAGCCGTCGGCCTCCGGGGCGCGACCCGCGATGCGGTGGTGGGGAACTACCGCGTGCCGTGGGGCGGGGACTTCATCGTAGCTGTGGATGGAGTGGCGCTCACGGACAAGAGCAGAATGCGCGAAGCGCTGGCCCTGAAGCTGGCTGGTGATCCGGTGACGCTGACAATCATCCGGCAGGGGCGGCAGCTTGAGGTCGAGCTGGAACTGCGGCGGCGGGGCGCTGGCGTGAGCTTATGAGCCCGCCGGCGCTGCCCCGGCCTGCCGCTCAACCTGCAGAGCGGTGCTCCACGCCTGCAGCGAGGCCGGCTCCGACGCTCGCGGCCATCCGTTCGCCTGGCCGTGCGGGCGGGATGGACGGCGGCTCTTCCGGGCAGACGGCTGCGCTCGCGATTGCACCATGATCTCGAGAATCAGACCTAGACCCTCCAGGGCCGAGCCTCCATCCGGAATGCCGGAAGCCTAGCCTGGCCGCTGCGCAGTCTAGGAAATTCGAGCCGTCAGGGGTTGCCAAGCAACACCTTGATGGCCGAAGGAGAACAGACTTGGGTACAGCATTTCGGCGAGGATTTCGAGCGATTCAGCGAGGCGCGGGCCCGGCCGGTTGAAGTACTGGTTGCCATCCGCGATGTACACCCGTCCGGAGCGCACGGCGCGTAGCGAACTCCATCCGGGCAGGGCTGCGAGGATCGGCACATCCTTCCGGGTCCGGGCGATATCGAATCCGCAGAGCACGAGAAGGATGACGTCGGGGTCGGCCGCTTGGAACTCTTCGTAGGACAGCCATGGGGCATGCTCGCCGACTCTTCCAAAGAGGCACCGTCCGCCTGCCATCCGGATCAGTTCCGGTATCCAGTTGCCCGCCGCCAGGAGCGGATCGATCCATTCGAGCGCGGCGACGGTGGGCGTCGCGGGCAGGCCGCGTGTCTCGGCGGCAATGGCCGCCATGCGCTCTTGCAGGCTAGCGACCAGGCGAGTGCCGGCCTGGGTGGAGCCTAGGGCGGACGCGACTCGCTGGAAGTCTTCCCAGATGTCGGCCAGCGTGTTCGGTTGGAGGTCGACGATGCGCGGTTCGTAGCCGGTGACCCGTGCGACAGCCGCTTCGACATCGCGGCGACTGACTGCGCACACCTCGCAGTGGGTTTGGGTCACGATATGCGTCGGACGCAGGTCCCGCAGCATCTCTTCATGCACTGTGTAGACTCCCAGGGCGTCCAGCGCCGGCGAGGCTGCTGCCAGGGCTTTGACCTGGGCATCGATGTCGCCGCTCGAGGCGTTGACGTCGAAACGCGGAGTGGTCGCCTGAGGAAGCCGCCTGACGTCCGGCGGGAAGTCGCATTCATGGGACCGCCCGACGAGCTGCTGGCGGTGTCCGAGGGCGCAGACGATTTCGGTGGCGCTGGCGATCAAGGATAGGATGCGCTGGTCGGTGGTGCCCAAGGCCCGATTCTAGCGCGTGCTGCTTCGCCGCCCGCACGATTACTCGGGAGCGCCGGAGACGCCGACGGCAGTCAGGGTGCCCGCTGTGTTTTGGCCTTGGCCACGCCGGGCCCCACCGCGCGCGGGAGCCCGGGCCGTGGCAGTAAGGGGCAGTAAGATGTGTTTATGACCCGAGCGACTTTCGCCAGACTGCTCCTGTCGGGGATGGGCGGGGCGGGCTGCGCAGCCCGGCGTGCCCTCGCGGCTGCAGCGACTCGCAAGCTGGTCCTGATTGCGGGCAGCCCGAGCCATCCGCCTGGCATGCACGAGTTTCGGGCCGGTACGCTCCTCCTGGAGCGGCGGCTCAGCCAAGTCCCGGGACTGCGCGTGGAACGGCACGACGGAGGCTGGGTGCGTGACGAGGCCACGCTCGACGATGCCGACGCGGTCGTGATCTACTCCGACGGCGGCCGCAAGCACCCCCTGGCCGACCCGCAGCGGCTGGCCCTGATGGAGAGGCAGGTCCGGCGCGGCGTCGGACTAGGCTGCCTGCATTACGGCGTCGAGGTGCTGCGCGACGACGCCGGGGCGGAGTTCCAGCGCTGGCTTGGCGGCTACTACGAGCACGAATGGTCGTGCAACCCCATTTGGACGCCGGCTTTCGAGCGCTTCCCCAAGCATCCGGTGAGCAACGGGGTCAGGCCCTTCTCCGTGGAGGACGAGTGGTACTTCAACATGCGCTTCCGGCCTGGGTTCGATGCGTCGGTGCCAAAGCGGGCGGATGGGGCCACCTTCACGCCGGTCCTGGTGGCCGCGCCGAGCGATGCGGTCCGCGACGGCCCGTACGTCTTCCCGAAGGGCCCCTACCCGCACATCCAGGCTGCGAGGGGCCGGGAGGAGGCGATGCTGTGGACGCTGGAGCGTGCGGACGGTGGGCGGGGATTCGGATTCACCGGCGGCCATTTCCACCGCAACTGGCAAAACGACGAGTACCGCAAGGTTGTGATGAATGCCATCTGCTGGCTGGCCAAGCTGCCCGTGCCCCAGCTGGGCTTCGGCTCCTCGACCGTGACGGATGCGGAAATCGGACGCAACCTCGATCCGAAGCCCCCGCGAAAAGGGTAGGATGTCCTAGGCGCGGCAGGCGGCGAACTGCCTGCCTGCGGAGAGGCGAAACCGGCGGCGGAAGCCTACGGCGCGCGATGGTCGGGGCGGAGGGATTCGAACCCCCGGCTTCCTGCTCCCAAAGCAGGCGCGCTACCAGGCTGCGCCACGCCCCGACGGCTTCTTTGATTCTACGCAATCTCCGGCAGGAGGCCCGATCGTCCGGCGCAGCCGCCCCCGTCGGGCCCCGATCAGCAAGCGCCGGGATCGCTTACCGGTAGCTGACGGAGATGCCGCGGGCCTGGAGCAGTTCCCCGGTCGCCCGCAGCAGCGTGACCATCGCTTGGCGGTAGCCGATCGATTCCTGGAGCAGGTCCGCTTGGCTTTGCACTAGATCGTCCTGGGCGTCGAGGACGATGAACGCGGTGCTGACGCCCAGGTCGTATTTCTTCTGCTCGGCATCCAAGCGCTTCTGGGAGTAATCCAACGCGACCGCCGCTTGCTGGATGGCCGCCTTGCTGAGCTCGACGCCGGTGATCGCGTTCAGGACATCGAGGCGGATGTCCTGTTCGAGGGAGCGCATTGCGTACATGTTGCGCTTCTTCTGGATGAGGGTGTCGGCGAGGTTGGCCGCGCCGCGCCGGTTGCGCAGCGGCAGCTGCAGCGACAGGCCCACGCTGTAGGTCGGGAAGCCGAACTGGAAGAGCTGCGACATCGCGGTCGGGAACCCGCCGGCGGACAGCAGGGTCGAGGTCCCTCCCACCAGCGATGTCTCGTAGAGGTTGCCGCCGAGGCCTGTGGCGCTGTAGCTGGCGGTCAACGACAGGTCCGGGCGCAACAGGTTCGTGTTGCGTTTGATGTTGTAGTTGTCGATTCCTAGGCTGAGCCGGGACTGCCGCAGTTCCGGACGCAGCAGCATGGCTGTGCGGAGCGTCTCCTCGGGCTCGAAGGTGGGCATGTAGACGGGCGCATCGGCCGACTCGGTCAGCACCAGCGGCAGGTTGCGGATCTCGGGGTGGAGGTCCGCACCGATCTGGCGCCTCACGCGGTCCTCGACCTGCTGCAGGCGGTATCGTGCTCTGGTCACGCTGACCTGGGCGTTGGCGAAGTTCTGCTCCGGTTGGAAAATGTCCAGCTCCGAGATGGCGCCGAGCTCCAGCTCCCGTCGCGAGCGCTCCAGAAAGGCGAGCCGGAGCTCCAGGTTGTTCTCCTGCACGCCGAGGGTCTCGCGGTTCGAGACGACCAGCCAGTAGGTGCTCTCGGCCTGGGCGATCAGGTTGATGATGCGTTCGAGGGCTTGGGCTTCGCTGATGTCGAGGCGGGACTCGGCGATGAGGATCGGGATCCTCTGGATGCTCCGTCCCCGGTTGCGCAGCAGCGGCTGCTCGATCCGGAACTCCAGGGTGTCCTGGATCGACGGGTTGAAGGTGCGAAAGGCGCTGCTGCTGGCGTTCTTGAGGCCTGTGAACCCGACCCGGTAGTTGAGCCCGGTGGGGAGCGTCTGGCGGTAGGTGAACCCGCCGTTCTGCCGGAGGGAGCTGATCACCGTGCCGCCTTGCAGGACGTCCTGGGAGGGGTTCGTGCTGCGGTTGGCGTTGAAGCTGAGGTCGAGGATGGGGTCGAAGGGGCTGAGGGCCCGCTGGATCGCGTTCCCGGCTTCTTGCACCGCGAGCTTCTGGAGCTGGACGTCCGGATGGTTCGCCATCACCAGCTCCAGGTACGACCGCAGGGACAGCTCCAGCTTGCCGTCCACCACGTAGTCCTCCAAATTGGAGACGGACTCGATGTCCACGGCATAGGGCGCGGCCTGCCACTGTTCGCGGAAGTACGCTCCGTCCGGGAAGGTTGCGAACTGCGCGGCGGCCGTTGCCGCGCCTAGCAGCGCCGCCAGCAGCCGGTTCGCCCATGTGCCGAATCGTGGGGGATGGTTACTCATAGCGGATGGCCTCAATGGGATCGAGCCGGGCTGCTTGCATCGCGGGGTAGATGCCGAACAGCAGGCCGATGAAGACGGACACGCCGAAGGAAACGACGATCGAGATGGCCGTGACGACCGTGGCCCAGCCGGCGATGGCGGCGATGACCCGCGAGCCGCCGAAGCCGGCGGCGATGCCAATCAGGCCGCCCAGAATGGAGATCATCACCGCCTCGATCAGGAACTGCCGCACGATGTCCCGCTGGCGGGCGCCGATGGCCCGGCGGATGCCGATTTCCCGCGTCCGTTCCAGGACCGTCGCCAGCATGATGTTCATGATGCCGATGCCGCCCACCAGCAGCGAGATGCCGGCGATGCAGATCATGACGATCTGGAACACCAGCTGCTGCTGCTCGCGCTGGGCCAGCAGATCCGCCGGGACGAGCACGGAGAAGTCGCTGGCCCCGTTGTGGGTTGCGTTCAGAATGGCGCTGACGATCTGGGAGGTCTCGATCGGGTCGGCGTCGGCTGCCACGCGGATGAAGATGCCGTCGATTTCGTCCTTGAGATAGCTGTTGTTGTCCTCGAACCGGCGCATGACCGAGTTCAGGGGAGCCAGGATCACGTTGCTGCGGTCGTCGGCCTCCAAGCCCTCGACTTCGGACTCGGCGGTTGCCTGGGGGGCCGCCACGCCGACGACCCGCAGCCAGACCTCGTTGACCTTGATGTATTCGCCCACGGCGCTGCCGTAGCCCAGGATGCCGATCTTGGCGCGCTCGCCGAGCACGCACACCGGCGCCGAGCGGGCCTGCTCGGCACCGGTGAAGAAGCGGCCCTCGATCAGGGACATGCTGTAGATGTCGGTGTAGTTCGGCCGCACCCCGATCAGGACGGGGAGGTCGCCTGCCATCGTAGGCAGGACGCTCGTCGGCTGGAAAGTCTTCCGTTCGGAGAGGCTGGCGATGTGCGGCGTGTTGGCCGCGATCGCGCGCGCGTCCCGGAAGGTCAGCCCCGGCGACACCTGGCGGACTTCGATCAGCGTGTCCCGGTCGGGAGCCTCGTTGGCCTCGACCACAATGTTGTTGACGCCCAGCAGATCGATGTAGCGGATCATCTCCTGGCGCGCGCCCTCGGTGATCGACAGCATCGCGACCACCGCTCCGACCCCGAAGATCATGCCCAGCATCGTGAGCAGCGTACGCAGCTTGTGGGCCAGCAGGCTCCCGATCCCCATCTGGAGTTCGGGGAGGAAGTTGAAGATTTGCATGTATCAGCGCCCTCCGGGCCCGGTGCCCGGGAAGGACGGCCCGGTCGATTCTGCGGGCGTCTTGGATCTGGATGCCGACGCGGCGTTGGGCGGGGTCAGCGACACGAGTTCGCCTTCCCCAAGGCCCTCGCGCACCGCGACCTGCGACTCCGAGCGCCGTCCCAGCGATACGCGCCGGGCCTGCAGCCGGTTGTTCTCCAGCACATAGACGACGTCTTGCGCACCCTCCTGGAACACGGCTTGGTAGGGAATGTAGAGGGTGTCGGGGATGCGCTCCACGATGACTTCGGCGTCGGCCAGCAGGCCGGGCCGCAGGAGCACCTCCACATCCGAACCCTGCTGCGGGGGAAGCGGCAAGGTTGCCGCCGCTCGTTCCGCATCCGAGAACTCCGATGTCGGTCCGGAGCTTGGGCCGGCCGGTGCGCCGCCAAGGCCGGCCCTGCCGCCGGATCCCGCACCGAAGCCGCCCGCTCCGCCAAAACCTCCCGGAGCCCCGCCAAAGCCTCCCGGAGCCCCGCCGGGACCGCCCGCGCCGCGCCCCGCCCCGCCGGCTCTTCCTCCCAACGCGGTCTGCATGATCTGGCGGAATTGCTGGCGCTCTTCGTCGCTCAGTTCCTGGGGGCTGCGGCCCTTGAGCAGCGCCTCGGCCTTTTTGCGGGAGCCCTCGTCTGGCAGCCGGCTCAGAATCCTGGACGGATCGAAGCCCCCGCCTCCACCGGCGCGCTGGCCGCCTTGCTGCTGGCCGCCTTGCCCCTGTCCCCGCGCTGGCCGCTGGTTCCCCGGTCCCGCGCCCGCTTGGCGCTGGCCGGCTTCCTCCTGCCCCGGCGCCCCGCGCTGGCCCCGCTGAGCTTGCTGCCCCTGGCGGCCCGCACGGCCGCCCCCGGCCTGCCCCGGACCGGCACCTTGGCCCGCCGCCCGCTGCTGCCCGGCCTCCCGATCCCTGGCGGGTCGGCCCGCCTGCGCGCTGTAGCCGACCGCCGCATTCCTCTCGGCGGTCGCCATGATCCTTTCCACGCGCTCGGGCTCGGCGCCGACATGGGTCAGCAGCGCACGCATGTCGATGCCGATGACGCATTCGAATTTCTTCGTCGCCTCGCCGGCGAAGATGTTGGCGGAAGCCGTGTTCCCCAGGCGCTTGATCGTGCCCGGGACGGTCTTGCCCGGCAGGGCGTCGAGGCGAATGTTCACCGCCTGCCCTTCCTGCAGGTTGGCGCGCTCCGATTCCTCCACGCGCGTCAGCAGCTCCATCTCGGACAGGTCCAGCAGCTGCGCCACCGCCATGCCGGCTGGCACTTGGTCGCCCTCGCGGATCTCCGGCAGCGATTGCCCGAAGCCGCCGCGGCCGCCCGACCGGTTCTGCAGGATGGAGACGAGCCCGGTCAGCGGGGCCAGCACGCGCGACTGCTCGATCCTGCGCCGGTCGCGGTCCACATCGAGCTGCGCCTTGTTCAACTGCTCCCGCAGCACCGCCAGCTCGGCTTCCCGCTGCTGCAGGCGGTTCTTGATGTCCTCTTCCAGCTTTTGCTTCCGGCGGTTGGCCTCTTCCAGCGAAAGCTCGTTCTTGCGGGCGTCGATCTCCGCCAGCAGTTCATTGCGGCGCACCTCGAGCTCGGCGCGGCGGACCTGGAAGTTCGCCTGCACGATTTCGACCTCGTCCTGGCTCTTGCGGATCTCGAGCTCGAGCTCAGCCTTCTTGAGGTTCTCCTGGATCTGCTCGACGGTGAGGAGGCTGTCCTCCAGCGCCGCGACGCGCTCGGAGTCGTCGAGCTCGAAGATCAGGTTCCCGTGGTTGGCCAGCGCCCCGGTAGGGGCCAGCTGGGTGATCTGGGACTGGCCGCCGATGTTCGGCGCGGTCAGCGTGAGGGAGCGCACGGCGCGCAGCTCCCCGCGCAAATAGGTCGTGACGACCAAGTCCCCGCGCTGGACCTCCATCAGGGCGGCCTCTCGCTCGTCGCGGGGGATCTGCTGCCAAGCGTAGTAGCCTCCGCCGGCGAGCGCCCCCGCGATCAAAACCACGGCGATCCGAATCAGCATCTTGGTCATAGTGTCTACTCCGGCGAAGCTAGAGGGTGCGCTCCCGTCCGGCCTGGGTCTCGGGGTTCTCCAGCGCGATCACGTCGCCTTCCTCCAGGCCTTCCGCGACGACGATTTCGGTGCCGTTCGTCGCCCGCACCTCGATGGGCGTGCGGCGATAGCCCGCCCCGTCCTTCACGAACACCGTCGGCTTGCCGTCGATTTGCGTGGAGGCCTTGCTGGGGATGACCAGCACCTCCGGAATCCGCTGGACCACGACCTCGACCGAGGTGCTCATCCCGGGCCGCAGCCGGTCGTCGATAGACTCGAGGGCGGAGTACGCCGGGAAGTTCTTTTCCGGGGGCAGGCGGTTGAACACCAGCGTGGCAATCGGGCTCAGCCAGCTGACGCTCCCCCGCAGGACGGCGTCGGGCACGGCGTCGATCCGGATGCGGGTCTCCTGGCCTTCGGCGACTCGGCCGCGGTCGACCTCGTCCACGCGGAACTCGACCCGCAGGGAGCTCAGGTCGGGGATCTCGGCGATCGCCGCCCCCGTCCAGACCGTGTCGCCTTCCTGGAACGGGGGCCGGGCCGTTCCGAACGACCCCTGCGCCCGGTTGTTGGGCAGGATATGGACGATGCCGTCCGTCGGGGCTCGCAGGAGCATGCTGCGCATGTAGGTGCGCGAGAGATCCAAGTCCCGCCTAGCCTTGCTCTTGCGCTCCATCAGGCGCTCGAGGTCCGCCGCCTGCGACATGTCGCTCGCCTCGGCGTTCGTCTCCTGCTTGCTCAGCTCGCCCTCCGCGATGACCACGTCGATCTTGGCCTTTTCGGCCTCGATCTCCGCCAGGATGTCCTGCTTGCTGGCTTCCAGCTCGGCGCGCTCCACCTCGTAGGTGGCCTGCATGATGAGCATCTCGTTGCGCTCGTCCGTAATGGCGTGCTGCGCCTCCGCCTGCTTGATCTCGCTGTCGACCTGCCGGACCTGGGTCTGGCGCTCGACGAGCGCGTCCTCTTGGGCGGATTCGTCGAACTGCACGACGACCTCCCCGCTCCGGATGGGACGGCCGTTGGGGGCCAGCCGGACGATCTTGAGGTCGGGGGTCTGCGGGGCCACGATCTGGACCGACTCGGCGCTCTTGAGCTCCCCGCGGCTGCTCACCGTGCGCACGAAGTCGCGCCGCTCCACGAGCGCCGTCGGGAGCTCGGGGGGGGCGGGGCCGTACAGCAGCATGGCCGTGGCCGTTGCCGCTGCGGAGGCCGCGACGATCGCGACCGACCGGAACCAAGGGGCTCTAAGGTGGCGAAACTGCATTACTCCGCATTCTGCTTTGCCCGCGACGCCGGGCCAGCAAACATAATGACGCGAACTGCGGCGGCAAGGTTATTGCGGCGCCTCCAGCGCCCGGCGCAGGTTGCCTCGGCAGCGGGCGAGCAGCCGCTCCGCGTCGTCGCGGCGCAGCCCCCGGCTGCGGATCAGGATCGCGAGCCGCACATCCTGGCCGGCCTCGCGGAGAGCGGCGGCGGCTTCGCTGGCGGAGCCGCCCGCCGCTTCGCGGACGATGCGCTCGGCCCGGTTGGCGAGCTTGGCGTTGCGCACCTGGACATTGACCATGAGGTTGCCGAGCACGCAGCCGGTGCGAATCATCAGGCCCGTGGAGAGCATGTTCAGCACGAGTTTTTGCGCTGTGCCGCTCTTCATGCGGGTCGATCCGGTGACGATTTCCGGCCCGACCGCCGGGGTGATGGGAAACCGAGCCGTGCGCTCGAGCCTGGAACCCGGATTGCAGCTCAGCCCCACGGTCGCGGCGTCCAGGCCGTTGGCCCAGTCCACGGCGCCTAGGACATAGGGGGTGCGCCCGCTGGCGGCGATGCCGATGAGCATGTCGGTGGCTCGAAACCCTCTTGCCGCCAAGGCGCGGCGGCCGTCCTCGGCACGGTCCTCGGCACCCTCGACAGAGCGGACCAAAGCCTCCTCGCCCCCGGCGATCAGGGCCTGCACCCGCTCCGGGGGCGTGCCGAATGTCGGAGGGCATTCGGCGGCGTCGAGCACCCCGAGCCGGCCGCTCGTACCCGCGCCGACGTAGAACAGCCTCCCGCCGCGGTCCCAGCGCTCGACGAGCGCTTCGAGCGCTCGGGCGATCCGCGGGATCTCGCGACGCACCGCGCCAGCCACCTCCGCGTCCTCGGCGTTGATGAGCTCGAGGACCTCCACGGTGGACGCCCGGTCGATCTCCCCGCTGCGTGCGTTGCGCGATTCGGTGGGCGGCAGGTCGCTCATCGGCGGGTCCGGCGCGGAGGGAAGCTGCTAAGCTGGCTTTCTCCCCTCTCGCAGGGTAGCTGAAGCCGTCCATGATCTACCGCCGCCTGGGTAGCACCGAGCTGGAAGTGTCCGTGTTGGGGTACGGGGCTTCGCCCCTCGGGAACGAATTCGAGGAGATCGTGGCCCGGGAGGGCGAGCGCGCCGTGCATATGGCCATCGACTACGGCGTCAACTTCTTCGACACCTCGCCGTACTACGGCCGCACCCTCTCCGAGGAGCGGCTGGGCCGAGCGCTGGGTGCCAAGCGGAAGGACATCATCCTGGCGACCAAGTGCGGGCGCTACGACATTGATGCCTTCGACTTCTCCGCTGCCCGCGTGCGCTCCAGCCTCGACGAGTCCCTCCGCCGCCTGCGCACGGACTACGTAGATATACTCCAGATGCACGACATCGAGTTCGTGGACCGCGAGCAGGTGCTGGAGGAGGCTCTGCCGGTGGCGCGGGAGCTGCAGCGGGCGGGGAAGTGCCGTTACGTCGGCATCACGGCCCTGCCGCTCGGCATCCTGCGGGAGGTCGCCGCTCGAGCCCCGGTGGATTCGATTCTCTCGTACGCCCGCTACAACTTGCTCGTGGACGACCTCGACACGGAGCTGCGGCCGTTCTGCCAGGAACGCGGCGTCGGGCTGATCAACGCTTCGCCCCTGCACCTCCGGATCCTGACCGAGCGGGGCGCTCCTCCCTGGCACCTCGCCTCCGCCGCGGTCCAGCAGGCCGGCCGGCAGGTGGCGGCCCTGTGCCGCTCGCGGGGGGTCGACGTCTCCGACGTTGCGCTCAGGTTCTGCTTCGACTACCCGCATACGGCCAGCGTCTTGGTCGGGATGTCGAAGTCGCGGCATGTCGCGCGGAACCTCGCGGCCTTCGCCTTCGAGACGCCTCCCGGGCTGCTCGACGAGGTCCGCATGATCGTGGAGCCCGTGAAGAACCAGATTTGGCCCACGGGCTTGCCCGAGAATCAGGATCCGGCCCGGCCTGCGGCGTGACCGTCGACGCGCACCAACACTTCTGGCGCTATTCCGCCGCCGAATACGGCTGGATCTCGGAGTCCATGCGTCGGTTGCGGCGTGACTTCCTGCCGCCGGACTTGCGGCGCGAGGCCGCTGCTGCGGGTGTGGCCGGGGCCGTCGCGGTCCAAGCCCGCCAGACGGCGGCAGAAACGAGGTTCCTCCTCGACCTGGCCCGGGGCCGCCGCTGGATCCTGGGAGTGGTGGGCTGGGTCCCGCTGGTCTCACCCGGGGTGGACGGGATCCTGGGCGAGCTCGCGGAGGAGGGCAAGTTCAAGGGCTGCCGCCATGTGCTCCAGGACGAGGCCGACGACCGCTACATGCTCCGGCCGGACTTCAACGCCGGCGTCCGGGCCGTGACCGCTGCCGGGCTCACCTACGACATCCTGGTCTACGCAAGGCAGCTGCCGCAGGCGGTCGAGTTCGTCGACCGCCACCCCCGGCAGCTGTTCGTCCTCGACCACATGGGGAAGCCGGACATCCGCTCCGGCTCGTACGCGGCCTGGAGCGGCTGGGTCCGCGAGCTCGCCCGGCGGGAGAATGTGTACTGCAAAGTATCGGGGCTGGTTACGGAGGCCGACTGGACCGGTTGGACCGAAGCCCAGCTGCGCCCTTACCTCGACACCGTCGTGGAGGCCTTCGGCCCGCGCCGGCTCATGTTCGGGTCGGATTGGCCGCTATGCCTGCTGGCGGTGGAGTACAGGCGCTGGCACGGGTTCGTCGCCTCCTACGCGGCCGAGCTCGGCCCCGGCGAGCGGGACCGCATCCTGGGCGGCACCGCAATCGAGGCCTATAGCCTCGCCTGCGCCCCGCCCTGAGGCCGTGCAGCCGGCCCGGGGGCGGGGTCCGCCTCGCCGGGGAGCGGCTACAATGGGGGCAGCGCGGCCGGCAGTGGCATTCAAGCTCTACAACAGCCTGAGCCGCCGGGTCGAGGAGTTCGAGCCCGCCGACGGCGAGACCGTCCGCATGTACTCCTGCGGGCCGACGGTCTATAACCACGTCCATATCGGCAACCTGCGGACCTTCGCGTTCCAGGACATCCTACGGCGCCACCTGCGGAACTGCGGCTGGAAGCTGCGGCACGTGATGAACATCACGGATGTCGAGGACAAGATCATCCGCGGCGCGGCCCAAGCCGGCGTGCCGCTCGGGGAGTTCACCCGCCAGTACGTGGACGCCTTCTTCCGGGATTGCCGCGAGCTGCGGCTCGAGCGTCCGGAAGAAGTTCCCGCCGCCACAGCGCACATCCCCGAAATGGTGCGCCTCGTGCGGCGCATCGAGGCGGCTGGCCACACCTACCAAGTCGGCGGCTCCACCTACTTCCGTATCGGAACCTGGCCGAGCTATGGCAAGCTGTCGCGGCTCGACGGGGCCGGCATCCAGTCCAGAGCGCGCGTCGACAGCGACGAGTACGGCAAGGACGACGCCCGGGATTTCGTGCTCTGGAAAGGCGCGAAGCCGGGCGAGCCGAGTTGGGCGAGTCCCTTCGGCCAGGGGCGGCCCGGCTGGCACCTGGAGTGCTCGGCCATGGCGATGGCGTATCTCGGGGAATCCTTCGACATCCATACTGGCGGCGTTGATCTGCAGTTTCCGCACCACGAGAACGAGATCGCGCAGTCCGAGAGCGCCACCGGCCGGCCGTTCGCCAGATTCTGGGTGCATGCCGAGCACCTGCTCGTCGATGGCCAGAAGATGGCCAAGTCCGCAGGGAACTTCTACACCCTCCGGGACCTGACGGATCGGGGCCACGCTCCGGAAGCCATCCGCTACCTGCTGGTGTCGACTCCCTACCGCAAGCAGCTGAACTTCACGTTCGAGGGATTGCGGGGGGCGGCCACGGCGATCGAGCGGCTGCGAAACTTCGCCCGCAGCGTCGAGGCGGCTGGAGTGTCCGGGCCCGGCGCGGACGCCGCCGCCACAGACGCTTTCCGTCGCGCCCGCGGGCAGTTCCGGGCGGCTCTGGACGACGATCTGAACACTGCGGGCGCTCTGGGGGCTGTCTTCGAGTATGTCCGGGCGTCCAACTCGGCCCTCCGCGCCGGGGCCTTCGGGGCGCAGAACGTTGCCGAGGCGCGGGAGCTGCTAGCGCTCTGCGATGCAGTGTTTGACCTGCTCCGGCCATCGGCGGCAGCACGGCTTCCCGCCGAGGAAGTCGAGGCGCTGATCCGCGAGCGCGCTGTGGCTCGCAAAGCCCGTGACTTTGGGCGGGCCGATGCCATCCGAGCGCAGCTCGCAGCGCAGGGGGTGGCCCTGCAAGATTTCCCGTCCGGCCCGCGGTGGCACTACGCCGACGCGCCCGCCGCCGGTGCCCCATCCTCTCTGTGAGGGGCGGCCTGCGGGCCGCTCCGCTTTCCCTGGCTCCTGTCGCAGACATCGCCTTCGGCGCAGTGGTCAGATGACTCTCCCGGCTCTCTGGAGCTGGCTGTCCGCCGAGAGCGCCTCGGCCGTGCGGAGGTGCGTCTGGGACGCGATTGACTTGTCCGACGGGGTTCGCTGAAGTCCGCCCGCGCCCCGGCGCTTCCTCGCGCAGCGACCGGCGTAGACGCCCGGCGCTGGCGGCGTCCCGCCCTCTCGCTATAATTCCCGTCGGTTGCCTCTTCCTCGGGCCCCGTGCTGCGCATTTGCCAAGGGGAAGGTTCTCCTCCGCTCCCGATGCACGGCGACTCCGCGGAGGCCGTCGAGAGCCGCTTCGTGTCGAGGCCCTGAAACCGTGGCGTCCAGCGGAGAGCGAAGAGGCCCTCGGTGCTCCGCCCAAGGGCTGACAGCTGCCGCGCTGCTCGGTCCGGCGCGGCATCCGTGGCCTGCCCCGGCCCGCCGCGATCCCGGTTGGATGGCGGTCGTCGGGGCTAGGTTCCCTCTAGGCGGCATCGCGGCAGCTCGGCGCCGCCTGGCGCTGCTGGTCTGGGCGGCCGCCTGGACAGTGAGCACTGCGACCGCCCAGAGGCCCGCAGGTCCCGGCAACCTAGACCCGGCCGTGGAGTATGTGGGGTCGCAGCGCTGCGAGGCCTGCCATCCGCAGATCTTCGCCAGCTACGTCACCTCGGCGATGGGCAGGTCCATGGCACGGGTTGACAACGATTCCCTGCGACCGCTCGTGGAGGGAGCGGCACCGGTGGTCAGCCAGCATCTGAACCGGCGGTTCTCGGTCGAGCTGCGGCCTGACGGCGTGTATCAGCGGGAAACCGAAGCAAGTCCATCCGGCACACCGCCATTCGACAACGCACACCGCCTGGAATACGCCATCGGCTCGGGGGTCAACGGCTACAGCTATCTCGTGCGGCGAGGCGGCCACCTGGTCGAGGCTCCGATTTCCTACTACAGCCGCAAGCGGGAGTGGGGCCTGTCGCCCGGGTACGAGTTTGCCAAGCCCGGCGAGGACTACGGCTTCAACCGCACCATCCACGCCGCGTGCCTGCAATGCCACGCCGGTCGCCCCCGCCCCGTCGCAGGCCAGGAAGGGCTCTATCGGGACCCGCCGTTCGCCGAGCTCGCAATCGGCTGCGAGAGCTGCCACGGCCCCGGCCAGCTGCATGTCGAGGCGCGGCAAGCGGACCTGGATGCTGCCGACGGGGCCATCGTCAACCCGCTCAAGCTGACCGCCCGCCTCGCGGAGAACATCTGCATGAACTGCCACCAGGGAGGCGACGCTCGGGTGCTCCAGCCGGGCCGCGGGCACTTCGACTTTCGTCCCGGAACATGGCTTAACGATTCGGTCGCCATTTTGAAGCTGCCGCTGGATCCCGCCAATCCGCGGGATGCGGACTTGTTGGAGCACAACGCAGCCATGGCCCTGAGCCTCTGCTACCGCACCAGCGGAGGGGCTCTGAGCTGTTTCTCCTGCCATGAGATCCACAACCCAGCGGCCAAGGCGGACGGTGCGGCGTACTACCGCGAGAAGTGCCAACAGTGCCATCGCGACTCCGCCTGCCGCCTGCCGGAGGCCGCTCGCCCGGGAAACGACTGCGTCGCTTGCCACCTGCCGAAGAGGGGGGTCGCCGAGATATCGCACTCGTCGCTCACGAACCACAGGATCGTCCGGCATCGGGGCCAAGCCTATCCTCCGGAGGCATTCTCCCAGACGACAGCGGACCTGCCGGAGTTGGTCCACGTGAACCGCCCGCCCCTGGGAGGCAGGGAGTCTCTGCCTCTGCTGGTGCGCTTCCAGGCTTTCGGCGAGCTGCTAGGCAAGCGTCCCGAATTCTCCGACCGGTACCTCGGACTCCTGGCCGACGCCGCCGAACAGCATGGCGGCCATCCGTTGGTGCTGGCGGCGCTCGGCCGCAAAGCGAAGCTCGAGGGCCGGAAGCCGGAGGCGATTGACTATCTGACGGAGGCGGTCGCAGCCGGCCTGCAGCCTCCGTCCACCTACGCGGACCTGGCCGAATTGCTGTCCGCAACGGGTCGGGACCAGGAGGCCGCGGAAGCGCTGCGCCAAGGAGTCGCGGCGGCTCCCTTGCATCCCCGCTTGCTCAAGATGCTCGCCTTGCGGCACATCAACCTCAAGCAGTATCGAGAGGCGCGCGCTTCCATCGAGCGCTTCGTCGAGCTCTTTCCGGAAGACGACTTCATGCGTGGGCTCCTGCATCAAGTGCGCGGACTGCCAACGCCCCAGTAATGAGCACCGTGCCGCGCCATGCGCGAGGCATTCGTCGTGCGGGCGGCAAGCTTGAGTCCGGGCCGGCTGGGCCAAGCGCGGCGACTGCACCAGTTCCAAGAGTAGCCGAGCTGTCGCTCGGACCGCGGAGCCAACCCCCGACTGACGCGACCGGTTAAGGGATTGACATGCAGCGGGGTTGGTGCTAGCGTTTATGGCGGCTCGGGGGTACTTCCGCTGCGAGCAATCTGCAAGGATTGCCCCGTCCGTTGGCCCCGGGCGCAGCATCGATCCGCCGAGAAAGTCCAGACATGTCATCGAAACACCAACCCAAAAGCACATCGGTCGCCGCGTGGGCATGCGCCCTGGCGCTTGCGCTGAGCCTCGCCGCTGCGGCTCCTGCCCAGATCTCCACCGCTACCGTCAACGGAACCGTTCGCGACTCCACGGGCGCGGTGATCCCGGGGGCGGAGATCTCCATCTCGAACGTCGAGACAGGTTTCGAGCAGCAGTCCACCGCCAACAACGCCGGCGTGTACGCCTTCATCAACCTCCAGCCGGGCCTGTACACGCTGTCCTGCGCCTCGGAGGGCTTCCAGACCGCCGTTGTGAACCCCTTTCCGCTGGTCGTCAATCAGATCGCAACATTCGACTTCGCGCTCGAGGTCGGTGCCGTGACCGAGACCGTGACGGTCCAAGCCACAGGGGCCCAGCTGCAGGCCTCCTCGGCGGAACTTGGCTCGGCGGTGACGGAGAGGCAGGTCGTCGATCTGCCGTTGAACGGACGCAATTTCACCAAGCTGCTGGAGCTGACGCCCGGGGTGGCGCCGGTCAGCGTCTCGCAGAACAGGGGCGGCTTCACCGCTCGGCCCATCGGCCAGTTCCAATTCCCCGCCGTAAACGGTCAGACGAACCGTTCGAACCTGTTCATGCTGGACGGCGTCTTCAACCAGGGCGCGTTCGTCAGCACCTACGCCGTGCCGCCGATTATCGACACGATCCAGGAGTTCAAGATCAACGCCCACAATGACGACCCCGAGTTCGGCGGGGCCGTCGGGGGCATCGTCAATGTCGTCACGAAGGGCGGCACCAATGAGCTCCACGGCAACCTGTGGTGGTTCCTGCGCAACGACAGGCTTGACGCGCCGGACCACATTCAGGGCGAGGTGAGGCCGCAGAAATGGAACCAGTTTGGCGGTACGCTGGGCGGCCCCATCGTGCGGAACAAGACATTCTTCATGCTGGGCTACCAGGGCTTCCGTCTGCGGCGGCCGAGCGACCGGCTTCTGCGGGTGCCGACCGCGGCGCACCTCGCGGGAGACCTGAGCGACGACGCCAGGCAAATCTACAACCCGTTCTCGACGCGGGTTGCGGGCGAGGGCTTCGCCCGCGAGCCGTTCGCGAATAACCGCATTCCCGCCTCGATGCTGAGCCCGACCGCGCTGACCTGGGCCCAAAGCGCGCTGCCGAGCGCCGGGCCGATCATCACGTCCGACCGCAACGCGCGCGACGCCACCCCGGTTCGGCAAAACCAGGAGGAGTACTCGGCGCGCCTCGACCATGTGTTCGACGAGAGCGACAGCATGTGGTTCCGCTGGACCGGCACGCTCCAAGACAACGATGTGTCCGGGGGGCTGCCTACGCTCGGAGGATTTCAGGAATACCGCGCCCGGAACATCGCCGCCAGCTGGGGGCACACGTTCAGCCCCACGACGATCCTGCAGGTTCAGGGAGGTTGGGTTCGGTCGATCGACAACGCCGGCAACCGATTCCGGGAGCGGGACTTTCTGGGCCAGCTCGGGTGCGTCTCGACCTTCTGCGGCAGTTTCAACAGCGGGGACGATCTGATTCCCAACTACAACGTGCGCAACTGGTTCAGCGGAGGGGAGTCGAACACGCTCAACAAGCCGTCGAGCTCGATCATCAACTTCCGGGGCAACGTGACGAAGATCATGGGGAACCACACGATCAAGTTCGGCGGCGAAGGCAACACATCCGACTTCCAGGCCTTCTACGAAAACCTGAACACGGCCTTCGGCGTGCAGCAGACGGCCAATCCGATCGACAACGACGGCGGCATCGAGCTGGCTTCGTTCCTGTTGGGGACGCCGGACTCGGCCGGCCGTCGCAACGTCTGGGAAACCTTGCGCCCTGGCGGCACGATGGGCTTCTACGTGATGGACTCCTGGAAGGCGAGCCAGCGGCTGACGGTCAACCTAGGGCTGCGCTACGACCGGCAGTTCCAGCCGCCGTACGGCGAGGAGCAGACGATCGGCAAGCAGGGCGGCATCGAGACTGGAGCGCTGGATCTCCTGCGCGGGATCTATATTCTGCAGAGGCGGCCGCCCTCGTGCGCCGAGCGGGGCTTCGCTCCCTGCATCCCAACGCCGGACGGCTCCTTGCCCGAGCATGTGACGGTCGACCCGCGAGGCAAGATCTACCACGACACCACCAAGAACTTCCAGCCGCGGGTCGGGCTAGCCTTCCGGCTCTCGAACGACACGGTTCTCCGGACTTCCTACGGCATCTTCTTCGACGAGTGGGCGGCGGTCACGCAGACCGCGCAGAACTACGAGGGCGGCTGGCCCGACGTGGGGCAACAGCTGGGCAACAACCTCAACCAGCCCTCGGCCGAGGCGCCCACGCCCGCCATCGACATCGGCAATCCATTCCCGCAGGGCTTGTTCCCGCCGCCGACGCCTTTCACAGGCGTGCTGTGGTACATGGACCCGCACTTCGAGAACCCCTATTCCCAGCAATGGAATTTCGGCCTGCAGCACCAGCTGGACGGGTCCACGCTGGTCACGGCCAACTACGTCGGGTCGGCGAGCAGCCGGTTGAACGTGGGCGGCTACTACAACACCGCAGTGGAGCCCGGCCCCGGCCCGATCAAGCCCCGGACGCCCCACCCGCACGCCCAGCAAAGCTTCTTCGACCGCAGCTGGGGCAAGAGCAACTATCACGCGTTCCAGTTCCTGCTCGACAAGGCGCTGTCCTCGGGTTTGGCGTACAAGGTCTCCTACACTTGGTCGCGCTCGATGGACCACGGCTCGTCTGGCTGGTACGGCGTCGAAGGCTTCGCTGTCCAGAACCCCTACAACCTACGGGCGGATTATTCGCCGTCGGGCTTTGACATCCCGCAGGTCCTCACGGCCAGTTGGATCTGGCAACTGCCAGTCGGGTCGGGCCGGGCGTGGGACCCGCCGAGCAAGGCCCTCAATGCGATCCTCGGAGGCTGGCAATTCAACGGGATCGCCCTCTTCCGCTCCGGGCAGCCCTACACCCTCTGCATCAACGGCGACATCACGAACACCGGCAACACCGGCTGCTATGCCCGCCCCGTCATCCGCGGTGACGTAGAACTGAGCAATCCCACGCCGGAGCGTTGGATCAACACCTCGAACGTGGATTGGCCGGACTTCGTTCCCGGCACCACGGTGCGCCAGTTCGGGAACTCCGGTCGGCACAACGTACGGACCGATGGTGTGTCCAACTTCGATCTGTCCCTGTTCAAGCAGTTCCGGTTCACGGAATCGAAGTTCGTTGAGTTCCGGCTCGAGATGTTCAATGCGTTCGACACGCCAACGTACGGTACGCCGCAGCGGGTTTTCAACACGGGCAATTTCGGCCAAGTCACCTCTACGGCATTGCCTGAGCGCAATATCCAGCTGGGTCTGAAGGTGGTTTTCTGACGACCACGGCGGCCGCTGGAGGGACCTCCACGCCCCCCAGCGGCCGCGAGTCCTTCCGGTTCTCTGAGGCTGGCCTCCCTGAAGCTCA
>CBDBZZ010000040.1:0-9224 GCA_965213745.1 Bryobacterales bacterium | reverse complement strand
CTCGATTTGCCACACCGACGCATCGGTCGAGTACAGCACCCGGGAGTAGCGGTCGAAGCGAACTTCACCCTCGACCAAGCGAGCGATCTGGTCGGCAAGGTCGTGCGGGTAGGTGGACACAGGGCACCGATGCGGCCTGCCGGACGCGCGGCTCGGGTCTGGGCATCCCTGGGCCGCGAGCTCAGGTGGGCGCTCGCCGGATCCGACGGCTCAGGCGGGACAGGCCGACATCTATATTTTCGTCTTTGACGTTGGAAAAAGAAAGCCGCAAAGTGTTCGAGCCCGCGCCAGAGCAGAAAAAGGGCGCACCCGGAATGAAGGCTACCCGGTCCTGGTCGATGCTGGAGCGCAGCAGGCTTAGCGCGTCGACCCCCGCAGCCAGCTCGAGCCACTGGAACAGCCCGCCGCGCACCGGCCGCCAGCGGGCTAGGTCCCCGAAATAAAGGTCCAAGGCAGTCTGCATGGCCGCCGCCTTGGCGGCGTAGAAGCGCCGCACTAGCTTGGCTTGGTCGACCATGAGGCCCCGCTCCAGGAACTCTAGAATCAGGAGCTGGCTCGGCGTCGATGTGCAGAGGTCCCCGGTTTCCTTGCAGAATTCGATCCTGCGGACAATCTCCCGCGGCCCGTGGATCCAGGCCACACGCAGGCCCGGAGCCAGGATCTTCGAGAAGGTGGACATGTAGAGCACCCGGCCGCTCTCGTCTACGGCCTTGATCGGGCGTAGCTGCTGCGGGGCGATCCCTGCAAAGTAGAGTTCGCCGTAGGCGTCGTCCTCAAAAATCAGTAGCTCCTCGCGGCACGCGAGGTCGTAGAGCTCTCGCCGCCGAGCCTGCGTCCACACCGTTCCGGCTGGGTTCTGGAAGTTCGGAACGACATAGACGAGCCGGCACGCACGGCCCTCTGCCCGCGCCTCCGCGAGGCGTGCCGCCAAGTGCTCCAGATCCATCCCCCCCTGGTCGCAGTCGACGCCGAACAGCTTGGCCCGGAAATTCTCGAACGCAGCCATCGCGCCGATATAGCTCGGAGTCTCCACGAACACCGCGTCGCCAGGGTCCAGGAGCACCCGGGCGACGAAGTCGAGCCCTTGCTGCGAGCCACTGGTCAGAATGGTCTCTTCGCCGGCGACCGCGAGACCCTTAAGGTTCCGGTCCCGCTCTTGCACAGCGCGGATGAGCCGGGGGTTGCCGCGGGTAACCGAGTACTGGAAGACGCGGCCCTGCTCGCGGTCCACCAAGTCGTTGAGGATCTGGCGGAGAGCCTCGTGCGGGAAGACCTGGGCGTTGGGCGAGCCTGCCGCGAACGAGATGATCGCGGGCTGGTTGACCAATCCGGTGAGCTGCCGGATGAGGGAGGAACGCATCACCCGAGCGTCAGCCGAAAGCAATCCTTCCAACTCCATACCCGCAAAGTAGCAGACCGGCCCATGGGGCGAGCTTGAACGGCTGCGCCGGGAGACGGACCGCAGGGGACTTCCCTGCAAGGCTGACGGCATCGCCGGGGCCGCAGCGTGACCCGCCGCCAAACCTGCGCCGCAGACTTCGTGCGCACCGCTAGGCTTGCGCGGCAAGCGAAATCCGGGCCGTTTCGGGTAAGGCCGGGCGACGGGGAAGTCCCGTTGAGCATCCCCTCGCGCCGAGCGCAGTGCCTGCCGCGGCGCTTGCTCCGACGCAGATTGGCCGACAGCATCACAGCCCGAGCCCACTTTCCCGACTTACGCTTCACAGCGAGAGCCGCTGGTGGCCGCACTACCCTCGCGGGTGATGCGAATCGTACATCTTCCGGATGCGTGAGCGCAGCACATGGGTGTAGATCTGCGTCGTAGAGATGTCGGAGTGCCCCAACATCACCTGTAGGCTGCGCAAGTCCGCCCCCCGCTCCAGCAGATGGGTGGCGAAGCTGTGCCGCAGGACATGCGGAGTGATCGGTTTGGCAATCCCCGCCGCGAGGCCGTGGCGTTTGATCAGCTTCCAGAACGCCTGGCGCGACATGGGCGTGCCCCGCGCCGTGACGAAGAGGAACTCCGAGGGGACCTGCTTCAAGATGGTCTGGCGAAAGCGGGAGGTATAGTCGCCGATCGCGGCGAGGGCCGCCTTGCCCACCGGGATCAAGCGCGTCTTGCCCCCCTTGCCCACGGTTCTAACGCAGCCCATCTCCATGTTCAGCTCCGCAAGCCGGACCGAAACGAGTTCGGTGACGCGTAGGCCCGTGGCGTAGAGCAAGTGCAGCATGGCGAAGTCCCGGTTGCCTAAAGCGGTTTCGGCGTCCGGGGCTTCCAGCAGCTGGTCTACTTCCCCCAGCGTCAGATATTTCGGCAGCGTCTGCCAGCGTCCGGGCGAGTCCAGATCGGACGTCGGATCCGATTGCACGAGCCGCTCGTCCAGCAGATAGCGGTACAGGCTGCGGATACTGCTCAAGTAGCGTGCCACCGAGCGGGCGTTCAATCCGTCCCCAAACAACGAACCGATGAAATCGCGGAGGTCGGAGTTCCCGGCACGCTGCAAATCCAGCTTGCGCTCCTCCAGAAAGCGAGCCAAACGGCTCAAGTCGCTCCGATAAGCTGCGATGCTATTCGCGGCCAGGCCCCTTTCGACGCTGACGAATGCGAGGAACTCTCGCAGCGCCGGATCGAGCCTATCCACAATTCCAGGGTACCTGAGGCGTAACGAAGCCCCAGGGGTGCCCAAGGCAACCAGCCGCACGCGAGCGGGGAGCTAGGACAGGCGCGGGCGGCTCGCACTCCGGACCGGGAGCTACCCTACCCCACCGTGCTCGCGTTCCGCGCCAAGCGATCCGTCCCGGAAGATCGATTGCGGCCCCGTGCAGCGGCAAAACGCCTGGGGGCGGGTCCATTCCAGGGCTTGATTGCTGAGGCATCAACCCTGGGCCGAAACGGGCCCAGCGGCAAAGCGACATTTCCCCGCAGGGGTTCTTGACACTTCGGAACACCGGCACTAGCATAGTTGCAGGCGAAACATTCCGCCCGGTTTTGTCTAACTCCACCACCAAGAAGGTTTGCGTCCGGCGCTTCGGACAGGCGGCTTTGGAAGGCTACGTCTCTCCGCAAGGCTTCCTGCGCAAGAACGGCATCGAAGTGCTCGCACGGTCCGCCGAATCGTTGCTGATCCCCTACGACCAAGTGCGAGCCGTCTACTTCGTCCGCGATTTTGGCGAGGACCCCGGCGAAAGCCAGCGGAAGCTGTTCTCTTCGAGGCCCAAACGCGGCGGATTGTGGGTGCGGATGCGCTTCCTCGACGGCGAGGAGTTGGAGGGCGTGATCCCGAACGACCTGCGCGCCATGGGCGAGTACGGGGTGACCCTCACGCCGCCCGATTCGAAGGGGATTGCGCAGCGGGTCTTCGTGCCTAATCGGGCCCTAGAGTTGTTCGTGGTGAAGGGCATCATCGGCAAGCCCCGCATACCCCGGAAGACCGGCGCCCCTCTGCCTGGCCAGGATCAAATGGGGCTCTTCGCGACGGAGTCGGCTGAGCTCTCGCCGACCTAGTGTAGTGTCCTTTACAAAACAGTGATTAAGTTGCTCTAGGCAACGCTGCCCGCCCCCGCCGGACATGTTCGAGAATCTCCCCCACCCTCTGTGTCCAGACCCGAGGGCGCGGGTTCGCGTGGGAGCCCTGCCCATACTCCTCCAGGCCCTGCTCCGGAGGAGGAGCCGAGGTGAAAACGCCCCGCCGAACCTGCTGCTGCGGGAGCAGGGCGCAGCAGCGCTCCACCCAGTTGGCCCAGGCAGCGCTGGGCGGCGTGCAGGACAGGAAAATGCGCCGCTTGCTGGCGATCCAGGCGAGCACCTGCTGGTGCTTGGGCGTCGCGTAGTGGTCCAAGGACAAGGTGGGTCTTCTGCTCCGGGGTCCTGTCTTCCCAACCTCGCGCAGAAACCGCAGCGCCTCCCGAGGACGGTGCTTGCGCTGGGTTTTACCGGGCACTTCCCCGGTGGCCGCGTTCCATGCCGCGCACAAGGTGGCGGTTCCGTGACGCTTGCCATCCTGCGCCAGCGGCGCACAGCGCCCCTTGGGCAGCGGCCAGCCGGGCGGGTGCGGTCCAGGGCCTGGACCCGGCTCCGCTCGTCGCAGCTATGCACCGCAGCGTTGCGCGGCGGGTCGCGGTGCAGCCCAACCCCAGCGCACAGCTGCTCCTCTAAGCCCGGGTCGTGGCTGAGCGGGAAGGTGCGGATCCGTTGCGGCTGGAGCCCGTGAGCCCGCCGCACCTAGGAGCCTGTTGAAAAAGTCTTGGGTTCCGTGGAACTTGGGTGCGCAGCGCTCCAACGGGCCCGCAACGGTGGCAGAACGGACCCCCAGGATCGCGCAACCGGCCAGTAGCGGTGCTTGGAGTGCGCTGCTGCACCACCCGACGCCAGCTGAGTACACCAGCCGGACTTTTTCAACGGGCTCCTAGGGGACGAAGCTGCGGGGCGTCCGGAGATGCCGCGCCAGCGCCCGGCACGACCAACGGGCGGAGGTCATCGGCACCTCGAGGATCTGGCTGCGCAGTGGCGCTGGCTGCCGGGAGTCCCGGCAGCTGGGGTGCGCCCCGCACGGGCGCTCCGGCACCATGCCCCCCGCCCCCTCTCCGGCAACCCGCCGCCGCCAGCGCCCAACCTTGGGCGCAGCGATCCCCCGCTGCGCGGCGAGCGCCTGGTACGGTAGACCCGCGGCCGCCCGCAGCACAATGCGCACCCGCTCGCACAGACGCACCGCCGCGCTCCGCTGCGAGGCCCCTGGCTCCAGCTGCTTGCGTGCTGGCTGCGCCGGGACGATGGCCGCCGCCACCCGCAGCGCTTAGCTCATCCAGCAGGATCGCTCGTCCCTGCCCCATACTGATGTGTTCATAAGTAATTGCACGAAAAAGCTCCGCAAGCTATTGATTCTATTGGTAGTTTGCTTGCAATTACTTTTGGCAAAATTAGTAACCAATGGACGAGAACACCCCATTCCGGTTGCTGTGGCAAGCTGCGACCCGGACATCCGAGTTGAGCCCGCCTCAAAGGTTCACTGCAGCGGCCGGGGAGCCGAACGAATGCTGCAGGCGCTAGATGAATGCGACGGATCCGTCGGCCCGGAAGCCGGTCGTCCTCTTCCACGAGCGAGGTGGGTAGTGCCTGAACGCCTCTGCATTCAATTCGACGCCCCGGCCCGGCTTGTTCGGAATCGCTGCCTGGCCGTCCTGGACCATCGAAGGCTCGTCAAGAACGTCACGACATGCGTCATCGACAGGTGACCTGTACTCAAGAATCAAAAAATTCGGCGTTGAGGCCGCGAAATGGATGTTGACCATGGTTGCGAGCGGGCTCATCGGATTGTGAAGCGCGACCACCCTGTATTGAGCCTCGGCCATTGCCGCGATCTTTTTCATTTCCATGATCCCGCACAAACGCAGACATCGGGCTGCACGATGTTGAGCGCTTGTATGTTGATCAAATCGCGGAACTCAAACTTCGTGTAGTTGCATTCCCTGGAAGCAAGCGGGACGTTCACACGGTTCGCCAGCTTCTTTATGGCGTCGGGGTTCTCTGCACGAATCGGTTCCTCCATCCAGAACGGGTAGTAGGGTTCGATTTCCTTGGCGACTCGGATCGCTCGCTGGACTTCAAATAGCGGGCGTGGATATCCACGGCGATGTCATGATCGGGAGCGGTGGCTTCGCAGACCGCTCGAACGCGCTGACCGGCGTTGCGCGGGACTTCGTTGTAGGGCATCTGGTTATCACCTGGATTGTGGGGGGACATCTTGCACGCGTTGTAGCCGAATCGCTCACGGAGCTCGACTGCGTTGTCCGCGGCTTCCTCCGGGCTGGAGCCGCCGATCGACTGGTACAGACGCACCTTGTCTCGCGCACGGCCGCCCAGCAGAGCCCAGACCGGCAGCCTTCCCCGCGATGTCCCAGAGTGCATGCTTGATTCCGCTGATCGCCGAATTGACCACCGATCCTCCAGGAAACCGCGTTGTGTTGTTGTAGTCCCACAAGTGCTGGATGTTGCGCGGATCCTGGCCGACAAGCCGGCGGGCGTAGTCCTCGACGACCTTGACAGTAGCCTCGTCGGGGCCACAGGAATAGGCTTCGCCGATCCCGTGAATCCCTTGACCGGTATGGACCTTCACGTAGACCCAGTTGCGGCCTCGGATGTTGCCGGTACCTCCTTGCTCTCCTCGTGTGCTACCGCCAAGGAAGGTCTCGCTGTTTGTGATCTTCATGGCGGGCTGGTTCCCGATCTGAGCGGGAACCTGAAATGGCACGACGACTCCGGCAGCAGCCAGCCCGCTGCAACGAAAAAATGAGCGACATTGTACGGTTTTGCAGTTTGTCGAATGGGGACCGCCGTGTCAACACCTCGTGCGGTAGGCATCAACCCGAGGGTGGATCGTCGTATCCACAGAGCGAGAGTGTCGGAGGGACGGGAAAGGTTCTAGTGCCTTGGCTCCGGTGGGGACACTGGAGTCAGGGCGCTGCGATCAGCGCGGTCGGGGCGGGCCGGCTGCGCGTCAGGAATTTCTCGCCCCGGCCACTCTGGACCGAGCCAAGATCGGTCAGACGATACTGCGACTGTGACCTTGCGAACTCGATTATCCAATCCATATTCCCGCGGCCGCGCCGAGGGCCGTCGTCGAGCCGGTCCTGCACCAGCACCTGAGCTTGCACCAGCTTCAGGCCGCCGACGAAATCAAGATGTGCGGAATGCACCCAGTAAGTAGCGTGCATGCCTCGGGGCGAGCAGTGCTACGCCCTAAGACGGCACGCCGCTGTGCGCGGCGGATCGGAATCATCCGTCATAATGGATCGGTACGCCCACAAACAGCGAATCGGGATGAGCGATCGCATTCGCTAGAGCTCGGACTTGTGGATTTGACCAAACTCGAGGCGTTGCCAGTGCGGCAAGCAGGAACGATCTCGTCCGACCGCGAAAGTGCATGGCTGAAGACATGAATCGCCTCCGCATATTCATCAGCAGCGTCCAGTGTGAGTTCGCAGAGGAGCGAGCGGCGCTACGCGATTACATCCGTGGCGACATGCTCATGAGGAAGTTGTTCGACGTGTTCCTGTTTGAAGATACGCCTGCATCCGATCGGCGACCGGACGAGCTTTACCTTGACGAAGTCAAACGGTCCGACATCTATGTCGGATTGTTTGGCCGTGACTACGGGACCGCGGACGATGATGGCATTTCGCCGACAGAGCGGGAGTTCGACTGCGCGACTACCATTGGCGCATACCGCTTGGTATTCGTGAAGGCGGCCCCTAAGACCGCCCGGCATCCGAAGATTCAGGCGCTGATCAGCAAGGCCGAAGCCGGCCTTATCCGAAAACGATTCAACACTCGAGAAGAGCTAGTGGCCGGACTATACGGAGCGTTGGTGGAATACCTCAGTGCCAACGAGATAATTCGCTCAAGTCCCTTCGATGCGGCACCTTGTGCGAAGGCGACACGGGACGATCTCGACTTTGAGAAGATGACCCGCTTCACGCGAACGGCCCGAAGGGCCAGGCAGTTCTCGCTGACCGAAGATGCGCCCCCCGGGGAATTGCTGGAGCATCTGAGCCTACTGAACGACGGGCAGCTAACGAACGCCGCCGTTCTGCTGTTCGGTAAGAGACCACAGCGATTCCTGATCTCTTCCGAGATTCGGTGCGCCCACTTCCACGGGACGGAGGTCGCCAAGCCGATCCCCTCATACCAAGTCTACAAGGGCACGGCGTTCGATCTGGTCGACCAAGCGGTGGACTTTGTGCTCAGCAAGATCAACCGATCGATCGGCACACGGGCTGAGAGCGTCCAAGCTCCCACGACCTATGAAATCCCCAAGGAGGTCGTGACCGAAGCCATCGTCAACGCGGTGGCCCACCGGCGACTACGCCGTCGGGGGCAGTGTGCAGGTGATGCTCTTCTCGGACCGGTTGGAGGTGTGGAATCCGGGCAGGCTCCCGCTGTCGCTGACCCTCGAGAAACTGCGTGTCGGGCACCGTTCGGTGCCGGGCAATCCCTTGCTGGCAGGGTCCTTGTATCTAGCCGAATACATCGAGCGGATGGGAACTGGAACACTGGACATGATCAGACGATGTGTCGAGGCTGGCCTGCCGGAGCCGGAGTTCGCCGTCACTGACGGGTTCGTCGCGAGAGTCCGCCGTCCGCAGAGTCACGCCTGCGTGGTCACTGTATATAGCGACCGTGAACCGCTGACCGACATAGACCTCCTGGCACTGTTTCCGAATGGTACGTGGAAACGGTCGGCAACCGACGAACGCGGCGAGGCAGGCATCGAATTGCACTCCCTCGATCGGCCTATGACAGTATTTGCCGCGGCACCGGGCTTCGCCGCCTGCCTTGAGCAAGGCTGGAGGCCAGCCGAACGCGCACTCTCCTTCCAACTCAGTCCCTTGGCGGACGGGGGCTCGGTGATTTTTCCCGAGGCGACCGGCTATCTTCCGGGATTCAGGGGAAGACTCAATCCCATCCGGGATGCCCATGGCCGCACCTATCTCTACGCGTCCAACATCGCCATCAATGGGGGCCAGCAGCAACCGGTTGAGTTCGCCCTCGGCGAGGAACTGCGTCTCATGGATTCCGACGGGAAAGAGCTGCTCGTGCGAATCGCCGACATCGTAAGCCGATCGGCCCTGATCGAGTACTGGGCAATTCAGGATTCGCCAAGGGGGCAGCCAGAGTCACGGCCAGAGTCGCTGGAGGCGAGGGTGCTCGCCCTGCTAGCCGCGGGACCGATGTCCAAGGCCGAGCTGTCCATGCGCTTGGGGCAGAAGAAGATTTCCGGGCAACTCAACAAAGTGGTCCGACTTCTCCGGGCTGCCCGGAAGATCGCGTACACACTCCCCGACAAACCTCAAAGCCGACACCAGAAGTATCGTCTGGTGCCCGCAAGGCAGGCCGATGGCGCGAGTCCAAGGGTCGGAAGCGCAGGCGCGTGAGCAATGTCGGACAACGAGAGAGCGCCCCAGCGCCCGGCGCAGCCTGGGGGCTGCACAAGGAACGGGTGCGCCGGCGGCGACGCATCGAGTCTTGCGTTACTGATTTTGCCATAAGTCATTGCAGAATGCGACCAGAAACAGTATAGGAGCAGCCGGCCTCGCGAAAGAACCCTGGCACCTTGGTTGGGTCGGTCTCCAGGGCTTGCAGAGCCTGCTCCCAGCGCTCCCTGAGCTGGCGGACCGTCCGGACCCGCAGCTTCCCCACCCGGCGCTGGACTACCGACCCGACTTGCTCC
>CBDBZZ010000039.1:0-64528 GCA_965213745.1 Bryobacterales bacterium | reverse complement strand
GCGGTGGGTGTCCGTGCCGGTGTGCGGGGACGGCCCAGGGATCGTGGTGGAGGGCCAGTTGTGCGAGCACGCCGTGCGCGGCTGCCACGGCGAGCAGTAGTCCTTCCTGGTTCGGCGGATGCTGTTGCAGGGCAAGGCGAACAGGTTTGCAGTTCGCACGGCAATACCCGTGCCGGGGGGGGGAGCGAAGGCGGGTCTTAAAGATTGGTAAACTCTTGTCCATGATGCATCGACTGCTCTGCGGATTGTTGCTCCTCGCGGTGGGCGTTTGCTGGGCGCAGGTTCGCGAATTCGAGCCCGACAAGCAGATTGTCTACAAGAGCTTTGCCAAGGACCCCCTCGAGCTCAACGTGTTCCTGCCGACGGGCTGGAAGGCCGACGACAAGCGTGCCGCCATCGTGTTTTTCTTCGGCGGGGGCTGGGTCGGCGGCTCGCCGTCCCAGTTTTATCCGCACAGCCGGTACCTAGCGTCTCGAGGCATGGTCGCGATCAGCGCTCAGTACCGGACGCGGGGTAGCCACGGCACGTCACCGGTCGAGGTGCGTGAACGACGGCAAGTCCGCCGTGCGGTGGATTCGCGCGCACGGGGCGGAGCTCGGCATCGATCCGCATCGGGTCGCAGCCGGAGGCGGCTCCGCAGGCGGTCACGTCGCGGCGACCACCGGCGTGATCGACGGTCTCGAAGATCCCGCGGACAAGAACCGCGACGGTCAGCTCCAAGCCCAACGCCATGGTGTTGTTCAACCCCGCCACGGACATCTCCGCCAGCCAACGCTGGGGCGATCGGGCCCTCGAGGGCTCCCCCCCTGCAGCATGTGGACCAAGGCGACCCTCCGGCGATCGTCTTTCACGGGCGGGCCGACACGACCGTGCCCTACGCCACGGGCCGAGGCGTTTTGCGAGGCGATGCAAGAGGCTGGCAACCGTTGCGAACTGATCGGCTACGATGGGCGCCCGCACGGCTTCTTCAACTACACGCGGAGCCGCGCCGCCTATACGAACACCGTCTGGCACATGGACCGGTTCCTGGCGGCCCTGGGCTTCTTGGAGGGCCAACCAACCGTAGGAAGGCCGGGAGACCCAACGTGGTAGCGTCAGCTGTCTCCGTGGAATTGGTCAGTCGCGTAGCCTCTTTGTGCGCAGCGGCATCCTTGCGGATTTCCAGCTCCGGGCCCTGCTCGCCGTCCTAGGAGCCCGTTGAAAAAGTCCGGCTGGCGTACTCAGCTGGCGTCGGGTGGTGCAGCAGCGCACTCCAAGCACCGCTACTGGCCGGTTGCGCGATCCTGGGGGTCCGTTCTGCCACCGTTGCGGGCCCGTTGGAGCGCTGCGCACCCAAGTTCCACGGAGCCCAAGACTTTTGCAACAGGCTCCTAGCGGACGCTCTGCCCCGGGGATGCTGGGGAAGAGCGCCAGAGGAGGCCGGCATTGTCGGCGCACGGGGTTCTCCGAGGTGCCGGGTGACGGCTTTTCCGGGGCGCACAAACCGTGGGCTGGCCTGCATCCTAACGCATGTCCGCAGTGCATCATGTCTGCGGCCCGACCCGATCGGGCGTCGCTGCAGTCCGGAGCGGGTGCCGAGGCGCCCGGCGTCGCAGGCCCCGTTCGCCGTCGAAATAGTCCGCAAGCCTAGGAGCCCGTTGAGAAAGTCCGGCTGAGCGGCGCTGCGCACGGGGGCTTGCGGCGCGAGAGCATTCCGTGGGATCCTTGTTCAGATGTCGCTGGGCGCTCGCCAACGGATTCAGGGGTGCGTCTGCCTCCCTGCGGACGAACTCCCCCAGGCCCCGACCGTCCCGTGCTGCGAGAAGCTCCACGAGGTGCTCGAGCGCTCCGGCTTCGACGAGTGCCTGGAACGGCTCTGCCAGCCCTTCTACGCCGCCGTGCTGGGCCGTCCCTCGCTGCCGCCGGACGTCTACTTCCGCAGGCTCCTGCTCGGCTACCTGCTGGGCCTCCATTCCGAGCGCGCCATCGCCCTGCAGGCCAGCGACACGCTCTCGATCCGCGAGTGCCTCGGCTACGGACTCCACGAGTCGACGCCGGACCCCCTCCCCGCTCTGCCGCACGCGGCAGCGCATCGACCTCGAGACGCACAAGCAGGTTTTCGCCTGGGTGCTGGAGAGGCTGCGGGCCGCCGAGCTGGCCAAGGGCGAGACGGTTGGAGTGGACGCCACCACGCTGGAAGCCAACGCGGCGCTGCGCACGCTGCAGCGGCGGAGCACCCAGGAGGGGCTACGGGGAGTTCCTCGAGCGCCTGGCGCAATCCGCGGGCCTCGAGACGCCGACGCAGGCAGAGTTGCTCGAGTGCGACCGCCGGCGCCAGAACCAGTCGCTGGCGCACCAGGAGGGGGAGCACCCGGTGGATCCGGACGCCCGGGTGGCCCGCAGGCAGGACGGCGCGACGGACAGGGCCCCCAAGGCCGAGCCCGCGGTGGACCTGGACAGCGGTGCGCTGGTGGGGCTGACCGTGCAGGCCGCGGACCGGGGCGACACGGCGACGCTCGGGCCGACGCTGGAGGCGGTGGCGGAGGCGCAGGGCGGGAAGCCGCAGACGGTGGTGGCGGACCAGGGGTGCCACAGCGGCGCGACGGTGCTGGCGCTGGAGGAGTCCGGGCAGGAGCCGGTGCTTCCGGAGCCGCAGCGGAAGCCGCGCAAGTGGGAGCCGGGGCAGGAAGCCGAGCGCGCGGCGGTGGAGGCGAACCGGGAGCGGGTTGCCGGCGAGCGGGGGCCGCCAGCTGGAGCGGCAGCGCTGCGAGCAGGTCGCACGGTCGATGGCCCCCAGGTACGCGACCGGCGGGCTGCGGCGGGTCCACCTGCGGGGCCGCAGCAACATCCTGCAGCGACTGCTCCTCCACGCCTGCGGGTACAACCTGGGCGTCCTGATGCGGTCGCTGACGGGGATCGGTACGCCCCGAAGCCTGCCAGGCGGCGGCTCCCTGGCCGTTGCGGCGCGAATTTGGCCCGGAGAAGGCCTCGGGAAGGCCCTGGAACGGCTTCTAAACGCGTTTTCGAGCGTCTGGGCCGCCCGGCGGCCCGCGCTCGGGCTCGGAGCCTAGCCCGCAGGAGCCTTCGCTGCGTTCCGCCGCGTCTCGGCGGTGACTCGGACAGCGCCATTTATCAACGGGCTCCTAGGCCTGCTGTGAGGCTTGGGGGCTTGCGTTTCCCTGAGTTGGTTCGCGACGAGCTCGTCGGCTTGCCACGCAGGCGGGACCGTGGCCGCGGCGGCAGTCAGGTGCGCATCTGTCGCAGGTCTCGTGCGGTGGACTCTTGAGGTCTGGATGCCTCCCGAGTTCCTCCGCCAGCGCCTGGCCGACCAGCTCCAAGCGCCTCTGACGCTCCACTTGGCGCTGCGGCCGGACGGTCTTTCGTAGGCAGACCGCAGGCAACCCGCGTTGCACCGATTGGGCAGAATGCCGTCGGCGGGTCAACCGGCTTGATGGATAGGCACCGTACGGTGCGGAAGGCCCGCCGTGGTCCAACGCTGCCTTGCGATATCAGGAGTGACGTTGCGGCGAGGACGGATCGGCTGCCGGGAGTGCGCCATCGCGCTGCTTGCCCGAGCTGATGCCGGATGTGCGGGGGCTATCATGGCGCTGATGGGGCTGCTTCTCCTCGGCCTTTTGATTGCGGCGGTCCCGGCTTGCCCCCAGGGCTGGCCGCCGCAGCGTAGCGTCCCGACGGGTCCCGCCGACACGCTCTACTACAACGGCAAGATCGTCACGATGTGGCCCGACCATCCCGTGGTGGAGTCCATGACCGTTGCCGCAGGCCGGATCCTCGCGGTCGGTGCAACGCAAGTCGTGGGCCGAGGCACCGGACCCCGCACGCGGCAGGTGAATCTCCGGGGCCGGACGGTAGTGCCCGGGTTGATCGACAGCCATGTCCATCCCCTGCGGGCGGCGCTCGCCGAGCGCGAAGGCCCGCTCCCCGTGCTGCGGAGTTTCAAGGACTTGCGGGCGTATGTTGAGGAGACGGCAGGTGCGCCTGGCGGCTTGGTCTTCGTTCCGCAAGTCTACTCCACCCGACTTCTGGAACGGCGCTACCCGAACCGCTGGGAAATCGATGAGTACTCCGGGGACCGTCCCGTGATGCTCGACAACGGATACACTGCGGTGCTCAATTCGGCGGCCCTCCGATTGGCCGGCATTACGCCCGGCCCGGCCGACCCCGAGAACGGCAAGCTCGTCCGCGACGCCGACGGCGAGCCCACCGGCCTGATCGTCGGGGCGCGCCAACTGGTCGCTCCGTTGCTCCAGACCCGCGAATTCAGCGACGAGGAGCGCGAGGAGGCCCTGGAGGCGATGCAACGAGCATACAACCGTGTAGGCCTGACCAGCGTGATCGACCGCAGCGGGAGCGCCGCCGGGCTGCGCACCTACCAGGAGCTGTTGGCGTCGCGGGGCGCTCCGCGTGCGAACCTCCCGTGACCCGAACCGTGAACGCGGAACGGCCTCTCTCCGATGTGCTCGCAGAGATCGAAGCGCTCGGACCGGTAACCGGGTTCGGGGATGCGATGTTCCGCGTCGGAGCGCTCAAGGTCCTGTTGGACGGCGGCATCCTGCCCGGGCCTACCCGCATGCGGAAACCGCACGGCGCAGAAACGCAGGTCGACGGCTTCGGGGATACCGTTTACCGGGGCGAGCTGCGCATCCGGCCTAGCGACCTGCGGCAGATCATTGCGCGGGCAGCGCGACTAGGTTGGCAAGTGGCCGCCCACATGACGGGCGGCGGGGTCGAGGATGTCCTGCTGGATGCCTACGCAGCTGTGGGGCGCCAAGTGCCTCTCGCGGGGCGGCGCTTCACGCTTACCCACGCCCCCCCGCTTCCTCAGCGGAGCCGCCATCCGGCGCGCTGCCGCGCTGGGCATCGTCGCAGACATGCAGCCCGCGTGGCACCACTTCGACGGCCCTGCGCTGGCGCAGATGCTCGGGCCTCGCCGCATGGCGACGCTGCAGCCGTACCGCTCGATCCTGGACGCGGGAATGATGGTCGCTGGAGGTTCGGCCCACATGATCAAGTTCGACCCCGGGGAAGCCATCAACCCCTACGACCCTTTCCTGGGCATGTGGATGGCTGTGACTCGCCTCGCCTCGGACGGCGAGGTGTACAGCCCAGAACAGCGGATTACCCGCGAGGAGGCGCTGAAGATGTGGACCTGGAACGCAGCCTACCTGATGTTCGAGGAGGACGTCAAGGGGTCGCTCGAGCCCGGGAAGTACGCGGACTTCGCTGTGCTGGACCGCGACATCCTGACCTGCCCTGTCGACGAGTTGCGGGGCATCCGAGTGCTGGAGACGGTCCTGGGAGGGCGAACCGTGTTCAAGCGGCAGTAGCCGCACGGAGCGCCGCGGCGGCTCAGTCGCCGCTCGCTGTGGCCATCGGTTGCGGGGAAGGCGCAATCTGCATCAGCACGTTCTGGGCATCCTCTGCGGTGAACTCCGCCACCCGCGAGGAAACGTTCATCGAGCAGAAGCTGGGCCCGCACATGGAGCAGAAGCGGGCTGACTTGTAACCCTCCTCCGGGAGCGTTTCGTCGTGCATGCTGCGCGCCGTCTCCGGATCCAGCGCAAGTTCGAACTGGCGGTTCCAGTCGAACTCGAAGCGGGCCTTGGAGAGCGCGTCGTCCCAGGCTCGTGCTCCCGGCCGGTGCCGCGCCACATCCGCCGCGTGGGCGGCGATCTTATAGGCGATCATCCCCTGCTTGACGTCTTCCTTGTTCGGCAGGCCGAGGTGCTCTTTCGGTGTGACGTAACACAGCATGGAGGCACCGTGCCATCCGATCATGGCCGCCCCGATAGCCGAGGTGATGTGGTCGTAGCCGGGCGCGATGTCAGTGACTAGCGGGCCTAGCGTGTAGAAGGGGGCTTCGTGGCAGAGCTCGGCCTCCTTGTCCACCTGCAGCTTGATCTCGTCCATCGGGATATGGCCGGGACCCTCGATCATGACTTGCACATCGTATTCCCAGGCTCGGCGGGTCAGTTCGCCCAGCGTCCTGAGCTCCGCGAACTGTGCCTCGTCCGAAGCGTCCCCGATCGAGCCCGGTCTCAGCCCGTCCCCTAGCGAGAAGCTGACGTCGTACTTCTGGAAGATCTCGCAGATCTCCCCGAAGTTCTCGTAGAGCATGTTCTGGCGATGGTGGCGAACCATCCATTCTGCTAGCAGAGATCCGCCCCGGCTCACGATCCCCGTGATCCGTTTGACGGCCATCGGCACGTACTGGATCAGCACCCCGGCGTGGATGGTCATGTAGTCCACGCCCTGCTCGGCCTGCTCTTCGATTACGTCGCGCATGATCGGCCAGGTGAGGTCTTCGATCCTCCCCTGGACGCGCGTCAGAGCCTCGTAGATCGGCACCGTGCCGATCGGTACGGGGGAGTTGCGGATGATTTGCTCGCGGATGCGAGGGATGTCGCCCCCTGTGGAAAGGTCCATCACGGTATCGGCGCCGTATTGGACGGAGTAGCGCAGCTTCTCGAGTTCGGCCGCGATGTCCGATGTGGTGGCCGAGTTTCCGATGTTCGAGTTGACCTTGCAGCGGGAAGCTACTCCGATGCACATCGGCTCGAGATTTGCATGGCGCACGTTGGCGGGGATGATCATGCGCCCCCGGGCCACTTCGTCGCGGATCGTCTCGGCGGGGAGGTTCTCCCGCTTGGCGACATAATCCATCTCCTCGGTGACCAGACCTCGGCGTGCGTAATGCATCTGCGTCCGGATCGGATCGTCGTTTCGTCGAGCCACCCATTCTGATCTCATCGCGTATCCGTCCTCGCCGTCGCGCCTGCGAGCAGCCGTTCATCATTATGTCACTGAGGCGGGAGGGCGGCAATCGAAGCGGCCGCAAGCAAACTCCGTGATGTCCATGGTCGATGCGGCGGCTGCCTGCCGCCAGCGGCCGAGACCGGCTGCCGCAGAGCAAGAGCCAACCCTGGAAAAGCCCCGGCCCGGCGTTGCGTGAGCCCTCTCCCTAATCTAGGGGGCGCGGGTTGCCTAGGGCCGGGTGGCTTCGCCTAGCCAGAGGCCTGGCTACGGTCCGCACTGCTGCGCGGCTGGGGTCGAACACAGCAGGACGCGTGGTGTCCGGCTAAGGAGCCAGCATCTCTCGTCAGGGCAGGCTCGACTGGTAGTTTCCGACCGCCGACATGCATCAGGCTGACGCCGGTCGACCCGGCATCAAGAGCATCGCCGAATGCCAGAGTTCGGCACCGGGCTGGGAAAGTTGAATTCCCGCCCGGAATCCGCCATGATGTTGGGCTACGCCTGCCCGATGTGGGTTCGGATTCTCTACCACGACCGCTGCTTCGATGGGGCGTGTTCGGCGGCCCTATTTTCAAGCTATGTCAAGCGAGCGCTGGCCCCAGGTGCATCCATCGCGTTCACCGGGCTGTACCATCGCGCGGACCAGCTGTTCGAAGAGGAGGCCTTCGACGGCAATATCAACGTCATCGTCGATTTCAAGTACTTCGCTTCGCAGCGCGTGACTTGGTGGTTCGATCATCATCAGAGCGCATTCCTGTCGGAGGCTGACGCCGAGCACTACCGGCGCGACGAGTCCGGCCGAAAGTTCTACAACCCGCACTATCAGTCCTGCACGAAGTTCATCGCCGACATCCTGGCGGAGCGGTTCCATTTCGAGAGCGGGCACCTCGCGGAGCTGATCCGCTGGGCAGACATTGTCGACGGCGCTCGGTACCCGAGCGCCGAGGCTGCAATCTCCATGGAGGAACCCGCCTTGAAGCTCACGTTGATCTTCGAGTCAGCGGAGGAGAACGTCACGGCAGAAGTGATCCCGCTGCTGGAGACCGAGTCGTTGGAGACGATCGTGTCTCAACCCAAGTACGCCGAGGCGTTTGAGCGGCTGTACGAAGGCCACCTGCGGGCCATCGATGTCATTCGTGACCGGGCTGTCTACCGGGACGGTGTGGTTTTCTTCGACCTCGCCGCCACAGGGCTCAAGGGATACAACAAGTTTGTGCCGTACTACCTTTTTCCGGAGAGCACGTACACGGTGTCTGTGCTGGACGCGGGCTTTCGGGCGAAGGTGTCCGTAGGCTCGAATCCCTGGGCACCCCGCGAGCCGACCCACAATCTGGCGGACCTGTGCGAGCGCTACGGTGGCGGCGGGCATCCGCGAGTGGGTGCCATAAGTTATCCGCCGGACCAGTTCGAGCAAGCCCGCTGCGCCGCTGCGGAGGTCGTCGGGGTCCTGGCGAGCGCGGCATAGCCTGTTCCCAGCCTGCCAAGTCGGTTGGCGAACCGCGGCGGGATGGCGGAGGCCGGGCCCCACCACGCAGGTGAGCCCGTCTGTGCCCGATCCAGGCGCCGACTGCCGCAGCGACTGCATGGGGCTGGGCCCCTGGGGATGGCTGCCCGGCTCAAGCGCTAGGCACGGCCTCGGCCGAGGCTCGCATCAGCTCCGTCCCGCATTGGAATCCGTCAAGCCGAAGCCCACGACTGCGATGCTCCGCTCATCGGCCTCGCGAAGCAACTCCTCCTTGTCGAGTAGCAGGGTCTTGCGGGCCTGCACTCCCACCGCAGTCGCCCGAGCCTCCGCCATCTTGCGGATCGTGCGGGGACCGATCACGGGCACATCGAATCGCATGTCTTGGTTCGGCTTGGCGACTTTCACCAAGGTCAGCTTCCGGCCGTTCGCCAAGCCCGCAGCACGGAGCAGGATGGCGTCAGTGCCTTCCATGGCTTCGACCGCCACGCAGGCCTGCTCGGAAACCACTACGCTCTGGCCGATATCGTGCGCGGCCAAGACTCTGGCCAATTCCCGGCCGTACTCGATATCCTTCCGTTCCGCCGCCGTCGGCTTGCGCCCACCGTTCGGGCCTTCCCGCGCCAAGCTTGAAGCTAGAAAAAAAGTGGAATCCAGCAGGACGACGCCTTCGTCCTCCAGGACTTGCGCCACTGCTCCCAGCAAGGAGTCAGTGTTTTTGCGCCGCAGCCTATTGAGCACTTTTAGAAGCCGCCAGTCAGGGCGGATTGCGGAGTAAATCTGCTTGTGCTGAATGCGGCCCGCCATGACCACCTCCCGGATGCCCTCCCTGCGAAAGATCTGGATCAGCCGGCTAAGCTGGCCCAGCGAGATCCAGTGGCAGGTGCCGGCTAGGCGCTCCACTTCCGGGGACGCTTCCTCCCTAATGGCCACCACCACCATCTCGTGGCCGCCCTCGCGGGCGGCCCGCAGCGTTTGGAGCGGAAAGGCCCCCCCGCCGGCGATGAGGCCGTATCTCACTTCACGAATCCCCGCTCCGACGCCACGATAAAGTCCCGGAGGCGGGTCAGGCTATCGCCGGCGCACTCCTCCTCCGCGATCTTCGTGAGCGCCTGCTGGGTATTGAGACCGCACTTAGTCAGAATGCGGAAGGCTTTGTGCAGGGCTTGAATCTCTGCCCTGGAAAAGCCCCTGCGCTCGAGTCCGACTTTGTTAACGCCGAAGATCCGCGCCTCACGCTCGCTGACCACTAGCGAGAATGGCAGGACATCCTGCGTGATGACGCTATAGCCTCCGATGTAGCTGTGCGCCCCGATGCGACAGAACTGATGGACGCCGCAGTGCGCTCCGACCACGGCATGATCTTCGATCGTCACGTGGCCGCCAAGGGTCGCCGAGTGCGAGAGGATGCAACGAGAGCCCACGTGGCAATCGTGGGCTACATGCGCGTAGGCCTGGAGCAGGTTGTCGTCCGCCAGCGAGGTCAGCCCGCCGCCGCCCTCAGTGCCCCTATGCACAGTGCAGAATTCACGGACTTGGTTGCGGTTGCCGATACTGGTTCTTGAGCGCTCTCCCCGGTATTTGAGATCCTGCGGGGCAACGCCGACGGTCGAGTAGGGATAGAAGATGTTGTGCTCTCCGATCTCGGTGTCCCCATCCGCATAGACGTGAGCCATCAGCCGCGTGCCCTCGCCAATCTCCACATGGGCACCGACCACGCAGTAGGGGCCAATCTCGGCGCGTTCGTGAATACGGGCTCCGGGGGTGACGATCGCGCTCGGATGGATCGCCATCACACAGCTGCAGCCCGGGCAGGCTTGTCCGCGATGCTGCACATCAGCACAGCTTGCGCCACCAACTGGCGCTCGACGAAGGCCTGGCCTCGCATTTTCATAACTCCGGCCCGCCTGCGGAGAATGTCGAGTTCCATACGCAACTGGTCCCCAGGAGTCACTGGGGCTCGAAACCGGCATTCGTCTATCGACGCAAACAGCACAACTTTGTCGTTGCGGTCGTCGAACTCGCGAAGCGCTAGCACGCCGCCGCACTGGGCCATGGCCTCGACGATCAGCACACCGGGCATGATCGGGTAGTCGGGGAAATGGCCTTGGAAGAAGGGTTCGTTTGCCGTTACGTTCTTGATGCCGACGATCCTCGTGGAGGAGATCTCAAGGATCCGGTCCACGAGCAGCATTGGGTAGCGATGCGGGAGGATCGCGCGGATTTGGTCGGTGTCGAGCATCCCTCGGACGGCGTCTGCCGCTCCCGGAAGAGGATTCGCGATTGTAGCATTGAGGTGCGAGGCGCAGAGTGCCCGCTTGCGTTGCCGAAGAGTTCGCAGCTTTGGGTGCCCCACGGGGCTTGGTGCCGGGCGGAGTTGGGGCCGGACGACCGAGCCAGTGGACCTTGAGTGACGTGTGCGGTCGGGATTCCCGAGCCGCCTCGGGCTCCGGTAGCGAGGTGCGCTGGAGCGAGTCGTGGCAGCCAGAGAGTCGGCGGCAGTTGCGGGCAATGTCCACTTGCGTTGCTCCGCCGGACGATTCATGTATCCAATGGAGCGTGTACTCGTGACCCAGGAAGCAGCAAGGCTCGTTGACGAATGTACATGATGGATTTGCGAGGGTGCCGAGTTGCGGAAAATTGGTGAAGAGGCCGAAGTTGCAAATCCATGCCTCGCCCGCCACAACGATTGCATTCAGATCTATATGTCGATGACCGAGCACGGATTCCCCATCACAGACGACGGCTGCACTCTCAGTGATCTGGAGCTCTCGGGAAGCCCGGCCCCTGGCTCAAGGCGACGCACGATGCTCGCTTCAATCCTCAATGAAATCTAAACCCCAGCCTGAGCGAATTGTGAAGGTGATCAATCGACCGGTGGGGAACTCCGTGCGGTCCGTAGCCTTTTCCTAGATTGATACCCGGCTTGCGCGCTCAAAAGACTCTCAGGCACCAGCGTGTTTCGCAGGGAATTCGATGAATCGAGTGCCTTTCGTCAATGACCGCTGTGGCTTGTTCCCGGCCGCCCAAGGTTTGCTCGATCGGAGTCGGGAAGCAGATGACCATGAAGCCCCGTCTGCAGGCGGCCCCGATTGCCCAGCTTTTCGAGTTGAGAGTAACCGTGTTCTTAGCCAGTCTTGTGGCCCTTCCATATGATCGAAGGGTCCCACGTTCGCATCCAGCGCTGGGCTGCAAGGGGGAGGGGCATCCCCTGACCAAGCGCCAGTACCGACTATCCGCACTCCACGGACGGTGATGCGGAGTGTCGCCTCTCGACCGAACCCGCAGCCTTTGGCCCGATAATCGTCACGGCCAATGCGCTGGAGCGCGGACTCCAGATCGGCGGGAATGTCGGTGCAGCGACGCGGCACAGTGTGAACCAATCCCTTGGCAGCAGAAGGGTATGGTGCCGTGCGAGCAGCGCGAAGTAGGACCCTGGCCCTCAGGGCTCGGGCTTGGCGTGGCCGACGGCGTGCTTGCCGCGCTCTCGCGCAGCCAACCGCTCCGCTTCGCTGAGCGTGCTGTTGAAGATCGCCCCAAACCCGTCCACCTGGCGGTACGGATACGCCTGCCAAGGGTCCCGGCCGTCCACCCGCGGGTCTCCTCCGGCTCGCAGCTCGGCTTCGAGACGGGCCCAGAGCTCGGCGCGCACGCTATCGTGGGCGGGGTCCTCGGCGAGGTTGCGCATCTGGTGGGGATCGGCGCGGCAGTCGTAAAGCTCCTCGAGCGGACGCTTGCCGAACCCCGCTTCGAACGCCGCTGGAAAATTAGTGCGCGTCGCGGGCCGCAGCATGAAATCCTTGAACGGTCCGTCGTCAATATCCCCGTGGGGGGCTTTGTTCGACGAGATGAACTCGGGACCGCCTGTCGGCCAGCGGTCCGGCTCGAAGTTGCGGATGTAGAGGAAGTCGTGAGTCCGGATCGCGCGCATCGGGTAGGTCGCTCCGTCCGGGCGGCACCAAGTATGCCTCTCCATGGCCGTGAGCACCTGCCCTCGGTCAGGATCCAGCCGGCCGCTTCCTGCCGCCTCCAGCAATGGCAGCAGGCTGCCCCCGTCATGGGTTGGAGCTGCGGGCACCCCTGCCGCCTCCAGGAATGTCGGCGCGAAATCCACGTGGCTCACAAAGTCCTCGACACGGTGCCCTCCGGGCACCCGCCGCCCCCAGCGCACCGCCGTCGGCATGCGCGTGCCGCCGTCGTACAGCGTGGCCTTGGTGCGGCTGAACGGCATGCCGTTGTCTGACGTGACGACGACCAGGGTGTCGTCGAGTTCGCCGATCCGCTCCAGGGCATCTAGCATGCGGCTCAGGTGCCGGTCGAAGTGTTCGATCTCGTAGTAGTAGTCCAGCAATTCCGAATGCACCCGCCGTGCGTCGGGCAAATACGGCGGCACCCGCACTCGGCCGGGGTCTAGGCCGCTGCGCTCGCCGATGCCGGACTCGTAGTCGCGGTGCGGCTCGGTGGCACCGAACCAAAAGCAGAACGGGCGGCCCGAGGGACGGGCGTCCAGGAAGTCCTCGAAGTTGGCGGCGTAGTCGCGGGTGTCGATGCCGGCCGGCGGGTTGGGCTCGAGGCGAGCGGCGTACTCGGTGCCGAGCGGATGCCGGTCCAGCCCTCCCGCGCGCCAGTCGCCCGGAGCCCAGGGCTTGCCCACATACCCCACGTGGTACCCCGTGTCTTCGAGGAGATGCGTGAACAGGGGGTACTCGGGCGGCAACGTGCCGTAGAGGACGCCTGCCTCGCCGAGCCGCCAGATCGGCCGGCCGGTCAGGATCGCCGAACGGGAAGGCGTGCAGGAAGGGCACGCCGTGTAGGAGTGGTCGAGGATCACGCCCTCCCGAGCGACCCTGTCGAAAGCAGGGGTCCGGACCACGGGGTCCCCGAGGATCGAGGCATGTGGATACGATTGGTCGTCCGAGATCGCGAACAGGATGTTGGGGCGGCGCGCTCCGCGGGCGTCTCCTCCGCCGCAAGCCGCGCCCGCGGCGGCAGCGGACCCGGTCAGTAAGTCCCGTCTCGTCAGATGCGCCATGGCTCTATTCCTCTTCCGGCTCGCAGTCGCTGCCGAGGATGGACCGCTTGCTGCGGGTTCCCTCGGAGCTTCGGGCGGGGAGGGCATCCATCACGGCCGGATACGGATAGTGCAGACCGAGCAGGCTCTGCATGCGCTCGCTGTACCCCTCGGCTTCGTCGCGGTCGATGCAGCGAGTCCAGTCTTCGATGGGCTTGATGGACTTCAACGTGTAGGAGCCTAGCAAAGCCGCACGGGAGGCGGAGGAGCGATTGGTCTGGCCGGCGTGCCATAGCAGGGCGGGGAACAGCAGGAGAGCGCCCGGCCGCATAGTGGTCTGCATGTGCCGGGCGGAGAATTGCTCCGCGTCCGGCCAGCGGGCGAGGGTCTGGCTGCCCGGGACGATCGCGGTGGCCCCGTTCTCGAAGGTGAACTCGTCGAGCGGCACGACAGACTCGACGGCGAGGTGGTAGCTGGCGTTGAGCGCCCGCGGCCAGCGCGAGCGAGCGTGCAGGTCCCAGTACGGGTAGTCGACATGCGGCTCCTGGGCTTGCGCCCCGGGGTGGAGCACGTTGGCGGCGAAGGAGCTGAGCATGAGGTCGTCCCCGAGGATCGGCTGCAGGATGGCGAGCAGCCGCGGGTCGCTGCAGATCTCCCGGAACGACTGGTCCTTGGCGGGAAGGTTCCAGACGCGTGCCTGGGCCCGGTTCTCCTCGTCTCCGTAGAAGTGCGATGTGCGCCCCGGCTCCGAATCGACGAGACTGTAGACGCGCGCACGAGCCGATTCGATGAGGGCGGTCGGGTAGAAGTCCTCCAGGATCAGATAGCCCCGCCCGTCGCACAGTTCTGTCACGGCGGCCTCGATGTCGGGGTGCGCCGCCGGCATGCAGTTAGGATAGCGAGATAGCGAGGGGGAGGAGTGAGCCATCTGCGCATTGCGCTGCTGCCGGGAGACGGGATCGGACCCGAGGTGGCGGACCAAGCTGTCCGGGTGCTGCAGGCCCTGGAGGCTTGCTCCGACGATCTCGACTTCGACTTCCGGCCGCTAGCGGTTGGTGCTGGCGAGTTCCTGCGCTCCGGCGACCCGCTTCCGCCCGAGACGTTGGCGCAGGCGCGGGATTGCGATGCCATCCTGCTGGGCGCGATGGGGCTGCCGCATGTCCGTTGGCCAGGCGGCACGGAGATGACCCCCCAGATCGACATCCGGGAGCAGCTCGACCTCTACCAGGGCATCCGCCCGGTGCGCCTTTACCAAGAGGAGCTGAGCCCCCTGCGGGCGCAGCGGGCCGGGGGCCTCGACTTGGTGATCTTCCGCGAGAACACGGAGGGTCTTTTTTGGGACCGCCGCAGAACGCGCGATCCGGAGGCCGAAGTCGTCGAGAACGTGATGCATGTGTCGCGGCGCGGCACGGAGCGCATTGTGCGGGCCGCGTTCGCCGAGGCCGCCCGGCGACGGCGCAAGGTGACTCTGGTGGACAAGGCCAACGTGCTGCCCGCGATGGCGTTCTTTCGGGAGATCTTCGACGATGTGGCTGCCGAGCATCCCGACATTGCGACGGAACGGGTGTATGTCGATGCCGCAGCGCTCTACCTCGTCCAGCGGCCCGCCGAGTTCGACGTGATCGTCACGGAGAACATGTTCGGGGACATCCTGTCAGACCTAGCCGCCGGCATCGTCGGCGGGATGGGGATGGCCCCTTCGGCCGACATCGGCGATCGCTACGCCGTGTTTCAGCCGGCACACGGCAGCGCCCCGGACATCGCCGGACAAAACGCGGCGAACCCGCTGGCAACGATCCTGTCGGCGGCGATGATGCTGGACTGGCTGGAATTGCCCGCCTACGGCGGTGCGATCCGAGACGCCGTCGAGAGGACGCTACGCGACCCGAACTGTCGCACGCCCGATCTAGGCGGCTCCATGAGCTGCTCCGCCATGGGCAGTGCAGTAGTGGCCAACCTGGCTTGAGCGTGCGCCGGCCCAGCCTCAGTCCATCCAGCCACGCGGGCGCTCCATTCCGTCCGGCAGCGCAGTGGAGGCGTCCCCGCGCGTTTCCTCAAGCTGCTCCGGAGTGAGATCCTCCGCTGTCCGGATGTCGGCTCCGCGGATGTCGGCCCCGGTTAAGTTGACCCCAATCAGCCTAGCCCCGACCAAGTTCGCGTTGCGGAGGTCCGCGTCCATGAGATCGGCTCCGATCAAGTTGGCCATGATCAGGTTGGCGTTGCGCAGGTCGGCCTCTCTCAGGTTCGCTACCCGCAGGTCGACATGGGCGAGGTCAGCACCGTTCAGGTCCACACGCCGCTGCGGAAACTGATCGCGCCAGAGGTTCCAGGCGTCGACATCTTCTCTGAGAGTGCTCAGCTGCGCTGCATCCGCCATGGCCAATCCTCTCCTCGGCAGCCGGAAGCTCTTGCCGCTGGCAGTCCATTAAAGCAGAAGTGCGCAGGGATTCTCCGCTATCAGGTCTCATTGCCTGGAAAGAACCGCCGTTTTCCGAGCAGGCGCAGCCCAAGGCTACGCGGGAGGCCTGCTCCCGAAGCCAGGCGAGGGCCCTCGCCGCCGGGATGGAGCCGAATCCGGCGGAATGTACGGCTACAATGCGAACTGACTCAAGCGGAGGAGTGACGCATGAACCGTTCGATACTGTCAGTTGCCCTGCTCGTGGCCTTGGGCTGCGGGTCCCCCGAGGCGGAACAGCCTCCGCCGCAGGAGCCGGCCGCCACTCCCGCGGAGAACATCCGTGACGAAACGCACAAGTTCCACAAAACGGGCTTGGTCGAAGCGAAGGTTGTGGAGAGCAACCTAGGCGGCAAGGAGTTCATGCCCGGCGGCAACTTCGCGGTGTACGAGAAGGACGGCAAGCAGTACGAGGTCTTCTTCACGCAGCGGCGCAACCCGCAGGAGGCGATGTTCCTGTCCACGGATTATCGGGACATCCTCGAGGACTCGAAGTTCATCGCCCACTTCGGGGGGTTTTTCGGCATGGACGGCGAAAAGCCCACGCTGGTGTTCCAAAAGAACGAGTACGTAGTCGTTGTGGCGGGCCTGGAGTTCGAAGACGCAGACCAGGCCGGGCGCATGATCGCTGGCTATTTGAACTAGGGAACTAGGCGGTTTGGGCCGGTGGCCCGTCAACGCGCAGGGCCTGCCCGGGGCTGTCCCCCCGTGGAACAGGACCGCTGGGCAACTCCTGGCGTGCGAAGCGAGCTCTCGGGACGTCCCGCGGGGCGCGGTCAATCGGCGAATACGTCCGCGACCTCTCCCATGGCGTACAGTAGGCCGAGTTGCGCCTTGCTCACGTCGTATTGCGAAGCGACCATGTCGCCCCACGCTGCGGACTCGAGCGCGCGAGCCCGCTCCAGCTCGTCCAGTGCGACCCGCCCCTCCTCGAACTGTGCCAGCAGAACATCGAGGTTCTCCCGAGCGTAGGAGAGTTCCAGACGAGCTAGCTCCTGATGCCGTTCGGCTGCCTGCAACGCTTCGAAGGCTCGATGCCCCTCGGCTTGCACCGCGGATTCCTGGATCGTCCGCCGCAGCCGGGCTTCCCGTTCCTCAAGGCGTGCCCGAGCCACCCGTTCGGCGCTTCCCCGGCCGGCGAACAGGGGCACCTGCAGCGCGATCCCAGCCTGCCAGTTGTGGCGTTGGAACCGTCGAAAGTAGTCGTCGTAGTTGTTGAACTTGGCTAGCAGGGCGTACTGTCCGACCAGGTCCAGCCTGGGGCGCCGCTCCGAACGCGCCTCGCCCGTCCGGTGCCGCGCCGCTCGCACGCGGGCTTCCAGTTCCGCTAGAGCGGGATGCTCCTCGACGGCCCTGCGCGCCGCCTCGTTCCCGGATAACGGCAGCTTCCAAGGTTTTTCGCGGGCCTGGGCTTGCGGCTGCAACCGCATGTCGGCGGCGAGCCCCAGGGCCTGGCGCAGGTCCGACTCGAGCAGGTTGTACGTCGCTTCTGCGGCACGGAGCCTTGCCCGCGCCCTCGCTGCGTCGAGTTCCGCGCGAGTCCCCTCCAGCGGAATCGCGCCCCCTTCCTCCACACGGGCTTTGGTCAGCTCCGCGATCCGCTCAAACCGCTCAGCATCGCCCAGAAGGCGCTCGGCCTGCCGTCCAGCCAGTTCGAAATCGAGGTACAGCAAGCCCGCTCTGTAGACGGCCCGGTCGCGGGTGACCTCTGCCGTCTGCTCCTCGGCTCGGACCATCGCGCGCGCCCGGGCCGCCCGGCTTGGCCGCCCCGGGTCGAACATGGGCTGCGCCACCGTCACCTGCACCACCGAGGGCACTGCCCCCTGGACGCTTTGCGGAATGCCGGCGGTGGCTCCGAGCCCGGACCCCGCGCTCAGTTCCGGGGCCCGCTCCGCTCGCGCAGCCGCGAAGTCTGCCCCAGCCTGCTCGAGCTCCAGCAGAGCGAGCTGGATTTCGGGACTGTGGGCGAGCGCCAGATGCACAGCCTCGCGCAATGTGATCGGTCTCACTTCGGGCGGGCCGGAATTCGCCGCAGCGGCCGGTGCCAGCAGCAGCGCAAGAGCGGTGAGCCTATTCATGGCGGAGTGCCTCCACGGGGTCTAGATTGGCGGCGCGGGCTGCGGGCAGCAGCCCGAACGCAGCCCCGGCGGCCACGCCGGCGAGGAGCGCCGAGCCTACCCAGACGAGCGGCACCCGCACCGGCAGCTCCGGCCAGATCCAGCCCGCCAGCCACGGCCCGGCTACCCCTAGACCGGCACCGCACAGACCGCCGAGCGCGGCCAAGGCCAACGCTTCGGCTAAGAACTGCTGCAGGATCCCTCGTCGGGTCGCGCCAACAGCTTTGCGGATACCGATCTCTGCGGTTCTTTCCGAGACCGAGATCAGCATCAGATTCATGATGAACACGCCGCTCACAACCAGCGTCACCGACGCCACCGCGGTCATCGCCCACCCCATCGCGGCGAGGATGCGCCGGGCCGTCTCGAGAACACCGGCCAGCGTATCGACGCGGTAGAGCGACCCCGGGCGGTGGCGAGCCTCCAGGGTCTCGCGGACGAGCGCGGCGGCCTCTTCGACCCTTTCCTGCGAGGTCACCGAAACGTAGAGGGGGTCCACCCGCTCGACCTCCTGGAAATAGCGGAGCACCGTGAGGGGCACTAGCACTGTCTGCTCGGAAACTTCTGTCTGGCCGAAGGTCTCGACCCGCTCCAGGAATACCCCGACAACCCGGAACTCAAGGCCATGCACCTTAAGGCTCTGGCCTAGCGCTTCCTCCGGCCCGCCGAACAGCGCCTCGGCCAAGCGCGGGGTGATTAGGCAAACCCTGGCCCGGGTTTGCAGGTCGCTGCGTTCCAGAAAGCGGCCTGCCTGGATCTTCAAGTTGCGGACTAGGCGGTACTCCTCGCTGGAGCCGAGCACGCGGATCTGCCGCGACCGGCCGTCGATGACGATGTGGTCCCAACTGCCCGTTACGCCGGCAACGGCGGCGGCCAACGGGCCGAGGCCGGCGCGCACTGCGTCCACATCCGCCAAGTCGATGTAGTCGGCTTCCGCAGGGGACACATTGCCGCCGGCTTCGTAGTAGGCGTACACAAGATTCGAGCCGACGCCTTCGATCTGGCCGAGCACAAATTCGCTGCCTGTCGCCACGATGCTTGCGACGAGTACGACCGCGGCAACCGCGGCAGCCATGCTGGCTGCCGTCAGCGCTGAGCGCAGCCGGTGGATGCGCAATGCCGTCAGCGCCTCGCGGGCCACTTCCCGGAGAGGGAGGCGTTGCCTGCGCCTCAGCGGCCACATACGAGCTGGCGCTCCGGGATCTGCCGCACACGGGGATAGACGGTTCGGCGCTGCGTCTGCGCCCCGCCGGCGGCAAGGCGCGCGAAGGGGCTGGCTGGTTGCTGGGCAGGCACGTAAGCCGGCCATGCGTTGCTTGCCCACTCTTCTTCGCGACGGGCTGGGAACGCAGGGTGAGCGGATTGGTGGCCGAAGCTCTGCGGCACGAGCCTCCGAGACGCATCCCTCTGCCCGTTCCCGCCGGGCACCTCCTGTCGCAACCACGGCGGGTCCCGGAGAGCATCTTCGTTGGTTTCGACGAGTGCGCCCGCCCGCTTGAGAGCTTGATGCATGGGCTGTGCCGGAGGTGCCGACCGAAGCATTCCAGGGCCCGTCAGCCGATGCGCTCGTCGCCCGGTGAAATGGTTGCGTTCCAGGCGGATTGTCGCGTTGTCGGAACTCTTCCCGTCCGCATGCTCAACGGCACCTCGGACCCCCTGGCGCGGCTCGCCTGCAGTGGGGGCGACTTGTTCGCCCCAGTCCGTCGCTCGCGGCTGTGCGGCTGCCGCAGATCCGGCCCGATGTTGATATCGCGCGACGCAAGCACGGGAAGCCTACTCCTTCCTTCCGTCAGGCCCCAACAGGACCCGCACCTTCTGCCCTGGCTCCAGCTGTATGTCGCCGGGCAGCAGGGCGATCTCCGAGGCGGCTAGGCCGCCCCGGATCTGCACGAAGTCCGCCCCTTCGAGACCCACATCCACCCGACGCAGGATCGCCCGGCCGTCGGAGGCCGCCCAGACGGCCGCCTCGCCCGCACGGCGTCGAAGTGCTGTGCGGGGAAGGCTGAGCACCTGCTCCGCCCGGTCCGAAACAACTGCCGCGGCGACCGCCAGGTTGGGTATTAGCAGGCCGTCCGGGTCTTCCAGAGTGCAGCAAATCTCGCCGATCCGGCGCGGCCCCAGCCCCACGATTTCAGTCGCGAGCTGGCTCACCGCGCACTGCCAAGTCCGGCCAGGGAAGGCGTCGGCCGTGATGCGGACTTCTTGGCCGAGTTCCACACGGCCCAGGTCCGGCTCGTCTACGAAAATGCGGACCCGCACTTTCCCGGCTTCGGCGAGCCGGGCGATCAAGCCGCCTCGGTCCACGAAGCCCCCCGCCGCAACCGGTAGCGCATACACCGTGCCGGCACGAGGCGCACGCACGACCAAGTTGCCGAGGTCCTGGTCCGCTGCTTGGACTGCTCCAGCGGCCTCTTGCACCGCCGCTTCGAGCTCGCGCCGCATTTCGGGAGAAGGTGGTGCCGCCAGTTGCGCATCGATTGCAGCGATCTCCGCATCCCAATCGTCGATGGCGCGCCGCTGCGCGTTTGCGTCCGAGCGTGGGGCGGCACTCCGGGCGACCAACCGCTCGAGCCGCTCAAGCTCACGGGCGGCGTGCTCTCGGGCGGCGACCAGCTTGGCCCGCTGAGCTACTAACGCGGCCCGCCGCCCGGGCTCGAGGCCGGCCTCAAGGACTGCCAGGCGCGCCTGGGCTGCTGCCAAGCGCGCCCGGGTGCTTGCCCGAGCTGCCGCCTGCCCGCTATCGGCCAGCCGCAGCAGTTTCTGGCCGCGCACAACGGCATCGCCTCGCGCAACCGCTAGTTCGACAATCCGCCCCTCTGTCGCGGCATGTACTGCGACTGCGCCCAACGCATCGACTCGGCCGTTCGTGGCCAATGCGACCTCGATGTCGCGGCGGTCCAGCCGAACAGCTGGCAGTTCCAAGGGGGGGGCTGAACAGGCCGCTGCTGCGAGGAGGGCTGCCGCTCCGCGGAATGCCGGAATCCTGTGCATCCGGCCGCGCTACCGCGTCGGGGCTGCGCCGGTGGGTCGGTGCGAGAAGTCCCAGACTCTCAAGTTGGACTTGCCCGGCGTGAAGTCGATGACGGCGTACTCTCCGCCGGGGAGGGCCTCGGTGGGCCAGATCTTGTAGACCAACGGTGCCAATTGCTGCCGGAACACCTGCACTTCTTCCTGCTCTTCGAATTGCTCGTCAGCCTGGGGCACGGTGTAGATCTGCTGGACGACCCGCCGTTTCCGGCGCTTTTCAGGTGTGACGCGCACAATGCCGAAATGGGAGAAGCGTTCTAGCCGGAGATAGAACGCGGGTTTGTCGCCGGTGGTGACCGCCTTAGCTGCGAGGCCGCCGACCGCGAGCGTCTGCTTGCCCGGAATCGCCGGCACTGGCGCGAGGACATTCAGGACCGTGCGCCCCTTGCTCTTGCCGACAACGTATTCCGCCTGCTCCAGCGGCACGCACCGGTCTCTTTGAAGATAGTAGACTCCGTCGGCGAGGGGCACTCTGTGGAGCTCCGTCCGGGCTATCCGTTCGGCGGATCGCTCTCGGCGGACCTCCTCTTGCCGCACGCGGGCCGCCTCCGCTTCGCTGGCGTTGTGCCGCTTGGTCCTCTCCAAGTCCACGAGCTCCCGCGGGACCTCCTCCCACTGGGCTCGGTCCACGCTGAAGTAGCGGACCCTTGGGCCGACGACTTCGTACTCTCGCACGTCGAGGCGGGCACCGTCGGTGAGGAACAGCGCTAGGTGCTGGGCCTGCAGGGGCACTGCGCCGCAAACTGCGGCCAGAGCGATGCCTAGGAGCCGATTCCGCATGGCTGGGGGCGGAGGGTTCCCTCAGTCTAGCCCTATCTTGGACGCTGCCCCACAAAGGAGCGCGGATGCTTGGCTTAGCAGCCGGTCAGCAGATGTGCCGGATCTGCTGTGCGCGGTATCCCCCGCGGAGATTCCTGCTGCCGTGGAAGCGACTAGGCGAAGCTATGGCTTGGTGTTGGTGGATACTCCTGGAGCGGAATCCGCCTCCAATGCTGCATTGCGAGCCTCGAACTTCTGTCGCATCCCCTGCCGACCTACCGTGCCCATCTGCTGGCTGCCACTTGGACGGCGGAAGCCGCACGGCTCTTCGTCCGGGCGGCGGCGTTCGTTTAACGCAGGTGCCGGCATGAGGATTGCGGCACTGACCCCGCTTCCCTCGCGGCAGAGGGAGCACGAGTGGTTGTGTCCTCGGGCGTGGTGTAGGAACACTGGCTTCCAGCGGAGGCCAGCGCGGGTTGCCTCCCCTCGCCGAGCTAGTCGAGGGAGAAGGATCTAAGCTGCTGCCCTCGTGGCACAGCCGACCTTCCGGGACGCGACGGGTTGTGCCATGAGGTGTTTCCGGTAGTGGCGATCGAGAGTTTCAGGCGGGGAGCGGCAGAACGGCTCTTTAACCGCGGGGATGCGCGGGGCGTTAGCCCGGCGCATCTCGTGCGGCTGCGCGAGATTCTGGAAGCGCTGGACGGTCCAGATCCGCTACAGGCGTTGTCCATGCCACGCTATCGGCTGCATCGGTTGAAAGATGGCCGCAAGGGCCAATGGAGCGTTCGCGTTTCGCATGGCTGGCGCGTGACGTTTCGGACGGACGATAAATCCGTGTGGGATGTGCAGTACGAGGACTATCATCACTAGGGTGAGCGACATGGACGAATCCATCGAGGCGAGAGAGGACGCTTGGCTGCGGAGGAATCCGTCGCATCCCGGGCACGCGATTCTGGATGGGTGCATCGGCCCGAGTGCCGCCGAGAGTGGGGGGGCTCGGAACGTGAGCGAGGCGGCAGCGCGACTGGGGGTGGATCGCAAGGCGCTTTCACGAGTAATTCGCGGGCAGTGCGGGATTACGCCCGAACTGGCGCTGAAGCTGGAATCGGTCGGATGGGGCAGCGCGAGGTCGTGGCTCTGGCGTCAGGCCAGCTACGACTTGGAGCAAGTGCGCAGACGAGCCGAACGAAAACAGGAAAAAGCAGACCAAGCCCGCCCGGAGTCAGTAGCAGCCGTTTGAGCGAGAGATCCGCTCGCTCCGCTCAGGGCGAGCTGGAGTCGGAGCGGTCGTTCCGACCGCGTTCGAGGGTCTCGACCCGTTCGGCAAGGTCGGCGCAGAGGCTCTGCCGGGTGGCCGCGAGCTGCTCGCGGAGTTTGGCTGCCAACTGGCGTTCGGGTGCGGCCCGAGCCTCGGCCTGCGCCGTCTCCTCCCGCGCTGCTTTTAGGTCCGCTCACAGTTGGGCGGTTTCCTCGGCGAGTTCCGCACAGCGGGCTGGGAACTCGTCAACCTGACGAGCGAGCCGCTCGGCTGTCTCCGCCATGGATCGCAACTCCTCATCGTGTTCCTGCAGTCGGAAATGGGTGGTTTCGCTTCGGGCGTCGCTTGCGGCTTGGATGGCTTTTGTTGCCCGACTCGCCGAGGAGTTGGCGGCGGACTCCTCGATCCCGTGCGCCGAGGGTGCGTCGGCGCACTCACCCTGCCATGCCCACAGCGCCGGTCCGAGGGTCGTGAACGGTCGGCCGAAGATCTGGCGGATCGCTTCTAGGGTGGGTGCTTTCCTGCCACCGCGATCTCGTACGCTGCCTTGAAGACCTCGTCCCACGTGTCGTTTTCCGTTGTCCTGAAGTCCTCTGCTAGCGCCGAATCCAAGATTAGTCCTGCCATAGCTCCATGGTGGCGCAGTAATAATACTAATTTTGCCAAAAGTAATTGCAGATCTGGCCGTTTTCAACCTCTCAGCAGCCCCCCCCCCCCCCCCCCCCCAACACACACACTGATCTATAGATGTTTTTTGTCTGAGAGATTGCCGCATGGAATCTGCCTGTGATTCCTGCTCTTATCAATTCATGAGATTTCCAACCTTTCGCGACTTCCGGCGCATTTCCATCGGTCCCGCCCTCCCCTTAGGAAGCTGGTCGCGATCCAAGCCCGCCACGGCCAAGCTCTCCATGCCCCGGCCCAGGAATTCGGCATCGGCATCCGCACAATCCGCACCTGGCTTCGGCTCTACGCCTGCTATGGATTCCAGGCTCTCGGACATAAGCCCAAACCGGGACGCCCTCCCTGCCTCTCCCATGACCAAATGCAGAGGATCCTCGCAACTCTGCGGGACAAATCCCCCGACCAGCTCCGGTTCGAGTTCGCCTTCTGGTCGCTGCAAATTGTCCGGCCAGGGATCCTCGACCAGTTCCAAGTCCAGCTGTCCTTGTCGACGGTGCGCAGGGTCCTGCGACGCCTCGGCCTCACCCCGCAGCGCCCTCAGTTCCGGGCCTGCCAGCAGAACGCCGGCGCGGTGCGGACTGGGATCGCAGCAACCTGCTCCGCCCCCGCCGGCGTGCGCAGGCGCAGGGATCGCTGCTGCTCTGGGCCGACGCGGCCGGCAGGACCTCGCACTCCCCCCGGGGCACTCCAGGGGGCTGCCGGGGCCGGACGCCTGTCGTCCAGCCCACGGGGGAGCGGTTCCGGCTGCACAGGCTGTCCGCGAGCAGTCCCTCGGGGGCAATCCACTCCAGGATCCATGCCGGAACTGCCACCGCAGCCACGTTGGAACAGTTCCTGCAGCAGATTCCGGACCAGACGGAGGCTAGACCGCTTGACGTGCTAGTGGACCACCGCAGCATCCACACATCCAAGCCTATGGAAGCCTGGGAGGAGCGGACCGAGGCGCCGGTGGAAATTCATCCATGGCCGGCGTACTCTCCGGCATGGAACCCTGCGGAGCCAGTCCGGTCGGCAGTCCAGCGCCGGGTGGGGAAGCTGCTGGTCCGGACGGTCCGCCAGCTCGGGGAGTGCTGGGAGCAGGCTCTGCAAGCCCTCGAGGCCGACCCCGCCAAGGTGCCAGGGTTCTTCCGCGAGGCCGACTGCGCCTATACTGTTTTTGGTCGCATTCTGCAATGACTTATGGCAAAGTCAGTAAGGGCGATTATCGGTCACGGACGGCAGCGGGCGGCTGGGTCTGCCGCCTCGAATGGTTTCCCGCTCGTCACAACGCCCTTTCTACTTGCAACATAGTCGCTGCGGTACGTTTTCCGGACCATCTGCATGTTGTACTGGCCGGACCAAAAGTCGTGTCGAAGGAATCTGCTATTCACTTGCCATGGTCGGTCCGCTGGAGGTGCATTATTGGCATGGATATGCCAACCATCCTTTCCTTCCCAAGACTTGCAAGAGACCGGAAGTGCAAGGTTCGCAAGAAGTCGATTCCGTGTCTCCTGGATGGAGAGAGCATGGCCGAAGTTGCGGCGAGGCTTTCCGTCGCAGTACGCACCTTGAAGCGCTGGATCGCACGCTACGCTCCGGGAGGCTGCGGGAATCTCCGGGATCGCCAGCGGACCGGCAGGTCGCCGGCAGGGGACCGCCGAGCAGGCCGCGTGGAGCTAGGCAGCTGTCGTCGCCGAGCCCTCCGGGCTTGGCCAGTTCGTATGCGCGGCGGCTCGGGCTCGCTCCCCCGCGGTCCCAGCGCCGGGCCGGCCCCGGGCGGCGCTAGCAGGAGCGGGAGTCCCCGGGCTCGCCCAGGAGTGGGGAAAAACGATCATCTGCGCGGACGAGTCCGGCCTCGATTCGCACTGCGTGCGGGGAAGGACCTAGGTGCCCGTTGGTAAATGGCGCTGTCCGAGTTCCCGCCGAGACGCGGCGGAACGCAGCGAAGGCTTCTGCGGACTAGGCTCCGAGCCCGAGCGCGGGCCGCCGGGCGGCCCAGACGCTCGAGAACGCGCTTAGAAGCCGTTCCAGGGCCTTCCCGAGGCCTTCTCCAGGCCGAATTAGCGCCGCAACGGCCAGGGAGCCGCCGCCTTGCAGGCTTCGGGGCGTACCGATCCCCGTCAGCGACCGCAGCAGGACGCCCAGGTTGTACCCGCAGGCGGGGATGAGCAGTCGCTGCAGGATGTTGCTGCGGCCCCGCAGGTGGACCCGCCGCAGCCCGCCGGTCGCGTCCCTGGGGGCCCTCGACCGTGCGACCTTCCCGCAGCGCTGCCGCTCCAGCTGGCGGCCCCGCTCGCCGGCGACCCGCTCCCGGTGCGCCTCCCCCGCCGCGCGCTCGGCTGCCTGCCCCGGCTCCCCCTGGCGCGGCTTCCGCTGCGGCTCCGGAAGCACCGGCTCCTGCCCGGACTCCTCCCGCGCCAGCACCGTCGCGCCGCTGGGGTATCCCTGGTCCGCCACCCCCGTCTGCGGCTTCCCGCCCTGCGCCTCTTCCACCGCTGCCAGCGTCGGCCCGAGCGTCGCCGGGTCGCCCCGGTCCGCGGCCTGCACGGTCAGCCCCACCAGCGCACCGCTGTCCAGGTCCACCGCGGGCTCGGCCTGGGGGGCCCTGTCCGTCGCGCCGTCCTGCCTGCGGGCCACCCGGGCGTCCGGATCGACCGGGTGCTCCTACTCCTGGTTCGCCAGCGACTGGTTCTGGCGCCGGCGGTCGAACTCGATCAACTCTGCCTGCGTCGGCGTCTCGAGGCCCGCGGATGCCGCCAAGCGCTCGAGGAACTCCCCGGAGCCCTCCTGGGTGTTCCGCCGCCGCAGCGTGCTCAGCGCCGCGTGGGCTTCCAGCGGGGTGGCGTCCACCCCAACCGTCTCGCCCTTGGCCAGCCCGGCGGCCCGCAGCCTCTCCAGCACCCAGGCGAAGACCTTCTTATGCGTCTCGAGGTCGATGCGCTGGCGCGGGCGGCCCAGCGTGGAGTGGTCCGGCGTCGACTCGTGGAGTCCGTAGCCGAGGAACTCGCGGAGCGAGAGCGTGTCGCTGGCCTGCAGGGCGATGGCGCGCTCGGAATCGAGGCCCAGCAGGTAGCCGAGCAGGAGCCTGCGGCAGGAGACGCCCGGCGGCAGCGCGGGGCGGCCCAGCCTGGCGGCGTAGCAGGGCTGGCAGAGCCGCTCCAGGCCCTCGTCGCAGCCGGCCAGCTCGAGCACCTCGTGGAGCTTCTCGCAGCACGGGACGGTCGGGGCCTGGGGGCGTGCGTCCGCAGGGAGGCAGACGCACCCCTGGATCCGTTGGCGAGCGCCCAGCGACAGGTGAACAAGGATCCCCCGGAATGCTCTCGCACCGCAAGCCCCCCGCGCAGCGCCGCTCAGCCGGACTTTATCAACGGGCTCCTAGAGCCGAAGCCAGGTGCGGATTGTGCGGATGCCGATGCCGAATTCCTGGGCCGGGGCATGGAGAGCTTGGCCGTGGCGGGCTTGGATCGCGACCAGCTTCCTAGGAGGGGGCCGGGACCGATGGGGAATGCGCCGGAAGTCGCGAAAGGTTGGAAACTTCATGAATTGATACTGATGTGTTCATAAATAATTGCACGAAAGAGCTCCGCAATCCGTTGATTCTATTGGTGGGTTGCTTGCAATTACTTTTGGAAAAATTAGTAATAGCAGGAATCACAGGGAGGTTCCATGCGACAATGTCTCAGATAAAGAAACATCTATAGACCAGTTTATGTGTGTGTTGGCGCGGGGGAGCTGCTGAGAGGTTGAAAACGGCCAGACCTGCAATTACTTTTGGCAAAATCAGTAACTACGCGATCCCTCAGTTTCGACGGCTCGAGTACGCTCCAAATCCAGATGTGCGTGTCGAGGAGCAGCTTCACTTGGCCGTCGCCTCCCAATCGACTAGGTCTTCGCTGGCGGCCGTGATGTCGCCTACGATCGTCGCCGTGCCGACCATGCAGCCCAGCCAATTGTCCGGGCGCTCCGGGGGGCCGGGCGGAACCACGTCCGCGACGGGCTTTCCGAAACGGGTAATGCGGACGGGCCTGCCGGTCTTCCCGACTTGGTCAAGCACTGCCAAGCAGGTGGCCTTGAACTTCGAGATTGCTATCGTCTCCATGCCCAAAAACTACCATGGTCTCAGACCATGGTCAACTGCCTCGGGGATCTCGGAGATCGGGCAGGGCAGCTCTGGCGAAGTCAACCTCGAGTTGCCACAGGCTCCTGCACGGGGGTTCTGGCAGGCCCAGGGCGATCCCGGGCGGAGCGGCGATCATGCGCGCCGACGGCAGCGGGGGGTTCGATCGCCCCCGCGACTTGATGCAGGACGAACGCGAAGACCTGGCGAGGCCTAGATGCACGCTGGCTGCGCCAATGGGTACCCCCAGGGGGAAATGGCGCACGCATGGTGGATCAGTTGCTCCACCAGCAGTGCCACGAGCAGCTTCCCGTACAGCCAGGCCTTGGCGCTCTCATCGTCGTACTTGGGCAGGTGGCCCAGTTCCGCCAGAGGCTTGAACCGCAGGATCACCGGCTCGACCTGCCACCGCAGGCGGTACTGCTCGTGCACGGCGGTGCCGGAGAAAGTCGCCTCCGGGAAGGTCGTGAACAGGATCACGTATCCGGCGCACTCGAGCATGCACGGCTGGACCTGCTTGCCATTGCGCGAGGCTTCCCGGCGCAGCTTGTCCACAGCGATCCGCGTCGCTGCCGCCGACTTGCGGAGGGCGCAGATGCGCCCCGGAATGGGTGCCCTGTCGGCTGCGGCGGCCTGTGCCCGCCACTCCCCGACCGCGAGGGCCCGCGGCAAGCTGCGCACCGCCGCTAGCCAGTCGAAGGGTTGCCCCGACGCCGTCTCCAAGGGCAGTGCGCTGGTATCCACGCGCACTGTGGCGTACCCTGCGCTGGCCGCCACGTGGCGCAGCCCGGCCACCGTCGCGTAGCCCCGGTCGGCCAGTACATAGTCCCCGGCGGCGATCGGGAACCGTGCGAGCGATGCGCCCGTGGCGCACCCCTCCGTCGGTGTCAACCGGAAGTGGTCGCAGGTCAGCGACGGCAGACGCACGCTGTAATCGAGGTGCCACAGCGAACCGGTCCGGCCGGGTTCCTGGACCGTCTGGGAGTCGAATGTCCGGATCTGGAACCCGCCTGCCGCCGTCAGCGCGAAGCCCTGCTGCCGGAACGGCTCGACGCAAAGCGCATGCAGCCAGTCCTTGGACTTGCGCAGGCGCTTCAACAGCGCCACGGCGGACAAGTCCGCCAACTGCGCTTGCCGGGCCCGCACCGCGGTCTCCCGGAGCGAGTACCCGCACCCGAGATGGATTTAGGAGAGTGCGCAGCAAGCGCTCAGGAGACTTGTCCTTGCGCAGCCCCTTGAAAGCCCCGGCGCGCACGCCCAGTTCCTGCCAGTTCACGGGCAAGAACGCCAGCAGAAGTTCCCAGTCGTCCCGAATTGCGCACGCTCCGTCCACACCGTCCATGCCTCTACCGTAGGGAGTCTCGGAACCGAAGACAAGTTAGCGCTTATCCCCTGGCGCACTCTAGGCCGCCGTCTCAGCTCAACTCGGTGGCGACGGTGAGATCCTTGCCGCGGATCGATGGACACGAGCAGCGCTCGATATGCTCAATGACAAGTTTCGTACCGCGCTCGCGGATCACGTAGGGTGGGTCATGAGTGTCGTACATCGAATCGGTGAGGTCGCGCACCAGCACCATGTTCTTGTCGACCCGCACCTGCTGGCGGATTCCGAACGGTCGGCCGAGGACGCACTTGCTCGTATCGACGCCCATGAGCTCAACATTGGCGATCCGGCGCTACGCAAAATCGTGGAAGATCTCCCGGCCGTCGTCGCCGATTCCGCCGTCGTCCGCGATGCGGAGGCCCGGATGCTGGCGGCTAGCTCCGAGATAGAGCGGTGCCCGAAGTCGTTCGACGCCAGTTTGAGAGCATCGAGTCACGTCATGGCCCGGACAACTGGTGTTACCGAGGAGTCGGCGCTCCATCTCGATCTCTTGTCGGTGGCGGCGAACGGAGGCCGTGCATCGGCGAGTTTCACTTGCGAACCTCTAAATCCCATGCCTTGTAGTCCAGAAGTCGCGGTGTAACACCCAGCTTATGCGCGGTGTTCCGGACAAGCTCCTCAGCTTCCTTAGGTGTCACCTTCCTTCCGAGCGCTTTGGCGACGAACCGGCAGACGTGGATGTCCCCTTTCACAAGATCCTTGTTGCCCATGTACATCAGGAACATGTGGGCTGTGCGTTCGCCGATCCCATGCACCGCGCAGAGCGCGTTCTTGACCGCTTGTAGCTCCGCGGCTTGTGCATCTTGCAGAGAGTCAATGCCGATTCTTCGCAGTGCCTTAGCTGCATGGTACACGTTGTCGGCTTTCAGAACGTTCGTTCCAGGAGAGCAGTAGCGAGAGACCGACGACCTTTACTTCCTCATCCACTCCTTCCCTCCGGGGCTCTCGTAGTGATTGATCAATTCCGTTAGAGTCAGTTGCTCGTCTACTGGGGGCAGGCTTCTTCGCTCCTCACGCGATCGGCGCAATCCGAAGCCACGACAGAACCCCTCGACGATCGGCACTACTCTTTTCTCATAATCAAGTTGCGGGTTGTATACCGCGTCCACCAGCGCAACTGGCAGGTGGGCTGGGAAGAATTCCTCGCCGACGAGTTCCGCACCTTCCATGTCGATCGAGCTCTTGACCAGCCCAATCACTTTCCCAGTCTCTTCTTCGAGCGTGTCTCTCATGCTTCTCCCTGATGTCACGTTTGTTGGCTCTCGGGTTCGGTTGGCTGCCCTTCACCAGCCTACTGCATATGGAGAAACTCCTTCAGATATAGGAACCGAGTGGGCTGAATCTTTCCACACCTCCAAGCTCGACAGCAATTTCTCCCGTGGAACCCGATGCAGACTGGCCAACTAGGCGGCGAGTCCGTGGAAGCGCTCTTGCTCTGGTAAATTGGGGCGCGGTCCAACGCTATGCGGAACAAGTCCTTGATGCGCTATTCTACAGCCCGGCCTACCGTGCCATGGGACGCCCGGCACAGGTCTGCGGCGCACGGATTCCGGACGGTTCGTTTAGCAGCGTCAGCGCTGGCGCGGGTACATTCGTTACGTCATGTCGGCCGTGCGTTACGAGCGGGTTCGGATAATCGAGGGTCTCGAGGAACTTCACGCCCTCCATGCGCGTGACCTTCACATAGATGCTGCGCCGCCCTGCGCTGTCGAGCGGGCCTGAAAAGAGTCGGCGGCCGCAGGCGGACTATACGACTGCGCTATTTGATTTCGGGCGGGGCGAGGTGCTCGGATGCCTGACGGCTGTCAGTGGCGGCTGGCAGCTGGGCGGGGAGTCAAGCGGCCTCCGCGCGAAGTGCTTAGAAGCTAGACTCTAGCCCGGTCGCTGATGCCGGTCAATCCCGCCGTTCCCCCGCCACATGTACATGATCGCCGAAGGGGTAGGTCCACCGAAGGTAGGGGTCCCCAAGGGAAGCTCGAGGTAGTCCCTCGCTGGTTTGCCCGGGTGGCGCGGCCCGGCCCGTGTCGGCTGCGAACCTGATCGCTCTCCTGCTGACTGGTGTCCGGGATGCAAGGCGCAAGCTCGGCGGCTTCGGCATAGTGCCTTCCAGCGGGCAGCAACCCGCGCCGCAAGCTCCCCAAGGGGCTCGGGTTGGGCGAGCGGGGGTGGTGCTGCATCTCTTCGATACGCTCCGGCCGACCGTTGAGATCTGGGCGCTGGATGCCAAACAGCGGAGCGGGTGACTAGAATGGACGGGCGGAGGTAGCCCGCTGTGCGTGGAGCCGGTGCCACCGCACCCACCATGCATCGACCCCGCATGCCGACAGCTGCACTGGCGCACCGCCCGGTGCCCTGGATTGCGGCCCTGCTCGTTGCCGTTAGCGGGGCGGCGGCGGAGGTGCAGGGTCCGACGATCATCGAGAATCGGTGCTTGGCTTGCCACGGCCCGGCCACTCACCAAGGCGCTTTAGATCTGTCCACCCGCGCGACTGCCCTGGAAGGCGGTACGCGCGGCCCGGCCTTGGCCCCAGGTGACGCTTCCGGCAGTTTGCTCCTGGCGCGGGTCTTAGCGGATGAGATGCCGCCGGGCTCGCCCTTGCAGACGGCCGAGAAGGAAACTCTTCGGCAGTGGATCGCCGGGGGTGCCGAATGGCTTGGCCGCATTTCGGAGAAGCGGGCGGGGCTGGATTGGTGGTCGCTCCAGCCTCTGGCGGAGACTCCGCCGCCCTCTGCCCCGGAAATCCCGCCTGAGTGGCGGGGCACGCCGGTCGACCGCTGGATTCTCGCAGGCTTGCAGGCCCACGGCCTGACGCCTGCGCCCGAGGTTGATCGGCGGACCCTGATCCGCCGTCTCTCCTTCGATCTGCTGGGGCTGCCTCCAGCCCCCGAGGAAGTGGAGGCATTCGTCCGCGACCGAAGCCCCGAAGCCTACGAGCGACTGGTGGACCGGCTGCTGGCGTCCCCGCACTACGGGGAGCGTTGGGGGCGGCACTGGCTCGATTTGGTGCGATTCGCCGAGAGCGAGGGCTTCGAGCGCGACTGGCTGCGCGAGCATGCCTGGCCGTACCGCGACTACGTGATCCAGAGCTTCAACGAAGACAAGAGCTATCTCCGGTTTGCCCGCGAGCAGCTGGCTGGGGATGTGCTCGAGCCGGTCACCCATGCCGGAATCGCCGCCACCGGCTTCCTGACGTTCGGCCCGCTGGATGCTGTTGGGCTGACCTCGGCGGTGGCCCGCGAGCGCGCTGCGGTTCGTGAGGACCACTTGGAAGAGCTGCTGGGGGTCGTCGGCCAGACCTTTCTGGGCCTGACCGTGAACTGCGCCCGCTGCCACGACCACAAGTTCGACCCGATCCCCCAGACCGAGTACTACCGGATGAAGGCGGCCTTCCAAGCCATTTGGCCCCCGACGCTTCCCAACACGACAGGCGGCATGCCAGTGTTCGTCCCCCACGGGCGGCCCTGGCTGACGCCGGCCGAGCAGCGAGCGAGCGAAGAGGGCATCGGCCGCATCCGAAGCCGTCTGGAGTACCTCGACGCGGAGATAGGGAAGCGGTATCGGAGCGTTCGTCCGAAGGACGAGCCCAGCGCCGTGCCCCGCCCCCGCGCCCGCTGGACCTTCGACACAGACGGCCGTGCGGATTCCTCCGACCTGCACCTACGGTTTGAGGGCTCGGTGGATGTGGGTGGAGGGCGGTTGCGGCTCACGTCTGAGGCCGTTGTGGAGGGCGATCAGGCTCCGGCCGCTGGCGAGGACGACGACGATCCCAAGATCGCGGTTAGCCCCCTCCTATGTCGCGAGATTCGGGCCAAGACTCTGGAGGCTTGGCTCTGGGTCCGCGGCGTGCCGGAGAAGTCGGTTACGTTGATGGAACTGCGCGGACAGAGTGGGTTCCGAGGAGCCTCGGTCGACGGGATTGAGTTTGTCGCTGGGGAAAGCCCGCACTGGGAGAACTACTCGATCGGCCGGTTCCGCTCGCAGGATCCAGGTGGGGAGCCCGAGCAACTGGAACTCGACACTCGCATCCATGTCGCGATCCGGTACGAGGCGGACGGAACGATAGCGATCTTTCGCAACGGCGGCGGTCTACGGCGAGCCGTATCTACCGGACGCCGGCACGCCAGCGGGGCTGCTGCAGGTCTACGCTCCCGGAGACGCGGTGATTCGGTTCCACGGATCGCCGCATTTCGAGATCGAGGAAGCACGGCTATACGATGTCGCGCTCACTGATGGGCAGGTTGCTGCGTCGTTCCGGGCCGGCGTGCGGAGCTTCCCGGCCGAGGCGTTGCTGGCGGGGATGGAGGAGGCGGATCGGGCGCGACTGCTCTCCCTCCAGGAAGAGAGGAGACGCCTCGAAGCCGAGCTACGGGCCGTGCCCGAGCCCCCTCTGGTGCATGCGGCGGCGGTAGGCCAGCTCGAGCCAACCCATGTGCTCGCCCGCGGCGACGTTGGCCGCCCGGGCCTGAGGGTCTCCCCCGGCGGCATCGCGGCAGTCCGCGGACTGTCGCCTGAACTCGGCTTGGCGGCGGACGCCCCGGACGCCGCGAGGCGGCTAGCCCTATCCCGCCTGGATCGCCAGCCCTTCCAATCCGCTCTTCTCGCGCGTTATGGCAAACCGCATCTGGCAGTACCATTTCGGGGCGGGATTGGTGGCCAACCCTAGCGATTTCGGCTACAACGGCGGCGAACCCAGCCATCCGGAACTGCTCGACTGGCTCGCGGTGGAGTTCATCCGGCACGATTGGAGCTTCAAGAGGCTCCATCGGCGGATCCTCCTCTCGCGGGCCTACCGGCAGGCGGCCCGGTTCGACGAGAGGGCCGCGGCAGCGGACGCCGACAACCGCCTCTTGTGGCGATTCTTACCCCGTCGCGTGACGGGCGAGGCGGCCCGCGATGCGATGCTGGCTGTTAGCGGCGACCTGAACGCCGCGTTTCGCGGTCCCAGTTTCCGTCCCTTCGAAGTCAGCCGGGCTGGCTCGCTGCAGCGCTACGAGCCGGTGGCGCGAGACGCAGCGGAGTTCAATCGGCGCACCGTGTACCGCATGAACGTCATCTCCGGCGGCGACCCGATGCTCGAAGCGCTCGACTGCCCGCTGCCTGCGGTCAAGACCCCCCGCCGGTCGGCGACTACAACCTCTCTTCAGGCGCTGAGCCTGATGAACAACGAGTTTGTCCACCAACGGGCCACCGGTTTCGCGGCGCGTCTGAGGCGGGAGTCCACGGGCCTGGACCAGCAGGTGGACCGGGCTTTCCAACTCGCATTCGGGCGTCGGCCCGATCCGGAAGAGCTGGTTTCCAGTCGGGCGCTGGTGGCGGATCATGGCTTGGTGGCCCTGTGCTGGGGCATCTTCAACACGAGCGAGTTTCTCCATGTCGAATAGGTTGTCCAGGCGGCGCTGGCTGCTCGATGCCGGAGGCGGCTTTGGCTGGCTGGCTCTGGCGTCGCTGCTGAATCGTGAGGCGGGGCGGGCGGAACCCCACTTCCCGGCCCCCGCCAAGCGCGTGATCCAGCTCTTCGCCGTCGGGGGCATGAGCCACCTCGACACGTTCGACTTCAAGCCCGAGTTGCAGAAGCGGGACGGCCGGCCCTACGCGATGAAGACGTTCTTCGGCCAAGGGGGCAACCTGTGGGCCTGCCCGTGGGAGTTCGAGCGCCGAGGCGAGAGCGGGCAGTGGGTCAGCGGCCTGCTGCCGAACCTTGCTGGGCAGGCCGACAAACTGACTGTTATCCGCAGCATGGTGGGCAAGAGCGCCAACCACATGCCGGCCATTGCGCAGATGAACACCGGCTTCATCCTGACCGGCTTCCCCTCCATGGGTGCCTGGGTGAGCTATGGGCTCGGCTCCGAGAACGAGAACCTGCCTGCATTCGTGGTGCTGCCTGACCGGATCGGGCATCCCTGGGGCGGCCCGGTCCAGTGGACCAACGGATTCCTGCCTGCTGCGGTGCAAGGCACTGCGTTCCGAGCTGCGTCAGACGAACATCCCGTTCCCGACCTGTCTGCGCCGGAAGGTGTGGGGGCCGCCGAACGCGCGGCCGCGATGCATTGGCTCCGGGGCATGAATGAGAGATACGCGGCAGCCCATCCCGGCAACTCCTCGCTGGAAGCCCGCCTGCGGAGCTACGAGGTCGCGGCCCGGATGCAGCTCAGCATCCCGGAGATCGCCGACTTGGAGCGCGAGCCCGAGCCGACGCGGAGTCTCTACGGCTACGAGGCGGATCAGGAGTCGAACTTCCCCCGGAACTGCCTGCTCGCACGTCGACTCGTCGAACGGGGAGTCCGCTTCGTCCAGGTCTATCACGGCGGTTCCGGTCGCGATTGGGACGCGCACGGCAACTTGCTTACCAATCACGAGAAGATGGCCGGCGAGTACGATCGACCTGCAGCTGCGCTGATCCAGGATCTTGCTGAACGTGGTCTCTTGCGGGATACGCTCGTCATGGGGATCACGGAATTCGGGCGTACGCCGGTGTCCCAAGGCACGGGCCAGAGGGCCGGTCGCGACCATCACCCGCGGTGCTTTACGTGCTGGCTGGCGGGAGGCGGGCTCAAGCCGGGCCTGAGCTACGGAGCCTCCGACGATCTCGGTTACGAGACGGCCGAGAACCCGGTATCAATCTACGACCTACACGCCACAGCGCTGCACTTGCTGGGCTTGGACCACGAGAAGCTGACGTTCTACCACAACGGAATCCAGCGTCGGCTTACAGATGTACATGGCCATGTCGTGGGAGCCCTGCTTGCCTGAGCAGTCGGCACGCAGCAGCGGCCGCTGGCAGCCCCGGGGGACGAATTCTTCCTTGCCCGGGCGCAGACAGAAGGCTTGGGGGTTGATCCGTCGGCTTCCCGAGTTGACTCGCACGGACTCCTTGGCGGCACTGGGGCGCGAGCCGGTGAAACGACGGGGTCTGGGAGGAAAGCGGCCCTGTCCAGCCTCGCCGCCCACGCTCGACTTGCCAGATAGGCACGGTGCTAGCCGTCGTGTGCGGAATCTAGGCATGCGGAGACGGGGGCTCGGGTGGCGGCGTGCGACTTCTCGCTCGGCCTCTCTGGGCTTGTCAGCGGGCCCACGCTTAGCTCGCCTACATCGGCGGCGGACGCTGGCTTGGTCGCGAGGGGCGTTGGCGATCCCACTTGGTCATCCTACGGAGCCCTCTTGGCTTTCTCGCTTCTCGCCAGCGCTTCAGCGGTGGCAGCCGAGGGCGGTCAAGCCAAGCAACTGACCGCCTAGATCGGTTTCCACGTCCACCTGTCTTGATCGTCCGATGGTGCGTCGGTGGCCTACGTGAGCGGTGAGGACCTGAGGGGACGGTTTCAGAACATTCCGGCGTTCCATCGAAAGTGAAATGTCCTGCCAATATTGCGGATAGGCTTGACGGTGCTTTCAATATGTTACTTTCTGGTTATGCACTCAAATCTAGTATAGAAACTATACTCTTAGAGGTTGCGGCTGGCGGGTGTGATTCTCGGGCCGCGGCTTTCTGCCCGGCTTACTCGGAATCCGGCGTCGCACTGCTCACCAGTTGGCCGTAGGTCACAGCCTCGGGCGCGACGAACTGCTTGGCTGGGCGGGAGAAGATCTGGCCCCCAGGACGGGACCGGCACCGCTTGAATCGCAACGCGTACTCGGCGAGATCGCCTGGCAGGGGGTGCGCTGGGACGCGACCTGGAGGTGCGGCCAGGAGCCCTCGCTGGAGGAGCTCGGGCGACCCAAGGGGCGGGATGGCACTCGCGCCGGACGCCCCCCGGGGCTCCCACGGTCGGCGTCCCGCGAGTCCGGTATCCCAGACGCTCCCAGCCCCGATGCCCTGTCTAGCCCTTGGTCTGGACGACTTGGCCCGGTTCCCCGCAGGCGGCAACGCATCCCGGCAGGCTCTGGCCGGAGGCTTCCGGTGCCCGGCGTAGCCGGGTCCATCCCACCCGCCGACCGGCCCGCTCCCCGGCTACCCACTCCAACGCCTGGCCTCCGCGCTGGCGCCCAGGCACGCCCTCCTCGGCACCTCCTACCTACTGATTTTGCCATAAGTCATTGCAAGGAACAACCAGAAACAGTATAGGCGCAGTCGGCTTCGCGAAAGAACCCCTGCACCTTGGTGGGGTCGGCCGCCAGGGCTTGCAGGGCCTCCTCCAAGCGCTCCTTGAGCTGACGAACCGTCCGGACCAGCAGCTTCCCCACCCGGCGCTTGACGACCGACCAGACTTGCTCCGTGGGGTTCAATTCCGGAGAATACGCCGGCAATAGGTGAATCTCCACAGGTGCCTCGGTCTGCTCTTTCCAGGCTTCTATATGCTTGGATGTGTGGATTCTGTGGCGGTCCACTATCACGTGAATCGGTCTAGCACCCGTCTGGTCCAGAATCTGCTGCAGGAACTGTTCAAACGTATCTGAAGTGGCGGTTCCGGCATGGATCATGTAATAAATCTCTCCCGAGGGGCTGATCGCGGACAGCATGTTCAGCCGGAACCGCGCCCCCGTTTGCTGGACGACGGGTGTCCGGCCCCGGGGCCCCCATGTAGTGCCCCGGTGGTAGTGCGAGGTCATGCCGGCCTCGTCGGCAAAGAGCAGCAGGGCTCCCTGCTCCTGCGCCTGCCGGGCGAGGGCGGGGTAGGTTTCTTCGATCCAAGTCCGCACCGCGTCGGCATTCTGCTGGTAGGACCGGAACTTAGGGCGCTGCGGGGTGAGGCCAAGACGTCGCAGGACCCTGCGCACCGTCGACAAGGACAGCTTGACTTGGAACTGGTCGAGGATCCATTGCCGGACAATCTTCAGCGACCAGTAGGCGAACTCGAACTGGAGCTGATCGGGAGATTTGTCCTGCAGAGTTGCGCGGATCATCTGCATTTGGTCATGGGAGAGGCAGGGAGGGCGCCCCGGTTTGGGCTTATGGCCGAGAGCCTGGAATCCACAGCAGGCATAGAGGCAAACCCAGGTGCGGATTGTGCGGATGTCGATGCCGAATTCCTTGGCCAGGGCACGGAGGGATTTGCCGTGGCGGGCTTGGATCACGACCAGCTTTCTAATGGGGGGCCGGGACCGATGGGGAATACGGCGGAAGTCGGGAAATCTTGGAAACTTCATGAATTGATAATAGCATGAATCACAGTGAGATTCTATGCGGAAATGTCTCAGATAAAAAACATCTATAGACCAGTTTATGTGTGTGTTGGAGCGGGGGAGCTGCTGAGAGGTTGAAAACGGCCAGACCTGCAATTACTTTTGGCAAAGTCAGTAGGTCTCGTCGATCCCGACTGCGCCGACCGGCCGCTCGCGTCCGAACCGCGCCAGGGCGCGGCGCACCTGCTGGAGCAGCAGCCCCGCCGGGTGGGAGTTGCCCCAGCTCGGGGTCCGCTGCAGACCGACCGTGCTCAGCCCCGTCCGGGGAGTGCTAGCCAGCCCCAGGGTGAGGCACCAGCCCCGGCGCGGGGCCCGCGACTTGGGCAGCGGCCGCCGGGCAGGGAGCCACGGGCTGGAGGCCCCGCCGGGCGCGAGGCGCAACGCGGGCACCGGAACCCAGCCGGCCAACGGAAGCGGGCTCAGGACCGTCGGCCAGCTTCTGCGGTTGCGCACCGTTCCGGGACTGCCAGCAGGTGCTGGGGGCAATCCCCTGTCGGCTGCTCCTGCGGCGGGTCCATGCCCCCTGGACCGCGTATCTCGGCTCGAGTCGCGCAGATGCGGCCCCAAGCCAACATCAGTCTAGTCTTTAGACTAGAGTTGAGTGCATAACCAAGATGTTACTTTCCTATCCCGTTTGACATCACGATATGGTATGCGATCACGCGCGGCCAGAGTTCTAGTGGATTTTGTCACAGGCACTAACTTAGCAGCGTGACGCTGTGATACGCTAAGAGAAGTCGGAACGGAAAGGGCCAACGAATGCCAAGCACGGACGCAAGGTGGATCATAGGGACCATCCTACCCGCACTACTCATCGGCGGTGGGTTGCTTGCCTCGCAAAACGCCGGTATCGCCGAACGGATCGATCGCATCGAGAAACGGATGGGCCGCATTGAGACGCGCCTTGACGGATTGGATACCCGCTTACGCGCTGTCGAAGTCGCCTTCGGCAAGGTCGAGCAGCGCCTCGAGACGCTGGAACGGCTCCAATTGCCATCCCCCTACACGGCCAAATAGCCGTGTTCGGCGAAGCGTTTCACCGAGCGCCACCGTATTGATGGTTTCGTGAGCACCTACTGATCCGTGCAAGAGTCGTGTCAGGGAGATATTCCCCTAAACCATTGAAAATTCTAGCAATCTAGAGTGATTTGTGTGACAGGATTTTTGCGCGGGTCTGTATGAAGTCGCTCTTGGGAAGGGGGGCAACAATTGCCTGGGTTGGAGTGCGCACCATCTCGACCATGCCACTCGGCATAGCGACCGAATGGCATTGCTGCACAACGATCGGTAGGTGTCTTATTCTCTAGCTTGTATGTCATCGATTCTGAAGAGGATACGACGCTCTTGAATTCTCCTTGGGTTGGGGCTTGACAGTTGTACAAAGTCTCTTATTCTAAGAAGCAGTTCGGACTAGATCCCGTTTACTCTCCCCATTTATCGAACCGAGCCCGCCGATTTTCGGCGCTCGACTCTCGGACGAGATCATGCCTTCGCCCACGGGAATATCCGCTACCGCACTGGCAGGTGCTTCAGTCCATAGACCTGCCGCAGTCTAGCGGTCGAGCAGCGCACTGACTGCCCCGACTTCACCTAGTGCTTCCGGCACAGCCACTGGCACAGCCGCTTCGTCGCATGCACACCCCGGCGCGATCCGCCGGGCTCGCCTGCCCCAGCAATCAGTAGTGCGCTCAGCCGGGTATCGCACGGTCCAGGCGCTCCCCCGTCTCGTCCGCTGGCAGCAGCCCGGATGTCGCTTCCGTCCGTGCGCCGGGCTGGCGGCCTATGCTGCGGACGCTTGTCCGGTGCCAGCACGTGCCCAGATACTGATTTTGCCAAAAGTAATTGCATGTCTGGCCGTTTTCAACCTCTCAGCAGCTTCCCCGCGCCAACACACACATAAACTGGCCTATAGATGCTTTTTATCTGAGGCATTACCGCATGGAATCTTCCTGTGATTCCTGCTATTATCAATTCATGAAGTTTCCAAGATTTCCCGACTTCCTCTATATTCCCCATCAGTCCCGACCTCCCCTTAGGAAGCTGGTCGTGATCCAAGCCCGACACGGCAAAGCTTTCCGTGCCCTAGCCAAGGAATTCGGCATCGGCATCCGCACAATCCGCATCTGGATTTGGCTCTATTTCCGCTAGGGAATCCAGGCTCTCGGACATAAACCCAAACCGGGACGCCCGCCCTGCCTCTCCCACGACCCAATGCAGATGATCCTCGAAACCCTGCGGGACAAATCCCCCGACCAGTTCCAGTTCGAGTTCGCCTACTGGTCGCTGAAAATTGTCCGGCAATGGACCCTCAACCAGTTTCCAGTCAAACTGTCCCTTTCGACGGTGCGCAGGGTCCTGCGACGTCTCGGCCTCACCCCGCAGCGCCCTCAGTTCCGGGCCTACCGGCAGAACGCCGCCGCGGTGCGGACTTGGATCGAAGAAACCTACCCCGCCCTCGCCCAGCGTGCGCCGGAGCAGGGAACCCTACTGCTCTTGGCCGACGAGGCCGGCAGGACCTCGCACTCTCCCGGGGCACTCCGTGGGGTCCCCGGGGCCAGACGCCTGTCGTCCAGCAAACGGGGGAGCGGTTCCGGCTGCACAGGCTGTCCGCGATCAGCCCCTCGGGAGCAATTTATTCCAGGATCCATTCCGGAACCGCCACCGCAGACACGTTGGAAAAGTTCCTGCAGTAGATTCCGGGCCAGATGGAGGCTAGACCGATCTACGTGATAGTGGACCGCCACAGTATCCACACATCCAAGCATATAGAATCCTGGAAGAAGCGGACCGAGGCACCGGTGGAGATTCATCTATTGCCGGCGTACTCTCCGGAATGGAATCCTGCGGAGCAAGTCCGGTCGGTCGTCCAGCGCCGGGTGGGGAAGCTGCTGGTCCGGACGGTTCGTCCGCTCCGGGAGCGCTGGGAGCAGGCTCTGCAAGCCCTCGAGGCCGACCCCACCAAGGTGCAGGGGTTCTTCCGCGAGGCCGACTGCACCTATACTGTTTCTGGTTGTTCCTTGCAATGACTTATGGAAAAATCAGTAGGCCCGGCCCTGGCGCGTGTCGGAGTTGCGCCTGCCCTGGAGGAGAACTTCCGAGGAAGTCTCGCTAGTGAAGTGTGGTCTTCCCGGGTCCAAACTGGTAACAGGGCAAGCGCTTCAGTGTTTGAAGGGGCTTGGCTGCGGGAGTCATCCGCCGTGCGGAGTGTGGCACGGCCGGAGGCCTTGTTTCAGTCTCGTAGTGTCAGCGCTCGTGCGGTGGTGGGCCTTGCCTACGATGAGTCCTGCATCGCTTCCTCTGCGATTACACGCCTGCCCTAATCGTGCGCGGGCGGCGTCGCGAACAGGTCGTCGGCGAACGCACGCGAATACTCGGAGATGTAGTAACATGGACAATGGTTATTGCCTGTTCTGCGCGAAAGCGGCTCCGACTGGGCGGGGTGGCCTAGGTCCGTTGGCGAACTATTCAAACAAATCCCCTCTGCCAGACACCTCTTTCGGGCCGCATGGTCGAAATCTGGGGCTATCCGACATTGGATGTTCGCACCTGGCAAGAAAGCCTGCAAGCCCGTGCGGGTCACGGCTGAGTTCTCCGTCAGCTTCCGCCTCCTCTAAGCAGGGCCCTCTGATTTGCGATGCAAGCGGGCGACCCATGAGAGCAATGATTGTGTGGCGGCTCTCTGCCGCTCTCTCGCGGGGATTGATTCTCACGTTTGGCTTAGCCGCTTCCGCTGCAGGGCAGGTCCAATACTCACTCCCGCCCCAGGATGACGCAATGGCTGACGGCCAGATAGCTACACGCGGACGAAGTTCGCGGAGGCTCACGGTCTTTCGCGGACGGGAGTTGCACTACGAAGTGGTAGAGGGGATGGCTGTTCATGCGGGGGACATGGTCTTGGGAACGGCAGAGGAGGCCGTCGCTGCATCACTCGGACCTGAGTTAACGAAGCCCCTCATGGCAGATTGGCCCCTGAGGCATGATATCTCGGCTGTTAGCACGGGCCATCTCTGGCCCGACGGTATCGTTCCATACGTTGTCGACTCGGGGGTGCCGGAGTCGCACAACATTCAGTCGGCCATCGAAGAGTGGAATTCGAAGACGATCATCAAGTGGGTGCCAAGGACCACGCAGCGGGACTTCGTCAAGTTCCAATCCACCCAATCAGGGTTTTGCTGGGCCCACGTAGGACGTATAGGCGGTCAACAGGCGATCTCAATTCCGCCAACCGGCTGTTCTGTGAACGCTCTTGTCCACGAGATGGGGCATGCAGTCGGTTTGTGGCACGAGCACGAGCGCATGGACCGAGATACTCATATTATGCTGATCAAAGAGAATCTTGCCAAGCACAGGGTGGATTCGTACGTGGCTGAGCACCCCGTCAATGGACCTTACGATTTTAGATCCACTATGCATTATGATCCATACTCTAGATCTCGCAATGGAAGGGCCGTTATGGAGACAATCCCACCAGGCATTCCGATTCCCTCGGCCACGTTGTCCGACGGGGATATCGATGGCATTGCGAGGCTATACGGGCACCCTCCGACCAATACTACAATCGCGACGAATCCACCCGGCCTAGAGATCATCGTTGATGGAGAGCGCACGACTACTCCTGCCAGTTTCCACTGGGAAGCCGGTAGCCAGCACGTTCTAGTGGCTCCCCTCGTGCAGACTGGGGACAATGGACGTCGGTTCTTGTTCGGACGCTGGAACGACAAAGGAGATCGCCAGCGTACGCTGACCTCCGGGCCAAGCACCACTTGGATCGAGGCGAATTACATAGTGCAGCACAAAGTCCGGCCTAGCCCCCAGCCCTCGGGATCCGGAATTGTTCGGATTAGTCCGGAATCGCCGGATGGATACTACACGCTACGCTCTCTGATCCGCGTTTCGGCTCTGGAGAACCCACAACGGCCTAAGAATTTCCAGTACTGGAGCCCGCGGAGTCCAGGCAACGGTCAGTCCGAAAACCCTGCAGTGATTCAAGTTTCGCAGGACACGGAAAACATTCAAGCATATTTCCACGGCTTGCCGATGTTGAGATTCGTTCCTAATATTGATGCCCCAGTCGGCATAGATTTTAATGGATATAATCTGATAATACCGTATAATTTGCCAATCTGTATTGAGAATTGGACCGGTTGCGAAGTGAATGCTGGCGGTACGATTACGGCTGATGAATCTGAGAAAGTGACACCGATTGATCGCAAAGCTGTGCGCTACAAATGGATTGGATTTTCATCTGAGAACGACAATTTTAGAATTCCACATTCTGTCTCAAGGAGCGGGATAACGGCGACGATAAATGTCGAAGAAGAATTTGAACTCGTTAAGTTAACAGCAGGGGAAGGAGTAATAGAAGTCTCTCCTCCATCTACGGACGGATTCTACAGCCGTGCGACGGAAGTCGTTGCAGAGGCGATTCCCGCAATCGGATGGGAATTAGCAACTTGGAGCGGCGACGCGTCCGGGGATTCTGCCATTCAATTGGTCGAAATGAGCGAAGGGCGGTATCTTGAGGCCGTCTTCGTAAAGAACCAGCGGCTGCATCCTGGCGTAGCAAATGAGTTTTTTCTTCCTGCCACGAACTATCGGTTCAAAACCTACTTCACGGACCAAGGCTTCTTCGTCTACATTCCGCATGGCTCGACTTCCGTAGAAGTCAGCTTCAATGGATCTCCGCAGACGGCCGAAATAGACCTGTACGTGAGACATGGCAACCGAGTTCGCTGGCAGTACGGTAACGACGGCCGGACGCCAGTCTTCCATGCCGATTTTGAATCCGTTATGCCTGGAGCCAATGAGCACGTGGTGATTACCGGACATTCAGATCCACCTTTGAAAGCAGGAGTGTACTATGTAGGCTTGGTCGTCCACACGCCCAGGACACGAATTACCGGCACGTTGAAGGCAGAAATCCGGGGCGGAGGCTCGATCATGCAGGCGAGTCCAAGAGCGTTGACGTTTGTTTCGACTGAGGACCGCGACCCTGCGGAGCAGAGGATTCGGTTGGACTATGATATGGGTGGGCAGTCTCCACATCGAGTTCGGATAGAGTCGAATGAGCAGTGGCTTTCAGCCAGTCCACAACAGTTGACGCTCGCCGGGAGCGGAAGTGCGGAGATCGCCGTCCAAGCGCACAGTGCCGGTCTGGTGGCTGAGTCCCACAGCGGCGAGTTGAGAGTCGTTCAGCTCTATGACCAGCCTACAGGCAACGGCGACGCACTGCAAACCGTGAATATACCGGTTGCTCTCGTGGTTGTGCCCGCGACCCATATTTCCGAGCTTGCTGTGCAAGGTTGAACCTCAATACTCAGTGGAAGCCCGAGACGCGAAGATTCAAGGCGTCGTGTTACTCGCCGTGGAAGTCTGGGAGGACGGGCGAGCCCATAACATCCGCGTGCTGCAAAGTCTGGGATACGGGCTGGACCGTGTCACCGTGCGAATCAAGGTCACCTTCAAGCCGCTGCCAGCTCCTTGACTGGTGTTGATTATGATGTGGTTATGCGAGGTCTTCGGGCCCCAAGATTGGTGATTCCTTGATCAAAGTCCCCAAATTGCTCCATTTCTGTGCAAATCTGTGGATAGCGGTGCCTTCGTGGGCCTGTAGAGAATTCAAGCCGCGTCCGTCTCAAGGTAAGGTCTTTGCTACCTACCAACAAAACATCCGGGGTTGTGCGGCTTGCCGCGGAGAACTCAAACTCTTTTTCGGGGTACTGGAATCGGCCTTTATGCCAACCGCCCGGATGCTCGGCGCAGACATTGAGGGGCCGGGCTAGGTGCAACTGTGGCAGCCATCAGAAGTCGTACTGCAGCGGCAGCTGGAAAGTGCGACCGTCATTCAGGGTGTTGGTGATGTGCCCGAAGCTCGGCGAGGTGAGACTGAAGTTGGGGTCGGCGAACTGCGGGGTGTTGAAGAAGTTGACTGACTCGGCTCGGATCGTCAGCCGCTTGTCGCCCGCCAGAGGCCAAGGGCGGGAAAGATTGGCGTTGACGTTGGCGATCTTGCCCTTGCGGAACGTGCGCAAGCCGAGGGTTCCTGCTAGGTTGTCAACGGCCTGGAAGGTGAAGGCGTCCCGCCGTAGAATCTCCCTCGACGTGTCGGGGTTGCCGACCGTGCGGCCCAGCAGCGAAGTGTCGAGGATTTGCGGGCGGTCACCCATTGCTCCATCGATGTTGCCGAACCCTGGGCCGTCCGAGCCCGTCTGCACGGTAAACGGCGTGCCGGTCTTGAGGAGGGTCACGGTGGAGAACTGCCAGCCTCCGAACAGCCTGCTGCCCCAGCCCGATCCCTTCGGGGTCTCGTCAACCGCCCGTAGGCGGAATGAATGGGGTTGGTCGAAGAAGCTGAGGAACTTGACATCGTTATGGATCCCGTACGCGGTCTGGCTGACTGCCCGCCGGGCGTCGCCTCCGTTCATGGTGTTGGTGTAGTCGCTGCCAAGGTCGAGGGACTTGCTGAACCAGTAGGCGGCGTCGATCGTAAAGCCCTTCAGGTCACGCATCACTAGGGCGGCACGGGCGGCGTCGAAATAGGCTCGCGAGGCGTTGTGAAGCCGGAGCACGTCGTTGTACCGCGAATCGGCCCGTCGCAGATTCGTTGTGTGCATCGTGACGGGTACCCCCTCAGGCCGCTCGCCGCGGTTGAGAAACCAAGCCTGGAATACCTTGTGTGTACGGCTGCCGACATACCCCAGCCGCAGGTCGTAGTTCGCGAGAGGGCGAATTCCCAGCTCAGGCTGTACTGGTGGCTGTAGGGCTCGACGAGGTTGTCCGCGAGGTTGAACAGAGTCGACCGCGATCCCGGAGTGACGTTGGCGAACGCTGCTCCGCTGATGATGTCGACCAGCTTCGGCTGCAGTACCACGAGTCGCACGACATTGGGTGCGTTGATGCGGAACTGGCTATGGGTGACTGGGTAGATCTCTCCGTAGGAGACCCCGTAGGCGGCGCGCAGCGTGTCCCACCGATCGCCGAGTCGGTAAGCAATGCCGAATCGCGGCGCGAAGTTGTTGCAGTCGCAGGTGTACTGCAGCGTCTCGAACCCGTTCACTTCCTGCGGAGCTGTGACTAGCTCATACCGTAGCCCGAAGCTAAGCGTCAGGTCCGGCGTGGGCTTCCAGTTGTCCGCTACATAGAGCTGGCTGACCCATTGGCGAAAGCCGCGGTGGAAGCTGCCTACGGTCTTGAGCAGGCGGGCCGGCCGCCCCGAGCCGGAAGTTCGTAATGGCGTCATTGCCAAAGTTGTCGGAGAACTGGGTGTTGCCCCGGATCGCCTGCTGCTCGACGCCGTTGAGCTGGACGCGCCCGACATGGAATCCCGCCTTGACGCTGTGCTTGCCGGAGGTTCGCGAGACCTGGCCTGCGATGCGGAACGTGTTGAGGGCCCGGTCAACAGGAATCAGCGGCGACGGCCCCTGGCCTGCTATGGCTCGGGACACTCCAACCGTCGGGCCGAAGTTGTTCGGTTCCGGGATCAGCAGTGAGCCGACGCGGTCGAAGCCGAAGGAGAGATTCGTCACTGTCTGGGGCGACCAAGCCCGTGTCCAGTTTAGGCGCGGCCGGTGATTCCTGATCTCGGTGTCTGGGTTTGCGCCGCGCACCAGCTGGAACGCGTCAACGCTTTGGGAAGTGAAGACGTAACCGAGGCCGAGCTTCCCGCCACCGAGGTCCTGGTCGAGTCGGAGGTTGGCCGAGTCGGTATCTACGCGTTGCGGGGCGTTGGTGTTCAGGGCGCGCGGGTCGATGTCGGTGCGGTTGGGCAGTTCCGCCGGGTAGGCCGCGAGGAGTTGCTCGCCTACGGCCCGGGTGGCGTCGTCGGTGCGCTCGCCGTTGGACGGGTCGATCAGCAAGGGGGTGCGTCCGTCGGGCAGGGGGACTAGGACGTTTCCGTTGACCTGCCCGCGAATCTTCTGCTGCGAGGCGTTGACCGGGAATCGGGCTCCGTCCTAGGCAGGTCCCGCAAGGCGGAAGCCGTAGCGGTTTTCGTTGGCCGGCTGGACTCCGCCGACCTGGAAGAACGAGCGGGCTTAGAAGGCGCTATTGCCGTGAGTCCGGAAGATGTTGCCATGCAGACCCTGGCCGCGGGCGGGCGGCAAATGGAGGGGAGGGCGGGCCCGGCGTCCGTACTCGGTACCGTAGTAGTCGCGGTCGGGCTGGAAGTCGGTGACGATGGTGGCAGTAGCGCCTAGCCGAATGCTCAATTCCTGGAGGGTGTTCGTGTCGACGAGGTCGAACTGGATGTTCTCGTTACGGCGGGCTTCGCCGGAGCGAGTGTCCTCCTGCCCGAGCCGGTTGAGGTTGGTGCGCTGGTCCGCCGTGCCGCCCTCGGGGGTTGAGGATGCTTCGCCCGTGGATGCGGGGTGTCCTCGGGCTGCACTTCGCGTTGGGCTTGCGGACTCTCGCTATCCGCCGGTTGCTGGGTTTGTGCGACACCCCGCTCGCTCGTGCCACCCAGCAAGACTAGGGTACCCACTGCAAGGCGAACAACCTTTTCGATGCCCCCCCAACACCATATCGACAGGATAGCCGAGCGACTGTTGGGGCCGCCAGCGGGGGTGGAGCAGCTGCTGCCCTTGGCACTGTCCTCAAGGCGGGTTACGGCTCGTGTCGCCCGGCTCGGCCAGTCGACTGGAATCTCTGGACTATCCCGCTCAACTGCGCGACAAACACTTCCCCGCTAGTTCTGACCGTGGTGCTGTGTCCCCCAGGGTTGCCCGGCAACCGTGCCAAGACGTCGCCCTCGAGGTTCCGCAGGATTCCTCCGGTCCAGAGCATCTGGTCGCGAGTCAGGAACAGCGACGAGACTCCGCCGACATCCTTCCATTGGTCGAGATACCTCCCGTTGGCGTCGAAGACCTGGATCCGTTGGTTGTCGCGGTCAGTCACGTAGATGTGTCCCTTGGCGTCGACGGCCAGATTATGCGGTAGGCCAAACTCCCCCGGGCCGGTGCCTCGTCGACCCCATTCCAGCAGAAAGCGGCCGTCCCGCGAGAACTTGACGATTCGCGCGCTGCCGTAACCATCGCTAACGTATACGTCGCCGTTTGGCGCGAAGCCTACATCCGTCGGCAGGTGGAAATGGGTTCGGTCCGTGCCCGCGACCCCGGCCTCCCCGAGGCGGAGGAGCACGCGGCCGCGCGAGTCAAGCTTCGTTACGAGATGGCCACCTGCGTCGACGACCCAAACGTTGCCGTCGGGATCAATGCGTATCGAGTGGGCTCCGCAGGCATGGCATCCGGCAGGCCCGTAGACGGCCGAATAGCCGGATGCTCCCGGGGCGCGGTCGCTCGGGTTCACCTGCGTGACTTTGCCCTCACTAATTGCCAATTCGCCCCAGGGTCCCACTAGATTGCCGTCGGGATCGAATTCGAGGATCGGATGGGCTCCTCGGTGCAGTACGAGGATGTTGCCATCGGCGGTCGTGGCCACGCCAGCCACCTCGCCCAAGTGCCACGGGCTCGGAGTACCCGCTAAGGTTCGCGCCGGGAGCGGCCAGTCCACTTCGCGATAGCCCTGTTGGCCAAGCGCTGTAGCGCTCGCCACGAGCATCAGGATGGTCGGCTGCCACGACTGCATGTCGCTCCCCACTATGTCTTCGATTGCGGCTTGGGCGACGCGAAGCTTGGCCCCTGCTTCGCCGCCGTGGGGCCAGCGCTGTTAACGCGCCATGAAACAGCGTTCAGAAGGCTCCGCGCTGTTTCATTATAGGTATCGGATGCAGGCATGGAAGGTGCAATCGGAGGTTTGAGCGAGGCCTGTCGCCGGTCGAACCGCGGGGGGCAAGGTCAATCGGCGGGCACGTGTGCAAGTGCGGACGGCCCCGCCCCTGGTCGAAGTCGGTGGCCGATCTACGGTGGCTCAGCTAGAATCAGTGCCGCCGTGAGATCCCGTCCCTCCACGCTGGTCTACGCACTGGTGGCGGTGGCACTCGGCTGGGCCCAGGAGGCCCCCATGATCGGAGTCGCGGGGATTGCGCACGAGTCCAACTCATTCAACGTCCACAAGACCGGCCTCGAGGACTTCTCCCCGAGCATCGGCGAGGAGTCGGCCGAGGAGTTCCTTCGGGAGCGCGCCAGAGAGCGCACTACGGTCGCTGGATACATCGCGGGTGCCAAGCGCTTCGGGCTGGCCCTGCACCCGACGTTGGTGACTTCGGCGACGCCGAAGGGGCCCGTGACGGATCGGGCCTTCGAGGCTCTGGCTGAGCACGTCATTGACGGTCTGCGCGGGGCACCGAGGCTGGACGGGATTCTGCTGGCCCTGCATGGGGCCATGGTGGTGGAGAGCTACCCGAGTGGGGATGCGGAACTCACCCGCAGAGTGCGCGAAGAGTTTGGGCCCGATCTGCCGCTCATCGTTACCCACGACTTCCACGCCAACATCACGCCCGACATCGTGGAGAACTCGGATGTGCTGATCACCTACAAGGAGAATCCCCATACCGACACGTTCGAGCGCGGCCTCCAGGCTGCCGAGATCATGGCACGCATGGTGCGCGGGGAGGTCAATCCCGTTCAGGCCCTGGCGAAGCCGCCCATGGTCTACAACATCGTGTTCCAGCACACCGGCCGCGAGCCTCTGGCTCCGATCGTGGCGGAGAGCCGCAGGCTTGAGGAGGCCCCGCAAGTGTTGGCGGTCAGCGTCTCCGGGGGCTACCAGTACGCTGACGTACCGTGGATGGGACCATCGGCTGTTGTGGTCACTGACGGGGATCGCACTCTGGCCGGGCGCGAGGCGCGGCGTCTAGCGGATCTGCTTTTTGCCACACGGGACCAGCTCGTCCTGCGGGAGCCCGATGCCGCGCAGGCTGTCCAAATGGCCATGGAACACGACGGGCGGCCCGTCCTGCTGATCGACATGGGCGACAACATCGGTGGAGGCACGCCTGGAGACAGCACGTTTCTGTTGGAAGAACTCATGCGCCACGGAGCCCAAGGATGGGTGATGGTGCTGGCCGACCCAGAAGCGTACCGGGCTGCGGAAGAGGCTGGGGTCGGCGGTTCATTTGATTTCGCCGTCGGTGGCAAGACAGACGACATGCACGGCGAGCCAGTCGCGATCCGCGGGCGGGTGCGATCACTGCACGAGGGCCGCTACGTCGAGCCCGAGGTCCGGCATGGTGGAGGCCGCTACTGGGAGATGGGTCGCACGGCGGTGATCCATGTGGACGGATCCACGCTCGACGAGCCCAACCTCCTGCTGCTTACAACCGAGCGGTCCAGCCCGAACAGCGCGCATCAGCTCATCTCCAACGGCGTCTATGTCGATCGTCAAAAGATCATCGTTGCTAAGGGTGCCATCGCTCCGCGGGCGGCATACGAGCCGATCGCGTCGCGGCTAATCCCCGTCGATACTCCGGGCGCGACCGCCGTCAACCCTGCACGGTTCGAATACAAAGCCGTGCGCGAGGGGTTGTTCGGTTTGGAGTCACGCTAGGCCGCGCGAATCCCGACCAGAGTGCCGACGGTCGGGGAATGCTGCCGCTAGAGACCCTGCCACTCGTGAAAGGGGTCGACGCGCTGCCAGCGTGATCCACTCTCAGTGATGAATCTACGACTCTCGTGCGGGGAGCGTTTGGCTGGTTCTCTGGATGAGCAGGCGGCCGAGCGAGAAGCGGCGTCGACGAGAGTTCGGCCTCCCCGATGGGCCCGGAGTTGGCCGCTGGCCGCGATCCGCCGAGTCCTGTTCATGCGCCTGTTTCGTCACTACATCCCGACATCCCGCTGGCGGCCGGAGGAATGCGGAACCTGGCCAGCGCCGTGCCGCCGGTCATCTTCGCGGTATACCCCGCCAATTATCTCGATACCGTCGCGCTGACTGCGGTGCTGCCACCTGCTTGGAAAAAAGCTGGTGCCGACGGTGCGCCAGCAGCACTTCTCTCCGGTTGGCGGAACACCCCAGCTGGGGCGTAGGATCGGGCCGCGAGCCCTTCACTACCGCTACTGCGGGCTGTTCAACGCCAATTCGTTGTCGCAAGACCTCGGCCAGGTTCGCGACTCGCTCCGCTACACCGGAGAGCTGGTCGATACTGGGTGCTGCCGTCTAGTCTATCTGGAAGGCTGACTGACGCCCGACGGCAGTCTGCAACGATTCGAGGCGGGAATCGGCCTGATAGCCTCCGGCTCGAAGCGCCCGCGATGCCCGTGTATCTGCGCGGGTTGTTCGCTGTTAGGTCCGTGCATGGCTCCGGGCCGCGCCGGGGGCCGTACGCGTCGAATTCGGCGCACCGATACTCCCCAGAGAAGGTGAAGAGTATGTTCTGTTGGCAGCAAGGGTCGAAGCGGGCCTTCGCTTGATGGCCGCTCATCTGCAGCGTTGCAACCCAAACTCCAGATTCGGCAGCATTCAGATAGATCGAGCTTGCCGAGCGGCAGCACGCGACGCTCGAAGCAGAGCGATACCGCCGGCAGCGGGATCCGGTCGCGTCGAATCGGGTCTAAAGCATGATGGCCGAGATCGCCTGGCCATGCACGTCGGTGAGGCGGAAGTCTCGTCCCTGAAAACGATAGGTCAGTTGCTCATGGTCGATGCCGAGACAGTGAAGGATCGTGGCGTTCAAGTCGTAGAGGCTGACGCGATTCTCGACGGCGTGATAGCCGAACTCGTCGGTACTTCCGTAGGTCATGCCCGGCTTGATGCCCCCGCCGGCAAGCCACATGGAGAAGCCATGCGGATGATGGTCCCGGCCGAAATCCGCACCGCTGCCCTGAGCAATGGGGGTGCGCCCAAACTCGCCGCCCCAGATGACCAGAGTTTCCTCCAGGAGACCACGCTGCTGCAGGTCCTTGATTAGGGCAGCCATCGCTCGATCGACGCCGCGGCACTGGCGCAAGTGTTCCTTGACCAGCTTGCCGTGCTGGTCCCATCCCATATCGAACAGCTGAATGAAGCGAACGCCTTTTTCCGCCAGCCTGCGTGCCAGCAGGCAGTTGTTGGCGAACGACAACGGTCTTCCCGGCTCTGTTCCGTACAGTGCGTGCGTTGCTTTGGATTCCGCCGCGATGTCCATCAGCTCGGGTACACTGGTCTGCATCCGATAGGCGAGTTCAAATGCCGCGATCCGCGTTTCGATCTCCGGATCGTTGAATTCCGCCAGTTGATTGCGGTTCATCTCCCTGAGCAAGTCCAGTTGCTCTCGGCGAGCCAGGTCGCTGACTCCCTTGGGATTCGACAGGAACAGTACGGAATCGCCTTGGGATCGGAATTCGACGCCCTGATGCTGGCTGGGCAGAAAGCCGCTGGACCAGTAGCTTTCCAGCAGCGGTTGCAGCTTGACGCCCGATTTCAGAACCACGAATGCCGGCAGATCGTCGACCTCGCTGCCTAGGCCGTAGGAAAGCCAGGCGCCAAGTGTCGGCCGGCCGTACCGAGCGCTTCCGGTCGTTTGGAACGAGATTGCCGGCCCGTGATTGAACGTTTCCGTGTGAACCGATCGAATCAGGCACAACTCATCCGCAACGCTCGCGGTGTGGGGCAGCAGTTCGGATACGTCCAGCCCCGAAGCGCCGTGCTTGGAGAAGTGCCAAGGAGATCCCTTGATCTTCGGATCCGATTCCTTGATCATGGCGAACTTGTGGTCCTTGATGATCGATTTGGGGATCGGCTCGCCGTCACGCTGGATGAGCAATGGCTTGGGGTCAAACAGATCGACATGCGACGGCCCACCCGACATGAAAAGGGAGATGACGCGCTTGGCTCGTGGAGCGTAGCGGCGAAAGGCCTTTGCACCGTTCTCGTCAGCCAGCAACCTGGGATTCAGCAGCGATGCTAGGGCAAGGCCACCGATCCCGGTCGCTCCGTTGGAAAAGAAGTGGCGCCGCGTCAGCCCGATTCTGGTCTGTCGTTCCGTCATTGCTTGCTAATCGTTTCGTCCAGGGCCAGGATCGTCGAGCCGACCATGGTCCAAGTCGCCAGCTCGACAGCGGGAAGCGACGCATGGACGGGGCTGCGGCCGTCGGCGACGGAGTCCGCGGAAGCCGGGTCGCCTGCGAACCGCTGCCGCTGCTTCAGCACGAATGCTTGAAACAGTTCCGACTCCGCGGCGCTTGGCGGGCGTGCCAGCGCCGCTTCGAACGCGTATTCGATTCGCGCGGGGTCTGCGCTCGACTCGCTTTCCAAGAGAGTGCGACCTCCGAACGCTCGGGCGGCCTCGAACGCGACGGGGTCGTTGAGGAGGGCCAGGGCCTGCAGCGGCGTATTGCTGAGGTTCCGACGGACACAGGAGCGCTCCCGTGAGGGGGCATCGAATAGGACCATGCTCGGATAGGGGTACATTCGCTGCCAGAACGTATAGATGCCCCGCCGAAAGCGATCCGCTCCGCTGCTGGTTTCCCACTCTCCCGCCGAAGCATCGCGAAACTCGCCGATATGGCTCGGCTGAACCGGAAATACGCTGGGGCCGCCGATCCTGCGATTCAACAGGCCGCTCACCGCCAGCATGTTGTCGCGGATCTGTTCGGCGGGCAGTCGCTGGCGCGGGCCGCGGGCGAGAAGTCGGTTGAGAAAGTCCCTGGCCTGCAGCCTGTCGTCGGCTTTGGAGGTTTGGCGGTACGTCTCCGACGTGACGATCAATCGGACCATGTGCCGGATGTTCCAGTGGCTTTCGACAAACTCAACTGCGAGCCAATCGAGCAGACCCGGATGGCTGGGCCACTCCCCTTGACTGCCAAGGTCCTCCACCGTGCGCACCAGTCCGATGCCGAAGAACTGCTGCCACAGGCGATTGACGAAGACCCGCGCCACCAGCGGGTTCTGGCCATCGACCAGCCAGCTGGCGAAGCTGAGACGGTCGACCTGCAATCCGTCCGGAATGCGGCCGATGGCCTTGGGCACGCCGGGCGGCACGCGATCCCCTTGGTTCTCGAAATTCCCGCGAATGTGAATGCGCGTCTCGCGCGGCGTGTCCATTTCCACCATCACTTGGGCTGTCAGCAATCCCTCCGCCGCCAGCTTGGCCTCGAGCGTTGCCCTGTCCGTCCGGGACCAGTCCCCTTTGATGCGTGAGAATAGCGTCTTGTCGAGAGGCACCAGCATGCGCGGACCATGCACCCCGAAGCTCTGCCCGTAGTGCGGAATGTTGTTGAAGATCGCAAACAGCTGGTAATACTCGCGCTGGCTGATCGGATCGTACTTGTGGTCGTGGCATTCGGCGCAGGCGATTGTGAGGCCGAGCCAGACGCGACCGGTCGTGTCGAGCCGGTCCACGATCCCCTTGATCCGGAATTCTTCCTTGGGAGGGTTGTTCCCCAAGGCCTGCATCGAGTTGCGGTGAAATCCCGTCGCGATCCTCTGGGACAGCGTCGCGTTGGGCAGCAGGTCTCCAGCCAGTTGCTCGATCGTGAATTGATCGAACGGCATGTTCGAGTTGAACGCGTCGATGATCCAGTCGCGGAAGTGCCACATCGGCCGCGGCGTGTCCGCTGCAAAACCTGTTGTGTCCGCATAGCGAGCGGCATCCATCCACTCCTGGGCCATTCGTTCGCCATAGTGTGGCGAGGCAAGCAGGCGTTCGACGAGTCGGCCATAGGCGTCCGAGCGCGGGTCTCTCAGAAACTCGCTGACCTCGGAACGGCTGGGAGGCAGCCCGGTCAGGTCGAGACTGACCCTCCGGATCAATGTGCGACGCTCGGCCGGAGGCGAAGCGTGGAGGCCTGCGGACTCAAGACGAGTGCGGATGAAGCCGTCAATCGGGTTGTCGCCACGCTGTCCCGCGCGAGGCCACGGCACCGCTGGACGCGTGGGCGGGGCGAACGCCCAGTGTTTCTCGAAATGGGCACCTGCGTCGATCCATTGCTTGAGCAGATCGATCTGCTCCGCGCTGAGTCGTTTCCCCGTGCTGGGCGGCGGCATCCGCTTGCTCGGCTCGGCCGCCTGCACCCGCTGCATTAGGAGACTTGCCGAGGAGTCGCCAGGCTGGATGGCGTCGCTGCGCTTCAGCAGATGTAGGTTTCCCCTCGGCTCTTGCACGCTAGGGCCGTGACACTCGAAGCAATTCTCAAAAAAGATCGGGCGAATGTCGCGATTGAAGCTGATCTGTTCTGCGATCGCGCCCCGGGCACACAAACTCACGACTGCCAGCATCGCTGCAGCGATACGCGTTCCGGCAATCTTCGACTCACTGGTGCCGGAGCTACCCATGGTTTCCGCACCCATAGTCTATGTCCTCGCCGTTCGCGGCGAGGGATGCACTCTCCGAAGCGCCCAGCATTTCCCGGGTGGCAGAATACGAGAACCGCCGGGCGTAGGCTGTCGCACGGGACATCCGATTGTCCGCCTTCTTGCGAGATTCTGCCTCGTTCACGCCAAGGCCAGAGAGGCAGAAGGCACCGAAGCAGGTGATGGCTGCCGCCAGGATCTCCGAAGCGCTCAGCAGTCCGTGCAGGAAGGTGCCTTCCCACACATTGAGATCCAGCTCTGCGTGCTCGGCAGCGAGGCCGCAGGCCGCTATCGCTCCGATTGCCGCAAAGCAGGACTGCATCACAAACTCTGGCACGACTGGGTTCACCTTGCCAGGCATGGCACTCGAGCCTGGTTACACGGCTGGAAGGCTCAGCTCCATGAAGCCGCCCTCGGGGCCCGATGCCAAGAGGCGCAGATCGGCGGACTGCTTGATGAGAGTGCGGCGCAGCCGGTCAAGTGCCTGCCCGTAGGACAGAAGATCATCCGAGTTTTGCGCAGCGTCGGCAAAATGTGGAACGCGCTGGAGAGGAATATCCGGGAAGGATTTGGCGAGTTCGCGAATAAGGCCTTCCCCGAAGCGCGGAGGTGCCGACCCCGGCTCGCCCGCGATTCCGCCCCCGAGACTCTGCAAGCAAATGTTGGCGCGGGAATCGGCAACGCGATGGCGGTGACGGCCGAGGACTCTACCTTGAGCGTCGAAATAACGCCCCCAGTCGCTCTTGACAGCATCTTGCAAGCATGTCCGGACTAGCTTGGGAATGTGCCAGTTGGCGTCTCTCAGTCGCTCAAAATGACAGATGCATCCATCTAGAGCGTCCAAGACCCTTTGCGCCTCGTCTGCAATGGCAACCCGGCAGGTAGACATCGTTGGTCTTGGGAGAAGTTCGGCAGCGTCCTGAGCGTCTTCCCGGTGCGGCGGCTCGGACTCACCCCGCAGCGGCCCCAGCGGCGCACCACCCGGTACGATCCCGCTGCTGTGCGGCGGTGGAAAAACGAAGAGTTCCCCAAGCTCCTTCGTTGTGCTCAGGAGTTGGGAACCCTGATCGCCTGCGCCGACGAGTCCGGCCTAGCTGCGCAGAGCGTGTTCGGGCGCACCTAGGGCCCGTGCGGTCAGACCCCCGTTGTGCGGGTGGCCAGTGGGTGCTTCCGTCGCAACCTGCTGGCGGCCAGCAGCCCGGAGGGCCAGCTCCATTACACAGTGCGGGAAGGTCCTGTCACGGCGGAGGTCTTCCGGGAGTTTTTGAAGCAGGCTGGACTGCGCGGCGGACCTGTGGCAGCGGTGCCGGCAGCGGGCGGGCACCCGCCGCCGCTTCTTCCAGTCCCTGGACTTCTCTACCGCGTGCTGCTGCTTCCCTACCTGGGAGGCCCTGTGCGCGACCCTGCTGCAGTAACGCCCGCCGCCCGGCCCGCTGTCCAGCCCGCGGCCCCCGGCCGCCGCGGAGATCGTGCGCCACGCAGGGTGCCGGACCGCCCCAGACTCCCTCCGTAGCTGCCGGGAGCGGTCGCAGCGCGGCCCGCCCACGCTGCTGCCACTCGCTTGCCGGACTTCCCAACCCTAGGAGCCTGTTGAAAAAGTCCTCAGCGACCGTGAAGCGGCACTGAAATGACCGTAAAACGACTCCTGAAGGCCCTGAACAGTCGCAAAACGGTGCTTCGGACGCGATTTCGCGAAGGGGGTCGTGCCCCAGCGACTTTAACAACAGGCTCATAGGCCATCCCACCCCACGCTACCCAGAACCCCCATGTTGAGAATCGCTGCCCCGGGGTCACGACCGTTGTGCGGCCGTTGACAGTCAGGAAAACTGACTCCATGCTGTCGAGTCGGCACGGCCGGTGGAGGCGGCCGGCGTGCGTTTGGCTGGGCGCGCCAACCGGAGGAGCCGGGCGATGACCGATTTCGAGGACCGTCCCGTGGATGTGCGGTCGGTGGCTCGGCAAGAGGACGACGGGGACCAGCTCGCGCCATCGATGTTGCGCGGCGCGACCTCGGCGCTGCTCCGGGAGGTGTTCCGCAGAACTTCGGCGGAGATTCCGCACGATTCCGGAAGCGGCCCGGCGGCGATCCCGGAGGGGTCCCGGAACGGCCTAGGGCTGGTGTCAGAAGATTCCGGGGCTGGTTCGGGGAGTATTCCGTCTCACGTGCGCGGCTGCCAAACGGCTCATGGCTGACGGCCAGTCAGAGGGTGCGGGTCCGGGTGAGGGGGAAACATCGCCCGGCGACGGCCGTCGAGCGGGGCCGGCCGGAGCTGCACCCGCAGCGTCGGCAGGTGGCGCATCCGCTGACGGGGACGGTCGGGATTCCGACCGCGCCAGAGGGCTAGTCGCTGGGGGCCGGGAACAGCCGGATGCGGATCGCACCGACGCTGCTGCCGACGGCCCCGGCACCGACCGGTCGGTGCCCGAACCTGCCGCGCCAGAGGAGCGACAGGATGAGGCCGAAGGAGCGGTGCGACGCGACCGTCCGCCGAGCGAGTGGAAACTCGACGAAGCCGCGACAGGGATCCCCGCTCTTGGGGACCGGTTGCGCTCGCTCGGGGTGCCTGGCTGGACCAGACGTGACACCGAATGGCTTGCGCTGGTGTGCCTGCAGGGCGGTGGCTTCCTCCGGCCGCAGCACCTCGCCTTCCTCGGACAGTCGCCTCCAGAACTGGCCCGCCGCTTCGTGCGGCGATGCGGCAAGGCGGCGGTCGAGGAGCGCTGGAACGCGTCCGGGCTGAAGTTGTGCCGGATCGTGGACCGCGAACTCTAACGGGGGCTGGGAGTGGACCGCTCCCGGCGCGACGCGACTCCGGCAGTGGCGTTGCGTCGGCTACTGGCGCTCGACTACGTGATCGACCATCTCGACGCGCTGTGGCTGCCGGCCGACGGCGAGAAAGTGGCGGCGTTCACGGCCGCGGAGGTGCCGCGGGACGTGTGGCCGGGCCGGGTGTATGCCAGTGCGGACGGCTCCCGCCGCCGGCACTTCGTTCACCGCCCGCCGCTGGCCCTCGACGCCGAGCGCGCTGCGGACTTGGGGCGGGCAGCACGCCGGGTTGTGGGCGGCGCTGCTGGCAGCAGGCCGCGCCGTCGAGGTCGTCGTCGTGGGCCGAAACGCCGAGCGGCTGACCGCCGCGGCACGGGTGCTCGACAGCTGGGTATCCACACCTGCTGTCGTCGACGCGCACTGCGAGACCGCGGCGGCGCGAGTCGCAGAGCAGGTGCGTCGTGACGAGGAGATCGCGTCGGTCCGGGCGGCCATTGCGACGCTTGATGGAGCCGCGTTGGCGGCCTACGGCGGGCTGAACGGAGCCGTACCCGGTGCGCCGCGCTGGAGACCGCCGCGACCGCGACCAGTCGGGTGAAGCCGATGATCTCCGCCGGACGGACGTGACGGTCTCGGAGGGTGCAGCAATGAGCTGGCCGTCCCATCGGACGGAATCGGCGAGCGTTCATAGGTCCGGCCGATTCGTTGTGTTCCGCCGAAGCACGCCGAGGGAGAGCACACGCCCTGCCGTAATACAATGACGGCACGAACGGCGAGAGAATATGGCCACGCACCGTGTCGAGACGCGACTGAACGAGACGACCATTCGGGAGCTAGACGGCTGGCGGTCTGGGCACACGCCGTCTCCGTCACGCTCCGAAGCGGTAAGACTCCTGCTGGAAGAACGGCTGTGCGGCAGGCGACCTGAACGGCACGCGGCGCGGCCTACCCGCGACCGCTGCCCGGCAACTGACAGGCTAGCGGCGATTTACGTCCTCGAACGAGTGTCTGGTTTCGGCCCAGTCAAGTTCCGTGAGATGCATGATGCTGGTGTGGACCCTCAGGTCGCGATCGAGAACCCCGACCGGCTACCGTTCCGGGGCCGCACAGGGGACAAGCTGCGTTCGGCAATCCGTACCCTATCGACCGCCGCGGTAGCGGCGGGACAGGGCCGCGCCGTTGAGCAGCTGGAGCGCGCGAGCGACTGTGGCGCATCCATCCTTGTACACGGCGACCCGGGGTATCCCAGCCGCGTCTACGAGAGCAACAATCCCGTACCCGTTCTCTACGTCCGTGGTGACCCCAACGTCTGGAAGGACACCAGTGCGGTCGCGGTCGTCGGCTCGCGCAAGACTCGCGACCCGTACGCGAGTTGCGCTCTGAACTTCGCGGCGACCGCCGCACGGAGAGGAATGATCATTGTGTCGGGGTTCGCGATCGGTACGGACTCGATTGGGCACCGGGCTGCCCGCGAGGTCGGTGGCCGCACGGTCTGCGTTATGCCCTGTGGACTGGACAAAGTGTTTCCGCCGGAGAATCGCAGCTTGTGGGGGGAGTTGCTTGCGTATCCGGGAGCCGTGTTCGTGAGCGAGTTCGGGTTCGGACAGCGCGCCTCCTCGCTCATGCTCCGCAAGCGGAACAAGCTGATCGTGGCCTTCGCTCAGGGCATCCTGGTCGCGCAGTCGGCCACCGACGGCGGCGCGATGAATGCCTACCGCTTCGGTCGCGACCAAAAGAAGCCGGTCGCCACGTTCAGAGCCGACGGATCGACGCACACGACCGGCAATGCTGTGATTACGGAGAAGACAGGGGCTCGGGATACCACCTTCGAGGTGACTGTCGACGGCTCCGCCTACGAAGCATGGCTCAACGGACTCTCCTCCTGGACCTAGACGGAACGCTCTGGGATAGCCGTCCGTTGTACGCGGAGATCCTCGCACGGGTTTCCGGCGGCTCTTTAGCGGAACTGGAGAACAGACTCGTGTCCGGAGCGACCGTCGTCCAGTTGGCGACCGAACGCGGGGTCAGCAGATCTCGCTTTGCCCGCGAGGTGGGCCACAGCGCAGCAGCATCGCTGCGGCTCTATGACGGCGCGCTGCGGACACTCAATGATCTCTCGGGTCGTGCGACCTCAATGGGCGTGGTGACGAATCTTCCGGGTTGGCTGGTCACACCGCTGGTGCAGGCGACCGGCATTGCGGGCTATTTCGAGGCGATCGTAACGTCGCGTCGCGGAGTGCCAGTGAAGCCGAGGCCACACGGCATCCTGAGGGCCCTGCAGGAGATGGGACGGAAAGCCGATGTGCATACTTGGCTGGTAGGCGACGGAGTCGCCGACGCGGCGGCGGCCGGGGCGGCTGGTGTCCGTTTCGCGTGGGCGTCCTACGGATATGAAACCACACAGCCGGCGGGCGCGGAATCGGTGCTGCACAGTTTCGAGGACGTGCTTCGTCTATGAAGTTCCTTTACAAGATTCATAGCGGGTACGACGGATTCCGATCCGCCGCGATCCCGCAACGGATAGAAGCGGGACGGCTCCGACTCGGATGGCGTCACTATATCGATACAGTGGAGAAGGGCTGGGAATGCTGGATCTACTTCCACGGGCCGCACCGATTCGAGAACGGTGTCTACGTGAAGGGTATCGTGGACAATGTCGATCTGGCAGCGGGCGAGGTCGGCCTCCGCGTGCGAGAACACGGAACGGAGCGACCAATAACGCCGCGGGAGGTTTCCAGCAGAGTTGCCGCTGTGGTGGCTCCACGCTATCGACAGGTGTTCGTATGGCCTGAGCAGTGGACGGTTGAGCCCGAATGTGGATTGGCCGCGTGCAAGAGTAGGCAATGTGACGACTGCATAACGTGGGTCGGCCTCCCGTTGATCGAAAACGGCCATGCGAAGGTGCCAAGGCGGCTGCGGTGGTCGCGATACGACGATGTGGTTCCGGCGCATTGGATAGTGCCGAGCCGCTGCTACGAAACACGAGTCGCTGCGCCCGTGTTGAAGGCGACTGACCGATTCTACGACCTCAAGTTGGGCGAACTGGCCTATGCGTATCCCTTCGCACGGTCAATGTTTGAGCAGTTCCGGCGGCGAGGTCTTCTCGATTTCGACTGCGTCGTGCCGATCCCGCTATCGCCGGACAAGGCCAGTAGAGGAGAGAAACACCGGACGCGTGCGTTGGCTAAAGAACTCGCCAAGCTGTTGGCGGTGCCGATGCGTGACATTCTGCGACTTGCGAGCAGGCTTTCGAAGCGAAATAATGTTGGCAAGAGGATGCACGATCACCCAGTTCGAACAGTCGTGCTACAGTGCGCTCCGCGCCGATGTTCCGGCGGACGTGGAGAGAGTGCTGCTTGTGGACGACGTGTCCACCAGGGGAAGCACTGTGGCACAGGCCATCAGGGTGCTCCGGGAGCAGCAGTCGAGGCCCGCAATAGTGGTAGCGACCGCTGGCCAGATGATCGTGAAGGAGGTGGTTGTCGACGACAGCGGGTTCAAGACACAAACGGTGTGACCGTGTTCCGGGGCGTTCCACCAGACAGATGGCCGATAACTGTGTGGCTCTTGGATCGTGACAGCGGCATGGGATTGACGATGGCGAACGAGTGCGCGGGCTCATGGATCTGACGGAATTCGCGATCGCTAGGGCTCGTGCGGCGCTGGGGGAGAGCGACCCTGACGGCGCGCTCAAATGGCTGGATCCAATTCCGACCGACGAGCGGCCGAGGGCCCTTGAGGCGGAGATCCGACACGCCGCCGCCAAGCTCGCTGCATCGAAGGGCGAATGGCACCGATGCGAACGTGAGTTCGAGTCAGTATGCCGTCTCGATCCGGATCCCTTCTACGAACGTCGGCTGGCACTTTTGCGCCGCCATGGCACTCTATTGGATCACTCGATCTGGCAGTGGATGCGACAGAAGGTGGCCCCGGCGCGTCGCCTACCGTCGGACCATTTGATGCCGGCGGTTTCGAGTGTGTGGGCCTGCGGCGCGTACCACTCCAGAGGTCACGGGCGGGGGCTCCCGTGGAGCCGTTTGCTTCGTGAAGCCAAGAATCCACCATACGATCAGGAGGAACGACGGCGCATCCTGAACGTAACGTGCGGCTATCTCTGTCGCTACATCTTGAAGGAGACGCCCGTGCTACAGCATGCCGACGTCGTCGTCGCGATCCCGCCTGATCCTGAACGGTACGCCCAACGGGGGATGAGCCTTCCAGACGAACTCGCGAAGGCGGTCGAACGACAGCTAGGACTTCCTTGGTCGACTGAGGCGCTCGTCAAGACGAAAACGGTCGAACTGCGTGGGCTGTCTTGGGCGCAGCGACACCGGGCCGTTGAGGGCTCCATGGCGGCGTGCGATGTTGCGTTTGTGAAGAATCGTTGCGTGCTCTTGGTTGATGACGTCATGACTTCTGGTGCGACGGTGTCGGAGGCGGCGGCGTTGTTGCGGGCAGCAGGTGCGTGTGATGTGCATGCGGCCACGCTGTGCCATACGGAAGGATAGAGACATTGTCGGCGCCTTGACGCTTGAGTACGGCTTCTTGAAGAGCAGCTATCGAGCACCAAGCGCTGGGTGAGAGCTTCTCTTTGGACGGATACCTGGAGAGGACTCGCCCGGAATACTGTTGGTTCGCGCAGCGGCCAAACGGCTTCAGGCCACGCGGCTCGCGGAGCAGATGCGTGGCGACGAAGGTACCGCGTCGATGCGGAGGGCGGGTACGATGCCGGGTGGATCCGAAGCGAAGGTGGGTGAATGACGTGGCGTTCGAGGCCGGACAGCAGGTTCGTCTAAAGCACGATCCGGGCCGGGTCGGAGTCGTCACCAATAGGCCCCGCGCCCGCGGCGATATTCGTCGCATCCAGGTGAGGTTTGCGAGTGGCCCGAGTACGTGCCAGAGGATCAACTCGAAGGGATAGCGTCGGACGGCGACGATCCGGTCGACCTGCTCGAGCGCGGCCGGGGCGGAGATGCAGCGGGTCTGCGCCGCGCTGTGACGCACGCCCGTCTAACCGGGCAGCTCGCCGATCAAGCCGATCGTCAAGCTCATGAATTCGGTCAGCCGCGGCATCCTGATCGCTGACGAGGTTGGACTCGGGAAGACAATCGAAGCTAGCCTGCTCTGGACTGAACTGCGCACGCGATTCGATTTTCGTCGGCTGCTGGTGCTCTGTCCGGCGATGCTCCGCGAAAAGTGGCAGCGCGAACTTCGTCAGCGCTTCGGCGTCACCGCGGACGTACTGGACGCCAGCGGGACGCTGGACTGCCTTCGACAGGCCGAGCAGGACGGCCCTGCCGCCAGCTTCGCCATCATCGGTAGTCTGCACGGATTGCGTCCTCACAAGGGCTGGAGCGAGGGTGACCCGGAACGACCGGGTGTCGAATCGTCCCGGCTGGCCCGCTTCATGGACGAGCGGAACGAGAACGATCCTCTCATGGTCCTGTGCATCATCGACGAGGCACACTATCTCCGTAACCGAGAGACTATGACGTCCGTACTGGGGCGTCTCGTTCGGGCCATTTCCGACTTTATTGTGCTGTTGTCAGCGACGCCGATTCATCTGAAGAGCATCCGTATTGGAAGTCAGGGGCGCTTGGCAGGGGTTGCCTGCCGTGCGGGGCCGGGCGCGGAGCAACGCATCGGCGAGCGCGATCAGCTTACGCAGGACGGCGACGAGGGCGACTTGGGCCTCCTGGCCGCGGGCGCGCAACCGGTCGGAGCAGGTGCGCAGGGGCGGGTTCCAGCGCAGAGACGGCGGCCCTGGACAGCAGGCAGCGCGGGGCGCGGCGGCCGAGGCCGCCCCACTCCGGCATGGCGGCCAGCAGGCTCGCGGCGTGGGCCCGGAGCCGTGGGGCCTGCGTCTGCCGCCGCATCGCCTCCCGAGCCGCCGCGCACTCCCGCTCCCCGGCCAGTTGGGCGAGCGCGGCGCGCTCGCCCCCGCAGCGCTGGCGCACGAGCTCCCAGTCCTGGAGTTGCCGGAGGGGCTCCGCCTCCGGCGCGGTCGGCTCGAGGCACTCCAGGCCGCCGGAGTGCGTTAGCACGGCGGCGGCGAGGCCCTGGTGCAGGTGCCGGTGGGAGCGGCCGGTTGGCTCGCAGACAGTGCGGCGAACGCCGTGCAGCCGCAGCCCGCGGCGCAGGGCCCGGCAGCCCTGCTGGTCGTGCGGGAGCCGGCGGGTCTCCCCGCCGGGATTGAGGCCGGCGTTGAGCCATCGCTGGCCGCTATCGACGCCGGCGTCAGCTCCACGTTGAGAGGCCCTGGTGGCCTGGGTCTCCTAGGCTTGTGCATGATGCGGGCCGGGTGCCCGCGCCTCCGTGCAGGGTGCGCAGGACGGGCTGCGGCGGGCCGACCGAGCTTTTCAGCGGGTCTGGCACCCGAGCGGTGTACACGGTCCGGCACGCCGCCCGGTCCGGGGCTGGGCCCAGCCCCGGACCGGCCCCCCTCCTCGCTAAGCGGGGAGGGAACTGGAGCTGCTG
>CBDBZZ010000038.1:0-240726 GCA_965213745.1 Bryobacterales bacterium | reverse complement strand
ATGCCTTCGAGGCGATTGTGGGTGCGGGTGTACCTCGACGGGGGCATAGGCTGCGGCTAGCCGCGTGATCGACAAGGTCGTGCTAGGGGAGGGGTGGCTGCAGGCAGCGCAGCAGTCCGTTGCCGGACGAGAACCCCAAGGCCGCTTTGCAGGAATGGCTGCAGGCCCGGGGACGGCCGCTGCCCCGGTATGCCGTGATCGCCGAGGATGGCACCCTCGCAGAGCCGGGAGTATGCGGTCGAGGCGCACTCGGATCCGTGGCGCACGTTCGGGGTAGGCGGGCTCCAAGCGCGACGCCGCCGAGCAAGCGGCGGCCCGGCTGCTGAGGCTGCTCAAGGATGCAACGGAGCAGCCGGTTGCGGAGTCCGATCAGGAGTCGGAGCGGAGTGCGGGATGAAGCTGGCGCAGATGGTAGCGGTCTTGTGGTGCGCGGTGCAGTTCAGTCTTCCTGCGGCCGTCACCGAGGAGGAGTCGCGGTCCGCAGCGGAGAAGTTGCGTCGCATCGAGGGGGGCGAACTGGCAAGCGGCGAGACGGTCGTCCTGCTGGAGGACGAGCTGAACGCCTACCTGCAGTACACCGGGGCCGGTCAGCTGCCCGCGGGCGTCCGGGATCCGTCCCTGCAACTGCGGGCCGGGGGCGCGATCGTGCAGGCGGTAATCGACCTGGAGCAGGCCGGCGCATCGCTCGAGCAGCTTCCGGTGGTGCTGCGGCTCCTCCTGCGAGGCACGCGCAGCATCGCAGTCGATGTCGACTACCAAGCCTCGGACGGCTCGCTGGCGGTGCGGCCGGTCTCGCTGAAGGTGGAAGACTTGGCTCTGGAGGGGAGCGTGCTGAAGTGGTTTCTGGAGGCGTTCGCGCCTCCGGAATGGCAGCCTTACCTGGACGGCGAGCGGATCGAATTGCAGAGCGGCGTGAGTGACATCCGCGTCGAGCCCGGCCGCGCCGTGATCGTCGCGGACTAGGTGCGTCGGCCGCGCTGCGCAGGCCCTGGCATGGAGACCCAAGCGAGTTCAGCGTCCGCCGCAATCCTGGCGTACATGCGCGAGAGGCTGGACGACGTTGTCGCGCTGATTCGACGACTGGTTGAGATCGAATCCCCCACCGGCTACAAGGAGGGCCTCGACCGCGTCGGAAGCGCAGTGGCCGAGGCGGCAGCGCCCTATGCCGCAGTGACGCGGCACCGGCAGGAGGAGCACGGCGATCACTGGACGTTCGAGTTCGACGTGCCGACCCAAGGCGACGGCCAGGTCTTGGGCTTGGGGCATCTCGACACCGTGTGGGGCGTCGGCACGCTGGGACGGATGCCCTGGCGCAATGCGGAGGGTCGGCTGTGGGGGCCGGGCGTCTTCGACATGAAGGCGGGCGTGGCCTACCTGCTGTTCGCCGCCCAAGCGCTACGCGACCTGAGGCTGACCTGTCGGCGCCGCTTCGTGGCGCAGTTGAACTCCGACGAGGAGGTCGGCAGCCCGTCGTCGACTCCGCTGACGCGGGCTGCGGCTTCGCGCAGCGCAGCTGTGCTCGTTGCCGAGCCTAGCGCCGGCCTCGCCGGGAATCTGAAGACCGCCCGCAAGGGCGGGGCTTCGTATCGGGTCGAGGCGCGGGGGGTCGCTGCGCATGCCGGATTGGATTTCGAGGCCGGGGCGAGCGCGGTGGTGGAGTTGGCCCAGCAGGTCCGGGAAGTCGCCTCGTGGACCGATGTCGGCGCTGGGGTGACGGTGAATCCCGGTTTGGTGCAGGGCGGGACGGCTGCGAATGTTGTGGCGGAACGCGCCTGGGCGGACATCGATGTTCGCTTCTCGAGCCGGGAGCAGGCCCTCGACCTGGAGCGCAGGTTCCAGCGGCTGGCGGCGACCGATCCGCGCTGCACGGTGCGGGTCGACGGCGGGACCCGCAAGCTGCCGCTGGAGCGGACGGCGGATGTCGTGCGGCTGTTCAAGCTGGCTAGGTCCATCGCGGCCGAGATGGGTGTGGCCCTGGGCGAGGCCGCCGTCGGCGGCGGCTCCGATGGCAATACGACTGCAGCGATGGGCATACCCACCCTGGACGGCCTGGGTGCCGTCGGCGAGGGGGCCCACGCGCTGCACGAGAGCATCTTGGTCGACCGCATCGCCGACCGGGCGGCCCTGATCGCGGCCCTTGTGCAGCGGCTGTAGGGGGCACGCTCCGGAGCGTGCCGTGACCGCCTGCCCGGACCGGCCGCCCAAGCATTCCGGGAGCAGCGACGCCCGTGCATCGCTCCTGCCCCTTGCCCCGCGCTGCAGGCTGACTCGGTGCGCGTTGGATTGATCCGGAGAGGTTGGACGGTGCCGGGAGACGGGGCATGCGTTGACGCGGGTTTGCTGCGATTCGTGCGGAGATGCCCATGAGCCGCCCGATTCGGAAGCGCATCGGGAGGTCCGCTGGCTTGGGCTGGGCCACATCCGATGGCCGTACGGGCCCGGATCCTACGAGCAGGTGTGGGACGGGCTGGCGGGCGGACCGCGCCCCATGCCTGCATCCGGTGTCCGCGGAGGGTTCTCCGCAACGGGTGCTGGACGCCGCCCGGCGTCGCGCTGCCACCTGGGTCTATGCGTCGAGAGTCCCGGTGCCTGCGTGTCAGGCTCGCATGTCGCGCATTCGGCTCCGGCGGCAGGCTCCGCCAGCAAGTCCTCAGGCCGCCGGAGCTATCTGGTTGACACCGCTCGCGAACTGTTCGAGACGAGCTTGACCGCCAGAGCGGCCAAGGCCGCTAGGAAGCCCAGCAGCGTCATCGGCGGCATCGAGCCCGGCCAGCTCGCCACATCGATCCAGCCCTTGTAGCCCATGGCGAAGGTGTGCCCGCAGGCCAGGGCCAGCGCGATATAGCCCATGCGCTGGCTCTGGAGCCAGCGCTTCGCGCCTAACACGTCGTACATGTGGGGCAGAGTTGTGATCGCCGGGTATAGCAGGCACCCGTAGCCCAGGACGCCGCAAAGGAACGTCACCTCCCCTGTGAGGCTCAGCGCCCCTGACTCCAGGAAGAACTTGGCGTAGTTGGCCGGCGAAAGCAGAATGAGGGCCATGAGCATGTGGATCGAGACCATGGCGAAGCCGGTCAGGCCGAAGAACTTGGCCTTGGCGCGCTGCAGCTCGGCACCGCCAGCCGCCCCGGGAGCCCGCTTCGTTACCAAGTAGGCCAGCGCCAGGAAAATAACTCCGCCGACCGCGAAGGACTTGTTCACGACATACAGCGGCGTGTGCGCCCATTCGACGCCCTGGAAAACGTTGTAGCGGACGATTGCGTAGGTGAGCGTGGCTCCCCAGATCAGCAGCACCCAGCGGGTGCGCTCGGCCGCCGGCAGGACGATCGAGGAGCCGGGGTTCAGCCGTGGCTTCGACTTGAGGGAATGGCCTTCGGGCCGCATAGGCATAAGGCATGGTATCCGAATGCCCGTCCGGGGTCGCCGGGAGGTGCCTGCGCCGGTCCCGGCCTAGGCTGCCCGACCGTCGCGGTCCGGCGTCAGAGCCTGCTCCAGCAGGTCGAACATCGCGCTCCAGCCCGCCAGCATAGCCTCTTCGTCGCCCGGCCGCATCCTGTCCTGCGTGAGCCGGAGCCTGGTCCGCCCGTCTTGGGCTGAGATGTCGACAGTCACGGTGCAGCTGTCGGCGGAGAACTGCGGCATGCCGAAGGTGAAGACGAGCTGGTGCGGGCGATCGAGCACGACATACTCCCCGACCGCCACGTAGCGCTCGTCTCCTTGGGTGCGGGTGATCGTGTAGGTGCCCCCGACTCGTGGATCGAGGTCGCAGACAGTTGTGCTCGCGGTGGTGCTGAACAGCCACTGCGCTGCGGTCGCCGGCTGGATCCAGGCGTCGAAGACGAACTCGGGCGATGCGTCGAAATCTCGTGCCAAGGTGATGGATGTCAGCAGACCGTCGTACTCGTACTGCGGTGCGGGCATGCGCTGTAGTCTAGCACCTCCCGCGGACATACCCCTCCGGAGGCCGTAGTATCCGGCTGGCGGCAGCCCGGTTCAGGGGCGCGTGCGCCGCGGGGTCCCGGTGGCTCATCGCGGTGAAGCAAGACTGCGCCTGGAGCAGTCGGAGCAGCGGCGCGGCTCCCACTCCGCCTTGTCGTACTCTTGTGTAGGTCTCCGTCCCCGCCGCGGGGGCTCCCGGCCGCAAGCCCGAGTCCGTCCCAGAGCGGAGCTCGCCGCCCCATGGCGCAGTCCGATCCGTATACCAGAGTCGTGGGCCAGCACCGCGAGCCGCCCCGGGGCCTGCGGCAGACGCTGCGCCATCTCGGCCCGGGGATGATCCTCGTCGGCTCGGTGGTCGGCTCGGGCGAGCTGATCGTCACCACCAAGTTGGGAGCGGTTGCGGGCTTCACCCTGCTTTGGTTCGTGCTGCTCTCGTGCCTCGTAAAAGTCGTCGTCCAAACCGAATTGGCTCGGCACACGATTGTCAGCGGCGAAACGTTCCTCGCGGTGTTCAACGGGCTTCCGGGGCCGACCGGCCGCAGGCCGCGTTGGCTGACCCTCCGCTGGATGATTGCTTTCGTGGTGGCCTCGGTCGCGGCGCTCGCAGTCTTCATGCATTTGGAGGCCGAATCGCGGACGGCTGCGGTCGCGGCGGGTCTCGCGGCTGCGGTGGCGGGGGTTGGCTGGGCGGCTGCCGCGGCGACGCGGCGGTGGCCTGCGCGGAGCCCGGCCCGAACCGCTCTGCCGCCCGAGCCGCCGATGAACTGGTTCACTTGGCTCTGGCTGGGCGCGATGCTCCTGCTCTTCGTGAATTCCGGCGCAATCCTCGGCGGGGCGGGACAAGCGCTGGAGCTGGCTTTCCCCGGGGCGCTCGGCCCGGGCGGGGCGCGGTACTGGGCGATGCTGGTGGCCTTCGCGTGCGCAGCCCTGCTGCTGGGTGGAACGTACGCGTCGCTGGAGCGGTTGCTGGTCGTCCTGGTGGCCTCTTTCACGATCGTCACGCTGGTCTGCACGGGCCTGCTGCACTGGACGGACTTCGCGGTGTCCTGGGCGGATTGGGCGCAGGGCGTGGCCTTGCGCGTGCCGGACCACCTGTCGACGGAGCTCGTCCTCACGGCGTTGGCGATGTACGCGGGGACCGGAGTCGCCTTCGGCGAAATGTGGAACTACACCTATTGGTGCGTGGAGAAGGGCTACGCGCGCAATGTCGGCGTGCCGGAGCCCGGAGCCGCTTGGCGGAGCAGGGCCCGGGGCTGGATCCGGGTGATGTACACCGACGCGGGTTTGACGATGGTCGTCTACACGGTCAGCACCGTTTGTTTCTATGTCTTGGGAGCCGCCATCCTGCACGTGCAGGATCTGAATCCGGACGGACGCGAAACCCTGGCGACCCTCAGCTCGATTTTCGTGGACGGGCTGGGCGGCTGGGCGGCCGGTCTCTTTCTCGTGGGGTCGTTCTTCGTCCTGTTCTCGACCGTGCTGTCGGGTGCCGCCGGCTACAGTCGGCTGCTGGCCGATGTCCTGCCTGTCATCGGACTCAGCCGGCGCGACGACTACGGGGCCCGCAAGCGGCACATCCGCTTCTTCATCGTCGCCTCGCTGGCTCTCTACACGGTGGCCTACTGGTTGTTCGAGAACCCGCCGCAGATGCTGCTAGTCACGAGCAGCCTCATCGGGGCCGTCATGTATCCGGCGCTGGGGCTGGGGGCGCTCTACCTCCGCCACCGGCGGCTCGACCCCTCGATCGCACCGGGGAGGGCGACGACCGTCTGGCTGTGGATCTGCGGTCTGGTCCTGTCCTTCGTCTCGCCTGCCGGCATCCTGCTCGCGCTCGCCGTGGGGGCGGGCTGGGTCAGCGTGGGCTGAACCCGCTCCGGCCCGGCGACACGCCGAGGCGGGACGCTAGGCCCCGACGGCCCGGATCAGGCCCTGGATGTAGCCCACCGTCCAGGCCCGCGACCGGTGGCACCAGGCCCCGTCGCCAACCATCCGGGGCACATGGTCGGGAATCAGGAAGCTGTGGAAGCCTACATCCCGCAGGGCGCGAATCGTGGCCGCGGGATCGCAATTGCCTTCGCCGAGGTAGCATTCCTTGAAGTCCTCCACCGGTCCCTGGACATCGCGGAAATGCACGTAGAAGATCTTGTCGCGCTCCCCGAAATACCGGATGGCTTCCAGGACCCCGGCCCCGGCCCGCATTTCCGACCAGCAGCCGTGGCAGAAATCCAGGCCGTGCATGGGGCTGTCGAAGGTCTCCATGGCCCGGCGGAAATTGCCGAAGTTGCGGAATACCCGCCCGACCCGCCCTAGCGTCGGGACCGGGGGGTCGTCGGGATGCAGCGCCAGCCGCAAGCCGGCCTCCTCGCACACCGGCAGCAGGCGCTCCAGGTACCAGCAGTAGTTCTCCCAGATCTCCTCCTCCGGGTACTCGCGCTCGGCGGACGCGCCGCTCCAGATCGCGTACTTCCGGTCGCTCGCCGGGCCGACCGCCCGAGCCGCGGCGTAGTCGAACGCCGTGGCCAGGGCTCCACCGCGCACGCGGGCGTCCTGGGATGTGCGCCACACTCCCGTCGGCATGAAGGCGTAGCCGAGGATCGGGATGCCGGCGCGGGCGATGTTCCGGACTGTGGCCACCATGTTGTCGAGCTGGCGCTCGCGCCCGGGCGCGCCCCACATGATCCGGTCGTAGAAGCGCATCGGCACGTTCTCGAGCGCGATCAGGCGCAACTGCGCCGCCTCCGCCTGCGCGACCAGCTTGGCCAGGTCTTCGTACTCCCAGCGCTCGTCGCCCGGCAGGCGCGGAGTGTTCAGCTGGAAATCGTCGCAACCGCACTGCTTGATGAACTGCAGGCGCGACGGAGTCGCCTCCTGGAACTGTCCGAGGCCTACGCGCATGGGCAGGCGGCCTAGGTCGATCATGGAACCCTCCGAAGGCGGCGGCGACTGGAGCGGCCCCGCAAGCGGATTCGCGATAATCCGCGGATGCCCAAGGTCCTCGTCGCCGAGTGCAAGCAAGAGGTTTCGTCCTTCAATCCGGTGCCTAGCCGCTACGGCGACTTCGCGGTCCGGTCCGGGGGCGAATTCTCGGCCTACCACTCTAGCGTGCGGGAGGAGGTGGCGGGGGCCGTAGACGCGTTGGCGGCGGTCCCGGGCGTCACGGTGGCTCCGCTGTGGGGGGCGCACGCAGCCACTGCGGGCGGCACGCTGGCCCAGCCGGACTTCGAGCGGCTGGCCGGGGAATTTCTGGCTGCGGTGCGGGCGGCGCTGCCCGCTGAAGCGGCCTATTTCGCGCTGCACGGAGCGATGGCGGCTCAGGGATGCGACGATCCCGAAGGGTTCCTGCTGGCCGCGGTGCGCGAGATGGTGGGCCCCGATCTGCCGATTGTCGTCTCCTTCGATCTGCACGGTGTCCTAACCGACCGAATGCTTGAGCACTGCGACGCCGTAGCCGTCTACCACACCTACCCGCATGTGGATTTTTATGAAACGGGGCACCGGGCGGGGCGGTTGCTCGGCCGCATTCTGAAGGGTCGGGCCCGGCCCGTCACCGCCAGGGTGAAGGTCCCAGCTCTTGTCCGCGGGGACGAACTGATCACCGAGACGGGTTGCCTGGGACGGATCATCGGCCGGGCCAAGTCCTTTGAGCACGGGCCGCGGGGTTTGTCTGCCGGCGTCCTGATCGGAAACCCGTTCACCGATGTGCCCGACTTGCGGTCGAACAGCGTAGCTGTAGCGGACGGCGAGCCTGCTGCCGCCGCGAGTTGCGCTGCCGCGCTCGCCACCGATCTGTGGGCTGGGCGGACGGCGATGCAGGCTTCGCTGGCCAGCGTGGCCGAAGCCGTGCGGCTGGCCGTCCGCACCCGGGGCACGGCGGTCTTGATGGATGCGGCGGACGCTCCGAGTTCGGGGGCTTCCGGCGACGGCAACGCCATTCTGCGGGAGGTCTTGGCCTGCGGGTTCCAGGGCAGCGTCCTGGCGCCGGTGGTGGATCCGCCCGCAGTGCGGCGCGCTCTTGCGGCCGGGGTCGGTGCTACGCTCCGGACGACAGTCGGCGGGGCGCTCGACCCGCGGAGGTTCTCGCCCCTGGAAGTCGAGGCGCGCGTCAGGATGCTGTCCGATGGCCGTCTGCGGAGCGAGATGACCGGGAGCCGGTGGGATGCCGGTCCGACCGCCGTGCTGGAGTGCGGCCGGTGCGTGCTGGTCGTGACGAGCCGGCCCGTCAACCTCTACGACCGCTCCCTGTTTCTAGCGCACGGTCAGGATCCCCGGCGGTTCGATCTGGTCGTGGTCAAATCCCCGCACTGCGAGCCGCACATGTACAGCGCCTGGTGCGGTCAGTTGATCTCAGTGGACGGTCCGGGGGCCACTAGCGCCAACCTTCGCACTCTCGGTCATGTGCGCTGCTCACGCCCCATGTTCCCTCTCGACGACGAGGTCCCGTTTCCGGCGCATGTCGAGATCTATCGGAGGCCTAGATACCGCTAGGCGGCCCAGGGTCGATTCCGACCCGACGAGCGTTGATTGGGAGGCGAGACCGGTCGGGAGCCGCGGTGGCGCTGCCGCGGCTCCTCGCGGAGCAGGCAGGAGTCGGATCCGTCCGTCTGGCATACGGCGAATGGACCGGTGCCGAGCGAGATCGCCTGTCGGTCGGCACCGACACCTATCGTGCCTCGTGGAGGCGGACCTCGCCATGCTGTCGGGATACCTCGACATCGCGCAGGGGCTCGGGGCAAGGTTGTGCTTGCCTCGGGGCCCCTGCCCGGCGCCCGCTATTGGCAACGCAGCGGAGGCGATCGGGACGGTCGGCTCGGGAACGACCCTCTCTGCCTGTTGCGGGCGGCGCGATTCCTGGCGGGACCTAATCCACCGCCTGCGAGGCCGTCCGGCCGCAGTCGGCTACGGTGTCGAATCGCCGCGGGACTTCGGGGACGGGCATTCGTCAGCCCTGCGTGCGGCAGCCCGCCGCTACCGTCTGGCAGCTGGGGACATGGCGGAATTCGTGCAGATGGAGCGGCAGTGCCCACCTAGGAGCCCATTGAAAAAATCCGTCTAGGGCTGCGAGCCTAGGTTCCCTGGCGCTGGGCCAACGCCAGCAGCCGCAGGAAGTCGCCTTCCTGGACTTCGAGGATCTGCTGCAGGCCCCGACCCTGCCGTTTTTCGAGCGGCTCAACATGGTGCTAGAGGAAGCTCTCTAAGAGTCCCTGCGGGCGGCCCTTGCTGCCCTCGGGGGTCTCCTGCCGGATGCTGCTGCTGGGCTGCCTGCTGGGTTTTGAGTCCGAGCGGGGCATCGCGCTGCGTGTGGAGGACAGCCTGGCCTTGCGCCAGTTTCCGGGGTGCGCCCTGAACGAGCCCCCGCCGGACCATGACGCACGGGTGGCGCAGCGCCGGGACGGAACTCCGGACAGGGGGCACTAGACCGTCTACCGCCGGTCCAGCCAGCGCGTGGTCCGAATAGCGGTCCGAATGACTACTGATGTTTTCATAAATAATTGCACGAAAGGGCTCCGCAAGCCATTGATTCTATTGGTGGGTTGCTTGCAATTACTTTTGGCAAAATTAGTAGCGTGGCTAGCACGAGCGTCCAAGCCACGCAGCCAGCGTAGCCCATCCTATCCGCCCGTCTAGTTCGCGGCCCAGCCCTGCGCCGGCGGCGAGCGTCAGAATCCCCGCCTGCGGGCTAAAAGCACATCCGGGCGGTAGACGCTCGCAGGGCGGTTGCTGGCGTAGTAGGCTGACGGCATGACAGCTGTGGTAGTCGGCATCGCAGGCGTTGGCGTAGCTCTAGGTAGGATGATCCTAGCGGCTCGGCAGGATACGTCCAGGCGGCTGGACGCTTTGGATGCGCGGCTGCAAGACGTCGATAAGCGCCTAGTCCGGATTGAGACGCTGGTTGATCTGTGGGCGCAGCACCTAGGAGCCCGTTGAAAAAGTCCGGCCGGCGTACTCAGCTGGCGTCGGGTGGTGCAGCAGCGCACTCCAAGCACCGCTACTGGCCGGTTGCGCGATCCTGGGGGTCTGTTCTGCCACCGTTGCGGGCCCGTCGGAACGCTGCGCCCCCAAGTTCCTCGGAACCCAAGACTTTTTCAACAGGCTCCTAGGGGCCCGACCTGCGGAAGCAAGCCTCCGAGCCCATCTACGGTATCCCCGTCACCGTCCGTGCCATACCGGCTCCCGCTTTTCCAAAAAGGCGCACATGCCCTCCTGCGCATCGGCAGCTAGAGCGTTCATGCTCATCACTGCCTTGGCATAGTCGTACGCTCGGGGCTGATCCAGATCGATCTGCGCATAGAACGCCCGCTTGCCTAGGCCGACTGTCAGACTGCTGGCGCTGGCGATCCGCAGAGCCAGCTCACGGGTTTCTTTTGCGAGCCTCTCAGATTCCACGACGCGGTTCACCAAGCCCCAGTCGGCCGCCGTCGCGGCGTCGATCGTCTTGCCGGTCAATAGCATCTCCAGAGCCCGTTTCCGTCCGATGCAGCGGGTCAGGGGCACCATGGGGGTGCTGCAAAAAAGCCCGATCTTCACTCCCGGCGTGGCGAACCGAGCCCTCTCGGACGCCAGCGCCAAGTCGCAGGTGGCCACCAGCTGGCAGCCGGCTGCCGTCGCGATGCCGTCGACCTGGGCGATCACCGGCTGCGGGATCGTCTGCACCGCGGTCATCAGCTCGGTGCATTTCTCAAAGACGCGCCGGTAGTGCTCCAGGTCTCCGCCCCTCATCTCGCGCAAGTCGTGGCCGGCAGAGAACACCGGGCCTTCGGCAGCCAGGATGACCGCTCGGACCTCGCTGTTGTCGCCCGTCCGCCTGAGGGCGTCCAGGATCGCGTCCATCGCCTCCATCGACAGCGAGTTTCGCCGGCGAACGTTGGTGAGAGTCAGGACCGCAACCGGTGGCTCTAGGTCGTAGCTCAGCCAGCGCTCGTCCATCGCTCGCCCAGGATACCAATTCGTACTATCCTGTTCAGCACGCATGCATCCCATTCTCATTCTTCTGGTGTCGATGGCAGCGGTCTTCCTGCTGATCATCCGTTGGAAAGTCAACGCCTTCGCCGCCCTCATTCTCTCGGCCGTGCTGATCGGCCTGCTGTCGCCCAATGTGGAAGTGCAGGACATCATGGGGGCTGTCACCGAGGCCTTCGGCGGCTTGGTCGGGCGAATCGGGATCGCGATTGCCATGGCGGCTGTGATCGGGCAATGCCTGATGGAGAGCGGCGCGGCCGAGAAGATCACGCGTCGGTTCGTCGCCTGGCTGGGGGAGAAGTACTCGTCGCTCTCGATGGTGCTCAGCGGCTACATCCTGTCCATCCCCGTATTCCACGACACGGTCTTCTACCTGCTCGTCCCGCTGGCCCGCTCGATGAGCATGCGCACCGGCGGGAAGAACTATCTGCTCTACACGCTGGCGATCGGAGCCGGCGGTGTCACCACGCACATCTTCGTGCCGCCCACGCCCGGGCCGCTCGCGATGGCGGAGACGCTCAGCATCGACCTGGGCGTCGTGATCATCGTGGGTCTGGTCGTCGCCATCCCGTCCGCCTTCGCCTGTTGGTTGTACGCCTACTGGATCGACCGCAAACTGCAGATTCCAATCCGCGAGGCTCCGGGCTTGACGCTGCGGGAGCTGGAGGAGGTTGCGAAGCGCCCCGAGAGCGAACTGCCCGGCTTCGGCGTGTCGTTGCTGCCCATCGCGCTGCCCGTTGTGCTGATCACCGCCAACACGGTCACCAACACCTTCTTCCCGGACAGCCCGGTCAGCGGCGTCACAGCCTTCCTGGGCAACCCGAACCTAGCGCTGATCCTGGCCGCCGCCGCCGGGCTCTGGCTGCTGGCCTCCCACAAGGGCCTCGGTCTGCGGGAACTCGCGAAGCCCACCGAGGAGGCCATCAAGAGTGCGGGCTTGATTATTCTCATCACCGCCGGCGGCGGTGCCTTCGGGCGCCTGCTGGTGAAGGCCGAGGTCGGTGCGGTGCTGGGCGACTACGCGCAGCAGCTGGGGCTGTCATTGATGCTGCTCGGCTTCGGCATCGCGATGCTCTTCCGGATCGCGCAGGGATCTGCGACGACGGCCATGATCACGACCTCGGAGATCCTCGCGCCGCTGATCCTGGCCCATCCCCCGGGGCACCACTCGGTCTACATCCTGACCGCGATCGGAGCCGGGTCCATCGTGGGCGGCTGGATGAACGACTCGGGCTTCTGGGTCTTCAAGACGATGACGGGGCTGACAGAGGTCGAGGCTCTGAAGACCAAGACAGTCTCGCTGTTCGCTCTGGGCGGCGCGGGCTTGCTGGCTTCGTACCTTGGATCCGTGCTGCTGCCGCTGCAATAGAACCGGCTTCCCTTGGGACCGCCTAGGGCTGGCGGGCCTTGACGTGTTCGTACAGCAGCGTGCCGTGCTCGTCGTAGAAGCGGAATGCGGCCCGCGCTGCGGGGCCGTCCGGCGCGACGGATACGATCAGAAAGCCCCCTGTCGGTTCCCCGTAGTGGTAGGGCTGCCGGATCCTGCCGTCCGGGTCGGTGGTGTTCGGGTCGCCGGGGAAGCTCCCCAGGATGGCGTTCTCGTCCACCAGGGCCCCGGACGAGAACTCCTCGTAGCCGTCCGGGCGGATCGAGTGGTACTGCCAGTGGCGGTCGCCGCAGGCGATGAAGAACTCTTCGCCGGTGATCCCGCTGGCTGCGAGCCAGCGGAAGAACTCCTCTCCCTCGTGCCGGTAGCCGTTGATATTGGTGTGGTTGTCGCGCTTGCTGCGGGAGTCGGGCCCGACCATGGGAGTGGAGGAAAAGAGGAGTTTGAAAGTTGCGTCGCTGGCCTGGAGAGTCTCCATGAGCCAAGCCTTCTGAGCTGCGCCCCAAATGGTCTTGCGCGGGCCGTCCGGCTGGTCGAGAGGGCTCCGGTAGTCGCGGCCTTCGACGATCCAGACCTGCAGGTCGCGGCTCACGCGGTGCGTTCTGTACGTGACTGGATCCCGTTCGGCTGGATCGACAACGGGCAGCTGCTCCTGGAACACCTGGATGCCTAGTGCGTGCGACGGGGCGAAGCCCGATCCGGATTCGCCTTCGTGAATGTTGGTGCGCGGATAGTAGGCGAGCTGCTTCGCGGCGCGGATCCGCACGGCGTTGACGGCATCGGAGTCGTCGAACCGGTGGTCGTGGTCGTCCTTCATCCAATAGGTCGCCACCTCGCCGAAGAGGTCCAAAAACCGCGGCTGCGAGTACTGCTCGTGGTGCTTCTTGCGCATTTCATGGCGAGTCTGAGCCCGGCCGCGGTGCCCCGGGTGGTCGTAGTAGACGTTGTCGCCCGTGCCCACGAAGAAGTCCGGCCGCAGTTTCCGAATAGCGGCCAAGGCGGGGTAGCCGAGCTCCTTGTCGGGCCCGGCATAGGGGCCGACGCGGCTGTTGCCCGTGTAGTGGAAGAACGAGTAGTTCATGCCGGTGACGACCGCGAAGCTGTAGGCCGCAGCGACGCCCCGGCCGGCCAGCGTGCGAAATGTCGCCGCGTCCGACACGCGAGTGTTGACCTTGCTGGTGCCGTAGTGCAGCCGGTAGTGGTAGCGGGTGGCCGGCAGCAGGTCGGCGACTTTGCGTTTGACGATAAAGTCCGAGTACGGCGAGGCCTCGATCCAATCGGTCAGGCGGCTCCCTTCGAACCGGTCGTTGGCGGCGATCTCAAAGCGGGCCCAGCCGTTGGTGCCGCGGATGCCTTCCCAGCGGGGATCCTGGCGGGGATTCGAGGAGGTCAGCCGCGACTGAAGGATCGCTGAGTCGACGCCCACCTCTCCAGCCATGAGGCCCTGGCGCAGGTTGATCGGGAACTCGCCTTGCTGGGCGATGCACAGCGACGCTGCCAGGAAGGCCAGCGGCAAACGGTACGGCATTGCGGGGTTCGCGCCGCCCCTCGGGCAGCAGGCCCCATCGTACGGAAACGGCGAGGCGTGTGTCGAGGCCGGCGGTCCCGACTAGGCGTCCGGTTTCGGAAGGCAGGAGTGGCGCGGCCACTGGCGTCCGACCACAGGCCGGACCGGGGCAGGGGATCGGTGCGGATCGTCGTTCCTGCACAGGAGGATCCCATTGCGCCGCGCCAGCGATGCGCCGATGCGAAGCTTGCAGCGCGGATGGCCGACATTGAGGCACGGGTGGAGCGGCCGGGATGGCCGCGGCAGCACCTGGGCACCCCAGGGCGAGAGGAAGGGTGGCAGTGCGCTGCACACGGGGCGAGTCTCGGAATCCATGGCGCAGCCGACAAGCCGCGAACGAATGCGGCGCGGTGACCAGGACCTCAAGTGGGTCTAGGTCGGTCCTCGTCTGCCGCAGCTGCTCACTGCGCCCGAGGCCTATGCTGGAGAGCAACTGGAGGATGCTTCGGATGCCCGGGCGGACGGCCGACGAGGCTAGGACTCGCTCTCGAGCCTGCCGACCCGCTTGCGCAGCCCCCGGACTTCGCGGGCAAGCTCCGGCAGCCTGCCGTACACTGCCGTTGAGCGGAGCCACCGCCGGTTGTCGAATGCGGGCGAGCCGGACACCTTGGAGCCTCCGGGCAAGTCGTGCCCGACACCGGATTGGGCGGTGACCAGCACGCCCTCGCCCAGTTCCAGATGGTTGATGACGCCCGCCTGGCCGGCGAGAATGCAGTTCGCGCCCAAGCTCGTGCTGCCTGCGATGCCGACCTGGGCGCACAGGATCGTGTTTTCTCCCACCTTGACGGCGTGGCCGATCTGCACTAGGTTGTCGATTTTGGTGCCGTGGCCGATGCGGGTCTCGCCGACTGCGGCGCGGTCGATGCAAGTGCCTGCCTGGACCTCTACATCGTCTTCGACCACCACGCGACCCGTCTGAGGGATCTTCTGGTGCGACCCGTCGGCCCGGCGTGCGAAGCCAAAGCCGTCGGAGCCTAGCGTGACGTGGTGGTGCAGGGTGACCCGGTCGCCGACCACGCAACCGCGGCCCACGGTAGCTCCAGGGTAGGCCCGGAAGTCATCTCCAACTGTCGCGTCCCGTTCGATGACCACATGCGGGCCTAGCACTGCGTTCCGGCCGATGCGCACCTTCCGTTCGACTACCGTGTAGGGCCCGACCGATGCGCCGCGGCCGATCCGGGCTTCTGGCGAGATCACCGCGGTCGGGTGGATGCCGGGCTCTGGCTCGTCCGGGGGGGCGAACAGCGCTAGGGCGCGGGCGAAATCCAGATAGGGGTTCTCGGAGATCAAAAATGCCAAGTCCAGCCCCTGGATGGGGGTCCCGGTGAGGATCGCCGCCGCCTTCGTTGTCCGGGTGAGACGGGCGTAGCGCGGATTGGACAGGAAGGTCAGGTGGCTGTGTTCCGCCTCCTCGAGGCCGGCAACGCCCGTAATGTCGAGATCGGGGTCTCCGATCAGTCGACAGCCGAGGGCTTCGGCGATCTCGCCCAGCTTCATTGCGGCAGGCATGCTCGTATCGGTTCAGGATAGCGTTAGCTTCAAGCGAGCCCATTTCCGTGGATCGTGTCCCCCGCCGTGGGGCAAGAGCTTGGCGTCCAGCGCGGTATCCAGTGGGTAGGGCCGGGACGCTCAGGCTGCTCCGGCAGGCAGCTTGGCGACGGTCTGGTCGCAGGCAGCTGGGCGCACTGCGCAGCCGAGAAGGTCATCTAGGCCAGCATGTCGCGCTCAGCCTCGTTCAGGAAAGCTGCGAGCTTCGGCGTCTGTGTCCTGAACTGGGCGGCGACCCGGCGCCGTGGGGCGGAGGCGCTGGTCGCCTCCTCCGTGCGCAGACGATCACGACGCAGGCGGAGACGACGCGCCAGCCGTCTGCGCCTGTTGCGAACTTCGCCTTCGCATGGTCGCAATGGCTAGGATGGCGCTGAGTCCACATCATGATGTCCGCATAGGCGCTCAGCACCGCACCGGTGTCCACGGGTAGGAAACCCCGCTTGGCACTTCCTCGCTCACCCGCTCGACGAGGTCATCCGTCTTGCTCCCCGCGAGGAGTTCGCTGCGGACCCTGCCGCTGCTGAAGCCCCAATCCTACTGGTGATGCTGAAGTACGCTCTTCCAGAAGCCGGGGCAGAGGTCGAACGAGTAGCCCCGGTTCTTGGCCGTGATGAACACGTCCGAATCCCGGTCGTCGCGTTCTCCTGCGGTCTCGTAGGTTCTCCATGCCGCCCGGACAGGAGCGTGAAACTCAACGATAGATCGTGCGTGTGGAGCAAGGAACGCAGGACTTTCGAGGGTTCGCCGACTGGCCCCCAATGAACTGCAAGACCACGTTTTTGCGAACCTCGAACTGCTGGCCTGCGGGAAGGCGTGGCAAGGGAAAGCAGCTTTCTTTGGCCAGGCTCGTCGCGGACACCCAATCCACCAGCAGATCCAGGGACACGGCTTTTGACGCGATCCGTAGCGACGCCGCGGACGCTGCGACCCGTCCGGCGCTGGGCAGGGGGTGGAGCCCGGTGCGCTCCGGCGGTACGCGCAGCGCCCGGGGCGGCGTGGATATTTCCCGAGATTCGCGGATCATTCCCGGGATGGGTGTTGCGGGGCCGCATGGCTTGAGCGGAGAGCCCGGTGCCCGGCGCGGGCCCCTCATCCCGTCGCCGGGTGACCTGGCCCCCCCGCGGGCGGCCTGCGCCCGCACCGGAACCCCCGCGGGCTCCGCGTCGGCCCCGTTCCGCTGGGCCCGGTGCCGCCCCAGCCCGAGTCCGGCTCCCTCCGGCTCGCCGCGTGCAGCAGCCCATCCCAGCGCAGGTTGTCCCTGCTGGACAGCAGCAGTGCGCTGCACATCAGCCGCCCCACGCTGCACACGCAGTACCGGATCGGCGGACGCAACCCGTGCCGCCGCGCCTAGTCCTGCAGCAGCAGTGGCACGATCTGGGCGCTCAGTTACTGATCGCGTCAAAAGTCGTGTCATCAGAATGCAGGCCAGAATATACTTGCAGTCTGCCTTTCGCAAGAAGGCTCGCACCTGCTCCGGAGCTTTTTGCAAAGACTGGCAAGCAGCTTCCAGGTTGTCGCGCAGCTGGGCTTCGGTCTGGCTCTGCTCGCGACGGACCCGCCGCTGGACCAAGGCCCCTAGCCGTTCCACAGGATTGACTGGCGGCGAGTAGGTCGGCTGCAAGTACAGCTCTACCGCGGCTTGGTTCGCTTCCAGCCACTCCCGGATGGTCCGGGCGGGTGCATCCTGCCATGGTCCACCACCGGCAGAATCTTCCGATCCGCTTCCTCCGCGATCCGCTGCAAAAACTCCCGGAAGACCTCCGCCGTGACAGGACCTTCCCGCACGGTGTCCTCGAGCTGGCCCTCCGGTCTGCTGGCCGCCCGACGGGGGTGCCGACCGCGGCCGCCCCCAGGGCGTCCGCACCCGCTCGGCGCAGCCCGGCCGGACTCGGCGGCGCAGGCGAGCGGGGGCGCTCGGGGCTTGCCACCGCTGCCCGGTAGCGGGCGCAGACTGCGCGGGGGCCGTGGCGGCGGGAGCCGCCGTAGGCTCCGGTGCCCCGGGGGGACGCTCAGGACGCGGCCGAACTTCTCCCCCAAGGCTTGGCACCCTCGCTGCGCGGTCCGCCCAGCGTCCTCACCTGGGCCTTGAGCGGGGTATTGGTCTTAGCCGGTGGTGCGAGTCCAGGCGGCGTGCTGGGCTGTCCTTGCGCGTGGTCGTCTCCGTTCGCCTGCGATCTCGCAGGTTTTCCATGCCTCCCAGCTAGAAGCGTGAGGTCCGACAACAAATCGTGCGTATTGAGCAAAAAACGCAGAACTTTATCTGAAGCACAGACTTTTCCCATGAACTGCAAGACCGCGTTTTCTCGAACCTCGAACTTCTGGTCTGCAGTACGGCGTGGAAAAATCAAAAGCTTTCTTTTGCCATGCTAATCGTTACACCAAATCCACCTAGAAGATCAATCGACGAAGGGATTCCAGGGACACGACTTTCGACGCGATCAGTAATCCAGTTGGCTGACGACGGCGGATGGATCCCATCTGGTCATTTCCGCCGCCTGCCCGCTCGTGGTCCTCCCGCATAGCTCCCGTCATGCGCTTCGTTCGCCTGCTGTACCGCCATCGCCGGTGAGACCGCCCGTGTCGGTGGTTCGGGGAGTCGTCGTCGATAATCCCAAGACGCCGGAACACGCGCCGCCGCCTGAGCCCGCAAGTGTCAATTGCCCCGTCTACGGGATCGGGGCAACCTCAACGGATGGCTTCGGGTGTCCGGCTGATTCCTGTTGGGAAAATGGGAATCAATAAAGCAAGCATGATCGGGATGCTGACGATAACCCATTTGTTATAAATAGTACGTGCTTTCCTCGCTAGCTTGGTTGGTGCAACGGGCAGCATCGCCGGGCTCCATACAAGTTGATTGGCGCTCGCTGCCGATTCGAGCACAGATATGCACTACGACTCCCGCCGAGCGCTGGATCTCCTGAAGCGAGGCACGGGGCGGCAAGACGCACGCTTCCGCGAGGGACAGGAAAAAGCCATTCGACACCTCGTCGAAGGCCGCCGCCGACAGCTCCTGGTCCAGAAGACGGGCTGGGGGAAGAGTTTCGTCTACTTCATCACCACCCGTCTGCTGCGTGAAGCGGGTCTTGGGCTGACGCTCCTCGTAAGCCCCTTACTGGCGCTGATGCGCAACCAGATCGCGGCGGCCGAGCGAATGGGCGTCCGCGCAAAGACCATTAACTCGGACAACCAGGACGAGTGGGACCGCGTGGAGCAGGCGGCTCGTGCGGGCGCGGTGGACCTCCTGCTCATCTCCCCGGAGCGACTGGCGAACGAGCGCTTCCGCGAGCAGGTGCTGGCGGACATCGCTGCGCGCATCGCACTGCTCGTCATCGACGAGGCCCACTGCATCTCCGACTGGGGCCACGACTTCCGCCCCCACTACCGTCTGATCGAGCGCACCGTGCGTGACATGCCTCCCAACCTCCGCCTGCTGGCGACCACCGCCACGGCCAACGCTCGCGTGATGGCCGACCTCGAGGCGATCCTGGGACCGGACCTCCAGGTGCTGCGGGGCGATCTCGACCGGCCGTCTCTGTCGCTGCAGTCCATCCGAATGCCCGGTCAGGCCGAGCGCCTCGCCTGGCTGGCCGAGAGACTGCCGTCGCTGCCGGGAAGCGGTATCGTCTACACGCTGACGGTGCGAGACGCCGGGCTGGTGGCGGCTTGGCTCCGGTCCCGCGGCATCGAAGTGGCAGCCTACACCGGTCAGACCGGCCCGAGCCGGCAGGCGCTGGAACAGGCGCTGCTCGACAATCAGGTGAAGGCGCTCGTGGCGACCACGGCCCTCGGCATGGGATTCGACAAGCCGGACCTAGCGTTCGTCATCCACTACCAGACGCCGGGCTCCGTCGTGGCCTACTATCAGCAGGTGGGCCGCGCCGGCCGGGCGCTGGAAGCGGCCCGCGGCGTACTGCTCAGCGGCGGGGAGGACACGGAGATCACGAGCTACTTCATCCGAAGCGCGTTTCCCGCGCGGAATGAGGTGGAACAGGTCCTGGCGGCGCTGGAAGCCGAGGACGGGCTGACGCAACGTCAGATCGAAGCGAAGGTCAACGTCAGCGCCGGACGGATTCAGAAGACCCTCCAACTGCTGTCGCTGGAGTCGCCCGCCCCCGTCGTCAAGCAGGGCCCGGCGTGGCAGTTGACCGCAGCGCCGCTGAGCGATGGCTTCTGGGATCGGGCGATACGGCTCACGGCGCTGCGCCGTGAGGAGCAGGCGGAGATGCAGAAGTACGTGCGGCTCTCCTCCGGCCACATGGCGTTCCTGATCCGGGCGCTCGACGGAGATCCGCGGGGAATCTCGCCGCCTCCACTGCCGCCGCTGCCCGCCGCGTGCGATCTGGAGATCGTGGCCGAGGCGGTCGCCTTCCTACGCGGTTCGAGCCTGCCGGTAGAACCGCGGCGGCAGTGGCCTCCGGGAAAGCGCATTGATCCGGAACACCGGGCACAGCCGGGAAGGGTGCTCTGCGTCTGGAACGACGCCGGCTGGGGCCAGTTGGTCAGCCGCGGTAAGCTGCAGGACGGGTGGTTCTCCGACGAGTTGGTGAGCGCGTGCGCGGCGTTGTTGCGCGAGTGGCGTCCGGATCCGCCGCCCGCCTGGGTCGCCGCCATTCCGTCACTGCGGCATCCGCATCTCGTGCCCGACTTCGCTCGCCGCCTCGCCGAGGCGCTGGATCTGCCGTTCGGCCACGTGCTGAAGAAGAAGTCGGGCGGTCGGCCCGAACAAAAGACGATGGAGAACAGCGACCGCCAGGCCCGCAACGTCCTGGGCTCGCTGCTCGTCGCCAGTGAAGCCATCCTGACCGGCCCCGTGCTGCTGGTCGACGATGTCGTGGACTCCCGATGGACCTTCACCGTCGCCGCCTGGGAACTGCGCCGGCGAGGATGCGGCCCGGTGTGGCCGCTTGCGCTCGCGAACGCGGGAGGCCGGTCATGAACGAAGCCCCTTCTCTGAACACACGGGCGATACTGCTGCTGACCGCGCCGTTGAGCATCGGACGGGAAAGGCGATCGTCTCCCAAGCCTCTCACGGCGGGCGAGTACAACCGCCTCGCCCGCCGGCTCCGGGAGTTGCGGCGCCAGCCCGCCGATCTGCTGGGCGATGACGTGCGGGAATTGCTCGAGGAATGCCGCCTCGACCTGGCCCCGGAACGGCTCGGCCGTCTGCTCGACCGGGGCTTCCTCCTCAGCTTGGCGATGGAGCGCTGGCGTGCGCGCGCGATCTGGGTCACGAGCCGTGCGGATGCGCAGTACCCGCGGCGGCTGAAGAAACGCCTGCGAGAACAGGCCCCGCCGGTGGTGTATGGTTGCGGTAACCGTGCGGACCTGGACTCGGGGGGGCTGGCCGTTGTGGGCTCCAGAAACGTGGACGACGACTTGATCGCTTACACCGAGGGCGTCGGACGGCTCGCTGCCGGGGCACGGCGCACGCTGGTGTCGGGGGGTGCCCGCGGCATCGATCAGGCCGCGATGCGTGGCGCGCTGGACGCCGGCGGGACGGTGGCGTGTGTCCTCGCCGACGGTCTCGAGCGGGCCGCCACGCGGCGGGAACACCGCGACGCGCTGATGGACGGCCGACTGGTCCTGATCTGCCCGTACGATCCTGCCGTTGGCTTCCTCGTCGGACACGCGATGCAGCGCAACAAGCTCATCTACGCGCTGGCGGACGCGGCGCTGGTGGTCAGCGCGGAGTTCGGGAAGGGCGGGACCTGGGCCGGAGCCGTCGAGCAACTCGACCGGCACCGATTCGTATGGGTTTACGTTCGCGCCACCAGCGACACGGGAAGGGGTCTTGACGCGCTGGTGGAGCGCGGCGCACGTCGATGGCAGAACCCCGATAGTCCGGAGGCTCTCGTCTCGCTCCTCGCCACACCGCCCCCAGAGCCTTCCGCGCCGGGTCTCGCCTCTCTGCTCCGCGAACCCCGGAGCGATCAGGATCCAGCCGACGACACCTAGCCCCCCTTGGTGCCAATACCGATTGCCAAGCCTAGTTTCGGGGAAGGTCTCAGTCCGGCCGAGAAACTGCTTGCAAGGGTGAGAGAATTTCTGCCCCAGTACCTGGACGAGCCCAGAACCGAGGCTGAGGTCGGCGAAGGGCTCGCCGTTCGGAGGCACTAGGCGCGCAGTTGGCTGAAGCGGCTGGTGGCCGACGATGCGATCGGGAAACTCTCCAAGCCCGTTCGCTATCGCGCCGCCGGGGTCGCGTGCTCCAGGCCGCTCGTCCCCGCTTCCGGGTCGGGAGAACGCTGAACGCACCGGCTGCCGAGTACGCTGCCGAACACGAGCTGTGGCAGTAGCGCTGCCTATCATATACAGAGGGTCGGCGTCGTCCGGCGCGGTCCTGAACGGTCCTTAACTGACTGAATAATTGCTGATTACTACCCGTTTGCGAGCTTGACGCGGTCCGGTTCCGTCCGGTACGATCCACCGGCATCCACCACTTACTGAGGGGAACGCTGGCAGAGATGGAACTCCCGAATCGGCCCCGGACCGCTACTGATTTTGCCATAAGTCATTGCGGAATACAACCAGAAACAGTATAGGCGCAGTCGGCCTCGCGGAAGAAGCCTGACACCTTGGTGGGGTCGGCCTCCAAGGCTTGCAGAGCCTGCTCCAGGCGCTCCCTTAGCTGGCGGATCGTCCGGGCCAGCAGCTCCCCCACCCGACGCTGGACTACCGACCGGACTTGCTCCGCAGGGTTCAATTCCAGAGAGTACGCCGGCAATAGATGAATCTCCACCGGTGCTTCGGTCCACTTCTTCCAGTCTTCTATGTGCCGGGATGTGTGGATGCTGCGGCGGTCCTCTATCACGTCAATCGGTCTAGCGTCCGTCTGGTCTGGAATCCGCTTGCAGGAACTTTTCCAACGTGGCTGCAGTGGCGGTTCCGGGCTGCGGCATGGAATGCCTTGCTCCCGAAAAGCTGATCGCGGACAGCCTGCTCAGCCGGAACCGTGCCCCCGTTTGCTGGACGAGGGGCGTCCGGCCCCGGCAGCCCCACGGAGTGCCCCGGTGGTCGTGCGCGGTCCTGCCGGCCTCGGCGGCCCAGAGCAGCAGGGCTCCCTGCTCCTGCGTGCGCTGGGCGAGGGCGGGGTAGGTTGCTGCGATCCTAGTCCGCACCGCGGCGGCGTTCTGCAGGGAGGCCCGGAACTGGGGGCGCTGCGGGGTGAGGCCGAGGCGTCGCAGGATCCTGCGCACCGTCGACAGGGACAGCTGGACTGGGAACTGGTCGAGGATCCATGGCCGGACAATTTGCAGCGACCGGCAGGCGAACTCGAACTGGAGCTGGTCGGGAGATTTATCTCGCAGAGTTGCGAGGATCATCTGCATGTGGTTGTCGGAGGGGCAGGGATGGCGTCCCGGTTGGGGTTGCTGTCCGATAGCCTGGCATCCGCAGCAGGCCTAGAGCCGGAGCCAGGTGCGGATTGTGCGGATGCTGATGCCGAAGTCCTGGGCCAGGTCTTGGAGAGCTTGGCCGTGGCGGGCTTGGATCGCGACCAACTTCCTAAGTGGGGGCCGGGCGCAATGGGGAATGCATCGGAAGTTGCGAAATGTTGGAAATTTCATGAATTTATAATCGCAAGAATCACAGGCGGATTCCATGCGGCAATGTCTCAGATAACAAACATCTATAGATTAGTTTATGTGTGTGTTGACACGGGGGATCTGCTGAGAGGTTGGAAACGGCCAGACCTGCAATTACTTTTGGCAAAATTAGTAAGCCCAACGGCCGCCAGTCGCACCACGCGCTTCTGACTCCGTTCGTCCGCTTTTGTGAACGGGACCTAACTGGACCGCCGAAGCCCTCATCGGACAGACTGGCTCGGTCGGTCTGCGTGATTGATTCCCGGACTCCACGTCAAGGTTGTCCGGCCCCGCCTCGGTCAGGAGATGGGTGCCGAGACGGCACACGAAGGTGGCCGGCACCGGTCAAGAGCGGCTTTTTCGTCCCCAAGTCGCGCCAGGCGCTCGCGAATAAGCGACGCCTCCCTATCGGATGCATCCGCCCGGCGAACTGTCCCCGCTGCCCGCTGCCCGGCGGCCGACCCACACCGGACGACACTCTCACCGGGGCTACGTCCGCGTTCCGCGGTGTCTGTGGCCGCCATGACGGTACTCAGGTGGTCTAGCCGGCCGACAGCACCTCGGCTTGGTCCAGCACCGTCCGGATGGCCGACTTCTGTTTGTCGGGCGGGTAGCCGTGCTTCCTCAGGACGCGCTTGACGAGGCGGCGGAGATTCGCGTGGACATTCTCCCGCAGCGTCCAGTCGATGGTCACATTACCCCGTACGGTCTCGACCAGCTCGCGGGCGATGTCCCGCAGCGTCTCGTCGCCAAGCACCTGCACTGCGCTGTCGTTTACGCCGAGCGCATCGTAGAACGACAGCTCGTCCTCCGACAGCCCGAGCCTTTCGCCGCGGGCGTTCGCCTCGCGCATCTCGCGGGCTAGGCCGATCAACTCCTCGATCACCTGCGCCGCCTCAAGTGCGCGGTTCTGGTGACGGCGGATCGTCTGCTCCAGCATCTCGGCGAACGAGCGCGCCTGCACCGCGTTCTTGCGCCGCCGCGTCACCAGCTCGACCGCGAGGTTGTGCCGGCGCATGCCGCGCACCTCACGGAGGAACTCCTCCGACAGGACCGACACGTCGGGCTTCTTCAGGCCGGCCGCGGCGAAGATGTCGACCACGCCGTCCGAGGCCACGGCCCGCGAGACGATCTACCGTACCGCATGGTCCAGCTCCCGGCCGGACTTCGGGCTGGGGCCGGCCCGCTTCGCCAGCGCCGTCGGCAGCAGGTGGAACCGGTCGCCCATGCGGACCGGTCGAAGCCGTGGAACAGGCCGCAGCAAACCTCGTACTTCTCCAGCAGCACCCGGACCGCCTGCTCCTTGTCGAGGGCCGTCTAGCCCGTGCCGCCGCTCTCCGTGTAGGTCGCCAGTGCCCGCTTCAGGTCGTGGGCCAGTCCCAGGTAGTCTACGACTAGGCCGCCCGGATTGTCCCGGAACACGCGGTTGACCCGCGCGATGGCCTGCATCAGCCCGTGGCCCCGCATCGGCTTGTCCACGTACATCGTGTGCAGGCTCGCCGCATCGAAGCCGGTCAGCCACATGTCGCGCACAAGCACCATGCGGAGCGGGTCGTCGGGGTCGCGGAACCGTTTCGCCAGCGTCTCGCGGTACGCCTTGCTGCCGATGTGCGCCTGCCATCCTAGCGGGTCGGATGCTTGGCCTGTCATCACGACCTTGAGCGCCCCGCGGGTGTCGTCGTCGCGCCATGCCGGACGCAGGCGGACCAGCTCGCGGTAGAGGTCGATGCAGATGCGCCGGCTCATGCAGACCACCAGTGCCTTGCCGTCCATCGCCTCCTGGCGGCGCTCGAAGTGCGCCACGATGTCGCGGTCGACCAGTACGACATGCTTCTCCGCGCCGACAATCGCTTCGAGCTGCGCCCACTTTGTCTTCAGCTTCTCGCGGCGGTCGACATCCTCGCCTTCGGTCACTTCCTCGAAGCCAATGTCGACCTGCGGCCGCTCGACCTCGTCGAGAACCAGCTTGGCTAGGCGGCTTTCGTAGTAGATCGGCACGGTCGCCTCGTCGGCGACCGCCCGCTGGATGTCGTAGATGCTGATGTGGTCGCCGAACACGGCGCGGGTGCTGGCGTCGCCCAGCTCGATGGGCGTGCCGGTGAAGCCGATGAACGACGCGTTCGGCGGCGCGTCCCGCATGTGGCGGGCGTAGCCGTCGATGAAGTCGTACCGGCTGCGGTGCGCCTCGTCGGCGATCACCACGATGTTGCGCCGATCCGCCAGCAGAGGATGGCGGTCGCCCTTCTGCTCGAGGAAGAACTTCTGGATCGTCGTGAACACCACGCCGCCCGATTCGACCGCGAGTTTCGCTCGCAGGTCGGCGCGGCTCTTGGCCTGGACCGGCGGTAGTCCGAGCAGGTCCGCGCAGTGCGAGAAGGTGATTACTGATCGCGTCAAAAGTCGTGTCCTCAGAATGCAGGCAAGAATAGACTGGCAGTCTGCCTCTCGAAAGAAGGCTCGCACCTGTTCCGGAGCTCCTTGCCAAGACTGGAAAGCAGCTTCCAGGTTGTCGCGAAGCTGGGCTTCGATCTTGCTCAGATCGCGACTGACCCGTCGCTTGACCAAGGCCCCTAGCAGTTCCATCGGATTGACTTGCGGCGAGCAGGTCGGCTGAGAATACAGCTCTGCTGCGGCTTGGTTCGCCGCCAGCCACTCCTGCATTACCCGGGCGCGGTGAATACTGCAATGGTCGACTACTAACAGAATCTTCCGGTCTGTCTCCTCCGCGATCTGCTCCAGCAACTCCTGGAAGACCTCCGCCGTGGCAGGGCCTTCCCGCACCCTGTCCTCGAGCTGGCCCTTCGGGCTGCTGGCCGCCAGTAGGTGGAGGCGGAAGCGCCCGCCGGCCACCCGCACGACGGGGTCTGACGGCGGAGACCCCAGGTGCGCCCGGACACGCTCTGCGCAGCCAGGCCGGACTCGTCGGCGCAGGCGAGCAGGGCTCCCCACTCCCGGGCACGGTGAAGGAGCTTGGGGAACTCTGGGTCTTGCCACCGCTGCACGTCAGCGGGCTCGTATTTGGTAGTGCGCCGCTTGGGCCGCTGCGGCGTGCGCCGGAGCCGCCGCAGGCTCCGGCGCACCGGGGAGACGCTCAGGACGCTGCCGAACTTCTCCCTCAAGGCTTGGCGCCCTCACTGCGCGGTCCACCCAGCGCACTCGCATGGGCATTGAGCGGGGTCTTGGTCTCCGACGACGGTGCGGATCCAAGCCAGGTGCCGGTCTGTCCCTGGGCGCGGTCGTCCCGTTCTTTGGCGATCCCGCAGGTTTTCCATGCCTCCCAGGAAAAGCGTGAGATCCAACCACGGACCTGGGCACTAGCGGAAACCTATTGGTTACGCAGGCAGCATGAACTCCCAGTACCAAGCCAGGATTCGGTCCGCCGTGAACAAGGCGGCCAGTGCGCTGGCTGCCAGATAGCTGCCCAAGGGAATGGGGGCGTGCCAGCCGCGTCCTTCCTGCAGAACCCGGAGCGTGCCGCCCAGGGTCGCCAGAAGCGAGGCGGACAGCAGCACCAGGAGGGTTGCGGAAGAGCCCAGGAACGCTGCGATCATCGCCACGAGCTTGACATCGCCGAGGCCCAGCCCCTCGATCCCACGCACCCGGTAGAAGAGTTGGCCGACGAGGTACAAACCGCCCCCGAAGAGCGTGGCCCCGACCGCCGCCTCCGTGAGAGAGGTCAGCCACGCGGGCGGGGCGAGTCCCAGCAGCGCGTACGCCACGCCGGCGATCCCGCTAGGCATGGGCACAAGGGGGCTCAGGCCGATTCCGAGCGCCAGGCCTCCCAGAGTCGCCTCGTCCGGCAAGAGCAAGTGCTGAAGATCGGTGCAGAACAGGATCAGCAGCAGGGAGGCGAACAGAGCGGCCTTCCAGGCTGCCGGGCCGGTTCCGAGGCGCTCCGCGATCAGCCAGTACGTCCCTGCGCTGAAGAACTCCACCAACGGATACCGTGCCCCGATGGCCCGTCCGCACCTCCGGCAAAGGCCCCGCAGCCGGATGTAGCTGAGCACCGGGATGTTGTCGTACCACACGATCGTCCGCCGGCAACCGGGGCAGTGCGAGCGGGGCCGCAGCATCGACTGCCCGAGCGGCCAGCGGTGAATGCAAACGTTGAGGAAGCTGCCGACGAGTAGGCCCAGGACGGCTGCGGCGGCTGGGATCAAGCCGGGTCCCCGGCCTGCGGCTCGTGCGAATCGGCTCGGACGCGGCGATAGACCGTGGCCGTTTCGCGCAGCAGGCGCTCCTGGGTGAATTCCGTCCGGACGCGGGCCCGCCCCGCTGCGGCTAGGCGGGAGCGCAAAAAAGTGTCGTCGCGCAGCCGTCTGAGCGCGGCGGCGACGGCCGCGGCACAGTTCTCAACGAGCAATCCGGTCGATTCGTGGTCGACGACCTCAGGGATTCCGCCGACCCGGCTGGCGATCGCCGGCACACCGAACGCCATGGCCAGCAGGATGGCCGATCCGAGGCCTTCCGTCCGGGACAGGTAGAGCAGCGCGTCGGCGGTAGGGAGATCCGCGGTCAGGTCGGCGGAGACATGGAGGTCAACGTCAGCAAGGGCGGCGGCGGAGGCGGCTAGGTCGGGGCACTTCAAGGGGTCCGAGGACTTCGGCGAGACCACCCGAAAGGAGTTCCCAACTGGGGTGCCTCGAAAGCGGGCCCCTGGATCGGAACCGGTGCGGCCCGCCTCGTCGGCCACCGCGTCCCGGACGACGCTGATCTTCGCCTGCGGAACCTCGCCTGTGCGCAGGATCGCCGCTACGTGCGCGGAGATGGCGATGAAATGCGCCGCGCGACGGTACTTCCAGCGGGATGCCGGACTGCGGCGCACGGGGAACGCGACTCGGCGGGCCACCACGATCGGAGCGGATGTGGCCGACAGGGTCGCTAGGGTGTGGGAACGTGCGTCGTGGGCGTGGACGATGTCGCACAGTTTGGCGTGTCGGCGGACCGAGCCCCAGCTAGCCAGTTCGCAGCTTCGCCTCGCCCGGATCGCCGGGCCGGCGAGGAGGGTCTGGGCGTAGCCGGCCGCCTCGAGCAGGTCGTAGAGGAGGAGGGTCTGGTGCTGGCCGCCGCGCATCTCCGGGCCGGTGTCTACGTGCAGGATCCGCATCGCCTAGACGCCCGCCATCCGGCGGGCCTTCGAGTACTTCAGCCGGACATACCGGGACGCCATGCTGGCAATTGCGAAGCCGGCGGCCCCGTCCAAAAATCCCAACTGCAGGAAGTACGCCTTAACGAACGCCAAGCAAGGCGCCGCGGCGACGCGATGCAGGGGCACTGGCCGACCCGATTCATGGATCTCGCGGGCGGCCAGCGAGGTGTACCGGTCGACGCTCGCAGCATGCTCCCCGTACGTGTCGCACGTGTAGTGCAACAGATCGCCCTGCAGGTGGCCGACCGGCCCGCTGACCCGGACTGACTCATGAACGTGCCGTCCTGTCCACCGGCCTCTGTCCCGGCGATAGAGCCGGACCTTCCGGTCCGGGTACCAGCCCGAGTGCCGGATCCAGCGCCCGCAGTAGCGTGCGAGGCGGGGAAAGTCGTAGCCTGCGCACGGCGGCTCACTCCGTTGCAGGAGGCGCAGCTCGGCCGCCAGTTCCGCGCCGACGGCCTCGTCCGCGTCGATCGACAGGATCCAGTCGTGGGCCGCAGACTCGGCGGCGAAGTTCTTCTGCCCGACATATCCGGGCCAGTCGCGGCGGATCACGCGGGCCCCCCGTGCCGCGGCGATTGCGACCGTGCGGTCGATGGACCCTGAGTCGACCACCACAACCTCATCGCAGAACTCCAAGGAATCGATGGCGCGGCCTATGCAGCGTTCCTCATTGAACGCGATAATCGTGGCCGAGACCTTCACGGCGCGACCCGGGTTGCAGAGTCGCCCTCCCGGCGGCTGCGCAGCGACATTGCCCGCGGCCGCGGAGCCCGCTCAGTTCTGCGACGCGCCATGGCGTACGACGGCGGGCAGCCGTGCGGTCATCAGCTCCGTGGCCTCGCCGATGATGCGGTCGAACAGCTCCTGCACGCTCGGCACATCGCGGATCAGGCCGATGACTTGGCCGGCTGAGAATACGCCCTTGTTCAGATCCCCGGTCTCGATCATCTGCTTGCCTTCCAGGCCGGACATGAACTGCTTGATGTCCTCGATCGTGGCCTTGCCGCGGGCCTCGATCTTCAGGACCTTTTCCGTGTTGTCGTTGGCCAGAAAGCGCGCCGTGTTCCGCAGGCTGCGCATCAGCAGCCGGGTGTCCCGCTCGTCCGCCTGCACGAGCGCCTGCTTGACGATGGGATGAATCGGGCATTCGGCGGTGGCGACGAAGCGCGTGCCCATGTTCATCCCGTCGGCCCCGAGGGCCAGAGACGCCACCAGCCCGCGCCCGTCTCCGAACCCGCCGGACGCGACTACAGGGATGTCGAGCGCGTCGCGCGCCAGAGGGATGAGGATCAGGGAGGTGACGTCGTCCTCGCCGGGATGCCCGGCGCACTCGAAGCCGTCGATGCTGACGGCGGCGCAGCCAATCCGCTGCGCCTTCAGCGCATGGCGGATCGAAGTGCATTTGTGAACCACCTGGATACCGGCTTCCCGCAGCATGGGCAAAAAAGGCTCGGGATTGCGTCCGGCAGTCTCGATAAACCGGACATTCTCGTCGATGCAGACTTGCACATAGGCGGGAAAGTCGGGCGGCCGCAGAGAGGGCAGGAAGGTCAGATTGACCCCAAACGGCTTGGATGTCAGTCTGCGGACCTTGTGGATCTCGGCGCGCAGCTTTTCGGGCGTGTCGTGCGTCAGCGCCGTCATGAACCCGATGCCCCCGGCCTCGGCGACGGCGGCGGCGAGCTCGGCCCGTGCGAGCCACATCAGGCCGCCCTGGATGATGGGATACTCGATCCCGAACATCTCGGTGATTCTGGTTTGGAACATACCCTGTCTCCAGCGAGTCCGGTACCCCTAGGCTTAAGCCTTAACATAGCCGATTGCGAGCCGACCAGCCGCGCCCGCCGGTCGTGCGGACGCCGCAAGGTCCAGGCAGGGGGGCGGGTCTGTGCGGCGTCAGCCCGAGGGGCGCTTTCGGGAAGCCGGACCGGTCCACGCGCAGGCTGGGGAGCAGGCCGTCAGCCTGTGGCGGTTGCGCGCCACCCAGTCGTACGCACGATCCCGCCACCGCAGGGGCAACCACGCGACGAGGCCCAGCGCCCTCCAGGGCCATCCCAGCCGATCCGCAACGAACAGGACCGCGGCCGATTTCCGGAGCGCCGGGGCCTCGCGCTCTCCCGCCCCGGGCAGCACGAACATTGTGTCGGCCCCCTCGGCAGAAGAGATGCCTCGCCCGGCCAGCACCCGCCGCGCTTCGCCGCCATCCAAGGGCAGGTAGCGAAAGGCTTCGCCTGCGTGTCGGCGCACGAATGCCATGGCGCCCCGGCAGAATCCGCAAGCGCCATCGTAGAGGATCAGGGGCTCGGGATCGGTGCGCGGTTCAGCCATTGGACCAAGGCTTTGTCCGGGTCGGCGACTTGCTCGAGGCTGGTGTACCAGTAGCTCTCCCAGTCGTGCTCGGGCAAGCCGACGAACAGCATCAGGTTGAGGGGGTAGTCGTCGCTGTCGGCGCAGCGCCGGAAATCGTCCCGGAAGAGGAACACCGGCTTGCCCCACCCGATGGCCAAGCCGAGTTCCACCATCACGCCCTCGTCCGGGGGGCAGCCGTTCACGACTGCGAACAGGGCCGTCGGCGTTCCGCACGTCCCGGACATCCGCCTGGCCGATCTCGTAGGCCCAGCCGCGTTCGCTCCGATCGATTTGGTTGTTGCGGGTGAATGGCTCCCACACCTCGGCGCCAAGCCGCTCGAGCGCTGCAACCAGTTCCTGCAGCGGCCCTGACTTCTGCTGCTCCGAGAAACCGTACGGGTTCGCGAGGTAGAGTGTCTTCTTCGATGCCACGGCTAGGTTGGTCGGCGTTTTTTCCGAGGGTTAGTCCGATCCGCAAGTCCGCAGGAACTTGCGGCTGGATACACTGGCCGCAGGCCTTGTCTCTGCGACTGAACCGCAGAGACATCTTTATTCTAGCCCGACCGGTCGCCCCTACACGGTCTCGGGCCAAGGCGCAACGGCTGCCTCTGGCACCATGGAGAAGGGGATCTGGCTTGCGACGGATCGTAATTGGCATCAGCGGCGCGAGCGGCGCGATCTACGGCCTGCGCTTGGTCGAACGGCTTGCTACGCGCGACGATGTGGAGACCCACCTCGTCGTCACGCGCCCGGGGGAGAAGACGCTCCACCACGAGACGGGCAGGCGTGCGGCGGACCTGCGTCCGTTGGTCCACGAACTGCATCCCGTGGACCAGATCGGTGCCAGCCTTGCCAGCGGCTCGTTCCTCTTTGAGGCCATGGCCGTGGTGCCTTGCTCGGTCCGCACGATGTCCGCGATCGCCTGCGGACTCGCGTCGAACCTGCTGACCCGCACCGCCGATGTGGCGCTGAAGGAGAAGCGCCGCCTCGTGCTAGCCGTGCGGGAGACGCCTTTGCATCTGGGGCACCTGCGCACAATGAGCTCTCTGGCGGAAATGGGTGCCGTCATCGCCCCGCCGATGCCCGCCTTCTACACGATGCCGCAATCTGTGGACGACATCGTGCAGCAGCAAGTGGGGCGGCTGCTCGACCTGCTCGCGCTCAGCGATGAGGCTTCCCCGCGCTGGGCCGGCATCTAGCCGTCGCGGGCTGCTCCGGGGCTTGGCAAGCCCCGGAGCCTCTGGTCTACCGGCGTCGGTCTACCAGCGTCTGCCGCCGTAGCCGCTGTCCCGGTCGTCCCGGTCGAACCTGGGCTGGCGCGGCTTGGCGATGTTGACTGTCAGTGTCCGCCCGTCGACCCGCACGCCGTTCAGGCTGTCGATGGCGTTCTGCGCTTCGGCCTCGGAGCTCATCTCCACAAAGCCGAATCCGCGGGACCGGCCACTCATGCGGTCCATGATGACCTGCGCGGACTCGACGGTCCCGTGCTGGGCGAAGATCTCGCGCAGCCGCTGGTCGTCTATCGCGTAGTTCAGGCCTCCCGCGTACAATTTCCTGTTTTCCATCTTGCTCTCCTTGAGAACGCGTGTTCTCGGCTGTTCCAGAATACTGACCGCACAAGAATTCGAACATCGCGACGCTTCTCGCAAGCCGCCGCAGCCGTGATCGCTAGTTCCTTGGAGGTCCTTACTGTGGATGATTCTTGCAGCGCCCTCACTTTGTCTCTGGCACCTTCAGCTAGGGCGGGAACTGGAGGAACCGGCTGCTTGCGCCTAGGGCAGGGCTCGCGAAGCTCCGGGGATTGTCGATGCAGGGCAGGATTGCCGGACCAGAGCCGGCTGCCCTAGCTGCTGCCTCGTCCCCTGGGTGCGCAAGCCACTCCCCTGGCCGACCCACGTACAAGAAGCAATCCAATCGAGGCGAAGCCTCCACTCGGCGGGCCGTGCGGCTCGTTGGGAAGGCTCAGCCTCCGAGAGGTACCTTCGGCTAGGCTTTCCCACTTGGGCATGCACGTGGCCAGTCGGGTCTTCACCCAGTGTAGCATGCCCCCGCATGCCGCTGCCAGCCGCACCGTCCCATGCTCACGATTGATTTTTCCATGTCAGGAGCCTGTTGTGGCGGCGCGTCGACCGCTGCGGGTCGGGTCGGCTGGCCGCTAAGAGCCTGTTGCTAAAGTCGCTGGGGTACGATCCCCTTCGCGAAATCGCGTCCGAAGCACCGTTTGCGACTGTTCAGGGCCTTCAGGAGTCGTTTTACGGTCATTTCAGTGCCGCTTCACGGTCGCTGAGGACTTTTTCAACAGGCTCCTAGGGCTCACGCACTGATCGGAGCCAAAGTCGTGTCCTGAGAATTCAGGCAAGAATATACTTGCAGTCTGCCTCTCGCCAGAAGGCTTGCACCTGTTCCGGGACTCCTGGCAAAGACTGGCAAGCAGCTTCCAGGTTGTCACGAAGCTGCGCTTCGGTCTTGCTCAGCTGGCGACGGACCCGCCGCTGGGCCAAGGCCCCTAGCCGTTCGACCGGATTGCCTGGAGGCGAGTAGGTCGGCTAAGGATAGAGTTCTGCTGCGGTTTGGTTCGCCGCCAGCCACTCCTGGATTCTCTGCGCGTGGCGATCCTGCGATTGGCGACCACTACCAGCATCTTCCGGTCTGCTCCCTCAGCGATCTTCTTTGGAAACTTTCTGAAGACCTCCGCCGTGGCAGGGCCTTCCCGCACCTTGTGCTGGAGCTGGCCCTCCGGGCTGCTAGCCGCCAGCCAGCGGAGGTGCAAGTGCCGGCTGGCCACCCGCTTGGGGGGCTGCCCCCAGGGCGTCCAGACCCGCTCGGCGCAGCCAGCCCGGACTCGGCGGCGCAGGCGATCATGGCTCCCAACTCCTGGGATCGGTGAGCGAGCGGGGCACTCTGGGACGTGCCCCCGTTGCACGTCAGCGGGCGCAGACTGTACAGCACGCAGCTGGGACCGCTGCGGCGTGAGCGAAAGCCGCCGCAGGATCCGGCGCACCGGGGAGACTTCCAGGACGATGCCGAACTTTTCCCAAGAGGCTTGGGGCTTTCGCTGCGCGGTCCACCAAGCGCACTGGCATTGGCATGGCGCAGGGTTTTGGTCTACGACGGCGGCGTGAATCCAGGCGGCGTGCTGGGCTGTCCCTAGGCGCGGACGTCCCGTTCTCTTGCGATCTCTGAGGTTTTCCATACCTCCCATATAGAAGCGTGAGGTCCAACGATCCATCGTGCGTGTTGAGAAACGAACGCAGGACTTTCTATGGCCACTGACTTGTTCCTCACGAAACGCAAAATCACGTTTCTTCGCACTTCGGACTTCTGGCCTGCGGTAAGGCGGGATGGGGATTTTTTGTGATGCGAATAATGTACAACAAATCCACCCATCAGACCAGTGGACGAATTGATTCCTAGATTCCCGGGTGAGGATTCCGGTTGCTAGCCGGAACGTGTTTGTTTTGCCATTGTTTAGGCGGTCCTCCGGGGTGTCTGCGTATTGCCCTCGGGGGTGCCTCTCGATTTTTCTGGAGGCCATCCTACCCCCCGTCCCCCGCCAGCGCTCCCAGCCTGGCTTGCGGTGTCTGCAACGAGCCCTGGCCGGGCCGATCTCGGCGGGGGGCGCGGCTGGCCCGGTGCCTCAGACTGGTCGCGGCGGTCCGCCTCCAGCGCGGTGGCAGCGCTGGGCAGAGGCTGTCGGCGCTGCTCTACGCGGTCTGTGCCGGCGGGGGGCACCTCCACGCGGTCGCCGCCCTGGGGGCCGATCACGTCACACGCCGAGCGTGCGGGCCGCGGTGGGGGTCCGTGCCGGTGTTCGGGGACGGCTCGGGGATCGATGTGGAGGGCCAGTTGATCGAGAATGCCGCGTGCGGCTACCACGGCGAGCAGCAGTTCTGGCTGCCCTCGGTGTGCGGCGGGGTCAGCGCCCGGCTGCAGGCGGGCGGCCCGGACATGCTGGGGGATGGGCGGGAGCAGCTGGACTGCGATGGGGTGCCCTGGCTGGCAGTGCAGCAGAGGGTGGGGCTGAGGGCCGCTAGTGCGGACCCCTGCAAAGCGCTGGGGAGCTATTGCCGGCAGTGGGACTGGGATGATTCCGAAAGCGTGACCGATCCGCGCCAGAAGGCTCCGATCCTGCACCGGGTGGCCGCGAGGGAGTTGCGAAAAGACAAGGGGCCCCTGGACGCGGCGGGGGCGTACCGGCCGGCCCGGGGGCCGGAGGAGCCGGTGTGCGTGGTGCTCCGGCGCGACGGGGAGCAGCGGTTGCTGGTGCCGGTGTGCATGGTGATTCCGGTGAGCCAGGACCGGCTGCCACTGGCGGAGTTGGTGCGGCGGCACCGCGGCCAGCAGGGGTTGGAGCATGCGTTCCAGGGACCGTTGACGGACCTGGGTCTGCAGCATCCGCCGTGCCGCTCGCGCACGGCGCATCAGGGCTTCTACCTGGATGCCCAGAGTGCGCCACTGCTGCTACTGATCGCGCCCAAAGTTGTGTCATCGAAATTCAGGCAAGAATAGACTGGCAGTCTGCCTCTCGCAAGAAGGCTTGCACCTGTTCCGGACTCCTTGTAGAGATTGGAAAGCAGCTTCCAGGTTGTCGCGAAGCTGTGCTTCGGTTTTGCTCAGCTGGCGACGGACCCGCCGCTGGACCAAGGCCCCTAGCCGTTCCACCGGATTGACTTGCAGCGAGTAGGGCGGCTGCCAACACAGCTCCGCTGCGGCTTGGCTCGCCGCCAGCCACTCCTGGATTGTCCGGGCGCGGTGAATCCTGCAATTGTCGACCATCAACAGAATCTTCCGGTCTGTCTTCTCCGCGATCTGCTTAAGGAACTCCCGGAAGACCTCCGCCGTGACAGGGTCTTCCCGCACCCTGTCCTCGGGCCGGCCCTCCGGGCTGCTGGACGCCAGCCGGTGCAGGCGGAAGCGCCCGCTGGCCACCCGCCCGACGGGGGTCTGACCGCGCATGCCCCCAGGGCGCCCGCACACGCTCGGCGCAGGCGAGCAGGGCTCCCCACTCCCGGGTGCGGCGAAGGAGCTCGGGAAACTCTGGGTCTTGCCACCGCTGCACATCGGCGGGCTCGGACTGGGTGGCGCGCCGCTGGGGCCGCTGCGGCGGGAGTCGGAGCCGCCGCAGGCTCCGGCGCACCGGGGAGACGCTCAGGACGCTGCCGAACTGGCCTTGAGCGGAGTTTGGTCTATGACGATGGCGCGGATCCAGGCGGCGTGCCGGTCTGTCCCTTGGCGCGGTCGTCCCGTTCTTTGGCGATCCCGCAGGTTCTCCATGCCTCCCGGACAGAAGCGTGAGATCCAACGATGGATCGTGCGTATGGAGCAAGGGACGCAGGACTTTAGCTGGGCCACAGCCCCCCACGAACTGCAGTACCACGTTTTTTCGAACCTCGAGCTTCTGGTCGGCAGTAAGGCGTAGGAAGAAGAATCTTTCTTTTGTCATACGAATGGTGCATAACGAATCCACCCAGCAGATCAATCGACGAGGGAATTCCAGGGACACGACTTTTGACGTGATCAGTACGGCTGCTGCAGTATCAGGTACAGCCGGCCCCGGCGCGACGGCACGGGCCACGGCCGCTGATCCGGTACTTCGTGGGCAGCACACAGCGGCTGCGGCTGCTGTGCAGCAGGGGCAACCTGTGGTGGGATGAGGTGCTGCACGCGGCGAGCCGGAGGGAGCCGGACTCGGGCTGGGTCGACGCGGCCGAAACCGCGCCGGGCACAGTGGGGCGGGACCGACGCGGAGCACCGGGTGGGCCCGGAGCCGGGGACGCAACGGCTGCGGTGCGGGCGCAGGCCGGCGCAGTGCGCCTGCGCGGGGTGCCCAGGTCGCTCGGCGGCGGGACGAGGGGCCTGTGCCAGGCGCGCATGGCTCTCCGCTCAATCGCAGCGGCCCCGAAACACCCATTTCGGGGAATTATCCGGGAATTTAGGAATTGATTCCAGGGACACGACTTCTGATGCAGTCAAGACCGCAGCGTGGTGGGGAACAGCAAGTCGCTGTTGGCGAGCGCATGCATCGCCCTGAGGGCGCGGCACCCCTCGTCCGGCGACAGCCGGCGCTGCTACTTTCGCCGGAACAAAGTGAAGACCGCCTCGATGGCCGGATCGGCCGTCGGCCACCGCTCGGGCCGAACCTCGCCGAGGTTGTACACCGCGTAGGGCAGCGCGGCGACCGCCCGCCGCCGCCGGGAGGTTCTGCTCTGTAGTCCAGTGGCGCTCCCCGTGGTAGAAGACCACGGGCATCACCCCTGCGTAAGGGCTCCCGCCCCGCTTCGCCCGCAGGAGTCAGCCCCAGATACCGGGAACTGCGGTTTCGGGCGGCGCGTCCTGCGGGTGGCGCAGGTTTCGTCGTGGGCTTTGGATCCCGCCGACCTTGGCTCTAGGCGTTCGGCGGGTGTCGTCCCGAGCCGCTCCTGCGGCGCTCAGCCTCTGGTGAAGATCTCCTCGACGCGCTCGGCGTGGACGAGGTTATCGAGCCACCGGTCGAGATCGGCGATGGTTCCGGATTCGATCCGCCTTGCGGCATCGGCGGGCACGGTCCCGAACCGCCCTCGCGCTAGGCGCAGCAGCGCTCTCGCCTGCCCCTGCACCTGCCCGCGCGCCTCCCCAAGGACCTCGCCGCGGGCCTGTCCGCGAGCCTCCCCGCGGGCCTCGTACTGTTCGGCGATTGTCGGCATCAGTCTCCTCCTCGCGCTCTCACCCGCCGGCAGCATCGCCTCGAGCTGCTCCGCCGGGTTGTCGAACCTCTCCGCAAAATACCGCAGCGCGGCGCGGAACAGCAAGTCGCTGTCGGCGAGCGCCTGCACCGCCCTGAGGACGCGGCGTCCCTCGTCCGGCGACAGCCGGCGCTGCCAGGTCCGCCGGAACAGAATGAAGGCCGCCTCGAGGCCCGGATCGCCCGTCGGCCACCGCTCCGGCGGAACCTCGCCCAAGTTGTACACCGTGTAGGGCAGCGTGGCGACCGTCCGCCGCTGCCCGGCGGTGAGCCCCGCCGGCAGGTCCCGCTCGACGGTCCAGCGGCGCTCCCCGTGGTAGAACACCACCGGCATCACCGCGGCGTAAGGGCTCCCGCCCCGCTTCGCCCGCAGCAGCCACTCCCAGATCGCGGCGATGTAGGTCAGCAGCTGCGGGGGCGTGTCCGCCGCCGGCGCGCTCTTGTGCTCGGCGAGGACATAGATCAGCACCCCCGCCCCGTCCTCGAACTCCGCCTCGAGCAGCAGGTCCGCCTCGACGGCGCGCAGCTTGCGGGTAATGAAGCTCCTGTTCAGCAGCCGCATGGGCTGGCGGGACAGCAGCGCCGCGGACTCCGCGGGCAGGATCGCCCGGACCAGCCGCTCGGCGCGCGCGCTCCGGGAGGCGAGCGCCTGGGAAAGCGTGTCGTGCGGTTGGTGGATCGGCTGCTGCATGGGTCGTCTCTGCGATTGCCCCGCGACGGCGGTCGCGGCTCCCTGATCATCGCCTGCATCCTAGCTGCACTTTCGCCCGACCGCAGGCTGGGCGAGGGTGTCGCCCGTTTGCACTGCGTCCAACCCGGCCACAGCCTACTTCTATATTTGGCTCCCTCGTTCGCTGAAGCGGGTGTTTCCCGATCTGTTCGCCATGTTGGCCGTGCCGAAGGCCGAGGAGTTGGTCGCCACACCGTACCGGCACGGCAGCAAGGAGGTGGCCGAGACCTTCCTTCTCCAGGGGATGACCCAGGCGCTGCGGCAACTCTCTGCGCAGGCGCATCCTGGATTCCACACCACCATCTACTACGCCTTCAAGCAGTCTGAGGCGAAGGTCGACCAGGGCACCGCCAGCACGGGCTGGGAGATGTTCCTGGACGCCGTGATCCGGGCGGGCTTTGCGATCACCGGGACGTGGCCGATGCGCACTGAATTGGATCGGCGTATGGTCGGCATGGGGACCAACGCCCTCGCCTCCAGCATCATCCTCGTCTGCCGCTGTCGTCCCACTGACGCGCCGAAGGCCACGCGCCGGGAATTCTTCACTTCGCTCCGCTCCGAACTGCCAAAGGCCCTGCGTTTCCTCCAGTCCGGCAACATCGGCCCCGGTCGACCTCGCCAGGCCGCCATCGGCTCCGGCATGGCAGTGTACACCGTGCCTCGGAAGCGGCTCGGAGCCCCGAACGTCTCGGCCCGCTCCAGGGCGGGCCCCACTCCGACTGCCAGTCCGCGCTCAGCCGGCGCAGGTTGGCCCCCAGCCCGGACGAGCCCAGGTTCGCGCCTAGGCCGCGTCCGCGTCCAGCACCAGCAACCGGGTGTTGCGGCCACGTTGTGACCACTAGGTGGAGACGCTGAAACTGCAGTTCCCGGAACCAGCCCAGTCACCTCTTGCGCCACTCGGCCCTGTAGCGCAGACCGCGTCCTGGGAATTGCTTGAAGCCGAGGTAGGGCCCTTCGCCCGGCAGGCGGTTCTCCTCCGGCCGCTCGGGCGACCGCACTAGGCACCCTGATACCTCGCGCACATTGGGGATCGCCACCACGGGCGGGCAGGGCTGCCCTGCGGGTGCCCTCCCTGCTCCTGGAACAGCCGCGGTCCCATGCTCCCCATGGTGCTCCGCGGCATGCGCTCAGTTTGCCCGGGCCGGGTGCCGCTGCTCTCTGGAATGTGGGGAGGGGGCGATCCGTCCATCCCGAGGAACGCCTTCCTGCTGCTCCTGTCGCACGGCGACGGCGCTGCGAACCCGTCCGGAGCGCATCGGACCGAGAGGAAGCACCGCGACGATACAATGGGCGGGGCTCGGCGGATGAAGCTGGCGGCAGTTGGAGCTGTTTGGCTGGCAGCCGGCGCGATAGCCTTCGCGCAGGACTGGCCGCAGTTTCGAGGGCCCAAGCGCGACGGCGTCTTCCCTGGCCGCGCCACCGTCGAGGCGTTTCCGGCCCAAGGCCCCCCGCTCGTTTGGGAGCGCCCGGTGGGTGCGGGCTTCAGCGCCCCGGCCGTAGCCGACGGCAAGCTGGTCCTGTTGCATCGCCGAGGAGCCCGCGAAGTTGCCGAGGCCCTGCGCGCCGCCGACGGTGAGAGCCTGTGGGAGTTCTCGTACGAGACAACCTATAGGGACGACTTCGGCTTCTCCAACGGCCCGCGGGCCACGCCTGTGATCGCCGCTGGCAAGGTCTATACGTTCGGGGCCCAGGGCCGCCTGCATTGTCTGGACTTCCAGACCGGGGCGAAGGTCTGGACGGTCGACACCCACCGCGAGTTCGGCGTGCGCAAGGGCTTCTTCGGTGCGGCGTCGACGCCCCTCGTGCTCGACGGCCGGGTGCTCGCCAATATCGGCGGCAGCGACGGAGCCGGTATCGTCGCCTTCGACGCGGCCACCGGCGCGACGCTGTGGAAGTCGACGGCCCACGAGGCTAGCTACTCTTCCCCGGTAGCAGGGCGCTTCGACGGTCGCATCCTGGCGGTCTTCTTCACCCGTGAGGGCCTCGCCGCGGTGGACCCCGCCACCGGCGCGGTCGAGTATCAGCGCCGCTGGCGTTCACGCAGCCGCGCTTCTGTCAATGCGGCAACCCCCCTCGTAGCGGAGGACATCGTGCTGCTGTCCGCCTCGTACGGCACCGGGGCCACTGCGCTGCGGCTGTGCAACCGACGGGTCGAGGAGTTGTGGTCCGGCGAGGATGTCCTGAACAGCCACTATGCCAGCCCGGTCCTGGCGTCCGGCGCGGTTTTCGGCTTCCACGGACGCCAGGAGTACGGGCAAAGCTTCCGAGCCGTCGACCTGGCCAGCGGCAAAGTCCTCTGGACCAGCGACCGGATCCGCGCCGGCTCGGTCACCCGCGTGGGCGACCGGCTCCTGCTCCTGCTGGAATCGGGGGAGCTCGTGCTTGCGGCGGCCTCGACCGCAGGCTTCCAAGTTCTGGCCCGCGCCCAGATCTTGGCGCACGAGACGCGGGCATTTCCAGCTGTAGCCAACGGCATGCTCTTCGCCAGGGATGAGGACACTCTCGTCTGCCTACGCCTGTGGGATGAGTAGGGCGCGGACCACGGCACGGGCGCTCCGTCCGCGTGCGGTCGCGATTTCGCCGCGTGCAGGTTGCGCAAGCCACGGCGCAGGCGGGCCCAGTCAGGGGTTCCGGGTGAATTGGCGTATTCTCGCTCCCATGTTCTGGGGATGACGACCCCTGCGAACATCAGCTCACCGGGCAGGCGGCTCCGAGAGATCGGGTCGGTGATCCCGACGGGTCCACCGCCCCGGACGCGGCCGCATTCGCCGATTTCTGAACTCCCGAACGCTGCCCGACCTACCCGTCAAGCGGCCTAGCGCGGCATGGTTCGGCATCCTCGCCCTGCGCGAGGGCGCTGTAGGTGAGCATTTGCGGTTCCTCTTTGCATGTGCTGAACGTGTTCGTTCGGAGCCCAAGCACAGCGTCCGCTCCGGCTCTTGCAACTGCCTCGCGAAGCGTCTTGAGTCCGCGGATCGTTCCGTCCCACAGCTCGCGCTTTCCTATGGCACCCGTGGTCGGCAGGACCATGACCGGAAACTGCGCTTGCGGCCCGTCCAGGGCTTTGCACTGCTTGCCCGGCACGGTGTCGGTCGTGACGACGATGATCTCGTCGGCGGATTCCACGGTCACCGAGATCAGCCTCGAGCGGGCGGTGTAGTCCCCTCGCACGCTGGATTGTTGGGCCAGTCCCGGCATCGATGCTGCCGGGACTGGCAGGACCCCCGCGAGGAAGGCCCACTGTTTGGAGCTACGTTGCAGCAGGCCCGGGGATTCTACGGGACGGTTTTGGCCGAGCCACGGTTTCCCGCAGGTTCCGGCGGCCGCAACAAATTGACCGTCCTGGGCCGATGGCGTACCATGCATAGTCATGAAACGCGTTGAGTTCCTCGCCGCCGTCCTAGCGGCCTCCCTGGCTGGGGCCTGCGAGCAGTCCGCTACGGAGTCCCAGGAGTCTGCCCAAGCCTCTGAGTCCCCCGTCGCACGCTACCTCTACCTGAGCATGCCCGACGGAGCGCAGAAGGAGGGCCGGTCGAAGCCCGGCATCCTCATCTTTGATATCGATAACGGGCACGAGTTCGTGCGCCGCATTGACATGCCGGTCTTTGCCGAGGGCCTGCGCGGCTTCGCCGGCAATCTGGAGCGCCACAGCGCTTATTACTCGTCCACCAACCACCGCCTGGGCCGCTTCGATCTGGAAGCCGAGGAGACGGTCTGGGAAAAGGTCTATGACGCCGGCTGCGACCGGTCGTCGGTGACCCTGGACGGGAAGAAGATCTATGTCCCAACTGGATGGTGGTATTCGGGAGAGGATAGCGGGTTCCTGGTGGTCGACGGCGACACCGGCGACATCGTCAAGCGGCTCGCAGTCGGGCCCCAAGCGCACAACAGCATCGTGAATCTGAAGGGGGACAAGGTGTACCTGGGTACGCGTACGACGCTCTCCGTCTTCGACACCGCCACAGACGAGATGGTCATGCAGGTCCAGGATGTCGGGGAGCGTGGGATCTTTCCCTTCACCATCGACAGCCGCGAGCGCTACGCCTATGTCTGCCTCGGCAACCATGTCGGCTTCGATGTGGTGGACCTCCAGGAGGGCAAGGCCATCCACCGCGTCTTCGCGGGTCCGGAGAAGATCGAGCACCGCACCCATGGAGCAGGCCTGACGCCCGACGAGACCGAACTGTGGATCAGCGACCAGAAAGGCCGGAAGCTCTTCATCTTCGACGCGACGCAAATGCCGCCGGTTCAGAAGGGCCATGTGGACCTGTCCCAAGGCGGCCACGGATGGGTCGCGTTCAGCCTGGACGGCAAGTACGCTTGGAGCCATGCCCCGGATGTCTTCGACGTGGCGACGAAGGAACTCGTCGCTACGCTCCGGGACGAGACCGGCACCCCGGTCAGCGGCTCGAAATTCGTCGAAGTGCATGTCCAGGACGGCAAAGTCGTCCGCATCGGCCACGAATTCGGCCTCGGGCGAGCCTACGCCAACTAACGGGTCTCCAGCAGTTCCTCGACCGACCAGTAGGCCGTGCGCCCGGCGTGGGTGCGGCGCACGGCCCGGACAGCGTCCGGGCCGACTGCGGTCTTGTGGCGGCCGAAGCGCTCGCGGACATGCGAGACGAGAGCCGCTGCCTGGGCGTCCGATAGGACGTTTCCGAATCCGGGCATCTCCCGGTCGTAGACCTGCCCGGCGATCTCCATTCTCCCTCTGACGCCGTGCAATACGATCCGAATCAGCCGTTCCGCCGGATCCCCCACCCAAGGCGAGTCCTGCAGCGGCGGAGCTTCCCCCATTCCCTGATCGTCATATTGGTGGCAAGCGGCGCAATAGCTCGCGAACAGCTTCGCCCCTCGATCGGTAGGGAGAGACTGGCCCCCGGCAGCCGCGGGTCCGGCCAAACAGAATAGCGCCAATCCGCGTGCAAGCCACAGAGCGCATTTCTCGGCCGGCCGGCCGAGTTCCGGGGCCGGGCGGCCAGGCGAGGCCAGAGGAGGAGTTGCAACGGTCCAGCCTGCTCGTCTGCGCACTTCGCTAGGTCGGCCTGCCTTGCGGCAGAATCTCATGCTCATCACACTGTATTCAAGCACCTAGGACAGAATCCGGCATCCGGGCTAGCCAAACGCAGTACTGTTGGCTTGCGCAGCCTCAGTAGGCCCGATCCCTATACGGATCTCGGCCAGTACGCCAGCTCGGAGGGCCGTGGGCCGGCCGTCGGGCCTGAACCTGAAGATCCTCACAGGCCCCTTGCCGCGATGGGCATCGGGCCGGCCCTTTCCACGCGCCGGAACGCCCGCTGCGACCCTGGCTGCTCCGGGTTCCGGTCGTAGACCGCCAAGTGCCCCGACTCCGCATCGCAGCGATTCCTATACGCCTCGGTCTGCCCCAGGCCCTCCAGAATTGTGCTCTCCACGCCCCGATTCGACCGCACCGCTCTGCACTCCCGGTCAGCTGAGCTCCATCCAGGTCCGACCGGCGGCCAGCCGGTGCAGCCCCTGCCTCGCCGCATCCGATCCGGCAGGAATTCTGGCTCCGGTGCCTCCACGCGGGAGCCTGCCGGACGGTGGTACACCGGCCTTGGCGCTTGGGGAACGGTTGGGCGCGGCGCTACGAGACGCTCAGCAGGAACGCCCGGAATTCCTCGATGTCCCGTGTTTGCCCCCCGAATGTCGCCGCCAGCGCGCCGTCAGGGTGCAGCAAGGCGTAGTACGGGATGCTGGACGATCGGAATCGCTCGACCTGCAGCTGCTGATGCCTCTCGCTGGCTTCGTCCCACCCGTCCGTGTAGAGTTCTACTAGAACGGTGTCCCGCAGGAGCGTCTGCACTTCCGGCTTGGTGAACATATTGGCCTTCATCCACTTGCAGTTGGAGCAGGCGTAGCCCGTGAAGCTGATCAGTAGGGGCTTGCCCTCGGCCTGGGCCTGCGCAGTCGCGCCGTCGAGATCGTCTTTGATCCAGACCAGGCCCGCATTTCCGCCGGCACCGAAGCCGCCGCTTGCGGCCTCAGGCACATGGGCGTCCAATTCCCCCAGCGGGCCGCCGAACATCCCTGGAACGAGGCTGATGGCCAGAGCCAGGAAAACGGCCCCCGCTCCAAGGCGCACCAGCCCGACGCCCTCGGTCGGCCCGTCGTCGCCCAGCCGCACCAAGCCCCACAGGTACAGAGCAGCCAGTGCGAACAGGACGATCCAGATGGCCAGGAACCGCTCCCTGGTCAGGAACTCCCAACCGAACACGCGATCCGCGTTGCCCAGATACTTGAGCCCGACCGCCAGGATCACGAAGCCCGCCGTCCGCTTGGTCGTGGCCAGCCAGCCTCCGCTCCGGGGCAGGCGGTTCAGAAGGGCGGGGAAGAGTGCTAGCAGAAGGAACGGCGCGGCAAGCCCGGTGGCGAACATGGTCATGCCCAGGACCGGGTAAGCCGTGCTGCCGCTAGCTACCGAACCCGCCAGCAACGCCCCCATGAACGGCCCCGTGCAAGCGAACGAAGCCAGCGTGAACACTACGCTGAGCATCAGCGTTGAAGCCACTCCGCTGCCGACGGACCGGGCGCTAGCCCCGGAGGTCCAGCTGCTGGGGGCCGTGATCTCAAACGCTCCCAGCATGCTCAGCGCGAATGTGGCCATTACGCCCGCGATGAGCAGATTGACCCACGCATTCGATCCGATTTCGCTCAGGCCAAATGGCCCCAGGAACGCGGCCAACGCCCCGCCGAGCGCCGAGAACAGCACGACAACCCCGAGGCAGAATGTCCCGGCTTGCCGGATGACCGCTCCCCAGGGCCTTTCGCCCCCACCCATGAAGCTGCCCATGTAGATCGGAATCAGGGGGAACACGCAAGGCGTCAGGATGGCCGCGAACCCGAAACCGACCGCGAGCAGGCAGAAGCCGAGCAGGCTCTCGGAGCCAGCCCGGAAGTCGGTCGGGCCGGCGCTGGCAGGTGTCGGCTCGAGCCTCCGCGGCCGACGCACCGGGTTCTCCTGGATCGGCTGATAGCCCCCCGGAATGTCCCGGGCGGTGAGGACCGCTCCCGGCGCCACCGCAAGCGTGGCGGTCGCCGTCTTGGTCCTCGGCGGCAGGCACTGCCGGTCGTCGCAGGCACCGTAGCGGGCCAGCGCTTCAACGATGAGATCGCCCGTCGCCGCGGGGGTGAGATCCAGTTCCACGAGGATGACGGCTTGGCCGGTGTACCACTCGACTTCCGCCTGGAAGTTGGGATCGTAGACCGTTTGCGGCTCCGGCTGATGCGCCCTCCACGCCGCGACGCCGGCCGAATCGGCGACCGCTAAGCCCAGTGGAATCCCCTCCGGCGTAGTCGTCGAATACACATGCCAGCCGTCCTCGATGGTGGCCGTCAGGCGCGCCAGCACGGTGCTGCCGGGTGGAGCCGAAGTCTTGTCGAATGCGAGCTCCCACTGGACGGGATCGTAGACCTGAGCGGGGAGCGCGGCAGCCTGGAGCCCAAGTAGGACCCCAACCACAAATCGCGCCGGCTTGGGGTAGAGGAAAGGTTTCATGAAGCGTTGTGAAACCTCATTCGCTCGTAGCCTGCACTCGGCTGCCCGGCCGCGCCATCTGAGAAGCCAGCCGGCGAGCGGAGAGCCCGGGTAGGCATCCGCAGGGAAAGTCGATCCCAGATTAGCTGCGCCACTGGCGAGGTCCGGCTCCACCGAGTCGCGGCACTGTCAGCTTTCAGTCTACTCTCCCGGCCCGCGATCGGGGCGGGGAAGCGGGGGCTCGGCCGCGGAGGGACCGGCGAAACTCCAGAAACTCCCCTAGCACTCGCCGATACTCGCCGATTTCGACATCCCGGTCGCAGCACACCAGCATCAATGCCCCGTCGCTGCGGAAATTCCCGTCCCAGTCGCGCAGTTCCGAGTCGGTCCAGCCGAGATCGACGGCCTCGGCCTTGGCCTCGCTCCACGCATCGAAGTACGCCCGCAGGTTGACGTCCGTTTCGTCGGGGGGCGAGGCGTACGGGGCCTCCTCAAATCGAGTTCTCTGCACGACCTAGGTCCAGCGCTTGCCCCGGCTCGACTGCGAGCCACAGCAGCGCGCTTACCCCATAGTATGCGGAGGACACCAGCAAGGGCAGTTCCCAACTAGCCGTTCGGTCGACCATGAGGCCGATCAGCCACGGAGCCAGCGCTCCGCCGATCTGGCCCAGCGAGTTCATCGTTCCGGACACGACGCCCGCAGCCGAACCGCCGATGTCCGTGCAGGTGGCCCAGGTGACCGCGAGGATCAGCTCGGCGGAGCCGAAGCTCAGCCCGAGACATACCAAAGCCAGCGTGTTGTCGCTCAGCGTCGCCGCCAGGGCCAGAAACACCCCCGCCGCGAAGAGACCGGCGACCGCCGGGATGCGCCGCGCGGCGCGGATGCCCAACCGCGCCGCCAAGCCGTCGCTCAGCCAACCGCCGAGAAGATTGGCGCCAGCCCCTCCGAGCAGCACGGCGGCCGCCATGGGGCCGATCTCCGGCAGCTCCAGGCCGCGGGCTTGTCCCAAGTAGGTCGGCAGCCATTGGATGTAGAAGTAGAGCCCCCAGGTGTAGCCCGAATACATGCCGCATAAGGCCCAGACATTGTGGTTGGTTAGCAGCCGCAGCCAGGGGGTCCGGCTCGGGTGCGCGGCGGCTGCCCGCTGCGCCTGAATCTCTGCCAGCTCGGGTGCCCCGACGGCCGGATGGCTCTCGGGCGTGTCCCGGTACCAGAGGTGCCACGCCACCGCCCACCCGAGGCCCAGACCGGCGAAGATCCAGTAGACCGCGCGCCAGCCGTATCCGGCCATCAAAGCGATCACGACCCACGAGGTCATGGCGAAGCCGAGGCGGCTTCCGAACATGACGACGGACTGCGCGCGCGCCAGTTCGCGGCGGGGGAACCAGCGCGCGATCGCGGAGGCGGCTCCGGGGAAAGCCCCTGCTCGCCGCAGCCGAAGAGGAACCGGATCGCGACGAGCGAGCCTAGGTTCCAGGCCACCCCGGTGAGCGCTGTGAAGGCGGACCACCAGATGACAATCCGCGTCAGCATCGCTCGCGCCCCGAAGCGGTCGGCGAGCCACCCGCCGGGGATCTCGAACAGCACGTAGCCCAAGACGAAGCAGGACCCGGCCAGGCCGATCTGCTCCAGGGATAGTCCGAGCTCAGCGGACATCGCCCCGGCAGTCGTGCCGAAGCAGACCCGGTCCAGGTAGGTAATCGCCATCAAGGCGAACAGGTACCCCACCGCTCGGTAGCGAACCGGCACGATCCGCCAGCTTACGACAATGCGGTTCCTGCGTCCGGGCAGGCCCGCGCCGAGCCGCTGCCTACGCGACGGCGACTTCGGCGGGCATGCGGGTCATCCTGCCCTTGTCCAGGTAGCGGCTTGTGCGGGCGTACCGCCTGGCTCGGGGATCGTGGGTTACCATCAGGACGGTCTTGCCATGCTCGCGGTTTAGTGTGGTGAGGATCTTGAGCACATCCTCGGCCGAGCCGGCATCGAGTTCCCCCGTCGGCTCGTCCGCCAGAATGATGGCAGGGTCCGTCACCACGGCCCGGGCGATCGCCACGCGCTGCTCCTGGCCTCCGGACAGCTGCTTGGGCAGGTGCTCCAGCCGGTCCCCGAGACCGACGATCTCCAGCGCGGTCTTGGAGCGCTGCAGCCGCTCCTTGCGGCTCAGTCTCGTCAGCAGCAGCGGCAGCTCGACATTCTCCCAGGCGCTGAGCACGGGAATCAGGTTGAACGTCTGGAACACGTAGCCGATGTTCGCGCTGCGCCAGCGCGCCAGCTCGTGCTCGCTCATGGATCCGATGTCGTCCCCGAGCACCTGGATCTCGCCGCTGGTCGGGCGGTCGATCCCCGCGACCAAGTGCAGCAGCGTGGACTTGCCCGACCCCGACGGGCCCATCAGGCAGAAGAACTCGCCCGGCGGGATGTCGATGGTCAGATCCTCGAGCGCCACGACCGAGTAGTCGGCCCGCCGGTACTCCTTGTGGATCCCGCGCAAAGAAACCGCCGCGCTGTCGCTCATGATGCCTTCCTTTGCACCCTGTCCCCGTCCTGGAGGTCTGCAGGGGGCGCGAGGATGATGTCCTCGCCTCCCGAGAGTCCCTGCTCAATCTCCACGCCGTCGGCAGTGGTGCGCAACACCCGCACGGCCCGCCGCACCGCTTTGTCCTGCACCACCTGGAACACGCTGTTGCCTTCGACGAGAGCCGCCGCAGGCACCCTCACGCGGGCGGCGAGCGTCGGCTGGCCAGCGCCGCCTTCCCCAGTCTCGGCCGCGAGGAACGAAACGTTGGCGTTCATCTCCGGGCGGATGAGCTTGTCGGGGGCGAGCACCTGCACCTTGACCTGCACGGTGGCTTTCTGGCGGTCCGCTTCGGGGGAGATCTCGACCACGCGGCCTTCGTAGTCCCGGTCGCGGTACGCGTCCGTCGCCACGACCGCCTGCTGGTCCATGAAGATCCGGGAGAAGTCGTCCTGGCTGATGTCGAGTTCCACCTGGATGTCGTCTAGGTCGGCCATCGCGATCACGTAGCCCTTGGCTCCGCGTTCCCCCACGAACCCGGTGGTCACCAGTTCGCCGACCTCGACGTTCCGCTCGAGGACCGTGCCGGTCACAGGTGCCCTGATGACCGTCGAGTCCACGAGCGTGCGGTTGTAGGCCACCGCGCCCTCCGCGCGTTTGACCTCGGCGGCGGCCGAATTGATTTCCTCCTGCCGGGGTCCGATCCGCAGCAGCTCGAAGGTCTTGGTCAGCGACGTGACGCGGTTCGCCAAGCCGTCCCGGCGGTAGCGCGCTTGGTCGAAGTCGGCGAGGGCCACGACGCCGTCCTCGGACAGCTTCTGGGCCCTGTCGAACTCGATTTGCGCCTGCGCCAGCTGCGCTTGCGCCTCCTCCAGATCCGCTTTCGCGCGCTCAATCTCCTGGGGCCGCGAGCCGGCTTCCAGCTCTGCCAGGCGGGCCTTCCAGGATTGCAGCGTGCCGAGCGACTCTGTCAGGCGAGCCTGGTACTCTTCGTCCTCAAGGCGTACGATCTGCTGGCCGCGCTCGACCTGGTCGCCCTTCTCGACGCCCATCCAGGCCACCCGGCCCACCACCTTCGACGCCACCTCGATGCGGTAGTGCGGCACCACATAGCCGGCCGCCTGCAGTACCACGGCTGCTCCGGTCGAGCCGGATTGCGGCGCAGCCACGCGGTACACCTCCACTTCCGGCGCGCTCAGCAGAGAATCTGCAAGGCGCCACGCCCCGAGGGCCGCGATCACGGTGACTCCGGCCAAGATCCACAGCCTGGCCAAGCGCTGCCGCGGGCGTTCGCTGCGGTGGCCGCGCTGCGAGCGGTCGATGCGCAGCCCTGCGAGTTTGCTGTCGACCGCTTGCGGTTCGGGCATGGCTCGGGGGTCAGTCGGCGAGGGACTCGAGGACTTCCTTGCGGGCTGCCATCCGGGCGGGGAGGATGCCTCCCAAGACCCCCCATGACGGCGGCGAACGCCAAGCCGATTGCGGCGTAGGCCGGCGTCACCCGAAACGCGAATGTGGTCTCCGAGAAGGTGACGAAGTTGCCGATGCGGCCTTCGAATCCGTTGAGCGGCAGCACCAGCAAACAGCCCAGCAATCCGCCCAGGAGCGACAGCACCAAGGACTCGAACAGGAACGATCCCATGATGCTGGACCGCGAGAAGCCCAGCAGGCGGAGCACGCCGATTTCGCGCGACCTGTTGGCGATGGCGGCGAACATGGTGTTCATCGCCGCGAAGCAGCTGCCGATTGCCATGATCACGGCGACGAACATGCCGAGGAACCGGACCGGCTCGGCGGACATCATCTGCTTGGCGTAGTACTCGCGCTCCTTCTCCGCCTCCAGGGTCAGGCGCCGGTCGTCCCCGACGCTGTTCGTCAGCGCGGCCAAGGCAGCTTCGTCCTCGGCGCGCAGGACGACGCTGCTGCGCGAGGTGCCTCGGCCGAGGTCCTGCGTAGCCAAGTTGCCGTCGACCCAGATCTCGCTGTTGTACGCGGTGCGGCCGGCGGAGAAGACGCCGACCACCTCCCAATCCCCGCGGCCGTAGTAGATGCTGTCGCCGATGGAGGTGCTGGCCCGGACGGCGTGGGTGCCGGCCCCCACCACCATCTCGCGCTTGCCCGGCACGAACCAGCGCCCCTCCACGAGCTCAAGCTCGTCCCGCAGGTGCCTGCCCATCGGCGAGACGCCGCGCACGTTGACGTTCGACACGGACTGCGGGTTGCCGCGCAGGCCTAGCGACACCACCGACACCACCTCGTGGGAGATCATGGGCTCCCCGTCCAGCTGCGCTATCCCCGGCTTGAACCGCAGCGTGTCGAACTTCTCCTTGTCGACGATGCTGACCATTTCGGCAGTGGATCCCTGGCGCATCACGATCAGCTGCAGGGGGTGTCCAGTCACCGCCAGCGAGGTGCGCAGGCCTTCCACAAGGGCGCCGATACCCAGCAGCACGGCGACGGTCAGCGCGATCCCCAGCGCCGTCATCAGCGTGGTGGTCTTGCGCACCGTGAGGTTGCGGACGTTGTAGGCCAGGGGGACTCGCATGGTTCTGTGCGCGGCAGCTAGCCGGTGTGGCGCAGGGCGTCCACCGTGTTGGTTCGGGCGGCGATCAGGGCGGGCACCGACGAGCTAGCCAAGCCAACGACCAGGGCCACGGCCAAGCAGACCCCCACCGCCCACAGCGGCATGAAGAAGCCGGTGAAGAACTGCACCATCGCCCCCTCCAGGAGCTTCATGAGGCCCGCGGCCCCGCCGACGCCGAGCAGTCCGCCGAGCAAGGCAATGGCGACCGCTTCGCCGAGCACCAGGTTCAGGACCATGGGGGCAGGGAAGCCCAGCGTCTTGAGCACGCCGATCTCGCGGGTCCTCTCGCGCACGGACATGGCGATGGTGTTGCCGGAGACCATCAGCATGGTGAAGACGACCGCGGCCCCGATCGCGAGCAGGAACAGCTTCACATTCCCCAGCTGCTCGACGAACTCCAGCTGGAACGCGGCTTCCGTCTCGGTCTTGGTCGGTTCCGGGGAGTTGCGGAACATGGCGTCCACAGCCTGCGCGATCCGCGAGGCGTCGCCGGCAGAGCGGATGCGCATGGCGAACACGCCCACCTGCGGATGGCCGATCAATTCCTTGACGCCCTCCTCCAGGTACTTGTAGTGGAAGAAGGACTGGAAGTCGTCCGGGCCCTGGAAGATTGCGCGCACGGTGAGTTCGGGGTCGAAGCCGGGGTAGATGTCGCCCTTGATCGTGATGCGCTGGCCGAGCTCGAGGCCAGTGCGCTGCGCCACGGTGCGGCCGATGGCGATGGCCTGCCGGTCCCGCTGGAAAGCCTCCAACTGCTCGGGCGCAATGTCGTACTCGGTGTAGATCTCGAAGACCCGTTCCGGGTCGACGGCAAACCGGGCGAAGAAGTTCTGCGGGCTCTCGTCGATGTAAATCCCCCCGAACCAGTTCATCGGGGAGAGGATCTCGACGCCGTCGACCTCCTCGATGCGATCGCCGTAGTAGTACGGCAGCGCCTGGGTCAGCGACACCTTGTGGCGCGTGATCATCCGCAGGGTGGAGTCCTCGCTGACCTCCCGGTGGTACATCGTGGCGTACACGGCGAGGAGCACGCCGACCAAGAAAAGGGAGACGGCGATGCTGACCACGGTCAGCACCGAGCGGCGCAGGTTGCGGCGCAGGTTCTTCCAGATCAGGAATCCGTAGGTGCCCATTTCCCCCAACCCCGCCCGCTTGCTACCGCCGCCTACCGGCAGCCGAGGCGGACGGCTCGGCCAGCAACTAGAAGCGGTTTCCCCGCAGCTTTCGCCTTATTGTGGCATGGGGTCGACTCAAAGGCAAGCGCATTGCGGTTGCGGGCCTGCGGCGGCGAAGTCTGCGGGGCACGCCAGCAGGCCGCGGACTGCAGCCCGCGGATTTCTCCGAAAGTAATTGCAAGAAAAATCCCATTAGAATCAATGATTTGTGAAGATTTTCTGTAAAATTACTTTAAAAAAATCAGTAACCCCAACCCAAGCAGGGGCAGACCCAACCCCACGGGCGCTGCTCGCCGGCAGACGATGGTTCCTGCAACACCGGGTGCAGGCGAAGCTCGCACGCGCCCTGGCAAGCGCAGGAGTGCGCTAAGCTGAACCCGTCCACGACCTCGCGGGCCGTGTGGCGCGGCGCGCCCGCCGCGCTTGATCCTGGCTGACCGGAGGAACCCAGATGAGACGCATCCTGCCGATAGGGCTGGCCTTGGCCGCCGTCGCCACCACTGCTTCCGCGGCCCAGGAGGTTGCCCTGCAGCCACTCGCGCAGCAGATTCGCCGGCTCCAGCAGGCGCTCGAGTATCTCGGCCAACCGCTGTCGGTCGAAGCGTCCCAGGCCATCAACGCTGCTGTCGCCTTGCCCGAGGAGGCCGCCGCCGTCGCCGCATTGCAGAGAATCCTCGACCCCTATGTGCTGGTGGAGGTCGAGATCAATCCCGAGAGCCGGGTCAAGGTCAGGCAAAGAGCTGCCGAACCCGCGCTGATTGAACACGGTACGCGGCTTTTCTTAGTGAAAGTCCTCAACCAGGCCGGGGTCACCGCGCCGCTGCGCGTCCTGAGCCCCAACAGCGGGCCGACCTCGTTGCGCTCGCGGGGCGAGCACGAGCCAGCGATGGAATTGGACATGGACGACGTCCGCGAGCGCTGGGCCGATCTGTCGATCTTCCGCGACCCTCCTATGGCAGAGCGGCTCAGCGGCTTGCCCGTGGAATACGAGATCCTCCAAGTCTATGCGCGCGACCGCGGCCAGCGCTCGGCAGAGATCGCGATGGATGTCGGCCAGGGCACGCAGGACATCGGCTTCCGCAACGATATGCTCGTCCTGTTCAACATTGAGCCGACCCGGGCGATCCCCTTGCGGGTGCTGGACGAGAACGGCGAATCCGGCGTGGGCTCGTTCGTGGTGCGCGATCGCCAGGGCCGCATCTATCCCAATCCCTCGAAGCGGCTCGAGCCGGACTTCCCGTTCCAGCGGCAGGTCTATCGCTTCGACGGGGAGAGCATCGTGCTGCCCGAGGGCTACTACACAGTCGAATACACCGGGGGCCCGGAGTTCCTGACCCGGACCAAGGAGTTTCCGGTGGACGAGGAGAATCCGGCCGAGCTGGAGTTCCAGCTGCAGCGCTGGATCGACCCGGCGGCCTACGGCTGGTGGTCGGGCGACCACCACGTGCATGCGTCCGGCTGCGCGCACTACAAGAATCCGACCGAGGGCGTGGGGCCTCTGGCGATGCTCCGGCAGATTCTCGGCGAGAACCTCAACATCGGGGCCGTGCTGACCTGGGGCCCCTCCTGGTACTTCCAGAAGCAGTTCTTCTCCAGCCTCGACCACCCGCTGTCGCGGCCCAAGCGCCTGATGCACTACGACGTTGAGGTGTCGGGCTTCCCGTCCAGCCACGCCGGCCACCTCGTCCTGCTGGGCCTCCAGGAGGACGACTATCCGGGCACCTCCCGCATCGAGGAATGGCCCTCCTGGGACCTGCCGGTGCTGCAGTGGGCTAAGGAGCAGGGGGCGGTCACGGGCTTCTCGCACTCCGGCTGGGGCCTGGAGGTGAGCTCGGACTCGCTGCCTACCTTCGAGATGCCCGGATTCGACGGCATCGGGGCCAACGAGTACATCGTGGACGTGACGCATCCGGGCACGATCGACTTCCTGTCTGCCGCAGACACCCCGTACGTGTGGGAGATGAACATCTGGTACCACACCCTGAACGTCGGGTTCCGCACCCGCATCTCCGGCGAGACGGACTTCCCGTGCATCTACCAAGAGAAGGTGGGCCTCGGCCGCAGCTACGTGAAGCTGGACGAATTGACCTATTCCGGCTGGATCGAGGGCGTGCGCGTAGGTGCCGCCTACGTCAGCGACGGAAAGAGTCACCTGATGGACTTCGAGGTCGGAGGCGTCGGATTGGGCTCGGGGCGGCCTGAGATCGATGTGGACGCCGGGGAGGAGGTCGCGATCCGCGTCCAGGCCGCTGCCATGCTGCCGCGGCACCCGGACTCGAGATTCGCCGGGCTGCGCTACACCGAGAAACCGTACTGGGACGTCGAGCGAGCCCGGATCCCCGGCACCCGCAACGTCCCCGTCGAGCTCGTCGTCAACGGCCAAGTCGCGGACTCGGCGGTCATCGTGGCGGACGGAGCGGTGCAGGACCTCGAGTTCAGCCTGGGTCTAGCCCGGAGCTCGTGGGTCGCCCTGCGGATCCCGATGTCGTCCCACACGAACCCGGTCTTCGTGATTGTGGACGGCCAGCCTATCCGGGCGTCCCGGCGCAGCGCGGAATGGTGCCTCGCCGCCGTCAACCAATGCTGGACTCAGAAGGCCCCGAGAATCCGCGAAGCGGAGCGCGCCGAAGCCCGGAAAGCGTACGACCACGCCCGGCAAGTCTACAGGCGCCGGATCGCCGAGTCGCCCGTGCCCTAAGCGGTCGCCCTAGCGGGCGGTGGCGCCACCGTCGATCACCAGGACCTGCCCGGTCATCCAGGACGATTCGTCCGAGGCTAGGTAGAGGGCCATGCCCCCGATGTCGCTGGTCTCGCCGAGGCGGCGTATCGGCTGGTCCGGGGGGTACTGCGCATCCTCAGCGAGCCTCTTCCAGAAGAACGAACTGAAATCCGTCCGGACGAGCCCCGGCGCGATCGCGTTGACCCGGACGCCCCGAGGCCCCCATTCGTGGGCCCAAGTCCGGGTCATCATGATCAGGCCCGCTTTGGTGAAGCTGTACAGCAGCCCCTCTCTTTGCGGCCGCAGGCCCGCGATGGACGCGATGTTGATGATGGATCCGCCGCCCTGCTCCATCATCTTGGGGACGGTAAGCCGCAGGAAGCGCACTGCGGAGAGCACGTTGATCTCGACCATCTTCATCAGGGCGGCGTCGGTGACGTCCAAGGACGGCCCCTGTTCCAGGTTGGTGGCGCCGTTGTTGACCATGATGTCGATCGTCCCGAACCGCCGCTCGGCCTCGGCTACCGCCGCTTCGATTTGGTCCGGCTTGCCGATGTGGCACGGCACCGGGAGCACGCGGCCGGGGGAGGGCGGCGAATTCGTCCGCGGCCTGCTGCAGGTTGGCCATCTTGCGGCTGGCGATGACCACATCCGCTCCCGCAGCGGCGAAGCGCCGCGCAATCTCCTTGCCGATGCCGCGGCCGCCGCCGGTTACCAAGGCAACCTTGCCCTCCAGGCTGAAGCTCATTTTTGATCGAACCTCCTTGCGCTGCGAGAAGCCCATCAGTATCGCGCAGCCTGGGCGGTGGCCGCACCGCTGCCGGACCGCGCCCCAGCCCCAGACGCAGTCCGGCCACGGCAGGCTCAGGTGCATCCGCTACAATCGCCGCACTGGGCAGACCGCGCCCGATGGAATCGCAACCGCTCACGACTCCCGTGCGCGAGGCGCATCGCTTCGACGCACAGGCGCTGGAGGCCTATCTGGTCGACCACCTGGACGGCTTCCGCCGCCCTTGCTCGATTCTTCAATTCGAAGGCGGGCAGTCCAATCCAACGTTCCTGCTGGAGTGTCCCGGGGGCTCCTTCGTGCTGCGCAAGAAGCCGCCCGGCCGCTTGCTGCCGTCGGCTCATGCCGTGGAGCGCGAGTACCGGGTCATGCGCGCTCTCCGCCACACGGCGGTGCCGGTTTGCCGCATGCTGCTGCTCTGCGAAGAGGTATCGGTCATCGGCACGCCGTTCATCGTTATGGAGTATGTTCCGGGAAGGGTCTCTCAAGACCCTACACTGCCAGACTTCGCGCCGCCGGACCGCGCTGCGGTCCATGTCCATCTCATCCAGATTCTGGCCGCCCTGCACTCCGTGATACCGGACGAGGTCGACCTGGCCGATTTCGGCCGGCCCGGCAACTACTACGCCCGCCAGATCAGCCGCTGGTCGCGCCAGTACCGCGCGTCCGCGACGCGCCCGATCGAGGCCATGGACCGGCTCATGGAATGGCTCCCGAACAACATCCCCGCCGCTGAGCAGACGCGGGTCGTACATGGGGACTTCCGCCTCGGCAACATGATCCTCCATCCCACAGAGCCCCGTATTGAGGCCGTCCTGGACTGGGAGCTCTCGACCTTAGGTGACCCGCTCGCCGACATGGCCTACACCATGATGACCTACTACCTGCCCAGCCGACGGCATCCGACGCTGGCGGGCAACGCTCCGGAAGCGACGGGCATCCCCGCGCTCGAATCCCAATTGGAGCACTACTGCCGCTTGAGCGGCAGGGCGGGGATCGATGGCTGGAACTTCTACCTGGCGTTTGCGATGTTCCGCTCCGCGGCCATTGGCCAAGGCGTTTACAAGCGCGGCCTTGACGGCAACGCGAGTTCCGCTACCGCCCTCGAGCTAGGCCGGGATGTGGAGTCCACGGCGACTATCGCCTGGGACTTGGCTCAATCCTCTGCGTAGCGGTGCCGGAGAGAGCCCCGCCTAACCCATGGCTACCGCTCGGATAGACTCAGAGGAGCCGCTATGCCGATCTTCAGACAACGTATGCAAATGCCTTCCGGGTTCGGCATGCTGCCGAGGACGCCATCCTCCGTCAAGCAGCTCCTCTGGGCCAACTTCATCATTTGGTTCGTGTTTGCCGCCGGCTTCGCGGCCGGCGTGGGCCCCCTGGTGTTCCTCTTCCGCTGGCTGAGCCTGACGCCGGGCGCCTTTCTCGGGGGTGCCTTGTGGCAGCCGGTGACGTACATGTTCCTGCACGACCCCGGCGGCCTGTGGCATGTTGGGTTCAACCTCTTCGCGCTGTGGATGTTCGGCGGCACGCTGGCCCGGGACTGGGGTAGCCGCCGGTTCCTGCATTTCTACTTCCTCTGCGGAGCCGGCGCGGCCCTGGTCGATGTGGCGGTCCGCGTCCTGACGGGCTCCGGTGGGGTGGCGACCGTAGGGGCGTCCGGGGCCGTCTTGGCGGTCGTAACGGCTTTCGCCGTGATCTATCCGAACACGCCGATCCTGATCTCCTTTATCCTGCCGGTACCCGCCTGGGTCCTCGCCGTCGGGTACGCCGCCATCAACCTGCTGGGTGCCCTGCAGGACCTTGCGCGGGGAGGGAACCCCACCGGCACGGCGTTTACGGTCCATCTCGGCGGGATGGCCTTGGGGTATTACTTCGTCCGCCGGCGGGCCGGTCTGCCGACCCTGCCGTCGTTGGGGGTGTTCGGGGGCAACATAGAGGCCAAGCTGAGGGAGTGGAAGCTGCGGCGCGCCCGGCGCAAGTTCGAGGTTTACCTGAATCGGCGCGACGGAAAGGACGATCCCTGGCTGCATTAGCCGACTCCGCCGGGGATCCGCGCCATAGGCGGTCCGCAAGCCTCATCCGGCCTGCGGGCGACACGCTGCCGAAGCCCCGCTGCCGTGCGGCCTGCGTGCTGAGCGGCGCGGTTCGTAGCCTGCGGCGTGCGGCCATCGAAATTGACCCCCTGGCCACCGACCGGAGCCTCAGCTGGCCTCCGGCGGGGCCCCTCGACCATCGCGAACAACGGCAGCGAGTTTGGGTAGCGAGTTTGGTGCGCCGTCGCGAGCCCGCTAGGGCTGCCGCTGCTCGGGGCTGTGCCAGCAGGCCCCGGCCCCCCTGCCAACTGCCCCTGCTCGATGAGCCCTTGCCCCAAGTTGGCCCATCGGCTAGAATGGTACTCAGCCATGGCACTCCCAGCACTTCTCCCGGCCCTGATCTTCGGGCCGTTCAGCATGCAGGAGCTGATGATCGTCCTCCTGATCGCCTTGGTGATCTTCGGGGGCAAGAAAATCCCCGAGCTCGGACGCGGGCTCGGCGACGGCATCCGCCAATTCAAGAGCTCGCTCAAGGGCGAGGATAAGGGAGACGAGGCCGCCAAGGAAGAAGGGGTTAGCAAGGCGTCCTGACGTTGTAGTGTCCGCACGGCACGGATTCCGGCGAGGCGGCCACTTGCCGGTCCCCTAGATTCCCGGTTAATTTCCCGAAATGGCGGTCGATGGGGCGTAGGGTTTGAGCGGGGAGCCCGGCGTACCCGGCGCGGGCTCCTCAGCCCGTCGCCGAGCGACTTGGGCACTCCCGCAAGCGCCCTGCGCCGGCCTGCACCGCACCGCGGTCGCTGCGCCCCCGGCTCCAGGCGCACCGATCCCCCCGCGGGCTCCGCGTCGGTCCCCTGCTGTTGGGCTCGGCGCGGCTCGGGCCGCGCCGCCCTAGCCCGGCTCCATCCGGCTCGCCGCTTGCAGCAGCCAGTCCCACCACAGGTTGCTCCGGCTGCACAGCCGCCGCAGCCGCCTTGCGCTGCGCGTCAGCCGCCCCACGCTGCCCACGCAGTACCAGCTCAGCGGCCGCAGCCCGGGCTGCCGCGCCGCGGACGGCAGCGCCTGGTACGGCAGCAGCCGCAGCAGCGCGATCTGCCCGCCTAGGTAGAACCCCTGGTTCGCCACGTGCGAACGGCACGGCGGATGATGCAGACCCAAGTCCGTCAACGGCCCCTGGAACGCATTCTCCTGCCCCTGCTGGCCGCGGTGCCGCCGCACCAGCTCCGCCACCGGCAGCCGGTCGCGCTCACCAAAATCACCGTGCACACCGGCTCCAGCAGCCGCTGCTCCCCGTCCCCGTCGCGCCGGATCACCCCGCACACCGGCTCCGCCGGCCCCCGGGCCTGCCGGTACGCCACCACGATGGCCCGCTCCTTGCCCGCTGCGTCCAGAGGCTCCCCCTCGTCCTCCAGCAACCCCCTCGCGGCCGCCAGGCGCAGAATCGGGGCCTTCTGGCGCGGATCGGTCATGCTCACGGAATCATCCCAACCCTTCCGCCGGCAGTAGCTCGCCAGATCCTTACAGTAATACGCGCTGTCGGCCCGCAGCCACACCGGCTGCCGCCCTGTCAGCAAGGGTGCCACATCTTGGTCCAGCTGCTCCTGCCAATCCCCCTTCACGTCCGTGCCGCCCGCATGCAGCCGGGCGCTGACCCACGCCGCCCCCACGAACACCGAGTGCAGCCAGGACTGCTGCTCGCCGTGGTAGCCGCGCTCGGCGTTCTCGAACAGCTGGCCCTCCACCTCGATCCCCGTGCCGTCCACGAACACCGGCACGTCGCCCCACCGCTGCCCGCACGCCTGCGCCACCAGCGGCACCAGCCGCCGGCTGACCAGCCGCGCGCACTTCCGCAAGCCCTCCAGGGCCGCCTCGTGCATCCGCTGCAGGTCTGCGCCGAGCCGCCGGCTGGCGGGCACGGCCCGCAGCCCGCACGCTCGACGGGCGACCTCATCGGCCCCCAGAGCGTCGGCCGCGTGGAGGTGCCCCCCCGCCGGCGCAGGCCGAGTAGATCAGCGCCAGCAGCCTCTGCACATCGCTGCCACCGCGCCGGCGGCGCTGGAGGCGGACCGAGGCGGCCAACTGCTCGGGCAACCCGAGGAACCGGACCAGCCGGGCCACCACGCCGAGCCCGGCCAGGCCCGTCAAGTCGTCGTCGCAGACGCCGTAAGCCAGGGTGGGAGCACTGTCGGGGGACAGGGGGCCTCCAAAAAAATCGAGATGCACCCCCGAGGTGCAATCCGCGAACACCTCGAGGACCGTCTAAATCATTGTAAAACAATACGTTCCGGATGGTGCCCGAATTTTTAACCGGGAATCAGGGTCATAGTAGGCGGCACCCGTTGCCAAGGCAACACGGATGAAACCGTATCGGCGGTCGATGAAGGTGTCGTTCTTGTAGCCGAACACCAGGATCACGAGGTTGAGTAGGCGGCACAGCGTCCATCAGACCTTTTGCTCTGCCGCCCGGTCTTCACCGCCCAGCGCACTTGTCCTCTTGCGCTGCTTTGCCGAAACTGGGGCAGACATCCGCCGCGCTCTTGCCCGCCGTGATCGCCTCCTGCTCGCTTTTTGCGTTATGCTGCCGGGGCACCGAGGTCAAGTTCGCATCGACGATCTGAAGAAGTTTACCGCACGGGCGGAAGTGACGGCCCTCCCGGCTTGGTCGTGGATGTCGGATTGAGCGATTCTGCGATGCGGTCGAGCTTTTCCCGAACCTCCGGGTGAATCTCGTCTTCGCGCATCTTGGCGGCCAAAAGGTACAGATCTCGTTTGGGCGTACTTCTTTCGATATCTTTTAGCAACGGTAGAAGAAATTCGTCACTCGCTTTTATGCGGGTGAGCGAGACATGTTCCCCGAAGAAATCGGTGCCTTGCGGCACCTGCTTTGAGAATGCCTGGTGAACTTGGGGTCCCTTCAAGGGAAAGTCTACGAATCGCACGATGGCCTCAGGCTGCAGAAGGTAATTCTCGATCTCGTAACGGTGCCAACGTAATATCCCCAAGCCTGCCTCAGTTGTCTCCTGATCCGGCTCATCACGGTTATCCCCGTCAAGTAGGCAAAGGCCGCGCATCGTCGGAAAAACCGCTCGCATGGCGAAAAAATGTGCTTTCGCTTCTCGAACACTTCTTCCACCGAGCCAGTGGACGAAGGGTCTCCCGAAGAACTGCTGCGCCGGGTGATCGAGGATCTTCGCCCATTCTTTCAGAATCCTCTCATCCGTCTCGCTCTCCACATAGAGCACGCCCCCGACTTCCTGGCCAAGTACTAGATCCGTTGTCGTGACACGCTTGAGTGCTTCGCGGAGTCCATCGCGTTCGGTCTTGCTTGTGAGCATATGGGGCGAGTCGCCGAAAAACCCGAGCACCCGGTTCGGTGCCGTCGCGTCGAGAACGACCTCGGAGTGCGTTGCGATGATCACCTGTCCGCCTCGATCGTGCGCGACCTTGCGGATAAGGTCGTAAACCTGTTTTTGCAAGATGATGTGTTGGTGCGCGTCAGGCTCGTCGAGCAGTATCACCGTAGCGGGTCGCGCATACAGAAAAGCAAGCAGGAGGAGCACCTGAAGCGTTCCGCTTCCGGCATTGGAAAGGTCGAGCGGCCGGCTGCACCTCGGGTCTAGATATTCGCATACAATATAAGGTTGCGCCGGCGCATATACGGGTTCAGCCAATTTGATCCGGAACAGGTCGTGGGCATGCTCCGCGAGCGCCCGCCAATGCTCCGCGTTGCCGCTTTCGGCAATTTCTAGCAGAAGATTCCGCAGGATCTCTCCGGGCCGCCCTTGGCCGACGAGCAGGTCCTGCATACCCCGGTCGCGCCGCGGTTCATCGTGCTCAATCCCCGAAAGCGGGGGAACATGAACGATGGTGAGATGATTTACCGCATTCGGAGGAAAGTTTTGAATGGCTTTTCTATCTAGATTTTTCGCGTCCTTGGGCCGAGCGTATGCCAATTCGCGGTTGGCGTATTGGATTTCGATTCCGCACTCCCACGACTCCCCATTCGCTTCGCCTTCCACGATAATTTCGATCAACCGCCGCATGCCGGACATGCCTTGTGGGCCCGTAACCTTTCGGTCTGCCCAAAGGAGGTTCATCTCGCGAAGTGGCACCGCTGTGATGTCGCTACGCGGGATCGCTACTCCCGATCGCTTGACGGCCTTGCCTCCAGCCCGCTGCGCGACCCACCGGTCGAGCGCAAGCTTCCAAGTTGCGACCGCCTGAAGCAGCGTGGACTTTCCGGAGTTATTCGGTCCGGCGAGGACGACAGAGTCCTCAATGTCGAACTCCTGATCGAGGAAACGCTTGAAGTTCCTGATGGTAACACGCCGGATCATTGGAACGCCTCAACACAGTAAGCGCTATTTGCAGCGATCGAACCTCGGAGGAAGCAGTATTGGATTATACCACATGTTCCAAACGGTGCGCCAATTGGGGAAGAAGCGATGTCCAACGACATCGCGGACGCAGCATCCGCTATGGTGGTAATTCCTGCGGTGATTTCCAGCGTTGTGAATAACGATAATCGTCTATCAAGAGATGAAATCATTAAGGATTTTCCTTTCAAAAAATGGGTTTTGCCTAGTTGAACGGATATTGTCGGAGGTACCGTAGCCGGGTCTTGGATTGGTCGGCATGGTGATGATGGTACCGCCATGCGGTTGTTTTGAGGTACAGGTGGGAGGTGTGCTTGGGCAAGCCCTTGGATTTTGCCAGCCTCACCCTCGCCAAGGCCCCGCCGCCCTCGCTGCCGTTGCTGGAGACAGCCCGCTTGCCGCACACGTCGTTGGCATGGTTGCCGCGACAGTGACCGTAGCCGCGATCGACTAGCCCATGGTAGCCGCGCCAGCCGTCGGCGTTGCGGACGGTCCTGGGGTCCACCTGGCCACCGACAATGCTTTGCAGTGTCCCTAGATTCCCGGATAGTTCCCCGAGATGGGTGTTGCGGGGCCGCTCGGCTTGAGCGGAGAGCCCTGTGCGCTTGGCGAGGGCCCAGCATCCCTGCGGCGAGCGACCTAGGCCCCCCTGCACAGGCGCATGGTGCTGGTCTGCGCCCTCACCGCAGCCACTGCGCACCCGGCTACGGGCACACCGAAACTCCCACATGCTCCGCGTCGGTCCCTTCCGCCGTGTCCGGCGCGACCCCGGCTCCCTCCAGCCCGCCTCGTGCAGCAGTCCATCCCACCGTAGGTTGCCCCTGCTACTGATCGCGTCAAAAGTCGTGTCATCAGAATTCAGGCAAGAATATACTGGCAGTCTGCCTCTCGCAAGAAGGCCCGCACCTGTTCCGGAGCTTTTTGCAAAGACTGGAAAGCAATTTCCAGGTTGTCGCGACGATCTGTCCCTTGGCGTGGTCTTCCCGTTCTTTTACGCTCCCGCAGACTTTCCATGCCTCCCGGGAGGAAGCGTGGGATCCAGCGATAGATCGTGCGTATGGAGAAAGGGACACAGGACTTTATCTGAGCCACTGACTTCCCCCCGATGAACTGCAAGACCACCTTTTTCGAACCTTGAACTTCTGGTCCGCAGTAAGGCGTAGGGAGAAGAAAAATCTTTCTTTTGTCGTACTCATCGTGTGCAGCAAATCCACCCAGCAGATCAATCGACGAAGGGATTTCAGGGACACGACTTTTGACGCGATCAGTACACAGCAGCCGCAGCAGCCGTGCGCTGCGCGTCAGCCGCCCCACGCTGCACGCAAAATACCGGATCAGCGGCCATAGCGCCCCAGCACCTCACAGGAGTCTGCGCTGGCGGCCCGCAGTCCCACCCGCTGCTGCGCACGACGCACTCGGCTCCTAGGGCGTCGACCGCGTGGAGGTACCCCCCGCCGGCGCAGGTCGCATAGAGCAGTGCCAGCAGCAACTGCCAGTGCTGCCACTGCGCTGGCGGCGCTTGATGTGGACCGCCGCGGCCAGCTTCGCGGGCAGCCTGAGGCACCGGGCCAGTCGAGCCATCCCGCCGAGTCCGGTCAGGCTCGTCCAGGGATTGTCGCAGACGCCGCAAGCCAAGGTGGGAGCGCTCTCGGGGAACCTGGGCCAGAGGGGCCTCCAGAAAAATCGACAGGCCCCCGAGGGACAATACCCGGTCACCCCAAAAAACCGCCTAATCCATTGCAAGACAAAGACGTCCCGGCTAGCAACCGAAATCCTTTCCCGGGGATCAGGGGAGGACGCAGTCGAGCCGACGCAGACGACCTTAGTGATCTTCTCTTTCCTGATTGCCATCCATCGATGGTTGCGTGGCAGGGTGGCTGTTCTCCTCCACGAGTCAATCTCCTCGGTCCCGCATTCCGCGAAACCCCTGGCATTCCTCGTGGCGACTGCCGCCTGAGCCCGGCCTATGCCGACAGTTAGGGGCGAACTCGCCGATCGGCTGCCGAGAAGGCCTTGGGCGTGCAGCTCATCCCGTCGCCCAAGGATTGACGACATCGACCCCTGTACCCTGAAAATCCCGTACGTTGCGTGTCAACAGGATGGCACCGTGTGAATAGGCTATGGTGGCGATCTGGCAATCCACCTCGCCGATGGGTCGGCCCGCATGGCGGCGGCCCGCCGCGATCTCCGCATAGGCTCGGGCTGCGGAGCTGTCGAATGGCAGGATCCGGTCGGCAAAGCCCTAGTCGAGCAACCGGGTTATGACGGCCTCCAGCGCGTTTCGCCGTCTGCCCGCCGGCAGGATCGCGACGCCGTAGAGCAGTTCCGCCTCGCTCACCGCGGTCAGATACAACTCCTTCGCATCGCGCTCGGAAATCCACGCCACCATTGCGGGCATCGGCTCGGGGTGCATGAGTTCAGAAACGACATTCGTATCTAAGACGTGCATGCGGACCGTTCAGGAAAAGTCAGGCGGCTCGCGCATTGGGCCACGCGGCGGAAGTTCCAAATTGACACCGCCCAAAAACGCGAAGCATTCGCGGGTGAACTTCGCCAGATCCCGGGGTCCGGCCCTTCCATCCCTCACTGCCTCGCGCAGGATGACGCGCACCTCTTCCTCCATTGAGCGGTGATGTTCGGCGGCGCGCACACGCAGCCGCATCTTCACCTTGTAGTCAATGTTGCTGATCGTAATGCTAGCCACAGGCTGTTCCCGCTCATAGTTGAGCAACTGTTCAGCATAGCCCTTGCTTACACTGCAAGCAAGCTGTCACTAGGGCACACTTACTACTTTTGCCAAAAGCAATTGCAAGCAAACCATCAATAGAATCAATGGCTTGCGGAGCCTTTTCGTGCAACTGCTGATCGGTGTCAAAGTCGTGTCCTCAAAACTCAGGCAAGAATATACTTGCCGTCTGCCTCGTGCCAGAAGGCTTGTACCTGTTCGGGGGGCTCCTAGCAAAGACTGGCACGCAGCTTCCAGGTTGGCGCAGCTGGGCTTGGGTCTTGCTCAGATTGACTGGAGGCGAGTATGTCAGCTGCAAAGAGAGCTCTGTTGCGGCTTGGTTCGCCGCCAGCCACTCCTGAACTATCCGCGCACGGTGCATCCTGCAATTGTCGGCCACGAACAGCATCTTCGGGTCTGCTTCCTCAGCTCCGGAAACTTGCGGAAGACCTCCGCTGTGGCAGGGCCTTCCCGCGCTCTGTGCTAGAGCTGGTCCTCCGGATTGCTAGCCGCTAGCCGGTGGCGGCGGAGGTGCTCGCGGGCCACCCGCCCATGGGGGCCGCGGCTGCCTCAGGGCGTCTGGACCCGCTCGGCGCAGCCAGCCCGGACTCGTCGGTACAGACGAGCAAGGCCTCCCACTTCGGGGATCGGCGAGCGAGTTGAAGGCACTCTGGGTCTTGCCCCCGCTGCCCGTGAGCGGGCTCGTACTGGGTAGTGCGCCGCTGGGGTCGCTGCGGCGGGAGCGGGAGCCGCCACAGGCTCCGACGCATAGGGGGACTCTCAGGACAAGGCCCAACTGTTTCCCCAAGGCTTGGCACCCTCGCTGCGCGGTTTGCTAAGCGAACTCGCATGGGCATTGATCGGGGTTTTCGTCTCCGACGGCGGTGGGGATCCAGGCGGCGTGCTGAGCTGTCCCTAGGAGCCCGTTGAAAAAGTCCTCAGCGGCCGTGAAGCCTGTCCAGCAACTCCTTGCAGTGCCCTGCAATGACCATAAAACGACTCCTGAAGGCCCTGAAACAGGCGCAAACCGGTGGTTCGCACGCGATTGCGCGACGGAAATCGTATCCCAGGGACTTTATCAACAGGCTCCTAGGCGCGGTCGTCCCGTTCTCTGGCGATCTCTGAGGTTCTCCCTGCCTCCCAGCTAGAAGCGTGAGGCCCATGCTCCATCGTGCGTGTTGAGCAAGGAGCGCAGGACTTTCTATAGGCCACCGACTTTCCCCTCAGGAACTGCAAAACTACGTTTTCGAACTGCTGGCCTGCAGTAGGGCGTGGGAAAAAGAAACTTTCTCTGGTCATGCTCATCATGTGCAACAAATCAACCCAGCAGATCCATCGACGAATGGGTCCCAGGGACACGATTTTGACGCGATCAGTAGCTGGGTGCCCAGAGTGCGCCACTGCTGCTGCGGCGGCTGCAGGACCAAGTGCTGCGGGCCCCGGCACGGCGGTCTGGGCTGCGGCCGCTGAGCCGGTACATTCGTGGGCAGCGCACAGCGGCTGCGGCTGCTGTGCAGCAGGGGCAACTCTAGATTCTCGGGTAATTTTCCGAGATGGGGGTTGCGGGCCCGTGTGGTTTGAGCGGAGGGCCCGGCGCGGGCCCCTCAGCCCGTCACCGAGCGACCTAGGCACCCCCGCGGGTGCCCTGCGCCGGTCTGCGCTCGCACCGCAGCCGCTGCGCCCCCGGCTCCGGGCGCACCGATCCCCCCGCGGGCTCCGCATCGGCCCCCTGCCGCCGCGCCGCCCCAGCCCTAGCCCGGCTCCCTCCGGCTCGCAGCGTGCAGCAGCCAGTCCCACCGCAGGTTGCTCCTGCTGCACAGCCGCCGCACGCTGCGCGATCTGCCCGCCTAGGTAGAACCCCTGCTGCGCCGCGGGCGAGCAGCACGGCGGAGGCTGCAGGACCAGGTCCGTCAACGACCCCTGGAACGCATGCTCCAGCCCCTGCTGGCCGCGTGCCGCCGCCCCAGCTCCGCCAGCGGCAGCCGGTCGTGGCTCACCGGAATCACCATGCACACCGGTACCGGCAACCGCTGCTCCCCGTCCCCGTCCCCGTCCCGCCGGAGCACCCCGCACACTGGCTCCTCCGGCCATCGGGCCGGCCGGTACGCCCCCGCGAACGCCCGCTCCTTGCCTGCCGCGTCCAGGGGCTCCCCCTCGTCCTCCCGCAACCCCCTCGCGGCCGCCCGGCGCAGAATCGGGGCTTTCTGGCGCGGATCGGTCACGCTCACGGAATCATCCCAGCCCCGCCGCCGGCAGTAGCTCACCAGATCCTTGCAGGAGTACGTGCTGGCGGCCCGCAGCCCCACCGGCTGCCGCCCTGTCAGCCAGGGTGCCGCATCCCGGTCCAGCTGCTCCCGCCAATCCCCCTTCACGTCCGTGCCGCCCACCTGCAGCCAGGCGCTGACCCATGCCGCCCCCACGCACACCGAGGGCAACCAGGACTGCCTCTCGCTGTGGTAGCCGCGCTCGGCGTTCTTGAACAGCTTCCCATCCACCGCGATCCCCGGGCCGTCCACGAACACCGGCACGTAGCCCCACCGCTGCCCGTACGCCTGCGCCCCCAGCGGCACCAGCCATGCGCACTGCCGCAAACCCTCCAGCGCCGCTTGGTTCATCCGCTGCAGGTATTCGCCGAGCCGCCGGCTGGCGGGCACGGCCCGCAGCCCGCAGGTTTGCCGGGCGACGTCATCGGCCCCTAGGGCGTCGACCGCGTGGAGGTGCCCCCCCGGCGCAGGCCGCGTAGAGCAGCGCCAGCAGTCTCTGCCCGTCGCTGCCACCGCGCCGGCGGCGCTGGAGGCGGACCGAGGCGGCCAGCTTCTCGGGCAGTCCGAGGAACCGGGCCAGCCGGGCCACCACGCCGAGCCCGGCTAGGCCCGCCCAGGGGTCGTCGCAGACGCCGCAAGCCAGGGTGGGAGCGCTGGCGGGGGCAGGGGCCAGGGGGCCTCCAGAAAAATCGAGAGGCACCCCGGGGTGCAATACGCGGCCACCCCGGAGGACCGCATAAATCATTATAGAACAAAAACGTTCCTTCTGGCAACCGGAATCCTTACCCGGGAATCAGGGGTTACCAACCTGCAAACGCGGCGGCTGATCTCGAAGGGCTATACCAACGCGGAGATGGTGCTCGCCTCCAACTACGCCTAGGCACGTGATGGCCATCCACCGACCTCACAAGCCATCTCGGAATTGCAAAGGGAGATGAACGGCGTGTCGAGAGCATGGATCATAAGAACAGGGCCATGCACTTCGAAGGCCTGGCCGTCCCGACCGTCGCTTGACAGCCGTCGGAAATCGGCAGGCGCCGGGGCGGAACCGAGGATCGGTCGCGGCAGCCGAGCCGCGCCGCAAGGCGACGCAGTTGGGTTCCGTCCCATCCGCCTTGTTGGGTGGGACTTGCCATATACTCTGGCGTCACTGGCCATGAGTCATCTTGAGTCGTTCCGTGCGGTCCACTACCGGGGCATCGACGGCGTTTGTCTGGATTACCTCGTCGCGGTGAACCTAATCACCGGGCCCAACGGGGTCGGAAAGACCTCTGTCGCTGAGGCGATCTGGTTGTTCAACGGCCGTTTCACGCCGACATTGCCGTGGGATGCCCATGTCCAGCGCTCGCAGCGCAGCGTAGTTGACCCGCTTGCCCCTCTGGTCAGCGGCGCGGTCGAGTTGGCCGGCACGGAACGCGGGAAACTACGCGAATGGAAGGCCGTGTTCGAACGCATGCCGACGCTGGGCAGCGCAACCGCAGACTCCGACCAACGGGCTGCCCTGTCTGCGAAGCCGTCGGCGGGGAATGGGCCACCGTGGCCCGTTCCGCCTCAGGGACGGCTCCGGGTATGGCTCGATGGCGAGGAAGCGGGCGGAGAGCATGACACGTGGGACGTGATGCGGGGCGAGGGCGTCTTCATCATGCCAGTTATCCGTCGTCCGGCCAATCACAAGCCAGCGGTCATTCACCTGCCCTCGTTCTCGATGGACATGGATGAGGAGACGATCAAACGCTTCTCGGCGCTGGTCGCAGAGGGACGCAAGGACTATCTGAAGAGCACGCTCCGCCGCCTCCTGCCACTACTGGCCGATGTCGAGGTCATCACGGATCACAACGGCGAACCGTTCATCCTAGCGACAACCACTGAGAACAAGCGGCTGCCGCTGCAAGCCCTAGGCGGCGGTCTGACACGGCTGTTCCGCCTGTTCGTCGCGTTCCACGACTTCAAGGGTGGGCTCGTCGTGATCGACGAGATTGAAAACGGCCTGCACCACCTAGTCCTGCCGAATCTGTGGCGCCAGGTGCAGGCAATGACCGGCGAACTTGATGTCCAAATCTTCGCGACGACCCATAGCCAAGAATGCATCGACACGGCGCTCGATACCTTTTCCGATGAGCCCGACCGACTCGCGGTTCATGTTCTCTCCCGCCATAGCGACGGGGTGCGCGCCGTCACTTATTCTGGGGAGACACTAAAAGCTGCGCGTGATATCAATCTGGATCTGCGATGATGCCGTCCGGCCGCAGCCAACTTCGAGTCCAGCGCGAACATCTCCTGCTTGTGGAAGGCAGGGACGAATGCAACCTCCTTGAGACACTGAAGAGCCACTGCCCGGGTGACTTGGCAGCTAGGATAGCAGGTCGTCGAGGCGGGAGGACGCCCCCGATTCCCGGCACGAATCCGTGCCATCCTCAAGAATGCAGCCACTGGCGGGGTCACGCTGTGCGCCGTGGGGATCGTGCGCGACGCTGACACCGATGGCACCGTCGCCTGGCGCAGCGTCCGCGACGCCGTGAACAGAGCAGGCCTTCAGACTCCAGGCCGTAATGGAGACTTCTCGGATGGACTCCCGACGCTGGCATCCTGATCATCCCCGATGCTCACGGGCGGGGCGCTCTCGAAACCCTGTGCGTCCAGTCTGTCGCCGAGACACCGGCCGGTGATTGCGTCGAACGGTATCTCGCCTGCCTGGAGAACAGTGATGTCCTGGCATCTACGAACCGGGACAAGTCCTTCGCGCACGCTTGGCTCGCAGGCACCCCCGCTCCCGTGGCGCGCGTGGGGGAAGGCGCGAAACAGGGTCGGTGGGACTTCGACCACCCGACCTTCACACCTCTGGTCCAGTTTGTCCAGCACTCGGCGGAGCGTGGCGGATGACCGCTCGTTGGTGCGCCAATGCGCCGTTCGGGTTTCGTGGATGATTTTTCGAATATATAACTTTTGGTTGTAAATAAAAATAATCTTTCTTTTGCCATGATAATAGTGTACAATAAATTCACTAAGAAATGGATTCCAGGGATACGACTTTTGACGCGATCAGTACTTGGCCGGCTCAGCCGTCGTGCCCTGGTTCCCGGGTAAGGATTCCGGTTGCCAGCCGGAACGTATTTGTGTTGCAATGATTTAGACGGTCCTCCGCGGTGACCGCGTATTGCACCCTAGGGGTGACTCTCGATTTTCTGGAGCCCCCAGGCCCCTGTCCCCCGCCAGCGCTCCCACCCTGGCTGGCGGCGTCTGCGACGCCCACTGGACGGGCCTGGCCGGGCTCGGGCTGCCCGAGCTGCTGACCGCCTCGGTCCGCCTCCAGCGCCGTCGGCGCGGTGGCAGCGACATGCAGATGCTGCTGGCGCTGATCTACGCGGCCTGCGCCAGCTGGAAGGCAGCCTCCGCCGTGCCGCTCGCCCGCGGCGCATCAAGGTTTCTACCTAGGAGCCCGGATCGCGCAGCTGCTGCTGCGGCCGTACCAGGTTCTGCCGTCCGCGGCACGGCGGCACGGGCTACGGACGCTGATCCAGTACTGCGTGGGCAGCGTGGCGCGGCTGCTGTGCAGCAGGAGCAACCTGCGGTTGGATTGGCTGCTGCCCGCGGCGAGCCGGAGGGAGCCGGGCTCTCCGCTCAAGCCATACGAGGTGCAAGACGGGCATGATACCCTTGAGAGCATTTGGGTTGACGTCACGGTGTTGCGGGCTCCAGCGGGCACCCTCCGCCAGCAGCCGTAGACGAGTACCTTGATCCGCGATGGCCACTATCGCTAAAGGTGCAATTGCAGTTCCTGTGGCGCAGGCTGTCTATGCCCATGCCTTGGCGACTCTGTTCCAAGCCGACTGCTTCGAATGGCTGGCCGAGCGCCCATCGAACAGCATTCACGCATGCGTGACCGACCCACCCCATGGGCTGGTTGAGTACTCAGCCGAGCAGCAGGAAAAGCAGCATCAAGGACGGGTAGGGGTATGGCGCATGCCACCCTCGCCTCGAGCAGCCCGTCGCCGCAGGCGTTGCATGCTGGCTGCGTGTACCCGCACCCGTCGCTCTCGGCGACCTGTTCGAGCGTCCGGCGGCACGACGGCGTTTGCGGACACCCGACCCCGGGCGGACTCGCGATGATCATTCCCCTTGAGCCCAAGCTCGAAGGCTTAGCCAAAAGGCGCTTCGTCAGCTTCGCACGGCAGATGCTCGACCGGCAGGCGCACGACCCCGGACGCATCGGCAATCTCGTGAAGGACGAGACGATACGTGTCTCCGGCCTAGAAGATCTCAAAGGCCAGTACCACGAGTACATCGCATGCGTCCGTGTGCTCGGCGACCTCGCCCAGTTGCGCTGGACATTGGTCGACAGTGGGCACGGTTTGGAACTGCACTCGCCTCAGTCCCAGAACAATCGGGTTTCCAGTCCCACCGAGTTGCGTCAGCGCAAGGATGCCATCCGCACTGAACTCCGCTCGCGGGTTCTTCAACAGCTCTCGGAACCGAACGTACGCAAGTTCGTCCACAAGATGGAGTGCCCCCCAGCGTCTTCCCGACGGAAGTCGATTCGTGCCCTGATAGCCGACGGTGCCGAACTCCAGGGCCGACTGTCGGCGGCGCGCGGGCATCCCCCCGGCCATCCAGAGCGGATTGCGGCGTTGCAGCGTGCCGTCCGACCCTATCTCCAGCTCGTCGACACGGGTCTTCAGGACGACCACACGAACATCCCCCTGCGAGACATCTGGCGGTACTTCCGCTACACTTGGTCGATACCGCAGACGCCGATACCCGGGCGCAGCCTCCTCTACCTTGTTCGAGACGCCGCTCACGAAGCACACGCGGTCATCGGCATCGCCGCCCTGAGCAACTGCGCTGTCCAACTGCTACCTCGTGACCGCGCCATCGGCTGGAGTGCCTCAGGCCTCGAAGCCGCCTTGCGGGCGCTGTTCGAATCGCCAGAACAGCGCGCAGGCAAGGTGCGCGACCCTGCATTCGGGTTCCAGGGGATCTACCGATGGCTGAAGCTGCAGTTTCCCGCCGGCATCGACTCCTCGCCGGCGACAAGGCGGGCTGCCCTGCAGCGCGTAGCCGACTGGTTGCTGCAGGGCGTCTCGACAGCCATTGGTGAGATTGAGTGCCAGGGGCTCGCGACGGACGAAGAGATCGCCGTCCCGACGCCACAAGTCGTCAAGGACTTGCGCCATCGCTGCAGGGAGTTCGCCTCCCACCGACAGGAGGCTCTGGCGGCTCGCGACGACGGCATCACCTCGGAGGCCGTCTCCACGGACGTCCCGGTCGACGATGATGTTCTGAATCTTGAGGCCAAGCACTCGTCCAACGCTGCCATCCAGGACTCGCGCCGGATGCTCGTCCGGAAGAAGCGCGCGTTCGAACTAGCGCGTCTCCTTGACGCCCGCCGGGTTCTCGTCGCGAACCGTGAGGCTCTGACCGATCCCGAGACCGTTCCGCCCTTCATTGAGCAGCACGCTGAGGTGCGGGCCGCCGTCAACACCGCTATGAGCGCGATCAAGGGCCGCCGTATCGGTACGAACCTGCTCGACATCACCACCTGCGGCGCGGTGGCACCCTACAATCGTATGCTGGGCGGTAAGCTCGTCGCCCTGTTACTGCTGAGTCCGCGCGTGGCTGCCGACAACCAGCGGCGCTACGGACGGGAGCCCACCATCATCCGTTCGCAGCTCAAGAACGCTCGCGTCGTACCCGACAACAAATTGGTTTGGCTCGGCACCACCAGTCTCTTCTCGCATGGGAGCAGTCAGTATGAGCGGCTGCGTCTTCCCGCCGGCACCATCGCTCCCGACCAGCCCGAGATCCGCTACACATATCTGGGTGACACCACGGGTTACGGCACGATCCAGTTCGCGGACGACACGGTTCGCGCCCTCGACGGCGTGCTGCGCCGCCGGCGCGGCTATCGGGACGTCAACGGGATCTTCGGGGAGGGCGCGAGTCCGCGCCTTCGCAAGCTGCGGGTAGGACTCGATGCCATCGGGTTTCGCGCTGATCTCGCCATGCTGCATCACCAGAAGAGACGCATCTACGGCGTGCCGTTCTTCGCCGGGGCTAGCGCCTACCTGTGTGGCCTCGAATCCGATGTTCCCGACTACGTCGAGAAACCCAAGGACCACGCGGACGCCACTGAGCGCATCGCCGAGTTCTGGCGGCGGCGGTGGCTCTCCAGCCGGCTAGAGCACGGCGACAGTTGGAAGGAACTCGGGGAGACCGGCCCTTGGCGGCTGAGTACCACCGTCCCTCCGCCCGAACCTCCGCCGCCGGACTCTGGCAGCGATGGGCGGGTGACCGACCGCGGCGGACCGGAGGACGACAGCCGACTGGCGTTCTGGCGCAGGCTTGCCCGCGCCGGTTCCAACGCTGTCTCGGAAGGACTGACGGACGCAGAGTTCGAGGCCCTGCATTTGGAGACTCCGCTTGAGGACCACCTCCTCGACCGCGCCCGCGCCGGTTTGTCAATCGTCCTGACGGGCAACGCTGGCGACGGCAAGACCCACCTCGCAAGGGCCCTGCAGCGCCGGCTCGCAGGCGATGCCGACCGCTTCGAGTTCGCCTTCGACGCTACGGCGATCATGAACAGCGAGGAGGGCGTCGCACCCATCGTCGAGATTTGGCGAAAGGCGGAGAACGCGGGCAAGGGCATCGTTCTCGCTATCAACCAGTATCCCCTGTACATGCTCCGCCAACAGCTTCCCGCCACCCTTCCGGAGGTTTCGGCTGGCATCGAGCGGCAATGGAAAGCGCGGTTGACGCCCGGCAATCCCGGCCACACCGCAGAAGGCGACTCCCTGCTGCTCGTCGACCTCTCACTCCGAAACCCACTGTCGCGGGATTTTGCCCGTCGTGTCCTCCAGAGGATGCTGTCCGATCCCGCCGTCCGGCGGCATGCCGAGCGTGGCGGCGACCGCAACTTTTCGCTCAACTTCAAGCGCCTCGATAACGCCCAAGTTCAGGGCAGGCTCTTCGATTTGTTCGACCGAGTGATTTCGTCGGGGCGGCGGACGACGGTACGCGAGCTTTGGATCCTGACCGCCCGCCTGCTCTTCGGCGACTCCGTGGGTGAAGAAGTACCTGACGCCCCGGAGGCTTGGTATTCCGAACGGCTCTTCGCGCCTGACCCACGCTTCCCCTTGAGCGAGGCGCTACGCGATGTTGCCGATCCGGCCGGAGTATCGCATCCCCATGTCGATCGGCGTCTCGAGGCTCCCGACGGCACGCGAGCAGGCGAGTGGGTTGTCGGCAGTGACCCGCCGGCTGCGCTGCCGTCGCCGGGGGCGGCACTCGGTCCACGCAGCGCGGATCGCAAAAGGTACCGGACGCGCTTCCTTGCCCTGAAGCGGCGCTTCTACTTCGAGCACGAGGACGGCGGCGCGAAGGTCTTCCGGCTTGACCACGGGTCGCACGCACTCTTCCACGATCTGCTGCGGACTCCCAAGAACGACGCCGAGCACCTGAGCGTGCTCATTGAGGCGATCAACCGCTGCTACTTCCCTGGCCACTTCGACGGAATCAGGGGCAAGCTGTGCCTGTGGATCGGCCACCGCCTGGACGAGCAACCGACCAAGAGCTTCGTTGCGGGTGAGTGCATTCCCCGCGAGTGCCTGTGCATCCAGCGACCGGAACCGCCCGGTGCTCTCAAGGATGCCTTCGCGTACGTTCCGGATCATCTGGTCCTCGGCGAGAAAGGGAGGCCAGGGGACGCCTCTCAGGATGGGTCGCTTCGCATCGACGCGGTCCTGTTCCGTGCCCTTTGGGCCGTCCAGGGCGGCCTGCCCCGTCACCTCATCAACCCCGGCGAGCTCAATCGGCTCGACACCTTCGTCGACCGCCTCCGGCATGGGGCACCATTATCGTTGCCCGATTTTCTCGTCTACAACGCGGAGCATGTCGCGTCTAGTGCGGTGAAGATGTCCACCGGTTTCGATCGCTATCTCAGTGCCCGCCGACTCTAGTTCTCGGGCAGCGACGATGAACAAGAAAAAGCAGGCTCACTTCGAGGCCTTCGGCTACGAGCCGCTGCGCATGAAGCCCGCTCACTTCGCGTCGGGATTCTTCATAGCGTTGAATGATGAGGTCCACGCGAACGAGCTCTTGAACAAGGTGGCCGTGACCAAGACGAACAAGGGGCTCCTCGAAGAGTACGCCCCCAAGAAGGTTCTGGCGAGACTCCGGAAGGACAAGCTGATCGCGGACACGATGACGCAGGCGGACATCGAATTGCTCCGCATACAGGTCAACGGGGTCGTCAACAACGACGCCGCCATGTATCCGGCATTCAAGCCCTACCGGGCGAAAGGCAACGACTACACTTTCATCTCACCGCGCATGCTGACCATGGCGCACCGGACCGACGGTTACGCCGGCCACTTCGTGGCCACCGTGCTCGCCGCCACCAGGGCCGGGAGAGAGGTCCTCGAGTTCGCTCGCGCCGTCTCTGCCGAGTCGCCGGGTACGCTCGAGCACTTCGTGAGCCCGTTGCTTCCAGACCGGGGGGGGGGGGGGGGGGGCGAACCCGCAAGGCTCGCGGAGACCTATGAGAGCAGCTATGGCGAGCTGACTCCAGCGCGCATCAGTCATGTCGCCGGGGAGATGCAGGCGCAGACCGAGGCGCTGGCCCGCCTATGCGGGAACCTGGACGACCATGGCCATTACAGGCGGATCCGACACCTCGTACTGGGCCTCCTGGCTTGGCTGATGAGCCATCTCCTCGGAAACGCCGCTGTCCGTGCGGCCGACCCACTTCTCTTGTTCGATTTCCTCGGTGAGAAGGACGGACCCATCCGGTCGCAGAGCCAGACCTGCTACGCCCGCCTTCGAGAGACCGTGAGAAACGCCTACCGGGACCTCGCTGCCGCCGGTCGGTTCAGTGCCGATCCGGTTGCGGAGGGGGTGTTCGCACGGCGGAACCGCGAGGAGGAGGGCGACTTCCGGTTCCTCGAGGAGCATTTCGGCGATCTCGCGCTGCGTATGGGCTACGCCCAGCCCCGCGCTTCCCGTGTATCCCAGAAGCACTTCGAGCTGCAGCCCGACACACTACGCACGCTCATGCTGAGCATCCTCAACCGGGAGGCGGCGAGGGCCGTCACCTTCGAGGATGTGTGCATCCGCCTGAAAGAAACGTGGAGCGTCGTGGTCGGCGGCTCCGGCGCGGACCCCGAGATGCTGCGGAAGCAGGGTTATTTCGGGTTCGACGAGGCGGAACTCCAGCGCAATGCCGTCGCTTTCGCGAATCGCCTGAAGAGCCTCAGCCTCGCCGTCGAGCCCTCCGACGGGCTCGTACTGTGTTCCAGAGATATCGGGGGAATCTCATGAGCGGCGAAGACTACATCGCCCGGGCTGCGGCGCTGCAGGTCGGCAGGGTCGCGCGGGAGGGCGGCCACTTTTTTTGCGAACAGCTTCCCGCCATGGATGTCGAGCGCTTCTTGGCGGCGCTCGGTGAAGAGGATGTCGCAGCCGTTTCGCTCGCCCTCGTGGGCTACAGGCTGTCTGACACCGACTTTCGTGATCGACTCGATGCTCGGGGACTCGCCGTCGGCCACGTCACGACTGACCTTCATGTTGCGGCCGGCTGGCGGAACAAGCCGGATTTGCACTCGAACATCATTGCGCTCGCGACGGGCCGTCACCCCGGGGTTAGCACCCTCGCCCACTTCCCCCAGGGCGATCCCCGTGCGTTTGCGCGGGACCTCCTGCAGTGGGCCCGGACACCGCAGGCGCAGCTCGTGTCCACGGCGTCGCAGAGGGTCCTTTTGCAGGTCCTCTTAGAGAACTTCGACCTGTCGCCGCTGGTCTCGCTGAGCGGCGTAGCGGACTTCCTCGCGATGTGGCAGGACCTGCGGACCGATGACGAGCTGGGTGCCCCCCGACGGGCGCTGCCGCGGCTCGGCATTCTCCCCGACCGCAACCTCCTGAGTGCGTCGAACGACATCGCCAACCGCCTGCTGAAGAACTTCAGCTTGACACAGGAAATCGCGAGGATGCCGGGGAGCCGGCTCGATCAAATTCGCCGGAGAGTAAATCAAGGGAGTCCCGACGATCGACGCAGAGGACTCGAGGTGCTCGAACGCGCCGAGAAGATCCGTCGTGTCGGCGACTTCGATGCCTACAGTGACCTCGACTACGAGGAGGCGATCAAGGTCTTCAAACCGAATTCGCAACCGGCCGTGCCCCCGAAGGAGCCAAACAGGCCGCCGCAGCCGGGTGTCCGGGACGGTCGTGCGGTGACGAAAGACGGCGGGGAGCTGCTCATCGACGGCAAGAACGACGAGCTAGAAGGCGTCGTCGACCGCATCCACGACGCCTTGACCGAGGCCGTCGACGGAGACCAGGACTCGGCGAAAGGCCAATACGAGATCAACGGCATCGATCAGGGGTTCGAGTTCAAGATGGAACGCGAGATCCTGACGTGGGTTCGGTTCTTCTGCTCGGCCGACGCCTGGGGCGGTTTCTTCGAGGCGCGCACCGCGTCCTTCGAGGATGCCCTCCGCGACTACCGCCAGTGCGGGCCGACGCCTTTCGCACCGCTGCAGCCGTCCATTCCGCACGACGGCCAGTCGTACGATATCCGGTCGCTCATCGAAGCCATGCAGCGGGAGCTGTCCAACAACGGCGTGACGGCGGAGGATCTCTGCGGTCTTTGGGATAGCATCGTCGCCGCACGAGAGGCGGTGCTCGGTCATCTCGACATCCTGATCCACCAGCCCATGCTTGCGCTCGCTGGTCAGGCCGAGCTCCGCGCCGGCGTTTCGGAACTTCTCCAGGTCTGGGAACGGCTCTACGCCGCGCTCGCCGAGCGCCATGCGGCGATGCACGAGATCGACCACGCCTGGACGCAGTTGCTCTTCGAGGCAGTCGCGTCGCTCGACATCGTCCAGATCAAGACGACCGCGGGAACCGGAAGGACCTCGTGGAAGGCCGTGCTGTTGCCCACGCATCCGCTGCATCTTTGGCGCTACGAGCGGATCGCGACGCTCGCCCGCGGCCTGAACCTGGAAGGCATGGATCGTGACGCGGTGCTCGAACAGATCCAGAAGCCCGAGCACTACCTCGGCGTCGTGTATCTCACCAGCCTCCCCACCGGCAAGGGCGGAAGCCAGCTGCTGCCCGTCGCGCGCGACTACCGGGGACTGGCGGTCTTCGAAAACCTGCGCAACGCCTACAGCGGCGACGACGGGGTTGACGCCTTGCAGCACTGTGTCCGGCAGTTCGCTCAGATCTACGTGAACCATGTGCGGCCTCTGCGCCTCGCGCTGATCAACCCGCCGAACGCGAGCCACACGCTGGTAACGCTGCTCAGCCGAGGTCGCGGACTGCCGGCTTCACGGACGACGCTGTCCGTCGATATCTATGCGACGCCCGGCCATGAAGCCCGTCTCCTCGGCGCACGACGGTTCTCGACGCGGGATCGCGACCAGATCGAGGAGCACATCGCGGCGGGTCGGCTGGAGCTGCGCGTCGAAGAAAAAATCCTGTCTCTCGCGGACCGGCTCCGCGATCTGCGGGATAAGCCCGTTCACATCGTCGCGGTGTTCGACGAGGCGAGCACGGCGATGCGGCACCAGTCCGGAGGGGTCAACCTGCTGCCGATGAGCCCCTTCGCGATCCGTCGACGCATCGGGTTCCAGGGCATCCGCCGCAAGGTGGAGCTCTGCCCGTCCCTGGACGAATCGGTGTTCCGCTCGTTCTACGACATGGTGGGGAAGCTCCATGGAGCACACGCCAGCCAGACGCCGCAGGCATCCGCCGACGCGGAGCTCATGGCCGGCCACATCGACGCTGCCTTGGCCCACGATCGGCCGGCCGCGTTCTGGTTCTTTTTCGCCGACCGTGCCCTGCCCACGCCCAGTCGCGTCGGGGCTGCCCGCGTGCTGGAGCGACACCACGGGCGGCGCCGGTCCGTCTGCTACGACACCAGCTACGAACGCCTGGCTTTCCTGCTGAGGTTTCCGCTCGACCACTTCAATCTGCGCTTTTCCGTGACCGAGCTCCAAGAGTTGCTCGAAGAGGGCGTCACCCTGATCGGTGACGGTCTGATCAGTCTGTTCAAGGCCGACGCGCAACCCGATACCGCGGCCGTCCGAGGATTCGCGGGCATGCTCGTCGCCGCCCGCGACTACCGGGATCGGTACCCCGGCACCCTCCTGGTGTCGGTCGACACGAAGCTCGCACGCCTCTGGCTCCGCCTCGCCGATACCGCCGAGCGCTGCGACCTCCTCGCCTTGCGCTGCGACGACGGCGTGCTGACGGTGGACGCCATTGAGGTCAAGACCGCGAGCGGAGATACCGGCGTGCAGCAGCCGGAAATCGAGAAGGCGACCCAACAGCTCATGTCCACGCTGGACGCGATTCAGTCGGGCGTGGACGAAGGGGACGAACAGGGGGAACAGCCTTCACCCCTCGCGGCACCGCGGCAGGAGATGTTGAAGGAGGTGTTCGTGTCCGGCTGCCAGTCGCTGACCGCCTCGCGGGACGACCGAACACGGTGGGCGCACTGGCTCCAGGTCCTGTTTCGTCAGGAGAAGGGCGCGGACGAGATTCGGTTGCGCGGTACGGTCTATGCCGTCGAGCTCAGCAGCAACAAGCCTTCCCGGGACGATAGCCTCCGGGACGGGAAGTACGAGATTGAGGTCTTCCGCCTCCGCGAATCACGTATCCAAGCCTTGATCTCTCCTGCGTCAGAGTCGCCGCCCGCGGGTGGTGGTAGCGAACACCCGGACGGGCCATCGCCGCCCGCCGCGCCTCTAGACCCTCCGTCTCCGCCATCCCCGTCGCTTGGTGGAGACGGCGGCGAGGACGCCGTCGCGGTTCCGGAGTTCGAACCGGCCACGCTGACTTCCGGGCCGACGGGACCGCCCGTCGGTGAAGACCCGGGTGTTCGGTTCACCGTCGGCTATAGCGTCAATGCTGGCGAACGAAAGCCGTACTGTTTGCACCCCAGCAACACTAGGCTGAATCAGCTCAACATCGGCGTCGTCGGTGACCTTGGGACCGGCAAGACGCAGTTAACCAAGGCGTTGATCTACCAGTTCACGCGCCACGCGGCGCACAACCGCGGCCATTCGCCTAAGTTCCTGATCTTCGACTACAAGCGTGACTACACCAAACCGGACTTCGTCAAGGCGGTCGGCGCCCGCGTCGTGGCCCCGCACAGTATTCCCCTCAACGTGTTCGAACTGCCTGCTGCGCGCGGACGCTTGCAGGCGGCGCGTCTCGGGCGCGTGAAGTTCCTGAACGACGTTCTGCAGAAGATATACGGCGGCATCGGTCCCCGACAGCGGAACCACCTAAAGACGGCGGTCATGCGGGCCTACAAGGCAGACGCTGGCGGAGCGCCCGTGCTGAAGGATGTGTGGAACGAGTACGCCAAGGTCGTCGGTGACCGTGTGGACGCTCCCTACAGCATTCTCTCCGATCTGGTCGATATGGAGGTCTTCGTCGAGAGGTCAAGCGATGCAGAGCGCTTCGATGAGTTCTTCGCTGGTGTGACCGTCGTGGATCTCGCGGCTCTCGGCATCGGCGCAAAGGAACGGAACATGCTTCTCGTGCTGTTCCTGAACCTGTATTACGAATACATGATTAACCTCGTCAAGCAGCCGTATCTCGGCCGCGATCCGCAACTCCGCTTTATTGACTCCATGCTTCTCGTCGATGAGGCTGACAACATCATGAAGTACAACTTCGATGTTCTGCGCCAATTGCTGCTCCAGGGTCGGGAGTTCGGTGTCGGTGTCGTGCTCGCTTCGCAGTTCCTCTCCCACTTCAGGACACGGGAAACAGACTATGCCGAGCCGCTGTTGACTTGGTTCATCCACAAGGTTCCGAACGTCACCTCGAGGGACCTGCAAGGCATTGGACTGAACCGCGTGTCTTCTTCGACCGTGGATGCCGTCAAGTCGCTGGATGTACACCACTGTCTCTACAAGACTCTGGAGGTTCCTGGTCGCTTTATGCAGGCGCTGCCGTTCTACAAAATTGTGGTTGGTTCAACGACATGAAATGCGGCGGGGAGTTTACTCGTTTGGAAAGAAGATTCCCTCCGTCAGCTCGCACGGAGGGGCAGGGGCACCTTGACGCAGTCGGACGACGGTGAGCCGGCTGGCGGGGCGGGGTTTCGTGGCAAGCGGTCGGCAGCATCGTCGAACGTGTGGCAACACGGTGCCTGAACATGGGACGATTCGACGAACTGACCCGCATCGGCGTCGACGAGTTCAGCTATCGGAAACGCCACCACTACCTGACGGTGGTCGTCGACCATGACCGTCGGCGGGTGGTGCGGGCCGGCAAAGGACATACTAATTTTGCCGAAAGTAGTTGCAAGCAACCTACCAATGGAATCAATGGCTTGCGGAGCTTTTTCGTGCAATTGTTTATGAACACATCTGTAGCGCACAGACACTACATGCGTTCTTCGACCGGTTGGGGCCGGACGGTTGCGCACGGATCGTGTTGGTGGCAGCGGACTACTAGCAGGCGGTACAGGTGCGGGTGCCGTGCGTGCGAGTGGCTGGGCTGGGTGGCCCGCTCACAGTTGGGACCCCTCATCAAGCTGGCCCGGACCATCCGAAAGCACGCTGCGGGCATCCTCGGCTACCTGGACACGCGGATGATCATCGCGATGCTGTTTCTCTGCTGTGGCGGCATCGAATTGGTGCCGCCGCTACTCACACGAGTTTGAGGAGATTTTGAATTCTCCGCTTGGAGAAGCCGGCAATCAGGAAAGAGAAGATCACTAGGGTCGTCTGCGTCGGTTCGACTGCGTCCTCGAGCCAGCCAAGGATGCCGTTTTTAGTGCATCTGCGCAAGGGATTGGATAGAAAGTTTTCTGCATCGCCAGACCCGGCCGGAGCTGCCCCTGATGGGCTGGCTGCCTCGGCAGCAGCTGGTGGTGCCTCCCAGCCCAGCGCGATCGCCGTTGCCGTGAAGCCCCCCCCCCCCCCCCCATCGTTCTGGGCTTTTTCTAACGCCTCGTTGAGACCCACAGAGGCCTCGTTGAGACCCACAGAGATGGTTTTTAGGAACCGATCTGCACTAGAATGCTTGCAGGACGGCGGTTCGCCGCAGGCAGAGTCGGCCTGCATCGGCACAGGTCGCTGTGGCTAGGACCAGTGAGGAGCCCTCCATGACCCCCCGTCCCATTCACATCGTCGGCGGTGGGCTGGCCGGGCCGGAGGCTGCCCTCCAGGTATCCCGGTGCGGGTTGCCTGTCACGCTCTATGAAATGCGGCCGGCGAAGCGTACTCTGGCGCACGAGACTGCGGACTTCGGGGAGCTGGTCTGCAGCAACTCGTTGAAGACCGAGTCCCCCGGCAGCGCACCGTGGCTGCTCAAGGAGGAGCTGCGCCGCCAGGGCTCAGTAGCGATGCAGGCTGCCGCCGAGGCCCGCATTCCTGGCGGCACTGCGCTCACCGTGGATCGCCGCAGGTTCGCCCGCCGTTTGACAGAGGCCCTCGAGCGGGAGCCGCTGGTTCGCATTGAGCGCCTCGAGGTCGTGGAGCTTCCGCCCGCGACCGATGAGATCTGGGTCGTCGCGACGGGACCTTTGACCAGCGACGCGCTGGCCTCCTCGATCGGGAAGAGGACGGGCCGGGACCGGCTGTTCTTCTACGACGCCATCAGCCCCATCGTGGATGCCGAAACGGTCGACCTGAGGGTTGCCTTCCGTGCCTCGCGCTACGGCCGCTCGCTCGACGGGACGGGCGATTACCTGAACTGCCCATTCACCCGCGAGCAATACGATCGCTTTTTGGACGCGCTGCTCGCGGCGGAGCAGCATCGGTCGCCGGAGTTCGACAACCCGAACTACTTCGAGGGGTGCCTGCCCATCGAGGAGCTCGCCCGGCGCGGACGAGACACGCTGCGCTTCGGCCCTATGAAACCCGTCGGCCTCCGCGATCCCCGCACCGGCGAGTCCGCCTACGCCGTCGTCCAGCTGCGGCAGGAGGATGCCCGGGCCGGATCCTACAATCTGGTCGGCTTCCAGAACCATCTCAAGTATGGCGAGCAAAAGCGGCTGCTGCGCCTGATACCAGGCCTGGAGAACGCGGAATTCCTGCGTTACGGCCAGATCCATCGTAATACCTACATCAACGCTCCAGCTCTGCTGCACCCGACTCTGCAGCTCGAGTCGAACCCGGCAATCCTCTTTGCCGGTCAGCTCTCCGGCGTCGAGGGGTATGTCGAATCGATTGCAACCGGCCTTGTGGCGGGCTGGAACGCGGCGAGGCTCGCTCGAGGCTCGGAAGCGCTGACCTGGCCGCGCGAGACCGCGCACGGTTCGCTGTGCGCCTACATCTCCGGGGCGGATCCGGCGAACTACCAGCCGGCCAACATCACGTTCGATCTGCTGCCGCCGTTGCCGCCGCCGGACCGGAAGCGCTTTCGCGGCCGCAAGAGGGAGCGCCGAAGGCAGCAATGCGAGTTGGGCCTCGCGGCCCTCGCCAACTTTCTGGAGTGGCAGCGTGCCGCTTGACCGGGGGGTGCGACCGGCAGCCGAGCGCTTCCTGAACTCGCTGCGTCTGCGCAACGCATCGGAGCACACGGTTCGGAACTACGCGAGGGACTTGAACCAGTTCGCGGTGTACCTGGAGCAGGCCGGCCAGGCCCTGCCGCAGGCGGACGAGATCGACCGCCTCACGATTCGCGAGTTCCTGGCCGACGGTGTGCGGCGGGGCCTCACCCAGGCGACGCTTGCCCGGCGCTTGGCGGCCCTCCGGGCCTTCTACGACTACCTGGTGCAGCAAGAGCAGCTGCCCGGCAACCCGGCCCGGCGGGTGGCCGCCCCCAAGATCCCCCGCAAGCTGCCGCCGGTGATGACCGCGGAGGACATGAACCGGCTCGTGGACAGCGTCGTGTACGACGAGAAGCGCGACCGGTTCCCAAACAAGGTTCTGCGGGACCGCTTGATCTTCGAGCTGCTGTACGGAGCCGGCCTGCGAGTCAGCGAACTGGCGGGCCTCAATGCCCGGGACCTCGACCGCAAGGAGCGTTGGATCAGCGTGCGCGGCAAAGGCCGCAAGGAACGCCAAGTGCCCTACGGCGGCAAGGCTGCGGAAACACTCGAGAGGTACCTGGAGCTCCGCCAGCAGCTGAAGCCCCCGCCGACCGAGAGAGCGCTGTTCTTGCATAAGTGGGGCGGCTCGCTGCGCCGCCTGACCGTGCGCAGCATGGGCTACATCATCAAGAAATACGCCCAGGCGTTCAACGGCGATCCGTCGCTCCACCCGCATGCACTGCGCCATGCGTTCGCGACGCACCTGCTGTCGGACGGCGCGGACCTGCGGGCGATCCAGGAGCTGCTCGGGCATGCCAGCCTCTCCACGACGCAGAAATACACGCAAGTCTCCATGGAGCAGTTGATGCGCGTCTACGACGACACCCATCCCAAGGCCTAGGCTCCCGCAGCTCCGTGGAGCGGGGCCTCCGCGCTACAGTGGAAGCAAGGCGCGGGCGTGAACCCGCGCTCTGCGCCGTTCCCGCGATGCCGAAGAGGACGTTGTTCCTGAACCCCCCCGTCCTACGAGAATTTTGACGGGGGGGCGAGCTCGCGCTGGCCGGCCACCCGTGAGATCGAGTCCTACTGGTACCCGGTGTGGCTGTGCTATCCGGCCGGCATGCTCGCCGACAGCCGGGTGGTGGACGCCCCGCCGCACAAGGTGTCGCCGGCGCAAGTGACCGCCATGGCGGCGGAATTCGAGTTCCTGGTCCTGTTTACGTCGAGTCCGGGCTTCGCCAACGACTGCGCTCTCGCCGAGTCGATGAAGGCGGTGAATCCCGAGCTTGAGATTTGCTTTGTCGGCCCCCATGTCGGGGCCCAGCCGGAGCGGAGCCTGCGGGCCTGCGCAGCAATTGACTTCGTCGTCCGCAAGGAATTCGACTACCAGACGGTCGACTTCGCCAACGGCAAGCCCTGCGAGGAGCTGGGCGGAGTGAGCTTCCGGACGGCTGCGGGCGGAGTCGTCCACACTCCCGATGTCCCGCAGATCGCCGACCTTGACGCGCTGCCGTGGGTCGCGCCGGTCTACCAGCGCGACCTCCAGGTCGAATGCTACAACGTCCCGTTCCTCAAGCACCCCTATGTGGCGTTCTACACGGAGCGCGGCTGCCCGGCGCTCTGCACGTTCTGCCTCTGGCCGCAAACCCTGTCGGGGCACCGCTGGCGGGTCCGGTCGGCGGCAGACGTCGCGGCCGAGGTCCGCTGGACGCTGGAGAACCTCCCCGGCGTCCAAGAGATCTTCTTCGACGACGACACCTTCAACATCCGCAAGGACCGCGTGCTGGAGCTGTGCCGACACCTCAAGCCCCTGGGCTTCACGTGGTCCTGCACCTCGCGCGTCAACGCGGACTACGAGACGCTCAAGGCGATGCGCGACGCGGGCTGCCGGCTCCTCATCGTCGGCTACGAGTCGGGCGACCCCCAGATTCTCAAGAACATCAAGAAGGGGGGCCACGGTCGAGCGCGCCCTGCGGTTCACCCAGGACGCCCACCGGCTCGGCCTGACGATCCACGGGGACTTCATCGTCGGCCTGCCGGGCGAAACCCCGGAGACGATTCGCCGTTCGCTCGAGTTCGCCAAACGCCTCGACACCGAGACGATTCAGGTCTCCGTGGCCCATCCGTATCCCGGCACCGCCTTCTACGACGAGGCGGTGCGGAACGGCTGGCTGACCGCGGACGCGATGACCGACGCAGCCGGCCACCAACTGCCCAACATCCGCTACCAGGATCTGTCCCAGCGGGAGATCGTCCAGTGGGTGGAGCGTTTCTACGATGAGTACTACTTCCGCCCCAAGGCTGTGTGGCGCATCGTCCGCAAGGCGATCTTCAATGGCAAGGAGCGGCGGCGCTTGCGCAAGCAAGCCCGCGAGTATCTTGCCTTGCGCGCCAAGCGCAAGGCCTTCGCCGCTGAAGCTCCGGCCGCGTAGGCCGAGGCGTTTGCCCCGCCGAGGCTGTGGGCAAGGTCGAACTCTGGGCCTCTAAACGGTTGCGGAGGCGAGTTTTCCACAAGAGTTGTGGAAAACTCTGTTGATTTCGGTGGAAAAGTCCTGGATGCCGCGCAAAGTCGATGGGCGGCCGGCTGGCCGCCCATCAATCCGCGTCCCGAACCCGTTGAGCACTTAGGTGGATAAGGTACATTGCGCCGACCACTGCGGCTAGCGAGAGCGCTTGGCTGTCGACCACGGGCACCGGCAACTCGATTGTAGTGAGCAGTGTCCTCGGTATGGCGATCAGGATGCCTGCGATGGCCTCTCCGGCAATCAGGCCAGAGGCGATCAGCACGCCGTTGTGACTCGCGGTGCGGGATGTGCGCTGCAGCCTCCGCGACACGAGACCGCCCAGGAAAATCGGCACCATCAGGGCCAGAGGCAGGTAGATGCCCACTGCCACCGGCATCACATGGGCTCGGAAGCGGCTCCCGGCCCGTTCCAGGAAGCCGTCGAGCACTGCGATCGCGAGGGCGACGACGGCCCCGGCCCAGACCATGGTCCACGGCAGCATGCCCTCGGCGAAGAGCGCTTCGGCGATGGAGGCGAAGAGGGTCGCCTGGGGTGCGCGCAACGCGCCGGGTACGTCCGTGCCGATGCCGTACGCATGGTGCAGCAGGCTGAGGACCGGCGCGATCGTGAGTGCCGGAACCAGCACCCCCGCGATCTGGGCCAGCTGCTGCTGCTTGGGGGTGGCCCCCACCAAGTGGCCGGTCTTGAGATCCTGCGAAGTGTCGCCGCCGGTGGCCGCCGCGCAGCAGACAATGCTGGCGACTCCGAGTGCGCCCAGCACTCCGGCCGTGCCCGACATCCCCAGGAGCAGGAGCACCGCCGACGCGAACATGATCGCGCAGATCGTCATCCCGGAGATCGGGTTGTTGGAGGAGCCCACTAGACCGCACATGTAGCTGGACACTGCAACGAAAAACAGGGTCGCGACTAGCATCGCCGCGCCGGCCGCCGCCGCCACGGCCAACGTCCCGGTCACGAGGTAGTAGAGCCCGAACGTGCCGACGGCGACCAGGATCCAGAGCCCGCGGATGGCGGTGGGCGGCAGGTCCGTGTCTGTGCGCTTGGCAACCCCCCGGACCTTGCCGAAGCCGCCCGCCAGTTGGCGGACGGCTCTGCCCACGCCTCGACGGATTTTCCACATCGAGGCCAGGCCGCCCACGATCATCGCGCCCACGCCCATGTACCGGATCTGGGAGCTCCACAAATCCCAGGCCACGTCGAGGGCGGAGCCCTCCGGCGTGGGGTGGAGCCAGTAGTAGATGGGCATCGCCACCGTCCAGCCAATGACTCCGCCGGCCAGGACAGCGACACCGATTTCCAGGCCGACGATGACCCCGACGCCGAGGAGCGCGACGGATACATCCGTGCCCAGGTACAGCACGGTGCCCGCGACGCGCCAGGCGAACTCGGCCGTGCCGCGGAAGATCCCGACGAGGCCGATCAGCGCCTTGAACCCGAGCCCAGCCAGCAGCGAGGCCAGGATCCTCCGGAGGCTGCCCCCGCCTCGCTCTCCAGCGCCGAGAACCCGGGCGCACGCGACGCCCTCCGGATAGATCAGTTCCGCATCCTCGACGATCAGCACGCGCCGCAGCGGGATCATGAACAGGATGCCCAGCAAGCCGCCGAGCAGGCCGATCAGTGAGACCTCCCAGAACGGGTAGTCCGCCCACACTCCCGTGATGACCAAGGCCGGCACGGTGAAGATAATGCCGGCGGCGGCGGCCTCCCCCGACGACGCGAGGGTCTGGACGATGTTGTTCTCCAGGACCGTGCCGCGGCGCAGCATCCCGCGCAGCACTCCCATCGAGACGATCGCGGCAGGAATGCTGCCGGCGATGGTCATGCCGGCGTACAGGCCGAGGTAGGTGTTGGCCGCGGTCAATACTGTGCCGATGACGAGCCCGAGCAGCAGGGCGCGCAGGGTGAATTCACGGGCTGGGGGCGGGGAAGGCATGGGGGAGTCCGCCGACGAGCGAGCCCTTCGAGTTTAATGGACGCCGCCGAGCGCCCTCCTTCTGGTGTCGAGCGGGCGCAACGCGTGGCCGCTGGCGCCGTGCCGTCCGGGGCCGGTGGACGGATCCACCCGAATCCGCCTACAATCGCCCCATATCCTCATGCCTAGCGCGTTTCGCGTCGGAGTCGACCCCGGTTGGGGCGCGACCTTTGAATCCCAGGTTGGCGGAGCCTTGCGCGAGCACCTCGGGGCCCGCAGGGACATTTGCTGGGAGGTCATGGAGCCGCCCGCGAACGGCATCGCTCAGGCGAGTGTGATCGATCGCTACGACGGTCTGCTGATCTTGGGGATGGGATTCGACGCCGCCAGTTTCCAAGGCGTGCGGCGGCTGACCTGTATCTTGCGCTGGGGTGTGGGCTTCGACCGCATCGACCTGGCCGCCGCAACCGCGGCGGATGTGCTCGTCGCGCTGACGCCCGAGGCCATCAAGCGCGCTGTGGCCGAGGCGCAGATCGCGCTCATCTTCGCTCTGGCGAAGCAGCTGCCGGCCCTCGACAAACGCACGCGCGCAGGCCTCTGGCGCGACGGCATGCCGGTCGCCGGGACCGATGTCCGCGGCAAGACGCTCTCTTCCGTAGGTCTCGGTAGGATCGCTCTGGAAATGTTCGCCATGGCCCGCGGCATCGGCTTCGGCAGGTTGCTGGCGTACGATCCGTTTTGCCCGCCGGACCGAGCGGCGCAGGCCGGGGTGGAACTCGCTAGCCTGGATGAGGTGCTAGCTGCGGGGGACTTCGTGACTGTCAACGCCTTGCTGGACGCCTCGACCGAGGGCATGCTGGGCGCACGGGAGTTTGGCCTCATGAAGCCCACGGCCTATTTCATCAACACCGCCCGAGGCCCGATCGTCCAGGAGCGGGAGCTCATCCGGTCCCTGCGCGAGGGGCGCATCGCCGGCGCCGGCATCGATGTCTTCGAGCAGGAGCCTCCGGCGGCGGAAAACCCCCTCCTCGCGATGGACCAGGTCATCGTCGCGCCTCACGGCCTTGCGTGGACGCGGGAGGGCGTGGCGGGGAACAGTCGCGAGATGTGCCGGAACCTGCTGGCCGTAGCAGCCGGGCAGGTGCCGGCCTGCCTCGCCGACCCCCTCGCGGCGCAGCGGCCGGGGGTGCGGGCCAAGCTGGACCGCTGGAGTTCCGCATGAAACCGAATCGCATCCGCGAAGTCGCGGCGGCAGGCCGCATCCCGTTCGGGCACATGCTGATGGAGTTCGACACGCCGGGCATCGCCAAGATCTGCGATGCCGCTGGGCTCGATTTCGTCATCATCGACATGGAGCACGGGCCGTTGTCCATCCCCCAGGTGGCCCAGCTGATCGCTCGGTTCAAAGCCGCCGCAGCGAGTCCGATCGTGCGCGTCCCAGCGTCCGAATACCACTTCGTGGCCCGGGTCATGGATGCCGGGGCGCACGGCGTCATGGCTCCCAACGTGCGCACCGCCAAGCAAGCGGCGCGCCTCAATGCCGCCATGCGGTATGCTCCCGCCGGCAAGCGGGGGCTCGGACTGGGCGTCGCCCACAACGACTTCGTGCGTCCGGACGCGCTCGCCTACATGGCCCAGGCAAATGCAGCCAACGTGCTGATCTGCCAGATCGAGAGCCCGAAGGCTCTCCGCAACCTCGACCAGATCGCCGGGACGCCGGGCGTCGACTGCCTCTGGGTCGGGCACATGGACCTGACCCACTCGATGGGCATCGTGGGGCAGCTCGAGCATGCCGAGTTCCTCGCTGCGCTGCGCCGCGTCGCGGAGACCGCGAAGGCGCACGGGCAGTTCGCCGGCATCCAACCCGGCGACCTGGACCAGGCCGCCACCTGGATGGCCCTAGGCTACAACCTAATCTCCTACAGCACCGACGCCGGGGTCTACGGCTCGGCGCTGGCCGAGCAGGTCTCGGCAGCCCGTCAGGCGGCCACCCCCGGCTAGGCCGCGGGAGCTCCGGCGTCGGCGGCTGGGCCGGCCCCGCCGCGTCCGGCTTCCGTCGACCTCGTTGCGGCAGCGCAGGCGAGCCGGGCGCAGCTAGGGCCTGACCCGCCCTATGTCATGATCGTTGCGTGGGCGACCTCCAGAGGCTCTTCGGCTACGTCCGGCCCTACCTCGCCCATATCGCCGTCGCGGTCCTGCTGATGGCGGTGGTCGGGGCGAGCTACGGGATGTTCGCCCTCCTGCTGGAACCGCTGCTCGACCGCTTCCTGAATCCCGCTCCCAGCCCGGAGCCGGTCGAACTGTTCCGCCTGCCGGTGATCGGCACACCGGTCATGTTGGACGACCTGCTGCCTGTGGCGATCGCCGATACCTTCGGGCTGTTCTGCGCAGTGTTCCTGCTGGTCTCCATCGTCAAGGGGCTCTGCGACTACAGCGCCAACTGCCTTGTCAACCACGCCGGCTTCGCTGCGGTGCGCGACATCCGCAACAAGATGTACGGAATCATCCTGAACCAATCGCCGGCGTTCTTCCAGACCAAGCACACGGGCGAGCTGATCTCGTCGCTGGTGAGCGATATCGAGCGGATCCAATCGGCCTGCTCGCACTTCCTGGCCGACCTGATGCGGCAGTCGTTCACGGTGGCCGCCCTGCTGTTCGTCCTGCTGCAGCACGATCCTTTGCTGACCGCGGCCTGCATCGCCGTCCTACCGCTTGTCCTACTGCCCGCCTCGCAGATCGGCAAGAAGCTGCGGACCACCGCCAGGCGGGCCCAGGACCACTTGGCCGAACTGGTCAAGATCATGCAGGAGACGATCTCCGGCAACCGCGTGGTCAAGGCCTTCTCGATGGAGCCGTTCGAAATCCGGCGCTTCCGGGGCCGTGCCGACCGGCTGTTCGCGGCGAGCTTGCGCATGGTGCGCCAGCAGGCCGTGGTGTCGCCGATCATCGAGGCGATGGGGGCCGGGATGATCCTGGGCCTGCTGATCTATGTGCGGCAGCGCATCCTGGCCGGGGCGATGACTCCAGGGGAGGTCGTCAGCTTCGTGGTGGCTCTCGTCATGCTGCTGCAGCCGGTGAAGCGGCTCATCGGCATCTACAACGTTTTCCAGCAAGCCCTGGGAGCGGTGCAGCGGGCGTTCGAGTACATGGATCACCCCCACGATGTCAGCGACAGCCCCCAGGCTCCCGGCCTGCCCGCGTTCCAGCACGCCATCGAATTCGACAACGTCAGCTTCCGCTACCCGGATTCCGCCGGACCGGCGGCGCTCCAGGAAATCCGGCTCAGCGTGCGGGCCCGCGAGGTCGTCGCCTTGGTGGGCCTGAGCGGGGCGGGGAAGAGCACGCTGATGAGCTTGCTGGCTCGCTTCTTCGACCCCACCGCGGGGGCGATCCGCATCGACGGGCATGACTTGCGGAACGTCACGGTGCGGTCCCTGCGCCGGCAGCTTGCGGTCGTCACGCAGGAGACCTTCCTGTTCGACGACACGATCTTCAACAACATCGCCTACGGCCGCCCGGATATCTCTCGGGAGCGGGTTCGTACCGCAGCGGCGGCGGCCTACGCTGCGGAGTTCATCGAAGCGCTACCGGACGGCTATCAGACCCGCCTCGGAGAGAGAGGCCTGCGGCTCAGCGGAGGGCAGCGCCAGCGCCTCGCCATCGCCCGGGCGCTGCTGAAGGACGCCCCTATCCTGCTCCTCGACGAGGCCACGTCGCATCTCGACAGCGAGGCCGAAGCGCTCGTCCAGCAGGCGCTGGCAAACCTCATTCAGGGCCGGACGGTGATCGTCAGCGCGCACCGCTTTTCGACGATCCGCTCGGCGGACAGGATCCTCGTGCTCGACGGGGGCCGGATTGTGGACCGGGGCAACCACGACTCCCTGCTCGCCAGCAGCGCCCTGTACAGACGGCTCGTGGAACTGCAGTCGATGGAGGCGCGCTAGCCGCGGCCCATTCCGGGACCGGCTTCGCCGAGGCGTCCGCCAGCGCGGGAAGCCTCGCCATCCGCAGCGTCAACCGCAGGAACCGAAGCTGGCTGACCGGCAAGGTCCTGCCGCGGAACTCGCCGGCACCTAGGGGGCAGTGGCCCGGGCGGGAGAGCTCGCCGAGCCCAGCGCTGCGATGCCGGCGAAGAGCTCCAGCGGTTGAAGGCTCGCCGGAAGCACCTCTGGGAAAAGTTGAAGTTATATCCAAAAATCGCTGAGAAAATTGACTTTCTGAAACAGGAGCCGAACTGTGCGGCAAACATGTTTCTGGCGCGGCCCCCGCCCTTTGCCAGAGCCTCTCTGGGTTTGGCCGAGGCCAGTTCGCGAATCGGGGCGACGATCGAAAGATCCGGGAGCAGGCGCTGCAATTTGGCCTAGGGCGGCACGCTGCAGTCCCGCGAGGACATGGCTGGCGGGCTTCTAGCGTCTCCGCGCTAGACTGGTAGGCACCTTAACGAGGCTCGCGCAGCAGGCTCGCGATGCGCGCGCTGCAACGCTGTTTCCCGAAGGCATGCCGACCGTCTTCGTGATATCCGCACCTTCGGGGTCCGGCAAGTCCACATTGGTCGAGAAGCTCGTCAGCACAGACGGCAACCTCTCCTTCGCCACGTCGGTCACCACCCGGCCGCGGCGGAGCGAGGAGGTCGAAGATCGAGACTACAGGTTTGTGAGCCGCGACGTATTCCTGCAGATGCGCGACCAGGGTGAGTTTCTCGAGTGGGCGGAGGTCTTCGGCCACCTGTACGGTACGCCGCGGGAGGCTGTGGAGGCCGCCCGGGCAGCAGGCCGCGACCTCTTGCTAGACATTGACGTGCAGGGTAGGGCATCATTAGTCAAGAGCCTTCCCGGCGCGGTCACGATCTTCATCCTGCCGCCGTCTCGCAGCGCACTCAAGCAGCGCTTGGAAGGACGGCGTTCCGATGCGGCCGACGTTATAGAACGGCGCTTGAGCGAAGCTGCCCGGGAAGTTCGCGAGTGGGAGAGCTACGACCACATCGTGGTGAACCGGCACATTGCGGAGTCGGTGCGGAGGCTGCGAGCGATTCTTGCCGCGGAGCGTGACCGGGCGCAGCCTCCTAGTCGGCGCAGGCCCGCCCAGGAGGAGCAGGAGATCGGGCCCATCCTGCGGAGCTTTGGCATCGAGCCGGAGCGAAAGGCATTAGCATGAGCGACAACCAGCAGAAACTGTTCGACGGCTACGAGAAGCCGCCGGACCAGCTCTGGACGATCCCCACCGATGAGGAACGGGGAGTCTACCGCTTCATCCTGGCTGCGGCTCGGCGCGCACGGCAGCTGCAAACGGGTGCCCGGCCGCTGATCAACACCCTGTCGCGCAAGCCCACGAAGATCGCGATGGAGGAAGTGCGGTCCGGCTCGGTCGGCGTCGAGATCGTACCCGAGGACCAGCCTTGGCCGCCGCCGACCACCCAGCACGAGAGCTTAGGCGACTTCGAAGACCTCCCGGCCCCATCCAGCTTCTTCCGCGACACGTGATCCGTGCCGACTAGACAGCGGCTGCGGCCGTCCGTAGCGAGCCGACTCAGCCTCCCGGGCCCTAGCGGCCCCCGCCGGACTCCGGCGCAGCGAGAGGCAGGGCAGGTCAATCCAACCGGGGCCGCGTGTCTCCGCGTGGCGACCGTTGTGGCAGCTGCGGCTGCTTGCATCGGGGCGCAAACGGTCAGCGTCGAGGAATGGCAGCCGCGGTCGACCTTGCGGGTCGCGGAGCATGCCGTGCCGCGGGCGAAGTTTCCCGTGGTGGATGTCCATAGCCACCACCGCGGCGCCACCCCAGAACGCCTTGCCCAGATCGTCGCAGAGATGGACGAGCTCAACCTTGCCGTGCTGGTCAACCTCAGCGGGGGCCACGGGCAGCGGCTCGCTGACACGCTGCGGACCTTCCGCGGGCGGCACGCCGAGCGGTTCTCGGTCTTCGCCAACCCCGACTTCCGCGGCATCGGCACCCCCGGCTGGCCGGAGCGAGCGGCCCGGCAGTTGGAGGCGGATGTAGCGGCCGGGGCCCAGGGAGTGAAGTTCTTCAAGAACTTCGGCTTGTCGGTCCGCGGCCCCGCGGGCCGCCGGATCCCCGTGGACGACCCGGCCCTGGATCCGCTCTTCCGCGTCTGCGCCCGTCTGGGGCTGCCGGTGCTGATCCACGTGGCGGACCCCGCGCAGTTCTGGGAGCCCCATGATCGCTTCAACGAGAGGTGGCTCGAGCTGAAGCTCCGGCCCAGCCGGAAGCGCACCGCGCCCCCGAGTTTCGAGGACCTGATGGCGGAACGGGACCGCCTGCTGCAGCGCCATCCCGAAGTGAACTTCATCCTGGCCCACATGGGCTGGCACGGGAATGACCTCGAGCGGCTCGGCGCGCTGCTCGATAACCACCCGCGAGTGCATGTCGACATTGCAGCAGTGCTTTACGAACTGGGGCGGGTCCCATTCAGCGGGCGTGAGTTCCTCATCCGCTACAAGGACCGGGTCCTGTTCGGCAAAGATGCCTACGTCCCGAGCGAATTTCCGTACTACTGGCGCGTGCTCGAGACCCGCGACGAATACTTCGCATACTACCGGCAGTACCATGCGCACTGGCGCCTGTACGGCCTCGGACTCCCGGACGATGTTCTCCGCCACATCTATTGGAAGAACGCGTTGCGGCTGATTCCGGGCCTGGACGGCACACTCTTCGAATAGCCCCTAGCGGACGGCAGTTGGCCGGCGGCCCGGCGGGCCCAGTTCCCCCATGAGGGCGCCGCTCCCGCGCAAGCCGCTTGCCTGGGGCCTGCGCGGCCCCCTGTGTCGTCCGTTAGCGCTGGGGCTGGAGCTCGTCCAGCGCCAGGGCCTCGATCAGGTCCACGGCCGCCCGGGCGTCGCGGAGGTCTGCCGTCTCGACAGGAGTGTGCGCGTACCGCAACGGGAAGCCGATGGGAATGTTGACCGTTCTCAGCGAACGAAACACTGAACCATCGTTGCCCCCGACCGTGGTGCCGAGCTGCAGAGGGACCCCCCGCTTCCGCGCCAGGGCAACAACCCGGCCCACCTCCGCGCGAGGAGTCAAGCCGCTCTCGTCGAGCGCACGCAAGACGGGGCCCTCGCCCAAGCGGGCGTAGGCGAACCGACGGTGCCCGAACGGGCTGTCGGAAGTCACAAAGGTGTCCACCGGGTAGACCCGTGACGGCGTGGTGGCGGCAGCGAAATGCCGTGCCCCGCGGAGGCCGGTTTCCTCTTCGACGCTGAAGACGAACTCGACCGTCCGGCGCGCCCGGCGAGCTGGCCCCGCTAGGCGTCGCATGGCTTCCACCAATGCGGCGCAGCCTAGTCTGTCGTCTAGCGAGCGGCCGCTGACGCGCTCCCCCAGCAGCCGTCGCAGGCGTTTCGGAACGGTGACGGAATCCCCCTCGGTAACACCCATGGCCGCCAGCGTCGCTTCGGAAGCGCCTCCGAAGTCGAGAGACCCGTGACGGGCCATCACGGCCGGGACCGTGCCGCGGGAGGTGTGGACAGCGGCGGGGCGCCAAGCAAACAGATTTCCGTCTCCGCCGCCCTGTGCCGAAACCGACACGCTTCCATCGGCCGCGATGGCGCGCACTCTGTGGCCGATCTCGTCGAGATGGGCCACGAAAACCGCCTGAGCGGGACGGTCCGGACCGAGGCGGACGACCAAGTTGCCCCGGGTGTCGGTGCGGACTCGCACGGCGCGGCCTTGCGGGATCAGGCTGCGGACCTGCTCGCGAACAGCGGCCTCGGACCCGCTGACGCCCGCAGCCTCCACCAAGCTGCGCGCCGTCCGCTCCAGGGAACTGGCGGCCCGTGTCGCCGCAGCGGGCTCGCGCTTGGTGGGGGCCGCCTGCCTGCGGGTGTCGCGGTCTGGGTGGGATGCCTGCGGTACCTGCGGTAGGCCGACGAGTAGCGCGAGAAGTCGCACCAAGGCCTCGAGCTGGCTGAGACTGACCGCCTCGGCCGGAGTGGCGCGGTTGCGCACGGCCGGCAGCAGTACGGCATAGCTCCTGGTCGCCTGCCAGACCTCGGGAGCTCCGAAGGGGCCGAACGGAAACGCATGCGCCGCCCTCCGGCGGAGGACCATGTCGGCCTTGCGCGCGAATTGCTCGAGTTCTTCAACGAGCTCGGCACCCTGTCCCACCACGGCAGCAAGCCCCGCCTCGTCGGCTCCGTGAGGGGCCAGCAGCACTACGCGGTCGGCGGGAAACGAGCGCAAGGCGCGGGTCAGCCCTGCGTTGTACGGATACTGCTGCGTGACGAAGGCAAGCGTCACCTGGCCTTGCACGCGAGTCTGCGCGAGCCGGCCCGCCAGAGCGAGTAGCGCGGCCGCCCCGCTGCGACTCGAGGCCCACGGAGCGGCCAGCCAGCCCCCCTCCAAGAGCTGCGGGCGCTTCTCCAACGTCACTCGGTCGAGCACGGCGACCCCGGCTGCCAGGGCTTCGCCGGCGTTCTCGGCCCCGATGTCCACGAAAAGATCGTCTGCGCCGAGGGGCTGGGGCGAGCGTCCCGCCGCAGCGAAATGCACCGAGGGGGCCGCCACCACGCCGGCTAGGAGCCCGCCGGAACCGGTCGCAACGCGCACCGGCTGCCCCAAAAAGTGCCGGGCGAGTCCGAAGCCGAATGCCGGCTCCGCCAGCGGCCGCAGGTGCAGATAGCCTTCCGGATGCAAGCCGGACACAGCGTAACCGGGTTCGTCCAGGCCTGCCACGAGCAGCGTCGACGGTGCTCCGTCCCCGAATCTGACCGCGACCGAGCCGCTTGCCCCCACGGTCCGGTCGCCAGGAAGCCGCTCTGCAATGAAGGCTGCGACCCTGGACTCGTCGCCGGGGGCCCCATCCAGGGCCGCTAGGCCAGCTAGGTCAGCTCCGCACAGGCTGGCGGAGGCCAGCAGGGCGGTCCATGCCAGCGCAGCCTTGCCGCGCCAGCGACTCCCGGTTGCACGGCCTGGCAGGCCGCGGTCAGCGCGCTGGGCGGCCGGGTGCGACGGGAACCGCCCGGGATCCGTCATGGCAGATCGCGGGGGCCGCGCCTACAACTCCGCGAGCGCAGCCTCAAGCTCGCTGCGGGCATGCTCGTCCCCGGTTCGCCGCGCAGTCTCGACCCCCCGCAAGTAGATTTGCCGAGCTTCGGCGCCACGCCCGAGCCGCTCCAGAGCCTTGCCCTCATGGTAGTAGGCGGCCTGGTAAGCGGGGTTCGCCGCGAGGATGCGGCGGAACTCCTCGACAGCCTCTCCGTCCGCGCCGCGCTTCACGTATTCCTGGGCCAACCCGTAGCGAACGAAATCATTGGCGGGGTCCGTCTCCAACATGGAGCGCAAAGCCGCAATTCGATCCATAGTAGAGCAACCAGGATATCAAGCGAGTCCGGCCGCGGGTGCGGAGCAACTAAACTGTGAGCGCATGGCGTGCCCTTGCTTCGAACCGCGCCGGCCTCTGGAATGGCGTGCATGGCCCGGTAGGTATCGGCCTCCGCTGGGACGCCCTTACGGCGGAGTATGCCGCGCCGATCCGGCCGAGGCGTGCCCCCCGGATCACGGCACGCTTGTGCTCGGCTGCAACCTCGGCTACGCTCGCGACCGCTGCAGTCGGGTCCCCCTGAACACCCCTGACGCGGTGCGCTTCGCTGTAGGGAGCGGGGGAGCAGTGCTGTGGGCCCTGGAGAAGAACCACGCTCCGGTGGACCACGGCTCGGCCACCCGGGGCGGGTCCACGGGGCGGGGCAGGCTCCTCGACGCGCAAGTTGAAGCGTACTTCCGCGCTTGCGAGGAGGACGGAGACTTGACGTGCCCGGACGCACTGGAGGGCAACTGACCGAGCGCCAGCTGCCTCGGGCGGGCGGTCAGGTGGTATGGTGAGTTCAGGTTGGCCCAGCCGGTGTTGCGGCCCGGGCCTGCCCAAGGTTAGACTCTAGGAGCGTACGAGCAGGGAGGGAATCCGATGGCAGACCAAGCAGCGTCCCGGCAGCAGATCGATCGGCGGGGCTTCGCCAAGGCGGCCGCCGCTGCGGGGGCCGCCGTCGCCGCCACAAGCCAGGGTCCGTTCGTGAGCCGGGCACGCGGCAATGACCGCGTTGTGCGGTACGCCATGGTCGGTCCGGGCAGCCGCGGCCGGCGGCTGCTGGAGCGCCACCTCGTGCATATGCCGCACGGGGAATGCGTCGCGCTCTGCGACATTTACGAGAAAAACCTGAAGCGGGCGCTCGAGGTCTTCGACAATCAGCCTCGGGCCTACACCGACTACAACGAACTGCTGCAGCAGGAGGACATCGAGGCGGTGCTCATCACCGTGCCGCTCTACCTCCACTTCCCCGTCATGAAGGCGGCTCTCGAGGCGGGCAAGCATGTCTTCTGCGAAAAGTCGCTCGTGTTCACGCCCGCGGAAGTGCATGCCTTGCGGGCCCTGCACCAGGAGCATCCGGACCTGACCGTCCAAGTCGGGCTGCAGCGCCGCTACAGCCTCCTGTACCAGCGGGCCAAGGAGCTGGTCGACTCCGGGGCCATCGGCGACATCACCCACATCCAGGCGCAGTGGCACCGCAACACGAACTGGCGCCGGAAGGCTTCCCCGGAGTTCGAGGATCAGTTCAACTGGCGGCTGTATCGCAAATACTCCGGAGGGCTTTGCGCAGAGCTGATGTCCCACCAAGTCGATGTTGCCGACTGGTTCCTGGGCCAGCATCCGACTACCGTCATGGGCGTCGGCGGCCTCGACTACTGGCGCGACGGCCGCGACATCTACGACAACATCCAGCTGATCTTCGAGTATCCCGAGGGCCAGAAGCTGCAGTACAGCTCGATCATGACGAACCGCCACATCGCCGGGCGCCGCGTGCCCGGGGACGGCTGCCGCGAGACAATCCTGGGCACCGACGGGGCGATCGAGCTAACCCTGATCCCGTACGGGGACGGCATGCTCTATCCAGACGTTATGAAGGTCAAGATGGAGGACCAGGCCAAGGAGCAGCGGGAGACAACCGAGAATTGGGTGGCCGGTGCCACCGTGGGGCTTGACACGGCCGAGCAGGGCGACGGGCTTCCCATCGATCCCGAGGCGGTCGACCCGGGCGAGGTGAGCTTCCTCGAGAAGGAGCTCTTCTTCGCCAAGACCTGGGCCTATCGCAAGGGCATCCTGCGGCCCAGCGAATCCGTCGACCCGGAGTACGCGGAGTTGTCGAGTTTCCTCACCGATGTCGCCCAGGGGAGACGGCCGCGAGCCGACATTGAGGTGGGCTTGCAGGACTCCGTGGCCGTCATGCTGGCGAACCTAGCCATGGACAAGCAGCGCAAGGTCGCCTTCTCCGAGATCGACGAACTCGGGCGGGATGGGCTCCAGCTCACGTCGTCCGGCAATAGGGACAAGGCGTAGCGCTCCGGGCGGAGCTCGGGGAAATCCAGGCGAGCGGTCAGCTTGCCCGCCCCGGCGGCGGAGCGAACACGGCCAGCACCACGAGGTTGTTGGGACCGGGGTTGGCGAGCGAGTGCGGCACGCCCTCGCGGGCTAGGACTAGGTCCCCAGCCGCTATGCGCTCGGTCTTGTCGCCGACCGTCACATCGCCCTGGCCGCTGAGGACGAAATACAGCTTGTCCTGTCCGGGATGGGTGTGGAGTCTGTGCTGCTGACCTGGCAAGAAGCAATTCAGGCCGCTAAAGACACGGGCTCCCGCAAGCAGGTCGGCCTTGGCCATCCTCCGGTCGGAAAAGACCGCGCGGTCGCTGACCCCCCGGAGAATCATGGCGCCCCGGCGATGGCGTTCATGAACTCAATGGCGTCCATTAAGTCGTCGAAACGCTTGCTCTGCTCCGGGGTGAGGTACCGAATGATACGCACCCGGGCTTCCTCCCGATGCGACTGGAACTCGCTGAGCAGGTCCGCCTCCTCAATGATCACGTCGTCCAGGATGATCCGGATCTGCTCCGTCTGGACCGGGTTCAAGTCCAGATGCTCGGACAGGTCCTCAAGACTCGGCTCCTGCCGCAGGCTCAGAGCCGATTCGGACATCATGCCGGTCTGGAGCAAATTGTCTGTGAGCAGGCCGGATACGAAGCCGCTTACGAACACTAGCGCCAACACGGCCGCGGCCTTGGTGGTGGAAGCACTCAGGGCGGGCAAGATCACCGCCCGGCTCTCCCGTTCACCATGACGGCTGCCAGCATCGTATTCCGGTTGAGGTCCAAGTCGCAGCCGAGGCGTACTCCGCAATAGTCAGCTCTTGCGGCTGGCGAAGCCAGCACCGCGAGGGCATCGTAGTCCGTAGCGGCGCGTGCGTTCGATTGCCAGACATTGGCCGAAGCCAGCACGAACAGCCAGCCGCACGCGGCGAAGGCGGCTCGCCGGAGGAAAAGAGGCTGCTGGAGGGAGTCCCATAGGGAGGGGCGGGACTCCTGCCGAATCGCCGCCATGACGTTGGCGGCGAACCCCGGTCTAGGCCCCATGGGCGCGCCATCCGGTAGGTCGAGGGTTTCGAAGAGCCCCGAGATCTCCTGCATGGCCGCAACGGTTGCGCTGTCCTCGCGGTCCTTGCCTAGGCGGGCTTCGAATTCCCGGCGGCGGGCGGTGCCCAGTTCCCCTGCAAGGAAGCTTTCCAGGTAGCGGATCACAGTTCTCTGCATCGTCGTTTCACTCAGGAGAGGTCCGGCTCAGATCCTGCGTCAGGAGGACTGCCAGGGAGGCCCTCGAGCTGGCGAGACGCTTTGACCAGCTTCTTCCGGGCGCGGAACAACTTGACCTTGATGGTGTTTCCGTTGATTCCGGTCATCGCGGACAGTTCGTCCACGGTCCGCCCCTCGACTTCCTTCAGGAAAAGGAGCGTGCGTTCCTCGTCGCTGGCGTACTCAAGCAGCTTCATCAAGTAATCGCGCTTGACGGACCGGTCGTCGGCTCCGGGTGACCGGTCGGCCGTGCGGCCGGAGTTTTGGACCAGCTGGTCCACATCCTCGCTCAGGTCGCCTTCGTAGACGACTCGGCGGTTCTTGAGCTTGCGCAGGTAGTCGTAGCTCTCGTTCACAGCGATCTTGTAGATCCAGGTCGACAGCGACGACCGCATGTCGAACTTCTTCATTGCGAAGAAGACCTTCGTGAAGACCTGCTGCGCGACATCCTCGGCGTCAATGCGTCGGCGCACAAACCGGTACACCACGCTGAAAACCGTGTTCTGTTGCCTTTCGACGATCTCGGCAAAAGCGCCTTCGTCCCCGGCCTGGGCCCGCCGGACAACCTCGGCTTCGGGAGCGCCTCGGAACGACACACGGCCATCCGCCACGGGGTAGTTCTCAGGAACTGCACAGGAGCGCTCCGCCTGGATGGTTGCGGTCATCGTCCCCATGAGAACAGATTGGACGCACGGCTAGCGAGCCGGGTTGCAGGTTTTTCCGGCCAAGACCGAATTTTCTGCCCTTCCGGCATGGCGAACGGGCCCCTTGAGCCGGAAAATCCCCTGGCGGAGCGCCCCGGGAGCCGCTTCGGCGCAGCCGGTGGGTTCCGCTGCCGCGGCCCAAATGTGGTACGCTAGGGTTTCTCGGCCCGTAGCGGGCCTCCCACCTGCGGCCCGGCGGTCCAATTCTTGCGCCTCGCGCGGGGCTGCTGGGGCCTTGCGGAACGAAGGCGTCGGCAGTGCCCTAGTCGGCTTGCGAGCCGTGCTGGCCGCGGAATCGGCATGAAGATTGACAAGGGCAGCGACGATCAGCCAACCCAGGCCGACCCCGCGAGCGGGTCCGGCGAAGCCTCCACGGGAGCGGCGCCAGCCGTCCAGGACGACTCGTCGACATCTCCTGACGCCACCCGCGAGCAGCAGCCCCGGGAGGCAGCCCCTCCGGCGGCCATGTCCGCGAGCAAGCCTGCGGCTCCGAAAAAGCGCGGCGGCTCCTCGAAGCGGGCACCGTTGCCCGGCCCCGAGATCAAGCGCGCCACCAAGAAGTCGCCGAAGAAGACGACCACCCAGGAGAAGCTGTCGACCGCCGAGAAGAAAGCCACAACCGAAGGCCGCCGCCCCCTGGACGGCATTCGGGTGCTCGATCTGAGCCGCTTGCTCCCCGGGCCATACGCCAGCCACATCCTCGCCAGCTTCGGCGCGGAGGTCATCAAGATCGAGAAGCCCGGGGAAGGGGACTACATGCGCGAGTACACCCCGCATATTCGGGGTGTCAACGCAGCCTTCCAGGCAATCAACCGCGGGAAGAAGAGCGTCGCGATCGATCTCGGGCATCCGAGCGGCAAGGAGGTTTTCCTCGCGCTGGTGAAGAAGTGCGATGTCGTGCTCGACGGCTACCGCCCCGGGGCGATGGAGCGGCTCGAGCTCGGCTACGAGCAGCTCAAGGAAGTCAACCCGAAGCTGATCTACGCCGCACTCACCGGATTCGGGCAGACCGGCCCTTACCGGGACCGCGCGGGGCACGACCTCAACTACATCGCCTTCGGGGGCTTGCTGGACCTGCTGGGGGAATCGGACAGTCAGCCGATACTGCCGGGGCTGCAACTCGCGGACATCGCGGCTGGCGCGCTGCCCACCGTGATTGGGATTCTGCTGGCTCTCCAGCACCGGCAGCGGCGCACGAGTGGCCGGGGCCAAATGGTTGATATCTCGATGTTCGACGCCGTCCTCGGGCTCATGCCTGTGCAGATTGCGAACTACACGGCCACCAAGCGGCGGCCCAAGCGAGGCCATGAGCGACTCTTCGGGCGGTACGCCTGCTACAACGTGTATCCAGTGCGGAACGGCCGCTACGTGGCGGTAGCGGCCCTCGAGCCCAAATTCTGGAAGGAGCTTTGCGAGGCGCTGGAACGCGAGGACCTCATCGCCGATCAGTTCGTGGAGGGCGACGCCCAGCAGGTGCTCATCGCGGAGCTGACGCGGGTCTTCCAGAAGCGAGAGGTCGCGGAGTGGATGGAGATCTTCGGCGGCCGCGACGTCTGCGTGACCGAGGTTCGCGACATCTGCCGCGCCGTTCAGGACGAGAGCCTCCCAGCCCGCGGGATGGTGGTCCAGGTGCCGGGCGGAGGGGGCGGAGTCTACCAGCAGCTCGGGGTGTTTCCGCAGCTCAGCGAATCTCCCGGGTACATCACGGGCGAAGCCCCGGCTCGCGGCCAGCATACCCGGCAGGTTCTGCGCTCCCTGCACTACACGGCCAAGCGCATCAACGAGCTGGTTGCGGAGGATGTCCTGGAGGAACCCGGGGCCGCCTAGGGCTAGTGTTCCGTCGCTTCCTGCGGCGACTTCCGGGGGCCGTCCGCGCCATGCGGCGCAACAGCGCGGCTGATGGTGTCTGCTGCAGCCCCCGCTCGGCATTGCGGGCGGGGCAGCGGACGCCCCGGCGCGGCACGGGCTCCGCTGCCAGCTTCCCGCTAGCGCCCGAGAACCTTGGCGAGGCGACCCGGCTCGTCCGTAATAATCCCGTCCACGCCCCGGACTAGCACCCGCTGCATCTCTGCTTCGTCGTTAACGGTCCAGGCGAACACCTGCAGGCCTTCGTCGTGGACCTCTTCAACCAGCTCCCGGGACGCTAGGCGGAACTGGGGGATCACGAAGTCGATGGGGCTGTTGTGCCGCAGCTCCTCGTCCTGGGTGCGGTTGTAGATGAAGCCCAGTTGGATGTCGGACTGCAGCTCATGCACCTTGTTGAGCATTTCCGTATGGAAGCCGCTGATCATCACGTTGGCGCGATCGGCGTGCTGGTGGATCAGCTCGATGGCCTTCGCCTCGAAACCCGGCTCCTTCAGCTCGATGTCCAGAAAGGCCCGGCTGGCGAACTGCTTCAGGACCTCCTCGAACAAGGGGATCGTGTACCCGTTCCCTAGATCGCAGAACCGCTCGTACGGCGTCGCCTTCACGGCTAGCCCAGCGACAACCGCGCTGTGGACGACGACGAGCTGGCCGTCGCCCGATTCGCGCACATCCAGTTCCACGCCGTCCGCCCCTTGTTCCAGCGCCAGCTCGAAGCTGGGGATCGTATTCTCCGGCTGCGCACCGACACCGCGGTGACCAATGATGGTGGGGTGTTGCATCAGATTGCGACTCGGTCCTGATTGGCGCGGGGCCGGCCCGACTGGGTGGGGTGCCTTCCGTGCCAGGGGCGAAGGCTGCGAGGGTGGGCAACCCAGCCTCCGTGATACATAACGATAGCAGAATCACGCAGACCGCCCGCTGCGCCGCAGGCGCGGCCGGAGCGAGCCGCCGGCGGTAAGCCCTAGGGCATCGGCGAATCCGTTAGAGTAGAGTCGCTATGCCCGATCAGTTGCAACGTCGCTCCGTCCTGCAGGGAGCCGCAGCGGGGCTCGCCGCCGGCGCGGCGCTAGCGCAGTCCGCAGCGGCAGCGGCAGTGCCTCCCGGGGAGCCGCTCAAGATCACCAAGCTCGAGACGTTCCTGGTGCAGCCTCGCTGGCTATTTCTGCGCATGCATACGGACGCCGGGCTGACCGGCCTCGGCGAGCCCATCGTGGAAGGGCGGGCGAAGACGTGTGCGGAAGCGGTCCGCGAGATGGAGCCGTATCTGATCGGCCAGGATCCGCGGCGGGTGCAGCACCACTGGCAAGCGATCTACCGGCACGCGTTCTACCGCGGGGGGCCCGTGCTAACCAGCGCGCTGAGCGGAGTCGAGCAGGCCATGTGGGACATCACCGGCCAGGCGTACGGGGTCCCCGTGTACGCCCTGCTCGGCGGGCCGACCCGCGACAGGGTGCGCCTGTATAAGGGCGGCACCTCTCCCGACACGATCCGGGACGACATGGCCAAGGGCTTCACGGCGTTCAAGGTGGGCCCCTACAAGGAGCGCCCGGCGAGGATGGTCGAGAACAAGGCCTTTGTCGACCAAGCCGCGGAGCGCTTCCGGGCCCTGCGCGAAGCGGGCGGGGACGAGGTGGACATCGGCATCGATTTCCACGGTGCCATCAGCCCGCAGACGGCCAAACTCCTCATCAAGGCTCTGGAGCCGTACCAACCTATGTTCATCGAAGAGCCCATCAACTGCCAGAACCACGACATCATGGCCGAGATAGCGCGGGGCACCCACCTGCCGATCGCCACGGGCGAGCGGGTGTTTACGAAGTGGGGCTTTCGGGAAGTGCTGGAGAAGGGCGCGGCGACGATCTTGCAGCCCGACCTCTCGCATTGCGGAGGCATCATGGAAGCGCGGCTCATCGCGGGCATGGCGGAGGCCTACTACGCCGCGATCGCCCCCCACAATCCGCTGGGCCCGATCGCCACGGCGGTCTGCGTCCATCTGGACGCCTGCATCCCGAACTTCATGTGCCAGGAATTCCGCTCGCTCGGGGAGGGGTACTTCAAAGAGCCGCTCCGCTTCGCCGACGGCTACGTGGAACTGCCGACCAAGCCCGGACTGGGAGTCGAGATCGACGACGAGGCGATCGCGGACAAGATCGACCACGCCTGGGAGAATCCGCAGCCGTACGACGCTTTCGACGGCTCCGTGGTGGATTGGTAGGCCCGCGCCCCTCGGGCGGACGACTGCCCGCCGCGGCGCTGCGGTGCGCCTTCCGATCCGAAGATCGCGCTCGGATCCATCGGAAGCGTCGGGGCGCTACGCATTCCGCCAGCAGCGCTCGCAAGCAAACCACCAAAAGAATCAATGGCTTGCGGAGCCTTTCCGTGCAATTGCCTAGGAAAACAACAGTACTGACGTACCAGCCGGATCGGGGGAGCGATGCTCCCGAAAGCCCCAGCGTCATCCACCGGGGAACCGCACGGGGTAGACTAATCCTAGGCCCCGCCCGGGCCGCTCCGCTCCTAAAGTTGACATAATCGATGTTATCAGAAAATTCATTCCGCCCTTGGCGGGCCATGCTCGCGGGGGTTGTGGCGGTCGCAGCTGCGACCGCAGCGGGCCCGGCGGCCATCCGGGGAGTTTTGGAGTCGCCGGCCCCGGGCGCTCCGCTCCGCTTCGTTAGCCCCGACGGTGAGGCAGTCGAGCTGGTGGCGGACGAATCGCTGGAGCGCACCCTGCGCGATCCACGGCTAGCGACGCGGACCTGGGAGTTGCGCGGCCAGGTCCTCGCGGACGGCCGCTTCGCCGTCGAGCGCATCTTCACGGTCAAGGACGGCGAACTGCATCGCGTCACGTACTACTGCGAGATCTGCCACATCACGACCCACGAGCCAGGCCGCTGCATGTGCTGCCAAGGCGATACGGACCTGCGCGAGCTGCCCGGCGAATAGATTCTCTGGAGCGCTGCGCCATCGTGAACGCCGACCGCCATCCTGGACGCCAACCTATGACCAGTTCGTCAGCTCCGTCCTACGCCGCGACTTCCGCCCAGGTCGACGGCGTCGACATCGTGCGCCTGGAGGGGCCCGACGGCACGTCGGTGTCGATCGCGCCCAGCCTCGGCAACAACGCCTACGAGTTCCTCGTCAACGGCAAGAATGCGTTTTGGTTTCCGTTCGATTCGGCGGGCGAATTCGCGGCCCGGCCCGCCCTGTGCGGCAACCCGCTGCTAGCCCCGTGGGCGAATCGCCTCGACGGCCACCATTTTTTCGCGAATGGCACGCGGTACAGCCTCGACCCCGGCCTAGGCAACTACCTGTTGGATCCCGACAAGCAGCCGATCCACGGCCTGCTGCTGTACTCGGCGCACTGGGAGGTGGCTCATCTACGTGCGGGCCGCGACGCGGCGCAGGTCACCAGCGTCCTCAGATTCCAGCGCCAGCCGGCCCTGATGGCGCAGTTCCCCTTCGCGCACCGAATCGAGATGACCTACCGCCTCAGCGGTACCACCCTGGAGGTCCGGCTCCGGATTCGCAACGCGAGCGCCGAGGCCATGCCCCTCTCCGTGGGCTTTCATCCGTACTTTCGATTGCACGACAGCCCTCGCGACGCTTGGCGCGTCCATCTCCCGGCGGAGAGCGTCTGGGAATTGAACGAACGGTTCACGCCGACCGGGGCCAAGCTCCGCGCCGCGGAGGCGCTGCCGCAACCCGCTGACCTGGCTTTGCGCGGCCAGTTCCTGGACCATGTCTTCGGCGACCTGCAGCGGGACTCCGACGGCTGGGCCCGCTTCTGGGTCCAGGGGGAGCGCGAGCGGCTCACGGTCGCCTACGGAGAGGCCTACCCCGTTGCGGTTGTCTACGCCCCGCAGGGAGATGGGCAAGCGTTCCTCTGCTTCGAGCCGATGTCGGGCATCACCAACGCCTTCAACCTCGCACATCGCGGAATCTACGGCGAACTGCCGGAGATCGCTCCAGGCGGCAGCTGGACCGCGGCCTATCGCGTCACGGTCGACGGCTTCTAGTTGCCTCGCGGCCTGGGCCCGGGGTCGCCGACGGACATGGCGCCGAGGACCCGCCGCTGCCGGCGGTTGCCCTCAGAACGAATACCGCACCGTGGCCCGGAAGGCGCGACCGTCGTTCAGCGTATTCGTGATGGCTCCGAACGTTCTCGAGGCGAGGTTGATGTCCGGCTCCGCAAATTGCGGATGATTGAGGAAGTTGAGCGACTCCGCCCGCACCAGCAAGGCGCTCTTGCGAGGCAGCAGGAAGCGCTTGGATACGGCGAAGTTGATGTTCCAGACTCGATCCTTGCGGAATGTGTTGCGGCCTAGGTTGCCCCCGGGAGAGGTGGGCTCGATGAAGGCGAAGGCCTCTCGCCGAAGCAGCGCGCCTGCCGTGTCGGGATGGTCCGCCGCGAGACCGAGGACATCCGGATCCAGCACATCAGGCCGGTCGCTGCCGGCTCCGTCCACGTTCCCGACGCCCGGCGAGTCCGACCCGGATCGGACGCTGAACGGCGTGCCGGACTTGAGCAGCACCGCAGAGCTTAGCTGCCAGCCCGTCGCGATCGCCCGAGCCACCCCTCGCAGGCCCGCGATCCGCGGAGTGGCGTAGCTGACCCGCCCCATGAGCGCGTGAGGCTGGTCGAAGTCGCTGGGCCCCTTCATGTAGCCCCAGACATCGAATTCGTTCGGGCTGCGGCCGTTGCGCCCATCGCGCCCCGTCGCGGTGTTGGTGTAGTTGGAGCCCAGATCGATGGCCTTGCTCCACCAATACGAGACGTCCAGGCTGAGCCCCGCCCAGTTCGGGGCGCGCACCGAGGCCTTGGCCGCGTCGTAGTACCCGATGGACCCATTCACGACCCGCAGAACATCGTAATACCGTTGATCCGCTCGGCGTTGGTTGACTGTGCGCGTAATCTGGGGGATGCCCTCGACCGGCTGCCCGCGATTGGTGTAGCGCAGATTGAGCAGCCGGTGCGAGCGGCTGCCGACATAGCCCAGTTCCACCGCCCAGTCCCGACTGAGGTCGAAGGCCCAGGCAAAGTTGTACTGGTGCGAGTACGGAATCGACAGCTCCCGATCGAGATCGATGAAGTTGCTCCGTGCCGTGGGGTCGAGATCGGACGCAGCGAAGTCCCGCAGCGGATCGAGCAGGTCCGCAGCGTTGACGACTACGGAAAGCACGCCCGGCTGATTGAACCGCGCCTGCAGGAACGTCGCGTTGAAAATCTGCCCGTAGTGCAAACCGTAGGCCGCCCGCAGCACGCCCCACGCCGCGGGCAGACGATAAGCGAAGCCGAGATTCGGCGCGAAGTTGTTCCAGTCCCCGTCATACGGGACCTCGCTCAGGCCGTCGACCTCGGTAGGGCTCAGGACCGGCTCCCAGCGCAGGCCGAAGTGCAGGTCCAGGTTCGGCGCTGCCTTCCAGGTGTCCCCGAGGTAGGTCAGCCAGGACCAATTGCGGAAGCCGCGGTGGGCGTTGCCGATGGCGAAACGGAATTGGCTCGGCGCGCCTGCCAGCAGATTCTGGACCGCGTTGCGGCCAAAGTCTGCGCGAAAGCTGAAGGTGCCGCGGTGGTCGTTGCTTTCGAATCCGTTGACTTGCTTGCGCAGGGCCTCCGCCCCCAGGACCAGCTGGTGGCTGCCCTTCCGGGTCGTCGCCCGGGCTCCATACCGGAATAGGTTTTGCGCCCGGTCGATCGGTATGCTGCTGCTGGGTCCAATCGACTGCAAGATGCGGCTGAAGAGGTAGAACGTGCCGAGCGAGGTCTCTTCGGAAACCAGCAGCGAGCCGATGCGCTCGTACCCTGCGGACAGCTCGGACTCCGTGGCCGGGGTCCAGGCGCGGCGCCAAGTCAGCCGGGCATGGTGGTTCTTCGTGGTCGTGTCGGGATTCTGGCCGCCAACCAGCTGGAAGGCTTCGACTTGTTGCAAGGTTACGTTGTACTGGGCCGTTAAGCGATTGACACCCAAGGAGTTGTCGAGTGTGGCGCTGATTCGGTCGTTGTCGATGTTCTGCGGTGCGTTCGTGTTGAGGGCCCGCTCGTTGATGTCCGTGCGGTTCGGCAGCTCGTCGGGAAAGGCTCCGAGGATGCGCTCGACTAGGGCGCGCTTGGCCGGATCGGAGGAGGTGGGAGACCGCTCATCGGCGGCCGGCACCAGCACGTTCCCGTTGACTTGGCCGCGCAACTTGCGCTGGCTCATCCGCACGGTCAATGCCGTCGCCGGCCTGAGCGGGAGAGCCGCAGTCAAGCCGTAGTCGTTTGTCCGGGCGGGCTGGACTCCACCGACCTGAAAGAAGGATCTCGCCGCTACCGCGCTGTTCTGATGGGTCCAGAAGAGTTCGCCGTGCGGCCGATCCGCCGGAGCCGGCCGCAGGTGCGGGCTCGGGGTGGGGTTGCCGCCGAACTCGAGCCCGAAATAGGAGTTCTCGACCGAGAAGGTCTTGATGATCGAAGCTGTCGTGCCCATCCGCTGCAGCAGTTCTTTAAGTACGTTGTTGTCAATCAGCGTGAGCCGGACATTCTCGTTCCTGCGCGCTTCCCCGGACTCGGAGTCGACTTCCCCGAGCAGATTGAGCCTTGTGCGCTCGCCAGCCGCTTCCTCGGGGGCCTCGTCCGCTGCGTCCGGCGGCGACTCCGGGACCGCTGGATCCTGCTCCGGCGCTTGCTCCGCAGCCTCTCTTCCCCGCCCCCCGGGCTGGTCGGTAGCGTCGAGCGCGAGGGTGCCTACCAGCCCGACCACGGTTGCGAGAACAACTCGGCGGGACGCCCGCCAGGGCGAAAGATGCAAGGCTTTCACTGGGGGTTAATGGGGATTATAATCCGTCACGGAGATCCGATAGCCGTCTACGATGTCCTGGCCGAAATGGCCTCACACGAGCAGGACGCAATCGACGCCCCGGCTTCCATCGCGTGGGGCGAACAGATTTGCCGCGACACCCAGCGCGCCCTGAGCCATTTCGACATGCAGGCCCGCTTCGAGGAACCCAAGTACAGGCTCACCCCGAAAGGGGCTTTGCTCGCGTTCAGGGGTCATCCCTCGCTTACCGTTGACAGAATCGAGAAGCGTCAAGTCCAGTTGCTGACCACTCGCAGATGATCGCTTTCACCGATCCTGGGACTCGGGAGCTCATCCTCGTCGATCCCAAGAAGGGTGTGGACTTCGGATGCTTGGCAAGGGCCACCTCGCTTGCGTCCTTGCCAACCAGTCCACCCTGCTGGGACAGGAATTCTTCGTCGTTCAGGTTCCGTTCGCCGAATTCGAGGATTTGCAGCGGTTGGCGGACATCGCGATGGCGTACTGGCATGCACGCACCTGATGGCCTTTCTCGAGAAGCTCGCTTCGCGAGTTTCCCCGGCGGGAGCGCCTGCTGAGGCCCACGTGGATCTTGCGGCTGTCATTCCTCGGAATCGGCGGAAGACAGCCATGTCGCGGCCCGATTACTCGCGACCGATCAAGCTTGGACTGGCTGACGGCTTGATCAATTCCGAAGGCACTTTGCTCGACTTCGGCTGCGGGCGAGGTGATGATGTTCGTCATCTCGGCCTCGCGGGCGTGCAAGCGAAAGGCTGGGATCCGGCCCACCGGCCCGACGCGGACCTCACGTGTGCCGCAGTCGTGAATCTTGGCTACGTGGTCAACGTGATCGAGGATCCCGCGGAGCGCGCCGAGTGCTTGGTTCGGGCTTGGTCGTTCGCCGAACGGGCGCTCATCGTAGCTGCTCGCCTCTCGGCGGAAACGCCGGAACTGGTCTCCGTGGCGCCGTACGGCGACGGCTTCGTGACGTCAGCTCCGACGTTCCAGAAGTTCTATGAGCAGGCCGAGCTCAAGGACTGGATCGAGGACCACCTCTCCGAGCCTGCGGTGGCGGCAGGGCCGGGCGTGTTCTACGTCTTCCGCGACACCGATGATCGGATGGCCTTCCTGGCGAGTCGCTACCGGCACCGCGCCCATCAGTTTCTCCCGTCGGTCGAATCCACCTTGGACGAGCACAGGGCGCTCCTGCGTCCGCTCGTCGAGTTCTTCGAGAAGCGAGGCCGCGCTCCGGCCGATGACGAGCTGCCCGGAGGTGACGAGATCCGGGAGCGGTTCGGGAGTCTGCAGCGGGCGCTCCGTATCGTTCAACGCGCCCACGACGCCGAGGCGTGGAAGAAAGTCGTGGCTGCCCGTGGCGAGGACCTTCTCATCTTCCTCGCGCTCTCGAGGTTCGACGGGAGGCCGCGTTTCGGCCAGCTCCCCCTTGCCGTGCGTCGCGATGTCCGGGCGATCTTCTCGAGTTATCGTCGGGCTTGCGAGGAGGCGGACATGGCCCTGCTGGCCGTCGGCGACATGGAGCGGGTGTCGAGGGCGGCGAGAGGCTCCCCGGTGGGCAAGCTCACCCCGTCCGCCATCTACGTTCACGAGAGCGCGCGGGAGAGCCTTCCTCTTTTGCTGCGGCTCTACGAGGGCTGCGCGCGGGGCTACATTGGTCGCGTCGACGGTGCGAACCTCGTCAAGCTCCACACCGGCGAGCCGAAGGTCTCGTACCTTGCCTATCCCGATTTCGAATCAGACCCGCATCCGGCCCTGGCCTCGTCCATGACGGTTCACCTGCAGACGTTCCGCGTGCGCGAGCGGGATTACACGACCTCACCGAATCCACCGATCCTGCACCGCAAGGAGACCTTCGTCGCCTCCGACCATCCGCTTCATGCGAAGTTCGCCCGCCTTACCCGGCGGGAAGAATCGAAGGGCCTCTATGAGGCCCCGACTCGGATCGGCACGCGCCGCGGTTGGGACGAGGTCCTCGCCGAGAAGGGTGTAGTTCTGCGGGGGCACCGGTTGATTCGGCAGCAGAATTCCCACTGAACTGCCCGCAGCCTTGGCCGCCCCTTCTCCGAGAGTAAGCGGTGCGAGCGGTCCACCTTGACTTCAGCTTGATGCCGGGTCGAAGTTTCAAGTTTCAGCCCGGAGGGCCTCCCCGGTGCGCCGGAGCCTGCGGCGGCTCCCGCTCCCGCTGCAGCGGCCCCAGCGTGCGCTACCCAGTCCGAGCCCGCTAGCGTCCCGCGGTGGAAAACCAAGAGTTCCTGAAGATCGCTCGCCGTGCCCAGGAGTGGGGAGCCCTGCTCGCCTGCGCCGACGAGTCCGGGCCGGCTGCGCCGAGCGTGTTTGGATGCCTTGGGGGCAGCCGCGGGCAGACCTCCGCAGGCGGGTGGCCAGCGCAGGCTTGCGCCTCCGCCTGCTGGCGACCGCGCCCGCGGGCTGTGCGACCGGCAGCCCACGGTGACCCTCTACGACCTGACCCACACGGACTGCGAAGGTGCGGCGAGCGAGCAGCCGCAGGCCCAGCGCGGGCACTCGCAGGAGAGGCGCAGCGATTGCCCCTGGCCGACCCGCGACCTGATGCTCGAGGCCAGCGGCTTTGTGCGCCGCTCGCAGGTCTTCGCCGGCAACATCCGCGCACATCGCACCTTGGCCGGCCTGCTCAATGCGCGCGAGGGCACCGGCCGGTGCCCTCGCGGGCGTCGACCGCGGCGTTGTCACCGAGGCCGCCCTTGCCAAGCTCCATCTAGATTCCCGGTTAATTTCTCGAAATGGAGGTTGTGGGGCCGTAGGGCTTGAGCGGAGAGCCCGGCGTACCTGGCGCGGGCCCCTCAGTCCGTCACCGAGCGACCTAGGCCCCCGCGCAGGCACCCTGCGCCCGCACCTACGACGCGCTCGGCGTCGACCCGCACCCAGGCGGCCTCCGCAAGACCATCGTCTGACCCACCACCGCTGCCCGCTGGGCACACGTTTGTCGTGCCACTCGAGCCGTTTCATTAGCGTAAATCATTGATTCTAAGATATCTTGGATCTACCGTTGGTAAACATGGGCCAGCAGCCCGGAGGGCCAGCTCTAGGACAGGGTGCGGGAAGGCCCTGCCACAACGGAGGCCTTTCGCAAGTTACTGGAGCAGATCGCTGAGGGAACAGACCGGAAAATGCTGGTAGCGGTCGCCAATCGCAGGATGCACCACGTGCTGACAATTCAGGAGTGGCTGGCGGCGAACCAAGCCGCAATAAAGCTCTGTTGGCAGCCGACCTACTCGCCTCCAGTCAATCCGGTGGAACGGCTAGGGGCCTTGGTCCAGCGGCGGGTCCGTCGCCAGCTGAGCAAGACCCAGGCCCAACCCAGGCCCAGTTGCGCATCAACCTGAAAGCTGCTTTGATTTTTATTCCCTGTCAGGAGCCTGTAGTGGTCGTGCGTCGACCGCTGCGAGGCGGGTCGGTTGGCCGCCGAGACGCAGGTGCTAGGCCGTGTTCGCTTCCGGAGGCCTCCGCAGCAGCCCAGGGTGCGGTGCGCCCGCCTAGGGGGCGCACCGCACCCTGCCCGGGCAAACCCGCATGCGATTTCCCCCCGACCCGGGTCTTCCTGCGTTGCCCGCAGCGCCTCGGTGCCCCGCCCGCTAGGCAGCAGCCGCGCCAGGGCCAGGTTGTGCAGCGTCGCGTTGCCGGCCGGGCCCGGCCGGCTGCGGCTGACAGCCTCGCCCAGCGTCCCATCGCACGGGAAGTGGTTGCGGTGCTCGGCCGTCCCGGGCCGCAGGGCAGCCGGAGCCGGCGCAGCGCCGAGGCCCGTTCCGGCTCCCGGTTCGGGAACCCGTCCGGCGTCTCCGTTGGGGTCGACCTTCGCCGGGTCTACCGCGTCCGGTGCTGGATGCGGCACACCTACCGCCCGCCGGGCAGCGGCAGCCAGTCAGCGACCGCCGCCAGCTCGCGGCGCTCCTAGCGCTCGGGCCCTGCCTGCCAGCGATGGCTGGCGCGGCGCACCCCGGTCCGGCCAGTGTACGTCCCGCGCGAGACACTCGTAGGCCGTGCCGGCGTTGCGCTGGATCGTCGCCAGCGGGTCGGTGCCGGTCAGCGTCTCGCGGCTGCGGCTGTCCTGGAACCCGCTCGTCCGGCAGGTGGTCCCCCTCCGGCCGCTCGAGTGGCCGCCCCAGGTGCCCTGGCACTTCGCGCACAGGGGGACCGCCGCTTCGGGCGGGCAGGGCTGCCCTGCGCGTGCCCTCCCTTCTGCTGACCAGCAAGCGAGGCCATCAGCCTGCCCCTGCGCCTCACTCCTGCACTGCCTGTCTCCTAGACTCAAAAAATCAGTCGTGGACCCTAGGAGCCTGTTGAAAAAGTCTTGGGTTCCGTGGAACTTGAGTGCGCAGCGTTCCGACGGGCCCGCAACGGTGGCAGAACGGACCCCCGGGATCGCGCAACCGGCCAGTAGCGGTGCTTGGAGTGCGCTGCTGCACCACCCCACGCCAGCTGAGTACGCCAGCCGGACTTTTTCAACGGGCTCCTAGGCCAGCCCACGCGCTGCCACGCACGAAAGGCCAAACAATCGCTCCGAGCTCCACCGAGTGCCGGATTGGATTCGGCTCCAAGTTTCGGCCCTCCAGTCACTCAGCCAGCAAAAGCTTCACGGCTGCTTCAACTACATGCAGCACGACTGCAAAGCTCCGGACATCCAGCTTGTCCAGCGTGTCCGCCGGTGTGTGCCAGTACGCATTGCCCGGGCCGTAGTCGAAGTCGATCAGATTCAGGCTGGGCACGCCGGCCCTGAGGAACGGGATGTGGTCGTCCTCGATATAGCCGACGCGGCGACCAAAGGTCTGCCCATAGCCCAGCTTCGCCGCCAAGTCCCAAACCTTGCCGCGAAGCTGCGCGTCCGAGTTCCCCTCGTACACCAGATTCAACTCGGCATCGCCGATCATGTCCACGTTAATCAGAGCCCGGATGCGAGAGGCCGTTCCGTCGGCCGTCCACCGCCGGGCCAACCTCGTGCTGCCATAGGTGTGGTCGCCGTCGCGCCATTCCAAGGTGCTCTCTTCCCCGTCGAAGAACACCAGCCAAACAGGCCGGGCCGGAGTCTGGCCAAGGCGTTCGGCGAGTGCCATCAGCAAGCCAGCCGACGATCCTCCATCGTTCGCGCCGACGAAGCTGTCTAGCCGGAGCGTGTCGTAGTGGCCGGAGACCACGACCGGCTGCGCCGCGCCTGGGGGCCCGAAGCGAGCGATGATGTTGCACATCGCGAGCGCCCCGACGGGAGTGGCGGTCACGAACCGATCCTCCTCCACATCGCACCCCAGCTTCCCGAGGGCCCCGGCCATCAGGTCTTGCTGGGCCGCCAGAGAGGCTGAGCCCGCCGGCCTCGGGCCGAGTTCGACGAAGCGCCGAGTCCATTCCAGGGCGCGTGCGCCGGCTTGCAGATACTCTTCCGGGGGCTGAACCGCAGGGGTCTCGGCACGGGGGGCATGCCAGACCAGGGCCGCCGCTGCGAGGGCGACCCCGACGCTGGTCCGGATCAGACCGCCCCGGCAACCGCGGTCCCCGCCCCGCCGGCTAGCGCGGCGACCTTCCCTCGGATTCCGTCGCATCTCCCACCCTACGCGCCTCGATCAGCAGCGTGGCTCCCGCTCCACTGGCCGCTTCCGCAAGGGTCGCGGGCAGCGCGGAGGCGGCCAAGGCAGCGTACAAAGCATCCTTAAAAGCAGCGATCCCGTTCGACTCCCGAACCTTGCGCCTCCGGCGCACCTTCGGATCGAGCCACGGAAACAGGGTCGTGACCAATCCGCACGGATTGTCGCGGAGCGTGAACATCTTCCTACGCAAGACCTTGAACCCGCAGGTCTCTAGCAATCTCTCGATTTGCGGCAGGCTAAAGCCGACGGGGCAGCGTGGCACATCCAGCCCGCTCCAGCGGCCTCCGCACAGTAGCGCCTGCCAACTCCTGGCGTTGGGAACCTGGACCACAAGGCTACCGCCGACTCGCAGCAGGCGCCGCAACTCCAGCAGGACAGTGCGGGGCTGGGGTACGCGGTGCAGCAGATGGCACGCTGTGACCGCTCCGAAAGCCCCTGCCGGTAAAGTGGAAACAGGCACGCCGCCGCAGTCGGCGCGAAGCTGCGCGGGCAGCTTGTCCCAGCCAACCGCCGACACGCTGGGAGCTCCCGTAGCCTGAACCGGGATCCCGCGCCGACGCAGCGCGGCGGCTAGATGCCCTCCGTCGCAGCTCGCATCGAGCACGGAATCCGCAGCGCGGACGCTGCGTTCGATGAACCGCAGGTGCCCCCGACACGAGAGGCTCGTCAGGTACTCGGTGACCTTGCTCGTTTGGATGCTTGCGGGGTCTCGGGTCTTGGAATCCGGGTCCAGCCGATCAAGCTCTTCTGCGGTTGGGCAAGGCTCGAGGCGGATGAGACCGCAGGTAGCGCACTCCACGGCTCGAGAGCCCGCCCCCGCATCGCGACCGGACCTCGCCGGGGTGAGGAAGAGGGACTGGAACGCGGAGCTCGCGCAAACCGGACATCGCCGGGGGCCGGACAAAGGAAGTTGCAACGTCGCGGGCAAGGTTCCGGCGGTCGCGGTGCGGCACGGCGATGGTGCTGAAGCTCCACGCCCCATGGCTACAGCCGGCCGACGAATCCAGCTCCGCCTTGAGCTGTGCCGAGCCGTGGGCCGCCGCCCAGCTGCACTCGCCAGCGGAGCGATGCCCCAGAATCTTCACCATACAAGACCTTCGAGCCGGCAAGTCGCTGCCCTAGGCTGCTGGACGAGCAAGGAAACCTCGTCGGCTTCCCAACGGCCCCGCTAGCGAGGATCGCCCAAAGCAGTCTTGGGCGCTGCGTGGCCGCTCAGGCCCGCGCAGCCGTGCGGCCTAGCCGCCGCAGGCTGGGATGGCACACTGTCGCGTGCTAGACATCCCGGTTGCAACGGTCCGACCAGTCCCCTGCTCCGATCACAACGGTCCGACCTGAGCAGTGAAAACAGCCCGGAATAAAGCTGTGTAACCTGCCCGGCGAAACCGGCGGAGGCGTGCTACGATACCCGGCTGAGGCTCCAGCCCATCCAGCAGCCTGCTGCTCAAGTCGGCCCGGGGCGACGAGGAAGTTTGGAGAGCAACGACAGCATAGGGCAGCAGTTGCGGGCCGCCAGGCTCAGAGCAGACCTGACCGTGCCCGAGCTCGCCCGGCGGACCTGTATCCGGATTGCCTACCTCGAGGGCCTTGAGGAGGAACGCTTCGATGTGCTCCCCAGCCGCTACTGGACCATCGCATTCGTACGTCTGTACGCTCGCGAACTGGGCCTTGATGAAGATGAAACGGTGGCTGCGGTCAAGGCCAAGCTGGGGTGGGATCCTATAGCGACAGTCGCGAGCCAAACCGCGGAGAGACACACGCCGCCCCCTAGATCCGGAAGGCCGACCTCCCGATCAACCCACTACGATCGCCAGCGGTCCGGGACATTCACTCAAATCTTCGTGGCTCTGGGCCTAATCGCGGGCGGCCTGAGTTGGTGGCACTACTCAACACGGTCTGCAAGCGAAAGCCCACAGCCCAACTCCGCCCCCGCGCCGGCGACCGAGTTGGTTACCGCGGCGGAGTTGGCCGCTACGGCGGAAACAGATCTCGTACTCGTCGACAGCGATGCTTCCAGTTCCGGCCCGCAGACCGTGCCGCCCCTTGAGGTGGAAGTCCAGGCCCGAGAAATGGCATGGGTTCGCTTCGTCGCGGATAATGCGCCGGCTACAGAATACACGCTGCGGGCCGGCGAGCGGCGAGTCGTCGACGCCAACTCGCGGGTCCGCCTGACTCTCGGCAATGCTGGGGGGGTTGTGCTGCGCCTGAACGGCGCTGGCCTCCCAGCGATGGGCCAGAGTGGGCAGGTCCGCCACATCGAATTCACCCGTGACGGCTGGGAGTTCAAAGCGAGCAGAGACTTCTAGCCTGATGAGCAGGGATCTGCGGTTCCGGCGTCTGCGGCTGCGCAACTGGAAGAACTTCCTGAGCGTGGACATTGCCCTCCGGGATCGCCTGTTTCTTGTGGGAGCGAACGCGTCGGGGAAGTCCAACTTCCTGGATGCCTTCCGGTTTCTCCGGGATATCGCCCTCTCCGACGGAGGGTTCCGTAAAGCCGTCCTCCACCCTCGCCGCGGCGGAGTCAGCGGCATTCGTTGCCTGGCGGCTCGTCGGAACTCCGATGTGGCGATCACGGTTCACCTCGAAGACGAGGGCGGCGATGTCGGGTGGGAGTACGAGATAAAATTCCACCAGGACAAGCAGCGGCGCCCGCTCATCCGAACGGAGCGGGTGAGTCGTGACGGCGAAACGCTGGCCAACAGGCCGGACAAGGAAGATGACGCGGATCCGGAGCGGCTCACCCAGACCTACTTGGAGCAGGTCATCGTCAATCAACCGTTCCGCGAACTGGTGGCGTTCTTCAGCTCCATCCGTTACCTGCACTTGGTCCCACAGCTCGTTCGGGAGCCGGATCGATCAGTCGGACGCTCCAACGATCCTTTCGGCGGCGACTTTCTGGAGCAGGTCGCCAAGACTCAGGAGCGCACGCGGGTTGCCCGGCTCGGTCGCATACAGCAGGCCCTGCGGGTGGCAGTTCCGCAACTCGAGCGGATCGATCTGTGGCGCGACGCACGCGGGGTGCCGCACCTGCGGGGCAAGTACCAGCACTGGCGAGCGCAGGGGGCTTGGCAGAACGAAGAGCAGTTCTCTGACGGAACCCTCCGCCTGATGGGGTTGCTCTGGGCGGCGATGGACAAGAGAGGGCCGTTGCTGCTCGAGGAGCCGGAGCTGTCGCTCCATCCCGAGATAGTGCGTGTGCTGCCGCAGATGCTGGCCCGCGTTCAGCGCCGCAGCAGGCGACAGGTCTTCGTGAGCACACACTCTCCGGACCTGCTGCGTGATGAGGGCATCGGTCTCGACGAGACGATGCTACTCGTGACGAGTGCCGATGGTACCGAGGTTGTTCCGGCTGGCTCGAATCAGGAAGTGTGCAAGCTGCTGGAAGGGGGCCTGTCGCTCGCCGAAATCGCCATGCCGAAGACGCGGCCGAAGAACGCCGCCCAACTCGCGGTCTTCGGGGACGCGTGACCGTCTCGGCGGCGGTCGAGGGAAGTCTCGACGAAGCGGTCGTTGACCGGCTCATCCGCCATGTCGGAGGACATCCCGGGACGGTGTACGGCAAGAACGGCAAGCCGTTTCTCAAAGACAGGATCGGCGGCTACAACAACGCGGCCCATCACGCTCCGTGGGTCGTGCTCGTAGACCTCGACCTGGAAGGAAAATGCGCACCGTCAGTCCGTGACGCATGGTTGCAGCATCCCGCCCCGCAGATGTGTTTTCGAGTCGTCGTGCGAGCCATCAAGGCGTGGCTCATGGCGGATGCGGAGCGCTTGGCGGCTTTTTTGGGTGTCGCACGGAACAAGATGCCTGCGGACCCCGAGGGGTTGAACCATCCCAAGCGGACCATGGTCAACCTAGCGCGTCGGTCGCGGCGCCGCGATGTTCGCCAGGACATGGTCCCCCGCCAGAGGAGCGGCCGGGCCGAGGGGCCGGCCTACACGTCGCGGCTGATCGAGTACGCGACCGACTGCTGGCGCCCCGAAGTCGCCGCCCTGCGCGCGGACAGCCTGCGGCGCACCGTCGCGTGTCTGCAGCGGCTGAGCAGCGAGAGCACCTGACACGAGAGGGATTCGATGCACGAGGTGAAGACCATCCAGGAGCTGCTCAATCAGATCAGTCGCGATGAGATCCTGCTGCCCGGTTCCAGCGCGGCTACGTCTGGAACCGCGATCAGGTGCGCGGGCTGATGCAGTCCCTCTACCGGAAGCACCCGACCGGCCATCTCTTGATCTGGTGGATGTGCAAGGCGTCGTTGGTGCGCGGCGGCTAAGCAGCGTGCGACAGGCATTCTCTGTTGGTGCTTGAAGGACAGCAGCGCTTGACGACGCCCCATGTGCTGTTCAGGAGCGAAGCGCCGCGGTTCTACGAGGGCGAGTCGCTCTTCTTCGACCTGCACTTCAGCATGCAGACCGAGGAGTTCCGCTTCTGGCAGAAGTCGCCAAGGAGAACAACCCGACCTGGATCGGCGTCCACGATCTCCTGCAGGAGAGACTGACGGCCCTGCTGGAACGGTTGGAACGTGTCGCCGAAGAGCGATGCACGATCGTCCAACAGAACTTGGCCCGGCTGAGTCGCCTGGAGAAGATCCGCGACTATACGTACACCGTCGACTAGGTGTCCGGCGACGACTATGGCGTCGAGGAGGTCGTCGCCATCTTCAGTCGGGTCAACGGCAAAGGGACGCCGCTCGCCAAGGCAGACCTCGCCCCCGCGCACGTGTGCAGCCTGTGGCCGGAGGCGCGGGCCGCGTTGCGCACCTTTGGTGAGAAGATGAAGGATCGCGGCCTTGCCGTCGATCTCAACTTCCTCATACGGTGTCTCGCGGGCGTGGCGACCCGGTCGGTACTGCGGAGGGATCGTTGTTCAAGACGCCGGCCGCGACTTTGCAGGACACCTTGGGGGAGAAGACGCAGCCGATGTTCGACCACTGGGTGAGTGTGCTACGGCGGGAGGCGTTCATCAGCGGTTTCAAAGACCTGCCGACCAATTTCGTGCTGATTCCGGCCACCATCCACTTGGCCCGACAGGGTGGGCAGTTTCCGGGCGATGCCGTTTGGCGACGCCTCATCCACTGGATCTTCTGGCCGGCCTGTGGGCGCGGTATTCGGGTTCCACGGACACCGAGCGTCAGCAGGATGTGGCGATGGTGACCGGGCGCGACCTTGATCCGACGCTCGAGTTGGAGGAGGCCATTCTCCGGGAATGCGGCCGGGTGAGGCTGCAGGAGGGGGGGCTGGACCGAGTGCGCATCCACTCGGCAGGTGCCAGGCTGAGCCGGCTCGTCGCACGGTATTGCGACGCCCGCGACTGGTTCACCGGCGTATGGATCTTCGAGCCGGTGACCGGCAAGAGGTATCTGGAGAAGGTCTGGGAAGTCGTCGGCCGCACCGTGCTGGAGAATGTCCTTGGGGCGGCCGAAGGGCAGACCCGGAACGGACTCGCCGGTGCATTCCAAGAGGACGCCTGGCTGACGGCGCTCTTCCTCTGGACGTTTCAGGCGACCACCAACAAGGAAACAAGTGCCGGACCGGACAACAACACAACGGTCGATGAGGAGGAAGACGCCGAAGAGGGCATGTCCGCTGGCAAGGCGAAGGGCTTTTTGCTGGTCTTTGACATCGTACGCCGCTTCGCGCAGCCGCTTGTCATCGGTCTCCCGCAATGGGAGAAGCGTACCATCGAAGCGAAGAGGAGGGTGGTTCGCCTGCTTCCGGTTACAGAACGGGCGCAGCAACTCTTCGGTGAGCGGGGAGCGCAGGCGGTTGCAGTGCCGCTGGAGCAGAAGGTGGCGAGCGGAACGGACCCGCTCCAGGGAGTGCTCTTTTCGAACCGACAAGAGAAGGGGACATTCGCCGTTTGGGAGCAGCGACCACGTTACGGCGATGCCGACGCTCTCCCCCGACGACCGTGTCACGACGCTTCCCGGCACGACGAAACTCGACCGGGTCCACACGGGGATGCTGCTCCAGGCGAGCGGGCGGGCCAATGCAATGCTAGCGTTGGTGCTGGCGGAGCAGGAGCGCGGCCCCAACTTCCTGCGCCTGCCGAAAGCGCTCTCTGCCATCTATCCACGGGACAGCGCGGAGAAGCGCCTGCTCGACACGATACTTTTGACGGTTCCGATGTAACCGGATTCGACGAGGGGAGGCGAGTGCGGTGAATCGCGTCACGCTGGAGAACTTCCGTTGCTTTCGGGTGAAGCAGACGGTACAACTGGCACCTCTCACTCTGCTCGTGGGAGAGAACAGTACGGGCAAGACATCGTTCATGGCGTTGCTTCGTGCGCTGTGGGATGCTGGGTACCGGCATGCAATTCCGGATTTCAAGGAAGCGCCCTACGATCTCGGCAGCTTCGATGAAATTGCCCACTACCGCGGTGGAAGAGCAGGGCGGGCCCCCGAGTTCAGAGCGGGATTCGATGCCGTACTGAACCTCGTGGGCCGACGAAAAAAGGTCGCGAAGACCAACGGTCGGTCCCACCATTTTGAGGTTACGTTCAGTCGCCGGGGGACCGCTCCAGTGCCAACGAGATTGCTTTTTCGGCAAGAAGACGTCGCGATCATGATGCATGTTGCAGATGGCATGTCACGGGAGATCCGCATTCGGACAGGCAGGGGCGAGTGGTTGTGGGAGGTGCCCAAGTATATCAGCACACGATTTGGTGAGGATCTTGGCAGAATGTCGCGCTTTGTTCTCGTTCCGGGAGTAGTTGAGGATAGGGACATAATGCCAGTTGGCGACGCTCCGAAGCTCGCCGCTGACGACAGGAGGCGCCTGGAAGAGCTTTTCCTCGAGTTAGATATCTTTTTCTTCAGCCAAAGGCCGTTCGCCAGTGCGCCGGTGCGCTCCAAGCCGCGCCGGACCTACGATCCGTCTCGCCCGGCTCGCGATCCGGAAGGCGAGACGATTCCGATGTATCTCTCCACGGCTTTTTTTGAAGACAAGAGATCGTGGGGGGCATTGAAGGAGGCGCTTGAGAGATTCGGACGGGATGCGGGACTCTTCGATGAAATATCCGTGAAGCAGCTGGGGAAAAAAGGCAGCGATCCTTTCCAGATGCATGTCAGGAAGTTCGGACGCCGTGCCAAGGGACCGTTACGCAACCTGATCGATGTCGGCTATGGCGTCAGTCAGGTGCTGCCCGTTATCACGGAGCTGTTTCGAGACGAAAAGACGCCGATGTTCCTGCTGCAGCAGCCGGAGGTGCATCTGCATCCCAGTGCGCAAGCAGCTCTTGGAAGCCTGTTCTGCCGGATCGCCGACAGCCGGCGGCAACTGGTGGTTGAGACGCACAGTGACCACCTGCTCGACCGCGTGCGGATGGATGTACGCGACGGTACGACGAAGTTGACGCCGGAGGACGTTTCGATCCTGTTCTTCGAGCGCGGCGACCTGGACGTACGGATCCACTCGCTACGGCTGGACGAGGAAGGCAACATCCTGGATGCGCCGCCGAGCTATCGCCGTTTTTTTATGGAAGAAACGCAGCGGTCACTGAGGTTGTAGGATGTGTGCCATTCTTGACGCCAACGTGGTCGGACAGGTGTTCGGCGCAGACACAGAAAGGCCGGCGGCTGGACGGGCCTTCTTCAAGTGGATCAACTCGGGTCGCGGACATCTGGTGATCGGTGGCCGGTTGCTGCAAGAACTCGATCGCAATCAGGCCTTCAAGAAGTGGCGTGGTCAAGCAGTTTCGGCCGGCCGGATCACGCTCTTGGATGCCACGGCTGTCGACGATAAAGTCCGGAAACTTGAGCAGGAGAACGCCTGCCGCTCCGACGACGAGCATGTCGTCGCCGTCGCGCAGCTCAGTGGGGCGCATCTGCTGTACTCCAACGACAGCGACCTGCAGAAAGATTTTCGCAACAAGGCGTTGATTGACCAGCCGCGAGGCAAAGTGTACTCCACGCGAGTTCACGATGACCGGACGCCCGGGCATCAACGGCTGTTGGGGAACCGAAACCTGTGCAGGAAGTAACCGCCGCTTGAGACACGGCTGTCGGTCGTGTCGGTGGCGACGCCGTAAAGTTCCTCGTCGACCGTCTTGTCGGGCACCGTCTGCCAGGTCGGTTGCCGGCTAGCAGAAGGACCTGGATGTCTATCGCCGCGGGGGCGACAGTCTGATGGAACGCTATTCTGCGTGTCGGATACATCCGTTCCCGGTAGCCGAGACCGTGCGCCGCGAGCTTCCGGATCCGGGCCGGATCGTTTGGTCTCCCCGCTTGATTGATCCGGTGGAGTTCGACGCGCTCTGAACGCACGGACGCTACCCGGAGCCGTTACTCAAGCGCGACGCCTGCGTGTGTAGCAGATTGACCAGATGGAGGTGCTGGTTCGATTGTTGTCGTGCGGGTCGAGTCGCCAAGTGGTGTACGGCACGCTCGTGCGGGAGATGCGTCTCGCGGTCGACACCGTCCGCCGCTGGATCGCTGCCCTATGCGACTTTCATCTCGGTTTCCTGGTCCGGCCGTGGTATCGCAACGTCTCGTGATCGCTGCGCAAAGCACCGAAGTGGGGCCTGCGAAATTGGGCCGACATCAAGGATGCGGGTGCCCGAGGGGAGATGTTCGTCGCGGGTCATCTGCTCAAGGCGGTGGACGGCTGGAACGACATGGGGCTGGGGCGGTTCGAACTGGGGTGCCTGCGCGACAAAAACAAACGGGAGGTGGGTTTCGCGGTCGTGCGCGACGGAGAGCCGTGGTTTCTCGCCGAGGCGAAGCACCGCGAAACCAAGCCGAGTCCGGCGCTGGCCACTATCAACGGAAAATTGGCGCACAGTTCGCGTTCTAGGTCCGGCTGGCTAGACCTGTCCGAAGCTGGGCTGGGGAGGGGCCTTCCCCGCCCCAGCCCCTGCCTAGAACGAGTATTTCAGCGAGAACTGGCCGATCCTCCCCGCGCCCGCGCCGGTGATGCGGCCAAGCCGGCGATCCGTGGCGCTGCCTCGGCGCGGCAAGCCGAAATTCGGATGGTTGGGCAGGTTGAAAAAGTCCACCCGGAAATCGAGGCCATGCCCTTCGGCAATGGCGAACCGCTTGCGGAGCGAGATGTCCCAGTTGATCAATCCTGGGCCTTGCAGATTGTTGCGGCCCGAGTTGCCGTAGGCCCCGACGGGGGCCAAAGCGAAGGCCTCCGCATTGAACCACTCGAACACCTTCTCGCCGCGCGTCCGGTCGCTGGGCAACTGCGGATTGCCGACGACTTGCGCCCGGTCATGCCGCACAGCGGTCAGGGAGCGGTCCCGACCGGCGTCGACATGGAAGGGGCGTCCCTCCTGGAACGTGATGATCGATCCGAGCTCCCAGCCTCCGAGGATGGCTCGGGCCGGGCCGCTCTTCGGCCCCGGGATTTCGTAGAGGAACGAAGTGACGATCCGCTGCTGGATGTCGAAATCGCCCCGGCCCCGCTCCGCTCCGCGGTTGTTGGGGTCCTGCAGCCCGTTCTGCGTGACGGTGGCGAAGGCTGAGCTCGTCAGCACCTCGTCAATCGCTCGGCCGTAGGTGTATGCCGCCTGGAAGGTCAGCCCTTGGCTGAAGCGGCGCTGCACCTGCACCTGCAGGCTGTTGTAGGAAGAGCTGGCCCCGCTGTTCAGCTGCCCGATGCTGCCGAACCCTTGGTGTATGCGCCGGGAGTCGGTGTTGCCCCCGGAGGCTCCGGGGCCGAAAACGGCTCGGTTCTGCTCGCGGTTGTAAGTCAGGTTGCGCCCCACGTTCCCGACATAGGCAACTTCGACCATGAGGTTGTCGGCGACTTGCTGCTGCACGGTCAGGTTGTACGTCTGCATGTACGGGTTGCGCAGGCCGGGCGCGAACCCCTTTGGGATAGTCACTGGAAAGACGAAGTTGGGGTTGCTGGGGTCGAAGGTGAACGGGAACGGGTTGAACCTTCCGCGGAACGGAGCCGAGAGAGCGTAGGGCTCGTTGATATCGACCGAGGCCCCGAACGGCTGCAGGGCCTGGACGCCTCCGGCCATCTCGGCGGTCAGCGGATCGTACGAAATGCCGTAGCCCGTGCGGACCGAGGTTCGGCCGTTCCCGAACACGTCCCAGGCGACGCCGAACCGAGGCGCGATATTGATCAAGTTGTCCCGGTAGGGGAAGGCTGCGTCGGACAGCCAGATCAGGCCGGCCGGAGCGTCCGGGATGAACGATGACTGCGCTCCAGGCACCAGCGCGGTCTGCTGGTTCTGCCCTTCCTCCCAACGCGGATAGAACTCGTTGCGCACGCCCACGGTCATGGTGACGTTGCGGTGGACCTTGAAGCTGTCCTGGAAGAAGATGCCGGATTGGATGTAGCGGTGGTCGAACTCAATGGGTGAGGCTTGGCGCACCCTGCGGGCCCTGCCGGTCACGAAGTCCGCCATGGGCAGCCCGGTGCGGTTCCCGGTGAACTGCCATTCGCTGCCGGTGGCTCGGTTGTCGCGGTAGAGAAACTGGTTGCGCTGCGTGTCCAGGCCCCACTTGAAGTTGTGGCGGCCCTTGAGCCAGCTCATGTTCCACGACAGGGCGTAGTTCTGGGAGAGCCGCTGGCGGTGGCGCCCCGGACCCAGTTGAAAGCGGTTCGTGACCGTGACCAGAGGGCGGCTTTTCACGACCCCGCCGGCGTGCCTGAAGTCCGTGGCCCCGAAGTCCGCCAAGTCGTCGTCGAACGGGATGCTCTCCTGGTAGTTGAAGCGGGTATAGGTCAGGCGCACGGTGTTGACCAAGGTCGGCGTGAAAAGGTGGTTGTCCTCCAGCGTGTAGGTCTGCATGCGGTTGAACCGCGGGTTCGGGCCGTAGTCGATGAAGTCGGCGTTGCGCAGGGGGTCGGCCCCCTGGTTGTGGTCGTAGAACAGGCGGAAGTTGAGCTTGTTGCGGGCCGTGAGGTTGTGGTCGATGCGGGTGAGGTACTGGTTGTCGTCGCTGGGCTGGCTGACTTGGGTCACGAAACTGCCGTCTGCCCGGTCGGGCAGCGGCACCCAGCCGTCCAGCATGTGCTGCGCCACCGGGTCGAGGTGGCTCGCCGGGACGACGTTGTTCGGAAACGGAGCCCCTGTGTCGGCGTTTGTGATGGGGTCGGCCTCTGTGAATTCTCCGCGACGCTCAGCCATAGTGGCCGGGAAGGCGGTCTTCAACCGGTCCTCGCGGATCCGCTGGCCCTGGTAGGTGAACTGGAAGAAGGACTTGTCCTTCGCGATGGGGCCGCCTACGGTGCCGCCGAACTGGTTGAACCGGAGCTTGGGCACGGTGCGGGAAAAGAAGTTGCGCGCGTCGAGCGCGTCGTTGCGCAGGAAATGCCAAACGCTGCCGTGGAAGTCGTTCGTTCCGGAGCGCGTGACGGCGCTGATAACGCTGAAGCCGCGGCCGTGCTCGGCTGTCACCCCTGTCGTCGACACCCGAAACTCCTGGACCGCGTCGGGTGGGGGCAGGATGAGGCCCTGCCCCCGGTGGAAGTAGCTCATTGAGCCGCCGTCCAGCAGGTAGTTGACAGAGAAGTGCCGCCCGCCGTTGATGTTCATGTTCTGCTGGCCGAAAGAGGGCCGGATGGTCGTGCTGACCCGCTGCACACCCGGGACGAGCCGGACCAAGTCGAGCGGATTGCGGCCGTTGAGGGGCAGATCCTTGATGCGCCGGTCGTCGACCGTCATGCCGATTTGCGTCGAACGCGTGTCTACCTGAGGAGCTTGGCTGGTGATGGTGACCGTTTCCGTGACCTGCCCTAGCTCCAGCACGAAGTCGACGCGCAGGCTTTGCAGCGCCGACAGCCCGATATTGGGCCGCTCGATGGTGCGGAATCCTTCGGACTGCACGGTCGCCCGGTACGTGCCCACGGGCAGCTGGGTTGCGAGATATTCTCCCGTCGCGCCCGATTCGACGACCTTGACTTCGCCGGTATTCTCGTTGGTGAAGGAGATCTGGACTCCTGGGACGGCAGCTCCCGTCGGGTCGGCCACGACCCCTGCGATCTCGCCGTTCGTTGACTGTGCGAACATCGACGCCGATGCGGCCAACAGGGCTGCGATGAGTTTTTGCATGGGATCAGCCTCCTGAGCGTTCCGCTGTGCCCGACATTGAACCGCAGGCTGACAGTCGGCCTAGAGTATACCGAGCCGCCCCGGCACCTTCAACACTGGATTCCCGGATAATTTTCCGAGATGGGGGTTGCGGGGCCGTATTGCTTGAGCGGAGAGCCCGCGCGGGCCCCTCAGTCCGTCGCCGAGCGACCTAGGCACCCCCGCAGGTGCCCTGCGCCGGCCTGCGCCCGCATCGCGGCCGCTGCGCCCCCGGCTCCGGGCGCACCGAGCCCCCCGCGGGCTCCGCGGCGGTCCCCTGCCGCTGGGCCCGGCGCGGCTCCGGCCGCGCCGCCCCAGCCCTAGCCCGGCTCCCTCCGGCTCACCGCGTGCAGCCGCCAGTCCAACCACAGGTTGCTCCTGCGGCACAGCAGCCGCAGCCGCCGTGCGCTGCGCGTCAGCCGCCCCACGCTGCCCACGCGGTACCGGATCAGCGGCCGCAGCCCGGGCTGCCGCGCCTCGGACGGCAGCACCTGGTACGGCAGCAGCCGCAGCAGCTGTGCGATCTGCCCGCCTAGGTAGAAACCCTGATTCGCCGCGGGCGAGCGGCACGGCGGGTGCGGCAGGCCCAGGTCCGTCAGCGGTCCCTGGAACGCCTGCCCCTTGCTGGCCGCGGTGCCGCCGCCCCAACTCCGCCAGCGGCAGCCGGTCGCGGCTCACCGGAATCACCGTGCATACCGGCTCCAGCCACCGGTGCTCCCCGTCCCCGTCGCGCCGGAGCACCCCGCCCACCGGCTCCTCCGCCCCCCGGGCCGGCCGGTACGCCCCCGCGAGCTTGCGCTCCTTGCCCGCCGCGTCCAGGGGCTCCCCCTCGTCCTCCCGCAGCGCCCTCGCGGCCGCCAGGCGCAGGATCGGGGCCTTTTGGCGCGGATCGGTCACGCTCCCGGAATCATCCCAGCCCCGCTGCCGGCCGGAGCTCACCAGATCTTTGCAGGAGTACGCGCTGGCGGCCCGCAGCCACACCAGCTGCCGCCCTGCCAGCCAGGGCACCGCATCCCGGCCCAGCTGCTCCCGCCCATCCCCCTGCATGTCCGGGCCGCCCGCGTGCAGCCGGGCGCTGCCCCCCGCCGCCCCCACGCACACCGCGGGCAGCCAGGACTGCTGCTCGCCGTGGCGGCCGCGCTCGGCGTGCTCGCACAACTGGCCCGCCCCCTCGATCCCCGGGCCGTCCACGAGCACCGGCACGGACCCCCACCGCTGCGCGCACGCCCGCGCCCCCAGCGGCACCAGCCGCCGGCTGGCGGGCACGGCCCGCAGCCGCACGCTTCACCGCGCCGGCGGCGCTGGAGGCGGACCGCCGCGGCCAGCAGCTCGGGCAGCCCGAGGAACCGGGCCAGCCGCGCCACCACGCCGAGCCCGGCCAAGCCCGGCCAATGGTCGTCGCAGACGCCGCATGCCAGGGTGGGAGCGCTGTCGGGGGACAGGGGCCAGGGTGCCTCCAGAAAAATCGAGAGGCACCCCCGAGGTGCAATACGCGGCCACTCTAGAGGGCTGTCTAAATTATTATAATATAAAATGTTTTAAATGGCAACCGGAATTTTTACCCGAGAATCAGGGTTTCAACAGGGCATCGCGTGCTGCGAGGGCCCCGGGGGCTTGCCGCAGCGCAGGTGTCTCGCTGTAGTCCGGTGGTTGGCCCGCCGGGCTATGCAGGGCCCGCAACCAGCTTCCCCACCGGGTACAATCGCACTAGAAGCGCGGTGGCCGCCGAGGCCGCGGCGGCCCAGCCCCGATGATCCCGAACCGACGTCAATTCACCCAGTTCCTCGCCGGGGGCGGCAGCGCCCTCGCGGTCGGTGCGCCGCCGGCTCGTGCCGCCTCTGCGCAGCCTGGTGCGCGCATCCGCAAGGTGGAGGTCCTTCCGGTGGGCATCCCGTTCCGATCGGTGTTCAAGATCGGCGTCGGCCTGGTCGGCGATGTCGGCAAGCCTGGCAGCTATGTCTTGGTGCGCGCCGAGACGGAAGACGGCCATGTCGGCTGGGGCATGACCAACACCGTTCCCCAGTGGGCCTACGAAACGATTGAGGCCGTGGTCGGAACCCTGCGCCATCACTTGGCCCCGCTGGCGCGGGGGAAGACGCCCTTCGAGTGGAATGCCCTCAAGCGGGAGATGGACCAGGCTATCCGGCCGGCAGTGAGCAATGGAGCGCCGTTCGCCAAGAGTGCGCTGGAAATGGCTTTTCTGGACTTGGCCGGCAAAGTCGCCGGCGTGCCTGTGCATCGCCTGCTGGGAGGCAAGCTTCGCGACACCGTGGAGCTCTGCTACGCAGTGAGCATCGACAGCCCCCAGGCGATGGCCGACGAGGTGAGCCGCTGGCCGGCTTGCCGGTGCTTCAAGGTGAAGGTCGCCGGGAATGCCGACGAGGACATCCAGCGCTTGGAGGCTATCCTGCTGGCCCGTCCGGACATCGATGTCTGGCTCGACGCGAACCAGTCCTACCAGCCCATCCAGTTGGAGCGGTTTCTGGAGGCCCTCAGGGATTTCGACAGCATCCGCTGCTTCGAGCAACCTGTGCGCAGCGAGGACTGGCTGGGCCTCCGCCGGGCGCGGGAGCGGAGCCCCTACCCCGTGGCCATTGACGAAGGCTGCTTCTCGTCCTTCGACGTTGCGCGGGCCGCAGAGCTGCGGGCGGCCGATCTGGTCGTGCTCAAGGTGTCCAAGAGCGGTGGAATCACCAACTGCGCCAAGAGCGCCGTCGTGTCCGAAGCCCACGGCTTGGGCCTGCTCGGCAGCGGCCTCACGGACGCCGGGGTGAGCCTGATGGCAGCGGTCCATCTGTACTCCACCCTCGACCTTCTTCTGCCGCCGGAGCTCAATGGTCCGCAGTTCCTAGCCGACCTGCTGGCGGACGGCATTGTGATGGACGGCGTGACCGTGAGTGTGCCAGAGTCCCCGGGCCTGGGCATCACGGTCCCCGAGGAGAAAGTGCGGGAGAGCCTGCTCGATCTGGCCTGACCCCCGATCGAGTCGCGATGCTCGCGGCGCAGCCAGACCTGCGGCGGTTCCTGGCATCATCCGGAACTACTCTGCCAGCGGCTGGTCCTGCACGAAACCGCCGGCGCAGCGCTTTGCTCCTCCTGGCCTTCCGCTGGAACCGTCTGCATCCCGCGTGCCGGGCAAGCCGCAACGGCCGGCTGAGCCGCTTGCGAGCGCAAGCGGCTCGCACCCCCGGCTGCCCTGCCATCGCCCGCTGCTCCGTGCCCCGCCGCCCTGCGACTAGGAGGCTGCTTGCCGGGCGTTGGGCTCTCCGGGCTCGGGGAGCTTGCGCACCAGGGTGAGGCCGTCCGCGATGTGCAGCATCACCGTTTCTACCCGCGGATCGGCGAGCACGTGGTCGTTGAAGGCCCGGATGCCGACTGTCTCCTCATGTTGGTCGCTGGCGTCCATCGACCAGTTGTGCCACAGGACGTTGTCCACAGCCATCAGGCCATTGGGGCGCATCCGGGGCAACAGCGCTTCGTAGTACGCAATGTAGTTGGCCTTGTCCGCATCCAAGAACGCGAAGTCGACGGCTGCGGCCGGTGGCAGCGAGGCGATCGTGTCGAGCGCCGCCGCCACGCGGAGGTCGATGCGGTCGGCGACGGCGCCGCGCCGCCAGTAGGGCCTGCCGATGGAGGCCCACTCTTCGCTAATGTCGCAGCAAATGAGTTTGCCCCCCGGAGGCAGGGCCGAGGCCATGCAGAGCGCGCTGTAGCCCGTGAAGGTGCCGACCTCGAGCGCGAGGCGCGGTCCGAGCGCCGCTACCAGAATCCGCAGGAACAGGCCCTGATCCTCCGAGATCAGCATCTTGGCCTTGTCGCCGAGCCGCTGCTGCGTCTCGCGGCGGAGTTCCCGGAGGAGGCGGGACTCCGGGGTGTGGTGGCGGAGGAGGTACGCGCAAAGATCCTGGGTCAGCGCCGTGACTTTCGGCATCGACAGCTACTCTAGCGAACCGGCGGGGCCGGCTTGCCCCGCGCCGGGGACCGACGCTGGAAGGCCGGGCTTTCCCCCGCCCGCAGGGACTGTCGGCGGGTCTGGACAGGCTGCTGCGGACCTCGCTACACTGAAGGAACGAGGGATGCTGATCCCGCCCCCTTTCATCGCGTTCCTGGCGAAGGAGGTCACCAAGCGGCTAGCAGCGAAGTCGTGCGTGATCAAGCAACCCGAGCGCGTCGCCCAGGAGTTCCAGGCCATCGTGCTCGACGAGCTGAGCCTGGAGGACGAGATCAACGCCGAGGCCCGGGCGCTGCTCTCCCAGTACGCCGAATATATGCGGTACCAGAACATCTCGTACCACGAGATGTTCAGCCGGGTGAAGCGCAAGATCCTGGCCGAGCGCAAGGTCGTGTCGGCGGCTGCCGACGGTCGGGGCGGGTTCCGCGCCATGAAGCTGTCGAGGGACAAGGTGATCGAGATGTCCCATAAAATGGCGGCGAGGCTGCCCCGCATCCCGGGGATCCGCCTGACCCGGAGCTGGAACGATACGCGCCTTGAGATTCAGCGACATCTGACCGACATCCTCATGCTCGAGGAGCAGTGCGACCGCAAGGCCAAGCTCAAGATCTCGTCGCAGAAGCGCGAAATCCAGGAAGGCACCGAGGAATGGCAGGTGCTGCACCGCAACTACTACGAGGACGAGCTCAAAGAGTTTGGCGTCCATCTCCAGGCCGAGGCCCACATCGCCTCGTAGCGTAGCTGCCGCCCGGCATCCGCCGCGATGGTCGTCCGTCCCGGCGGACGCAGGCCTTTCCGCAAGCAATGTCCAAACCTCTCCTCGTGATGAAGTTCGGCGGGACCAGCGTTGGCTCCGCCGAGGCGATTTCCCGTGCGGCGCAGCTAGTCGCGGCGCAAGCCTGGGACCGCAACGTGGCTGTGGTCGTCTCGGCGATGTCCCAGGTCACGAACCAGTTGCTCGCCATCCTCGACGCCGGGACCGAGGGAGACGCCGAAAACGTCGAAGCCAGCCTGTCCGGTCTGCGTCGCAAGCATCTGGAGACTTGCGCGGAACTCCTGCCGGCCGACCGTAGGCCAGCGGTTTGCGAGCGCATCGAAGCGATTCTGGACGATTTCGGCCGCATCGCGCGGGGCATGCTGCTGCTCCGGGAGCGCCCCCGGCGTGCCGCCGACATGGCAGCGCCGGCGGGCGAGCGACTGTCCGCCCTGCTGCTCAGCGAGGTCCTCGCGGCCGCGGGAACTCCCGCCGAGGCCGTTTCCGGAGCGGAAGTCATCGTCACGGACGCAGCGTTCGGCGGTGCCGCGCCGTTGTGGGGCGAGACCGCGCAACGCGCGGAAGAGCGCCTGCGCCCGCTGCTGGAGGCCGGCGCAGTCCCGGTTGTGACGGGCTACAACGGCGCTACGCGGGAAGGTGTCCCCACCACCCTAGGCCGGGGCGGCTCGGACTTCTCGGCTGCGATCATCGCCTCGGCGTTGCGGGCGGACGAGCTCTGGATTTGGACCGACGTCGACGGAATCCTCAGCTGCGACCCGTCGATCGCGCCGGATGCGCGGCTGCTCGCCGAGGTCACCTACAACGAAGCCGCCGAGCTCGCCTACAACGGAGCCAAGGTGCTCCATCCGAGGACCCTGGCCCCGCTGGCGGAGATCGAGATCCCCGTGCGCATCAAGAACAGCTTCCGGCCCCTGCAGCCGGGCACGCGCATCTCCAGCCGACCCGCCGGGGAGCCCGGCGTGCGGGCCATCACATCCCTGGCCGATGTCGCCCTCGTCGCCCTGGAAGCCGTCGGCGTGTCGATGTCCGGAGCGCAACTGATGGCCCGCGCCCTGGCGGCGGCGGCCAGGGCCAAGGTCGAGGTGCTCCTGCTCACCCGCTCCAGCTTCCGGCAGAACTTCTGCATGCTGGTGCATCGAGCCGACCTCGGCACCGTCCTGGACAGCCTGCGCGGGGAGCTGGCCCTCGAGCTGGCCCACGGCTATGTCCACCCCATCGAGGTCGACCAGAGCGTCGGTTTGCTCGCTGCGGTCGGCGAGGGCATGCGAGGCACCGCCGGACTTGCAGGCCGCCTGTTCGCGGCCATCTCGCGCGAGAATGTCAACATCATCGCCATCGCGCAGGGATCGAGTGAACTCACGATCGCCATCGTAGTCAACGAAAACGACTTGCAGACGGCGGTCGCCGCGATTCACAGCGAGTGCCGCTTGGGTCGGCCTGTCGCCGCGGCGGTGTGACGCCGGACGGTTCGCGCTGCCTTTTCACCGCACGACGCTGCGGCCGTCTGCCCGGTAGCGCGCAAGGAGCTGCCGCAGGTTGGCCACCAGCTCGGGCTGCTCGCCCGCGAGGTTGCGGGTCTGGGCTGGATCGTGGCGCAGGTTGAACAGCTCCACCCGTTCATCGTGAGACCGCACCATCCGTTGCCGCCGGAACCATTCCGGCTCCCGGTTGTTGTCGCCCGTGGGGTGCTCGATCAGGACCCAGTCTCCGCGCCGCAGCGCAAACCGCCCGGCGCCGCTGTGATGGACCGTCGCTTCGCGCAGCGGAGCCGGCAGATCTTCCCCGAAGAGCGCGGCGCTGAGGTCGTAGCTGTCCTCTCCCGCATTCTGCGGCAGCTCGAATCCGACGATCTGGGCCACCGTTGCCAGCAGGTCGGTCAAGCACAGCACCTCGTCCTGCAGGAGCCCCGGAGGGATCCGCCCCGGCCAGCGAGCGAGAAACGGCACGCGGTGGCCTCCTTCCCACAGGTCCCGCTTCAGGCCTCGCCACGGGCCGAGGCTGGCATGGTCGTACTCCAGCATGCGGCGGTAGGCATCCACTTCGGGCCCGTTGTCGCTCGTGACGATGAGCAGGGTCTCGTCCGCTTCCCCGCTCCGCTCCAAGGCGGCCAGGACCTCCCCGACGGCCCAGTCGACTTCTGCTACGAAGTCGCCGTAGAGGCCGGCCGCGCTCCTGCTGCGGAAGTGCTCGTTGGGCACGACCGGGCGGTGGGGCGCCAGAGGGGCGAAGTAGAGGAACCAGGGCTTCCCCGTCTCGGCGGCGCGGGCGATGAAGCCCGTCGCCGCTTCGGTGAAGCGCGGCAGCATGCGCCGGAACTCGAACCCCGCTCCTTTGGTGCCGCGGTTGTTGCTGCCCCCGATGAGATAAACGGGCAGGTGCGTCAGGTCGAACGGCACCGAAGGCCGCGACAGGATCCGGCCGTTCTCCAAGAAGGTCCAGGCCGGCTTCGCGAGCCCGAAGGAGTAGCTGAAGCCATGCTGGAGCGGCCCATCCAGCACCGGCAGGGTCCAATCGATGTTCTCGACGACCTGCTTCCCCGCGGCGTCCCGCAGCTGCCAGCGCCGCCCGAGGTGCCATTTGCCGACCATGGCGGTTTCGTAGCCCAGCTGTCGCAGCATGCTGGCCAGCGTGAGCCTGTCCGGCTCGATGAGCGGCGGAGACGAGCCGTTGAGGACGCCCCTCTTCAGCCACGTGCGCCATGCGTAGCGGCCTGTCAGCAGGCCGTAGCGGGTCGGCGAGCACACTCCGGACGGACTGTGCGCATCCGTGAACCGGACGCCTTCCCGCGCTAGCTGGTCGAGGTGCGGAGTCGGGATCTTCGACCGGGGGTTGTACGCGTGTACGTCGCCGTAGCCCAGATCGTCCGTCAGGACGACAACGATGTTGGGGTCCGGGGCAGCGGTCGCAACTTGGCCCAGCGCGGCGAATGCGCCCAGCAGGATTGCGGCCCCCCGGGCGGGGCCGGAGGGTTCGGGGACAATGAGGGCGGGAGCGGGATCCGGCATGCACTTCGAATTGTACGTGGCCCAGCGGTATCTGCGGGCTAAGCGCCGGGACCGCTTCTTTTCGATCGTCACGCTGCTTTCCGTCGCGGGCGTCGCCACCGGTGTCGCCGCACTGATCATCGCGATGGCCATCAACAACGGCATCCACGACGGCTTGCGGGACCACCTGATCGGGGCCAGCTCCCATATCAACCTCATCCAGAAGAATCCGGAGTTCGGCATCGAGGACTACCCCGCCCTGCTGGAGAGACTGGTGCGCCTGGAGCATGTCGAAGCCGTCGCGCCGACTCTTTACGGCGAAATGATGATCACCACGCCGGTGATGGCCAAGGGCTGCTTCCTGAAGGGGGTCGACCCCGACGCAGAGAGCCGGGTCTCTCAGCTGCTGGCGAGGATCGTCGAGGGGTCGGCTGAGGGACTGGCGCACCAGGCCGGCAAGTATCCAGGCATCCTCCTGGGGCGGCGGCTCGCCGACGCCATCGGGGCCAGGGTTTCCACGGTCGTGACCATTCTCAACCCGCAGGGGGAGATGACGCCCCTAGGGCGCATCCCAGCGTACAAGCGGTTCGAGGTCGTCGGCATCTTCGAGACCGGCTTCTTCGAGCTGGACCAGCTCTGGGCGGTCTGCCTGCTCCGGGACGCTCAGCGGGCCCTCTCCCTCGACGATGTCGTCAACTCCATCGAGTTTCGGCTCGACGACCTGGACGCGTCGGAGCAAGCCGGTGCCGCGATCGAGGAGGCCGCCGGCGACGACTACACGATCACCACCTGGATGGAGCGCAACCAGGAGATCTTCACGGCGCTCGAGACGGAGAAGTTCGCGTCGGCAATCATCATCGGCCTGATCATGGTGGTCGCCGCGCTCAACATCCTCATTTCGCTGGTGATGATGGTCGTCGAAAAGACCAAGGACATTGCGATCCTCAAGTCGATCGGTGCCCGGCAGGACCAGATCCGGCGGGTCTTCAGATGGCAGGGGGTCATCATCGGCGCCCTAGGCACCGTCGCCGGGCTGTGCCTGGGCCATCTGGCTTGCTGGCTGTGCGATCGGTACCGCCTGATCCCGCTCCAGGCCGAGGTTTACGGCCTGGATTACGTCCCGTTCGCGCCGCAGCCGCTGGACGGCGTGCTCGTGGCGCTGGCGGCTGTCCTGATCAGCCACCTGATCACGATCTACCCCGCCGGCAGCGCTGCGCGTGTCGCGCCCGCGGAGGTCTTGCGCTACGAGTGAGCGGCGGGGCCCTGCGCCCTGCCCCGGGGCCTCGGTCGGGGCGCAGGCCGCTGCGCGCCGTGCGGGCCGCCCCCGGCGGGGCCGGCCCGGCCCTACTTCTCGGCGCGCGGCAGTTCCGCGGCGGGTTCCAAGTTGAAACCCTCGCGGAGGTTGGCCCCGAAGTCCCTGGTGGCATCTTGGTCGAGGCTCGGCAGGCCGCTGAGGTATTCGACTTCTGGCACCATCTCCTCCGGCTGGTCCTCGCCTACGATCCGGACGCGGCGGTGCATGTCGAGACCCGTGCCGGCCGGAATCAGCCTCCCCACGATGACATTCTCCTTCAGGCCCATCAGATGGTCCACCTTCCCGGCAACCGACGCTTCCGTCAACACGCGCGTGGTCAGCTGGAACGAAGCCGCCGAGACGAACGAATCGGTCGCCAGCGACGCCTTGGTGATGCCCATGAGCAGCGGCCTGCCGGACGCGGGCTCCCCGCCGCTTTCCTCCAGCTTGCGGTTGACGCCCAAAAAGCGGAACTTGTCCACGACCTCGTCCACCAGGAACTCCGCATCGCCGACCTCCTCGATCTTGACCCACCGCATCATCTGGCGGACGATGACCTCGAGGTGCTTGTCGTTGATGCCGACGCCCTGCACCCGGTAGACCGCCTGGATCTCGTTCACCAAGTAGCGCTGCAGCTCGGTCTCGCCTAACACCTTGAGGATGTCGTGGGGGTCGCGGGGGCCGTCCATCAGCGGCTCGCCGGCCCGCACGCGCTCCCCGTCCTGCACGTTGATGTGGACTCCGCGCGGGAGGTTGTACTCCTTCCTGCGGGAGCTGTCGTCGCCGGAGGGGGTCACGTAGATCTTGCGGTAGCCCTTGCTCAGGGCTCCGTATTTGACCGTGCCGTCGATCTCGGAGATGACCGCCGTTTCGGCCGGGCGGCGCGCCTCGAACAGCTCCACCACGCGCGGCAGCCCGCCCGTGATGTCCTTCGTCTTCGTGGTCTCGCGCGGGATCTTGGCCAGCACGTCGCCGGCGTTAGTCGTATCGCCGTCGCGCACCATCAGGTGGGCGTTGGTCGGGATCAGGTAACGGTGCAGGACCGTCCCCTCGCTATCGCGGATCTCGATGCGCGGCTCCTTCTTGGCGTCGGGCGAATCGGTGACCACCCACTGCGACATGCCGGACACCTCGTCGACCTGTTCCTGCAGGGTGCCCCCTTCCTGCAGGTCGTGGAAGTGGCAGTACCCTGCGGCCTCCGTCAGAATCGAGAAGGTGAACGGGTCCCACTCCAGCAGCACCTGCGAGGCTCGCACCGCCTCGCCATCGTCCACGCGGAGCTTGGCCCCGTACATCACCCGGTAACGCTCCCGCTCCCGGCCCTTGCCGTCCACCACGGCGATGATGCCGTTGCGGTTCATCGCCACCAGGACTCCCGTCTTGTCGCGCAGGGCGTTCACGTCCAGGTACTTGGCGAAGCCGTCCGACTTGGCGGTCTGCTTGGACTCCTCCGAGATGCGCGTCGCGGTGCCCCCGACATGGAAGGTCCGCATCGTCAGCTGCGTGCCGGGCTCGCCGATGGACTGCGCAGCGATGATTCCCACCGCCTCGCCCCGCTCCACCAAGCGCCCCGTCGCGAGGTTGCGCCCGTAGCACAGCTGGCACACGCCTCGCTCGGTCTCGCAGGTCAGCACCGAGCGGATCTTGACGCGCTCGATGCCGGCGGCCTCCACCGCCACGGCCAGGTCCTCTGTGATCTCCTGGTTCGCGCCGATCACGACGGCCCCCTCGAAGTCCTTGACCTCCTCGGCCGCGACGCGTCCGACGATCCGATCCTGCAGCGCTTCCCGCGTCTCGCCCGACTCCACGAGGGCCTCGACCTCGATGCCGTGCGGCGTGCAGCAGTCGTGCTCCGTGATGATCACGTCCTGCGCCACGTCCACCAGGCGCCGGGTCAGGTAGCCCGAGTCCGCCGTCTTCAGCGCCGTGTCGGCCAGGCCCTTGCGGGCTCCGTGCGTGGAGATGAAGTACTGCAGGACGTTCAGTCCCTCGCGGAAGTTCGCGGTGATCGGCGTCTCGATGATCTCGCCGCTCGGCTTCGCCATCAGGCCCCGCATGCCCGACAGTTGCCGGATCTGCTGCTCGGAGCCCCGCGCTCCCGAGTCGGCCATCACGAAGATCGAGTTCATGCTCTGGCCGGAAACCGCCGACGCCTTCATGTCCGCGAACATCTTGTCCGACACGTTGTCCGTCAGCTTGGACCAGATCTCGATGATCTTGTTGTACCGCTCGCCGTGGGTGATCGCCCCGTCCAGGTACTGTTGCTGGACCTTCATGACGTCCTTCTGCGCGGACGTGACCAGTTCCTCCTTCTGCTCGGGGACCACCATGTCGTCGATGCCGATGGACGTGCCCGAGAGCGTCGCGTAGGTGAAGCCGAGCTCCTTGAGTCTGTCCAGCATCTCGACCGTCTTCTCGCGGCCGAGCTTCAGGTAGCAGTACGACACCAGCTGGCCCAGGCCGCGCTTCTTGAGCAAGCCGTTCACGAAGGGCAGCTCGTCCGGGAGGGCGTCGTTCAGCAGCACCCGCCCGACAGTCGTCTCGAGGTGCTGCTTGGCGTAGAACACCGGCTGGGCCTGGCGCAGGTTCTGCGTGTTCCCGGCGATCGCCAGGTCGAGCACCGGCCCGCTGTAGTACAGCTTGATCGGCGTCTGCGTCTCGACCTCGCCCATGTCGTAGGCCAGCAGGATCTCCTCCACCGCGCCGAAGCTGCGCCCCTCGCCCCGGGCCCCGGGCCGGTCCTTCGTCAGGTAGTACACGCCCAGCACCATGTCCTGCGAGGGCGTGGTGATCGGCGAGCCGTTGGCCGGCGAGAGGATGTTGTTCGTGCTGAGCATCAGCACGTGCGCCTCGACCTGGGCCTCCGGCGACAGGGGGATATGCACCGCCATCTGGTCGCCGTCGAAGTCGGCGTTGAAAGCCGTGCAGACCAGAGGATGGACCTTGATCGCCTTGCCCTCCACCAGCACCGGCTCGAAGGCCTGGATCCCCAGCCGGTGCAGCGTCGGGGCCCGGTTCAGCAGCACCGGATGGTCCTGGATGACGTCCTCGAGGATGTCCCAGACGACGCCGTCCTGGCGCTCGACCAGCTCCTTGGCCTGCTTGATCGTCGTGCAGTGCCCGCGCTGCTCGAGCCGCTGGTAGATGAACGGCTTGAACAGCTCCAGGGCCATCTTCTTGGGCAGGCCGCACTGGTGCAGCTTGAGCTCCGGGCCGACCACGATCACCGAACGGCCCGAGTAGTCCACCCGCTTGCCCAGCAGGTTCTGCCGGAAGCGGCCGTACTTGCCCTTCAGCGTGTCGGCGAGCGACTTGAGCGGGCGGTTGTTCGCCCCCCGCAGCTGGTGCCCGCGCCGGCCGTTGTCGAACAGCGCGTCGACCGCCTCCTGGAGCATGCGCTTCTCGTTGCGCACGATCACGTCGGGGGCGTGCAGGTCCATCAGCTTCCGCAGGCGGTTGTTGCGGTTGATGACGCGCCGGTACAGGTCGTTGAGGTCCGAGGTCGCGAACCGCCCGCCGTCCAGCGGCACCAGCGGCCGCAGTTCCGGCGGGATGACCGGCAGCGTCTCCAGGACCATCCACTCCGGCTTGTTGGCGGACTTCCGGAAGGCCTCGACAACCCGCAGGCGCCGGGCGTGCTTCTGCGTCTTCTGATGCGAGGTCTCGGACTTCATCCGCTCGCGGAGCTCGGTCGCGAGCTGCGGGATGTCGACCTGCCGCAGCAGCTCCTGGATGCCCTCGGCGCCCATCAGGGCCGTGAAGTCGCACTCGGCCGCCAGCTCCAGGTCGCGCTTCCGGTCCTCGGTGAGCACGTCGCCGCTCTGGACGATCTCCGGTTCGTCCGAGTCGACCACGATGTAGGCCTCGTAGTAGAGCACCCGCTCCAGGTCGCGCATCGAAATGTCGAGCAGCAGCCCGATGTGGCTCGGCAGGACCTTGAAGTACCACACGTGCGAGCAGGGCGCGGCCAGCTCGATGTGCCCGAGCCGCTCGCGCCGCACGCGGCTCAGGGTGACCTCCGTGCCGCACTTCTCGCAGATCACCCCGCGATGCTTCATGCGCTTGTACTTGCCGCACAAGCACTCCCAGTCGGTCGTCGGCCCGAAGATGGCGCAGCAGAAGAGCCCGTTGCGCTCCGGCTTGAAGGTCCGGTAGTTGATCGTCTCCGGCTTGGTGACCTCCCCGAAGGACCAGCTGCGGATCTTGTCCGGCGAGGCCAAGCCGATCTTGATGGCCTCGAACTCGCTGGTCAGCGGACCTCGGTGCTGGATGCTCGGATCGAACATGGCTTCCTCCCGCTCTCCCTCAGTCCGCCGCCAGAGCCGTCTCGATAGCGTCCTGCTGCGGCTTGACGAGCTCCACGTCGAGGCACAGCGACTGCAGCTCGCGAATCAGCACGTTGAAGGACTCCGGCACGCCGGGCTGCATCGCCGACTCGCCCTTCACGATCGATTCGTAGATCTTGGCCCGCCCGTACACATCGTCGGACTTGGCCGTAAGCAGCTCCTGGAGGATGTGCGCGGCGCCGTAGGCCTCCAGGGCCCACACCTCCATCTCGCCGAACCGCTGCCCCCCGAACTGCGCCTTGCCGCCCAGCGGCTGCTGCGTGATCAAGGAGTACGGGCCGATGGAGCGGGCGTGGATCTTGTCGTCCACGAGGTGGCTGAGCTTCAGCATGTAGATGATGCCGACCGTCACCTCCTGCTCGAAGGGACTCCCGGTCAGCCCGTCGTACAGCACCGTCTTGCCGGACGTCGGCAGACCGGCCGCCGCCAGCTGCTGCTTGATGTCCTTGTCGCGCGGCCCCTCGAAGACCTGCGCCGCGTACTTGATGCCCAGCTTGTGCCCGGCCCAGCCCAGATGCGTCTCCAGGATCTGCCCGACATTCATGCGCGACGGCACGCCCAAGGGGCTCAGCACGATCTCCACCGGCGTCCCGTCGGGCAGGAAGGGCATGTCCTCCTCCGGCAGCACGCGGGCGATGACGCCCTTGTTGCCGTGGCGTCCGGCCATCTTGTCCCCCGCCGAGAGCTTGCGCTTCATGGCGACGAAGACCTTCACCTTCTTGTTGACGCCCGGCGGGAGCTCGTCGCCCTTCTGCAGCTTGGCGATCCGCTCGTTGTTGAGCTGCTCCAGCACGTTGATCTGGCGGATCGTCAGGTCCTCGATGTGGTCGATCGTCCGGTCCAGGTCGGGAACCTCCTCCGCCAGGCGCAGCCGCTTCAGGTCCCGGGCCCGCATGCTCCCGAAGTGGTCCGGGCCGAGCTGCTCGCCCGCCCGCGCCAGCCGCTTGTTGGTCTTCTCGTCGTGCAGGTCGGAGCTGACCGTGCAGCCGCCCATCAGGGCCTCCAGCTGGCTGACCCGCGCGTCGAAGAGGATCCGCTTCTCGTCGTCGAGGTTGCGCTGCAGGCGCTCGATCTGCTCGGCCTTGATCGCCTGCGCCCGGGCGTCCATCTCGACGCCCTTGCGGGAGAACACCTGGGCGTCCACGACCGTGCCGGCGATGCCCGGCGGGCAGCGCAGCGAGGCGTCCTTCACGTCGCCCGCCTTGTCGCCGAAGATGGCCCGCAGCAGCTTCTCCTCGGGGGTCAGCTGCATGTCGCCCTTGGGCACGACCTTGCCCACCAGGATGTCGTCCGGGCCCACGGTCGACCCGATGCGGATGATGCCGCTCTCGTCGAGGTTGCGCAGGAAGCTCTCGGCGATGTTCGGGATGTCGGGCGTGATCTCCTCGGGGCCCAGCTTCGTCTCGCGGGCTTCGATCTCGAACTCCTCGACATGCAGCGAGGTGTAGTAGTCGTCCTTGACCAGCTTCTCGCTGACCAGGATGGCGTCCTCGAAGTTGTAGCCCCGCCACGGCATGAACGCCGCCAGCACGTTGCGCCCCAAGGCGAGCTCGCCTTGGGCCGTGCAGGGGCCGTCGGCCAGCACCTGCCCCTTGCGCACCTCGTCGCCGACCTTGACGATCGGCTTCTGGTTGATGCAGGTGTTCTGGTTCGACCGGCGGAACTTGACCAGCTGGTAGATGTCGGCACCGACCTCGCGCGACATCTGGCCCGCGTGGCCCGGGTCGGTGACCCGGACGATAATCCGCTCGGAGTCCACCGAGTCGACGGTGCCGTCGCGCTTGCACAGCACCACGGCGCCCGAGTCGCGGGCGGTGATGCGCTCCATGCCCGTGCCCACGATCGGCGAGTCGGCGCGCAGGAGGGGCACCGCCTGGCGCTGCATGTTGGAGCCCATCAGGGCGCGGTTGGCGTCGTCGTTCTCGAGGAACGGGATCAGGCTCGCCGCGACGGAAACCAGCTGCTTGGGGCTCACGTCCAGGTACTGGATCTCCGCTTTCTGCTTGAGCTGGAAGTCGCCCGCGACGCGGCAGTTCGCGAAGTCCCGGGCGATGTTCCCGTTGGCGTCCACGGGGATGTTGGCCTGCGCGATGACGTACTGGTCCTCCTCCCAGGCCGACAGATAGGAGCAGTGGGTCTCCCACTGCGCCGCAGCTTGCCCCTCGGCCAGCGCGGCGTTGGCCGCCTCGGCGTCCTGGAGCCGGACGATGGCGCCCTGGCTCAGCCCTGTGGCGCCGCCGTAGACGATCCGGACCTCGTTGACGATGCGCCCGTTCTCGACCCGGCGGTAGGGGCTCTCGATGAACCCGTATTCGTTGATGCGCGCGAAGCACGACAGCGAGCTGATCAGCCCGATGTTGGGGCCTTCCGGCGTCTCGATCGGGCAGATCCGGCCGTAGTGGGTCGTGTGGACATCGCGCACATCGAAGCCGGCCCGCTCCCGCGAGAGGCCGCCCGGGCCGAGGGCCGAAAGCCTTCGCTTGTGCGTGACTTCCGAAAGGGGGTTGATCTGGTCCATGAACTGCGACAGCTGCGAAGACCCGAAGAACTCGCGCACGGCCGCCATGACCGGCTTGGCGTTGATCAGGTCGTGCGGCATGGCGCTGGCCATGTCCTGGTAGATCGTCATGCGCTCCTTCATGGCCCGCTCCATGCGGATCAGGCCGATGCGGAACTGGTTCTCCAGCAGCTCGCCCACGGCGCGCACGCGCCGGTTGCCGAGGTGGTCGATGTCGTCGACCTCGCCGATGCTGCGGCGCAGCTTGAACAGGTAGTCGATCGTCGCGAAGAAGTCGTCCGCGTCCAGGGTCCGGCGCTCCAGCGGCGTAGCGTCCTGCGCGCCGTGCAGCTTGATGTTGAACTTCATGCGCCCGACGCGCGAGAAGTCGTACTTGCGGCTGTCGAAGAACATGCCCTGGAAGAGATCCCAAGCTGTTTCGCGCGTCGGCGGGTCGCCGGGCCGCAGCTTGCGGTAGATCTCGAGCAGCGCTTCGTCCTGGGTCCTGATGCTGTCCTTGCGCAGCGTTTCGGACAGTATCACGCCGCATTCGTCCTCCTCTGGGAAAACGACGCCGAACTCCGCGATGCCCGCATCGGCCACGCTGTCCAGCGCGTCGGGGCTGACGAAGCCGTTCGCCTCGGCGAGCAGCTCGCCGGGCGAGATGCTCGCGTCCTTCAGCTTGCCCAGCACCAAGCCTGCGAACCAAGCCAGGTCGACGGCCCGCAGCGGGAACGCGGCCGCTTCCGCCGGGTCCTGGGCGGGCGGGGCCTGCCCCGCTTCGCCGTCCCCCGCGGTCCGGAGCTGGGGCAGCTGCCCCAGAAAGGCCGCGGTCAGTCCGTCTTGGACCCACATCGACAGCTCGTTCCAAAACTCCGAACTCGGCCTGTTCGCCTTGTCGAACTGCGATTCCAGCGCTTGGACGAAAGCCCTCCGCGACCCCTCGTAGTCCTTGCTCCTGGACCAGCCGACGCCGGCCAGGAGGCCGTCGAGGTCGGCCTGGCGGAGATCGGGATGCGCGGGGGCGGAAAGGTCCTGCCCCTCGGCGCCGGGGAACCGAGCGCTCCAGGCGCGCCAGATCGTGCGCAGCGCGTCCAGCGAAACGGCCCGCAGGCGCTGCTCGAGCGCCCCGCGGGCGTCCTGCGCGAGCTTCCGCTTCCTCTCCGTCTCCGGCAGAGCCTGCTCGAGCGCCGCCCGGACCCTCCGGTCCGGGATGGCCTCCTCGGCCCCCTGGAAGGCGATGTCCTCGGCGAAAACCGCCCCTTCCAGATCCGCCGGCGAGCTGGGCAGCCATGCGATCCCGGCCTCGCGGAATTGCTGCAGGAGCCGAGGGGTCACCTTCCGGCCCTTGCGGGCGATCACGCGGCCGCCCTGGGAAACCTCGTGCGACAGCGCCGTGCCCCGCAGATTGTCGGAGACGCGCCGGAACAGCTCCGCGCCCTCCCCGACCCGGATGGTGTCGACCTTGTAGAACTGGCGCAGGATGTCCTTGTCCTCGCGCAGGCCTAGCGCCCGCAGGAAGATCGTGCCGAGGAACTTGCGCTTGCGGTCGATGCGCACCTGCAGCAGATTCTTGTGGTCGTACTCGAACTCGACCCAGCTCCCGCGGTACGGGATGATCTTGCCGAGGAAATAGGTCCGGTTGTTCGCCGACTCGAAAAAGACGCCGGGCGAGCGGTGCAGCTGCGAGACCACCACCCGCTCCGTGCCGCTGATGATGAACGTGCCCCTCTCCGTCATCAGCGGGATCTCGCCGAAGAAGACCTCCTGCTCCTTGATGTCGCGGACCGTCTTCTCGGCGCCGGCGTCCTTCTCGTAGACCGTGAGATTGATCGTCGCCTTCAGGGGCGCGGCGAAGTTCATCCCGCGCTCCTGGCACTCGTCGACCTCGTACTTGAGCTTCAGGCCCACCGGGTCGCCGCACTTCTGGCAGAACGTCACGCTGTTCTCGGTCAAACGCCCGCACCTGCGGCACAGCAGCTCCGGCGGCCCCTTCGGATCGCTCTCGATCGTCGCGCGGCAATGCATGCAGCGCGTGCGCAGATGCATCAGGCCGCGGAGGTAGCCGCACTTGCACTCCCAGTCGCCGATGGTGTACTCGACGAAGTCCAGCTCGCTCATCTCGCGGAAGTCGCGGATCGGGAAGACGGACTTGAAGACGGCCTGCAGCCCGGTCTCCTCGCGCTCGCCCGGCAACTTGTCCATCTGCAGGAACCGCGCGTACGAATCCCGCTGGACATCGATGAGGTTCGGGATCGGGATTGCGGTCCGGATCGCCGAGAAATCGTGCCGGTCGCCCGAGGGCGCGGCCAGGGCGGCCCCCTGGGCCTCTGCAGCCATCGCTTCGTTCACACCTACCCCCTTCCGCTTGCGGCTCGCGGGCCGCTGCCCCGGCAGGGCCGCGCGAACGGTCCGGCCCCCAGCGGCAGACCGGGGCGAGGACGGGCCGGCATAGGGCTAACGCCGGTCGGAGGCGCACCTCGCCCCCGAGCCAGCGTGACGCCAGCACCTAGACGCACCCTTGCCGCCTCAGCGCATACCGTCCCGGTAAGTCAATCTGTCTCTGAATGGATCAGCCGCCCGAACGCCCTTCGGCCCCGCCGAGCCTACTCCGCACCCTACAGCGTAGCAGGCGGCCGAGCCGTTGGCAAGCGCCGGCCCGGGACCTCACTTGACCTCGACCTCCGCGCCGACTTCCTCCAGCTTCGTCTTGACTTGGTCGGCCTCGTCCTTCGACACGTTCTCCTTGACCGCCTTGGGGGCCGCATCGACGAGGCCCTTCGCGTCCTTCAGCCCGAGGCCCGTGATCTCCCGCACCGCCTTGATGGCCTTGATCTTCTGCGGCCCGGACGCCTTGAGCACCACCGTGAACTCGGTCTGCTCCGCGACCGCCTCCTCCGCGCCCCCCGCTGCCGCGACTGGGGCCGCGGCCACCGCCGCCGCCGCCGAGACGCCGAGGTCCTGCTCCAGTCTCTTCACGAGGTCCGCGGCCTCCATCAGGGTCAGGCCCTTGATGGATTCCGCGATTGCACCGATGTCCGCCATGCTGCGATCTCCTTTGCGTAAGACTTCCGTGCCGGGGCTTCGTCCCCGGGCGCGCCCCGTCGCGGGGCTATTCGTTGAACTTCTTCTCCTCGACGCCTTGCTGCACCACCGCCGCGAGTTCGCGGCCCGGGGCGCTCAGCGCGCCCAGGAGACGCTGCGCCGACGAATTGAGTATGTGGAGCAGCTGCGCCTGGAGCCCTTGCAGGCCCGGCATCTTCGACAGCTCGTTGAGCTGGTCCACATCCAGCTCGCGCCCCTCGATCACGCCGCCCGTGAACGAGAAATGGTCCTGGTCCTTGGCGTAGGCGACGAGCGCCTTGAGTGCGCCGACCACATCCTCGCCCGGGAAAGCCAGGCCGGTCATGCCGCGCTGCTCGGCGAGGGCCGCTTCGAACGGGGTGTCCTGCGCGGCGCGGCGCGCCAGCCGGTTCGCTACGACGCGGTAGCGGCTGCCGGCCGATCGCAGGGCGCCGCGGAGAGCCTGGTCCTCGGCGACCGTGAGCCCCTGGAACTTGCAGATCACGATCCCTGGGGCCGCGGCGAACTCGGCCCGCAGCCCGGCCAGGATCTCCTGCTTGTCAGCCTTGGACTTCATCGCTTCCCCGCTATCCGCCGAATTCGGCTGTGTTGAGCTTCAGGGACGGGCTCATGGTGGAGCAGATCGAGGCCTTCAGCAGGTACTTGCCTTTGGCCGCCTGCGGCCGGGCCTTGACCACCGCCGAAATCAAGGTCTCCGCGTTTGCGGCCAGCTTGGCCGGCTCGAAGCCCAGCTTGCCGACCGGGGCGTGGACGACGGCTCCCTTGTCCACGCGGAACTCGACCTTGCCCGCCTTGACCTCGCGGACCGCCTGCGCCACGTCCACGGTCACCGTGCCCGTCTTCGGGTTCGGCATGAGCCCCCGAGGCCCGAGGATCCGGCCCAGGCGGCCTACGTAGCGCATCATGTCCGGGGTGGCGACCACGGCGTCGAACCCCAGCCAGCCTTGCTTGGCGATCCGCTCCGTGTACTCTTCGCCGCCGGCGAAGTCCGCTCCGGCGTCGAGCGCCTCCTGGACCTTGGCGCCCGCGGCGATCACCAGGACCCTCTTGGAGATGCCCAAGCCGTGCGGCAGCAGCACCGTGCCGCGCACCATCTGGTCGGCGTGCCGGGGGTCGACCCCCAGGTTCAGATGCACTTCGACGGTCTCGTCGAATTTCGAGACCTTGTGCCGCTGGAGGAGCGGAATCGCCTCGCTCAGCGCGTAGGGGCGGTTCTCAATCTTCTCAGCGAAGGCGCGATACTTCTTCCCTGCCATAGCCCACCTTGGTTCTAGCGGCCCGCCCGGCGACGCCTCGAGGCGTGCGGGCCGGGCCTCCCACGGGGAACCCGAGCTCCCATCATACCACCTGCACGCCCATGCTGTTGGCGGTGCCCCGGATGCAGGCCATCGCCTGCTCGACGGTGTGGCAGTTGAGGTCGGGCATCTTCTGCCGCGCGATTTCCTCGAGCTGCGCCCCGGTGATCGTGCCGACCTTGTTCCGGTTCGGCTCGCCGGAGCCCTTGGCGAGGTTCGCGCTGCGCTTGATCAGCACGGCCGCGGGCGGCGTCTTCGTGACGAAGTCGTGCGTGCGGTTCTGGTAGACGGTGATGACCACCGGGACCACCAGGCCCTCGAGCTCCGGCTTGGAGGTGCGGGCGTTGAAGTCCTTGCAGAACTGCATGATGTTCAGGCCCGCCTGGCCCAGCGCCGGGCCCACCGGCGGGGCCGGGGTGGCCTTGCCCGCCATGATCTGCAGCTTGATCTGCTGCTTCACCTGAATCTGCCTGGGGTTTGCCATCGCTTGCCTGCTAGCCGCCCTTCTGGACCTGGAAATACTCGAGTTCGACGGGGGTGCCGCGCCCGAAGATGGTGACCATGACCTTCAGCGTGCTGCGGTCCGCGTTGACCTCCTCGACCGTGCCGGTGAAGCCGGTGAACGGCCCGTCGACGATGCTGACCCGGTCGTTGCGGTGGAACTCCATCCGCGGCCGCGGATCCTTCTCGGAGGTCCGCTGCCGGTAGAGGATCTGGTTGACCTCATCGGGCGACAGGGGCGTGGGGGTCTGGCCGCCGCCGACGAAGCCGGTCACCTTCGGCGTGTTCCTGACGGCGTGCCACAGGTTGTCGTCCAGGTCGAGCTGCGCCAGCACGTACCCGGGATACAGCAGCCGCTTGACCGTGACCTTCTTCCCGTTGCGCATCTCGACCACGTCCTCGGTCGGAATCAGGATCTCGCCCACCTTGCGGTCCAGCCCCAGGGCCTCCACGCGCGACCGCAGGCTCTCCTTCACCTTGTTCTCGAAGCGCGAATAGGTGTGGATGATGTACCACTGCAGGTCCGGCCCCGAAGGGTCTGCCTGCGCTGCCTCGCCAGCCACGGTACTGCCTCCTTCCCCCGCCTAGGCGAACGCCTCGTACAGCAGCCGCTGGCCGAGCGCGAGCAGGTAGTCGACGATGCCGAAGAACAGGGCGAAGGCGAACACCGTCACCAGCACAACGAGCGTGGTGGCACGGACCTGATCGCGGCGAGGCCACTTCACCAGCCGCAGCTCGCGCAGCACCCCGTCCAGATAGTTGCGCACGCGCACCGTCAAGGGCGCTTGGTCCCGGGACTTCTTCCTCAACGACTTCGACATGGTTCCTCTGTGCCGGTCCAAGGGGAGAGCCAAGCCCGGCGCCGGTCCGGGCGCGGTGGCAGGGGCGGAGGGAATCGAACCCCCATTGGCGGTTTTGGAGACCGCTGGTTTACCGTTAACCGACGCCCCTTCGGCGCGGCCGCCTGCCTCCGAGTATAGGCTACTTCACCTCGCGGTGCAAGGTGTGCTTGCGCAGGCGCGGCGAGTACTTCCTGAGCTCCAGCCGGCCCGGCTGCTTGCGCTTGTTCTTGGTGGTCGTGTAGTTCCTGTCCTTGGTGACGGTGCATTGCAGCGTGATGATTTCGCGCGCCATGTGAGCCTCCTTCCGCGGCCTACTCGAGGATGGCGGAGACGGTGCCGGCGCCGATGGTCCGGCCGCCCTCGCGGATCGCGAACCGCAGCCCCTGCTCCATGGCGATCGGCACGATCAGCTCCACCTCCAGCTCCACGTTGTCCCCCGGCATCACCATCTCCGTCCCCTGCGGCAGGCGCGCCACCCCCGTCACGTCCGTCGTCCGGAAGTAGAACTGCGGCCGGTACCCGTCGAAGAACGGCGTGTGCCGCCCCCCCTCGTCCTTCTGCAGCACGTACACCTGCCCCTTGAAGCGCGTGTGCGGCGTGATGCTCCCCGGCTGCGCCACCACCTGCCCCCGCTCCACCGCCTCCTTGTCCAGCCCCCGCACCAGCAGCCCCACGTTGTCCCCGGCCTCGCCCCGGTCCAGCAGCTTCTTGAACATCTCCACGCCCGTGATCACCTTCCGGTGCGTCGCGCGGATCCCCAGGAACTCCATCTGCTCCCCCACCCGCACCGTCCCCCGCTCCACCCGGCCCGTCACCACCGTGCCCCGCCCCGAGATCGAGAAGATGTCCTCGATCGGCATCAGGAACGGCCGGTCCACCTCCCGCGCCGGCGTCGGGATGTAGTCGTCCACCGCCTGCATCAGCTCCGCCACCCCCGGCTCGGCGTCCGCCGCCCCGTCCAGCGCCCGCAGCGCCGACACCCGCACCACCGGCACGTCGTCCCCCGGGAAGTCGTACTCCGTCAGCAGCTCCCGCACCTCCAGCTCCACCAGCTCCAGCAGCTCCTCGTCGTCCACCATGTCCACCTTGTTCAGCGCCACCACGATGTACGGCACCCCCACCTGCCGCGCCAGCAGGATGTGCTCCCGCGTCTGCGGCATCGGCCCGTCCGTCGCCGCCACCACCAGGATCGCCCCGTCCATCTGGGCCGCCCCCGTGATCATGTTCTTGATGTAGTCGGCGTGCCCCGGGCAGTCCACGTGCGCGTAGTGCCGCTGCGCCGTCTGGTACTCCACGTGCGCCGTCGCGATCGTGATGCCCCGCTCGCGCTCCTCCGGCGCGTTGTCGATCGAGTCGAACGACCGCTCCCGGTTCGTCGGATCGTGCTGCGCCAGCACCCGCGTGATCGCCGCCGTCAGCGTCGTCTTGCCGTGGTCGATGTGCCCGATCGTCCCCACGTTCACGTGCGGCTTCGACCGGTCGAACTTCTCCTTCGCTGCCATGCCTCTCGTCTCCTCGTTGTGTGGGCGTCTAGGGGAGCCGGGCGCCGAGTGGGAAAGGGTCCTGGTGGACGGGGAAGGATTCGAACCTTCGTAGGGCGTAGCCCGACAGATTTACAGTCTGTTGCCTTTGACCGCTCGGCCACCCGTCCGGAGGATTGCTGCCTCGGTGCGTGCCCCCAGGGGATCTGGACGCTCCGCGCTGCGCCTGCCGGGAAGGCGGCAGGGCTCCTGCTGCGGCCCCGCCCCTCGCGCGCAGGACCGCGCGGCGTCTTGAGTCATCATAGCCGATCCCCCGGGCGGCGGCAAGCGGCTGCGCCGGCCACTCGGGCGACAGCGGCCTACGCGGCTCGACCGAGGCCGGCGCTCAAGCCGTCCAGGATCTCCAGCAGGAGGTCGTCCTCGGTGCGCCCCTCAGCGTGGGCGTCGAAATTCAAGATGATGCGGTGCCGCAGCGCCGGGAGCGCCAGCTCGCGGATGTCCTCGGCGCTGACGTGCAGGCGCCCCTCCATGAGCGCCCGGACGCGGCCGCACAGAATCAGCGCCTGGGCTCCCCGCGGGGAGCTGCCGTACCGGATGTACTGCCGCGCCAGAGCGTGCATGGAGCCCTGCTTGGGCTGGGTCGCCAGCACGACACTGATCGCGAAGTCCCGCACGTGCGGGGCGACCAGCACCTGCGCGGCGAGAGCCCGCAGAGCTAGGATCTGGTCGCGGTTCAGCACGGCCTCCACGGTCGGCTGGGAGGCTGCGGCGGTGCGCTCGACGATGGCCGTGAGCTCGTCGCGCTCCGGGTACTCCACCAGGATCTTCAGCAGGAAGCGGTCCAGCTGGGCTTCCGGGAGGGGGTAGGTCCCCTCCATTTCCAGCGGGTTCTGCGTGGCCATCACCAGGAAAGGGTCCTCGAGGGCATGCGTGGCCGTGCCGCTGGTCACGGTCTTCTCCTGCATCGCTTCCAGCAGGGCCGACTGCGTGCGCGGCGTGGCGCGGTTGATCTCGTCCGCCAGGAGCAGGTGGGTGAAGACGGGACCCTGCTCGAAGCGCAGGGATTTGGCCCCCGCTGCGCTGGTGTCCATGACCATGCTGCCGAGGATGTCGGCCGGCATGAGGTCGGGCGTGAACTGGATCCGCGAGTAGTCCAGGTGCAGGGCCAGCCCCAAGGTCCGCAGCAGCGTGGTCTTGCCCAGTCCGGGGACGCCTTCCAGCAGGACGTGGCCGTCGGCCAGCAGCGCGTTCAGCACGCCTGCGACCACCGGCTCATGCCCGACGATGACCTTGTGGATCTCCTCGCGGACCCGGGCGAGATGCGCTGTGGCGGCCTCGACCGCGGACTCTGTTCCGGGCATCTACTCCTCGATCCTTCTGAGCGTCTCGAAATAGTTGCGGATGTAGGCGCGGTAGGCGGCCGGGATTTCGTCGCGGCTGATTGCGCCGCCCCGGTCCGCATGCGCTGTGACGCGCCGATTGTACGGCACGCTCGCCGACTGCTCGGCGAGGCGGGTCTCGACCGTCACGTCGCCGCGCATGTTCTCCGCCCGTTCCATGTAGAGCTCCTCCAGCGCCCCGAGCACCTCTTCCCGCGCCGCTTCCGCAAACTCCTTGGACCCGTCGCTGCTGCCGGCCGCCGAGGCGTTCTCGCCGCTGCTCTGCTCGCCGCTGCTGTCCTCCCCCTGGCCGCCCGCGGACGCCGCCTCGTCCCCTGCCTCGCCTTGCTCGCCGCCCTCCATGGCGGCTTCGTCCGCCTCGCCTCCGTCCGAGTTCTCCGCGCTCCCGCTGTCCGCCGGTTCGCCCTCCGCTGCGGCCTCCTCGGCCTGGCCGCTGCCCTGCTCTCGGCCAGCCTCCGAATCGGCCCCTTCGACCGAAGCCATGTCGAGGGTCTCCAGCATGTTTTCGAACGCCTGCTTGAGCTTATCGAGCAAGCTCTGCGCCTCCTCGTCCCAACTCTCATCGCTCGGGTCGGGCGGGGGGGTGGCACCGTCCTCGGATGCTGCTTCGTCGTCGACTGCCGCGGACGCGAGGCCGTCGTCCGCATCCAGGCCTTCCACCTCGACCTCGTCCAGGGGGACTGTGAGGAGGCCCTCGACCTCCGGCAGGTCCTCGGCGTCCTCGCGAGTCTCGCTGTACTGCTCCTCCGGCAGGTCCAGGCCTGAGGGGGCGGAGTTCTGGCGGTGCCCGGGCGGGGCTTCCTGCTCCTCGGAAGCGGCTGTGGCGGGCGGAGGGCCGTCGATCCTCGCGGCCGCCGCTAGCGCGGCGTCCGCCCGGTCCGCCGGGTAGCCGAGCAGGGTGTGCAAGAGCAGCGTGGCCAGCGGCGGCTCGAACGAGAGCTTGGGCTGCACAGCCGCCCGCAAGCCGAACAGCACCACGGCGGCGGCCAGGAGCCACAGGCTGGCGCGCTGGGTCCAGGGCGTAGCGGTCGGGAAGACTGCTTCCGGAACAATACCCGCCGCGGTCCGGCAAGCCCGCCGGTATTGGGTGTCTGCAAGCGACGGCCGGGCGGCACCGTTGCCGTTCGTGCGGAAGTGGTACGCCGTGGCCAGCTCGTCGGAGAGGTCTTCGTGGCTGTCGATCAACTGCGCGATCGCGTAGGATCCCGGGACACCGGACTTCCACCGCTGGCAGGCAGCCCACACGCCGAGGGCCGCACCGAGTGGCAGCAGCGCCCACGGCACATAGCGAGTCCCCAGCAGCAGGAGGGCGCAGCAGCCCAGCACAGCGACGGCGAGGGCGTAGAAGCACTCCCGACGCCGCACTGCGCTCGCGATTCTCCGGCGGCCAGCATAGACCAGCGTCTCGACCAAACCTGGACTCGGAGGGGAAGCTGGCATGAAGGAGGCGCTGGGGCGGGGTACCAATCGATTATAGGTTTCGCGGCCTCAGCGTCGCAGTCCCTGCCCGTCCCCGCGAGCCGCCGCGGGAACCGCTCGGCGTAGGCGGCAGGCCTTGCGCCGGATTCCAGCAGCTTCCGGAAGATCATGGGGCCAGCAAGGCTCGGAGTCTCGGGCTGGCACGCCCCGCTCGGCCAGTGCGCTGGATACGCCGCATGCGACGCGTTCTCGTCCGCGCTCTGGGAGGCGAGGACGGTCTGCGGGCCGGAGATGTCGCCCGCCGCTGCGAGGGGCACCGGACCGCGTGCCCCAGCCCCGACTCTCCGTTTCCCGAGGTCCGCGCGGTGGCCGTGGCACCGGCAGGAGTGCAGGAGCAGCACGGCAGGGGACGCCCCAGCGGCCCACTCCGCCCGCAGCCTCCAGGGCCGCTGCCAACGGGGCGCGCAGCCGACATCGACGGCTGAGAGCAATATAGAAGCCTGGAAAGCGGCACGCTAGGGACCGGGCTCGGCTGCGGGAATCTTGGCGGGTGATGGCCAAGGTTGCCGCCAACCCGGAACGGCGTCGCGGCCTGCCGCAGCGCCGCTGCGGGCCCCTAGTTTTCCCTCCGGGCCGGACTCACTACACTGGTGGCCGTAGCAGCGATGCCTGGACGTATCGGATTGAGGCTGGCGGCGATCTTGGTGGTGCTCGGAGGGGCAATCCATGCGCTGGCGCAGCGGGATGCACCCGATGCGCTGGCGGAGGCCTTCGCGGCGCTGCGGAACGGCAGGCCGGACAAGGCGTCGCAGCTTGCCACGGAGGCGCTTGCTCGGCGCGACGGCCAGGATCGAAACGCCCTGTGGGTCCGGGCGCAGGCCCGCGAGCAGCAGGAGGACTACTCGAACGCGATCAAGGACTACCTAGCGCTGAGCAAGCTCGACCCGGACGAGCCCCGCATACACCTCCACTTGGGTGGGGCGAGCTTCAAGAACGGCGATACGGAGGCGGCGATAGCTGCCTTCGACAAGGCGGCGGAACTTGAGCCGCAGCTTGGACCGCAGCTCTGGCAGCGCGGGATCGCCCACTACTATGCCCGTCGCTTCCAGGACGGCGCCGAGCAGTTCGAGACCCACAGGACGGTGAATCCCCAAGACGTTGAGAACACGGTCTGGCACTTCCTCTGCGTCGCTGCCTCCAGGGGCCTGGAGGAGGCTCGCAAGGGGCTGCTCCCGATCAACCGTGACAGTCGCGTGCCGATGATGGAGGTCTACGCCCTGTTCCGCAACGAAGCGGAGCCGGACGATGTGCTCGCCGCTGCGGCCTCCCACTCCGGCCCAGGGCGCTTGGCGGAATTCTACGCCCATCTTTACCTAGGGCTCTATTACGAGGCGCTGCGGGATGGCCGACGCTCGGAAGAGCATATTGCCCGGGCGGCAGACCTCAAGGATGTGGGCAACTACATGTGGCATGTGGCCCGCGTCCATCGGACGCTGCGAGCGCGGGATAAGTAAGGCTGCCGCTGCCTTGGCTCGGCAAACAGCGGCCCCCGGGCGGCACGCAATCCGGTGCCCTTGCATGTCGCATCGCCCACCGGGCCTCGACCCAACGCCGCAGGTCGCGGGGCCTGGCCCCTCGATCTCCGGCTATGCCGACGTAAGCCCGCGCCAAACGGGAACTGGCGAAGTCCTGGACTAGAAATCCAGCTCCAGGCTGAAGCGGAACGCCCTCCCGTCGTTGAGTGTGTTCGTGATCTGACCGAAGTTCGGCGACGTCAGTTCGCGGCCCGGCTCGGCGAACTGCGGGTGATTGAGCAGGTTCAGGGCTTCGGCCCGCAGGAAGACTGTCGCATCGCCCGGCAGGCCCCAGCGCCTCGACAGCGCCATGTTCACATTGAAGATCCCGTCTTTCCGGAACACGTTGCGCCCCAGATTGCCGGCGATCTCCGCGGGCCGAATGAAAGCAAACGCTGCAGCTGGAAAAAACGAGGCCGGCCTGTCGGGATCGTCCACAGACCGGCCCAGGAGGCTGGGGTCCAGCAGATTGGGGCGGTCGCCAGGAGAGCCATCCACATTCCCGAAGCCTTCCCCGTCCGAACCTGAGATCACGTTGAACGGCGTGCCCGACTTGCCGAGCACCACCGCGCTCAGCTCCCAGTTGCCAGCCAGCCGCTGCGGGAAGGCCTTGTAGTCCGGAGTCCGCCAATTCGCCTTCAGCAGGGCGGCGTGCGGCTGGTCGAAGGAACTGACAGCGCGCATCTCCGCCTGCGAGTTGAACTCCGATTGGCTGCGGCCTAGGCGGCCGGAGCGGCCGGACGCTGTGTTGGAAAAGTCATTGCCGAGATCGATCGCCTTGCTCCACCAGTACGAGGCCTCGACCGTCAGGCCCTTCCAGCCAGGGAGAATCACCACAGCCTTGGCCGCGTCAAAATAGCCCCGGGAACCGTTGAGGACCAGCCGATTGTCGTAGTACCGCGGGTCTGGCCGGCGCTGGTTCACCGTCCGGGTGGTCTGGGGAATCCCCGGAACGGGCTGCGCCCGGTTGATGTACCACAACGTCAGGAGCTTGTGCGTGCGGCTGCCGACGTATCCCAAGTCGAGGGTCAGGCCGCCGCCTAAGGGGACCTGCCAGGACAACCCGTATTGGTGCGAATACGGCGTCGCCAGCTCGGGGTCGAGCCGGAACACCGTGGATCGGGCGTTGGGATCGAGGTCGCTAGGCTGCAGGTGCCCCAGCGGGTTGACAAAGTCCGGAGCCTGAAGCGAGATGTTGATGTTCGCCGGTGGGCTAAAGCGCGACTGGCCGTAGGTAACGTTGAAGATCTGACCGTATTGGATGCCGTAGGAGCCGCGCCACACGCCCCAGCGTTTTCCGGGCCGGTAGGCGAAGCCGAACCGAGGCGCTAGGTTGTTGCAGTCGCAGTCGTACGGGATCTCGGTCAGTCCTTGCGCTTCCCGCGGGGCAGTCACGGGCTCGTAGCGCAACCCGAGGTCTAAGGTCAGGGATTTCGTCACGCGCCACCGGTCGGCCGCGAAGAACTGCAGGTCCCAGTTCCGAAACCCGCGGTGGACATCGCCAACCGCGACCCGGTAGACGCTCGGCGTCCCCAGCCGAATGTTCGTGATCGCGTCCCTGCCGAAGTCGTTGCGGAAGAAGAACAAGCCCCGGTGGCTCTCCGCCTCGTAACCGTTGACCTGCCGTCGCAGGGCCTCCGCCCCGAAGGTCCAGCTGTGCCGGCCCTGGACATGGGTTAGGTTAGCCGCGTAGCGGAATCGATTGATGCTCCGGTCGATCGGTATGTTGGAACTGGGTCCGAGGAACTCAATGACGAACCCAGTGAGAACCAGGGGGCCTACGGAGGTCTCCTCGGGCACTAGCAAGCTGCCTACGCGCTCGTAGCCGAGCGCGAAATCGGTTGAGGTAGCGGCGGACCAGGAACGGTTCCAGGAGGCCTTGGCCACATGGTTCTTCGTGGTGGTGTCGGGGTTCTGCCCGCCGACGAGCTGGAAAGCGTCGACTTTCTGGGCCGTGAAACCGTAGTGCAGCACGAACTGGTCCCGGTCTCGCTGCGCTTGGCGGAGGCGGACCGTCCAGCGGTCGTTGTTGATGCTCTGCAGGTCGTTGGTGTTGAGCGCGCGGGGGTTGATGTCGGTACGGTTGGGCAGTTCCTGCGGGTAAGCGTCGAGGATGCGCTGGACCTCGACCCGAGTCGCTGGATCGGTTGCCAGCGGGATCCTTTCGCTGGGGGACGGGACGAGCACATTGCCGTTGACGTTGCCCCTCGAGCGCACTTGCGCCCCCTCGAACATGACCGAGGCTCCGGCCCAGAGAGGTGCGCCGAACGTGAACCCGAAGTTGTTGTCGTGGGCAGGCTGCACACTGCCGACCTGAAAGAACGACCGGGCGCTGGTCACACTGGACTGGTGCGTCCACCGCAGTTCGCCGTGCGGCTTGGCAACCGGCGCCAGAACCGCTTGCAGACCCCTTCGCGGAGGCTGGCCGAATTCGCTGGCGAAATAGCGCTGCCCAATCCGGTGCTCGACCGGCACGGTAGCGGTGGTGCCCATCCTCGTGGTCAGTTCGCGGAGCACGTTGTTGTCGATCAGAGTTATGCGGACGTTCTCGTTGCGGCGGCCCTCGCCCTGATCCGAGTCCACTTCTCCCAACAGGTTGAGCGCCGTTCTGTTCCCTCCAGCCTCGCCCGGCTCGGCTTCCTCCGCAACCGGCGGCTGGGCAGGTTCCTCCGAATCCGCCTCGGGCGCTTGCGCGGCGACGCCCGCAGCGACCGCGAGGCCAAAGACGAAATGCAGGGGCGGCCGCACCGCAAGGCATTCTCGCACACCCAGCGCAGCCGGCATGCCGAAGCGCTGGCGCCTTCTGCGCACTTACTAATTCTGCCAAAAGTAATTGCAAGCAAACCACCAATAGCATCAATGCCTTGCGGAGCCTTTTCGTGGAATTACTTATGGAAACGTCAGTAAGTGCGCCGAAGTGACAGGCCAACCGGACAACCGCCTGAGCCGCCGTGGTAAAACGATTCGGTGTTCGACACCCAAGCGATCGCACGGCAACTGACCGGAGCCGGTCTCACGGCCGAGCAGGCTGAGGCGATCCCCGACGCGGTGCGCCAAGCCGCCGACCATGGGGACATGCGACGCGCACCGAACTGGAATCCCGCGCCACAAAGGTCGATCTCGCGAGCCTCGAGGCCCGTCTGGCATGGTGCTTCGCTGATGCGATACTCGCCCAAACGCTCGCGATCCTCGGCGGTGTACTCGCGATGCTGCGCCTGCTGGAGTGCAGCGACCGGCTGGCGGCGTCGATGAGGCCTCCCTGGAATGAGATCCGGGCGCGGGCGACCGATTCCGCTAGCGAGGGGGATGACGCCGCGTCCGAAACGGCGAGATTGCCGGACCACTAAAAGCCGGCCGCGGACGATCGGCTGCTCGAAGAGCCGAGTGCGCCGGGCGGTTCCTCGAAGCTTTGCCGGGACCGCGATCTCCCGAAAGCCGTCGCGCCCCACGATGTCGCTAAACCGACGACCCATTGCGCACCAGTCCATGTGGCGCGTTGCAAAGGCGCACGAGGACGCGTTTGCCGCGAGCGTATTCGCGGCACGCATTGGCGACGCCAACAATAATACGGCCACTGGGCTGCGGAAGAGATCCCTGTCGACCGTCTAGAAGCCAAGGGGCCATAGCAGCGCTTCAATTCAGCCGCTCGCTTTCGAGCGGAGCGAGACGCCTTGGGTTGAGAGCATTTATTCTTTCCTGGTTACCCATAAGCCTCACCCCAATTCCGGAGCCGATTCAGGACTCCCAATCAGTGGACGAGAGGAGTGTGTCCGCTGCTCTCCGTGCTTACTTACTGATGTTTTCATAAATAAATGCACGAAAAGGCTCCGCAAGCCATTGATTCTATTAGTGGGTTGCTTGCAATTACTTTTGGAAAAACTAGTAAATGAACGCAAGATTCTGATTGATAAAAAATCAATTTTCAAATCCCTCAGCGATCCACCCCGGAAGACCTCCGCCGTGGCAGGGCCTTCCCGCACCAGGCCCTGGAACTGGCCCTCCGGGCTGCTGGCCGCCAGCAGGCGGAGGCGGAAGCGCCCGCTGGCCACCCGTCCGAGGGGGGCCTGCCCGCGAAGGCCCTAGGGTGTCCGCACACGCTCTGCGCAGTCCGTCTGGACTCGTCGGCGCAGGCGAGCAGGGCTCCCTATCTCCTGAGCCCGGCGAACGATCTTAGGGAACTCTGGGGCTTGCCACCGCTGCACGGCAGCGGGCTCGTACTGGGGGTGTGCCGCTGGGGCGGGAGCTGGAGCCGCCGCAGGCTCCGGCGCCCCGGGGAGACGCTCAGGACTCTGCCGAACTTTCCCTCAAAGGCCTGGCGCACTCGCTGCGCAGTCCGCCAAGCGAACTCGCCTGGGCATTGCTGAGTTTGCGAACCTCGAACTGCTGGCCTGCGGAAGGCATGGAAAGGGAAGGAAGCTTGCTTGGGCCAGGCTCTCATCATGGACACCCAATCCACCCAGCAGGTCCAGCGACGCAGGGGTTCCAGGGACACGGCTTTTGACGCCATCCGTAGCGACACCGCGGACGCTGCGACCCGTCCGGCGCTGGCTGGGGATGGAGCCCGGTGCGCTCCGGCGGCACGCGCAGCGCTCGGGGCGGCTGGGATACTCCCGGAGATTCGCGGATCATTCCCCGAGATGGGTGTTGCGGAGCCGCATGGCTTGAGCGGAGAGTCCGGCGCGGGCCCCTCATCCCGTCGCCGAGCGACCTGGCCCCCCCCGCAGGCGCCCTGCGCCCGCACCTCCGCTGCTGTGCCCCCGGCTCCGGGCGCACCGGGACCCCCGCGGGCTCCGCGTCGGCCCCGTTCCGCTGGGCCCGGCCCGAGTCCGGCTCCCTCCGGCTCGCCGCGTGCAGCAGCCCATCCCAGCGCAGGTTGCCCCTGCTGCACAGCCGCCGCCGCGCGCTGCACGTCAGCCGCCCCACGCTGTCCACGAGTACCGGATCAGCGGACGCAGCCCGTGCCGCCGCGCTTGGGCCGGCAGCACCTAGTCCTGCAGCAGTGATGCACTCCGGGCACCTCCATAGAAGCCCTGCTGCGCTGCGGGCGAGCGGCACGGCGGAGGCTGCAGGCCCAGGTCCGGCAACGGCCCCCTGGAGCGCATGCTCCGGCTCCTGCTGGCCGCGGTGCCGCCGCCCCAACTCCGCCAGCGGCAGCCGGTCGTGGCTCGCCAGCATCACCCTGTACCCCGGCACCAGCAACCGCTGCTCTCCGGTCCCGGTGCGCTGGAGCACCCCACCCACCGGCTCCTCCGGCCCCCGGGCCGGCCGGCACGCCCCCGTGAGCGCCCGCTCCTTACCCGCCGCGTCCAGGGGCTTCCCCTCGTCCTCCCGCAACTCCCTCGCGGCCACCCGACGCAAGAGCGGAGCTTTCTGGTGCGGATCGGTCACGCGCACGGCATCATCCTCGCCCCGCTGCCAGCCGTAGTTCACCAACGCCTCGCAGGAGTCCGAACTGGCGGCCCGCAGCCCGCCCGGCTCGGCGCGCTCGGTTCCTAGGGCGGTGCCCCCGCCGGCGCAGGCCGCGTAGAGCAGCACCAGCAGCCTCTGCCCGGCGCTGCCACCGCGCTGGCGGCGGACTGCCGCGGCCAGCCTCGTGGGCAGCCTGAGGTGCCGCGCCACCCCGCCGAGCCCGGCCCGTCCAAGGCTCGTCGCAGACGCCGCCAGCCAGGGTGGCAACGCTGGCGGGGGCTAGGGGGCCTCCAGAAAAATCGACAGGCACCCCCGCGGGGGCAAGACTCGGACACCCCGGAGGACCGCCTAAACCATGGCAGCACAAACACGTTCCGGCTAGCAACCGGAATCCTTGCCCGGGCATCTAGGATGCTTCGCCCGGGGCGGCGAGCACTCCCGGAGCGAGTAGGCGTGTTCCGCGAACCGCGGCGTCCCCCGGGGAATGCCCCGCAACCGGACCTCTTCCGGGTCCGCGCCACGCTAGGGGCGCGGAAGCCGTCGCCAGATTGGGCGCGGGCGCGGAGGGGAGCCTGGGTGGGCTCCCGGATTCGTCGGTTCCCCGCCGCCGGAGCGGAAGTCCGCGACCTGCCCCGCGCCTCCCACCCGTGGTCCGCTTGGCCGGAGGGACGGCGTCCCAGCTCCCTTGCAGCGAGCGCGCCGCAGTCAGCCGCTGCCGGCTCGAACAATTTGCAGATCCAGGGTTTTCGCTGCGGGACCCTCGCGCTAATCATGCGGGGGGCGGCACGCGAGCGGACTGAGCGAGCTTCGCCCGCAACGCGGCGAGCTGGGCCTCCAACTCGCGGCGCTTGCGAGCCTCGGTGTCGCGTTCCCGCTCGGCGGCCCGGCGCATGCGGCTCTCGGTGTCGCGTTCCTGCTCGGCGGCCTGGCGCATGCGGCTCTCGGTGTCGCGTTCCTGCTCGGCGGCTTGGCGCATGCGGCTCTCTTCCTGCCGCGCCGGCTCGGATTCCTCCAGAATGGGGATCAGCAGCCCGGTCGCCGGGTCCCGGAACCGCAGCAGCCCGCCCTGCACCTCCAACTCCAGGCCCAGCACCCGGCTGCGAGCCGAGCCGTCCGGCCGCAGCCGCAGCGGCTCGTAGCTGCCCGCCTCCAAGGCGTGCCCCTGCAGGCGCTGCCCCGCGAGCCGGCCCAGCGTCTCCCCCGTCGGGTCGAACTGCCAGTACTCCCGCACCCCCAGCCGCTCGTACAAATCCCGCTTCCGCTTCAAGTCCGCCCCCACCGTCGACCGCGACGCCACCTCCAGCACCCACTGCGGCACCCGCCCCTCCAGCCACACAAAATACGAGTCGCGGTCCCCCGCCGGCACCCCCAGCACCACGAACACATCCGGGGCCACGCGAGCCTGCGCATCGTCCTCCCGGTAGTAGACGAACGTGTCGCTCGTCACGTACACCCGGTCGCGGCGGTCCCGGAAGTGCAGCCGCAGCGCGGCCGTGGCCTCGCGCATCGCGTTGGCCTGGGCGTCGCTGTCGGCCATCGGCAACCCGTCCGAGCAGGGATACTCCAAGGGCGGAGCCGGCGGCGGCGGCCTCTCGGAGGCCACCGTCGGAACCGGCATCGCGGCAGTCATCCCGTCGCGCTCCCTCCGCACGCCCGTTCAGTCTAGCACCCCAGCGGGCGGCCGCTCCTCCCCCGGAGGTCGCGGCAGGCTGCCGCCGAGGCCGCGCTGCCGGTTCGGCCTGGCGGCCCGCCTCCGCACGCCGCGACAGTCCCGAGCAGCTGCGCGGCTCCTGGCCGGTGCCCAGGGCGGGTCCTCGGAATGCAGGCCAGCATAGACTGGCAGTCCGCCTCGCGCCAGAAGGCTGGCCCCTGTTCCGGGGCTCCTGGCCCAGACCGGCAAGCAGCTTCCAGGTTGGCCCGCGGTTGGGCTGCGGTCTTGCTCAGCTCGCGACGGACCCGCCGCTGGACCAAAACCCTAGGAGCCTGTTGCTAAAGTCGCTGGGGTACGATCCCCCTCGCGAAATCGCGTCCGAAGCACCGTTTTGCGACTGTTCAGGGCCTTCAGGAGTCGTTTTACGGTCATTTCAGGGCCGCTTCACGGTCGCTGAGGGCTTTTTCAACAGGCTCCTAGGCGTTCGACCGGATTGCCTGGAGGCGAGCAGGCCGGCTGCAAACAGAGCTTCGCTGCGGCTTGGTGAGCTGCCGGCCACGCCTGGATTCTCTGCGCCCGGTGCATCCTGCGATTGGCGACCACGAACAGAATCTTCCGGTTTGCTTCCTCAGCGATCTGCTCTAGCAACTCCCGGAAGGCCTCCGCCGTGGCAGGGCCTTCCCGCCCTATGTCCTCGAGCTGGCCCTCCGGGCTGCTGGCCGCCAGCCGGTGGAGGCGCAAGCGCCCGCTGGCCACCCGCCCGACGGGGGTGCCGACCGCGGCTGCCCCCAGGGCGTCCGCACCCGCTCGGCGCAGCCCGGCCGGACTCGGCAGCGCAGGCGAGCCGGGGCGCTCGGGGCTTGCCACCGCTGCCCGGTAGCGGGCGCAGACTGCGCAGCGCACCGCGGGAGCCGTGGCGGCGGGAGCGGGAGCCGCTCAGGGCGCGGCCGAACTTCTCCCCCCAAGGCTTGGTGCCCTCGTCTAGGAGCCTGTTGATGAAGTCCCTGGGATACGATTTCCGTCACGCAATCGCGTGCGAACCACCGGTTTGCGCCTGTTGCAGGGCCTTCGGGAGTCGTTGTATGGTCCTTGCAGGGCCCTGCCAGGAGTTGCTGGACAGGCTGCACGGCCGCTGAGGACTTTTTCAACAGGCTCCTAGGCCTTGAGCGGGGTCTTGGTCTCCGCCGGCGGTGCGGGTCCAGGCGGCGTGCTGGGCTGTCCCTAGGCGCGGTCGTCCCGTTCTACTGCGATCTCGCAGGTTTTCCATGCCTCCCGGGGAGAAGCGTGAGATCCAACGACAAATCGTGCGCATTGAGCAAAAAACGCAGGATTTTATCTGGAGCACGGACTTTTTCCGCGAACTGCAAGACCACGTTTTCTCGAACCTCGCACTTCTAGTCTGCAGGAAGGCGTGGAAGAATCAGAAGCTTTCTTTTTCCACGCTAATCGTTACACCAAATCCACCCAGAAGATCAATCGACGAATGGGTTCCAAGGAGACGAATTTCGACGCGATCAGTATGAGACCGATCTTGGTAGCGGAGTTCAGCTTTTCTCGCTGCTGTTTGGATCGGGCTGTCCTGTGCGCTTCGATTGGGACCTCGCGTCCCGGGTGTCCTTGGCGCTTGATCGGACCGGCGAGCTTGACCGGACCGGCGATTTCGACGATTCTGGGCTGACCGAATACGATGCTGCAATCGACGGGAGGGTGCGGTTCGCTCCTGGATTGGCATGGGCGCACGCTTCGTGCCGAGCGGGACGCCACCTAGCGGTTTTCCCGCTGCCGCTCGGCGGGGTGCGGGTTGGGAAGGTTCCGGTGACCGTCGCCGACGCTACCTTGGAGATCTTTCTCGTAGCTGCAGAATGCCAGCACGTCGCCTTCTTTCGAGCAGCCATCACGCTGGAGAACGCCGATGAGACGCAGTTTGCGCGCCTCGCGCAATCCGCCTTGCCGGCGCTCGGCTGGGCGGATGACGTCTGGGGCAGGCTCCGGGACTTGAGCCGTCCGTACAGGGAAGTCCGAGGCGAACTGCTCCGCTGCCTGGGCGGCCTCAGCGATCACGGTGCGGCGTGCTTCGAGGAGTTGCAGGCCGGCGACCCGCGTCAACTGGCGAGCGCCTTGTCGGCCAGGGTCGGGACGGAAACCTCTGATGAGAATGGCGCTACCAAGCGGTATCGCGAGTCAAGACGGGACCGCGCCCGGCGGCATTGCGGCATCGACAAGGTGTTCCGGTGGCACGTCAAACTGCGGCCGAATGCGGACCGGATTCATTTTCTTTACGAGCCGCCACCGGCGGGCTTGGCCGGACCCGGCGGAGGCCGCCTTGTGGTGGGCCTGTTCAAGGCTCACTGCGTCTTGCCGAACTGAGTCGACGGCTGAGCGGCGGCTTGCGGGGAAGAGGAGCATGACGAGCCCGCAGGCCGCTGTCCCGCCACCGCCAACCGCTGGACGGCGACGCAGGCCATCCTCAATGTCGCGGCGGCGGCATGGCGGCGGGGACCGCAGCCGGGTCGTCTGCTCGGAACTGCCACGAGCCTTCCAGCAGCGGAATGATGGCATCCAGGTGTCGTTGGGTCATGAAATGTTCTTCGCACTGATGTTTTCATAAGTAATTGCACGAAAAGATGCCGCAAGCCATTGATTCTATTGGTGAGTTGCTTGCAATTACTGTTGGCAAAACCAGTAAACCGCCACCGCCGCTCGGCTCATTTTCTCGTATCGCTCGGGTTCGGCGGCGATTTGCCCTATGACGGCGGCCATCCGGTCCGGCCGTGCGTACCCGACCAGCCTGCCGGTCACGCCGGCGGGGCTAGGTCGGGAATAGCCCGGTAATCCGTGGCGATCACCACGCGCCCACGGGCCAGGGCTTCAATGCTCGACACGGGTTGCCCCGCAGTGGAGGAGCGGGTCGGCCAGAGGAGCGAGTCGCCGGTTCCGAGCGGACACCGTTTCGCGCCGACGACGACCGGTCCGGCCTAGCGCACGATATGCTCAAGGCCGGGGGGTGGGCGATGCACTCGTGGAATTCCGTTCCCCCTCCTCCCGCGACATCGGCACGGGGGCGGCGGCGGAGGTCGGGAAGCGGCCCGCGAAGACGACTCGGCGTCGTCTCCTGCAGGATCGCCGCCGTCTTCAGCCTGTCGGCGCAGCCCTCGGTCTGGATCAGGTTGGGCAGGAACCGGAGTCGAACCGGTCGGTTCGGACGCAGCCGCCGACCGCGCGGCGGGGCGTGGAGGGCGAACGGCAGACCGTTCGCTACAACCGCGATGCGCGCGTCGAGCGTCGGATCGAAGTCGAACATGCTTCGAAGCTGCTCGCTCAGGGCGAGGATGCGGCGGGTGCGCCGCAGCGTCCGGCGGATCAGGGACCGCCAGCACCGGGGCTGCGCACGGTACTAATTTTGCCAAAAGTAATTGCAAGCAACCCACCAATAGAATCAAAGGCTTGCGGTGCCTTTCCGTGCAATTACTTATGAAAACATCAGTAAGAGACGCCGTGGTTTCCTCCCTCGGCAAGGCCGACGAGGCGGCACCGGCACAGCCAAGCGCTCTGATCATCGGCAGGTCTCGGAGGAAGCCGACTTTGGATCGGGAAACCGTGATGTACATCAAACCGTAACCTGCGAGCAATCCGCCGGCGAACCGGGCCAGCAGGCGGAGTGCCTCCATCCCACGCCGGAGGGTGAATCGGCTGTAAGGAAACGCTGACACTGCTACACACTTTAAGTGTGCCGTAAAGTGTGCCGTAGTGGCAGGGCGGGCACCCTGCACTGCAGGAACAGTGGTATAATAAGAGGGGTTCAGCAAGTGTCCGCAAAACATCCGAAGAGTCTGTGGGGCAGACTTGCAAACCAACCAGCACGTGGCAGTCCGCCTCCCTCCGCGTGTGCGTTGTCGGATCTTCGGCTCGTCTGGACCCTTGGTCCCGGGGACGCCCCCGCAGGGATGTGACGAATCCGTTGCCGAGGGTACTCAACTGCGGGCGGGCAAGCGGCTCCAGCTCGGCGTTAGGGCACTGGAGGGCTGATTGTTGCAGGGCCAACCCAAGGTCTATGAACAGACATTCAACATCGGATTGGCTCAGGCCATCCGCAGGCGGAAGCCGTCGTGGAGCACAAAAGATGTAGATGTGGTCCAGGACGAGCGTCTTCAAGCTCTCGCCGGAAGCACTGGACGCCCGGACATTCTCATCAGGGATCCGCTTTCGCCGCCGCTGGTGATCGAAGTCTCTCACAGCGGTCGGGACGCGGAGCTCGACGCCCGGAAGAGGCTCGGGCAGGAGCTTAGCAGCGATTCGCTGCGAATCCATGCCGCCATCGCCATAGTGATTCCCCAGCAGTTCGGGATCCCCCGGAGTGCCCGGGAAGTCACGCAAACTCTATTGCGAGGGTTCCCGTTGCAATATGCCTTTCTGCACGGGGAGTCGGGAGCGCAGGCTAGGCGTTGGCCGACAACGGACTTTGTTCGAGGAAATCTCGACGACCTTGTTGCTATTTTTCCAGCCGTTAGGCAATCAAACGAGCAAATCGCCAAGCTCTCGGAATTCGTCGCACGCATGGTGCGGAGCTGCGCCGTGCGAATCGAGAGAAGAACCCCTAAGGACGACCAGGTCAAGATCGCACGAAGCGTTCGGCAAAAAATGCCCTGGCACGGCCTGACCACCGCGAGCGTGCTGTGGCTGAACGCCCTGCTGTCGCAGAACAGAGTCCACAAGACGCATCCCCGGGAAATCCCCCAGGCTGCGGCCTGCCTGTCCATCCAAGGCTATCCGCTGCCGCAAAGCTTCATCGATGCTTGGCGGGCAGTGCTCAAGATCAACTACCGGTCCGTGTTCGTTCCTGCGCTTGATTCGCTGGTGAGGGCGAATGCCGCCAGCATTGAAGGGACCTCGGAGGGCCTCGAATGCCTACTGCGGGCCGTGGAGCAGATCCAGTCGGCGCGTCTGGGCTCGTACATCGACCTGGGCGCCGAGCTGTTCCCCAGGCTGAGCGACGATCGCAAGACCTCCGCCGCCTTCTACACCAGGCCGGCGACCGCCGAACTGCTCGCCTGCCTGACGATTCGCAACAAGGCCGCCGATGAACTCGGCGTCGCCTGGGGCACCGCCGACCTTGGGCGGAGAATCCGCATCGCCGACACGGCCTGCGGCACGGGCACGCTGGTGCGAGCCGGCTACCGCCAGATCCGCAACCTCCACGAGCGGCACTGCGGTGACACTGGGAAACTGCACCGGGACTTCATGGAGCACGGCGTGGTGGCCGTCGACATCAGCGCCATTGCGGCACATCTGACGGCGACTTCCCTCTCGGCGATGGAACCCGGGGAGCCCTACGGCGATGTCCAGATCGGCTGCGTGCCAATCGGTGCGCCAGACCGGACCGGATCGCTGGAGTTTCTCGAGCACGACGAGGTCGGGGACCTGTTCCAGGACTCCTTCGAGGCTTCGCCCGGTCGGAGCCTCCAGCAGCGCGTGACGAGCGCCTCCCTGCCGTCCCTCAGCCTGCACTACTTCCTCGCCAACCCTCCGTATTCGCGAACCCGCGGTGGGCAGAGCCTGTTTGGCCTCGCGGGCCTCAGCGATCGCGAGCGGAAGGCCGCCCAGGAGCGGGCGAAGCGCCTCGGCCGGGGCACCTGCGCCAGCCTCAGCGCCGGGCTGCCGACCTTTTTCGTGGCCAAGGCCGACCGCAAGCTCAGGGTGGGCGGGCGCATGGGCTTCGTGCTGCCGCTGACGGCGGCGTCGGCGCCCTCCTACCGCCAAACCCGACAACTGATTGAGACGCGCTACACCAGCATCGTGGCGCTCACCGTCGCCGGCGGCACGCTGGGCGACGAGTCGCTGTCCAGCGACACCACGATGAACGAGATGCTGCTGGTGGCCGAAAAGGGTCCGGCGGACCAGGTACGGCCTTCCCCAGTTACTTGTGTGAACCTGATCGCGGGCATCACGGAGATCGGACCCGCCCGCGAGACAGCGCGGGCGGTCCTGGAGTCCATCGACACGAACGTTCAGACCGACCGCGGCGAGGTCCGGGTTGGGGGGCAGCGCTTGGCTGTCTGGATCCGCAGGCGCAACACCGGGAACGGCGCACCGTGGAGCGAGCTGGGTGCCGTGCGGGACGACATTGCTGCGGCCGCGGAATTGCTAGCGCAGGGGATCCTAGCCGACCTTCGGTCGGACCGACAGTTTCCTCTCCCCTTACCTTTCGTGGCCCTGGATGCGCTGTTCGAAGTCGGCCCGACACATCACCGCATCGGACACGTGCATGGGAATGATCCAATTGGCGCCTTCGAGTTTCAGCCGCTCGACGAGGCGAACCCGGTTCTCCGCGACACCGCCCTCTGGGCGGCTAACTCGAAGACGCAGGGGGCACTGGTTGTGGAACCGACGCATCGCGGCTTGGATCCGCAGAACCCGGACCGCAAACTCCAGGAGTCGATGCGGCAGCAACGGGGAACCTTGTTCTACGCCCGCAACCACCGGTGGACCTCGCAGGCGCTAGTTGCAGCCACGACGAGGCACGAAGCATTCGGCGGCCGCGCTTGGACGGCGCTACGCCACGACGACGAGAGAGTCCGGAAGGCCTTCGCGCTGTGGGCCAACTCGATCCTGGGGCTGGCTGTGCATTGGACGCAGGGAGGGAAGCAACAGCTGGGTCGGTCTCTGGTTCAAGTGAACGCGATTGGCAAGATCCCCGTGCCGAAGCTGGACGATCTTCCAGCCGAGCGCTTAGCGGGAGCGGCTGCGGACTTCGATGAACTGGCGCGATGCAAGTTACTGCCCACCTGCCAAGCGCACGCCGACAACGTGCGCATCAGGATCGACGAGGCTGTGCTGCGGCTGTTCGGGCTAAGCAAATTGGAGATGGCGCAGACCCCGCCTGGAGCCCCGCACGCGCACGCCGTTGCCCGGCAAACAGTCGCCGGGCTGCGCGAGGGCTTTTGTCGCGAGCCGCAGGTCCATGGCTACAACTCCCGGGCGACCGCCTTGCTCAGAGAACGCTCGCAAGATCATTCCAGCTGATGCTCGGGGGATGCGCGTTGCCGTTCTCGGCCCGCCGCACATTCCGATATATGCTGGACTGGCGTGAGCCCGCACGCAGCGTGCGGGCTGTCCGCTGGAGTGGATGACGCCGACCGACGCAGCCTCCGAACTGCCCGCTGCGCGGGCCGCGGTCCCAGAGCGCCGCGAGACTGTGTTTGAGGCCGAGGGGCTTACGAAGGTCTATGCGATGGGCGAGGTCGATGTCCATGCCCTGCGCGGCGTGGACCTGCGCCTGTTCGCCTCCGAGTTCCTCGTGCTCCTCGGGCCCTCCGGCAGCGGCAAGTCCACCTTGCTGAACATCCTAGGGGGCCTCGACCTGCCGACTGAAGGCAAGGTCCGCTACCGGGGGCGCGACCTCAGCGGTGCCGACGACGCGGCGAGAACCGACTATCGGCGTCGGCATGTCGGCTTCGTGTTCCAGTTCTACAACCTGATCCCGAGCCTTACGGCCCGGGAGAATGTCGCCCTCGTCACAGAGATCTCCCGGAACCCGCTGGCTCCCGCCGAGGCGCTCCGGATTGTGGGGCTCGGGGATCGCATGAACCACTTCCCTGCCCAGCTGTCCGGGGGCGAGCAGCAGCGCGTGGCGATCGCGCGGGCCATTGCGAAGCGACCGGATGTGCTGCTCTGCGACGAGCCGACGGGGGCCCTGGACATCGCGACAGGGGTTGTCGTGCTCGAGGCCATCGAGCGGATCAACCAGGAGCTCGGGACGGCCACAGCCGTCATCACGCACAACGCCGCGGTCTCCGCCATAGCCGACCGCGTCATCCACCTTTCGGACGGAAGGATCCTGCGCGAGCGCCGCAACCAGAACAAGATTCCCGCACGGGACCTGAGTTGGTAGCCCATGCGAGCCATCAATCGCAAACTGGTGCGCGACCTTTGGCGCATCAAGGGGCAGGGTGGGGCCATCGGCATGGTGATCGCGGTGGGCGTGCTGATGTTCATCATGTACCTCAGCGCGTTCGATTCCCTCCAGACCACCCGGAGCGCCTACTACGAGCGCTATCGGTTCGCCCACATCTTCGCTTCTTTGAAGCGGGCCCCGTTGGCCCTCCAGAGTCGCATCGCCGCCATCCCTGGCGTCGCCCAAGCCAACACGCGTGTCGTGGTCGACGTGACGCTCGACCTGGAGGGTTTCGAGGAGCCCGCCACCGGTCGCCTCATTTCGATTCCGGATCTGCGCACCGAGATCCTCAACGACATCGTGCTCCGCGGCGGGCGCTACATCCAGCCGGGGCGGGCCGACGAGGTCATCGTGAGCGAGGGCTTCGCCGACGCCCACGGTCTGGTGCCCGGAGACAGCGTGGGCGCGATCCTGAACGGGCGCTGGCGTTCCCTGGAGATTGTCGGCGTCGGGTTAACCCCTGAGTACATCTATACGATTCGCCCCGGAGACCTCATCCCGGACGACGCCCGCTTCGGAATCTTCTGGATGGAGCGCCGGGCCTTGGCGGCCGCCTTCGACATGGAAGGGGGCTTTAACGACGTAGCCCTGACGCTGATGCCCGGGATTGAGCCCGACGCGGTGATCGAGCAGCTCGATGCCCTGCTCCGCCCGTACGGCGGATGGGGGGCGATCCCGAGGGACCTGCAGCTGTCCCACTGGTCGGTGGAGAACGAACTCAAGGGCCTGCAGGGCGCGGGCATTGCCGTTCCGGCCATCTTTCTGGCGGTGGCCGCCTTCCTCCTCCATGTGGTGCTCCGGCGAATCGTGGCGGTCCAGCGCGAGCAGATTGCCACGCTCAAGGCGTTGGGCTACCCGAACCGCTCGATCGCCATGCACTACACCGGGTGGGCGCTTGCCATCAGCCTGCTCGGAACGCTCGTGGGCACGGTGTGCGGAGCCCTGCTCGGGCGGGGCATGCTGTCCATGTACAACCAGTACTTCCGCTTTCCCGAGCTGGAGCACCAGCTCGAGCCGAGCGTCGTCGCAGGGGCGGTGACCATCGGTTTCGTCGCGGCGGTGTTCGGAGCGAATTCCGCCGTCCGCCAAGCGGTCCGCCTGCAGCCCGCGGAAGCGATGCGCCCCGAACCTCCGGCCAAGTACAAGGTCAGCCTTGCCGAGCGATTCGGCCTCCAACGGCTCTTGTCGCAGCCTGCCCGCATCGTTCTGCGCAATATCGAACGCCAACCGGGGCGCTCGCTGATTGCCATTGGAGGCATTGGCTGCTCGCTAGCCATCCTCATCGTCGGCACCTTCTCGATCGACTCCCTGGACCTGATGATGGATGTCCAATTCCGCTTTGCCCAGCGGCAAGATGTGCAGGTTTCCTTCGCGGAGCCGGTGTCGCCGAGCGGGTTCTTTGCCCTCCAGCGCCTGCCGGGCGTGATTGCGGCCGAACCGCTCCGGAACGCTCCCGTGAGATTGCGTGCCGGGGCGCAGTCGAGGCAACTCGCCATCACCGGTCTCCCCGCGCTCGGGCAGCTCTACCGCGTCATTGACGTGGAGTCTCGCCGGCAAGTGGCCTTGCCGCCCGACGGCATTGTCTTGTCCGAGCGGCTCGCGCAGGTCCTTGGCTTGGCCCCAGGAGATGAGGTCACTGTCGAAGTGCTCGTCGGCCGCCGGGCGGTTCGGGACATACCGGTAATCGGCACGGTCCGGGAATACATGGGCATGGCGGCGTACATGGAGATCGACGCCTTGCGCCGGCTGCTCGGCGAAGGCTCGACGCTGTCCGGAGGCTACCTGACGGTCGATTCCGCCTACCTGCCGGCTCTGTTCCGCGAGATCAAGTCCACTCCCGCCATCGCCGGAAGCACGTTGAAGGGAGCCGCGTTGGAGGCCTTCACGGAGACCTTCGCGGAGAACCTCGGCATCATGATCTTCTTCAATGTGCTGTTCGCCTCCATCATCGCGTTCGGCGTGGTGTACAACGCGGCGCGGGTGTCGCTGGCGGAGCGGAGCCGGGAGCTGGCGAGCCTGCGCGTCATGGGCTTCACCCGAGCCGAGATTTCGGCGATACTGCTAGGGGAACTGGGAATCCTGACCTTGCTGGCCTTGCCGGTGGGCATGGTCCTAGGCTACGGGCTGTCCACGGTGCTGGTGACGGCATTGGAAACCGAGCTCTACGCCATCCCCTTTGCCGCCGAGCCGCGGACGTACGCTTGGTGCTCCCTAGCCGTGCTGGGGGCGGCGGCGGTGTCTGGGCTGCTGGTGCGCCGCAAGCTCGACCACCTAGACTTACTGGGAGTGCTCAAGGCTCGGGAATAGGCCATGGCGATTCGACCCACTCGGATCTTGGTGTGGTTGATCTTGGCCGCAGCGGCGGCCGGATTCTACTTCGCGTTCCAGCCCCAGCCGCTGGAGGCCGACTTCGCGCTCGCCGTCCGGGGGCCCTTGCAGATCACTCTGGACGATGAAGGTGAGACTCGCGTGCGGGAGCGCTATATGGTGTCCGCTCCGCTCGCCGGGCGCGTGCTGCGCATCGCGCACGAGCCGGGAGATCCCGTGGTCGCCAATTCGACCGTGCTGGCGCAGTTCCAGCCTAGGGACCCGGGCCTGTTGGACACTCGCACGCGGGCGGAGCTCGAGGCGCGCATCGAAGCAAGCCAAGCTTCGCTGGACAGGGCCCGGGTGGAACTGGACCGGGCGAGGTCCGAGCGGAGCTACGCCGAGGCGGAACTGAAGAGGCACGAGCGGCTGCACGGCGACGGCCTGCTGGCGGAGAACCGACTGGAATCCGCACGCCTGCGGGCAGCCATGGCGAGAGAAGCCGTGCGTGCCGCGGAATCGAGCATCTCGGTAGCTACCTCCGAGCTGGAGCGAGCCCGCGCCAGCTTGATCGAGCCGCAGAGCGCCGCCCTGCCGGGTCAAGCCGTAATCCAGCTCCGCTCCCCCATCGACGGGGTGGTTCTCCAGCGCCTGCGGGAAAGCGCCGCGGTTGTCCCAGCTGGCGAGCCGCTCCTCGAGGTCGCCGACCCTGAGCATTTGGAAATTGTCTCCGACATGCTTTCGACTGACGCAGTGCGCATTGAGCCCGGGGACAAGGTGCTGATCGAGCAGTGGGGAGGCGACCGGACGCTGCCCGGACATGTGCGACGCGTCGAGCCGTTTGGGTTCACGAAGATCTCGGCGCTCGGCGTGGAGGAGCAGCGGGTGAACGTGATTATCGACTTCGAGGATCCCCGCCAAGCGTGGCAGGCGCTCGGCGACGGCTACCGGGTTGAGGTGAGGGTCGTAGTTTGGGAGGAGGATGCCGTGCTGAAGGTTCCCTCCAGCAGCGCTTTCCGCCATGGAGATGGTTGGGCCGTGTACACCGTCGATGTGGAATCCCGGGCCGAGCTCCGCAAGGTCGAGATCGGCCAACGGAACGCACGCGAGGCGCAGGTGCTGCGCGGACTGCAGGAGGGGGAAGTGGTCATCGCCTATCCGGGGGATCGAATCGCCGCGGGCCTGCAGGTGGTTGCCCGCGCCCCCTAGCCGCGCAGCCGCGTTGGATCGGTGCCCCCGGGACCGAGCCGCGGAGGGTATCTGCGATAAACTACGACTTGGGCGCCGATCTCGGGCGTCGCGAAGAAGCTAGCTTCCCGCCGCCGGCCCGCGGGCGGATGAACCCGGGCTCCGGGCGGGACCCCTGAACCGGTTAGGGCGGCCCCGCCCCTCGGCGGACGCAGTCCAGGCAACGAAGCCATGCACATCCGCAAGAGCCGGCTGCTCACGCCGGGCCCGACTCCCCTGCTCCCCGCCGCTGTCCGCGCCATGTCCGCGGCCGACCTGCATCACCGCACGCCGGACTTCCGCTCCGTCTATCGGCAAGCCATCGAGGACCTGCACTATTTCATGGGCACGCAGAACGGCATAGCCCTGTTCGCCTCGTCCGGCAGCGGAGCGATGGAGGCGGCTGTCTCGAACCTGTTCTCGGCGGGCGACAAGGTCATCGTCTGCTCGGCTGGGAAGTTCGGCGAACGCTGGGTCCGGATTGCGCAGGCCTTTGGCCTCGAAACAGCAGTTCTGGCCAAGCCCTACGGCGAGGCGGTGCGGCCGGAGGAGCTGGCCGCCGCCGTAGCCGGGCATCCCGATGTCCAGGGCGTCTTCGTCCAAGCCACGGAATCGTCCACCGGGGTCTCGCACGATGTGGAGGCCATGGGGCGGATCGTCGCGGCCACGGACGCGATCTTCGTGGTCGACGCCATCACCGGGCTCGGCAGCAGCGTCCTGGAAATCGACGAGTGGGGCCTGGATGTGGTGATCGGAGGCTCCCAGAAGGCGCTCATGATCCCGCCCGGGCTGGCCTACTGCTCGGTCGGCGAGAAGGCGGCCAGGCGTGCCGCAACGGCCAGCAACCCACGGTTCTACTTTGACCTACGGAAGCACATTGAAGCAGGCCCGCAGGGAGATTCGCCTTGGACGCCGGCTTCCTCGCTGATCCTTGGATTGGCTGAGGTGCTGCGGTATGTTCGCCGGGTCGGTCGCGAGCGCCTCATCGAAAACGCCCAGTTGCTTGCGCGGGCGACGCGGGCGGCGGCCCGCGCCCTCGATCTGGAGCTGTTCGTCCGCGACGCCCGGCCCGCTGGAGCCGTCACTGCCATCGCAGCCCCCGGAGGTTTGGATTCCGGTGAGATCGTCCGCCGCTTCAAGGAGCGCTTCGAATCCGTGATCGCCAACGGGCAGGGCTCGATGAAGGGCCGGATCTTTCGCTTTGCGCACTTGGGCTACTTCGACTTCCACGATCTGTTCGCCACCATCGCGGAACTGGAGTTGATCCTCCACATGCTGGACATCGAAGTCGAATTCGGCAGCGGCGTCCGAGCCGCCCAGAGCGTGTACCTGGAGGCGCTAGGGTCTGCCAGCGGAGGTGCCGCTCAATGACCATCCTGGTCGCCGACAAGGTGGACGCCGCCGCGATCGCCTTGCTCCAAGCGGAGCCCAGCTTCGAGGTGATTGTTTCCAATCCACGGGAATACCGCGGCCATCTGGCGCAGGCGGAGGCCCTCATCGTCCGCAGCAGCGTCAAGGTCACCAAGCAGGTCTTCGACGAGGCTCCGCGACTCAAGGTGGTGGGGCGTGCGGGCGTCGGGGTCGACAACATCGACTGCGACGAAGCGACTCGCCGCGGCATCGTCGTGATGAACACGCCCGGGGGCAATGCCACCTCCGTCGCCGAGCACACTCTGGCGCTGATCCTGGCCTTGGCCCGGACCGTGCCTGCGGCCAACGCCTCGACCAAAGCGGGCCGCTGGGAGCGCAAGCGATTCCAAGGCAGCGAACTGTCCGGCAAGACGTTGGGGATCATTGGGCTCGGCAACATCGGGCGTCAGGTGGCCCAGCGAGCCAAGCCCTTCGGCATGGAGTTGATCGCGTACGATCCCTTCGTCTCCAGCGATGCGGCCAAAGATTGCGGCGTTGAGCTGGTGGAGCTCGAGCCCCTCTACGCTCGTGCGGACTATGTCAGCCTGCACTTGTCGGTGACCCCCAAGACCGAGCGAATGATCAACGCCGAAGCGTTCGCCAAGATGAAGGACGGAGTCCGGCTCGTCAACTGCGCCCGCGGTGAGTTGATCGACAGCGCCGCTCTCGACGCGGCGATCGAGGCCGGCAAGGTTGCTGGCGCAGCCCTCGACGTGTACGATGCCGAGCCTCCCACCGGCTCTCCCCTGCTGGCGCGCGACGAGATCGTGGCCACCCCGCACATCGGGGGCTCGACCGCCGAAGCCCAGGCCAAGGTGGGCATTAACATCGCCGTCCAGGTGCGGAATTTTTTGCAGGCCGGCGTTGTAGTCAACGCTGTGAACACGCCGTCCGTGACTGCGGAGCAGTACGGCAGGCTGGCACCGTACCTGACGCTGGCGGAGAAGCTGGGCTCCTTCGCGGCGCAGACGTCGCAGGGCCGGCCGGTGCGGATCAAGATCACGTACGCCGGGGACTTCAGCGAGGCCGACACCTCCATGATCCGGAACGCTGCCTTAAGCGGCGTCTTGAATTGCTTTCTGTCGCAGCGCTCCAACTTGATCAACGCGGCGCAGATCGCCCGGGAGCGCGCCATCGGCGTGAGCGAGGCGCGGCGCGGGAGAGCCCATTTCAGCGATTCGCTGAAGGTTGGGCTCAAGACCGAGGACATCGACCGGTCGATCGAGGGGACGGTGTTCCCGGACGGTTCGCCGCGGCTGCTCAGTATCGACGGCATCTACATCGAGGCGCTATTGAGCGGCTCTCTCCTGTACGTCACCAACAACGACGTGCCAGGCGTGATCGGCAGAATCGGCACGGTGCTAGGCGATAGCGGCATCAACATCTCGAATTTCGCGCTCGGCCGCGGAGAACCGGGGGCGGACGGCGCTCCGGCCCAAGCGGTGGCCCTGATCCACACGGACGGTTCCCTGCCGGCCTCCGTCGTCGACCGGCTTTACCGGATGCAGGCCGTCATCACGGCCAAGGCCATTGAGCTCTAGTCGGGCTATTCTGCTTGCAGCGATGGCCCCGCAAGCCGCGGCCGCGGGTCTGATCAATTGCCCCCGGGGTGGGCGAGGTGTAGCGACTCGCTGCCGTGCGGCGAGCTTTGCCCGCCAGAGGCTGCCGGGCTCCAGCGGCTGTTGACGAGTGCGCCCTGCGGGACGCCCAGACGCTGTTTGGCTGTACCTAGGCGATCTGCGTGGCAGGGGTGCTCCGAGCAGCCGGATCGCCGCAGGTGGAGCAGCGCCCCCAGCCCTCGGCGGACGCACGCAGTGAAGTCGTTCGTCGGCTGCGGCGGGGTGCTGCCGAGGTCAGCCAAGATGCCGGCCTCTTCCTAGCCGTTCCTTGCGGATCGACTTCGGGAGGCCGAGTCCGCGCACTCCCAACCGACAAGCCAAGACGGCTGCTGCATCTGCAGCATTCCCGGCAAAGAGGTCCTGCTCCTAGGAGCGGCCTAGTCCTGCAGCCTGCTTCGCAGGGCTGGCCGGTTCAGGCTTGAGGCGGCGTTGCCGCTGCCCTCGCGACTGCGCCTAGCCGAACGAACGTCAGAATTTGACGCCGTTCTTCTGGATCTCGTCCAGCACCCGGTCGACACCTCGCCGGTTGATGATCTTGATCCCCTTAGCACTGATCCGCAGCTTGACCCAACGCTTCCTCCGGGGCGACCAGAAGCGCTTGTCCTGCAAGTTGGGCCTGAAAACGCGCCGCGTCTTGTTGTTGGCGTGCGATACGTTATTCCCTGACATCGGGCGCTTGCCCGTCACGACGCAAACACTGGCCATGGGCTACTCCTCGGCGACGGGCGCTCCGCAGGCTCGTCCTAGCGAGGGCCGGCAACAGAACCTGCGGACGAGACGTCCTCGGCCCGTGCCTTCCACTGTAGCACAGCTACCGCTTCCGCGGAGTCCTCCGGAACCGGCCCAGTCTGCCCGTTCGCCCCTGCGGCAGGGTCAGCGCCAACGGCAGGGACAGGGCGGGCAGCCCAGCCAACGCCCATAGAACGGTCCCCAAACCCTCCATGTCGGCCAGCCAGCCCAGGGTCGGCACAAAGACGATTCCGGCTGTGCCCCAGCCGAAGCCCATCATCATCGCGGTGGTGGTGCTAGCTTGGGACGGGGCCAGTTCCTGGGCCATGATCACGTGGACGGGAATCGTCGCGAAGAGGCAGACGCCCCCCAGAAAGAGGGCCAACAGGGAGGGCCAGCCCTCGAGCGCCATGAAGGCAGCTAGCAACGGCCCGGAAAGAATGGCCGACGCAACGATGACTCTCCGGCCCCCGAGCCAGTCGGAAGCGGTGCCCCCCAGGAACGACCCAGCCGAGGTGCTGGCAAAGTGGACGGCCAGCGCAACGCTGGCGGCATTCAAGTTCAAGCCGCGCACCAGGACCAAGTAGAGGGATAGGAATTGCGCCAGTCCAACCTGCACGATTGAGCGCAGCACCACCAGAGAGTAGTGCGTTAGCAGCGGCTTCCCGGCGCTGCGCAGGGCGTGCCAGTCAACGGCGGGCCCTCTTGCGCGGGCATCCCCGGTCGGGCCGGGCATCCGCCAGAACAGGACCGGGGCCATTGCCGCCGCGGGCACCGCCGCAATCCAAAGCCGCTCAAAGCCGAACCGGTCCACAACTGCAGCCAAGTAGATCGGACCCAGACCCAGCCCAGCTGTGCCGACGGCGATGAAGATGGCCGTCGCGATGCCGCGGCGGTCGCCCGCTACGAGTCCCGCTTGGCTCGTGCTATGCGGATGGTAGGCTGCGACGCCCATGCCGCCGAGGAGCAGCAAGCCGATCAGCAATCCGAAACTCGACGCCCAGCCCATGGCCGTGAGGAACAGAGCGGCAGCCAGCGGACTCAGCACGGTATAGTACCGGGACTGCAGCCTGTCGCTCAGCAGGCCGAACGGCAGCTGCAGCAAGGACGAGGAGAACATCCAGAAGCCGCCGAGGATTCCCGCCTGGGTCAGGCTCAGTTCGAACCGTTCCGCCAGGATCGGTTGCATTGTTGGCAGGGTCGACGAGAAGCAGTCCACCACGAAGTGCGTGCCAAGCAGGAGGACATAGGCCTCGCCCAGGCGTTTGCCTGCCGTGGCGGAGGCAGCAAACCTTGGGCGGGATGCACCGGCAGCCTTATCCGTAATCCTGCCTTCGGCTCCAGGCGCGGCTGATTCGTACTGCATCGCTTGGCCGGTGCCGCGCTGCTCCCTCTCCGATCGTCGCGGGGCGCTGACGGGCGCATGCCGACGCGGCTCGGTACGGCACCCCTTCGGTATCGCCCCAGCCAAGCCTCGCCGCCGACCCGGATCTCGGGTGCGAATTCGGCCGGCCGCCTACTGCGGAGTTAAGGACTCCCAGGTGCCCTCGCGGATCTCTTGCAAACGGTGTTCGGCCGCATCCCGAATGTAGCGGTACTGGTCTTCCCGGGCCGCCCTCTCGAGCTCGCCCACATCGGTCATGACCTTGACCGCCTTGCGGCGAATCTCCTCATCGTCCGCATGGCGCAGCACGCGCCGGTAGTGCGACTGGTCTGGCTTCATCGCCCGCAATGCGGCAAACGCTGCGTGCCGGACGAACCACTCGCCGTCCCGGACAACGATCTCGACCAATACCGCCGGATCCTCGATCTCTGCGAGGGCGGCCTTGCGGACATCGGGATCCGAGTGCCTCCACTTCGGACGGATCCAGTTCAGCAAACCCATGTCACCGCAGTTGACCCTGGCGAGGCACCGCTACTTGCCGTAGCTGACGCGCCAGATCTTGCGCCCCCCGTCGTCGCTGACCAGCATCGAGCCGTCCTTGAGCAGCAGGAGTCCCACCGGGCGGCCCCAGACCTCTGTCTCGGTAGGTCCCAGCATCCAGCCGGTCAAAAAGTCCTGCGGGCCGGACTGCGGCCTGCCGTCCTTGAAAGGGATAAAGGAGACGTTGTAGCCCACTCGCTCCGCCCGGTTCCACGACCCGTGGAAGGCCAGGAACAGGCCGCCGCGGTACTTCTCAGGGAACTGTTCGGCCGTATAGAACCGAATGTCGAGCACCGCGACATGGGCGCCGAGGAGCACATCCGGGTACAGCGTGCTCGCTACCTTCTCGGGATCTACGTCCTTGTGCCGAGGGTCTTCGTGCGGGCCGTTGTAGGCGTGCGGCCAGCCGTAGAACTTGCCCTCCTGCACGTTGACCAAATAGTCGCTCACAAGGTCATCCCCGAGGCCGTCCCTCTCTTGCACCGCAGCCCAGATTGCGTCGGAGCCCGGATACCACTGCAGGCCGATGATGTTCCGCAAACCGGTGGCCACCGTCTCGTGCCCGCTGCCGTCGGGGTTGTAGCGATGCAGAGCCGCACGCAGCGGATCTTCGCCGAGATCCACATTCGATTCGGACCCCACCGTGACGTACAGCTTGTCGTGGCCGCGGTCGAAGAGCAGCGAGCGGGTCCAATGTCCGCGCCCGAAATCCTTGTACGAGATGATCTCCTCGCCCTGCCCCACCGTCATGGCCGGGGCATCGTACACGTAACGCTTTACCGAGGTGGTCTCGGCGACATAGAGCCACTTGTCGTGGAACGCGAGGCCGAACGGGCGATCAAGGCCTTCGATGAGCTTCTTCAGGTTGCCTTCGTGATGCACGTACACAACACCGTCGGTCTCGTTGCGGGACCCCGAGTCTGAGAACACGAGTTCGTCGCCCGGGCCGAGCACCATGAACCGAGGCCGCTGAAAGTCTCCGCTCAAGTACTCCTCGACTTGGAAGCCGTCCGGCACCTGGAGCTTGGCATCCCCGGGACGATCGATGACCTGCGGCCGGTTGCGCGCCGACGGGGTGTGGTACGGCTCCGGCAGGTCCTTCCAGTTGACGGGCTTGTTGGATTCCGCAGCAGCGACTGCGAGCGCCGCGGCGGCCACTAGCGAGAGACGAAGGGAGGCATGCATAGCTACTAGAATAGCCGATACGGCGGCTTGCTCCGAATCGCCGGCAACCCAGAGGAGGGGATTCAGACGAGTAGATGCCAAGCCCGGCGCTGATTCAGCCCCCATGCCTGGAACCGCCACCTGCGCCCTGAGCACTGTTGTCCAGAGTCCTGCGCACAAGCGCGGTCTGCGCTTTTGCCTGCGCGCCCCTGCTGCCCAGCGCTGCCTCTGGCGGCTGCTCGACGAGCGGATGGCGGTCGAGGTGTTCGAGGGCCACACCGCCGACCCTTCCTCCTGGAGCGCCCGAATCGCCAAGCTGCGCACCGGCTGCGGGCTCGCCCGGGTGGCGCTGTCGGCGACCGCGGCATGCTCCCCAGTGCCCGGATCCGCGAGGAAGCCCAGCCGACCGGGCTGGACTAGATCAGCGCCTTGCGCGCCCAGGCCTCGAGCAGAATGCTGCAGCTCTCGCTGCTCGAGGAACGCGACTTGGCCGAGGTCCAGCATCTGGACTTCTCCTACGAACGCCTGCTCGCCTGCCGCCACCCGGCGCGACCAGCGCCGCCTCGCCGGCCGGGACCGGATAGGACTGCGCACGGGCTAGCTCGTCGCTAAGCGGCAAGATGGCCCAGCACTGCGACCGGGAGATCGCCGCGGACGGCTGCGCCTGCCGGCGCAACCGGGAGCGCAGCGCCCAGGAGGCCCGGCTCGACGGCCTCTCCGTCATCCGCACCGGCCTGCCCGCCAGCGAGCTCGGCACCGTGGACACGGCGTGCGCCTACCAGCGACTCAGCTGCGTCGAGCGCAGCTTCCAGGCCCTCGATCTCCAGGTCCGGCCCAGCCCCGCTACCGCCCCGAGCGCATGCGCACCCATGTTTCTGGTGCAGGCCCTGCGACCTGCTCACCCTCCCCATGCCGCTGCAGCAACAAGCCGTCGACCTGCGCCTGGAGCGTACCCAGTGTCGCATCTCCGCAAACGGTCGAGGGTTCAAACAAACCAACGGCTTACGTCAATATCTGTCTCGGGAGCCGGGCTAGGCGGCGGCCCAGCCCGAAGCACTCTGGGGCCTTGGGGGTGCCGGCCCAACCGGCCAGCTTGCCGCGCTAAGCCGCGCCGCCTACTGCGGCACGGCTACCTCATTGGTGCGACGGTCGGAGGGCTGGACTGGGGCCTCCGGCACGTTGACCGTCGGCAACCAACCAGCCAGTTCCTCCTTGACGGCGCGGTAGTTCTCGTCTGCCGCCAAATTGGTCCATTCCATCGGATCCACGCGATGGTCGTACAACTCTTCCGTGCCGTCGGCGTAGCGGATGTACCGGTGGTTTTCGGAGCGCACCGCATGGTTCAGCCGTCCGTGAGTCGTGACCGTGGGGCGCCAAGACTGCTTCGGATCCCGCAGCAGCGGCACTAGGCTGCGCCCATCCAGGCCGGGCTGCGGGTCGAGCCCCGCGAGGTCCAGCAGCGTTGGATAGACATCGAGGAGGTTGACGGGCCTCGCACAGACTTGCCCGCCCGGAACTCCGTCGGGCAGTCCTGGCGAGCCGGGCGGGGCCGCGATCATCAACACGACCCTGGTCGCTTCCTCCCAGAGGGCGAACTTGCGCCAGTGGTGCTTCTCACCCAAGTGCCAGCCGTGGTCGGACCAGAGCACGATGATCGTGTTGTCCGCCCTGCCGCTCGCATCCAAGGCGTCCAGCACCCGGCCGACCATGGCGTCGGCAAACGCCACAGATGCCAGGTAGGCTTGGACGGCCTGGCGCCACTGGCCGTGCTCAATGACGCGGGCGTGATCTCGCTCCGGGCGAGCCATGCTTACGCCCGCCGCCGGCACGTCTCCCAAGTCCCCGTTGAAAACAGTTGGCAGCTCGAGCTGGGCCACCGGGAACCTCTCCAGGAAGCCCTGCGGGACATACCATGGCAGGTGCGGCCGGAAGATGCCGCAGGCTAGGAAGAAGGGCGCGGCAGGTCCGTCCGCGAGCTTCGCCGCCACCCAGTTCGCAACTTGCGCGTCTCCCATCTCCTCGGTTCCGGAGGTCAGGCCGCCCCAGTCGAAGTTCCCGCTCTGCGGGATCCCGTTCGCGGGCCGCACGGGCGGGCTGGGATCGCCCGGGCGCTGCCGGTCCTTGGCGGGCCAGTACTCGTCCCAAGACGGTGGGTCGGGATAGACGCCGTGGTAGATCTTCCCTGCCCCACCGGCCCAGTAGCCCTGCTGGCGGAAGGCCTGGGGGAGCGTGGTCGCGTCCCGCATGGCCGGGCGCCAAGCTTGGTTGTTGTTGTAGACCCCCGACCGGTAGGGGGCGATCCCGGTCATCAGCGCGGCCCGCGACGGATTGCAGGCCGGGGCCGCCGTGTAGGCATGCGTGAACACCGTCGAGCGCTCGGCAAGCCGCGCGAGGTTCGGCGTGTGGGCCTGAGGATGGCCTCCTAGCGGCTCGATCCAGTCGTTGAGGTCGTCCACCGCAATGAAAAGGACGTTAGGGGGTGCCGCCAGCACGACAGCTGGCACAGCAGCGAGCAGCAGCATGCGGAATGCGTTCATCACCGTACTCCTTCGGCCAAGGCCTGTCGGCCCCTCCAGTCAGGGCTTCCGATCCGCTCGCGAAACCATGAGCGCCGCCCCGACAGTTGCGAGGCAGCCGAGCGGGTTGAGCCACAGAAACGCTAGGTTCGGGAACGCCGCCTTGGCCGCCCACACGGCGGCCAGCCCCAAGGCCGTGCCCCAGAAGGCTCCGTTCGCGGTGGCGCGGCGCACCAGGAATGCGAGGGCGAACACGCCCAGCATCGGGCCGTAGAACAGCGACCCGACATAGTTCACCGCCTCGATCAGCGATCCGAGCCGCCCGCCGTAGCTGGCGAAGGCCCCCGCGTAGACCGCCCAGCCCAGCGTAGCCCACCGCAGGGCCCGGCGCATGCCCCGCTCGCTGAGACCTGGACGCACGTAGCGGCCGATATGGTCCACCGCCGTCGATGTGGCCAGAGAGTTCAATTCGGATGAGATGGTGGACATCGCGGCGGCGAACACACCGGCGAGGATGAGGCCCACCAAGCCCGGCGGAAGATAGCTCAGCACGAACGTGAGGAAGATGTAGTTCGTGTCGTTGTAGCTGCCGCGGCCGCCGTCTCGCTCCGCCAAGGCCACCGCCTCGCCGCGAATCCGCTGCGTGCGGCTCTCCGCGGCGCGGAACGCCTCCCTGCGGTCGGCAGTGCGGCCCTCCAACACGCCTTCCGCCGCCTGGCGCCGCTCGCTCAGGGCCTGCGCGAACTGGCTTTCGAGGCGGGCGATCGCATCCGGAGCCGCGCTCTCCAAGCGGGCCCGCTCCGCCGGATGGAACAGCAGCGGCGGGGGCTCGAATAGGAAAAACACGAAGACCAGCACGCCCGTCAGCAGGATGAAGAACTGCAGGGGAACCTTGAGTACCGCATTGAAAAGCAAACTGATCCGGCTGTGATACAGGGATTTGGCTGTCAGATAGCGCTGGACCTGGGACTGGTCCGTGCCGAAGTAGGCCAGCGCCAGGAACGTGGCTCCGATCAGGCCCGACCAGAGCGTGTACCGGCTATTCCAATCCAAATCCGTCTCGATCGCGTTGAGCTTCCCGGCAGCCCCGGCCAACTGCAGGGCGTCGCCCAGCGAGACCCCGCTGGGAAGTCCGAAGACGGCGCAGGCGAACGCGACGGCGACGCCCAGGAACATGATCGACATCTGCAGAGCATCGGTCCACATCACAGCGCGGATCCCGCCGAGCACGGTGTAGACCGTCACCAAGGCGACCGTTCCCAGGATCGTCAAGCCTTCCGGGACTTGCAGGATGACCGACAGGGCGACGGCGGGGGCGTAGAGTGCCAGGCCTACGCCGAGCCCCCTCTGGGCCAAGAACACCAGCCCCGCCAGCGTCCGAGTCTTGGCATCGAAGCGACGCTCCAGATACTCGTAGGCAGTGTGGACTCCGGAGCGATGGAAGGCAGGGGCAGCGAAAGCGGCGATGAGGACCATGGCAATCGGCAGCCCGAAATAGAACTGCACGAAGCGCAGGCCATCCGCATAGCCCTGGCTGGTGGTGCCGATGAAGGTTATCGCGCTGGCCTGCGTGGCCATGATCGACAGGCCGATCACCCACCAGCGCATCTGCCTGCCAGCGACGACGTAGGAGCTCACCGACCACGCACCGCGGGAGCGCCGCAGCCCGTAGCCCAAGATCAGGGCGAAAGAGGCCCCTAGCACGAGCCAGTCGAGCAGGCTCATGCCGGGTTACCGAACCAGAGCGAGAAAAGCCACAGCCCCAGGATCCAGAGCAGCAGGTGCGCTAGCACAGCCGCGTAGATCCGCGACCAACGCACCGGCGCGAAGTCAGAATTGCCTCGAGCCCGCGTCCTCCCTGACGCCCCCCTCATCGTCCCCGGCCAGGGCTACTGCGCGACGAGCATCGGATCCAGCTGGACTAGGTTGCTCGGCAGATACTCCCTCGCCTCAATGTAATCGTCGAACCAGCAGGCCTCTGGATTCCGGCGGAACATGAGGATCTTGCCGGTGTTGCGAGGGTTCGCCGCCCGGTGGTACTTGAGCAGGATCCGGTCCTCCGTCAGCCCGAGCACCTCGATCTTGCCGGTGACGTGGGACATGGAGAACCGGGCGCGCTTCGCCAACCCGGACATGCGCCGCAGCGATTCCTGGAAGATCTCGTAGCCGTGCTCGATCGGCACCGAATAGCTCTCGTTGCCCTCGGTCGGGCGGCACTGGAAGACATAGTAGGGCGGCACGCCGAGGTACGACAGCTCGTTCATGAGGTCGCTCAGCACCCGCGGGTCGTCATTGACGCCCCGGATCATCGGCGTCTGGTTGACGGTGATGGCCGAATGCTCTTGCAGGCACTGGAGGCCTTGCTTCGCTTCCGGCGTCAGTTCCACGGGATGGTTGAAGTGGCACATGACGTAGATGCGGCCCGCCTCCGGAGTCGAGTAGCGCTCGAACATGGCGTGCAGCTTCGGGTCGTGCGTGATGCGGTACGGGTTGAAGGCGGGCATCTTGCTGCCGAGCCGAATGATCTTCACGTGCGGAATCTCCCGCAGCCTCGCGACGATGGGCTCGAGCTTCGAAGTGGACATGATCAGCGGGTCGCCGCCGGTCAGGAGCACGTTGGAGATCTCGGGATGGTTCCGGATGTACTCGAGGCCCTGCGAGACATCGCGCACCACTTCGTCGTTTTGGTCCATGAACAAGCGCTTGCGGAAGCAAAAACGGCAATAGGCCCCGCACACGTCGTTGCAGAGGAGCAGCGCGGTATCCGTATACTTGTGCTCCAAACCCGGCACTTTGGTGTAGAGCTCTTCGTACGAAGCGTCGAGGCGGCCCCATTCGTTCATTTCCTGCGAGTCCGGTATGACGAGCCGCCGAATCGGATCGTTGGGGTTGTCCCAATCGATCAAGCTCTGGTAGTAGTCGTTCGTGCGGAAGACGAACTTCTCGCTGACCTTCGCAGCGGCTTCCTGTTCCGCAGGGGTGAGCTCGGGAATCTTCGATACGGAGGTGATGTACTTCGGCTTTTTCACGGGGCTCCTTTCGCGATGCGAACAAGCTGCTCCACTCGCGGCGGCTCGCTGGTGCAGGCGGTTCACAGCGGTCTGTCATTGAACCAAATCTCGCGGTCGATGTCAAACCAGCGCCGCCGCCCGGGTTCCGGGCCTCAGGCCTCGACGGCTTCCCCGCTCCGAGCGGCTGCCGCCGCGGTGCGGACCCTGCAGCGCCATTGGGTGCCGACGCTGCGGCCCTTCGGGTCCGCCAGCCGACGCTCAGCCGGAGCTGCGCTAGTTGGCAGGGGGGGCGGGCGCGGCGGCGGCCACTAGCTCCGGGAAGGCTACACGCCGGAATTCGGGCAGGTCGTGCATCGCGGCGAACGCCTTGTCGCCTGCGACCTTCTTGGGGCTGCCGTAGCCTTCCTCCAACGCCTTGCGGAGGTGCAGGACGGCCCGGTCGAAGAGCTCCGCCGCAGCGTAGGCCTTGGCCATGAAGTAATAGTACTTGCCGCGGTTGCCGACAGACCGCTCCTGGAGCAGCGTGCCGAAGTTGCCCTGAGTCTCGAAGACGTTGGGGTCGAGTTGCAGCGCCTGCAAGTAGGCCTTGGCCGCGTCCTTGTATTTGCCCCGCGCAAAATAGGAGGTGCCCAAGTTGCTGTAGATCGAAGCCGAGTAGGGCGCGATCTGCAAGGCCTTCCTGTAGGCTCGAATCGCCTGCCGGTAGCGCCGCTGCGCGTGATGGACGGTGCCGAGGTTGTTCAGCGCCTGGCTATAGCTCTTGTCCAGCTTCCAGGCCCGCTCGTACTCGCGCCGGGCGCTGTTGAGCAGCATCAGCTGGTGATACGAAATCCCTAGCTTGTTCACTAGCTTCGCCGAGCCCGGGTCGCTGCGGATGGCTTCCTTGTACGCATCCCCGGCCTCGCGATACATCTTGCGCGCCATGTATATGTCGGCGCGCCGCTCCGGGCCGAGCTCCGTGCCGGGCGGCACATTCGCGCCCCGATCCTTGGTCCTGTCGACCAGTTGCGCAACGCCGGTCGAGCCTGCCAGAAGGCCAACCAAGACGCAGGCCGTGTAGCGGCAGGTTGTATGCATGGCAACCCCGGCCTTTTATTGAAGCACACGGAGCGGCGATTGTCTCGGCTCTAGCCCCGCCGGGCTCCGGAAAAAATCGCTGATCGGGGCCTTCGGCAGCGAACGCCGGAGTGTCCCCCGCTACGCTAGGCGGCTGCTCCCGGCCGCGGGCCCTAGGCGCCTCCACATGGCCATGAGGTTCTCCAGGTCGACTTGCTGGGCCCGCTGGCCGGCCAGGGGGTCCCCGGCCACCGACGCCGGCGGGAACCGGCCCGCGAGGTTGTTGCGCAAGGTCTTCCGAGGAGCCCGGAAGCAGGCCCCGAGGAAGTCGAGCAGGCCCGGCGGAGGGGCCTCGCGACGCAACCGAAACTCCACCACGGCGGAGCGGACCTTGGGGGGCGGGTGGAATGCTCCGGGCGGCACGGAGAACAGCTTGCGAGGTTCGCTCGCCAACCGGCATAGGCAGCTGAGGTAACCGTAGGCCCGCGTGCCCGGCCCAGCCACGGCGCGATCGGCCACTTCCTCTTGCATCAGCAGGGTCGCCCGCCGGAAGGCAGCCCCGGCCGCCAGCACCGACCGCAGGATGGGAGACGTGATGTAGTACGGTAGGTTGCCTGCGATAACTGCCTTGCTAAGCTCCCATTCCGCCGCCAGCGACAGCAAGTCGATATCGAGGATGTCCGCGCAGACGACCTGCAAGTGGGCCGGTCTTCCGCAGCGCTGGGGCAATTCGGCGGCGAGTGCGGGGTCGATCTCGACCGCCACGAGACGGGATGCCCGCTCCAACAGGTGGCGGGTCAGAGCCCCGCGTCCCGAGCCGATCTCGACCACTGCGTCCCCTGGGCCTGCGGCGGCGCTTGCAATGCGACCCAACATCTCGGGGTCCCGCAGGAAATGCTGTCCCAACCGAGGGCGCCCGGGCATCCCTCAGAGTGTACGAGCCGGCGATGGCCAGTCTGCGCTAGACTGGGGCTTCGGGGCGGTGCGCCGCGAGGCGCTCGCCGGCAAGGTATGCTTCTGCACTTGGCGGGCGACGAAGGGTGCGTGCGCGAACTGAGCGCCGAGATTCCTCGGAAACTCGTTGAGGAGGCGCGGCGGCATTTCATCGCCGAGGTAGCCCAGACCGCCGTCGTTCCCGGATTCCGGCCGGGGAAGGCCCCGCGAGCCCTGCTGTACAACTTGTACGCGAACGAGATCCGTCGATTCTTGCTGGATGAGGTGGCCCCGCAGATCATTCTGAGGGAGGCGGCCCAGCGGGGGCTCCAGGTCGCTGAAGGGCCGTGGGTCCAGGAAGAAGGCTTCGTGTGCCGCGCCGGAGAACCCGCCATCGTCCGGGGCACAGTCGAAGTGTTCCCGAATTTCGAGCTCGGGGAATACCGTAGGCTCGAGGTCCCCTACGAGGAACCGGAGATCACCGACGAGATCGTCGACATCCGGATCGAGGCTCTGCGCCAGGAGCATGCTTCCTACCAGACCCTCGACCCGCGTCCGATTCGCGACGGGGACATTGCGTTGGCCAATGTGGTGTTCGGCAATTTCAGAGCGGACGCACCCGAGGTCCAAGCCCAGCAAATCCGGATCCATGTCGGACGCCCGCCGACCTTTCAGGCCTACAGCGACGCGCTGCGCGGCAGGAGTCCGGGTGAGCGCGTGGAGTTCGAGGTCACGTATCCGGAGGATTCAGTTGACGAGAACCTCGCCGGGAAGACATTGGCCTGCCGGGCCGAGATCTTGAGCATCCTTCGCTGCGATCTGCCGGACCTCGACGACGAGTTCGCCAGGGACATCGACAACTCGCTGGAGTCCCTGGAAGACCTCAGGTCCGCAATTCGGAAGGGCCTGGAGCAGGAATTGAAGAGCAGGGCCGAGGAGGCCGCCAAGAGCGACCTGCTCCGGCAGCTGGTCGAGGCCCATCCCATGCCCCTGCCGAGACGATATCTCCAAAAGCGGTGCGTGCGGGCCATGGAAGAAGCCGACGGCAAGCCGCCCCAAGACCCCGACGCACAGGGGAAGCGTTGGGCTCTGATAGTCCTGGCCGAAGAAGCCGCGGTGCGTGCGAACCTGATCCTGACCCGTATCGCGGATGTCGAGGGGATCTCGGTCTCGGAAGAAGAGGTCGGGGGTGCCATTCTGCAGTACGCTCGGGCCAATCACCTCAGCCCGGAGGAGGCGCGCAAGAAACTGGACGAGCAGGGCCTCGTCGGCGCTTGGCGAGACCAGCGGCGCTGCGACCGAGCCCTGCAGCTTGTCTTCGACGAAGCGCAGCGGGTCGATCCGCCCGACGACGGGCAGGCCGACGGCGAACCGCTGGAAGCCGGCGGCTGAGGAGCGGCATGCGGGGCATCGCTAGGCCCAGCGCCAACCTTGTGCCGATGGTGGTCGAGCAGACCAGCCGGGGCGAGCGAGCGTACGACATCTTTTCCCGGCTGCTGCGGGACAACATCATTTTCGTCGGGTATCCGATCGACGACTCCGTCGCGAACCTGATCATCGCCCAGTTGCTCTTCCTGGAGGCGGAGAACCCGGAGCGCGACATCTGGCTCTACATCAACTCGCCGGGCGGAGCGATCACGGCCGGCATGGCGATCTACGACACCATGCAGTTCGTCAAGCCGGAGATCACGACCGTCTGCATTGGCCAGGCGGCGTCCATGGCAGCCGTGCTCATGGCGGCCGGAGCCAGGGGCAAGCGCTACGCGCTGCCGAACTCGCGCTTTCTGCTCCACCAGCCCTCCATGTCGGGCTTGGCGGGCCAAGCGACCGACATCGATATCCACGCCCGCGAGATCCTGCGCCTAAGGCGCAATCTCAACGCCCTGCTGGCGACCCACACGGGCCAACCCGTGGAACGGATCGCGCAGGATGTGGAGAGGGACTTCATCTTGGAAGCGGAGCAGGCCAGGGAATACGGCCTGATCGACGAGATCATCACCAGCAAGTAGCTCCGACCGAGCCCCTCTGCCCGCCGCACCGCGAGCACTCGAGCTCCCGCGCCCGGTTCTGATACGCTGGCGAGGGTGAGAGCTTGGCAAGTCACACATTACGGCGAGCCTGAGGAAATGACCCTGGGAGAGGCCGCCCGGCCATCTCCCGCGGAGGGTGAGGTGCTGATCCGCAACCGGGCGTGCGGACTAAACTTCTTCGACCTTCTGCAGTGCCAGGGCAAGTACCAAGCGAAGCCGGCGTTCCCGTTCACGATCGGAGCCGAGGTTGCCGGCACCGTGGCGGCCGTCGGCTCGGGAGTGGAGGGCCTGGAGGTAGGCCAGCGCGTTCTCGCGTTGCCGCGCGGTGGCGGCTTCGCCGAGTACACGGGGGTGAAGGCCTCGCGGGCCTTTCCCATCCCGGACGGGATGAGTTTCGCGCAGGCTGCTGCGCTGCCTGTGGTGTACCAGACCTCCCTGTTCGCCTTGGAGCACCGGGGCCGGCTGCGGTCGAACGAGTGGCTGCTGGTCCAAGCCGGGGCCAGCGGAGTCGGAACGGCGGCGGTCCAGCTCGGTAAGGCGATGGGGGCGCGGGTCATCGCCACCGCAGGCAGCCCGGAGAAGCTCGAGTTCTGCCGGCGCCAGGGCGCCGAACGCGCGTTGAGCTATCGCGGAGGCGGCTGGGTCGACGAGATCAAGAGGCTGACGGGCGGGCGCGGCGTGGACGTCATCTACGATCCCGTGGGGGGCGATGTGTTCGACCTGTCCACGAAGGTCATCGCTCCGGACGGCAGGCTTCTGGTGGTCGGCTTCGCCAGCGGCCGGATCCCCTCGCTGGCGGCGAACCGAGCTCTGCTCAAGAACATGGCGCTCGTCGGCGTCTTCTGGGGCCGCCACTGCGACGAGAATCGCGGCTATATGGCATACCTCCACAAGCGTTTAGTCGACTTCTACGACCAAGGCGCGATTGAGCCCCAAGTCGGAGCTACGTACGCTCTGGAGGATGCCCCTCGAGGCATCCGCGACCTCGCCAACCGCAAGGTGGCCGGGAAGGCGGTCTTGACCGTGGAGTGAGCTCTGCGGCGCACAAGCGCGTCGGTTGCGCTGCTGCGCCGCGACGGGTGCTCGGGCCGCTTCCCGGGCGGCGAGCTGCGAGACTGCCGGTCCAGCACGATGCGCCTGGCCCCTCTGAAAGCAAGCACCGGGACCGGCGGGGGCCGGCACCTCCGTCCCGGATCGATGCCCCGCCCTAGTCTCCGCGCGGCCTGCTCCGGCTGCGGATCAGTCCGCTGGGGATGCCGGGGCGGCTGCGCGATGCCTCCGCCGCTCCGTTATGCGGGCAGGTCGCTCGGCTGCGCGATTGCAGGCGCGCGCGCCTAGATTTCGAAGGGCACAGGCGTGAAGCACAGCAGGAACACAAGCAGCAAGATCAGCGCCAGCCGCCGCCGCGCCCGTCCGAGCGGGATCGCATCGTCTTGCGTTGGATGGTGGCGGATCCCCAGCAAGAGCAGCAGCCCCAGAAACACAGCGTACTGGGGACTGAGGGTCAGGCACACGCCGAGCAGGATGGCAAACGTGGCCCGCGCAATCAGGGTGCTTCGCGAGCGGAAGACCGCATAGCTCACATGGCCGCCGTCCAACTGGCCGATCGGCAGCAGGTTGAGGGCGGTCACGAATAGGCCGACCCAGCCGGCGAAGCCCATGTCGTGGAGCAGCAGCACCGTACCTTCCTGCGGAGCGCCGAAGACGATCCAGCGGAAGGCCCGGAACAATAACGGATCCCCCAAGGTGATTCCTACGCCGTCCGGCTGCTCCGGCTGCACGGTGGAGAGCAGCACTCCGACGAAGCTAATGGGGACGGCTAGCACGGCTCCCGCCAGCGGGCCCGCCGCGGCGATATCGAAGAGGGCCTTTCGATGGGGCAGGAACGGGGACATGCGGATCACGGCTCCCCACGTGCCGAAAAGACTCGGGGCCGGAATGAAGAAGGGCAAGGTCGCCGGCACCCCGTAGTGCCGGGCCGCGAAGTAGTGGCCGAATTCGTGCGCGGTCAGGATGCTCATCAAGCAGAACGAGTAAAGGGGGGATACGACCAAGCAGGTCGAGGCGACCGTTAGGGCGAACAACCCGATTTGCAGCGCCAGCCGACGCGGCGTGGTCCGTGTCGAATGCAGCACATCGGGATTCTTCTCAGGCGGCGTGTAGGACGTGACGCTCTCGGCGTCCGACGCGGCCCGGGCGGCGGAAGGGCCGGAGCGCCACCGGCGCCAGGACTTCGCCCCGGACTCGGGCGGCCACCAAGGCGGGCCGTCGTAGTAGTCGGACAAGCGGCCGCCTCCGCTTCAGACGGCGGTCGGCACGGGCGCGTCGACTGCGGCGAGCCAGCCGTAGCGGTCTGCCGTGGCCCCCGAGGTCAGGGCGAGGAATTCGGCCTGGATGTGCTCGGTGGTCGGGCCCCGGCTCCCGCTGCCCACCTTGATCCTGTCAACGGACCGGATCGGCGTGACCTCCGCTGCCGTGCCTGTGAAGAACAGCTCGTCGGCGATGTACAGCCACTCGCGGGGAATCGCTTGCTCTCGCAGCGGGTAGCCGAGATCCTGGGCGATGCGAATGACCGAATCGCGAGTGATGCCGGGCAGCACCGAAGTCCCCAGCGGGGGCGTGTAGATGGTGCCGTCCCGCACGAGGAAGATGTTCTCCCCGCTGCCCTCGGAAACGTACCCGGACGTGTCGAGAGCGATGCCCTCGGCGTAGCCGTGCAGGTTCGCCTCCATCAGGATCAGTTGCGAATTCATGTAGTTCGCAGCCACCTTGGCGATGGCGGGAAGGGTGTTGGGGGCGATCCGGGCCCAGGACGAGACGCCCACATCGACGCCCTGCTCCAAAGCCTCCGCCCCGAGGTACCTGCCCCATTCCCAGCAGGCGATGTAGAACTCGACCGGATTGCCGAGCGAGCGCACACCGACATCCCCGTAGCCGCGGAACGCCACGGGCCGGACATAGCAGGAGGTGAGCCCGTTGACGCGGACCGCATCTTTGCACGCCTGGGCGATCTCGGCCTGCGAGAAGCCTAGGTCGACCATGCGGTAAATCTTGGCCGAATCGAACATCCGGCGGACATGCTCTGGAAGCCGAAACACAGCCGGGCCCCGGGCCGTGTCGTAGCAGCGGATGCCCTCGAACGCGCTCGTGCCGTAGTGGAGCGCATGCGTCAGGACATGCACCTTCGCGTCGTCCCAGGCGATGAACTCGCCGTTATGCCAGATCTTCTCCGTGGGCTGAATCATGAATCCTACGCCAGACCCCTATTGGTTAGTATGGCATTGATCCTATTCGTTGGCGAACGGGCGCGGGCGGTGGCCTGCCCGTGCGGGGGACAGGGCTCCGGCAGGCGCGCTGGGCGGCGGAGTTCGCCGCCCGGCTCCCCTGCGAAGGCTTACACTGGGGCGGTTGATGGACCGATTGCATTCCAGGCTTTTCCTCGTCGATACGTTCGGCCTCATCTTCCGGGCCTACTACGGCCGCTCCCGGGCAGCGGTCCAGGGCCTGCGGACCAGTGCGGGCGTGCCGACCGAGGCCGTGTACGTGTTCAACAACATGCTCAAGAAGATGCTGGAGGAGCACGATCCAGACTATCTCGCCGCAGTGTGGGAGGGGCGCGGCCCGACGTTCCGCGAGAGGATCTTCGCCGAATACAAGGCGAACCGGGACGAGATGCCCGAAGACCTACGGACGCAGCTGCCGCTCATCCGGCGGCTGCTGGAGGCCTGGAATGTCCCGGCTCTCAGCGAGGACGGCTACGAGGCCGACGACACCATCGGCAGGCTTGTGAACCAAGCGGTGGAGCGCGGCCTGGAGGTCTGCATCGTGACCTCGGACAAGGACATGATGCAACTGGTCCGGGACGGGGTGTCCTTGCTGAACCCCATGAAAAACGTCCACTACCGAGCCGCGGATGTCGAGGCGTTCCTGGGTGTCAAGCCGGAGAGCGTGACGGACTTCCTCGCTCTCAAAGGCGATTCCGTAGATAACATCCCTGGTGCTCCGGGGATCGGCGACAAGGGCGCTCAGCAGCTCATCGCGGCCTATGGCGGGATTGAGGAGATCCTGCGGCACGCCGACGAAGTGAAGCGGAAGACCTACCGGGAGAGCCTCCAGAACAACGCTGAGCAGATCCGCCTGAGCAAGCGCTTGGCCACGCTCGACACCGGCGGCAGCCTCGACCTGGACTTGCACGCGGTGCAGCGCCAGCAGCCCGACCTCCCCAAGCTGCGGGAGGTCTACCGGGAACTGGAGTTCAACACCCTGCTCGGGGCCCTGGACGCGGGTCCGAAACCCGAGGCTCCGCCGCAGGCGGTGCGGACATTGGAGTCCGAGGAGCAGTTTGCGGCCTGGCTCGGCGAGGCCGCGGGCCCTCTTGCCCTGGCCGTCACCAGCTCCGCTGCCGACGCCCAGTCCGGCCTTGAACTCGGATTCGCGGCGGAGTCCGGGAACCTCCTGCGATTGCCGGCCGAGCTCGCCCCGGCAGCCAAGCGGCTGCTGGCGGAGGGCGAACGCGAGGTCTGGGTCCACGACTGGAAGGCCGCAATCCACACCCTGGAGCCGCTCGGCGTGGAGTTTGCCCGGGCGACCGACGACACGATGCTGCTGGCGTTCCTGACGGACTCGAGCCGCACCAACTACTCGCTGTCCAAGACTGTAGAACGGCGCTTGGGTGTCTCTTGGAAAACCGGCGCGGCCGCGGCCGCTAGGCTTACGCGCCAGCTCCACGCGCAATTGCGTCCGGAACTCGACCGGCTCGACCTCCGGCAGCTCTACGAAACCATAGAGCTGCCCCTAGTGCCGGTGCTAGCTCGGATGGAGTCCTGCGGCGTGTTGCTCGACGCCCCAGTGCTGCGACGGCTCTCCGCCCAGCTGGAGCGCACCCTCCAGGACTTGAGCGCGGAGATCCAGAAGCTCGCGGGCCGGCCCTTCAACATCGGTTCGCCGAAGCAGCTCGGCGAGGTGCTATTCGGGGACTTGGGGCTGCCCGCCCCCGCGAGACGCGGGAAGACCAAGACGCCTTCGACCGCCTCCGATGTCCTGGAGGGCTTGGCGGACAAGCATCCGATCGCGCTGAAAGTGCTCGATTGGCGCCAAGCGTCGAAACTGAAGAGCACCTACGTCGACGCCCTCCCCAAGCTAGTCGGAGAGGACGGCCGGCTGCACACTACGTTCAATCCCACCGGTTCGGCGACGGGCCGCCTGTCGTCCTGGAACCCGAACCTGCAGAACATTCCCGTGCGCACGGAATTGGGGCGCGAGATCCGCAAGGCCTTCGTGGCCGCGCCGGGCTGCCAGTTGGTGTCCGCCGACTACTCCCAGGTCGAGCTGCGCATCCTGGCCCACATGTCGGGGGACCCCGTGCTGCTCGACGCCTTCCGCAAGGGCGAGGACATCCACACCCGAACCGCCGCCGAGGTCATGGGCGTCGCCCCGGACCTTGTGGGCGGAGCCGATCGCAGCAGGGCCAAGGCGGTGAACTTCGGAATTATTTACGGGCTCAGCCCGTTCGGGCTCGCGAAGCAGCTCGGCATCCCGCAGCGAGTCGCCCGCGAATACATCGATCGCTACTTCGACCGCTACGCCACCGTGCGGGAATTCATCGCGAAGACGATCGAGGAGACGAAGGCCGCAGGCTGCAGTCGCACACTGTTCGGGCGGCGGCGCCCCATCAGCGACTTGGGCAGCCGCAACGCGACCGCACGGCACTTCGCGGAGCGGGTCGCGGTGAACTCCCCGATCCAAGGCACGGCCGCGGACCTCATCAAGAAGGCGATGGTGGCCGTCGACCAAGCCCTGCAGCAGGGAGGCTACCAGGCTCGGATGCTGCTCCAAGTCCACGACGAGCTGCTCATTGAGGCCCCCGAGGGTGAAGTGGGCGCAGTCAGCGCCTTGGTCAAGCACGAGATGGAGGCGGCGGCAGAGCTCGACCTGCCCCTCGTGGCCGACATCGAGGTTGGCCCGAACTGGCGCGATCTGCGCCCGCCCACCTAGACCCCGAGATGCGGCGAACGCGTCCTCTGCGGCAGGCGCAAGAGCGCGGACGCAAGGCGGTACGGGCAGGAGCTAACGGTACGCCCTGGTGACCCATTCGGCGACGACGCAGGGCTTATTCGAGCCCTCCAGCTCCACCAAGACGAGCCAGACGGTCTGCACGCCCCAGTCGTGCTCCTCGACGGCCTGGGGGGTAACGCGCCCGCGAATCCTGCTTCCGGCGGGGACGGGCGTCGGGAAACGGACCCGGTTCAAGCCGTAGTTGATGCTGTGCCGGAAGTCACCCGCTACCCCTACGGTACCCAGCATCATTGGAGAGAGCATCGATAAGCTTAGAAACCCGTGGCCGATTGTCGTCTTGAAAGGCGATTCGGATGCAGCTCGCTCCCGGTCCACATGGATCCACTGGGGGTCTTCGGTCGTGTCGGCGAACTGGTCGATGCGCTCCTGCGTGATCACGAACCAATCGCTTACCCCGACCTCCTGGCCGATCTGGGCCCGCAGCTCGTCGACGGGGAAAGTCTTCCTAGTCATGCTGAAAAGTGTAGCCGAAGGCGGGGCCTCGCCGCCGGACTCCAACGAGCCCGCTGGCGGAACCCAGTGCCCGACGGGTTCAGCCCGGATAGCGTCGCGGGGCGGTGCTGGGCGAAGCCCACGCCGGTTCGCCCCTCGACCAGAGCCCCGGCGGGCACGGTGGGGCGGGAAACGACAATCCAGTTCCCCGGGCCCCTGACACCTCGGTGCCACCCACCGCGGGAATCGTGAGCCACCGGCCCGCCTAAGGTGCAGCCCTGTCGCTGACCAACCGACTTGACGGGATTCCGGGAGGCGGGGGTCTGCGGTAGATCGACAGCGCCACAGGTGCCTAGGCGAGCAGCCTTTCCGGGTGGGGGGCAAGCTCGTCCTCAGGCCGCCCGGCGAGCCGGGCTTCGGCAAGAGACGGAGGGCAAGGGGCCGGTGGACCGAAACTGAGGCGCTTCGCGCTTCCAGGCCGGCGTGAGGTTCGCTAGGCGCACTAACACCCCTCACCTACTGGCCAATGACTTACAAAACAGGACACTAGCCGGTGTTGGCTTCGCCAGGGTGCCGTCGACCCTCATGCGAGCCGCCGCGCCTCACTGCGACCTCCGGCAGCCAGCCATTGGGGGGGCGCACCTCTCTCGGCGAGCATGGCCTGACGCGACAGGGAACCGCAGCCGTGACACTCCGTGCGCCGACTCACCTTGACGCTGCATGGCTAAAGCACCCAGAATGGATGGTTTCGCCTTGGTCAATTGCCGAGGCAAGCCACGAACCAACCATGCGCACAAGAATTGGAGCCGGGCGAAGCCCGGCCTGGGCTCGGCTCGCCGTAGGGGCCTTGGCAGCCGCGACCTGGGCCGTTGGCTGCGGGCCCCAGCCGCAGGGCGGGCGCAGCCAGCCCAACGTCATCGTGATCTTGACGGATGACCAAGGGTACGGCGACCTCTCCGCACACGGTAATCCCATCCTGCAGACCCCGAACCTCGACCGGCTCCACGGCGAGAGCGTCCGCCTGACGAACTTCCATGTAGCCCCGGTCTGCACCCCGACCCGCAGCGAGTTGATGACGGGCCAATACTCGCTGCGGAACAAGGCCGGCATGGTGCCGGCTGGCCGGAATCTAATGCGGCGGGACGTCCCCACCATGCCCGAGATCTTCGTTGCCAATGGCTACGCCACAGGCCTGTTCGGGAAATGGCACCTGGGCGACACCTATCCCCACCGCCCACTGGACCGGGGCTTCCAGCATGCCGTCTGGCACAAGGGCTGGGGACTAGCCTCGGAGATTGAATACGACAACGACTATTACTACACCCGCTACCTGGACCAAATGGAGACCAAGTTCTCGGACCGGTTCTGCGCGAACCTCTGGTTCGACAAGGCGATGGAGTGGATGGGCGAGCAGGCGGACGCTTCGCAGCCGTTCTTCGCCTACATCGCGCTCAATACGCCGCACAGCCCGTTCCATGCGCTCCCGAAGGATTTCGCGCTCTACCGGGACAAGGTTGAAGATCCGCTGCTGGCCCACTTTTTCGGACTGATCCACAACATCGACGAGAACTACGCCCGCCTGGACCGCTGGCTGGCGGATCGGGGCCTCCGCGACAACACCCTAGTCGTCTTCATGAACGACAACGGCACATCGAAGGGCGAGACGGTCTTCAACGCCGGCATGCGCGGAAAGAAAGGCAGCCCCTACGACGGCGGCCACCGTGCGATCTGCTTTCTGCGGTGGCCAGCAGCTGAGCTCGGAGGGTCTCGCAACGTTGGCTACGCGGCGCACGTCACCGACATCCTGCCGACGCTGATCGACTTGCTCGGTTTGGAGCCGCCGACAGGGGCCCGGTTCGACGGATCCAGCCTCGGGCTGGTGCTGACGGGAAGCGGGGAGGATCTTCCCGACCGGAAGATCGTCGTCCAGTACGGGGGCCGGATTCGCCCGAAGCAATACGCCCTAGCGTCGGTCGTATGGAATCAGTGGCGTTTGGTCGGCGCAGGCGAACTCTACGACCTCGCAAGCGACCCCGGCCAGGTTACTGATGTCGCGGCGCAGCACCCCGAGATTGTCCGAGACCTCCAGGCGCATTACGACGCCTACTGGGCAGCGATTGAACCGTCCATCGCGAAGGTCGAGCCCTTGGTCCTCCGCGCCGAGCCTGAAGCGTTCACGGACCTGACCTCAAACAGCTGGGTCGAGGTCGACTGCGACAATCGCAGCCGCGTTGCGGAAGCCTGCGGGCCGCCGCAAGGCGGGGTTTGGCAGGTCGAGGCCCAGCAGGCCGGTGACTACACTGTCACGCTGAGCCGCTGGCCGTTCCATCTGGGCCGTCGGCTGATGCGGCAGGGACCGTCCACCACCATCGGCGGCTTGCCAATCTCTCCGGGCAAGGCCCTGGCGATCGCTGCGGCCCGATTGAGCGTGGATGGCTCGGCACCAGTCACCGCCAAAGCCGGGGCCAATGCCTCCACCGTAAGCTTTCAGGTCGCCCTGACGCAGGGACGCCACAGCCTCCAGGGCTGGTTCCAAGACGCCTCTGGTGCGGACTTGGCCGGGGCATACTTCGGCCGGGTCCGACTGCGGTAGGCACCCGATTGCGCGCGGTAACCGACGCTGCGGCGCCCTAGTCGCAGCGGAGCCCCCTGTCCAATCACGATGCGCCGCCTGTAAGCATTCTATGGAATGTCATAAGGGCGGGCCTCGGGGCGCTCCGCTGCGGACAGGAACTCGGCGAGCGTTTCATGGGGTCGGGGCGAGCACCCGCCGCTCATGACGTTTCAGCAAAGGCGTATAGTCAGAGGCCACGTAGAGCTCCCACGTGCGCGGGGCTTGTCGCGTCGGCGAGAGCGGGGGAGCGGAGAGGGTTCGGCGCACGGTGCCGAGGGGCCGCGGCCGAGCGGCAGCGCGGGGCGCAGGCCTCGTCAGGGCTTTGGGGTCGTGCCGTCCGGCGGGGAGGAAGCGTCTGGATTCCGCAGCCGGGCTTCCAGCTCCGCCGCCCGCCGCTGCCAGTCCGTCTCGTCTGGCCAGAGCAGGTCCTCGCTGGTGCGCAGGTTCCGCAGCCGCAGGCACCCGCCCGCCGCAGCCCCAGCCCCGCGCGCGGCATCTCCGGCCCGCCCCCCGGCGGCCCCAGTTCCGCGTAGCGCCGCCCCCGCGCCGGTAGCCGACCAGCGCCTCCCGCCCCCCGGCCGCCTCCGGGTCGAACACAAAGTACTCCCGCACCCCCAGCCGCTCGTACAGCGCCCGCTGCTACCGCCGGTCCGCCACCCGCGACGACGGCGAACTCACCTCCAGCACGAAGTCCGGCGGCCGGCCCTCCTCCCACCGCAGGTAGCTCCGCCGCTGCCGCGCCGGCACCCCGAACACGACCAGCATGTCCGGCGCCACGCTCTGCCCGGCGTCGCCCTCCACGTAGTACAGCAGTAGATCCCCCGACACGTACACGTCCGGCCAATCCGCGAAGTGCAGCTGCAGCGGCACCTTGGCCGACACGATCGCGTCGGCCTGCCAGTCGTTCTCCGCCATGGGCAAGCCGTCCGTGTCGGGGTACTCCACGCGCACGGGCCCGGCCGCCCGCACGGCGGCGCGTTGCTCGACGATCCGTTCCTCCGCCATGCCGCTGCGCCTGCTGCCGGTTCGCGCCCCCCGCACTATACTGATCGCGTCAAAAGTCGTGTCTCGGAAATCCCTTCGTCGATTGATCTTCTGGGTGGATTTGTTGTACTCTATTAGTATGACAAAAGAAAGATTCTTCTTCTCCCTGCGCCTTACTGCAGACCAGAAATTCTAGGTTTGAAAGAAAGTGATCTTGCAGTACGTTGAAGGCAAGTCAATGGCCTAGATAAAGTCCCATGTCCCTTGCTCCATTCGCACGATCTAGCGCTGGATCTCACGCTTCCTCCTGGGAGGCATGGAAAGCCTGCGGGATCGTAAAAGAACGGGAAGACCACGCCAAGGGACAGACCGGCACCTGGCTTGGATCCGTATCGTCATCGTAGACCAAGACCCCCATCAAGACCCATTCGAGTGCGCTGGGTGGACCGCGCAGCGAGTGCGCCAAGCCTGGGGGGAGAAGTTCGGCAGCGTCCTGAGCGTCTCCCCGGTGCGCCGGAGCCTGCGGCGGCTCGGACTCCCGCCGCAGCGGCCCCAGCGGCGCGCCACCCGGTACGATCCCGCTGCTGTGCAGCGGTGGAAAGACGCAGAGTTCCCCCAGCTCCTCCGTCGTGCCCAGGAGTGAGGAGCCCTGATCGCCTGCGCCGACGAGTCCGGCCTAGCAGCGCAGAGCGTGTCCGGACGCACCTGGGGCCCGTGCGGTCAGACCCCCGTCGGGCGGGTGGCCAGCGGGCGTTTCCGCCTCCACCGGCTGGCGGCCAGCAGCCCGGAGGGCCCGCTCTATTGCACCGTGCGGGAAGGTCCTGTCGCGGCGGAGGTCTTCCGAGAGTTTCCGGAGCGGATCGCGGAGGTAGCAGACCGGAAGATTCTGCTGGCGGTGGACAATTGCAGTATTCACCGCGCACGGACAATCCGGGAGTGGCTGGAAGCGAACCAAGCCGCGTAGAGCTGTATTTTCAGCCGACCTACTCGCCGCAGGTCAATCCGGTGGAATGGCTAGGGGCCTTGGTCCAGCGGCGGGTCAGTCACGAACCGAGCAAGACCGAAGAACAGCTTCGCGACAACCTGGAAGCTGCTTGCCAGGCTTTGCAAAAAGCTCCGGAACAGGTGCGAGCCTTCTTGCGAAAGGCAGACTGCCAGAATATTCTTGCCTGAATTCTGATGAACCGACTTTTGGCGCGGTCAGTAAGAGGTGCCCGGATCGAGGCGGCAGCCTGTGCAGGATGCTGTTTCGGACTAGAGTGAGTTTGCGCCGTGGAACGCTTTTGGGCACGTTTTGAATTGAATTGAGACTGTATATAGTTGAAAATTCATATCCTACGACTATCTACAGCAGTCAGATTTTCTACGGGGCAGACTTTTAGAGTCTGCGTACGCGGACTCGCAGCAGCAGTGCCGCAGCCGCCCCGCCAAGGAGCGTGCGCCGACTGGGGTCCAGAGAGATCCAGGCCCCTGTGAAACCGGGGTCAGATGCCATACTTGGAGTGCCGTGCGCACATTTAACACCGAGGGCCCGGTCGTGCCGGCGGAGCACTACTGCATTCATCCCCTGGAGCGCGTGGACCTCAAACAGATCCTGGACCTGATCCGGCTCAAGAAGTACTTCGTGCTGCACGCCCCGCGCCAGACCGGCAAGACGTCGACCCTGCTGGCGCTGGCGGCCCGGCTCAACGCCGACGGGGAGTACCGCTGCCTGTACAGCAACGTCGAGCCCGCCCAGGCCGTGCGGGAGGATGTCGACCGCGCCAACCGGGTCGTGCTCGCGGAGATCGCCGACCGAGCCAGCTTGATGCTGGGCGACGACTCCCTCGACGCCCTCCGGCTGCAGATCCTCGCGCACAGTCCTCCGGAACTCGCGCTGCGGCGGTTCCTGGCACGCTGGGCGGCGGCCGAAGCCAAGCCCGTGGTGCTCTTGATCGACGAGATCGACTCGCTGGTCGGGGACTCGCTGATTTCGGTGCTGCGCCAGCTGCGGGCGGGCTACGATCTGCGCCCGGCGCAGTTCCCGCAGAGCGTGGTGCTGTGCGGAGTGCGTGATGTGCGCGACTACCGCATCCGTTCCAGCGCCGAGAAGGATGTGGTCGCGGGCGGGAGCGCGTTCAACGTGAAGGCGGAGTCGTTGCGGCTCGGAGATTTCCAGGAGGCTGAGGTGCGGGAGCTGCTGGGCCAGCACACGCGGGAGACCGGCCAGGCCTTCGAGGAGGCCGCCTACGCACGGGTGTGGGAGCTCACTCGCGGTCAGCCCTGGCTGACCAACGCGCTGGCCCGCCAAGCCTGCGAGGAGTACCCGGCGGGGCAGGACCGCGACCGGCCCGTCGGCGTCGGCGCGATCGAGGACGCCAAAGAGGCGCTCATCCGGGCCCGCGCCACGCACCTCGACCAGCTCGCCGACAAGCTGCAGGAGGACCGCGTGCGGGGAATCGTCGAGCCGGTGCTCGCGGGATCCGGCCTACCCGACGACCTGCCCGTCGACGATCTCGACTATGTGTCTGACCTCGGCCTCGTGCAGGCCGACGAGAACGTCGAGGTCGCCAACCCGATCTACCGCGAGATCATCCCGCGCCAGCTGACCCGTATCGCCGAACGGTTCATCCAGCACCGAACCGCCTGGTATGTCGACGCGGACGGGAACCTGGACCTAGTCAAGCTGCTGGAGGCGTTCCAGGCGTATTACCGAGAGAACGCCGGGCACTGGCTGGAGCGCTTCGCCTACAAGGAAGCGGGCCCACAGCTGCTGCTGCAGGCGTTCCTGCAGCGCGTGGTGAACCACGGAGGGCGGATTGAGCGGGAGTACGCGCTGGGGCGCGGGCGGACAGATCTGCTTGTGCTTTGGCCGCAAGGCGGAACCTGGAACCCGACGCGGGTGCGCAAGCATGTGGTGGAGTGCAAGGTGGTGCGGGGGAAGCGCAGTGTGGAGGGCACGATCCGGGAAGGGCTGGGACAAACCGCGGAGTACATGGAGCACTCCGGGGCGGAGACCGGGCACTTGGTGGTGTTCGACCGGAACCTACAGAAGCCGTGGGCCCAGCGGGCGTTTCGACGCGAGGAGAGCGCCGGCGCAACGCCCATCACGGTCTGGGGCATGTGAAACCGGGCGGTTCGGCCAGTTCCCCGCCCCACCGCTTGATCCACTATGGAATCCGCGATCCCTCCGACGGCTCGGAATTGGATCTGGGGGCTATAGCGCTCCCCCAGCGCCCGCCCACGACCGGCGTTCCCGCCGCCTGCAGCTATGGCAGCGGCCGGGCCGCTTGCGCGGAGCTTCCGCTCCGTTACAGCCGACATGAGGTGCGGTGCGAGCGCCAGCATGCCCGCAGCGGTCTCGGTCCATCCGGTCCGGCTCAAACCGTCGCGTCGCGGACAACCCGTCCGGCGCGCGAAAAGTCCACCGAGCTGTGGTGGTCGCGCGCGTCGCAGCTCGGGCACCTGCGAGCTGGTTGACGGGACGCCTCGGCTTGGGGTGCGACGCTGGGGGCCTGCAACTGGAATTCCCAACGATCGGAGGCGAGCCGAAGCGTAGGGCGACGAACTCCGTCGCACAGCTGGGATCTGGAGCCCGGGCGCGACGCAGGTCTGGGCGGCTCCGCGGGCCCAGCGCTACTCCGCATCGTCGGGTCGGCTTGCCCATGCTTGCAGCCGGTCCGCTCCAGTGAGGGAGGGATGCCGGCGGATGACTCGGGACTTCGCGGAGCTAGAGTTCCTTGACCTCGCTAGGCCCGACCATGAACCAGCCTGCCACCAGCATCAGAACGACGCCGTTGACGCTCAGGACCTTATCGGCCCCGTAGCGCTCCGCCGCGAAGCCGCAACTCACGTTCGCCAGCGGCATAGCCCCGCGAAAGGCCGTGTTATGAACGCTCATGATCCGCCCTCGCATCTCCTCTTCCAGGTTGAGCTGCACCAGCGAAGTCACCAACGTGAACACCGCCAGAATCGCCCCGCCCGACACGAGCAGCAGCAGCACTGCGATCCAAAGATTCGTTGTGGCGGCGAAGGCCAAGATCGTCGCTCCGAGAAACAGCTGCATTCTCAATGAAGTGCGCCCCTTGTCCGGGGCATTGCCCAAACGGGCGACATTCAGCGCCCCGAGGACCGCCCCGAGGCTCAGCACCGCCCCGAGGTGGCCGTAACCGTCGGCGTCCAAACCGTAGACATCCTGTGCAAAGACCGGCAGGAGGAGATGCACCGGCACGCCGCAGAATGCCGTAACAACGGCCAGCAGCATGAGGTAGCGCAGAACCGTGCTGGCATGGATCGCTCGAAACCCCTCCAGGAGGCTCCGGAACATGTTCTTCTGGCCCGGGCGGGGCACGAACGGGATCCGGATGACGAGCAGCGAGACGATCACCGCCAAAAAACTGAGCCCGTTGACCAAGAAGCACATCGCTGGCCCCAGGAACTTGAAGGCGTACCCGCCGATGGGGCGCCCGAGCACCCCCGCCAAGTTGAACTGGATAGACAGCAGGGCAATGGCATTCGGCAGATGCCGGCGGGGGACCAGCGACGGCATCAAAGCCTGGTAGGCTGGGCCGCCGAAGGCTTGGCCCAAGCCGGCGACGAAGGCCGCTACGAGGATGTGCCAGACTTCGATCCGCTCCGCGAAAAAAAGCGTGGCCAAGCCGAGCGTAGCCGTCATCTGCAGCACCTGTGAGCCGATCAGCAGGTACCGCCGGTCCATACGGTCCGCCAGCACGCCTCCGAGGACGGACAGCATGAGAATGGGGAGCCCGTTGAGGAACGCGGTCAGGCCCAGCAGACTCTCGGAGCTCGTTTGCTGGTAGATGTACCAGCTTTCCGCAACCTGCGCGACGAAGAAGCCTGTGGTGGAGGTGAAGGCCCCGAACCACAACCAGCGGAAGTTGCGATAGCGGAACGAGCGAAAGGTACGGACGAGCAGCCCAAAGTCCCGTTTCCTACGCCCAGGTTGCATCAATCGGCCGCCTGCCGCCCCATCCGCTACGGCTGACCACCGGGCCGCCGGAACCCTATCTTTGCACAGGCCGACCAGCGGGCCGAACCCAGGCCCAGGCCGAGCCGAACTGCTTTATGAGAAGCGCAGGGTAAGATAAGCTGATTCAGCGTGGGGGTTCCGGCTCAAGCGGTCTCCGCGTCGAGGCCCGCGCCTCCTTGAACCTGCCCATGGAATCCGCCCACCCCCACAAGCAAGGCCGCCATCCCCGCGGCCTGTATGTCCTCTTCGCCTCCGAGGCTTGGGAACGCTTCAGCTTCTATTCGATGCTGTCGCTGTTCGTGCTGTACCTGCGCGACGGTGTCGAGGGCTTCGGCTGGACCGAGGCCGAAGCAGCCAGCCTGTACTCCTGGTACCTCACATTCGTGTACGCCAGCCCGTTCATCGGCGGCCTGCTCGCCGACCGGTGCCTAGGCTATTTGCGAACCACCTTGATCGGTGCCGGGTTCTTCGTCGCAGGCCATCTGCTGCTGTCGTTCCCCTCGTTGACGATCATGTACATAGCCCTTGCCTGCCTTGTCGTGGGCAACGGTCTGTTCAAGCCCAACGTGTCGACCATGGTTGGCAATCTCTACCCGGACGGCAGTCCGCTCAAAGACCAAGCCTACGTCATCTTCTACGTCGGCATCAACGTGGGGGCCTTCGCCGCTCCGGTCACTATGGAGGTCGTCCAAAAGACGTATGGCTACCACCCAGCGTTCGCCGTGGCTGGGCTCGGCATGATCGTATCGCTGGCTACTTTGTTCTTCCTGCGCCAGCATGTCCACGCCCGCACCACCCACGCGCAGGACGGGGCAGGCACAGATTCCAACAGCCATTTGGACGCGGTCCCGGAGGGGCGCCGCGTGGCCGCCCTCCTGGTTGTCTTCTTGATCGTGGTGGTTTTCTGGATGGCATTCCATCAGAACGGCTCGACTCTGACGTTCTGGGCCGACGACAACACCGATTGGGAAGTGTCCGGCATAATCTCGAACGCCATCAACCCCGCCTGGATCCTGGTTCTGTCCTTCCCGCTCGTGGGGCTTTGGCGCTGGCTGGGCCGTCGCGGTCTCGAACCCTCAACCCCGACCAAGATGTGCCTCGGCATGCTGCTGACCGGTCTTTCGTTCTTCGTGCTGTATTGGGCGGCAAGGGTCGGCGAAGCCTCCGTTACCGGGCCGGATCCGTACGCCTACACGGTTTCGCCGGCTTGGCTGATCGCGTCGTACGGAGTGGTGACGTTGGGCGAGCTCCTCCTCTCCCCCATGGGTCTGTCGCTGGTGTCCAAAGTAGCCCCGCAACGCCTGCGCGGTATGATGATGGGCGGCTGGTTCTTAGCCACAGCGGTGGGCAACAAACTCACCGCAATCGGGGTGTACTGGACCCGCTGGCCGCATTCGGTGTTCTTCGCCGTGCTCGGCCTGATGTGTGTCGCTGTCGCGGGCGTGCTCGCCATGCTGCTCAAGCCCCTCAAGAAAGCCATGCCGGGAGTATGAACCCGACCGTGGCGGCCCACTCGCCCCCCGCCTGAACCGCGTGTCCGCTACCAGAAGCTCGGTTCTCAGCGGTTGAGCTGCGACGCAGGCCCAGAACTCCCGCCAAGCTAGCCCGACGCCGACTCGAGGCGGCGAAGTCTGGTGCGCAGGCCTCCGACGACGCTTCGAACCAGCATGTCGGGAAACCCAGGGGCCAGCACGTTGACGGCCCGCGCAATGGCAGAATCGGCTGTGGCGGCGATATTCGTCGGGATGCCCCCGGACGTCCCGCGGCGGACCCTTAATTCCAGCCGCAGCTCTCCACGGATCCGGCCGCGAATCTCCATCTCCAGGTCCATTGCAACCATCAGGGCAATCAAGGCGCTGACCTTGGTGCCCGCAGCGCGGTTCGCAACCATGGATACGTCGGCTTGCCGCAGGGCAGTGACTTCTGCGATTTGCCCCTGCGAGAGGCCCCAGTTCCGCCCCCGAACGTGCCTTTCGGCTCGCAACCGGATAGTTCCGCCCGCCCTGTGGCGAGCCAATCCACTATCGCGTGTAAACGAAGTGAATGCCCGTAGCGTTTAGCCCGCTAACCGCAAACCGACGAAACCCTTCCTCCAGCGACCCACCGCGGAAGCGGCAGAGCCGGCCGGGGTCCTGGTACCCGTTGCTAACCCACTATGTCGGTCGGCCGCACGCAAGCCCGAGGGTCTATTCGCTCGGCTTGTAGGTGAGCGCTGCCACCGCGCCGCAAACGACAACCTGCAGCACGCCGTACACAAACCAACTCAATGCCAGCGAGTGAGGCACAGGCATGACCGTGTAGGTGCCGTAGGCCATGGGAGCCGCGACGAAGAGACCCACGCACAGCCCGAAGTTGAGGCCCTCGCCCAAGCCGGGCCGGCGGCGGAACTTTGCGAACAAGTAGACGAAGATGCCAGACCAAAGCAGCGACACGGCCGCCATGATCCACATCTTGGACATCATGTCCTCGTTTGTGCGCCAAAGCGCCGCCGTGGCGATGTAGGCGTCCTCTAGCAGGATTTGGTGGATGAGGAAGTCCAGAATTTGGTCGACGACGAAAACGGCCGCTGTTGCTAGGCCAAGACGTTTGAGATCCATGAATACCTCCTTCTGCGCAGGTTTCCCGGTCAAGATGGCCCTCGGCGCGGCCAACGCTCCTAGCCTAGCACCCGGGACCGAGGTCCGGCAGCAGCGAGTTCCCGGATCCGCGCTTTTTAAGGGACAGGCCGTCCCGCGCCTGAGTTCGCCCAGCGATGTCCGCAACTCGGCCCGTGAAGCCCCTTCTCGATCTGGACCGATGCTCGAGGCTGGGGCCACCGGCTGGGGGCCGTGTCGCGAAATCCGCAAAGCCCGCAATGCCGCGCCGGCTTCTCCAGCGATCGCAGCCTCCCCGTGCTTGGTCGCAGTTGCTGTCGGGTGCAGGGTCTCGTGTCGAACTGGGCAGCACCTCCGGGCTGGAGCCGTTCGTGCGAGGTGGCGGGTGTCCGCTCTGGATGCGGCTCCGTGCTATCCTAGAGACATCTGGAGCTTGGCCCGCAGCGCCGAGCCGCCCGAGCGGGGGTGTAGTTCAGTTGGTTAGAACGCCGGCCTGTCACGCCGGAGGTCGCGAGTTCGAGTCTCGTCACTCCCGCCACACCTTTCCAGCAGCATCGTCAGAATCAGGGTTCCGCGCCTTGGCGTAGCAGCCCTCCGGGGTGCTTCATGCAACAGAACGCCATTAAGGCAAACCTGCAAGCCGGGGGCACTGTCCTTGGCACCTGCGTCACCGACAGCTTCAATCCAGAGATCGTCGTCGCCATCCAAGCCGCTGGGCTCGACTTTTTCTTCATCGACAGCGAGCACGCACGCACAAGCTTCGACGATGTGCAGGGTTTCGTGCGCGTCGCCAAGTCCGTCGGGGTGGTTCCGCTCGTCCGCGTCCCGCAGTCCGAGTATTTCTTCCTCGCCCGGATGCTGGATGTCGGGGCGTTCGGCGTGATTAATCCACGCACCGAGTCCGTGGAAGAGGTGCAGAAGATCGTCGCGGCCATGAAGTTCCCTCCGCTCGGCCGCCGCGGTTACGGGTTGCGCAGCATCGTCACCGACCTGGACTTCAAGGGGGCTGCCGCAGAGATGGAGTCGGCCAACCGGGAGTCCATGGTGATCATCCAGATGGAGACGCAGAGTTGCGTCGATGCCATCGAGGACATGGTGGCTGTGGAAGGCGTCGACGCGACCATGGTCGGCCCGTTCGACCTCTCGGTCTCACTCGGCATCCCCGGCGACTTTGAGCACCCCAAGTTCTGGGCCGCCTTCGACCGCATGGTGGCGGCCTGCAACCGCGCCGGGGTCGCTCCCGGCGTTCACTTCGGCAACACGAAGATGCTCCAGCGCGCCCGGAACCACGGAGCCCGCTTCCTCGTCTGCGGCACCGACATGTCGGTCCTGCTCAACGGTTTTCGCGCCATGCGGGCCGAGATGCACGCCGCCCAGCCGGCGGGCACCGCCCAAGCCGGGGGCTACATGTAGTCCGCTCCGGGCCGCTCCCAATCGGCCCCGAACGATGAGGTAGACCATGCAGCCAGTTCGGTGGGGCATTCTCAGCACGGCCGAGATCGGCCTCCAGAAGGTCATCCCGGCGATGCAGCAGGCCGAGCTCTGCGAGATTGCAGCCATCGCTTCCCGGGACCCTCGCAAAGCGCAGCGAGCGGCGGACGCCCTGGGCATTCCCAAAGCCTACGCCTCGTACCAGGATCTGCTGGCCGACCCGGAAATCGAAGCCGTCTACAATCCGTTGCCCAACCACCTCCACGTGCCCCTGTCCATCGAGGCGGCCCAAGCCGGCAAGCACGTGCTGTGCGAGAAGCCGCTAGCCCTGGACGCGGGCGAAGCCAGCACGTTGATCGAGGCCCGCGATCGGGCGGGTGTCTTGGTCCAGGAAGCCTTCATGGTCCGGCACCATCCCCAATGGCTGCGAGCGCGGGAGCTGGTTCGAGCGGGCCGCATCGGCCCGCTGCGAGCCGTGCAGGGCTTCTTCAGCTACAACAACCGGGATCCCCGCAACATCCGCAACATCGCCGCCATGGGGGGCGGGGGGCTCTACGACATCGGCTGCTATCCCATCACCGGGGCGCGGTTTCTCTTCGAAGCCGAGCCCTCCCGGGTCGCTGCTCTGGTCGAACGAGACCCCGACTGGGATGTGGACCGCCTGACCACGGCGCTGCTCGAGTTTCCGGGTGGCCATGCCAGCTTCACTTGCGCGACCCAGCTGACACCCTACCAGCGCATCCACTTCCTCGGCTCGCAGGGGCGCATTGAAATCGAGATCCCGTTCAACGCCCCGCCGGACCGCCCTTGTCGCCTGTTCTTGGACGACGGTAGCCAACTCGGCAACGCGGGGGTGAAGATTGAGGAACTGCCCGTGACGGACCAATACACCGCCCAGGGCGACGCGTTCTCGCGGGCCATCCGTACGGGCGAGCCGTTGGAGTTCCCGCTCGAGAACGCCGTGCAGGGCATGCGCATCATCGACGCGATCTTCCGCTCCGCACGCACCGGAAGCTGGGAGACGCCGTAATCAGCGCAGCCGCTCCGAATTAGAGGACGAGCACGATCTCGGCTAGGTCGCGGTCGAGGTGGACGCAGTATCCGCCATCTCGTGGATGGAGCCAGAGGCCCTGCTCAGGGCCGACGTTCGGAATCTCCGCCGCGGAGTGGTAGACCGTACCGCCGACATCTTCGACCTCGGGGCTTAGCGGGCCGATATGGATGTGCGCGTGGCACTGAGTCCGGAAGTAGTGGCTGTTCTGGGCTAAGCCCCAGCGTCCCGGGTACAGTTCCTCGGCCCGCTCCGCCGCCCGACGCCACAGCGTTCCACGCAAATCCGGCGGCAGATGCGCCGTGGACTGGAAGCCGCGCCCATGCATCTTGGGCAGTGCGAGGTACCGATTGGGCTTGCGCGGATTGATGTCCTTGAGGAAGTAGATCGGCTCGGATTGCCGTTCGGCCGTCCCGCACAGGCTGCAGACCCGGGGGTTCAGGCTGTCAGGCTCCGCATGGTCGCACGGGCAGCCCACGACTGGCAGCGGCGTGAGGGGCAGCAGCGCGTAGAAGGCCAAGGCCGCGACGCTCAGGCGCAACGGCCAGCGCAAGCTAGGCCGCCGCATGCCGGTACGCCCGGGCAGTGCCGCCGATGAACTCTTTGTGGCGCTGCAGGAGGTACGCGTCAGTCATCCCGGCGATGTAGTCGCATACGAGTCGCGGCAAGGGTTCGCTCCCGCGGTTCTCCTCATAGCTCTCCGGGAGCGTCTCCGGCTGCTTGATGTAATGGCGGAATAGCTCGCCGAGCTTTTCGCCGTAGCGGGGGGAACCTCGCTGCATCCCGGCCTGATTGTAATAGGCCTCCTGCAGCACAGCTCGCATTTCGCGCATGGTCTGCGCGGCCCGCTCGGTCGGAACGGCGATCCTGCTCGGCAGCCGCCACACGGATTGATAGTCCGTAGCCCCGCTCCGCTCGGCGGCCGCCCGCGTGCCTTCCAGCAGTCCGGTGACCAGAAAGCCCACCAATCGGCGCTGCGTGTCGTTCAGAATCCGCCTCGGACTAGTCTCCGGATGGCAGGAGCGCACCTGCGCTTGCAGCTCGGCGAACGCCGGCACATTCGCGCATACAGTTTCCATACGCAGCAGACCGCCCTCAATGGCGTCCTCCATATCGGCGCAGAGGTAGGCGATCTCGTCGGCGGGATCGATCAGCTGCGCCTCCAGCGGGGGCCGGAGCCCGGGCAAGTACTCCTGCTGCCACGAGTCGTCCTCCGGCAGGTCGCGGGAGTGCTTGAGCAAACCCTCACGCACTTCGAAGGTCAGGTTGAGGCCGGGAAACGCGGCATACCGCAGCTCGCGCTCGACGACTCGCAGCGAGTGGGTGTTGTGGTCGAAGCAATAGCCGTAGGGCCGCATCTGCTCGTCGAGGGCGACCTCGCCGACATGCCCGAATGGGGGGTGGCCCAAGTCGTGGCCGAGCGCCAAGGCCTCGACTAGGTCAACGTTCAATTCCAAAGCCGAGGCGACCGACCTCGCGACCTGGGCGACTTCGACGGTGTGGGTGAGCCGCGTCCGGCAGTGAATCGAGTCCGGCAGCGTGGCGACCTGCGTCTTGCCCGCCAAGCGCCGAAAGGCTCGTGAATGCACGATGCGGTCGCGGTCGTGTTGGAAGGGCCCGCGATGGCCGTCCGAGCCCTCCGGCTCGGCGTACTTGCGCAAGCGCGACCGCTCGGCTGGAAACCGCAATCGAGCCGTCATCGCCCTCCCACAGCTCAGCCGCCTGTGCTGAGCATGTCGATCAGTTCGGACGCCAGCAGGCTGGCCGGGCCGTTCTTGGCTTGAATCTCCTGCAGGAGTTCGCGGGCTCGGGCAGGGTTGCTGGCGATGTAGGTCCGCGCAACTTCCAGGGAAGCGACATCCCGCGAAATCGTGCGGGTCGGGTTATCCACAAGCTGCTCGAACTGAGTGCGGGCCCCCTCCGCATCGCCGCCCTCAAGCAGCAAGCCGCCGAGGGCGAGACGCGCCAAAGCCGGATATTCTGCGCCTTTGCCCCGCGTCGCCTGCTCGAAATGGGCCTGGGCTTCCGTGGTATGGCCTTGCTCGCGATCCAGGAGGCCGGAGTAGTACAAGGCCCCGGCTGCGGCCGGCGTGCCGCCATAGTCCAGCGAGACGCTGTCCAAAGCTCGGGTCACTTGGGCTACCCGCTCGGCATCGGTGGCGAAGGTCTTGACGCCCGGGCGGTCCTCCTCCGCCACCACACCGTGGAAGAGTTCGATCGCACGTTGTAGCGCCGCCTGCGAATTGATGCTCCGGTGCCGGTCGTAGCTCCAGTACCCTGCCCCAGCAATCAGCGCCGCCACCACAGTTGCGCCGATGGCGACGAACATCCGGCGATGGCCGGCAATGTATTCGACTTGGTGCGAGACTTCCTCGACGAAGCGGTCCCGCTTCAGATCTTTCCGTTGCAATCTAGCCACTGGACTACTCCCGCTCACAGCGGATCCCGACGATTGGACTACCGCTGCCCCCATTCTACCCTGCCCCGAATGGCCTAGATTCCCGGTTAATTCCCCGAGACGGGTGTTGCGGGGCCGTATTCCGTATTAGCTTGAGCGGAGAGCCCGGCGCGGGCCCCTCACCCCGTCGCCGAGCGACCTGGGCACCCCCCGCAGATGCACTGCGCCGGCCTGCGCCCGCTCCGCAGCGGCTGCGCCCCCGGCTCCGGGCGCACCGGAACCCCCGCGGGCTCCGCGCCGGTCCCAGCCCGAGTCCGGTTCCCTCCGGCTCGCTGCAGGCAGCAGCCAGTCCAGCCGCAGGTTGCCCCTGCTGCACAGCCGCCCCACGCCGCTCACGCAGTACCGACTCAGCGTCCGCAGCCCGTGCCGCTGCGCCTGGGACGGCAGCATTTGGTCCTGCAGCAGCTGCAGCTGCGCAATCCGGGCACCCAGGTAGAAACCCTGCTGCGCCACGGGCGAGCAGCGCGGCGGAGGCTGCAGGCCCAGGTCCGCCAGCGGCCCCTTGAACGCATGCTCCTGCCCCTGCTGGCCGCGATGCCGCCGCCCAACTCTGCCGGTGCGCGGGGGGGGGCCGCGCTGCAGCTGGAGGCCGAGCCAGGGCCGCTGGGTGGTCGGGGCGGCTTCGCCGGGGATGCGGGGTGGCCACCGGAGGCACAGACGCTGCGGCTGACGAACGAGACCGCGGAGCCGACGCGGTTCGAGAATTGGAGCAGGCTCTGCAAGCCCTGGAGGCCGACCCCGCCAAGGTGCCAGGGTTCTTCCGTGAGGCCGACTGCGCCTAGACTGTTTCTGGCCGCATTCTGCAATGACTTATGGCAAAGTCAGTAGGAGCCCTGCTCGCCTGCGCCAACGAGTCCGGCCTGGCTGCGCCGAGCCTGTGCGGGCACCCTAGGGGCAGCCTCGGGCAGACCCCCGTCGGGCGGGTGGCCAACGGGCGCTTCCGCCTCCACCGGCTGGCGGCCAGCAGCGCGGAGGGCCAGCTCTGGGACAGGGTGCGGGAAGGCCCTGTCACGGCGGATGTCTTCCGGGAGTTTCCGGAGCAGATCGCGGAGGAAGTAGACCGGAAGATTCCGGTAGTGGTCGACAATTGCAGGATGCACCGCGCCCGGATCATCCAGGAGGGGCTGGCGGCGAACCAAGCCGCAGCGGAGCTGTATGTTCAGCCGGCCTACTCGCCGCAAGTCAATCCGGTGGAACGGCTAGGGGCCTTGGTCAAGCGGCGGGTCCGTCGCGAGCTGAGCCAGACCGCAGCACAGCTTCGCGACAACCTGGAAGCTGCTTGCCAGTCTTCGCAAAAAGCTCCGGAACAGGTGCGAGCCTTCTTGCAAGAGGCAGACTGCAAGTGTATTCTTGCCTGAATTCTGATGACACGACTTTTGACGCGATCAGTAGGATCGTAGGGTGCCGGACCGGCCGCCGCCCGTCGATCACAACGACCGGCCCGTCTTCGAGGCACTGCTGGCCGCCGGGATCGAGGTCGGGCTGGCCTAGACTGCCCTGCAGAGCCTCCGCAACGCCGCCAACCTCCATCACCCCACGCACGCCCCCCGGGCCTCCCATTCCCGTGCCGTAGATGCCGCAGGAGTGTCCCGCAGGCTCCCAGCGAGGGGAAACCACGCCCGGAGCGCTGGGGGGCGGCGGCTGAAGTTTCAGGCGGCAACAGCCGGGACGGCTTCCGCTTCCATCGCCTTGATGCGCTTGACCGCGGGGACGGCGGCGCGGGGTTGATTCAGCTGCTGGCGGGCTTGTGTGATATCGTGCCGCGCCTGGAAGTGCAGCCAGACTTCCGCCGTGTCCCAGCCGCGGCCGCTTCGAGCTTCATCACTAGCTCGACGGTGACCGGCCTATGCCCGTGCAGCACGCACGACAGGTGGCCCCGGCTGACGCCGAGCTTGTCCGCCGCCTCGCTGACGCTCGCGCCCGGATAGCCGCTGGCGGCGTCCGGATAGTCGCCCTGGAGCACCTCCCCCGGATGCGGGGCCCGGGCCTTCAGCGCCGCATCTTCCGGCATGCCGAAGATCATGTTTCGCTCCCTTTCAGCGGTAGTCGGTCAAGTCCATGTCGCAAACGTCTTCGCCCTTGATGCGGAACGGCATGCGCCAGTTGCCCGTAACCTTGACAGCCCAGAGGCCCCGGCGGTCGCCCTGCAGCGGATGCAGGTCGTATTTCGCCGGCCCCAAAACGGCGAGCGGCACCGCACCGTCCAGGCGCAGTAGGACCACAGGGGGGCCGAGGCAGCCACACCCTCCCTCACTGTGGTCCGTCCCCCTGCGGCCGACCTAGAGCCCCCCGGATCCGCGGACGAGCCTGGACGCCGTGCGCTCGCGGGGTGAAGCCTAGTTCGCCGGGTGCCGGCGGTGACGCTCGCGTCCGGGTGAGCGTCTAATCGCCTGCCGCAGGTTTCCCCGCTGGCGATGCGAGCGGTGCGCGTCCGCCCTCGAGGTGCGCCACGCGCTCTCGCAGGGCGGCCAAGCTGTCAACCACAGCGTCCAGCCGAGAGGCCATGGCGTTCAGCCGTGCGTCCTGCTTCGCGTCCAGACTCTTGATATCTGCTCGCAGCCAACCGAACAGCACAAAGACCAAACTGCCCAGCGTTGCGCCGACGGCCAGGATACCGATCAGTTCGGCGCTCATGCCGTCAGCTTAGCGGCATGGTGAGGAGCAGCCCCCGTTGTGGTCCGCGGCCCGGGCGACAGCCGCCCCGGACGGTGCCGGGCCCGCCGCCGCCCGTCGATCCCGACGACCGGCCCATCTTTCGAGGCGCTGCTGGCCGTCAGGGTCGCGCCCGGGCTGGCCTAGACTGCCCTGCAGAGCATCCGCGCCGTGGCCTCCGCCCACCTCATCGCCGCTTCGAGTCCAAGCTGGACGCGCTGCGCTGGATGTGCCGGGCGGTGATGGGGCTGCTGGCGGGCACCGAGTGCAGCCAGGACTACTGCTCGCCGTGGTAGCCGCGCTCGGCGTTCTCGCACAACTGGCTCTCCCCCCTCGATCCCCGGGCCGTCCACGAACACCGGGACGGCCCCCCACCGCTGCGCGCACGCCTGCGCCCCCAGCGGCACCAGCCGCCGGCTGACCAGCCACACCGCCGCAGCCCCTCCAGCGCCGCTTGGTGCATCCGCTGCAGGTGTTCGCCGAGCCGCTGGCTGTGAGGCACGGCCTGCAGCCCGCACGCTTGGCGTGCGACGGGATCGGCCCGCAGAGCGGCGACCGTGCGGAGGTGCCCCCCGCCGGCGCAGGCCGCGTAGATCAGCGCCAGCAGCATCTGCCCAGCCTGCCATCGCGCCGAGCCCGGCCAGGCCCGTCAGGTGGTCGTCGCAGACGCCGCCAGTCAGAGTGGGAGCGCTGGCGGGGGACTGGGGCAAGGAAGGTCTCCAGAAAAATCACTAGGCACCCCCCGGGTGCAATGCGCGGACACCCTGGAGGACCGCCTAAACCATGGCAGCACAAACACTTTCCGGCTGGCAACCGGAATCCTCACCCGGGAGTCGGGACGAATGGAGGGAAGTCGCGGACCTGTCACTACGGCACGCTCAACACCGGAGTGTTGGCTCCCCCAAGGTGTCGCTAGTGGAATGGCAGATTGCTCCCGGAGCCACAGCGGAGGGGGTCGCCGCCCGACCGCGCCATGACGGGGGAAACGGCAATTTCCTTGCTGGGTGTCCAGGGGAAGATCGGGGAATGGAAGGATTTTTGCAAGCCTGGGGGTTGTGCCACCGCAGCGGAAACTGCGCCTGCAATCGCCCGGCTGGCCTGCGGGCTGGGGGGCCGACCGGGGCGGCGGCTCCAATTGCCCGAGGCTGCCAATGAGGCCAGACTGCGGACGCCGAATCGCATGATCAAGGGCCTTCCGGCCGATTTCGGGACTCCGCCGCAGCCGCTTCCAGAGCTGCCGCGGTTGATTTCTCCATGTCAGGATAGGTGCTTTCCCGAGATTGCGGCCCAGTGCAACGGCGGAGAGAAAAGTATGGAGGAATCACGGACGCACAAAGCCTACGCGAGAATTTTTTGATCACTGTCTTCCGCCGTCACCCCTTGATGCTGCCATCCCTGCATTCCTGCCTACGACGAGTTGCTGGAGGGGCGGCGCAGGCTTGTGGCGTTGAAAATCAAGGCGTGGTTCGAGGTGCTATGACGCATGTCCACGGCGTGGTTCAGGGTGTCAAGCGAACGGAAGCGGCGAATGCCCCTAGAACAAGCACGATCCGCCGAGTGATTCGCGCCTCCAGAGCGCCGATGCGGATGGCAAGCGCAGCGAGTTCGGCTCTGATGTCGGCCTTGAAGGCGTCCAGGTCAGTTCTCGTTAGGGGTTCGTCGATGGCGTTGCGGGACACCTCCACCAACATTTCGGACTGCCGCTCACTCAAGTTCTCGTCCTGCGGCTTGCGGGATGGCGACCCACGTGTCGAAGGTCACGGCGTTCATGTGTGGCGATCCCTTGGTTCGAGTCGATTCTCCGCTATCGATCGGGTGCCGTAGGATCGACGCATGCATTCGGGTCGCCTTGGCTAGACGACGCGCAACGTCCTCAGACGCAATACCACGGTCGCGTGTCCACGGCAGCGACGGCGAGCCCTGCGGCCGCAGTTTCGACCGTCCCCTGCCCTTCCTGCCAAGGAGGATTCGTAGGGGGCGACCCTTTACTTGACTCCGTTGATGGCACGTACTCTTCCTGTTTGACCAATGGAATCAACGGTTTAAAGCAGGAAAGCTGTGACGGGGGGCTGGGTGTGTGACGGGGCGTGTGCTTTGACACGCCATCCCTCCTACACCCTGTCGTGGCCCCCATCGTATAAGTTTCGCCTCAGTCCCGATGTGATCAGGCGGCACACTGGATCACATTCTCGGTTCGGCACCTTCCGCCTCTCGATGTGCTCGGTCGTGTCCAGATTCCAGCCGGGCGATTGCAGACGCAGTTTCCCGGGCCGGTGACACACCCTCCAAGCCCGGAAGCATCCCCCCTTCCCTGATCTACCTCTGGACACCCAACATGGAAACTGCCGCCTCCCCCCGTCACGGTGTGGCTGGGCGGCGACCCCCTCCGCTGCGGCTCCGGGAGCAATCTGCCATTCCGCCAGCGACACTTTGGGGGAGACAGCACCCCGGTGTTCAGCCGGTGCTCAGTGTGCCGTAATGACAGGTCGCGGACGCTAGCGAGGCCGTGCTCCGGAAGGGCCGGCCGCGCAGCCGGTCAGGCGACGAGATCGGCAACAACGTGCCCATGCACATCCGTCAGCCGGAAATCCCGCCCGGCGTAGCGGAATGTGAACCGCTCGTGGTCGAAGCCCAGCAAGTGCAGCAGCGTAGCGTGGAGGTCGTGGACATGAACCCGGCGCTCTTCGGCCCGAAAGCCGAACTCGTCCGTGGCCCCATGCACGTACCCGGCCTTGACTCCGCCGCCTGCCAGCCAGATCGAGAAGCCGTACGAGTTGTGGTCGCGGCCGTTCTTCCCCGCGTTGGCCCCGAAAGAGGTTAGCTCGACGGCTGGCGTGCGACCGAACTCTCCGCCCCAGATGACCAAGGTGTCCTCCAGCATGCCTATCCGCTTCAAGTCGGTCAGCAGGGCGGCGATCGGCTGGTCGCACTGCGCCGCGAGCTTGCGGTGGTTCGCCTCGATCTCGCTGTGCGAGTCCCAGGGCTGCCCCGCGCCGTGCCACACCTGGACGCACCTCACGCCCTTTTCCAGGAGCCTCCGGGCAATCAGCATCTGGCGGCCGTGCAGCGAGTCCCCGTACAGTTCCCGGACGCTCTGGGATTCCTGGCCGATGTCGAATACGTCGGCGGCCTCCATCTGCATGCGGAAGGCGAGCTCAAAGGAATTCATCCTGGCGTCCAGCAGCGCATCTCCGGGGCGGCTCGCCGCATGGGCACTATTCAACTCGGCCAGCAGATCGAGTTGGCGACGCTGCGCCTTTTGGCTGGCGAAACGACTGCGGACATGGGGGATCAGCCGCTCCGGCTCCGCATGGCGGGTGTCGACGTGCGTGCCCTGGAAGGCCCCGGGTAGGAAGGCCGAGCGCCAGTTCTTCGCGCCCCAAACGGGGTAGCCTCCAGGGCACAGCACCACGAAGCCCGGCAGGTTCTGGTTCTCCGTTCCGAGCCCGTAGGTCAGCCACGACCCGAAGCTGGGGCGGGACTGCTGTGTCGTGCCCGTGTTCATCATCATCAGCGACGGTCCGTGGTTGGGAACGTCCGTGTGCATTGAGCGGACGACGCAGAGGTCGTCGACATGCTCCGCGACCTTTGGAAAAATCTCGCTGACCTCAATGCCGCTCTGTCCGTGCCGGTTGAATGCGAATGGCGACGGGAAGGCCGCTCCGGTCTGACGCTCAGTGCGCAAGTGGATCGGCAACTGCTTGCCGGCGTACTTCGTCAAGGCAGGCTTCGGGTCGAACGTGTCAACCTGGGAGGGGCCGCCGTTCATGAAGATATGAATCACCCTCTTGGCCTTGGCGGGCAGAGGCGGGGCCTTGGGGGCCAAGGGGTTCGCCGGGTCGTAGCCTGCGGCGCGCAGTTCACCGCTGTCAGCGAGCAGGGTGCCGAGCGCACACCAGCCCACCCCCATCGTGGCGTCCCGCAGCATGTCGCGACGCGACCGGACCCGATTGGCGTACATCCTTAAAGCTCCATCCCCAGCATGCCTGCGCCTTGGAGGCTGCGCTGCGGGACCGACCGGCCCTCGGCACCATTGTAGTCCGTTGCACCGACCGCTGGTGGCAGAACTCGCTAGGTCAAAGTACCTAGAAACCCGCTCGCTTGATGTTGCGAGGGTCGCTGGGCCGATCCCTCGCGCCCGAGGCCACATGCCCACGCTGCGGAGCGGCCCCACCGGGTCGCTAGGCAGCGACCGCACGAGCTTGGCGGATCCTATGCCCGAGGCGCACTCGGAAACTTCGGCGCCCGCCGTGTTGATGTCGAGGCCCGGACCACCTGGGCGGCACGCAGGGGGCTGGTTTCGTTTGGGTGCGCCCCGAGGCAGGCCTGCGAGCCGGCTCGCGGCGTTCCTAGCCCAGCACGATCCGAGGGCCCCGGAACCGGCTTGAGGCAGCTGCGAGCGGCCTCGGACTAGTAGGTCTGCTCAGTCTCGGCCCGGACGCGCTCCGGCGGAGTCACGCCGTTCGCCAGCATCGTGCGCCGCAGGGCTGCCACCGTCACCGCAGAGGGCTTGAAGTTCCCAAAGCGGTAGCCGGTCGCGATCGCGAGCGGCGTCCAGCCGAACCGGTTCTTCCGATTCCACGCGGAGATGTCCGCCCCCTGCTCCGCGAGGTACTCCACCACCCGCGGCAGGTTCTTGTAGGCGGCGGCATGCATGACGGTTTCGCCGTTGTCGTCGGCCGTGTTGATGTCGGCGCCGAACTCGAGCGCCGCAGCCACAGCTTCCAAAACCTCCTCCTCGGTGCCGGCGTCCTCGCCGGGCGACCGCGTGCCGAGTCCGGCAGCGGCCAGCAAGGGACTGCTGTTCTCCGCATTGGGGATGAGTGGGTCGGCCCCCAGCTCGACCAGCTTGCGCATGAGCTCGGCATCGGCGCTTTGGGCCGCCAGAAAGAACGGCGTGGCACCGAGCTTCTTGAGGCGCGTGTTCCCGAGGTTGACGTGCTTGGTCATCTGGGCGTCCAAGTCTGCTCCATGCTCCACCAAGGCCTCGACGAATCCAAGGCTCGTCATGGTGCCCGACCCCTGCGGCGGGGGGTCGTTGTCGCCTAGGCCCGGCTTCCGCACGCGGGCGATCGCATGCAGGGGGGTATAGCCGGGGATGTTGGCGTTCGGGTCCGCTCCGGCCCGGAGCAGCACGGTCGCGAGGTCGAAGTGGGCGTTCTCGGTGGCGATCAGGAGAGCGGTTGCCCCGTAGGGCGGAGCGCCGCTGTAGCTCCGGGCTTCGCCGGGTCCGTCCGGCGGGCGAATGAAGTCGTCAACGGGAGCCCTCGCCTGCAGCAGCTCCCTCGTCACCTCGCCCCGCCCTTCCCGAGCCGCGAACAGCAAAGGCGTGAATCCGGCCGCGACGCGGTCGTCCGTGCGCGCCCCGGCGCGAATCAGTTCGCGGACTACTTCCGCATGGCCCTCCGCTGCGGCCCACATCAGCGCCGTCTGCCCGCCGATCTCGTCCTGCGCATGCAAGTCGGCCCCGGCGCGGAGCAGTGCCCGCACCGCCTCGAGCCTGCCAGTGCGTGCCGCAGTCATGAGCGCGGTCTCGCCACCCGGAAGCACAGTGCTGGGGTCTGCTCCGCTTTGCAGCAAGAGCTCGATCATCCCGGCGTTCCCGTTGAGGCCCGCCAGTGCCAAAGGGGTGACCCTGTAGCGGTTCGCGAGACGAGCGTCTGCGCCAGCGGAGATCAGGCGGCTCGCCGCGGCCAGATCGTCGCGGTACGCCGCCCAGTGCAGAGCGGTGGTGCCGTCGACTTGGGGCGTGTTGGGATCGGTGCCCTGCTTTAGCAAGGTCTCCAGCCGGGCTAGATCGCCGTGCTGCGCTGCGTCTGCTGCCGAAGCAGCGACCCTGCCTGCGGCCAGAGCTGGTGGCGGCGCGAGCGCCGCGATGCTCAGCAGTACCGGTGCAATCCAGAGCACGGCAGGTCCTCCGCTTTCCAGCAGCAAGCTAGACGGCTAGGGGCTCCGCCAGTTCGTCCACCAGCCCCGTGCTGTCGGCGAAGCTGTCGAGCCGCACGCCCACCTTGTCGAGCAGGGTGAGATGCAGGTTCGCCAGCGGAGTCGGCTCGGCGAAGCGGATGTGGCGGCCGCCTCGCATGCGCCCAGCCGCACCTCCTGCCACCAGGATCGGCAGGTTCGTGTGGTCGTGGACATTCGGATTCCCCATCCCGCTGCCGTAGAGATACACGGTGTGGTCCAGCAGGGATCCGTCGCCGTCAGGCGTCGCCTGGAGCTTCTCCAGGAAGGCCGCGAAGAGGGAGACATGGAACGCGTTGATCTTGGCGACCTTGGCGATCTTTTCGGGGTTGTTGCCGTGATGCGTCAGCGGATGGTGCGGTTCGGGCACGCCGACCTCGGGATAGGGACGGTTGCTCGTCTCGCGCGCGAGTTGGAATGTGATGACCCGCGTTACGTCACCCTGGAGGGCGAGCACTTGCAGATCGAACATCAGCTTGGCGTGGTCGGCGTACGACTCGGGCACGCCCGTGGGCCTGTCGAGGTCGGGCAGAGCTCCCTCGGCGGCGCTCGCCTCCGCCTGCTGGATCCGCCGTTCCACCTCCCGCACTGTGTCCAGGTATTGGCCGATCTTGATCCGGTCCTCGGGGCCGAGATCGGCCTGCAGGCGTGCGACATCTTCCATAACCCAATCGAGCAAGCTCGCTTTGCGCCGGAGGGCTGCGCGACGCTCCACCGGGGTTCCGCCGTCACCGAAGAGCCGCTCAAACACGAGTCGCGGATGGGCTTCGGCCGGCAACGGAGTGGTGGGCGAGGACCACGACAGATTGTTCTGGTAGACGCAGGCGAATCCGTTGTCGCATTGCCCGACCATGGCTACCAGGTCCATGGCCATCTCGAGTGAAGGCAGGCGAGTCTCCTGCCCGATCTGCTGCGCCGCGATCTGGTCGACCGTCGTGCCGAGGTGGTAGTCGGTGCTTTCGGTCCACTTCGCCTTTGCCGCGCTCAGGAAACCCGCGTTGGAGGTAGCGTGGGTGCCGGGATAGGAGTTCTTGAGCTCCAGATTGGAAATCACCGTCAGCTGATCCACAACCGGCGCTAGGGAAGCCAAGCTGGGGGGGAGTGCGGCCAGCGTCGGCCCGCCGGGCGGTGTCCACCTCGAGATGTCGCTGCCCATCGGCATGTATACGAAGCCCAGGCGGCGAATGGGCGCCGCCGGCGACGAGGCCGAGGCCGTCAGGGGCGGGACCATGGCGTCGAGCAGGGGAAGCGCGAAAGCCGCGCCCGCTCCGCGGAGAATCGTGCGGCGCGGCAGCGCCTTCTTGGTGATGATCATCGCGACTGCCTCATCTGAAAAGGAACACTTCGGACTATCCCTAGGATAAGGGACGAGAAGCGGTATTCGCTGCTTTCCGCCTCCCGTACCGCTTGGCGGATCGCTGCGGCGTCGAAGGGCTCGGCTCCGCGTCCGAGCGCGAAGGTCAGCAGCTTCTCGGCCAAGGCCCCGGCGAAAAGCTGCGGGCGGCGCAGCAGGGCTTGCTCGAGCCCGGCCACTCCGTCGATGTCCGAGCCGTCCGCCAGGCGAGCCGAAGCGTCGATCGGCACGCCGCCGTCGTGGGTGCGCCAACGGCCTACCGCGTCGAAGTTCTCCAAGGCGAAGCCCAGCGGATCCATCGGGTTGTGGCAGCCGGCGCAAGCGGGGTCGGCGCGATGCGCAGCCAGGCGCTCCCGCACCGACAGCTTGCCGGCAACCGTAACTTCCTCCAGTTCCGGCACATCCGCGGGAGGCGGGGGCGGCGGCATAGCGAGGATGTTCTCGAGGATCCACTTGCCGCGCAGAACGGGCGAAGTGCGCGTGGCGTAGGAGGTCACTGCGAGGACGCTGCCATGGCGCAACAAGCCGCCGCGCACGCTGCCTTCGGGCAGTGCGACGCGACGGAAGCGACTGCCGTAGACATGCGGAATCCCGTAGTGCTTCGCGAGGCGCTCGTTCAAAAAGGTATAGTCCGGCTGCAGCAGATCGAGGATGCTCCGGTCCTCCCGGATCACGCTCGTTAGCAGCAGCTCGGTTTCCTGGCGGAATCCTTGGCGGAGGTTGTCGTCGAAATCGGGGAACCGGCGCATATCCGGCTTGACCGACTCCAAGTTGCGCAGATGCAGCCATTGCGCGGCGAAATTGTCGACCAGCGAACCGGAGCGGGGATCGGCGAGCATCCGCAGCACCTGCCGCTCCAGCCCGCCCGGCTCCCGCAGTTGCCCGCTCACGGCGGCGGAGCGGAGTTCGACATCCGGGAGGCTGCTCCACAGGAAGAACGACAGCCTCGAGGCAAGCTCCAGCTCGCTGATGCGGTAGGGCGTGCCCGCGGGCAGCCCAGGCGGGTCCCGCTCGATGCGAAACAGGAATTGCGGGCTCACCAGCACGGCGGCGAGGGCCCGCTCGATGCCGGCCTCGAAAGCGTCGGAACCCCCTGGCTCGGCTTGCGCCTGGCGGAAGAAGCGGAGCGGGCCCTCCAAATCCAGCGCGGCCGCTGGGCGACGGTACGCGTTGGCCACCAAGTTCCGCAGGATGTCCTCAGCGCAGGCCTCGCCCGAGCCCCCATCCGCCGGACGGCAAACAAAGATCCGGCGGCGGCTTTCCGTGTCTCCAGGACCCCGGGAGGCGTAGGGCCCGATGATGGACACCGAATAGACCGCGGGCTGGATGCGGGGGTGGCGGTAGAAGTTGAAATGCGCCTGATACGGTTGGCGCTGGGTCACGGGCAGGACGGAGGGCAGTTTGAGGAACGTGGCCCCGATCTCGCGGCGACCGGCTTCCACATCGACGCGGGCTCTGAGGTGGTCGTCCAAATTCCGGTGGTCGCTGCGGCGGGGCCGGGGCGGCTTGATCTCGAACAGACCGACTCGCCGACGGTCCACAAGCAGTTCCAGTTCGTGGGGTCGGCTCAGGCCTTCGATGTGCTCGTTGCGGTCGCGGGCGAGGCGAACGCTGACTTCGTACTCTCCGTCGACGGGAAATGTGTGGTGTATGAGAGCACCGCCGCGCGTGCCGAGGGGCAGGTCGGCGAAGTGCTCTTCCTGCGTGAGGTCCGGCGGAATTCGAATCGTGACGGCGTCGGGCTGGGATCCAACCCGGCCCACCGCCAGCCGACTGATCTTCTCCGCCGCCGCGACATAGCGCTCCAGCAGGAGCGGCGGCAGGTCCGCGACTGTCACGTTGTCGAAGCCATGGCTGGCCTCGTCGCTCGGCAGCAATGTGTTCGTGTCCACATTGAGCGCCAGCAGGTCCCTGATCGCGTTGCGGTATTCCGAGCGGTTGAGCCTGCGAAAGGTCGCCGACCGGCCTGGGTTCGGGTGTGCAGCGGCTTCCCGGTCCAGGGCATCGCTGAGGGCCACGACTACCGCGTCGTAGATTTCCTCGGCGGGCCGCGGCAAACCGGCGGGAGGCATGTGGCGCGTTCGGAGCTTGCGGATGACCGCCTCCCAGACTGCGGGGTGCCGGGCAGCGTCCGCTATGCGTTTCGACTCGAGGTCCAGGCCGCCGCTTTGGAGCGCCGAGCTGTGGCAGGCGGAGCAGTAGCGGTCGAGGGCCGCTTGGTGCCCTGCCCAGCCTTCCGGCGGGCCTGCATTCGGAGGCGACTGCGCCGAACCGAAACCCGTAGCCAGGATGCAGCCCAATACCGCAAGCCCCGGTCTCGCCGACGAGTTTCCGCAAGCGGTCATCGTTCCTGGCCACCTGCATCATAGCAACGGCGGTCCCGGCGGCCGATGGTCCCCGCAGCTGTGCGGGACCGCGGCCCGGCTATGTCGGATAGCGGCATCCCGCGGGCGCATTGAGCGTCCGCAGAGCGGGGAGCTCAGCTCCCAGCACGCCTGCACAAGCAGGCTAACTCGATTGAACTATATTCTCATCAGTGTCTTGCACCATACTATCTATTGGTTCACATCATGTCTCTGTCCCGCGAGCGTTGGGCCGAGTTTCTGCCGCTAGAGCTTGCGCTCGAGTGACCGCGAAGTCCAGCGAGACCCACCCGGGCGAATTTTCCGCAGGCCTGTTCGCTAGCGCCAAGCCTGCGAAGTCGCAGGCCAAGGTGCCGTCGCCGACCGCTTCGATGCACATCCGCCGACCCGGTTGATCGTTGACGATGTCTGCCGTCAGCTCCTAGGTGGCGCTGGTTCGCAGGGGCACCCGCCAGTGACGTTACCGGCTGCCCAAGGAATCGCAGCGCGGGGATCGTCATCGAGCGTGATCTAGTCGGATGCTGCCTCCGGGCGCTAGGGCCTGACAGGGCGGGACACGCACGCTGCTGAGCCGCCGGCTCGGGTCCGGAGGAGCTAGTCCCGGAAGGCGAATTCGTTGGTCATCAGCAGGATTTGGGCCAACTGCTGGGGAGGTGCCAAAGCCTCCTCGGCTTGGCTCGGGAAGTCGTCCTCGGCGCTCCACACGCGAGGCTCTTTTCCAGCCCGCTTCTGGTCCGCGTCCAGCAGCTCCTCGATGCGCGGTGCCCAGCGGAAGGCATCCGACTCGTAATCGCCGCGCGAGCCCACCACGAAGTCCAACCGCTCTCCCGAGCGAACTGGGAGATTCTGTAGTGCCGTCTCCGCTGCGAAGCCTCTCACGGTCCAGGTTGCCAGGACGCCCCGCCGACTCGACACGATCGAGCCTTGGACGCCGTTCGAGTAGCCGAAACGTTCCGCTTGGTCGCCCATCGGATGGTTCAGGGTCCCGCTGACAGCGATCCGCATGGGGGCTGGTGCAGTCCACCGGCGCGAAACGACGCAGTCGAGACCGTCGCCGGGAAACCCTCCGGTGGCGGTTAAGGAGGCCCGGCCGCTGGCGGGCGAAGGCATCTGGGGGGCTTGCTGGAGGCGGTCTCCAACCCGATACTGCATGGCTTCGAACTGCGAGATGCGACCGGTTGCCGGCTCCAAGCGGGCGGTGCCATGCGACCAGGCACTCGGCGACGCTGGGGCAGATTGGAAATGCTCGCCCGAGGCGGCTGCGGACAGAAAGGCGGTTGCCCTGCGTCTTTCGTGCGGTTCGGGAAGCCGCCCGAGCACCCTGGCGTACAAGTTCTCAACGCACGCGCCCGGGACGCCGCAGTCTTGGGCCAGCGCCCGAGCCTGCTCGGCCAAGAACGGGCTGTTCAGCAGGAACAAGGCCTGCTGCGGGACGGTGGTCAGCTGGCGCTGGGGCGTATGCTCCTCCGGGTTCGAGAAGTCGAAGGTCCGCATCACAGCCGAGGGCTCTTCACGGGACACATAGGCGTAAAGGGTCCGCCTCGGCGAGGAAGGCCGCGCACCTAGCTCGAACGGCGGGCCTCCGGAACGCAGGTCCAGCCGGCCGGCCACGGCCAGCATGGAGTCGCGGAGTGCCTCGAAGTCGAGCCGGACGCGGTTCTGCCGCCACAGCAAGCGGTTGCCTGGGTCTATCGCCGCCCCGCCCCCGGTAGCGGCGCTGCCCTGACGATAGACTCGCGACAGGACAATCCGCCGCACGAGGCGCTTCACGGACCAACCGTCCTCGACGAATGTGGTGGCCAGATAATCGAGCAACTCCGGGTGGGAGGGACGGTCGCCGCGCATTCCGAAATCGCTCGGCGTGCGCACCAGCCCCGCGCCGAACAAGTGCTGCCAAACGCGATTGACAAAGACCCGGGCCGGCAGCGGGTTCTCGGGATCTGTCACCGCGCGGGCGAGCTCCAGCCGACCGCTGCCCTGGCGGAACTCCTCGGGGCCGGGGAGCGCACTCAGGAACCGCCGCGGCACAGCCTTGCCCTTGTCGTGCTGGTTCCCGCGGAGGAAAACGAAGGCCGGCTGCGGGGCCTCGGCATCCTGCACCACCATGGCGTGCTCCGGACCTCCGCGATAGCTCCAGTCCAGCATCACGGCGTCGTATTGCCATTTCAACGCCTTCATCACGTTGGAGTCGCCTTCGGTTTGGATCCACCAGAAGTCGCTTGCCGGGATATCGGTCGGCGAGCCCGGCCCTCGCAACGCGAGGCGCAGGGCTTCCCGGTCCGGCTGCGGCCACGGCCGCTCGCGATTCGCGTCCACCAAGCGTTGCGCTACGCGCTGGGCACCCCCCTCCGACTCCAGCTCCCGGAAAGCCTCCCAGGCGGGTCCGGCCAGGCTCTGGAGGTACAGGCGCCAACGGTTCAGCAGGTACAGGTTCAGATTGGCTTCCTTGGAGAGCGCCTCGGCTTGGCGGCTGGACAAGGAGCGCGACTCCCAGGCTGTCTTCAGGTAGCGCGCCAGAACCTGGGGCTCGCGGAACTCCCGCACATGCTCTTCCAGCCGGGCGGCGCGGAACCGGTCCAGCCAAGCTCTGCGCTGCGTCAGTTTCGAGCTGAAGAACTCAGTCATGGATCCCGGTGGATACTCTTGTAGGGGAGCGGGTTCCAAGACATTCGGCGAATTGAGGAAGACCCCGTAGAGCGCGTAATAGTCCTCCTGGGGGATCCGGTCGAACTTGTGGTCGTGGCAGCGGGCGCAGGCCACGGACAGCCCGAGCACACTCCGGGTCAGCACATCGATGCGGTCGTCCAGGTTCTCGGGGACATCCGTCGGGCGCGGCAGGTTGATGCCCAGCGTGAGCATCCCGAGGGCTGCTAAGTGGCGGCGTTCCCCACCCGTCAGGTCCGCGGCGAGCTGGCGCACGACGAACTGATCGTAGGGCATGTCCTCGTTGAAGGCGTCAACGACCCAGTCGCGGAACGGCCAAGCGATCGCGAACGGGCGCGCCTGGAATCCTTCGTCCGAATAGCGCACCAGATCAAGCCAGTGACGCGCCCAGCGTTCCCCGAACTGGCGGGACGCCAAGAGCGTGTCGACGAGGGTCGCGTAGGCTTTCTCGGTTGGCTGCCGGACAAACGCCTCCAGCGTTTCCGGCTCGGGCGGCAGGCCCAGCAAGTCGTAGTGGATGCGTCGCACCAGGGTTCTCGCCGGAGCTTCTGGAGCAGGCTCGAGCCCGGCGTCGGCTAAACGCGCCTCCACGAACCTGTCGATGGGGGTGTGGCCCCACCCGTTGGGCGACGGAGGCGGCTCGTGCTTCCGGGGGGGCTCGAACGCCCAATGCGGAGCGGCTCCCTCGGGCGGCGCGCCGCCATCAGCAGCGCCTGAGTCGGGATAATCGGGATAAAAAGCCCCCTGGCGGATCCAGACGGCAAGCCGCTCAACCTGCTGGCCGGTTAGCTTGCCCGCCGGAGGCATCTTCACCTCGCCCGCATGCCGCAGGACTTGGATCAAGAGGCTGCCTTCGGCATCCCCCGGAACCAGAGCCGGACCGCTCGCCCCTCCCTCCAGCAGCGCTGCTCGCGAATCGACGCGCAAGCCGGACTGCGGCTGCGGGCTCTGCTGGCTGTGGCAGGCGTAGCAATGCTCCGCCAAAACTGGCCGCACGTACAGTTCGAAGTGCCGGATCAGGTCCTTGTCCTCGGCGAAGGCGCAGATAGCAGACGCGAGCAGCAGGGTAAGTGGCAACGGGCGAGGCATGCGATACCGCCCGAAAGTCTAGCAGGCGGAGCCGACTTAAAGCGGAACTTGAGCGGCCTTGGGGCGGAAGCGGGTTGCCCTGCGCGGCCCTCCGGGGCCTTGAGGGTTACGGGGCCGCGGCGAATTTGCGCCGGGGCGCGGGACTGCACGAGGCCGTGCCGTGGGTGCCTGGTTTCCCCTCGGCTCCCGCACCATCCGCCGCGCGCCGGTCCTGGTCGGCCGCGGCGGCTCCCGGGATCGGCCGGTGCGGGAGTGGTTCTTGGGCGGACGCACCGAACAAACCTGTATGCGCCGCGGGAGATCTCGCGCACCGCCGAGCGGACAAGTCAGCCTGGATGGCTGCCCGGGGACCAGCGGAGGCCGCGGCCGCGCTTGAACCAAGCCGGGTAGCGGGCCTCAGCGCAGATGCTCCGCGAAGAACTCGAGTGTGCGCTTCCACGCGAGCTCCGCTGCGCCTTGGTCGTAGCGGGGCGTCGAATCGTTGTGGAATCCGTGGTTGACGTCCGCGTACAGGTGCGCCGCGTAGGTCTTCCCGTTGGCTTTCAAGGCGGTTTCGAACGCTGGCCAGCCTTCGTTGATCCGCGTGTCCAAGCCCGCGTAGTGCAGCATCAGGGGAGCCTGGATCCGGGGCACGGCCCGGGCCGGGGACTGGCGACCGTAAAACGAGACCCCCGCCGCCAAGTCGGGAATGCTGACGGCTAGGGCGTTTACGACGAACCCGCCGAAGCAGAATCCGACCACCCCCACTTTTTCGGTGCAATCCGCATGCCCTTGCAGGTGCTTCACGGCGGCCCCGAAATCCGCAACCAGCTTGTTGCGGTCCAGTTCTGCCTGCAGCCGGCGACCGTCGTTGTCGTTGCCGGGATAGCCGCCCTTGGGTGTGAGCCCGTCCGGGGCGAGCGCTAGGTATCCAGACGCCCCCAAGCGGCGGGCAACATCCTCAATGTACGGGTTCAGGCCGCGGTTCTCGTGAACGACCACCACTCCGGGCAGCTTGCCCTCCGCCCCGGCGGGCCGGGCAAGGTATCCGCGGATGGTGCCGTGCCCTTCGGGCGATGCGTATTCTGTGCGCTCCGTGCGGATCCGCGGGTCGCCCTCGGGCAACTGCTGGGCCCAGGCGTAGTTGGGGCTTAGGCTGGCGAGGACCGCCGCAGCGCTCGTCCCGGCGGTGAAGGGCGCGGCGCGGTCCAAGAAGGCCCGGCGGCTCAGGCCCCCGTGGACGTAGGCGTCGAAGAGCCTGAGTATTTCCGGATGGTAGTCGGTCGCTTGACCACGGTTCCTGGGGTTCATGGTAATGGGCTCGCTGCTCCAACTAGGCGCTTGGTCGTGCGACTTGGTTTCCGGCTAGGGCTCCCGCGCCGGCAAAAAGTCCTCCCGTGCATGGAACGTGCCGTCGGTGATGCCCTGCCCCGACTCCACATAGCGGTCGATCCGCTCACTCAAGTCGGCTACCACTCCCGGGTTCTGGGCCGCCACGTTGGCCAGCTCGTCGGGGTCGTCCGTGCGGTTGTAGAGCTGCGTTTCGTAGTCGTAGCCCAGCTTCTCGCGATCCATGATCTTGGAGAACTGCCATTCCGGGGTGCGGATGGCGGCGATCCAGCCGTACCCCTGCACGAGGGAGTCGTGCGGACTCGCTTCGCCGCTGGCAAGGCCCCAAAGGTTCTGTCCGGTTGCACGAGGCGGCGGATCCAGCTCCAGCAGGTGGAACAGGGTCGGCAAGACGTCGGGATGGTGGATGAAGCCGGATGCCTTGGTCCCGGCCTGCTCCTTGCCCGGCAGACGGACCAGAAACGGGTTGTGGGTGACCTGGCGGCGGATGCGTGTCGGCCCCTTGAGGAACTCGCCCTGCTCCCCGAGCAGCGTGCCGTGGTCCGAGAAGAACACCACGACCGAATTGTCGAAGAGGCCCAGTTCCTCGATGGTGGCGAGAATCTCCCCAATCCAATAGTCCACGCACATCGACTCCCCCGCGTAGTTGGCCCGCAGGCGGTCGATGCCGGCTTGGGGCACCTCGATGTTGGAGTACGGCGGCTCCCACCAATTCGGCCCGGTCGCGTTGGGCATGTACTCGTCGAGAAACCGCTGCGGCGGGTCCCAGGGCTCGTGCGGGTCGAACGCCTCCAGATGCAGGAAGAAGGGCGTCTTGGCATGATTGCGGCGCAGCCAGTTGATGACGTTCTTCGCCGTCAGCTCGATGATGGCCTCGCACTCGGTCTCGTAGCGGGCGCGGTTCGCTAGGAACTGGCGCATGAAGGCTGGGCGTCCCGGGTCGAGTTCCAGCCACCGGTCCCAGTACTCCTGGGGGTAGTGCTCGGGCACGATTCCCTGGAGGTCGAACGGGGCTTGCTCGTAGTAGTCGATCTCGTGGCCGCGCGACCACTCGTAGTAGCGGTAGCCGCGATGGAAGTTCTTGCCCGGCCGTTGCAGGTGAGGGATATCGGCGAACAGCGCTGTGTAGTACCCAGCCTCGTGGAGCGTCTCCGCGATGGTCTGATCCTCGTAGTAGAGCTCGTGCCAGCCGGGAGTCTGGACAGGCTCGTGCTGGTGGAACGAGCGGTACGGCAGGATGCGGCGGCCCGTCATCAGCACCCTGCGGATCGGGATGGTAGGCATGCCTTCCGGATAGCAATCCGCAAACACGACGCAGTCTTCGGCGAACTGGTCGAGCCTCGGACACCGCACCAGCCCGTTGCCTCCATAGGCCTGCAGGTTGTCGGCGCGGAAAGTGTCGGTGTTGAGGAAGATCAGATTCTGCCTGTTCCCCTTCCCGCGCTGGTTGGGCGGGCGTTCCCAGACGCCGCCCGGCGCGGGCGAATCCGCGGTCGCGCAGCCTTCGAGACCCACGGCGGCACCCGCGGCCGCCCCGGCCGCCGAAGTCCTGGTCAGAAATCCCCGCCTGGAGAGCTTGCCGGAGTTGGAATCTGCCATATCAGCGCAAGCCTAGCACACATTTGCGATCTGCTGGCTGCGCCTCGGGCGAGCGCAGCAACTCGGCCTCGCGATCGAAATGGAGGGACCTGATCAGCGCGGACTGCGCAATGGCGAACCACTGCAGGAGGCGATCTGCTTCGATCGGATTCCGGCTCTGCATGCTGCGGACATCGGAGATGTCGCGAGCGATCTTGGCCAGCGCCTGGGCCTAGAAGTCGTAATGGCGGAAGTCGGCCGCACCGAAGGTTGCGACGTAGGGCCTGCGGCCTTCCCGGCTGGGCAGCTCGGAGATGAAGCTGTCAGGTGCGGAGATCTCGATGGCGATCGCCAACGCATCCTTCGCCGCGGCGATTGCCTCAAATGCCCCCGGCGGCTCCGGCTGGAGCTTGCGGTCCACGGTAAAGGCCGTAACCCGCCATCCCTTAGGACGGCAGACGAGCCACCGCCCAGGAGACCTCGCCGGGGCCCTTGGAGCGCTCGCCGGCTGCCGCATCAGGCTCCGTACCTTGGCTGCATCGGTCGAATTACGCACGAAGCCCTCCAGGCCACACCCCGCTTCGCGCTTGAGCTGCGGCAGCGCCTCCAGAGCGGCCTGGACGCTGCGGAACCTAAGCCGGCAGAAACGTGAAGCAGACGACGCCCAGCCCGACCCAGAGCACGACCCAGACATAGTTGTAGCCGATGTAGGCCCGGAAATCCATCCGGGCGATACCTGCCGCGATCACCGCCCAGAAGGGCGAGATCAAATTGCCCACATGGTCGCCGACGCTGAGGGCGAGCAGGCCGCGCTGCGCTGTCACGCCGACCGCGACGGAAGCTTTGGTCGTGACGAAACCCTGGATCACCCACTGTCCGCCGCTGGACGGCACGAAGACGGAAACGACTGCCGCCGCCAAGAGCGTTAGGGTCGGGAACGTGTGCTCCGTGGAGATTGAAGCGAAGTAGTTCGCAACGTCAGTCCCGATCGAGGTGTATTGCAGCAACCCCGCGACGCCCGCATACAGGTGGTAGAGCACGATGACAGGCCAAGCCGTAACCACCGCGCGCGGGAGAGCCTGCGTGAACCTTCGGACGCTCCCGTGCAGCAGCAGCCCGAGCGTGAGCAGCGCCGTGATCAAAGAGTTGAGCTGCAGCCCTCCGCCCTTGACGGCGACATGGTACACCAGCCAGCCAATCAGCGTGGCCGTCAGGATGCCGCACGGGATCCGGCTCCGCTCGAGCCGCTCGGCGAATCTGTCGGCCGGATCGTCCTCGTCCGGCTGGGCCGCCGCGCTCAATGTCGCGTCCGCCAGTTCGCAGGATTCGGGGAACAGAGAGATCGGCCGCACGTGCTTCGGCATGAGCAGCCGAGCGATCACGAACACGCTGGCCAAGTAGACCGCCAAATAGACCAAGGTCGCCGGGGCCCAGATCGTCGTAGCCAAGGGCATCAGCCCGGTTTCCTCCTCCAGGAAGTGCCCCGGCGTGTTCATCAACAGCGGGGCGCTGGCCGACAGACCGAATTGCCAGATGGCCCCCGCCGCCGCGTTGGCCGACAGCAGGAACGGGAAGTCCACGGGTAAACCCTTCCGCTCCGATTGCCGGGCGTAGCTCACGGCGACGAGGGGGGCCAAAGCTAGGCTCAGGCCCCAGAAGCAATACGCGAGGCAGCCGGTCGTGGCCATGGACAGGGCGATCGTCTGGCCCGGGCTGCGCGGCAGGTGCGACAGGGTGAGCACTAGCCGGCGGAAAAACCGTGTGGACGCGAGGGCGGACCCGAGCACCAGAATGAGGGTCATCTGCATGGTGAAGGGCAGCAGCATCCACAAACCCTGGTAGTAGGCCTCGAAAGTGACGCGAGGCGTGTTGCCAATCAGAATCGCCGCGAACCCGAGCACGACCATCAGGAGGATGGCCATCGTCATCGCGTCCGGGATATAGGCCCCGATGGCCTGAGCGAAGCGGAACAACCTGTCCGGCGGCCTGGGGACTTTTGACGAGGGGCTGGGTGGCTGTTCGGCTGACATGGCTGTGCGCGGGGCCCGGGAGTCTGCGCAAGTATACAGAAGAAGTTGCGGATCAGTCAGATGCGCGGTTCCGAGGCGGGGCGGGGTGGAAAACCAGCGCTGTCGCTCGCCACGAAACTTGTAGACCAGCCAGGGCTGCGAGACATTGAGCCGCGCTTTCAAACTCGGGAGCCGGGAGGGCCGTGTTGACCTTGGGCAGCAGAAGCACGGCCGAAACGGGCTGGCGGACGGCACGCGGGCCGGGAGCCACTGGCCACCCGAGGCATGCTTGGCGCTGTGCCCTCCAGAACCAACGGTTCACATAGCTGATTCAACGACTTGCAGTGCTTCGGGAGTGCCTCCGCCGAATCTATCCCGAGGCAATGCCTAGGCGCGTTGGACCAGCGGCAACCAAAGCATGGCTCGGCATCTCCGCGTACGGAGCTAGTCTCGCCCCATCCGGTGCGCGGTGCCACCCTGCTGCGACACGGTCCAGCCCAGGGCATCGTTAGAATGTGGCCATGAGGGTGCTGCGCGCGCTCGTCGGCTCGCTGCTCACAACCGTCGCGTGTGCGCCCGAGCCGGAGTCCAAGCCCAACTTCGTGGTGGTTCTGGCGGACGACCTGGGCTACGCAGACCTAGCCGCGTACGGCAGCCGGAGGAACCGGACGCCCCACCTCGACCGCATGGCCGCCGAAGGCCTGCGCTTCACGGACTTCCACTCCAACGGACCGATGTGCTCGGCAACCCGTGCGGCACTGCTAACGGGCCGCTACCAGCAGCGGTTTGGACCGAACTTTGAAAGCGCCCTCTCGGGGCGGGACGATTACGAAACCGGGCTGCCCCTCGAGGCGCACACGATCGCCGAAGCCCTCCGGCTAGCGGGCTACCGGACGGGCATGTACGGCAAGTGGCATCTCGGCTACCAGCACCCCTTCCTGCCCTCGAATCAGGGCTTCGAGGAGTTTCGCGGGCTAACCAGCGGGGATGGCGACCACCACTCCCACATCGACCGCTCTGGACGCCCCGACTGGTGGCACAATACGGAGCTCGCCCCGGAAGCCGGCTACGGCGTGGACCTCATTACCCGGCACAGCGTCGACTTCATTGCGCGGCACCGCGCCCAGCCCTTCTTCCTCTATGTCGCCTACCTAGCGATCCACTTCCCGTGGCAGGGTCCCAACGACCCGCCGTACCGCGTGGAGGGCGGCGACTACCACAACCTCACCAAGCTTGGGCATCTGGAGAGTCTGGATGTGGCGACGCAGGTCAACCAAATGATCGAGGCCATCGACCGAAGCGTCGGGGCGATTCTCGCAGCCGTTGACGCCCAGGGCCTGGCCAGCAACACGCTCGTGTTCTTCGCGTCCGACAACGGGGGCTACCTGCGGTACGAAGGGGGCTACCACAACATATCCGAGAACGGGCCGCTGCGCGGGCAGAAGACCGACCTCTTCGAAGGCGGCCACCGCGTGCCGGCGATCGCGCGGTGGCCCGGGCGCATCCAGCCCGGCGTCACCAGCGAGCTGGCCGCGACCTTCGACTTGTTCCCGACCTTCTGGGAGCTCGCGGCTCCGGGCCAGGAGCCGCCCCCGCTCGACGGCGTCAGCCTAGCCCCAGTCCTATTTGGGCAGTCCGGCCTGCCCGCCCGCACGCTGTACTGGAGGATGCGCGGAGAAAAGGCTGTCCGGCGTGGACCGTGGAAGCTCGTTCAGCTCCCCGGCAGCGGGCCGGAACTCTATGACTTGGCGGAGGATTTGGGTGAAACCCGAGATGTCGCAAGCTCGCGGCCGGATGTTGTACGGGAGCTGACCGAGGCTCTGGGGGCGTGGGAAGCCGAAGTCGACGGCAGTCCGAACCAGGATTCGGACTAAGCGTTCCAAGATGTCGTGCGGGCCATCGCGTCCTCACCGCCGTGGGGCCCTTTTGCCGGAGAGCCCTGAGCCCTCGCTGTCGTGGCGCATGGGCGCCAAGCGCCGACAGGCTCTCCACTAGCCCCGCGAAGCGGTCGGCGATGGCCCGGGACCCATGCCCGTCGGCAACGAACACGCTGGCGAACAAGCCGATGCCCTCTCTTTTCTACCTGCATCCGCCCTGGCTCTCCACCCTAGCGCCTACTCCTTTACATCTTCGAATGCTTACCCATCAAACAAGCGGTTGATGGAGGTGCCGAACTGCGCCGGCCACGATCTGTCCGCGGCTGTCGTGCTGGATCGCAATACCCCAAGCGTGGCATCGCCCAGTTGCTGCGAGGGCAAGGTCAGTGCCTCGCGCAATGCCCCGCCCAACACCAACAGCCCGATCCAGGGGCGTTGGCGGGCGGCGGTGGCGATCGTGTCCTCCGCTGGGGTGTACTGATCGCGTCAAAAGTCGTGGTCTCAGAATGCAGGCAAGAATAGACTGGCAGTCTGCCTCGCGAAAGAAGGCCCGCACCTGTTCCGGAGCTTTTGGCAAAGACTGGCAAGCGGCTTCCAGTTTGTCGCGCAGTTGTGCTTCGGTCTTGCTCCGCTCGCGACGGACCCGCCGCTGGACTAAGGCCCCTAGCAGTTCCACTGGATTGACTTGCGGCGAGTAGGCCGGCTGAAAATACAACTCTACCGTGGCTAGGTTCTCCGCCAGCCGCTCCTGGATGCTCCGGGCGCGGTGCATCCTGCAATTGTCGACCACTACCAGAATCCTCCGGTCTGCTTCCTCCGCGATCTGCTGGAGGAACTCCCGGAAGACCTCCGCCGTGGCAAGGCCTTCCCGCACCATGTGATAGAGCTGGCCCTCCGGGCTGCTGGCCGCCAGCCGGTGGAGGCGGAAGCGCCCGCCGGCCACCCGCCCGACGGGGGTCTGCCCGCCGAGGCCCCCGGTGCGCCCGGACACGCTCTGCGCAGCCCGGCCGGACACGTCGGCGCAGGCGAGCAGGTCTCCCCACTCCCGGGCACGGCGAAGGGTCTTGGGGAACTCTTCGTCTTTCCATCGCTGCCCGGCAGCGGGCTTGTACTGGGTGGCGCGCCGCTGGGGCCGCTGCGGGGTTAGTCCGAGCCGCCGCAGGATCCGGCGCACCGGGGAGACGCTCAGGACGATGCCGAACTTCTCCCCCAAGACTCAGCGCACTCGCTGCGCGGTCCACCAAGCGCACTCGAATTGGCATTGAGCGGGGTCTTGGTCTACGACAACGATGCGGATCCAAGCAACGTGCCGGTCTGTCCCTGGGCGCGGTCATCCCATTCTTTGGCGATCCCGCAGGCTCTCCATGCCTCCCAGGCAGAAGCGTGAGATCCAACGATAGATTGTGCGAATGAAAAAAAGGACGCAGGACTTTATCCGGGCCACCGACTTGCCCCGATGAATTGCAAGACCACGTTTTTCGAACCTTGAACTTCTGGTCCTCAGTAAGGCATGGGAACAAGAAAAATCCTTCTTTTATCATCCTAATACAGTACAACAAATCCACTCAGCAGATCAATCGACGAAGGGACTCCAGGGACACGACTTTTGACGCGATCAGTACAGCCCGATAACATCGGGCAGCTGCTCGACGAATGCCGGGTCCGTTGATAGCTTGAATGTCGTCGCTCAGTGCGGCTGTAGACCGGGCGCGTTTCAGATGCGCTTGACGGTCGAGCGGCTAACCCGACCATCTTGGCCATTGAGCGACAAGTCCAGTGGGCGGCGCCCGGCGGCGTCTCGTGCAACGTAGCCTGCACCTGCGGGGCGGTGATGGCGGGTTTGCGTCTGCGGCCGAGGCGCACCACACCCACCGAACCGAGTCCATCGGTGAGGAACCGCGTACGCCAGTTCAGCACCGTTGGCCGGCTGATGCCGAGGGTGGTGGCGATGCGACTGTTCGCGAAGCCGTCACCCACTAGCCGCAGGGCTTTGGCGCGGAAATGTCAAGTGATTTTTGTGACATACCATTAGCTGGCGCTCCCGCTGTCAAGCGCGTGCAGGACAACCTGCTGGCGGAACTGCAGGGGTGGGCGGCCCGTACCGGGGCCACCTTCCCCGCCCAGCCTTCCGGCGACAGAGTGCGCCACTCCGGCGAATCGGCATGAACCTACTTCCCGGAGCGGCTTGCGAGGGAGCACCTCAGCGCGAGCCGGAGTGATCCCGTCCACGCTGCGCACTGCTGAGCTGCCCCCTGCTTTCGCGGGGAGAGCGGTGCGGCCTTGCGCGCCGGCCGCCGGCAGCGGCCTGCTGCGGGGCCGGTCGGGTTTCCCGGCGCAGCGGACGGTCCGATGCGCTCGCCAAGGCTCCAGCGTCGCTTCGCCTACGGCGCTCCCGCCCCACCGGACTCGAATCGAATCGCCGGGTGCAGCCGGAAACAGCGGCAGCGGCGACCCGGTGCGCAGCGAGTCGCCCGCGGCGAGCGCAATGCCGTGGGCGGCCAACCGCTCGGCAAGGACCCCCAGCGTCGCGGTCGGGGCGGCGCGGGCAGGGCCTTGCGGCTCGCCGTTGATCCATACCCCAACAGCCCGGCCCTCGGCCTCCCGCGCGGAGGCGCACCCCTCCGGACGGACCAGCCCTGCGCGCAGGGCGTTGGAGGCAGCCAGCTCCGCCTCCGGCCCGCCTCTACGACGCAGCTCGCAGTTGCGGAGCTCGATGACCGGGAAGACCCGCCGGACATCCCGAGGGGGGGCCTCCTGCAGCGCCCGCGAACTGGGGACGCTCTCCCCGCGCAGGACCGCCGGCTCCCCCCCGATCGCGGGCCGGCGGTATGCGCCGTAGACAAGCCGGGCCGGCGCACGGCGGGACTCGCGCAGCCGATTTTGCATCCGCCGCCCCTCTCGCCCCGCTCACGGCGCAGGTGCGCCATGGCGATCCGCACGGCGTAGGCCCCCTCCACGCTGAGGGCCGCCGCCCTGTCGGCGAAAAGCCGCCCCGGCCTGCGGGCGGCGTAGTCGGCGAGCCGGCGGCGGGCTAGCCGCACCGTCCCGGTGTCTTGGATGCGCATCCAAGCTTCCAGGGGCGCCGAACACGACCGAGCTGCGGCAGGTTCGAGGCGGGACGCCGGGCGCGCCGAGCCCGGCGTGTGCCGGTCCGGAGGCCTCGCCCAACGCGACATGCGTTGGCTGCTGCCCGCCGGAGCCCCGCCCAGGGAATGCCTGCTCGCTGGGTCTGCGTTGCGCACACCGGGGCAGCTCGGCCATGGGTTCCGGGCTGGGCCAAGGCCCGCGGCCCGGTGGGCTCGTCAGGCGACGCTTCCAGGGGGGAGCGCTCCGCACGGGGAACGCTGTCCAAGGAGTGCCTCGCGTCCCGGCGCGGCTGCCACTAGCGCCTGCCGGGTCCCCCGGCGGTTGCGGGCGTGGAGCAAGGCTCCCCGTTGCCTCCGCCGGCGACTCCCGGGGTTCGCGGTCCGGGTTTTGCGGGTCCCAGCCTTGATGCGTCGGTTCCCCGACGAGGCGGACCTGCCTTTTGCAGTTCGCCGCCCGGAGCGCAGTGCCGCGGCCCTGCCCGGGCGTCTTCCGCCGCACGCTCCTCGCGATTTGGATCTGCCTGTCCGCGTGTGTTCCGCGCTCGACCCGCACGGCGCAGCCCCGGGCCGGGCGGGTCACGCACTCCGGGAGCCTGGCGCTCCGGGGGTTGGGCTGCCTGGCTGCCGGAAGAATCGCGGCCAAGTCGCCAATGCCACCGCTTGCTGACGCTTGCCTGGGCAATTGCACGAAAAGGCTCAGCAAACCGTTGATTCCATTGGCGGTTTGCTTGCAAGTACTTTTGCGAAACCGGCAACCCCTCCCTGCACTGCCCGGGACTGAACAGCTAGCGGGGCTGTGCTACCTTGAACTGGTGGAGACAAAGAAAGAAAAAGTGATGCAGCAGATGGTGCCCTCCGGCTTGGGGCCCGTGCGGGGGCCGACGCTGACCCACCTGCTGACCAAGGCCCACGGGACGGTCGCCGAAGTGCGCGAGGCGCTCGCGGAGATCGAGGGGGATGGCGGGCGAGAAGGTCGTCGCCGAGCTGGAGCGCCACGCCGCCGCGCTGCGGGAGCTGCGGCGGGCCCTGGAGCATCTTGCGGCGCGGACCGACGAGCGCTTCCGGCAGCAGGGCCAGGACATACAGGCGCTCCAGGACGCGGTGGCCGGTCTCGCCGGGCGCGTCGCGGGGGGTCGAGGCGACGCTCACGGGGCACACCGCGCAGTTGGCGGAACTGAAGGCTAGCGCCGAGGGCCTGCACCGCAGGCTGGATTCGCTCCAGCAGCAGATCCGGGACCAAGCCGCGGCCACCGACCGGAGGTTCGAGGCCCTTGAGCAGCAGAACCGGGACTTGGCCGCAACCACCAGCCAGAGGTTCGACTCGCTCCAGCAGCAGATTCGGGGCCAAGCCGCGGCCACTGACCGGAGGTTCGAGGCCCTCCAGCAGCAGAACCGGGACCAAGCCGCGGCCACCGACCGGAGGTTCGAGGCTCTCCAGCAGCAGAACCGGGACTTGGCCGAAACCACCAGCCAGAGGTTCGACTCGCTCCAGCAGCAGGAACGGGGCCAAGCTGCGGCCACCGACCGGAGGTTCGAGGCCCTCCAGCAGCAGATCCGCCGACCTAGCCGAGGGCACGAGCAGAAGGATGGATTCGCTTGAGCATAGGATGACCATGCTGTTGCTGGCGGCGATCGCCGCTGCGCTAGCGGCCCTCGCAACCTTGGCTCTCGACCTCCTCCAGCGGCCCACCTCGGCCACGGCCGAGCCGCCCGCCGCGCTGGCAGTGCCTGGACCGATCCCGGACGACGCCCCGGCAAACCTAGCCGAGCCGCCGGGCGAGAACCCTTCCGAGGATTAAGAGCCCGTTGATAAAGTCCGGCTGAGCGGCGCTGCGCTCGGGGGGTTGCGGTGCGAGAGCATTCCGTGGGATCCTTGTTCAGATGTCGCTGGGCGCTCGCCAACGGATCCAGGGGTTGGTCTTCCTCCCTGCGGACGCACGCCCCCAGGCCCCGACCGTCCCGTTCTGCGAGAAGCTCCACGAGGTGCTCGAGCGCTCCGGCTGCGACGAGGTGCCTGGAGCGGCTCTGCCAGCCCTTCCACGCCGCCAAGCTGGGCCGCCCCTCGCTGCCGCCGGGCGTCTCCTGCCGCATGCTCCTGCTCGGCTATCTGCTGGGCTTGGGGTTCCGAGCGCGCCATCGCCCTGCAGGCCAGCGACACGCTCTCGCTCCGCGAGTTCCTCGGCTCCGGGCTGAACGAGTCGACGCCGGACCCCTCCACGCTGGGCCGCCCGCGCCAGCGCCTCGACCTCGAGACGCACCAGCAGGTTTTCGCCTGGGTGCTGGAGAGGCTGCGCACCGCCGAGCTAGCCCAGGGCGAGACGGTCGGGGTGGACGCCACCCCGCTGGAAGCCCACGCGGCGCTGAGCACGCTGCAGCGGCGGAACACCCAGGAGGGCTCCGGGGGAGTTCCTCGAGCGCCTGGCGGCATCCGCGGGGATCGAGACGCCGACGCGGGAAGAGTTGCTTGAGTTCGACCGCCGGCACCAGAACAAGTCGCTGTCGAACCAGGAGTGGGAGCACCCGGTCGATCCAGACGCCCGGGTGGCCCGCAGGAAGGACGGCGCGACGGACATGGCCCCCCCAGGCC
>CBDBZZ010000037.1:0-39970 GCA_965213745.1 Bryobacterales bacterium | reverse complement strand
CGGCCCCGGCGGAAGGGCGTTGGGAGGGCCGCTCGACTTGCTGGGGACTGCGATTCGCCCAACCGTAGACTTCCGCATCGACGGCCGTCGCGTGAAGCTGTTCGAGATTGCGGGCATGACCTCGGGGGAATCGGCCTTTGACGGCCTGCCTGGCCCGCCGGTTCTCGGCAGGATCGAGATCGCGGGCCCGTACGACCCGACCGGAGTAAGCGAGACCCCCAGCCGTCGGCGAATTCTCGTGTGCAAGCCATCCGAGGGAGCAAGCGAGAGGGATTGCGCCTCCAAGATCCTCTCCGCGATCGTGCGTCGGGCCTTCCGGCGCGACACTGGCGAGGCGGATATTCGACCGTTCGTGTCAACCTACGAGGCTGCCCGGGCGAGCAAGCCCTTCGACGCGTCGATCGCGGCCGCTATCCGCGACATCTTGCTGGCCCCGGATTTCTTGTTCCGGCTGGAATCCGACCGTGGTGGAGACGGCGGTGCTCAGCCAGTCTCGGGCTTCGAGCTCGCATCGCGTCTGTCGTTCTTCCTGTGGAGCAGCATTCCGGACGACGAGTTGCTCGACGCGGCCTCCAGGGGTGTCCTCTACGATCCCGTGGCACTCGCAAAGCAGGTGAGCAGGCTTCTCATGGACTCGCGAGCCTCGAGCCTGGTCGAGAGCTTTGCGTCGCAGTGGCTCGGATTGCGCGAGCTCGCCGGATTCCGCCCCGACCGCGCAGCCTATCCGGAGTTCGACACGGCGCTGACCGCGGCGTTCCAGCAGGAGACGCAGCTGTTTCTCCAGAGCATCGTCCGCGAGAACCGCAGCATCCTCGATCTTCTCGGAGCCAATTACACCTTCCTGAATGAGAAACTGGCCCGGCACTATCGCGTCGAGGGAGTCGTGGGCCCGGGGTTCCGCCGCGTGCCCCTAGCGGACAATTCCAGGAGAGGTGGCTTGCTCGGGCAAGGCAGCGTTCTGATGGTGACTTCCCACGCCGCCAAGACCTCGCCGGTATTGAGGGGGAAATGGATCCTGGACAACCTCCTGAACTCCCCGCCCCCGCCCCCGCCCGCGAACGTGCCTCCGCTGGTGGAGTCCGCCGCCGACGGAAAGATGCTTACGACTCGGGCGCAGGTGGAGCGACACCGGACCGACCCTGGGTGCGCCTCCTGTCACGACCGCATCGACCCGCTGGGCTTCGCGCTGGAGAACTTCGATGTGCTCGGGCGATGGCGGACCCTGGACGGGGACGAACCGATCGACGCCTCCGGGGCATTGCCGACGGGCGAGGCATTTGTCGGACCGGACGGGCTGAAGCGCCTGCTGCTGAACAGACCCGAGCGCTTTGCTGGTGCCACGGTCGAACGACTGCTGACCTACGCTCTGGGAAGAGCGCTGGACGCCAGGGACCAGCCCGCCGTGCGGCAGATCTTGCGCGACACCGAATCCGACGGCTACCGGTTCCAGGACATGGTTCTCGCTGTGGTTCGAAGCGCACCGTTCCAGATGCGGCAGGCAGCGTCGATGTCGAGGAATTGACTATGTTTATTGCCAAGAAGCACCTTCCCAGGCGCACGTTTCTAAGGGGTGCAGGCACGGCGCTGGCCTTGCCGCTTCTGGACGCGATGATTCCAGCCATGTCCGCCGAGCGCCTGACCGCAGCGGCTCCGGTCAGGCGGCTTGGCTTCATCTACTTCCCGCTGGGGGTGGACCGGGACCGCTGGCGTCCGGACGGCGAGGGGCGCGACTACCTTCTCAGCGAGGCCTTGCAGCCGTTGGCTGCCCTCAGGGACAAGTTCGTTGTGCTCAGCGGACTCTCGTCCGATCCGGACCGATCGAAAGCGGGCTTCCACGACCGCGCTATGGCGTCGTTCATGACCGGCTGCGAGCCCTCCGAGGGCAAGGTCCATGTCGGCATCTCAGTCGACCAGGTAGCGGCGAAGACGCTGGGCGACGAGACGCAGTTCGCGTCTCTCGAGCTCGCCACGGAAAATACCGGGAACCTCCCGGGCCCCGTCTTCAAGACCGCGACGAACCCGCTGCCGTTCGAGAAGAACCCGCGCTTCGTGTTCGAGAGGCTGTTCGGCGAGAGCGGACGCATCGACCCTTCCGCCGCAAGGGAGCGCGACGCCGCGGACCGCAGCGCGCTGGACTCGGTGGCGGAGCGGATTGCAGCGTTGAAGGCGGAACTCGGTGCGGACGACCGTCGCAAGCTGGACGAATACATCGCCTCGATCCGGGATGTCGAGCGCCGGATCGATGTGGCCCTGACGAAGCCACTCCCCGATCTGCCCGACACGAGCCGCCCGCCTGGAATTCCCGACGCCTGGCCGGAGCACGTCAGGCTGATGTTCGACTTGCAAGCCCTGGCCCTACAGGCCGACCTGACTCGCGTCTGGACCTTCCTGTACGGACGTGAAGCGACCTCGATGAACTTCCCGCATCTGGACATCTCGATGGGGCACCACGAGATCTCCCACCACAACTTCGAGCGGGAGAAACTGGATGCCCTGGCCAAGATCAACGTGAACCAGACCGAGCTGCTCGCGTACTTCCTGGCGAAGCTCGATGCGCTCCGGGAGGGAAGCTCGACGCTCCTCGATCATTCGCTGATCATGTACGGAAGCAGCCTGAGTGTACCGACTAGCCATAGCCAGCGTGACCTGCCGATCCTGCTGGCCGGCGGAGCAGCCGGTCGCGTGGCAGGCGGACGGCACGTCGCCTTCGGCGGGGACACGACGCCGCTGACGAACCTCTACCTGACCATGCTGGATAAGGTCGGCGTCCCGACCGACAAGCTCGGAGACAGCACTGGAAGGCTCAACCGACTGGAGGTCTAGATGCTCAGCAGGCCCGAGACACCGAGGCGTGCGCTAGCGGCCTTCCTGCTGGCAGGGCCGTGCGCCCTGACGGCAAGCCCGGCCGAGGCACTCGTGGACGCCGCGCACTGGGACGACGCTGCGTCGGTGGCGTCGCTGCTGGAACAAGGGGCTGACCCGAACGCCAGGGAACCGGATGGGGCGAGCGCACTCGGATGGGCGGCAATTCGCGGCAACGCCGAGATTGCCCGTCTGCTACTTGAGGCGGGAGCCGACCCCAACATCTCGAACTCGCTGGGAATCCGCCCTCTCGCGCAGGCACTCGAGAACGGGGCAGCCGCAGTGGCGAGGCTGCTGCTCGACCACGATGCCGATCCGAACATCGCCCGAGAAAGCGGTGAAACGCCGCTCATGACCGCAGCGCGGCTCGACCAGGTCGACCTGATGAGGCTGCTGATCGCTGAAGGGGCCGATACCGACGCCCACGAGCGGAGATTCGGCCAGACGGCCCTGATGTGGGCTGCCGGAAAACCGGATGCCGTTCGACTCTTGGTGGCGAGCGGCGCGAATGTCCGGGTTGCCACGAGAGCGTGGGACGTGAAATACACGATTTACGCTCCTACGAGCTTCACGCTGGGCAAGACCGGCATTCCCTGGAATACAGCCGGCGAGTACATCAGCAAGAGAGGTGGCCAGAACGCACTCTTCTTTGCGGTTCGCGAACGATCGGGGGCCTCCGTCGGAATGCTTCTGGATGCTGGGCTCAATGCCAACGAGGCGGCGGCCGACGGAACCACCCCCCTGCTGGCGGCCCTATACAACTGGGTTCCTCTGGACAGCGACTTCGAGCCGGGACGAGGAGCGCCGGCCAGCGCAGGCAGTTCGCAGCGGTTTGCTCCCGACCTCGCCGTGGCGCGTCTCCTGCTCGATCGGGGCGCCTCCGCAACGGCCGCCGACACTGCCGGATACACGCCCTTGCACGCTGCCGCCCTGGCGGTTGCACTGGCCACCAAGGCCGAGGACCGGGGAGGCTCCGGCGCGTATCGACGCGCGCCGGCGCTACTCTCGCTCAACTTCGACACCAGCAGCAATTCATCTTTCACGTCCGACGGAGCGCTTGGCATCGTCGCTCGGCTGCTGGACGGCGGCGCCGACCCGAACCGGCAGACACTGTATCCCACACCCGGGCCTGCCGGGGATGTACGCATTAACCCCGCTCCGCCAGGTTCAACGGCACTTCACATCGCGGCGAATTCGGGAAGCGTCGCACTAGCCAGAATGCTCTTGGACGCGGGTGCCGGTCCGAACTTGGTCCGGAATGATGGCCACACTCCCTTCTCTGTCGCAGTCGTCGCAGGTGATCTCGCTGTCGTCAAGGAGCTAGCCGGAAGAGGAGCTGACCTGACGATGCGCTACGATCCCGATGACAGGTATCCCGACCCCGTGCGAGCCATCAGCCTTCCGCGACAGGGACAGACCATCGTCCATATAGCGGCCGGAACGCTTGCGCCAGACACCGTGCAATACCTTGCCTCACAGGAGGCGCCAGTGGATTGGACGAACGAGCAGGGCGAGACGCCCCTGGAACTCGCGGATCATCAGGAGAGATTTCAGGAAGCGCTCGCTCGGCAAGGGGCGGAGGGCGACCCCGAGCGCCTTGGGGCCGTCAAGAGACCTACGGCCACAACTGCGGCAATCAAGCGCTTGCTTGCCGCCAAGGGTCCGGGGGGCACAGCCTCGTCCTTCTAGACGCCGCGAAGGCCGGCGAGATGGACCTCAACCCGAGGATACAGCCGGGGCGCAACGCACAACGGCTCGGTCGCCCGGTCTTCGCTAACGAAGCGCAGGGAAGCAGCCGACATGCCAGTTTCTGATTCCCCGCGAACCGCATCCCTAATCAAGTTGCCCGCCAGGTTTGTTTTCATTCGGCAGATTTGGAAGCGCGAACGGCATGTCCAGCGCTGGACCAGGCTGGCTCCAGGTTCCGCATCGCCCGGGAACTGCAAGTGATTCCGGCGGCAAGCGAGCCTAGTGCCTATGCCAGCGGCGACCGACCGGCCAAGTCCGGAAGGCTTGGCGTCTGTCGAAGGTTCGTCGCTTGACCGCCTGGCGTCCTCAGAACGGCTCGGCGGGGAGCGTCGGGCACGGCACGAGCAGCGCCGCCGCTAGGCAGTGGCATCGGTTGCAGTGGCACGGGAACTCGGCCAGTTTGCGGCCCAGGTGCTTCGCTCGCGCCGCGTGACAGGCCCGTCCGGCTAGCGCCTGAGGTCGCCCGACAGCGTGTTCGCCAACATCACGCCGGTCGGTCGCAGTTGCCCGGCACTCCCGCACCGCCTTGCCGAGCAACTCCGCGGGGTCCAGTTTCAGCCCTACCTGCTCGCCCTCCCCGTCCCCCGCCGCTGCCGGCGGCGTTTTGCCTTCCGCCCCGTGGCCGCGCTTGTTCCCGGGATGCTTCCCCCACGCAGGCGTCGTCCACCTGCCCTTTAGGGCTTGCAGCCGTTGCCCTGCGGGACCTGCCTTCGGCGCAGCCGCAACAGGCGCACTCACCCTACTCGTCGTTGTTGGAGTCGGCTAGGAAGCGCTGGAAACCGAAGCCTTCCTAGGGCTAGAACTTGCTCGCGAGCATAGAGCGGGGCCGGCCGCATCTCAAATCATTCACGGAGCAGCAGAAGATTCCCGGTTCCGGGACAAGCGCCCTGCCACGCGAACGCTTGCTGGCTGAGCCCAGATCTGACCGATCCGACCAGTCGTGCCGCAGCGGATACGGTCCAGGGGCATTGGATTCCGATTTTGCGGGATCGAGCGCGGGATTAGCTGCGAATCGCCAGAATCCCCGAGAAAAAGCTTGACAGCCTCCGCCACCCAACCAATAATGCTGGCACTTGGGTCGAGCGGCAGCTTCCAGACCGGCTTCCCGCAGCGCGGCAAGAACGAGTTCGCATCACGGCAAGAGGCGTAGCGGAGGCGGCTGGGACCCGTTAAGGAGGTCTCATGACACACGCAAACCGCATCCTGCAAGCCATCGCCGGGAGCCTGCTTATCGCATCCATGGCGAGCGCCCAAACCTCGGCGGGATCCATTTCCGGGCTGGTGACCGATTCGTCCGGCGCGGTTATCCCCGGAGTCTCCATCGAGGTCACGGACATAGACCGGAACGTCAGCTTCAAGACCTCCACGAACGAGGCCGGGTTCTACGTTGCGACACCACTACCGCCCGGACGGTATCGCATCATCGCCGGGAGCGAAGGATTCCGCACATACGTCCTGGAACCGTTCCCGATTGCAACCCAGCAGAAGGCAGGACTCGATATCGAACTGGAGCTGGGGCAAGTGACGGAATCAATTACCGTTGCGGGTACTGCCCAGTTGATCGAGGCCACCAACTCGACGCTCAGCGGAGTCGTCGAGAACAAGCAAATCATGGACTTGCCGCTGAACGGACGTAACGTCTACTCGCTCGCAGTGCTCACGCCCGGCGTATTCACGCGGGATCCCGCACGAGGCAAGTTTCGAGAAGGCTTTCACTCGATCGGCATTTTCCAGGTCAACGGGGGACGCGATTCGAGCAACATGATCATGATGGACGGCGTCCCCGTCACGATGAACTCCAATACGAACAACATGAACGCCAACAGCGCGCTGCCGACGATCGAAGGCATCGAGGAATTCCGGATCCAGACCAATTCCTATTCGGCCGAGTACGGTCGCAGCGGCGGCGGCGTGCTCACGATGACCACCAAATCGGGTACCAACGAGCTCCACGGCACGGCATTCGATTTCTTGCGCAACAATAAAATGGACTCGAACAACTTTTTTGCTAACCGAGCTGGGAACGAGCTGGGCACTTTCCAGCGGAACGAGTTCGGATTCAGCGTCGGAGGCCCGATCGTCAAGAATCGGACGTTCTATTTCGAGGCCTACGAGGGCCGCCGCCAGCGCACTCAGGCCGTCCGCTTCCTAACCCTCCCCACGGCACTCCAGAAGGCAGGCGACTTTTCCGAGACGTTGAACTCGGCTGGAGCCGTGCGGACGATCTATGACCCGTTTTCGACCCAGCCGGATCCCGGTCGGCCCGGAGAGTTCCTCAGGGACCCTTTTCCGGGCAACCGCGTACCGGCTTCGGCGATGGACCCGGTCGCTCTCGCGACGGCGAGCTATTACGGGCCCGAGCCGAACGTTCCGGGGCAGAGATTCACGCGCCGGAACAATTTCCAGTTTGCGGGCGGACGGCCGAACGACTCAAACCGCAACGTATTCAAGGTCGATCACTTGATCAACCAGAACCAGCGGATCTTCGTCCGCCACACATTGCTGGATGTTGTGAGTTCGGCACCGGAGTACTGGGAAGGGCCTGGCTGTCCCGACGGTGGCTGCTTCACCAATAACGAGGCGCTGAACAACGGTGCATTCGAATACAGCAACACGTTGACACCCACTTCTTTGCTCAGCCTTCGTTACGGCTTTGCCCGCTCAATCCTGGACCGGGGCTCGTGGTTCCAAGGCTTCGAGCCTTCCCAACTAGGCCTCCCGGAGCATCTTCAGAACGGAGCGGACCTGTTGGTGTTCCCGGAGTTCAACATCGAGGAGATGACGGCTCCGGGTCTGCGGCACCACTGGAACTTCCGGTCGGCAAACATGTCCCATACCCTCAACGCCACCTATTCCAAAGTTGTCGGAAGCCACAACATAAAGGCAGGCGGAGAGTGGCGGGTCAATCTGATTAACCACATGCAGGCTTCGTGGCAAATGTTTTACCAGTTCACACGCGGAATGACGCAGGGACCGGACCCACGGACAGTCTCCGCGAACGCAGGATTTGGGTACGCGTCGTTCCTGCTTGGAACCGGTGCGAACGGAAGAATTAACAACCGCATCCGGCCGGCCTTTTCCAGCAAGTCCTTTGGCGGCTATGTCCAAGACGATTGGAAGGTGTCGCGCAAGCTCACGCTGAACCTCGGCGTGCGCTGGGACGCGGAAACGGGCTTGACCGAGCGGTACGATCGCTTCTCTGTCTTCGACCCCGATGTCCGCAGTCCGCTTAGCGATGCGTCTGGCCTGGACCTTCGCGGAGGCTGGCGCTTCCCCGGCCAGGACCTCGAGACGGGCCGGAACCTGCGTAATCCGGAGTGGAACAATTTCGGCCCCCGCCTGGGGGTCGCCTACCAGGCGCTGCCGAGCACGGTGATCCGGATCGGCTACGGAATCTTCTTCGCCATGGCCCCTTGGGGCGCCAACTTCTACCCCACATCGCCTTTTGCCACCACGACCCCGTGGCTGACCTCCCTGGACGGCGTGAACCCGTACCATAGGCTCAACGACCCAATCCCCGACGGCGTGATTCTGCCGCCGGGCTCCGCTGGCGGATTGACCTCGGGCAACGGCTTGAACGGGAATGGACCGGTCCCTTCGATCATGCGCACCCCCTACAACCAGCAGTGGAACTTCACCATCGGGCAGCAATTCGGCCCGACGACCGCTCTGGAAGTGGCGTACGCCGGAAACAAGGGAACGCACGTTCCCTTCCGCAACGGCTGGCAAATGGACCAGCTGCACCCGCAATTTATCAACCCCGAATCAGGAATCCTCGATCTTGTCGACAATCCGCTGCACGGCATCGTTCCGGCCGGAGTGCTCTCGCGTTCCCGTGTGCAGCGCGGCCAGTTGCTGACTCCCTACCCCCAGTTCCCCGGCGTGGTCCATTCCGCTCCCGGCTGGGGGAACACCAGCTATCACTCCGTGCAGGCCAAGTTCACGAAACGGTTCGAGGGAGGGGGTAACGCAGTCGTGGCCTATACGTTCTCGAAGCTGATCTCCGATGGCAGCGACAATGCCTGGACCTCAGCTCTTTGGCGCAACTACTACTGCCGGCGCTGCGAGAAGTCCTTGTCCCCGTACGACCAGCGCCATCGGCTCATCGTGAGTTACACCTACGAGCTTCCATTCGGGAAGAACAAGCGATTCGGTAGCGGCTGGAACGGTGCTCTGAACGCTCTGCTCGGCCAGTGGCAGGTCAACGGAATCGGCACGTTGAACAGCGGGCTGCCGCTGCGCTTCAGGGTGCCCGGGAATACCAGCCATTCGTTCGGCGGACGCCAATACCCTGACTCGACAGGCGTTGACGGCAAGCTGAGCCATACCGGCTTCGACCCGACAGAAGATAGTTGGTTCGACACGGATCAGTTCGCGATTCCCGCGCCCTATACATTTGGAAACCTCGGTCGCGTCCACCCGACGATCCGGTCCGATTCCATCGAGTCGCTCGATTTCTCGATCTTCAAGAACTTCAGTTTCCGCGAAAGGCTTACGGTGCAGTTCCGCGCCGAGTGGTTCAATGCTCTGAACCATCCGATCTTCAACAATCCCGGCACCAACGTCGGCACAGGGGGGTTCGGCATCGTCTCCTCGCAAGCGAACCTGCCCCGCCAGACACAGCTTGCGCTGAAGCTGATCTTCTAGCCGGGTTTGATCCAGCACCTGACCATGCGAAACGCCCTGACGATGCCGCCGGACCTCTAGCGGCATCGTCAGGCGTACGCCTCACGGGCCTGCGCAACCTTCAGATTCGATGTTCCATCCGAATCTTAGGAGCCCGTTGATAAATGGCGCTGTCCGAGTTCCCGCCGAGACGCGGCGGAACGCAGCGAAGGCTCCTGCGGACTAGGCTCCGAGCCCGAGCGCGGGCCGCCGGGCGGCCCAGACGCTCGAGAACGCGCTCAGAAGCCGTTCCGGGGCCTTCCCGAGGCCTTCTCCAGGCCAAATTAGCGCTGAAACGGCCAGGGAGCCGCCGCCTGGCAGGCTCCGGGGCGTACCGATCCCCGTCAGCGACCGCATCAGGACGCCCAGGTTGTACCCGCAGGCGTGGAGGAGCAGTCGCTGCAGGATGTTGTTGTGGCCCCGCAGGTGGACCCGCCGCAGCCCGCCGGTCCCGTACATGTGGGCCGTCGACCGTTCGACCTTCTCGCAGCGCTGCCGCCCCAGCTTGCGCCCCCGCTTGCCGGCGACCCGCTCCCGGTTCGCCTCCACCGCCGCGCGCTCGGCTTCCTGCCCCGGCTCCCCCTGGCGCGGCTTCCGCTGCGGCTCCGGAATCACCGGCTCCTGCCCGGACTCCTCCAGCGCCAGCACCGTCGCGCCGCTGTTGTACCCCTGGTCCGCCACCACCGTCTGCGGCTTCCCGCCCTGCGCCTCTTCCACCGCCGCCAGCGTCGGCCCGAGCGTCGCCGGGTCGCCCAAGTCCGCGGCCTGCACGGTCAGCCCCACCAGCGCGCCGCTGTCCAGGTCCACCGCGTGCTCGGCCTGGGGGGCCCTGTCCGTCGCGCCGTCCTGCCTGCGGGCCACCCGGGCGTCCGGAGCGACCGGGTGCTCCCACTCCTGGTTCGCCAGCGACTTGTTCTGGCGCCGGCGGTCGCACTCGAGCAACTCTGCCTGCGTCGGCGTCTCGATCCCCGCGGATGCCGCCAAGCGCTCGAGGAACTCCCCGGAGCCCTCCCGGGTGTTCCGCCGCTGCAGCGTGCTCAGCGCCGCGTGGGCTTCCAGCGGGGTGGCGTCCACCCCAACCGTCTCGCCCTTCGCCAGCCCGGCGGCGCGCAGCCTCTCCAGCACCCCAGCGAAAACCTGCTTGTGCGTCTCGAGGTCGAGGCGCTGGCGCGTGCGGCAGAGCGGGGAGGGGTCCGGCGTCGACTCGTTCAGCCCGTAGCCGAGGAATTCGCGGATCGAGAGGGTGTCGCTGGCTTGCAGGGCGATGGCGCGCTCGGAATGGAGGCCCAGCAGGTAGCCGAGCAGGAGCTTGCGGCAGGAGACGCCCGGCGGCAGCGAGGGGCGGCCCAGCTTGGCGGCGTAGAAGGGCCGGCAGAGCCGCTCCAGGCACTCGTCGAACCCGGAGCGCTCGAGCACCTCGTGGAGCTTCTCGCAGAACGGGACGGTCGGGGCTTGGGGGAGTTCGTCCGCAGGGAGGAAGACCAACCCCTGGATCCGTTGGCGAGCGCCCAGCGACATGTGAACAAGGATCCCCCGGAATGCTCTCGCACCGCAACCCCCCGAGCGCAGCGCCGCTCAGCCGGACTTTATCAACGGGCTCCTAGCCCATTAGATGTGCGGGCGTAGATTCCTTCCGATTCGCGACTGAGGCTATTGCACCCCTCGTACCGCTGGCGGACAATGGCCGGGCCCCAAGCGCAGGCACGAATATTTTCGCGCACGGTGAGTTATGAGAGGCATGTATGAAGTGAACCACGTCGCGCTAACCGCCGCGCCCACCCAAAGGTAGTCGAGTTCCGCGAGCTTTTTCCAGGTGCGCAGTCCGGCGTGCTCGGTGATGGAGTTCGGAACTGCTACACTACGGCGCGGGCGGGTCTGGTCCCGCGCCCCTGCATGGCGAAGCCCGCAACTCTCCAGCCCCCTCCCCTACGCCAGACTCCTCCCGAGTCGGCGCGGCCGAGGCGGCCGCGCCGGTCCCGCGAGGGCCCCGCCGCGCAGCCCGAGCCGCAGCGGCGGGAGGCGGTGTACCCCGCAACCGACGGGCTCATCTTCACCGCCACGTTCCCCCACACGCATGCCGCGGACTATGTCTTCAATGGCCTCCGAGCCCACTTCAGCCGCCGGCGGGACGTTTTCGTGGCCATGGAGATGGGGCTCTACTACAGGGAAGGCAACCCCAAGCGGACCCTCAGCCCGGATGTGTGCGCCGCCTTCGGCGTGCGGCGGCATCCGCGGGACTCGTACAAGGTCTGGGAAGTGGGCAAGCCGCCCGACTTCGTGCTGGAGGTCTCGTCGCGCTCGACCTTTTGGAAAGACCGGCTCGAGAAGCTGGCGCTCTACGCCGCCATCGGCGTGCCGGAGTACTGGCTCTTCGCCCCGGAGCCGCGGCGCCGGCTGCCGCAGCTGCAGGGCTACCGGCTCAGGCGCGGGCACTACGCGGAGATCCGGCCGCAGCGGCTGCGCGGCACCGCCTGGGAGTACCCCAGTGCGGTGCTGGGGCTGGGGCTTCGGGTGGCCGACGGTTTGCCGCGGCTGCGCGATCCCGTCACCGGGAAAGACCTGCTCGGCCATGTCGAATCGGAGCGCGGGCGGGAGGCGGAGGCAAAGGCCAGGCGGGCGGCTCAGGCTGAACGGGATGCCGAGGCAAAGGCCAGGCGGGCGGCCGAGGCTGAGCGGGCGGCGGCTCGGGCTGAACGGGATGCCGAGGCAAAGGTTAGGCGGGCGGCTGAGGCTGAGCGAGATGCCGAGGCACATGCGCGACGGGAATTGGAAGCCGAACTCGCTGCGCTCAAGGCTCACAGGGAATAACGGCCAGGCGTCGAGCAGCCGCTGGAGCCAAACACTCCCGGCATCGACCCTTGGTACTGTCGCAGTTCCCGCGGGAGGGGCCGCCGCCATTCGGGGAAACGACTCGCAGCCCGCTGGACGACGGCAGCGGCACCGGACGGGTCTGCCCTTCCGTAGCCGAAAGTGCGAGCCTCTCACCTAGTCAGATCCGGCCTACTGCCCAGCTGCCGCGCTGGGGTGCTTGACGCAGATGGGACAGACCCGGGTCAAGCGATCCTCGAGCTGGTGTGTCGTGCCGGAAATCTACCGGAAGGCCGGATCTTCGACTCGGTGGACTTGTCCCCGACCCTGCTGAACGGTGATCCGAGCCCGCGCCCGGAATGGTTCTACTACGGCCAGCCCGGCAACCTTTGGCCCGCTCGTGCGGGGGATTTCAAGCTGGTCCTAGAATTGTAGGAGTCGCTGGGCACGGAGAAGCAGACCGCTCGGCACGGTTACGGCAACCATCGGATACAGGCTCCCCAGCTGCTGTTCGACCTGAGCATAGACCCAGCAGCGCGGCGGAACATAGCGAAGCACAGGCCAGAGGCCGTTGAGCGGATCCAACAGGCAATTGAGCGCTACCGCCAGCACCTTGTTCAGTCGCGCCGACAATGATCGTACTGATGTTTTCATAAGTAATTGCACGAAAGGGCCCAGCAAGCCATTGATTCTATTGGTGGGTTGCTTGCAATTACTTTTGGCAAAACTAGTAACGAGCGTTCCATCGCGCCAAAGACTCCATCCGGCGTGCCCCAAGCGCTTTGAGCGGTGCGGGCCCACTGGACCGCCAGACGCGGGTTGCGGCAGGCCACCAGCCGCTCGCTCACGTCGCAGAGAAGATCTTGGACTGCCGCGTAGGGCAGGCCGATCCGTGCCTGCAGGACGCAGGACGCGCAGCGCTTCAAGGCGTTGCAGGCCGAACTCACGTGGAGCGTCGACAGCGACCCGTCGTGGCCGGTGTTCAGCGTCCAGAGCAAGTCCCAGGCCTCCCCGCCCCGCACTTCGCCAATCACTTCACTGGATCAGCTCACTGCCCGATCGGTCGAGCAAACTCATGGACTTGCGCACGCAGTCCAGCAGGATCGCCCGCCACTCCGTTTCCCAGAGAGGTCGTTGCAGTACCAGTTGCGGCCCGTGCGCACGGACTGCGACCGCTGGTTCGGCATCTCGTGCGAACGGTGGCCCGGGTAATCCAGACCGGACGGCGGCTGAAGCTGCTGTTCGCCCGGAGTAGCTACCGTCTGGACTGGCTGCTGCACGCGGACGGGAGGCTGGAGCCGGGCTAGGGCTGGGCCGCTGCACGGGCCTGGACGGCCGACGGGGCGGTGGGCCGGAGACGCTCGGGCAACGGCCACACTGTAGAGGAAACTCTGAAGTTCACCTTCGGTAAGGCCAAGGATTTTCCAGTCCTGCTTGCGACCCTCAGATTGTCAACTGCGCACTTGTCGGAACGACTCCAGCTGCCAGTTGTCGTCGGACGAGGCTACTGGATGGCTCAGGATGTACAGGTTCCCATCGTCCGCCCGGATTCTGAAGAAGGAATCTGAGGGGCCGTACCAGCGATCGATGATCTCTGCAACAAAGTGCTCGCGGCCGCCCAGTTCGAAACGTACCGGCCTCTCGTCTGCCTTGTAGCCCGCGTAGCAGTGGACACGCATTGGCGCACTAGACACCGTCATCATAGCGGCCAAGCGCCGACACGGGCGTCTGGATCACCAGAGGCGGACCAGTGAGGACCTGTTCCCATGGAACCTCCGGTCCACTGGTTTCGAATTAGGAGCCCTTCACTACTCCGGCCTTCCGGCACGCTGCCGTCCAGCCCGCGGCTTCACTGGACAACTTCGCCTGTGGATAGCCACTGAAGAATGTTCTTCGACCATTCAACTGTCCCGTGAGGCCCTCACAAACGCCTCGAAGGCACGACACCATGCAGAATTGGGGCCATGGGCTTCTACTGATTGAGGCAAAAGTCATGTCATCAGAATTCAGGCAAGAATATACTTGCAGTCTGCCTCTAGGACAAAGGCTTGCACCTGTGCCGGGACTCCTCGCAAAGACTGGCAAGCAGCTTCCAGGTTGGCCCGCGGCTGTGCTTTGGTCTTGCTCAGTTCGCGACTGACCCAACGCTGGACCAAGGCCCAGAGCCGTTCGACCGGATTGACTGGAGGCAAGTAGGTCGGCTGAAAATAGGATTCTACTGCGGCTTGGTTCGCCGCCAGCCACTCCTGGATTGTCTTTGCGCGGTGAACACTGCAATTGTCGGCCGCCAACGGCATCTTTCGGTCTGTCCCCTCAGCGATCTGCTGCGGAAACTCCCGGAAGACCTCCGCCGTGGCAGGGCCTTCCCGCACTATGTCGGAGAGCTGGCCCTCCGGGCTGCTGGCCGCCAGCCGGTGGAGGCGGAAGCGCCCGCTGGCCACCCGCACGAGGGGGGCTGCCCGCGGAGGTCCCCAGGGCACCCGCACACGCTCTGCGCAGCCAGGCCGGACTCGTCGGCGCAAGCGAGCAGAGTTCCCCACTCCTGGACGCGGCGAAGGGTCTTGGGGAACTCTGGGGCTTTCCACCGCTGCCCGTTGGCGGGCTCGGACTGGGTAGCGCACCGCTGCGGTGGGAACGGGAGCCACCGCAGGATCCGGCGCACCGGGGAGACGCTCAGGACGCTGCCGCACTTCTCCCCCAAGGCTTGGCACCCTCGCTACGCGGTCCACCAAGCGCACTCGCATGGGCCTTGAGCGGGGTTTTGGTCGCCGACGCCGGTGCGGATCCAGGCGGCGTGCTGATCTGTCCCTAGGCGTGGTCGTCCCGTTCTCTTGCAATCTCCTAGGCGCCCCATGCCACCCAAACAGAAGCGTGAGATCCAACGCTAGATCGTGCGTGTTGAGCAAGGAACGCAGGACTTTCCATGGGCTGCCGACTTCCCCCCGATGAACTGCACGACCACGTTTTTCGAACTTCGAACTGCTGGTCTGTAGTAAGGCGTGGAAAAAAGGAGCTTTCTTTTGTCATGCTCATCGTGTGCAACAAATCCACCAATCAGATCGATCGACGAATGGATTCCAGGGACACAACTTTTGACGCGCTCAGTACTGACAGTCGGCAAGTTGGCAGGCCGCGTTGACACGATTGAAACCGTGATCGGCTACCACCCGCGCATCCATTGCTTAAGCCCTTGAACTAGCAATGGTTTGCGCATTGTCAGAATGGCATCCTCTCCAAGCTTGGTTGCCGCTTCAGGATTGCTGACTCTGTTCATGCAGCTCCGGCACGTTCGGCGGAGACGAGATCTGTGTTTGTGGCAGGCAGTTCTATCTCCCGCTCAATCTCCAAACGCAACGTCCGCTCTGAGACGTCCAGATCGTTTCGCAACTGAAGATTGACCCAGAACTCCGGGGTCGTGCCAAAGTAGCGCCCAAGACGAAGCCCGGTATCGGTGCAAACGCCCCGCCCTCCCAGCACGACATCGTTTAGCCGCGGCCGCGAAATCTTCAGCGCTCGGGCTAGCCGACACACGCTGAGCCCCAGCGGCCGCAGGAATTCGCCTCGCAGAATCTCATCAGGATGAGCACACGGCAGCCGCTGCTCGGTACCGACATCGGAGAAGTCGATCGCCCGCCGTCCAAGTCTTTGCGCTTCACAGTCATACTCGCGGCTCCTCAATGGAAATTGGTGACCTCGACGTCCACTGCTTCGCCACCGCGCCAGATGAAGCAAATCCGTGATCGGTCATCGACACGAAAACTGTGCTGGCTTCGTAGGTCGCCGCGAAGCGACTCGGGGAGATTGCCGGGAGGTGAAAGCAGATCATCAAGCCGAACGGCCGCGTCAATCACTACTGACGCCCACCCTGCGGAACGGGTCCAATCCTTCGCACCAGATCGATCGACCGCAACTCGGACTCGATCTCCCGAATAATACTGGCTGCTGGCAGATTCCAAATACTCTGCGATGGCTAAGAGTGGAATCCGGCCAGGCGGGTCAAGGCATCGGCCGAAAGCTAGGCCTGTTGGCGAAGAGCTGCATGCCGACCTCCATCACTCCACCGGAACCGGGGCCCAATTGGACCTCGAACCGGTTGGCATTTACTCTCGACTCGACGGCTCCCGCGCGCGCTTCGGTGAACCGGTGCTCTCCGTAGGCCCCGGCTTGCACAACCACCCGGCGGGAATCCACGGGATCTAGATTGACCAGGCGAAACCTGACACTGTCCGGGGCTAGCTTTTCGACTAATGCGGCAACTCCGTCAGGAAGGCCCGGTCGCGACCGTACCGGATCGTAGTAGAACAACCGTGCGTGAAGAACATTCCCCGCCCTGCCTGGAGGGTTCCCTCCGAGCATCAGCTGGACCAGCGAATCCGTTAGAGCCGGATTGAATTGCTGCGAGTAGTCCGAGGGTCTCTGATAGTCGATCGACGAGTCGTTGCGCATGCCGTCCAACCGACTCCGAACGGCCGCGATATTTGCTTGGAGCTCATCAAAGGGATATCCAGGATTGTTCCCGGCGAGATAGCGGATCCACGGATCTCGGGCCAGCCCGTCGAGGCCGCTGCGGTCCGAGGTAAACAGATACACATCACGCTGGACATCGAGACGTTCGTCCGCAGTGTGGCCGTAGAACCCGGCGTCCCCGTGCTTGCGCGGTAGCAGAACGCGGCCGCCCTCGATCTTCTGCGCCGCGTAGAGGTTGGCGATCTGGCGGCGCAACGGCTCCATGAAGCTCCGGTCACCCGTCAGCAGCACGCCGATGCCGAAAGCGATTCGCGGCCCCCGGATGAAGTAGTTCCGTCCGTCAGACTGAGGCCAGAAATCCCAGCCGAACACGCCCCCGTACCATTTACCACCCCACTCGCCGCCGGTCGATCCGTCCAGGCCGATGTTGGTCGGGATGTTCCCGCCGTTCTCCAGCACCCGGTCGCGCCAAGCGTCGGTATACTCGAGCGCCCAGTCGCGAAAGCGCTCCTCGCCGGAAAGCGCGTACGCATTGAAGCCCAAGGCCGTAGCACACAGATTGAGCGGGTGATCCCCTCGAATGTTGGATGCCGTCGCATAGCGGGTCAGACGTTCCGGATTCCCCTCGACGGGCAAACCACCCCAATCCATCTCGCTCGGCGGGCGTCAGCTTCGCACCGCGGCTCCCGTTGTGAAGGCTCTTGATGATCTTTCGGTTCGGGTCGTAGTTGTCCGCAAGCGGATCCTGACCCGTGTAGAAGTCGGCGAAGCGTTTGGCGCGGTTCCGGTAGACGGTGTCGTCGGGCCGTGCGAGCCCATACAAGTAGAACGCGGCAAGCGCTTCCCCCGTGTGCTCCCAATCGAAGGACGTTACAAACTCCCGCCAGTACATGCCGTGTTCGGCCATCTCGACCCCTGGCGCACGGGCTTCGGTGTATTGGCGTATGTGTCCCTCCCAAGCCCGCTTGTAGAGCCTCAGCACATCCTCGCTGCCTCCGAGGGAATACAGCAGGGTCCATCCGCCAAAATTCTCCATAGCGTCGTCCGCCCCGTCGTTACCCCCCCAGCGCTCAACACACTTCAGGTAACCCAGTTCGTTGACATACTTGGCAAAGAACGCCTTCGTACCCTCGGATGCCGTGTCCAGCAAGAGCCTCTCCGCCAGAGCCCATGGTGGCGGAGGAACAGGTTCATCCAAGATCACGGTTGACTGCGCGTTTGCCGAGGACGCAATCACAATCGAGAATGCCACCGGCGGGATCGTGCGGAACATACCGGCAAGCCAGAAACGGAGCAATGCTAGGGGTTGGATCCGGCTGGCATCCCCAAGCGAGTTCGGGCTGGCAGGCTCTCCGATAGATGGCCACCCGCTGCCGTCATTCATACCTACCACTGTACACACCCGAATCCGAGTTTGTCCCGTCGCTCTTGGCTTTCAAGCCAACCGGCACAAAGGTGACGCAACCGGGAGCGGAGCAACAGCGAAGACGGGCCAGCGTCGATCGTCAAGGACCCATATGCGCATCTTCTCTGCGGATGGTTCTTCGGCCTTGTGTTGGAGTTGCACACTTTGGAATACCTTCTCAACAGACTCGTGCTCAATGCTGTCAAGCCAACCGCGATGTGCGTCGTCGAGCAAGCTCGATATGCTGAGCAAGCGCTAGAGCGGGCTGTCCAACAAGGGGTCCGGCAATACGTCATCATCGGCACCGGGATAGACTCGTTCGCATTCCGCCGGCCTGACCTGTTGTATCGGTTCATCCGAGATCGACCATCCGGTCACGCAAGGGAAGAAGCTGCGTCGCATTCGCCGCGCCGGGCTGATCCTACCGCCGCACCACCGCTTCGTTGAAGCAGACTTGACCCAGGTCTCGCCAGGCGAGGCGCTCTCCGGATCCTCGTTCGACATGGGGCAACTTTCGTTCATGTCGCTGCTCGACGTGGCGTATTTACTGATCGCGTCAAAAGTCGTGTTATCGGAATTCAGGCAAGAATATACTTGCAGTCTGCCTCTCGAAAGAAGGCTCGCACCTGTTCCGGAGCTCCTGGCAAAGACTGGCAAGCAGCTTCCAGGTTGTCACGAAGCTGTGCTTCGGTCTTGCTCAGCTCGCGACTGATCCGCCGCTTGACCAAGGCCCATAGCAGTTCCTTAGGACTGACTGGCGGCGAGTAGGTCGGCTGAAAATACAGTTCTACTGCGGCTTGGTTCGCCGCCAGCCACTCCTGGATTACTGACTTTGCCATAAGTCATTGCAAGCAAACCACCAATAGAATCAATGGCTTGCGGGGCTTTTTCGTGCAATTACTTATGAACGCATCAGTAGGTCTAACGCAGGCGTGGGCCTGTGGCACAGTTGGGAGCGCATCTCCATGGCATAGAGGAGGTCGAGGGTTCGAAGCCCTCCAGGTCCACCAGCGTGATGTCCTGGGCAGTTGCCCACAAGCAGCTTAAGGACGGCGCAACGGTGGGCATATTGAGGCCGTAGCCGCTGGGCACGGCGGGCGGGTTGGCTGGAGCCGCCCTAGTGTGAGTTGCGAGCCGATTCAAGGCGCTGCGGGTGCCGGCCGGTGCGCTGGTGGTGCGCTGCTTCGCGGAGCGGGCCCAGAAGGAACGCGGCATCGTCGAGCGCTGCACCACCCGCTGCGAGGTCGCGCTCGCCCAGCTCCACGACGGGCTGGCGCTCCCCCGCCACCTTCCGGCAGCCGGCCGGGCGCACGCTGTACGTGCGCACGGCCACGCAAGCCGAACCCGCCCAGCGGGCCATCTACGCCACGCTCGGCGTCGACCCGCATCCCGGGAGCGTGCGCCAGACCCTCAGCTGACTGGCCAACCGCATCGGTTTCCGTGCGCTTGTAGTGCCACTCGAGGCTTTCTGTCAGCGTGAACCGCTGATTTTCAATGGCTTGTCTTGGCGGCTGTTAAGCAAAGGGTGGTGGTAATCCGTCCGTCCAACGCAACCGAGCGCGTAGCGGCCAAGGCTGGCCGGGCCCGGCATCCATCGGATTGCAGATCGGGGCCGTCGCAGGAACGGGCGTGACTTGCAGCTTCGCCCTGCGGGGCCGGGCAGCTGGGGCTCCTAGGGCAACGCGAGAGCCAGCTGCGGGTCCTTGGGCGGCCAGAAGACTCCGAGGACAACCCAGGAGTTGAAGGGGGTAGGTGGTCCCCATGAAGAACCGGGTGTCGCGCCCGGGAGCGCAAAGCTCCTCGAAGTACTTCTTCCGCACGCTACTGGCCGCTCCCTCATCGCCGAGACGCTCGGATTCCTTGAGAAACAGCGCACCGAGCTCCCAGTCCTCGATCATCGCGCGGTGCGGAGTGCCCCGCGTGTCCGCGCAGCGGAACTCGTAGCTGAACTTGTACGGGATCTTTCTTAACTGCTTCGGCTGCCCGCGGAAGAGATAGAACTGGTCCAGCATTGACTGCTGGCCCGGCGTCCACTCCTCCGGCTGCGGCTTGACCCTGACCCCGAGAACCTCCTCTGGCCGCACGATGCCGAGCGAGCGGCGCTCCTTCTTGTAGAGGGTCCTGAGCTCGTCGCGTGTATGCACCGCGAGGCGGTCGATGATCGCGGTTCGAGCTTTCCAGGGGGGAAGGGGCTCGCCGAGTATCTCAATAGAATCGAGCACCGGGCGGCGGCTCTCCATCCGCTTGTCGCGGCTGCGACCGGTGGGCTCCAGCTCAACCTCGATCCACTGGTACTTGCGGAACCTCTGGTGCTCGGGAAGGTAGCGGAGGTCAATCGGGTACAGCCGCACCCACTCCCCGGCCTCGGTGATGCCGGCCGTGCAGACCAGTTCCCCGTACTTCATCGACAGAACGGGATAGGTCAGGACGGTGATCAGGACCCGGGTCCTCGGATGCTGGCCGTTCATGGCGCTGTCCGCAGTTCCCGCACTTCCAGGCCCGTGACGGCGGCGAGCCGGCGGCCCAGGCGGGATCGGTGACACTGCCGAGCGTCCGCTTCCATGCATAAAAAAGCGGTAGGGGCGGCGGCGGCGCACATCGCGGCATGCCCCACATCGTCGACCTGCCGCTCGAGAATCTCGCACTCGTAGCGATCCATCAGGCGGGCGACATCTCCGTCCTCGGACAGCTCGGCCCGCCAGGCCGAGGGCACTCCCAGCTCCGGCAGGTGGCGGTACTCGATCCCCAGCTTGGCGCACAGATCGCGCAGAGTCCCGCGATGGAAGCCGTACCGGCGCGACACGGCGTTCCGGCGGACATCGGCCAGAACCCGGATGCCGCGACGCAGCAGCAGGTCCAGCAAGCCGTCGACCAGCAAACCCTGGTATCCGACGGTATAGATCGCCAGCTCACCGACTGGGCGGCGCACGGCGCGCCGCGCGGAATCCGCGCTGTTCACCGTGAACCAAGGGTGGTCGCGGTAGACATCCCGCAGGATCCCGGATGTCGAACGCTCACGGTACCGGGCGCTGAGCGCGTCGACGCGCCGCGCCAGCCAGGGCGCGGGTCGCGATGCCGCGTCCGGGAGGCGCGGCGGCAATCGCACGCCGTCCTCGGTCAAGGCCACCCATCCTTGGCGGGCCAAGGCGGACAGGTCGTGGTCCAGGGTGAAGGAATACGGTCCGTACTTGTAGGGGCAGAACTCGTACCCTGCCTGCCGGGTGCCGGCTTCCAGGTCCCGGCTCAGCAGGAACGCGAGCTTGAACAGCCGCAGGCGGGGGGTGTGCCGCCCTTCGTTCGCGAGCAGGCGGAGCACCGCCCGGCGGCGGGCCGTCAAGCCCAGTTCTCCATAAGGCCCGGCATCCACTAGATTGTAGCTCGAATCCGTCGCAGAAACGGCCCTTTTTTCGATATTGCAGGGAGCCACGCCCCAGGTACGGCGGAGCGCTACTGATCGCGTCAAAAGTCGTGTCCCTGGAATCCCTTCGTCGATTGATCTTCTGGGTGGATTTGTTGTACATTATTAGTATGATAAAAGAAAGATTCTTCTTCTTCCCACGCCTTACTGAGAACCAGAATTTCAAGGACCGAAAAAACGTGATCTTGCAGTTCATTAGGGGAAAGTCAGTGGACCAGATAAAGTCCTGTGTCCCTTGCTCTATACGCAAGATCTATCGTTAGGTCTCACGCTTTTTCCTGGGAGTTATGGAGAGCCTGCGAGATCGCCAAGAAACGGGACGACCGCGCCAATGGACAGATCGGCACGCTGCTCAGATTCGCATCGTTGTCACAGACCAAAACCCCGCTCAATGCAAATTCGAGCTCGCTTGGTGAACCGCGCAGCGGGTGCGCTAAGCCTTTGGGGAAAAGTTCGGCAGCGTCCTGAGCGCCTCCACGGTGCGTCGGAGCCTGGGGCGGCTCCCGCCGCAGCCGCCCCAGCGGCGCGCCACCCAGTACGAGCCCGCTGACGTACAGCGGTGGAGAAACCCAGAGTTTCCTAAGATCGCTCGCCGTGCCCAGGAGTTGGGAGCCATACTGATGTTTTCAGAAGTAATTGCACGAAAAGGCACCGCAAGCCATTGATTCTATTGGTGGGTTGCTTGCAATTACTTTTTGCAAAATTAGTAATCGCCTGCGCCGCCGAGTCCGGCCTGGCTGCGCAGAGCGTGTGTGGGTCCCTGGGAGCAGCCGCGGGCAGACCCCGTCGTGCGGGTCGTCAGCGGGCACTTGCGCATCCACCGGCTGGCGGTCAGCAGCCCGGAGGGCCAGTTCTAGGACATACTAATTTTGCCAAAAGTAATTGCAGGTCTGGCCGTTTTCAACCTCTCAGCAGCTCCCCCTCGCCAACACACACATAAACTGGTCTATAGATGCTTTTTATCTGAGATATTTCCGCATGGAATCTTCCTGTGATTACTACTATTATCAATTCATGAAATTTCCAACCTTTCGCGACTTACGACGCATTCCCCATCGGCCCCCCCTTAGGAAGTTGGTCGTGATCCAAGCCCGCCACGGCAAAGCTCTCCATGTTCCTAGCCAAGGAATTCGGTATTGACATCCGCACAATCCGCACCTGGCTTCGGCTCTAGGCCTGCTATGGATCCCAGGCTCTCGGACATCAACCCAAACCGGAACGCCCTCCCTGCCTCTCCCACGACCTAATGCAGATGATCCTCGCAACTCTGCGGGCCAAATCCCCCGACCAGCTCCAGTTCGAGTTCGCCTGCCGGTCGCTGCAAATTGTCCGGCCAGGGATCCTCGACCAGTTCCCAGTCCAACTGTCCCTGGCGACGGTGCGCAGGGTCCTGCGGCGCCTCGGCCTCACCCCGCAGCGCCCTCAGTTCCGGGCCTGCCAGCAGAACGCCGCCGCGGTGCGGACTGGGATCGCAGACCTACCCCGCCCTCGCCCACCGCGCGCAGGAGGAGGGAGCCCTGCTGCTCTGGGCCGACGAGGCCGGCAGGACCTCGCACTCCCACCGGGGCGCTCCGTGGGGTCCCCGGGGGCCGGACGCCTGTCGTCCAGCCCACGGGGGAGCGGTTCCGGCTGCCCAGGCTGTCCGCGAGCAGTCCCTCGGGAGCAATTTATTACTGATTTTGCCATAAGTCATTGCAAGGAACAACCAGAAACAGTATAGGCGCAGTCGGCTTCGCGAAAGAACCCCTGCACCTTGGTGGGGTCGGCCGCCAGGGCTTGCAGGGCCTCCTCCAAGCGCTCCTTGAGCTGACGAACCGTCCGGACCAGCAGCTTCCCCACCCGGCGCTTGACGACCGACCAGACTTGCTCCGTGGGGTTCAATTCCGGAGAATACGCCGGCAATAGGTGAATCTCCACAGGTGCCTCGGTCTGCTCTTTCCAGGCTTCTATATGCTTGGATGTGTGGATTCTGTGGCGGTCCCCTAGCACGTGAATCGGTCTAGCACCCGTCTGGTCCGGAATCTGCTGCAGGAACTGTTCGAACGTATCTGAGGTGGCGGTTCCGGCATGGATCATGTAATAAATCTCTCCCGAGGGGCTGATCGCGGACAGCCTGTGCAGCCGGAACCGCGCCCCCGTTGGCTGGACGACGGGCGTCCGGCCCCGGGGCCCCCATGGAGTGCCCCGGTGGGAGTGCGAGGTCCTGCCGGCCTCGTCGGCCCAGAGCAGCAGGGCTCCCTGCTCCTGCGCCTGCCGGGCGAGGGCGGGGTAGGTTGCTGCGATCCCAGTCCGCACCGCGGCGGCATTCTGCTGGGAGGACCGGAACTGAGGGCGCTGCGGGGTGAGGCCGAGACGTCGCAGGACCCTGCGCACCGTCGACAAGGACAGCTGGACTGGGAACTGGTCGAGGATCCCTGGCCGGACAATCTTCAGCGACCAGTAGGCGAACTCGAACTGGAGCTGATCGGGAGATTTGTCCTGCAGAGTTGCGCGGATCATCTGCATTTGGTCGTGGGAGAGGCAGGGAGGGCGCCCCGGTTGGGGCTGATGGCCGAGAGCCTGGAATCCACAGCAGGCCTAGAGGCAAACCCAGGTGCGGATTGTGCGGATGTCGATGCCGAATTCCTGGGCCAGGGCACGGAGGGATTTGCCGTGGCGGGCTTGGATCACGACCAGCTTTCTAATGGGGGGGCCGGGACCGATGGGGAATACGGCGGAAGTCGGGAAATCTTGGAAACTTCATGAATTGATAAGAGCAGGGATCATAGGCAGGTTCCATGCGACGATGTCTCAGATAAAAAACATCTATAGACCAGTTTATGTGTGTGTTGGAGCGGGGGAGCTGCTGAGAGGTTGAAAACGGCCAGACCTGCAATTACTTTTGGCAAAGTCAGTACATGATCCATTCCAGAACTGCCACCGCAGCCACGTTGGAACAGTTCCTGCAACAGATTCCGGGCCAGCCGGAGGCTAGGCCGATTTACGTGATAGTGGACCGCCACAGCATCCATACATCCAAGCCCATGGAAGCCTGGCAGAAGCGGACCGAGGCACCGGTGGAGATGCATCTATGACCGGCGTACTCTCCGGAATGGAACCCTACGGAGCCAGTCCGGTCGGTAGTCCAGCGCCGGGTGGGGAAACTGCCGGTCCGGACGGTCCGCCAACTCAGGGAGCGCTGGGAGCAGGCTCTGCAAGCCCTGGAGGCCGACCCCACCAAGGTGCCAGGACTCTTCCGCGAGGCCGCCTGCGCCTAGACTGTTTCTGGTTGTTCCTTGCAATGACTTATGGTGAAATCAGTATCATCGTAGGTTTGGGTGGATGTCCTGCCCGGCACGCTCGACCTACAGTCCCGGAGACGGTTGATGTCGACATCGATGGTCGCCACCGAAGAGCAAGTGGTGAACCGTATTACTCCTGCAAGGGTGATTCTCCTGCACCTAAGGATGGGCTTCATGTGGATCAAAGTGTTAGCTCTTGATCCACGCATTCGAGGCCCCCTGATGCCCCGGAAGATTATGCTGGATCTCGGTGGCAGGTTCGAGACGCACTGTATTCCTCTCACCAGTGGAAACATCCAACAGGAGCTGACGCCCCGCGAAGTCCATCGTGTGGCCGAGTCGAGTTCAGTCCCGTCAGCAAGGTCCTGTCGTCAGTCCGAGACATCACCATCGCCTTACGCTACTTCCGGCGCAATCCCGGATTCTTCGCCGTCGCCGTCGTGAATCTGGCGCTGGGAATCGGAGCAACAACAGCCGTGTTCAGCGTGGCTGAGACATTGCTGCTCCGTCCGCCCTCCTATCCCGAGAGCGATCGTCTAGTGACCCTCCGCAGCGTCGCCACGATGAGCGAGGATCCGAACACGCGCACCGCCCCGGGGCTACTCGCCGACTGGCAGAGCAAGGCGAGGTCGTTCGAGGTGATCGCCGGGTACCGCTGGGCAACCGCAGATCTGATCGATGGGGCACAGAGCGACCGGTTGAGTGGTCTTCTCGCCACGACCGAATTCTTCGATGTGTTCGGCGCGCCGCTTCTCGGACGATCCTTCCAAGCCGAGGACCGAGGTGCCCAGCGCCGCTTTGAATCCACAACAACGGGGGAGACGTTGGTGCTCGGCAACGGACTCTGGCGTCGGCGTTTCGACGCGGACAAGGCACTCGTAGGGCAAACCGTCGATCTCCATGTCCTTAACTTCTCTCGCGCCGGCCCCACTAGGTACACGGTTGTGGGTGTAGCAACGGTACCGGTCCCGTTCCCCCCAATCCAGGCGGACTTCCAGCTCGGAGACTCCACTGTCATCGAATCGATCGACTTTTGGATGCCGCAATTCGTTTCGGCGACCCAGTTGGGCGAGCCCGGCCCGCGGGACGCGTGGTTCGACGTCGTCGCAAGACTGCGGCCGGGTGTGGCTCTCTCGGAGGCGCAAGCCGAGATGGATGTCATCGCCCGCCTTCATGCGGAGCAGTACCCGGAGACCGCCCGTGGCCGGAGAGTCCGGGTTGTGCCGTTGCGGGAGCACATGGCAGGCAACGCGCGCAACGGCGTCTTGCTCCTGTCGCTTGGTACCGCCATGCTCCTGCTCATCTCCTGCTCCAACGTGGCGACGCTGCTTCTGGTGCGCGGCATCGCACGTTGTAGCGAGGTGGCGACCTACATGGCGCTTGGTGCGCCCAAGTGGGAGATTGGGCGGCAGTTTCTCATCGAGGCTCTCCTGCTCGCTACCTTCGGCGGCGTGCTCGCGAATTGGGCCATCGACGCGGCGAGGCCCTGGATGCCCCCTAGCCTGCCCTTGCTCCAGGGGATGGGAATCAACCTGCCTGTTCTGGCATTCGCGCTCGCCAGCGTCATCGTCACCGCCTGCGTTACTAGTCTTGCGCCGGCCTTTCAATCGACCCGTGCCGATGGTGCGCTGCTGACGAGTCTCGGTGGGCGCAGACTAACGCTGGGGAGATTGCATTCCGGCTTGGTTGGCCTTCTTGTCTCAGCCGAAGTCGCCCTCACCATTGCCCTGCTCGTTGGAGCGGGGCTGCTGGCCTGGAGCGCATTTCAGGCCAGTCAGGCCGAGATCGGGTTCAACAAGGACAACCTGCTCACGATGACCATCTCGCTGCCGGCGAACAAGTTCGACTGGGGGTACAACGCCGTCTTCGCGCGCGAGGTGCTCGAAGAGGTTCGCTCGCTCCCATCCATCAGCGACGCGGCGGTGGTGCATGGGGTTCCAATGCGAGAGGGGAGCTACCTCTCCAGCGGAAGGGGCACCATCGACGGGTACGTGCCCACGAACGATGCCGAGAAACCGCGCTATGGCATACGCATAGTGAGCGTCGGCTACTTCGCCGCGATGCAGATACCCATCGTAGCCGGCCGGGCGTTCGAGCCACGGGACGAGGAGGGGGAGCGTGGGGCCGCCCGCAGCATCCTGGTCAGCGAATCTTTCGCGAAACGCTACTGGAAAGGGCGGGACCCACTGGGGGGGCAAGTGAGTTTTGACGAAGCTCGTGGGGCCTGGAAAATGACGGTGGTGGGCGTCGCGGGAGACGTACGGTATGCAGGGCTCGAGATGGCTCCGACCGCCGACATCTATCTTCCCCAAGGCTTGTTCCCGCAAGCGGCGATCACGCTGATTGCCCGAGCAAGGCGCGACGCGCTCAATGAAGTGTCGTCTGTGCGGGAACGCATCCACACTGTGGATCAGCACGCTTTCGTGACAGACATACGCACGATGGATCAACTGATCGCCGGTTCGCAAACCGAGCGCCGGGCGGGGACACTCTTCGTCTCGGCATTCGGGGTGATCGCCCTAGTGCTCGTCGTGACGGGCGTTCATAGCGTCATTGCGCAGGCGGTCGCCGACCGGCAGCGCGACCTCGCCATCCGGTCGGCACTCGGGGCCGGACCCCGGCGGGTTATCGCCACGGCGATGCAGACGGCGCTGCAGCCCGCTGCTGTCGGCATGGTGCTTGGGGGAGGGGCAGCACTAGGGACAACTCGCATTTTGACGTCACTACTCTTCGAGGTGAGCGGCATGGACGTCATGACGTGGACAGGGGTATACGCTATTCTTCTTGGTGCCTGTGTAGGGTCGGGATTCTTATCTGGGCGGCGCGCTGCTCAGATCGATCTTAGCGCTGCCTGAGTAACCAAGAGTCGTCCACCAAGGTCCGCATTCATGCTGGTAGTCTCTCAAGGCGCTGAATAATATTGGTTTATTACTCACATCGGCGAGCTGATACGGGTCAGGATGTGGGATGAAATCCACTCCATTCCCGCATATAAATGGGGGGATTGATGTTGTAGGCAATGCCGCCGCCACCACCCCGAGAACCAAGCGCCGAGGACGCCATCCCGTCAAGGCACTCTCGGCCGCCTTCGTTCGCTCCGCTCCGCCTGGACGACACGCGGACGGCATGGCTTGTATCTGTTCATTCAGCCGACCGGAACCCGAAGCTGGGTCCAGCGGCTCGTCATCCGCGGACGCCGCCGCGAACTCGGAATCGGTGCCGCGGCGCTCGTCCAGCTCGCCGAGGCCCGCGAGTTGGCTCTCGCCAACCGCAAGCTGGCGCGACCCGGTGGAGACCCCCTCGCCGAGAAGCGCCGCGCCGAGGGCGTGCCCACCTTCGCCGAGGCCACCGAACGGGTCCTCGGACAGAAGCGCGGCGGCTGGCCCGGCCGGTGGCACGCGCAGAACTGGTGGCGGAGCATGGAACTCCGACACGGACATCTCGTAAGGCACTGAAACTAAATGGGTTGCACTCGGCCTCGGCGTTGGTTCCCCTCGTCGTTTCCATCGTTCTGAATCGGGTGTCAGCGGCCCAAGAACGCCGGCCGCGGACGAAGTTGGATCGGGGCTCCCGGCGCCCCCGTGCTCTCCAGCCGATGCGACCGAGCTAGCGCGGACGCGGTCCAAGTGCCGTGGTAGCATCAATTCGTGTTCGACACCCACGCGATAGCGCGGCAGTTGACCGGTGCCGGCCTGTCCGTCGAGCAGGCCGATGCGATCACTGATGCTATCCGGCAGGCCGCCGAGCAGGGCGAACAGGTGACGCCCGAGACGTTGCGCACCGAGCTGGCCAGCCTTGAGGCCCGCCTGACGTGGCGGTTCGCGGGTGCGATGCTGGCACAGACGCTCGCGATCCTCGGCGGCGTGCTGGCGATGCTGCGCCTACTGGAGTGACGACTGGCGGCGCGTCGATGAGCCCTGTTGACGACGGCAACAGAAGGCGGCTGTTTCTGGTTTCCTGCGTGAAGACCAAACGGGCGACGCCCGCGACGGCGATGGACCTCTACACCTCGAACTGGTTCCGAAAGGCGAGGGCTTGCGTAGAGAGGACGGGTTGTTCGTGGCGCATCTTGTCGGCGCAGTACGGCTTGGTTCATCCGGAAGAGAGAATCCGGCCCTACGAACAGACCCTGAGCACGATGCGCGTCCAGGAACGGCGTGCTTGGGCCGTCCGGGTACTTGCCGAGCTAGAGTCGTGCCTCGACGGCGTCGATAGGGTCGTTTTCTTGGCGGGCAGGCCATATCGAGAGTTTCTCGAGCCGCCATTGCGCAAAATGGGTCTTGCGGTGCACGTTCCGATGAGAGGCTTGCGCCAGGGCGAGCAACTGGCATGGCTCGACGCCCGTCTTCATGGCTGATCGCCTCGCCGACACGCGGCGCTTCTACGAACTGCTCGACCGGCTCGAAGGCCGAATCGGTGGGAGACGCATGCTGGCCGACTGCGTCGGCGGCATGAACTGGCCGAACCGCGGGGTCTATTTCTTCTACGAAGCCGGGGAAGCGCGCTCCAGATCGGGTACGGGATTGCGTGTTGTGCGTGTCGGAACCCATGGGCTAAAGGCCGGGAGCCGGAGCACGCTGTGGGCACGGCTGTCACAACATCGCGGCACCGTGCGCGCGGGCGGCGGGAACCACCGCGGCTCGATATTCCGCCTGCTCGTCGGCGTTGCGCTGGCTCGGGAACATGGGAACAACTTGCCGCCATCCTGGGGCGTCGGTCGCGATATGGGCGCCGCGGCGCGGCGGCTTGGTCTAGACCGGGGTAGTGTCAGGCGGCAGGAGGCCGAACTCGAAGCGAGCGTCAGCCGCCATATCCGCACCATGCCGCTCCTGTGGCTGGACGTCGGAGACGAACCGGGTCCGAGAAGCGAGCGCGGAATGATCGAGCGCAACGCTATAGCGCTACTGAGCGCGCACGAATCGGCGCTGGATCCGCCGTCGGCCGGCTGGCTCGGCCATTCCAGCGACCGGTGCCGCGTCCGCCGTTCCGGGCTCTGGAACAACAACCATGTCGATGAGGGCTACACCCCATCCTTCCTCGACACCATGGAGAGGCGGCTGGACGGATGGCGACCGTGACCGGCAGGTTCCTGCCCCGGCGTGCCAAGCCCGAAACTGAGACGTGCATGGCTGCGAGCAGGCTCGGCGAGGGTTGGTCCGAACCGGTCGATGCCGGTCCCGTTCATGGGACGGACGCCTGCGTTCGTCCATAATTGCTTCGTCCGCGACGGCGGCCGGTGAGTCACCGGAACGGCCGGAGCGAAGCGGAGGAACCGCGACAGCGGTTTGACTCGCCGGCCGCCGTCGTGGCATCCGGCTTCACCAGCCGGCTTGACGATGGTGGGCCGGGGGCATCGCTCGCCGAGCCGCCCTGTGCGGGCGAACCGCCCGGCGGCCATGCTCCAGCCGGCGAGCCACCCCGCGATGGTCACATCGACGGCGGGTCCGAACCGGCGTGGCGACGCGCCGTATCGGTGTCCGGGGGTCGAGGGGGCGGCGCCCCCCGCCAGCCCAATGTCGGACATTGGGTATGCTGCTCCTGAGACCTAACGGTGTCAGGCGCCAGTGTTTCGTGTGCTCCGATCTCGCGCTCCCACCGTTCGTCGTCGCTGCCCGGATCGTCGTGGTCGCCCGCCTGGATCTTCTCGTGTTCGCCGGTCCCGCTCGATGTCCTCCCCGCTCGATCCGTTCCGCACTCGATGTCCGGCCGTGATCTCCACCGCGCCTGACTCGTTGGGGGCCGGTGTAGTCGACGGGAGGGGATCTGGATCGGGTTCAGCGGGGTCAGGGTGCTTCGGTTCCGGCTCCCTGTGATGCTGGTTCGGCGTCGGGAGGTTGCTCGGGGCTGGTGTTCTCGATGTACTCGGCCCAGTCGTTCATGAGCAGCCGCCGACGCTCGAACAGGTTCGACCTCGCGTAGGCCGCCTCGACCGGGTTTCGGACCAGGTGCGCCAGCGCCGCCTCGGCGACCTCGCGCGGGGGGTCGGTCTCCTCGGCCACCCAATCCCGGAACGACGATCTGAAACCGTGCGGGACGGCGGCGATCTCCAGGCGCTTGAGCAGACCCGACAGGGCCATGCCGGTGAACTGCTTGCCGCGGGGGGTCGGGAGCACGAGCGGGCGGCCGGCGCCGAGCTTCCGCGCCGTGTCGAGGATCTCGATGGCGCGCCCGCAGAGCGGCACACGATGCTCGCGCTTCATCTTCATGCGGGTGGCCGGGATGGTCCACACGCGGGATCTCGTGTCGATCTCGGCCCACAGCGCCCCCCGCACGTCGCCGGACCGCACGGCGGTCAACACCAGGAACTCCAGCGCCAGCTTGACGAGGGGAGCCGCGTCCGACGCTCTCACCGCCGCGACGGCCGCCGCCACGTCCCGATGCGGCAGCGCCTGCCGATGCGTCACGATGGTGTTCTGCGGGCCGAGTGCCGGGCCGATGCGGTCACACGGGTTGTCGTTGCGAAGCTCCATCGCAACGGCCCATTCCAACACGGCGCGGATCCGGTGGCGGACGCGCTGGGCCGTGGTGGGGTACTCGTGCCAGATCGGCCGCAGCGTGTCGATGATGTCGGCGCTCGTCACGTCACAGACGGGCACCCTGCCGATGTGCGGGAACGCGAACCGGGTGAGGCTCGACTTCCAGTTGTGGGCGTGCCTCGGGTTGCGCCAGCCGGGGCGCATGTCGGTCCAGACCCGCTCGGCGGCCTCGGCGAAGGTGGGCATGCCGCTTGCGCGGCGCTTCTCCGCGAGCGGATCGCCTCCGCCGCGGGCGAGCTTGCGGTTGGCGAAGGCGGTCTCGCGGGCCTCCTTGAGCGAGACGAGCGGGAAGCCGCCGAGTCCGAGTTCGCGGCGCCAGCCGCGGATGGCGAGCCGCTGTACCCAGCTGCGGCTGCCGGTGGGCCGGACATCGAGGTACAAGCCGTGCCCGTCACAGTAGCGTCCGGCGCGGGCGACGTTTCGGACGAAGGCGTTGGAGAGGGCGTGTTCGGGCTGCCGGCCTCGGGGCTTGGTCTTCGGGGACCGTGTCGGGAGCATGATACCTACCAGTCCGTCCACCGCTATGTGGTGGAATCAGGTGGATTCTACCGGCCGGTCCGGCGCGCGTCAAGACCCAGAAGAGAATCATAACTGACTATTACTATGTGACTTACGGACACTAGCGGACTGACTCGGACGACGCTGGAAGGCTATAGCGCGTAGCATGGAACGGTACGCCTTCCCGCGCATCGGCCGTCGGCCCGTCTCCGAGGTCAACACGGCCGATGTGCTGGAGATCCTCACGGCGATCTGGCACGCCAAGGCGGAGACCGCCCGCCCGGTGCGCCAGCGCATCCGGTCGGTGCTGGAATGGGCCATCGCGATGGACCTGCACAGCGACAATCCCTGCGACCGCGTCCTGCCAGTGCTCGATCCGCAGAACGACATCCTGACGCACCGGCAGGCATTGCCCCACAAGGACGTGGCCGCGGCCATTGAGACGGTGCGGGCGTCGTCGACAGCACAGCTGGTCGTCAAGCAGACGTTCGAGTTCCTGGTGCTGACCGCTGCGCGGTCCGGTGAGGGCCGGCTGACGACGTGGGACCAGATCGACCTAGTCGGCCCGGCGTGGACGGTCTCCGCCGCGCGGCTGAAGGCGAAGCGCGAGCACCGGGTTCCGCTGTGCCGCCGGGCGCTAGAGATCCTCGACGCGGCGCGGAGGCTCGGCAATGGCAATCCGCTCGTGTTCCCGATGCGGAGCGGGAAGCCGATCTCCATGTCGACGCTGCCGAAGGCGCTCTAATACCATCGGATCGCCGCTGTGGCCCACGGCTTCCGGTCGTGTCTACGGTGAGCTCATGTAAGTCATTGTATAGAAACCATTTATGTATATTTTCCGTACGGTCCTCGCCCGTTCCGTATGCAATTCCTCAGTCGCATCGTCGCAACCAAGCTACTCTCGGGTCCGCCCGACCGCATGCAGCGCCCGCTCGACCACCGCCTGCCTGCGGCGACGGCTGCGGATGGCGGAGGGCCTCGGCCGCCGTCAAGAGGGACGCAGCGGACGGCATCAGATCGGTCATCGCGCCAAAGATCCGCTCGACCTTCGGCGCGGTTGGCTTCGCCGACCTCGGCGACCATCATGCCGCGGGTGAGATGCACCCTGCCCTCGGTCGCCAAGTAGAACGCGTGACTGGGGAGCACCGCATTCAGGTGCTCGGCGCCGGAGCAGAGGTCCCCGGTGGAAGACACGAACCGGCGCGAACGCGACCGGCAACGACGAGCATTTGCCCCTCGGAAGGACCCATTTGCGCCGCGTCGGCATGTGATCGTTGCTCCGTGATCGAATCACAGCCCCAGTCACACCTCAAGTCACACCCCGATCACATCTTCCCATCTCCAACTTGTTGGTTCTATTGACCCAGACACACAACCACGAACCACACCGGGGTCAGGGAGAGGGCCAGGAGTGAAGCCGGGAGCGACCCGGCCCTTTCGGGCCGCCACCGACCCCGGACGGCGTGTTGGATCACACGCCGACCGGCGCCGCTGGTGCGGTCGCTCCCGTCGAAATCTTCCTGCGGAAGGCCGCGCCGACCGTCGCCCCGAACCGAGGTTAGCGGGCCGCCTCGATCCGCTGTTCACTCCTTGTGGTGAGTTCGAGCCTTGACCGAGCGAGCGTGGGACGCGACACGCCGAGAGGCCGAGCGCGGGGACGCCGCAGCGCGATACGTCTCGAGCAGCGGTCGTTTGGGCAGAAGGACGAAAGTGTGTGGTATCGCCGGGCGGCCGAGCAAGGCCCTGCCGCGGGGATCGGGAGCCGCCTCGAGACGCGGCCGGTCGGCACGAGTATGTGCTACGGTCGAAGCGTGGAGGCACGCGGCCAGCGAATCGATCCCCAGAGGAACTGTCAACGGTCTGAGGTCCGGATCGCCGACGGCGGAAACAGACGCGCGCACAACCCGGGCAAGCTTCACATCGGGTTCGTGCTGGGCAGCCTGATCGGGGGGGGGGGTGCAGCGCAACACTTTCCGCCTGGCGCAGTCGCTCATTGAGCGAGGACACCGGGTGGATCTGGTGATCCCCCAGTTCGCGGGAGACTATGTGGCCGCAATTCCCCGTGGGGTGCGATTGTATCGAGGGCGGCTTCCGCACACCGACCGAACGTTTCTGCGACGGGTCCGGCGGTCGGGCGCAGACGTCACCGCCCTTGGCGTGAATCCGATCGGTGTGGCCTGGACCTGGGCAGTTTGTGGCCGGAAGCACCTTGGCGTACGGGTCAAGCGCAAGCGTTCTCATTATGCCGCTACTCACATTCTGCACCGCTACCTCCGCAGGGCGTGCCCTGATGTGCTGGTGTCGGCGCTGCCCGTCGCCAACGCCGCCGCAGTCTGCGCGGTCGAGTTGACGGACCGGGCCGTTCCGGTGGTGGTCACGGTGCGAGGTAACGTCGCCGCTGGCTACCCGCCGGAATGGCTGGCCGCCGCCCGCAAGTTCTATACGCTGGCCGACGCGGTGGTGGCGGTGTCCCGGGGCGTGGCCGAGTCCGTGCGACGAACGTTGGGCGTGGACGCCGGGCGCCTTCACACCATCTACAACGGCGTGCCCGCCGACAGCATACGCAGGCTGGCGCAGGAGGCGGTCACGCACCCTTGGTTCGCGGACGGTCAGCCGCCGGTGATCCTGGGCGTCGGGCGCGAGGCCCGGGCGAAAGACCACCCCACCCTGGTGCAGGCGTTCGGGCTGGCGCGCCGCGAGGTGGACGCGCGGCTGGTCATCCTCGGCAAGCTCTCGGGGCCCTTCCGGGCAAGGCTGCGGTCGCTGGCGCGGGGCTACGAGGTGGAGGAAGACCTCGGCTTCATGGAATTCGACGAGAATCCGTACCGCTACATGCGGCGGGCGGCGCTGCTCGCGCTTTCCTCGCGCTGGGAGGGTCTGCCGACGGTGATTCTCGAGGCGTTGGCGTGCGGCACGCAGGTGGTCAGCACCGACACACCCTTCGGCCCGCGCGAAATCTTGGGAGAGTGGGCCGACCTGCCGCCGGTCGGCGACGCGCCGGCGGTGGCGCGGGCGCTGGTGGGGACGCTGCGCGGCACGCGTCCGCAGCGCCGCCTCCTTCTCCCTCGACAAGACCGCCGACGCCTACGTCGCGCTGTTCGAGGGGCTGGTGCGGCGCTAGTGTCCAGTCCCCGAAATTCGCCTCATAATGGGTGCGCCACCCGTGCCGACGATTCCTGCACTTGGGTGGCCACACCCGTCGGCCGCAGCACCCCGCCGCAGTCCGGGCAGGTCGGCGGCAGCGGCACCGGTCCGCTTCGGCGCACCGCTGAGCGGTTTCGCATACGGTGCCGCTTGGCGGCAACCGGCCCGAAGCGCAGCGTCAGGTTCCCGCTTCAACCGCGCGCGGCGTCGTCGAGCTCGGTCGGCAACGGCCAGCCCACTCCGAGTCGGGCCAGCCGCTGCAGGCACAGCGTGACCGTGCCGACGCCGATGGAACACGCCCGGGCTATCGGCCAGTGCGACAGCCCTGCTCGTGCTTGAGCCGGAGAATCTCACGAATCTTCCTCATCAGCAGTACATCACTAGCAGCCCGTGGCGGAAGTGTGTTTCGCTGAGCCGCCAGGTCAAGTGGCTTGGCGATGCGCGATTGGGCCGATGAGCGCGGTCGGCGGCCACGGGAGGCCCCAGATGGGCCTCAGACGCCCCCAGTGGCCGATCAGGCGCTCGATCCACCGGAACGTAGCCGAAAGAGCCCGCCCCTGCAGACTCCGGGGCGTGCCAGTGCCCGTCCGACGGCGCAGGAGCAGCCCCACAGGTTGCACGCCGCCGCCTGGATCAGCACGCGCTTGCGCACGTTCTCATGACCCCGCACCCACACCCGCCGCATCCCCCCGGTCTCATGGTAGGCGCGGATCTGCTCGGGACCGAGGTGCTCGGGGGACCGGCCGAAGTAGCGGGCGAACCGCGCGACGGTCTCGACGTACGTGCGTTGGGTGAACGGCGACAGCCGCCACACCATGTCTTCGAGCATGGGTTGACGAAGGGATGTCATCAGACGCTCTTCTGCGAAGGGCCTGGGGGATTCCAGGCGCTCGCCGAGCAGCGTAGGTGCGGCTCACGAGGAGCCGCGGCGGGCGGAAGATCTGGTCGGACGGGTCAGGGGCGGCGGGCGGACTGAGCCCTACCGCCGTGGCGGTTTCGTCCAATGAGAATTATGGACGGCGGCTCGCACGCGGCGGCGTGCTCGCGGTGCTGAAGAGGAAGCACGGAAACCGGACGGTACGCTTTAGCGGGCCTCAGGAGCGCAAGGAGATAACGGGAGAAGTGATAGATATCGAGATCTCGGGAAGGGAAGGAGACAGGATTCAGTTTTTCCTCACGGCACCACACGCCAGCTACAGGCGGTCTTCTGTGGCGCGCGACACGTGATCACTCAAGCGCCGGTCCCGCCAGCGAGATGCCGCACGGTTTTCCACGCGGCTGACAGGACGCAGAGCCCTCGGGTTTCGGATCCGAGTCTCGGGAACGGGCGGCTGCTACCATCAGGTGTCGTGCCGGATACTTCCACGAAGGGCTTTGATGTGCCGGTGGAATCCCGTGGAAGTTGGGGTGAGGAGTGAGGGGACTGGGGCCGGTGTGTTGTATGCAAGTCGTCTATTTTGAATAATTTGCATGGAAAAAAGACTCACGCTGCCGTGACAGTCAGTGATGCCCGCCAGCTCATCGCGCACGACATCTGTGGACCAGCAGTGACTCCGAGGAGAGGATGAAGCTGAAGCAGCGGATCTACTGCATTGGAGGTGTGTGGGACTACGCGAGACGGGACTGCGCCACCATCCCTGAATTGAAGCACTATCTGACCCACGAATGGCGTCGATGCAAGGTCGGATCCGTACTCTACCTCGCCACGCACGGAGATCAGGGCGAGATCTACCTGTCCGAAGGCGAGCGCCTGGGGTTGGACACGCTCGCGGGCTTGCTCGAAGAGGGGCAATGCAAGGACCGTCTCGTTCACTTCAGTGGTTGCGGCGTTCTGGGCGGCGATTAGGGCGCTGCGAAACAGAGGGTCAAGACGTTTTTGGACAAGACGGGTGCCATGGGTGTCTCCGGTTATGCCGCGGACACCGGCTGGACCGACACGTGGGCGCCAGCGGGTGCCCTGGAGTTGGTGCTGTTCAGCTCCATCAAGTCGAACGACATCGATCTGAGCAACGGGAAGCACTTCAAGGGGCGGTTGAGCAGGGTCGTGGAGTCGTTGCAGGACAAGTTCGCAGACTGCAGGTTCGATCTGTATACGCGCCTTGACGCACGCATCCGCGGATGAATGCGGCGAGCGACTTCGGGCAGCCGGCCCGTTCGGGCTGGGTTCGCCGCCCACCCGTACGGCACCCGGACCCGGGCGGTGGTGGACGGCGAGCTCGCGTCCGTGAGCGGCGAGCGGAACGCGTCGTGGACCGCTCTCGATTTGCAACTGACTAGGCGTTCCGGCTGGGCGGGTCGGCGTCGGCGGCCGGTAGGCCGCAAGGTTAGGGCCACTAAGTGCTCGGGTCCACGATGTGTCAGGCGGCTCGATCCTCGACGACCAGGGTACGGCCTACCGTGCGCAGGGCCTTTTCGACTTGGCCAATGTGGGAACGATGGTCGGGGTTCAGGAGCTTCCGAACCGCGGCTTCGCTGACGCCTAGGCGCCTGGCGAGCTCGACGTTGGTTACCTCCTGCGTGCGCATCGCCGTGTAGAGGGCCAGCTTGGCGGCCGTGACCGGCGGCACCGGGATCAGCTCCTGCCCGTCGGCGGCCAGACTCGGCGCCGGGATGTCCCAGCGTTCGTGGACGTACGCCGCCAGCGCGGTGGCCAGCGCATCCTGCGCCATGGCTACGGCCTTCGTTCGGTCTTCAATGCACGTCAGGGCTTCGGGCACATCGGGAAAGTTTATCGAGACCCCTCCGTCATTGGGCGTCAGCTCGCACGGATACGTGTAGCGCATCAGAAGTCCCCCTTGCCGATCCCCAGTTGTCTCAACATGCTGCGGAATGTCCCTGGCTTGAGCTCACCGTGCCGCACGGTGGTGAAGCGACCACCGACCCACAGCCGCCCGTGGCTGCCCGTGCCGCGCGTCGGCTCGAAGCGGTACTCAAGGTTGTTGCTCCCCGCGTAGCGCCGGAAGCGCCGGATGAACTCCGCCGTCGTCACCGGCCTCCGGTCTCGCACCTTTGAGTTCGATCTGCAACCCGGCCGTCGCAGGCCTCGGCGGGCGCGCCTCCGCGCCGCATGTGCCTCCAGCTCCGCAAGGTCCGCCGTGAATAGCCGGCCCTCACCGCGAGAGAACGGCCGTCTGATAGAGTGCCGTCTCGTCATCGCGCTGCGGAGCCGACGCGGCCCTCCGGGAGGCCGCGAAGCGGGCAGGCCGCACGTCGGCGATACCGGCGACGGGTCATGCGCACGCGACGGAGCAGAGGGAGGGATCATGCTCGCAACCGACCGGACGTCGCGGCTCCGAACGGCGCTGTTCGCGTGCGGCATCGGCGCCGCTCTGGCGGTCACGGCCGGGCCGACCGTCCTCGCGCAGGAAGCCGACCGCATCCGCCCGGTCACCGACGCGGAGCTCGAGAACCCGAGCGACGCCGAGTGGCTGATGTGGTGCCGGACGCTCGACGGCTGGGGCTACAGCCCGCTCGACCAGATCAACCGCGACAACGTGGGCGAGCTCCGGCTGGTCTGGACGCGCGCCCTCGGTGCCGGCCGACAGTAGGGGACGCCGCTGGTCCGCGACGGCGTGCTGTTCATGCCGAGCCCGAGCGACGTCATCCAGGCCATCGATGCGGTGACCGGCGACCTCATCTGGGAGCACCGGCGCGACCGCCCCGACGACCTGGCCGACTACATGATCGGTACCCTGACCGAGACCAACCGCAACATCGCCATTCACGGCGAGCTGATCATCGACACGAGCATGGACGACCACGTCTTCGCGCTGAACGCGGAGACGGGCGAAGTGGTCTGGGACACCGAGATCCTCGACTACCGGGTGAACCCGGCCAGCCAGACGTCGGGGCCGATCACGGCCGACGGGAAGGTGTTCTCGGGGCGGAGCTGCGACCCGCGCGGCGGCCCCCTCGGCTGCGTCATCACGGCCCACGACGCCGCGACCGGCGAGGAGCTGTGGCGGACGCGCCTCATCCCCACCCCCGGCGAGCCGGGCGACGAGACTTGGGGCGACGTGCCGTTCAAGGAACGAACGCACGTCGGCTCGTGGATGGTGCCGAGCTACGGCCCGGAGCTGAACCTGGTTTACGTCGGCACGTCGGTCACCTCGCCCGCCCCGAAGTACATGCTCGGGGGCACCGATCTGACGCACCTCTACCGCATCTCGACGCTGGCCCTCGACGGGGACACCGGCGAGATCGTCTGGTACTACCAGCACATGAACGACCACTGGGACCTCGACCACCCGTTCGAGCGGCTGCTGGTCGACACCGCGGTGCGGCCCGACCCGTCCGCGGTGAGCTGGATCAACCCGCGTCTGAACGCGGACGAGGTGCGCCGGGTCGTGACTGGCATTCCCGGCAAGACGGGCATCGTCTACACCCTCGACCGGGAGACCGGCGAGTTCCTGTGGGCCACGCCGACCATCGTCCAGAACGTGGTGAGCGGCATCGACGGGGCCACCAGTGCGGTGACCGAGAACACGGAGCTCATCTTCACCGCGGCGGGGCAGACGGTGCTGGTCTGCCCGCACGCGAGCGGCGGCAAGGACTGGGAGTCCGTATACGGATCCGCCGAAACCCCAATAGATCCCGTATTCATTGGGTGAACTGACGAGCAGAACACGGCAGAAACCGTCAGAAATGGGCTCTCTCCCTCAGAAACGGCTGGCAGTCCGGCTGGCAGCCCGGGCCGGATCCGCGGCGGGGCGGCCATCGCCCTCGTAGCGGCCCGCAAGCCGGGCAGGAACGCAGGCCCGCCGCCGTCAGCGTCCACCATCCACCGCCCTCCTCATCTCGCCGGCGATTGTGCCGATGTCCCGGCTCACCGACTCCAACACCCGGCGCAGCAGGCCGTCGTCGTCCACGTCAACAGGTTGAAGTGCTCCGCGGCGAGCAGCACGCCGACGACGACGAGCTGGACCCGCGTGGCGACCGCACAAGAATCCGCATCCAGGGCGGGAAGGACCAGCGCCGACACGTCGAGGGTCACACCGTTCGATCACGACCGGCGGCCTGAGGACGACTGCGTTGTACCCGTGCCGGCGCACGGCGCTCCCCGCCTCTGGCGCGAGGATCTCCGCGTCGAAGGCGCACTCATCGTCGTCAGCACGGGCGAGGATGTTGCTCGTCACGT
>CBDBZZ010000036.1:0-144479 GCA_965213745.1 Bryobacterales bacterium | reverse complement strand
GCAGGGGGAGAGCAACATCCGCCGCTGGATCATTGAGAACGACTGGCTGGAGGCCATCGTCGCCCTCCCGCTCAACATGTTCTATAACACCGGCATCGCCACCTACGTCTGGGTGCTCACGAACCGCAAGCCGGAGCACCGCCGCGGCAAGGTGCAGCTTATCGACGCCACGAGTTGGTACCAGTCGCTACGCAAGAACCTCGGGAAGAAGAACTGCGAGTTGGGCGAGGAGGACATCGCCCGCATCTGCGACACGTTCCTCGCCTTCGAGGAGACCGAGCAGAGCAGGGTCTTCGACAACGCCGCCTTCGGCTACTGGAAAGTGACGGTGGAGCGGCCCCTGCGCATCGAAGGTGCCGACCCGAGCCGCGCCTACAAGGCGGCCGAGATCAAGGAACTGAAGGAGAACGGCGAGCGGAGCGAGAACGCGCCGCCCGTCATCCGGAAGATCCACAAGCGAGGCATGGAGGCCGAGCCCCTTCACGGCCTATTCGTTGCCACCATCAACGGTGGGTCCGCTGTTGTGGAGTACGAACCGGACACCGACCTGCGCGACACGGAGCAGATCCCGCTCACCGAGGAGGGAGGCGTCGAGGCGTTCCTGCGGCGCGAGGTCCTGCCGTACGCCGCCGACGCCTGGTACCGGCCCGACAGCGTGAAGGTCGGCTACGAGATCAGCTTCACGCGCTACTTCTACAAGCCGCAGCCGATGCGGGCGCTGGCCGGGATCCGGGCGGATATCCTGGCCCTGGAGCGAGAGACCGAGGGGCTGCTGGCCGAGATTCTGGGCCGCGGCGAACCGGCCTCGACGCGATGAAGCCGAGCGCGAACGGGAGCAGGCAGTGACTGGCAATCCATCGGCGGAGTCGGCGGGCGAGGCCGGCGGAGATCATCTTCGAGGCCACGGAAGCGGTCGAAGGCGGGTACGACGCCAGGGCGCTCGGATACAGCATCTACACGCAGGGAGAGAACTGGGACGATCTGAAGGAGATGGCGAGAGACGCCGTGCTCTGCCATTTCGATGAGGACGGGGCTCCGCGCGTGATCCGGCTGCATCTCGTCCGGGAGGAGGCCGTCGCGGCATGAAGCTGCCCCGAGGCCTCTCGGGGGCACCGAGGTCGCCCGGCGGCTCGCTCATCACTACGGCTACCGCGTGACGCGAAGCCGGGGCAGCCACATGACCGTGACGCTGACGGCGGGAGGCGACCAGCATCGGGTGACGGTACGGCGGCATCGGGACGTGCGGATCGGCACGCTGGACGCGATCATCGCCGATGCGGCGGCATGCCGGGGTCTATCCCAGCAGGCAGTACGCGACACCCTTTTCGGCTGATGCGATGGCCGCCGAACTCAAGCCGTACCCGGATTACAAGGACTCCGGGGTGGAGTGGCTGGGGGCGGTGCCGGCGCATTGGGAGGTGCGGAGGCTCAAGAGCTGGCTGGCCCATATCGTGGATCAAGCAGCCCAGTCACCGCACGGGGGCACGGCCGTCGCCCTGGAAAACGTCGAGAGCTGGACCGGTCGAGTGGGGCTCGCGGATTCGCCCTCGTCGTTCGACAGCCAGTTAAAACGCTTTCGGTCAGGGGACATCCTGTTCGGCAAGCTTCGCCCTTATCTCGCAAAGGTCGCTCGACTCACGCGGGACGGTCTGTGCGTCGGGGAGTTCCTGGTCCTTCGGCCTCGCCACGGGAACGTTTGGGGACCATACTGCGAGCAATTGCTCCGTTCGAAGCCGATCATTGACGCGGTGACAGCTTCGACGTACGGAGCGAAGATGCCCCGGGCGGCCTGGGGCTTCATCGGAGGAATGCGGGTTGTGCGCCCTCCGCTGCCCGAGCAGGCCGCCATCGTCCGCTTCCTCGACCGCGCCGACCGGCGCATCCGGCGCTACATCCGCGCCAAGGAGAAGCTGATCGCGCTGCTGGAGGAGCAGAAGCAGGCCCTCATCCATCAAGCCGTCACTGGACAGATCGACGTGCGAACCGGGCGGCCGTATCCGGCCTACAAGGACTCCGGGGTGGAATGGTTGGGGAAGGTGCCGGCGCACTGGGATGTGCGGTGCCTCGGCCGCATCGGCAGGCTCTTCAAGGGAGGGGGTGGCACCAAGGAAGACGAGCGAGAGTCCGGCGTTCCATGTGTGCGCTACGGCGACCTGTACACGCAGCATAGGTTCTTCATCACTGCGAGCCGGGCGTGTGTTGCACCCGAGCTGGCTGCGACGGCCTACACACCTCTTCGATACGGAGATGTCCTATTCGCCGGATCCGGCGAGACCATCGACGAGATCGGCAAGTCAGCCGTCAACCTGATTCGTGGTTCGGCGTGCTGCGGCGGCGACGTAATCATCTTCCGGCCCTCCATCCGCGCAGACCCCCGGTTCTTTGGGTACGCGAGCGACTGTCCTTCGTCCGCCCGTCAGAAGGCGTGCATGGGGCGCGGGTTCACGGTCATGCACATCTATTCAAGTGACCTCAAGTACCTGGCCATTCCGCTTCCGCCAGTCCCCGAACAGGCCGCCATCGTCCGCTTCCTCGACCACGCGACGGACAACATCAAGGCGGCCGTCACGAGAAGTCGGCGCCAAATCGAACACGTAAGAGAATACCGCGCTTGCCTGATCGCGGATGTTGTCACTGGCAAGCTTGATGTGCGCGAGGCGGCGGCTCGACTGCCAGAGGTCGATCCCCTCGTCGGCGGCGGTGCAGCGGGTCAAGAGACGCAGGCGTGAGTGTACGGCGTGCGCAGCGGAGGCTGCAACTTGCGGTGCCGCGCTCTGGGCTCGGGAACGGGCCGAACTCGGGGCGGAGACGCTTGCCGCCCGGGTGGGAGTTCGACCGGACCGGGTCGTGGAATGGGAAGGGTCCGGAAGGATCAGCATCTCGCACGCGGACAGGCTGGCGCGGTGTACCAATACGCCTCTCGGGTACCTCTACTTGAATGAGTTCCCGGACGGCGACCTTCCGATACCGGATTTTCCGGCATGTGAAATGCGTCCCCGGTGGCCGAGTCCGGATCTGCTCGAGACGGTGCATCTGATGGTGCGCCGGCAGGCCTGGATGCGCGAGAAATTGCTCGATGACGGGGCCGATCCGTTGCCTTTCGTCTGCTGCTGCGGCCTAGGTTTACCCGCTACGGATGCTGCCTCGGCGATGCGAGAGCATCTGGAACTGGAAGCTGGTTGGGCGGCCAGACAGCGCTCGTGGATGGACACGCTACGGTACCTGCGGGAGCGTGTGGAAGAGCGGGGCGTGCTGGTGGTCTTCAACAGCGTCGTGGGCAACAACACACACCGAAAGCCTGATCGGAACGAGATGCAAGGCTTTGCCCTTATCGATCGCTACGCGCCGCTGGTCTTCGTCAACGAGGCGGACTTCAGGGCGGTGCGGATGTTCACGTTGGCGCATGAACTCGCGCACATGTTCGCCGGCGTTGCAGCCGTGTCGCACTTGGACACGGCGCATTCTCCGGGCCAGGGCCCGGAGCGGTTCTGCAACTCCGTCGCAGCGGAGTTCCTGGTGCCCGAAGAGGAGCCGAAGGCGCATTGGAGGTGGGGAGGTGCAGTCGCCGACTCGCTCCAAGCCGTGGCCAGGCAGTTCAAGGTGAGTGTCCTGGTGGCTGCTTGGCGGACATTGCACCCGGACTTGATCGACCGGGACGGGTTCCGGCGATTCCACGACGCCTACCAACAGCACATGGCTCGCAGGCCGGACGAGACGTCCGGAGGTAACTTCTGGAACAGCCGGAACGTTCGGCATCGGCCGCCGATTCGGGGCAGCGGTTCGACACGCTGTGCAGGAAGGTCGGCTGTCTTATCGTGAGGCGTATTCGCTCACGGGAGTGCGCGGTGACGCTTGCGGCACCTTTGCGCGGCGATTGGAGCCGACTGCGTGAACGGCGTGTTCGCGCTCGACGCGAACGTTCTCAGCGAGGCGCACAGGCGCTGCTACGGCCTGGACCTGTGCCCGGGTTTCTGGATGTGTCTACGTCACTACGGCGGACGGCAGCGAGTAGTCAGCATCGACAGAGTTCGTACCGAGTTGTTGGCGGGGCGCGATGCGCTGTCGCAGTGGCTGAAGGATGGGCCTGATGAGTTGTTCGTGTCCTCCGCCGAGCCGGAGGTTGGCGCTTTCGCGGGAATGATGGTCTGGGTTCAGGGCGACGGGCGGTTTCGGCCCGAGGCCAAGGCGGAAGGCGGTCCGGTGCCGGATGTCGACGATACGGAGCGGTCTGAGGCGGCGACAGGGGAGGTTCTTGAGTTGATTCGGAGCTGGGATGCTGGGCGACAGGTCAGGAACTTGCCGGAAGCACGAGATTTGCGTGCTGGGCGGTAGTCGGGGCCAAGGCCGGGGAGGACCTGCGGCACGCCGTCCGTGACGGAGGAGTTCGGGAGTGCGGCTGACAGACGATGAGTTCCGGGCCATCCTGAAGGACGGGATGGAACGCATCGTGGGCAACCTCGTCTGAAGGAAGGACGAGGATCACTCGCCGGCGTGGGAGTTCCAGCCCGATGTCGAGTCGACGAGCGGCTGGCCGCTTTTCGCCAAGGGCCGCTACGACTCGGCAGCGGGGACGCTGACGTACGCGCTTATTCTGAAGACAGCGGGCCGCATCTACGCTCTTGATCTTGGCAAGGACCGCCATGATCCAGAATGCGAGCATGTTGGAGAGAAGCATAAGCATCGCTGGTCGGCGCGCGATGGAGACAAGAGAGCCTATGTGCCGGATGACGTAAAATCACCCGTGTCCGATCCGGTGTCGGTCTGGAGGGAATTCTGCGCTGAAGCGGGCATCCGACACGAGGGATTGATGCAGCCGCCGCCGGAGAGACAAGGGGAGTTGTGGTGATGGACGCACGCCACTTGTGCCAGGACCTGCAGCGGAACCTCGGAGCCTTGTTCACGTGCTCGGCGCACGGTGACTACGAGCGAATTCGCACACCGTATCTGTATCCAGACGGCGACATTATTGATCTCTTTTGCAAAGTGGACGGCGACACGGTGACCGTCAGCGATCTCGCCGAGACGACAGGCTGGCTTCGCATGCAGTCGGCGGCCCTGCGGCGGTCGCCGCGGCAGAAGCGGCTCATCGAAGACGCATGCGTAACGCATGGTGTGGAGTTCTATCGGGGGATGCTCCAGGCGAGGTGTCGATTGGGCGACGATTTGGCGGAAGTCGTCACGCGGGTTGCGCAGGGGGCACTGCGAGTATCCGACCTGTGGTTCACCTTCCGGACGCAAGCTGTCCAGTTCATTACCGACGAAGTAGCCGACTTTCTGACTGAGCGGGAATTTGGTTTTGACCGCGACGAGCGGCTAGCCGGACGATCGGGACATGGCTGGCCGGTCGACTTCCATGTGCGGGCCGAGCGTCGTAGCTCTTTGGTCCAGGTGCTAAGCACCGGGAATCGCGCCGCGGCCCGCAGAGTCTCCGAGCACGTGCTGGCTGCTTGGCACGATCTCAACCACCTCGCCGCTGGACCGGAGGCCCTGCGTTTCGTCTCGCTGTTCGATGATACGGCAGATGTCTGGGGGGCTGAGGACTTTCGGCTGGTGGAGCCGTTATCCCGGGTGTCGCGCTGGTCGCGGCCGGACGAGTTCGCGGCTGTCCTGACCGAAGCGACATGACGGCCACGGACATGTCGGAGCGCGGCCTCGAAAGGCTGATCTGCACGGCGCTCGCCGGCCACCCCTGCGATCCGCCGAAGGAAGGTAGGGCCGCGGAGGCGCGTTCCGCGTACGGCGGCGTCGGCTGGAGCGGTGGCAACCCGCACCACTATGACCGCGAGTTCTGCGTCGATCTCGTTCAGCTCTATGCGTTCCTGCAAGCCACTCAGCCGGACGCCGCCGAAGCCTTGGCGTTGGACGAGGACGGCCCGACGCGGCGCAAGTTCCTGGCCCGGCTGCAGGGGGAGGTCACGAAGCGCGGCACCATCGATGTGCTGCGCCACGGCATCCGGCACGGTGCGCACGACCTGGACCTGTTCTACGGGACGCCGTCGGCCGGGAACCCGCAGGCGCAGGAGCGCTTCGCCCGAAACCGCTTCACCGTCGTGCGCCAGCTCCGCTACAGCCGCGACGACACGCAGCACGCGCTGGACATCGGCCTGTTCATCAACGGCCTGCCGGTCTTCACCTTCGAGCTGAAGAACAGCCTCACCAAGCAGACGGCGGCCGATGCAGTCGAGCAGTACCGGCGAGACCGCAATCCGCGCGAGAAGCTGTTCGAGTTCGGCCGCTGCGTGGCCCACTTCGCGGTCGACGAGAGCGAGGTGCGCTTCTGCACGCACCTCAAAAGGAAGGCGTCCTGGTTCCTGCCGTTCAACCGGGGCTGGAACGACGGTGCCGGCAACCCGCCTAACCCGAGCGGCATCAAGACCGACTACCTGTGGCGCGAGGTTCTGGCCCGCGACAGCCTGACGAACATCATCGAGAACTACGCTCAGGTGGTGGAGGCGAAGGACGAGAAGACCGGCAGGAAGAAGCGGACGCAGATCTGGCCCCGCTACCACCAGCTTGATGTCGTGCGCCGGCTGCTGGCCGACGCGGCGGCGCACGGTGCGGGCCGCGGCGCGATTCCCGGTGCTTAGCACCTGGACCAAAGAGCTACGACGCTCGGCCCGCACATGGAAGTCGACCGGCCAGCCATGTCCCGATCGTCCGGCTAGCCGCTCGTCGCGGTCAAAACCAAATTCCCGCTCAGTCAGAAAGTCGGCTACTTCGTCGGTAATGAACTGGACAGCTTGCGTCCGGAAGGTGAACCACAGGTCGGATACTCGCAGTGCCCCCTGCGCAACCCGCGTGACGACTTCCGCCAAATCGTCGCCCAATCGACACCTCGCCTGGAGCATCCCCCGATAGAACTCCACACCATGCGTTACGCATGCGTCTTCGATGAGCCGCTTCTGCCGCGGCGACCGCCGCAGGGCCGCCGACTGCATGCGAAGCCAGCCTGTCGTCTCGGCGAGATCGCTGACGGTCACCGTGTCGCCGTCCACTTTGCAAAAGAGATCAATAATGTCGCCGTCTGGATACAGATACGGTGTGCGAATTCGCTCGTAGTCACCGTGCGCCGAGCACGTGAACAAGGCTCCGAGGTTCCGCTGCAGGTCCTGGCACAAGTGGCGTGCGTCCATCACCACAACTCCCCTTGTCTCTCCGGCGGCGGCTGCATCAATCCCTCGTGTCGGATGCCCGCTTCAGCGCAGAATTCCCTCCAGACCGACACCGGATCGGACACGGGTGATTTTACGTCATCCGGCACATAGGCTCTCTTGTCTCCATCGCGCGCCGACCAGCGATGCTTATGCTTCTCTCCAACATGCTCGCATTCTGGATCATGGCGGTCCTTGCCAAGATCAAGAGCGTAGATGCGGCCCGCTGTCTTCAGAATAAGCGCGTACGTCAGCGTCCCCGCTGCCGAGTCGTAGCGGCCCTTGGCGAAAAGCGGCCAGCCGCTCGTCGACTCGACATCGGGCTGGAACTCCCACGCCGGCGAGTGATCCTCGTCCTTCCTTCAGACGAGGTTGCCCACGATGCGTTCCATCCCGTCCTTCAGGATGGCCCGGAACTCATCGTCTGTCAGCCGCACTCCCGAACTCCTCCGTCACGGACGGCGTGCCGCAGGTCCTCCCCGGCCTTGGCCCCGACTACCGCCCAGCACGCAAATCTCGTGCTTCCGGCAAGTTCCTGACCTGTCGCCCAGCATCCCAGCTCCGAATCAACTCAAGAACCTCCCCTGTCGCCGCCTCAGACCGCTCCGTATCGTCGACATCCGGCACCGGACCGCCTTCCGCCTTGGCCTCGGGCCGAAACCGCCCGTCGCCCTGAACCCAGACCATCATTCCCGCGAAAGCGCCAACCTCCGGCTCGGCGGAGGACACGAACAACTCATCAGGCCCATCCTTCAGCCACTGCGACAGCGCATCGCGCCCCGCCAACAACTCGGTACGAACTCTGTCGATGCTGACTACTCGCTGCCGTCCGCCGTAGTGACGTAGACACATCCAGAAACCCGGGCACAGGTCCAGGCCGTAGCAGCGCCTGTGCGCCTCGCTGAGAACGTTCGCGTCGAGCGCGAACACGCCGTTCACGCAGTCGGCTCCAATCGCCGCGCAAAGGTGCCGCAAGCGTCACCGCGCACTCCCGTGAGCGAATACGCCTCACGATAAGACAGCCGACCTTCCTGCACAGCGTGTCGAACCGCTGCCCCGAATCGGCGGCCGATGCCGAACGTTCCGGCTGTTCCAGAAGTTACCTCCGGACGTCTCGTCCGGCCTGCGAGCCATGTGCTGTTGGTAGGCGTCGTGGAATCGCCGGAACCCGTCCCGGTCGATCAAGTCCGGGTGCAATGTCCGCCAAGCAGCCACCAGGACACTCACCTTGAACTGCCTGGCCACGGCTTGGAGCGAGTCGGCGACTGCACCTCCCCACCTCCAATGCGCCTTCGGCTCCTCTTCGGGCACCAGGAACTCCGCTGCGACGGAGTTGCAGAACCGCTCCGGGCCCTGGCCCGGAGAATGCGCCGTGTCCAAGTGCGACACGGCTGCAACGCCGGCGAACATGTGCGCGAGTTCATGCGCCAACGTGAACATCCGCACCGCCCTGAAGTCCGCCTCGTTGACGAAGACCAGCGGCGCGTAGCGATCGATAAGGGCAAAGCCTTGCATCTCGTTCCGATCAGGCTTTCGGTGTGTGTTGTTGCCCACGACGCTGTTGAAGACCACCAGCACGCCCCGCTCTTCCACACGCTCCCGCAGGTACCGTAGCGTGTCCATCCACGAGCGCTGTCTGGCCGCCCAACCAGCTTCCAGTTCCAGATGCTCTCGCATCGCCGAGGCAGCATCCGTAGCGGGTAAACCTAGGCCGCAGCAGCAGACGAAAGGCAACGGATCGGCCCCGTCATCGAGCAATTTCTCGCGCATCCAGGCCTGCCGGCGCACCATCAGATGCACCGTCTCGAGCAGATCCGGACTCGGCCACCGGGGACGCATTTCACATGCCGGAAAATCCGGTATCGGAAGGTCGCCGTCCGGGAACTCATTCAAGTAGAGGTACCCGAGAGGCGTATTGGTACACCGCGCCAGCCTGTCCGCGTGCGAGATGCTGATCCTTCCGGACCCTTCCCATTCCACGACCCGGTCCGGTCGAACTCCCACCCGGGCGGCAAGCGTCTCCGCCCCGAGTTCGGCCCGTTCCCGAGCCCAGAGCGCGGCACCGCAAGTTGCAGCCTCCGCTGCGCACGCCGTACACTCACGCCTGCGTCTCTTGACCCGCTGCACCGCCGCCGACGAGGGGATCGACCTCTGGCAGTCGAGCCGCCGCCTCGCGCACATCAAGCTTGCCAGTGACAACATCCGCGATCAGGCAAGCGCGGTATTCTCTTACGTGTTCGATTTGGCGCCGACTTCTCGTGACGGCCGCCTTGATGTTGTCCGTCGCGTGGTCGAGGAAGCGGACGATGGCGGCCTGTTCGGGGACTGGCGGAAGCGGAATGGCCAGGTACTTGAGGTCACTTGAATAGATGTGCATGACCGTGAACCCGCGCCCCATGCACGCCTTCTGACGGGCGGACGAAGGACAGTCGCTCGCGTACCCAAAGAACCGGGGGTCTGCGCGGATGGAGGGCCGGAAGATGATTACGTCGCCGCCGCAGCACGCCGAACCACGAATCAGGTTGACGGCTGACTTGCCGATCTCGTCGATGGTCTCGCCGGATCCGGCGAATAGGACATCTCCGTATCGAAGAGGTGTGTAGGCCGTCGCAGCCAGCTCGGGTGCAACACACGCCCGGCTCGCAGTGATGAAGAACCTATGCTGCGTGTACAGGTCGCCGTAGCGCACACATGGAACGCCGGACTCTCGCTCGTCTTCCTTGGTGCCACCCCCTCCCTTGAAGAGCCTGCCGATGCGGCCGAGGCACCGCACATCCCAGTGCGCCGGCACCTTCCCCAACCATTCCACCCCGGAGTCCTTGTAGGCCGGATACGGCCGCCCGGTTCGCACGTCGATCTGTCCAGTGACGGCTTGATGGATGAGGGCCTGCTTCTGCTCCTCCAGCAGCGCGATCAGCTTCTCCTTGGCGCGGATGTAGCGCCGGATGCGCCGGTCGGCGCGGTCGAGGAAGCGGACGATGGCGGCCTGCTCGGGCAGCGGAGGGCGCACAACCCGCATTCCTCCGATGAAGCCCCAGGCCGCCCGGGGCATCTTCGCTCCGTACGTCGAAGCTGTCACCGCGTCAATGATCGGCTTCGAACGGAGCAATTGCTCGCAGTATGGTCCCCAAACGTTCCCGTGGCGAGGCCGAAGGACCAGGAACTCCCCGACGCACAGACCGTCCCGCGTGAGTCGAGCGACCTTTGCGAGATAAGGGCGAAGCTTGCCGAACAGGATGTCCCCTGACCGAAAGCGTTTTAACTGGCTGTCGAACGACGAGGGCGAATCCGCGAGCCCCACTCGACCGGTCCAGCTCTCGACGTTTTCCAGGGCGACGGCCGTGCCCCCGTGCGGTGACTGGGCTGCTTGATCCACGATATGGGCCAGCCAGCTCTTGAGCCTCCGCACCTCCCAATGCGCCGGCACCGCCCCCAGCCACTCCACCCCGGAGTCCTTGTAATCCGGGTACGGCTTGAGTTCGGCGGCCATCGCATCAGCCGAAAAGGGTGTCGCGTACTGCCTGCTGGGATAGACCCCGGCATGCCGCCGCATCGGCGATGATCGCGTCCAGCGTGCCGATCCGCACGTCCCGATGCCGCCGTACCGTCACCCGATGCTGGTCGCCTCCCGCCGTCAGCGTCACGGTCATGTGGCTGCCCCGGCTTCGCGTCACGCGGTAGCCGTAGTGATGAGCGAGCCGCCGGGCGACCTCGGTGCCCCCGAGAGGCCTCGGGGCAGCTTCATGCCGCGACGGCCTCCTCCCGGACGAGATGCAGCCGGATCACGCGCGGAGCCCCGTCCTCATCGAAATGGCAGAGCACGGCGTCTCTCGCCATCTCCTTCAGATCGTCCCAGTTCTCTCCCTGCGTGTAGATGCTGTATCCGAGCGCCCTGGCGTCGTACCCGCCTTCGACCGCTTCCGTGGCCTCGAAGATGATCTCCGCCGGCCTCGCCCGCGACTCCGCCGATGGATTGCCAGTCACTGCCTGCTCCCGTTCGCGCTCGGCTTCATCGCGTCGAGGCCGGTTCGCCGCGGCCCAGAATCTCGGCCAGCAGCCCCTCGGTCTCTCGCTCCAGGGCCAGGATATCCGCCCGGATCCCGGCCAGCGCCCGCATCGGCTGCGGCTTGTAGAAGTAGCGCGTGAAGCTGATCTCGTAGCCGACCTTCACGCTGTCGGGCCGGTACCAGGCGTCGGCGGCGTACGGCAGGACCTCGCGCCGCAGGAACGCCTCGACGCCTCCCTCCTCGGTGAGCGGGATCTGCTCCGTGTCGCGCAGGTCGGTGTCCGGTTCGTACTCCACAACAGCGGACCCACCGTTGATGGTGGCAACGAATAGGCCGTGAAGGGGCTCGGCCTCCATGCCTCGCTTGTGGATCTTCCGGATGACGGGCGGCGCGTTCTCGCTCCGCTCGCCGTTCTCCTTCAGTTCCTTGATCTCGGCCGCCTTGTAGGCGCGGCTCGGGTCGGCACCTTCGATGCGCAGGGGCCGCTCCACCGTCACTTTCCAGTAGCCGAAGGCGGCGTTGTCGAAGACCCTGCTCTGCTCGGTCTCCTCGAAGGCGAGGAACGTGTCGCAGATGCGGGCGATGTCCTCCTCGCCCAACTCGCAGTTCTTCTTCCCGAGGTTCTTGCGTAGCGACTGGTACCAACTCGTGGCGTCGATAAGCTGCACCTTGCCGCGGCGGTGCTCCGGCTTGCGGTTCGTGAGCACCCAGACGTAGGTGGCGATGCCGGTGTTATAGAACATGTTGAGCGGGAGGGCGACGATGGCCTCCAGCCAGTCGTTCTCAATGATCCAGCGGCGGATGTTGCTCTCCCCCTGCCCGGCGGCCCCGGTGAACAGCGAGCTGCCGTTATGCACCTCGGCGATGCGGCTGCCGAGCGGCGTGTCCTGCTTCATCTTCGAGAGCTTGTTGGCGAGGAAGAGCATCTGGCCGTCGCTGGAGCGGGTGACCAGCGAGTACTCGGGATCGCCGGCGTGCTCGATCACGAAGCGCGGGTCGCGCATGTCCCTCTTGCCGCCCATGCGCCCCAGGTCGGTCTTCCAGCTCTTGCCGTAGGGCGGGTTCGAGAGCATGAAGTCGAACTCGCCCGACGGGAAGGCGTCGTTGGCGAGGGTGGAGTGCTCCGGGCCGCCGACGATGTTGTCAGCCGCCTCGCCCTCGCCTTTCAGCAGCAGGTCGGCCTTGCAGATCGCGTAGGTCTCGGCGTTGATCTCCTGGCCGAAGAGGTGCGTGGAGACATCCTTGCCATGCTCGGCCGCAAGTTGCTGCAGCGTCTCCTCGGCGACGGTCAGCATGCCGCCGGTGCCGCAGGCACCGTCGTAGAGCAGGTACGTGCCGGACTTGATCCGGTCGGCGACGGGCAGGAAGACGAGCTGGGCCATCAGCCGCACGGCGTCGCGCGGCGTCCAGTGCTCGCCGGCTTCCTCGTTGTTCTCCTCGTTGAAGCGGCGCACCAGCTCCTCGAAGATCGAGCCCACGGCGTGGTTGTCGAGACCCGGATGCCGGACAGACCCGTCTGCATTCCTCACCGGATTCGGACTGAGGTTGACGTCCGGCGAGGTGAACCTCTCGATCAGCGTGCCCAAGGCGTCCGCCTTCGACAACCGCGGGATCTGGTTGCGGAACTCGAAGTTGTCGAGGATGTCCCGCACATTGGGCGAGAACCCGTCGAGGTAGGCCCGGAAATCGTCCGCAAGCTGCTGGCGGTTCGCACGAGCGCGCAGGGCGCGCAGCGTGAACGGCGAGGTGTTGTAGAAGGCTTGGCCTGCCGCCTGCCGCAGGGCCGGCTCCTGCTTGATGAGGCCGTGCTTGTCGAGCATCGCCTTCATGTCGCGCACGGCCTGCTTGCTGTCCTCCAGGACGACGTCGAGCCGGCGCAGCACGGTCATCGGCAGGATCACGTCCCGGTACTTCCCGCGGACGTAAAGATCGCGCAGCACATCGTCGGCGATGCCCCAGATGTAGTTCGCGATCCAGTGCAGGTCGTGCTTGCCCACAGGAGGTTCCCTCTACTCGGCCGTCCCAAACGCCGACGGCACGTCGCCGGTGAAGAGTTGGGGCAGGTTGCGCTGTTGGCACCCTCCAGAGTCCGGCTGACCAGACAGTGTAACCGAGCGCGGACGTCTGCCGTGCCGGGCGTCGAGCGGCGTTTCCGTCATCGGCCTGGTCCCCTGTCCTGAGACCGCAACGAACCCCTCCCTGTCTCCATCTCCCGGCACCGAAGCCAACCGCTGCGCCACGATGTCCCCCCGCGATTCGTCAGCCTTTCCGGTGATTCCGCCTTCGGCGGCCGTGATGACCGGCTCGCCGTCGCCGCGGTCCTGCGAGATTTTTCGGTTGGGAGTCTGCGCCGTTCCGCCAAAGCCCGGCCCGTCCCGGGGCTGCTCCTCCTCGACCATCCGGTCACGCTCGTGCGCCAACAGCCAGTCGGACATCCTCTGCGCGTCGACCCCCGCCACCCGGACTCTCCTTCGGGGCGTTTTCGAGCACCTTGATCCATGGGCTGACGTACGCCGTTCCGTGCCGCGGCTCGTGCCTAACTCCGAGCTTCTCGGCGGTCTTCATCGCCGCGATCCTTCGCCCGCAGATACTCTCTCGCGTAGACCTCCGAGCCGAAGCCGCCGTGGTCGTTCAGGGTCGACCGGTTCAACCGGCTGGGGGCCAGGTCGCATACCCCAGCTCGTGCGGCCCCGTTTGTGTAGGCCGACTGCGACGCGAACTAGCTCTGCTCCAACAGGACGATCCGGTCCTCCGACGACCAGTAGAAAGCCCAATCCCCATCCACGGGTTCGATCCAGACCCCGCTGCCGAGCATCACCGCTTCGGCTCGTTTGCGCCCTCCCACTTCAGAGCCGCCGCGGCGAGCGAGCCGAGGTTTAGGCCTTCGGTCTACTCGACGTCGGATACGTGGTGGAGTTTGACGAGCAACCGGTCCCGCTTGATCCATTCGAGCTTCTCGCGCCCCTTTTCGTCGAGCACCGGGACACCGTGCTCGCCACGGACCGTGCGCTGCTGCCGCCCTTCGACATACAGCAGGACCCGCTCGCATGGCTTCCACGACTTCCGGCGTTGGCATTCCTTAACGCTCTGATATTAAATTCCTTATGCAAATTGCGCACGGCCGTTTCCCACGACGCACCCCTCATCCTGAATCGGACCTGCATCTACCCGGGGCACCATCGACGGACGGACCCGGATCGTAAGTACGTGGTCCCTCGCCCGCCGCTAACCCGCTCCCCGAACAGATCGACGACCATCAGGCTGGCGGGCGCACCCGCCGTGCCGGTCGGCCGCCTGCGTGAGCTGCTTGAGCCATTCCCGGAAGTGCCGGCACTGCGACTGGAGCACTGGCAATCCGATCTTGGCCGCAACAATGGGGCCAGCAGACGCCTTTCTGGTCCTGTACTCGGGTATCGCCGCCGTGACCCTCTTCGACGGTGCATTGTCCGGTCCGTCGTCGACGAGTTCCGGCGACCCGAATTTCTGCACCGTTTCGACCAGCAACTGAATTTTAGACTGCTTGACCTGGAACTGAGTGTCGAGCTTCTGAGGATCGGCGAACAGCAAGGCTTCGAACTCGTGAAGCTGGATGTACGGGATGAACCTCCAGCCCCCGATATCCCTACTCAGTCCCGTTTCCAGAATCCTGACGCGCTCGTATGGGTTGGATGCTTTCGCAGCGTCAGCGTAGCAAGGGAAGTCGGCGGGCAGTCCGTAAAGGTCGAACATCGTCGTGAACCTTGCGTTTCGGTTACCGTCCCCCCGAGCCCATCTGAGGATGTCACCCCGTGCATGCGCGTAGGTTGTCAGACCACCTCGGTACTTGAGATGCTCTGCTCGCCGGCCACATCTGGTCCGGCCACGTCTGGTCGTGACACAGTGTGCCGCGGTGTAAATCGACTGGGCCGCGAAGTGGCCCTGCAGCACTCTGTTGACGAATCTCTCCTCAGTCTGCCCCTCGACGACGAAGTTCAACCGGACGCACATCAGGGCCGTCCTCCGATTATGTTCTTTTCCCATAACTCTGAAAGCGAGTAAGCCTTGAGCCATTGGTCGAGTGCAGCCGGATCTAGCCGCTTGAACGTGGATGCCCGGTCAGGTCGTTCAACGACGACAATGTCTTCGGGGTCGAAGCAGTCAACCAGCGAGACTGATTGCGTCGCCGCGATGACCTGAATCTTCGTCGCCGCCGCGGCTATTAATTCGCCGACGACGTTAATCGCCGACGGGTGTAACCCAAGTTCGGGCTCGTCGAGAATCAGCACATCGGGAAGGTATTGCGCCGGCTGCAGCAGCAGAGTGATCAGTGCAACTATCCGCAGGAAACCGTCGGACGCCTGGGAGACGTTGAACACCTCGTCCGTATCGCGTTCACGCCAAGCCAGCATCAGGTTGCCATAGTCCGGTTCGAGTTCGAAGTCCGAGAACAGCGGCAGTACAAGTCGGATGGTATCCACGATGCGCTGGTAGTGCCAGCGGTCTCGTGTTTGCAGTCGGTACAGCAGCGACGCAAGGTTGGCCGCGTCCTCCTTAAGCCAGCGGTTGTCGTCGACCGACCACTTGCCGCGAATACGGGCGGTGTCGGAAGTGTTGTGAAACTGATAGACGACAACCTTCCGCAGTAGCGTGCGGATGACCTGTGCCGTCTGGTCATCGACCGCCGCCGCGAGAAGCTGTGGGTCCTTGTGTCCCGCGCCAAGCGTCTTCCAGGGCGCCTTGCCTTGCCGCCCCTTGCGCGAGAAACGGTATCGCTCGCCGGCGAATACCAGCGTGTCCCCCGCGGCATGGAAGAGCCGAAAGGCGTACTCGTTCTCTCCGGCGTCGGTTCGGATCGTTAGCTCGGCCTCAATCTCGCGGGTATGGGCAGGTCCGTCGTGCAGGAGCCGGCGGGAGCCGCCCTGCTGGCTCACGTGCAGCGTCAGCTTGTCCGGGCCAGACAGCCCCCAGCTCATCATGCGGAAGAACGAAATGAAGTTCGACTTCCCGGCACCGTTGGGACCGATCAGCACCGTCCGCGAGCAGGGCTCGAAGTCGATCAACTCGCGGATCGTCTTGAACCCCTTCACGGTGATCCGCTCCAGCCGGCTGCGTCCTGTGCCTTCTGTTGTGATGTTCATGGAATTCGGCGTCGAAAGCAGGCTATGCCGCCCCGCGACAAGCACTCGGGTCAACATCGGCTGCGGAGCGGGCATCCCGCCATCGAATCTCCCCGCCAGCCCATATGTAGCACGTTGGGTAAACTGCTCATAACACCCAACGGAGTCCTGGGGCAGCCTACATGTGCCCCGATCTTGCGCCCGACCGTCTCCCCGTCGCCGCCCTGGTCGTCATCGTTCTCTCGAACATTGTCGAGTCTTCCCAAAATTCGTGTGGGTGGGATCGCGGTGGATCGCTCCGTCCCGAGCCCCAAAGGCCCCCGCGTTCGCGGCCTCAGCCTGCACCTCGGGACGGCCCACGGCAAAGCCCATGCGCCGACTGCTGGATGCGCGTCCGGCGTGAAGCCATAGGAGGCCGGGACGCCTACCTGCACGCCTCACCCGCAGCCACCGCTCACAAAGCGTCCGGTGCCCCCGCCACTGTTCCACCGCAGAAGCGGCACTTCTCCTGATGCTGCCGCGACGCCCCCGTGTTGCGCTGCGCCACCACCGACTTCCATTCAATATTTTCTACTTCTCTTCCTCTTTCGGTGCCCAATCACAGGTGGTACGCACATCGAACCAGTCACAATTCAACTGCAAGCGAATTTCCGAGTCGCCCCGCGGGACCAAGCACCGCTCAAACGACGCCGGAATTGGAAAGTACAGGCCCTTGAACATCTCTTGAAGCGGACGGTCAAGTGGCACGGAACCCTCGGCGCACGGCACACCTTCCATTTCTGCCGCCACCACCTCGTCCCAGCGCATCTCGTACTGAAACGACGCGCTCAGCGACTACAATGGACTCCCGAAGGGCGGGATCCGACTCGCGACCGACCGATGAACCGAGGCAGACATGGAGCGATCAGAAGACAAACGTAGCCGCCTCAAGGAGTCTCGGCCGGTCCAACTCCGCTTCAAGATCGGCGCGTACTCTCCGGCCACCATGCCCATGGCGCGACTGGCGCGTTACCTGGACAACCTCGCCACCGTGCTCGGAGAAACCAACAGCGTCCATCTCGTGGGTGTCGAGGAGGGCAGCACGGTCCCGGTCGTGGCCGTCGAGCCAGTGGCGTACCCCAAGTTGAGGAAGCGCGCCGATGCGGTACGCAGCGGCGACGGACCGGCGCACATCTTGCAGGCACGAAGGGCAATTGAGGACGACTTGTTGGCCGACAACGCCGACTACGCCGACCTTGTTGACGACCACGGCATCCGGATCCTGCACTTTGCCGGGAGGACGCGTACCGGCGAACCCGAGTACGGCCCGTTCCCCCAGCTAGGCACCTTGGACGGCGTGCCCATTGTGGTCGGCGGGAAAGGCGATCTGGTTCCCGTACATGTGCAGAGCCACGATCAGGTGCATAACTGCCTTGCGAAACGGGAACTGGCGAAGAATATCGGCATGCATCTGTTCACGACGCCGTTGCGTGTTTCCGGTATTGGACGCTGGTTCCGCGACCGCGAGGGTGGCTGGACCATGAAGTCCTTCCGGATCCACGAGTACAAGCAGTTGCGGTCGGAATCGCCGGCCGAAGCGACGAGGCGTCTTCAGTCGATTGACGCCGGCTGGAAGGAGCGCTCCAACCCGTTGGGTGATCTGGCGGCTCTGCGCAAGCTGGAAGGATAGCGCCGGCGTGCGGGTGGCATTCGACTCCGTGATCCTCGGGGCCTACCTCCACCCCGAAGCGGCGTACCCCGAGCCCGTTGACCGAGTTCCGGAGCGCCTGAAGCAGTTCGCAGAAACGCTCAATGCGAAACAGGCGACCATCGTCATCCCGACGCCGGCGCTGAGCGAATTCCTCGTCCTGGCGGCAGCTGCTACGGGTGACTACTTGGCGGAGCTGACCAACAGCTCGGTCTTCGCCGTTGAGCCCTTCGACCTGAGGGCGGCGATCGAGGTCGCGGCGTCGCAGCGAAGGGCGACGGAGGCGGGGGACAAGCGATCGGGCGCAGGCGGCCCTTGGCAGAAGGTAAAGGTGGATCGGCAGATCGTGGCCATCGCCAAGATGCATGGTGTCGATCAGCTGTACTCGGATGACGACGATGTGCGGCGGCTCGCCGAGTCGGACGGTGTTCCCGTCAAGGGCTTCGCGGACCTTCCCCTTCCGCCCGGGGACCCACAGCCGCCCCTCTTCGGCGACGCCGATTCGGAAGCCGGCTAACACGGCAGCACCTCGGCACTCGGCTTCTGTTGAATCCAGTCGCCCAGCGGCGGCAGGTCGAGTTGATCGGTGGCCGCCATCAGTTGGGGGCCCGGTCGTCCAGGAAGTGCCGTCCTGGGACCTGATAAGGCTTTGCGATGGCAGGAATGGAAAGGCTGTTCGTCTCAGGACTGGGCCGTGGGGGCTTTGCGCCGCCCCTCAAGGCGGCGTTGGTGCGCGGCTGCCAGCCGCTCTGCCGCTGTTTGCCGGGCCGTTTGGCTGGCAGGCTCAGTTGGCAGTAATTCCGACAGTACATATAAATAATTTATTTTCAATGGTTTATATTTTTTCAACCAGCAAAGCAGCAGATTCTTATTTCGCGCAGCAACGGCTCGGGAACGCCCCCACGGAATACGAGCGCGCCATCGAGCTAGCCCCCGTGAGCTTGAAATCCGCCATTAGGCCGCCAGTACCCTCCGCCGGATGCGCGAATAGGAACAATCCGCGGAGGCCTTGGCCCGGGTCGTGGAACTTGACTCGCTCAACGCCGTAGCGCACCTGCAGCGCGAGGAAGCGCTGATCCGGTTGGGCCGGAACACCGAGAGCCTAGAGCTCCTGCGCGAAGGGCCTGTTCTCAAGCCGGACTCGTCCAAGCCCCTTTGGCTCTCGGCAGGGCGTACCACCTGTTCGGCAACCTCAGAGAAGCGCTACAGCGCCTGGAGCGCAAGGCTGAGACCGGCCGAGACAGGGTGATCCATTACCAGCTGCACCTGCCGTACCACAGGCTAGAATGCCCGGAAGACGCCTGAGCCGCCGGGGAACGCTCGGAACTGCTGGGACGAGCCAGCAAACAACGGATACAGAGCTCCCACCCAGCGCTGGAAACCGATCGAAAACATTGGAACCACACCTCGCGCCGAAGCCCTCGCCCAGACGCGGAACGGCGCACTAGGACTTGGCCCCAGTCCCCCAAGCCGAGGAGCGCACGGCTGATTAGGCGGGCGTCACTGCGACAGATGGGGATGCTGGATGCGGTGGAGTGCGGGAGTTCGCGGAAGACGCCGGCTCGGAACCGCTTCCGCGGCTGCGCTATGCTGAAGCCGTGTATTGCGCCAGACGTGACTTGTTGATGCTCGCCGTGGCGGCCCCGATGGGGGCCCTGCTGGCCAGCCGAGCCCGAGCGGCTGAGATTCGCTTCCGGGATGTGGCAGCGCAATCCCGCCAGTTCATGGGCTGGTACGGCGCAATTCAGCTCACGCCCGCCCAAGAGCGCGTCAAAAAGGCAGCGTTGGAACCCATCCCAGCTCCATGCTGCTCGGACAACAGCGCCTACACCTGCTGCTGCACTTGCAACATTTCGCGCACCGTGTGGGGCTTGAGCCACTACCTGATCGCCCGGCAGGGCGCTACTGCCGAGCAGGTCCGAGCCAAGGTCGAGGAATGGATTGCGTTCATCGGCCCCAACGGCTACAGCGGCAAGGCCTGCTACTCCCGGGGCTGCTCTCGGCCGTTCCATCAGGACGGCTGCGGCGGGATGCGCGCCGACGAGCTCATCCTCTAGCCCCCCGCTGATCGGCAGCCAGAAAGGCCATCCAACTGCACATGCCGTCCCATACCAAGTGGCTCATTTGCTTCGTCGCCGCCCTCGGCTTCGCTTTCGACATCTACGAGCTGCTGATGCTGCCGCTCATTGTCCGGCCCGCTCTGCTGGAGCTGGCCGAAGCCCGGCCGGGATCGCCGGAATTCAACCAATGGGTCGGCTTGCTCTTCTACTTACCCGCAGTGTTTGGAGGGATCTTCGGCCTGCTGGGAGGTTGGCTCACTGACCGCTTGGGTCGCCGGTTTGTGCTCGTTTGGAGCATTATGCTCTATGCCTTCTCGGCCGCTGCGGCTGGCTTCTCGACCAGTCCGGAAATGCTCCTATTCTTCCGCTGCACTACGTTCATCGGAGTCTCTGTCGAATTCGTCGCCGCTATCGCCTGGCTGGCGGAGCTGTTCCCAGAGCCCAAGCAGCGCGAATCCGCACTTGGATGGACGCAGGCCTTTAGCTCGATCGGAGGCCTGATGGTCACCGGAGCGTACTACCTCTCGGTTACCTATGGCGAACTGCTTCCCGCGATTTACGGAGGCCACGCCGGTTGGCGCTACACCCTCATCTCCGGTCTCATTCCCGCGATTCCACTGATGATCATTCGGCCATTCTTGCCCGAGTCGCCAGTATGGGCGCAGAAAAAGGCGGCCGGAACGCTGCGGCGGCCTAGACTCCGCGAAATCTTTGAACCTCGTCTCCGCCGGACAACGATAGTTACGACGATTATCGTGGCGTGCAGCTACGGGGCCGCCTTCGGGGCCATCCAACATGTCCCCCGGATAGTGCCGATATTCGCGACCGAGCTGGACGCCATGGCTAGGGAGCAAATGGTAAGCAGTGTCCAGGCGTGGCAAGAGTTCGGAGGAGTGCTAGGACGCATCGTGCTGGCGGTGCTAGTTGTGCTCGTCGTGGGCCGCCGCAATCTGCTGCAGGGATTCCAGCTGCTAGGTTTGTTGATTTTTCCACTGCTCTTCTTCTACGCGGCTACGAATGATTTCGCTATGTTGCGGATCGGCATCTTCCTGGCGGGCTTTGTCACCGTAGCGCAGTTCAGTTTCTGGGGGAACTATCTGCCGCGCGTCTACCCCACCGCCTTGCGGGGGACCGGCGAAGGCTTCGCCGCGAATATCGGCGGCCGGATGATTGGGACGTTCGCGGCATTTCTGACCACAACGCTAGCGAGCTACGCCCCCGGGGAGACGGAATTCGTGAAACTGGCCTTCGCGGCGGGCGTTGTGGGAACAGGCGTCTACGCCATTGGGTTCCTCGCCAGCTTCTGGCTTCCCGAGCCCGGGCAGCAGGAACTGCCCGAATGATTCCCCGACGAATCGTCCCAGCCCGCGGCTCCGATGCCCAATCGCCGCCAAGCATGATGTGGAGGCGTTCGGCGACGTGACGGCCCCGCTGGCAGAGCCGCAGGGTGCAACCCCAAGATTCCGGCGGACAAGGACGCTGGAGCTGAAGCGCGTTGCCGTCGCGGGGCCGAACGAGCTTCGCCGTGATGCGTCGGCAGTCCCCGCAGGACCGCTGCCCTCTGGCCGTGGCACGATGCTCCGATCCGCGGAGCAACCTACTGCCTGGGCACCAACGCTAGGCACATACGCCGTGCGAAGGATATCTCGGCAACTCGGCAGGCTGTGAACTCTAGCTTTCCCCCACCACGACCGAAGACGTCTTGGCGTAGCGATAAATGCTCACGATCGCCCACCGGAAAATTACTCTAGAGAAATTGCCCATGCCCGTCTGGCACTGTGTCGAAGGACCCCTCGGAATCTATCTCAACAACCTTCATCAAGTCATTCAGTGCCTGATGATCTGGAAAGGCTACCACCTCTATTCATCCCATCTCGGGTGACAGGGACCTTGCTTCGGCAACCTGGGTCCGCTTGAGGGATGGGAACTGGACCTGGGCTTGCGGGATGCGACCGAATGCATACTGCTGAATTACAGGTGGAAATGCTAAGCCGAAACTGCTTTACTACACCTACGCGCCCAGACACGAGGCTGCAGGGGCTGCGGCCTACGGCCTCGGTACACTGAGCGGGCACTGGGGGGCGCGAAACGGGATGCCTGGAAAGTTGCCACGGGCGACCGCTGTCTCGGAAAAGCGCGGGGCGGCCCCGCCGCCGGTGGACTACCCGTGCTCGGACGGGCTGCCGATGGCGGACAGCGACTGACAGAACCTGGCGATGGCCCAGGCCGCCCTGCGGCTGCACTTCGCCGACCGACGGAACCGGGTCTATGTGGCCTGCGACACGTTCGTGTACTACCGGGAGGGGGATACCGGGGCGGTGGTGGCCCCGGACATGCTCGTGGTGCAGGGGGTGTCGGGGGAGAACCGCAAGTCGTGCCAAATGTGGCTGGAGGGACTGATGCCGCAGTGCGTCCTAGCGGTGGCGTCGGGGGTGACGGTGCGGGAGGATCTGGAGGCGAAGAAGGATCTATACCGCGACATCGGGGTGCGGGAGTACTGGCAGTTCGGCCCGACGGGGTCGACGCTGGGCCGGCGGCTAGAGGGCTGGGCGCTGCGGGCGGGCCGCTACGAGGCACTGCGGACGGCGGCGGACGGCACGGCGTGGAGCGCGGGGCTGGGGCTGGAGGTGCAGGGGGAGCTACTGCGGTTCCGGGATCCGCGGACGGGCCTGCTGATCCCGACTTTGGAGGAAGAGGTCCGGGCTAGCCAAGAGGCGCAGCAGGAGCGGGACGCCGCGGCGCGGAAGCGGCGTGTGCTGGAAGCCGAGCTCGCCGCACTGCGGGCGCAACTGGCAAAGCCGGACGGCGAGCCGCCCTAGAGCGCCTTGTCGCGGAACAACCGGTCGCAGCCCAGGCCCGCTGGAGGAGCACCGGCACCCAACCAGCACCCTCGCCCAGGATCAATGGCGCGGGCCGCCTGAAGGCCCGTCGCGAGCCAGCCAGGGGCTCAGCGACGGTCGCGGTTTGACTGCAGCAACTGCACACGATTGCCTTCGTGGTCCGCCGCCATCCAACCTTCACAGGAAGGCGTGTGCGAAGGCTCTGTCGGTCGGGACCAGCTGGAACGCTACTCGCTCCCCTGCCCGCAGGCCCGTGCGGATCACGGCCTGCGTGTCGCTCAGCGGATCGACTTCCACCGTGCGCTCGATAAAGCCCGGTCCGTCCTGGACCCAGACGACACTCCGCTCGGCAGAGGTGCCCACGGCGAAGCGCGGCACGCTGAGCACCGCGTCCTCCCGCCGCAGCAGAATCTCGGCGCTCGCGGACAGGTCGGGCACGATCCGCTCGTCGATGGTCAAGATGTCCACGACGACCGGTAGCTGCTTCACCCACTCTCCCCGAGAGCCCCTCGCACCTGGAGCCCCTTTTCTGTGGCCGCCCCTAGCAGTTGGGGCGATCCTTGCTACGACGATTGAGCCGAACTCTCTGCGGCCTCGCGCCATGCAGAGATGCATCCCGCGACACAGAGACTCCAGCTTCAAGCCAAGCCTCCCATGGCCGAACGCTGTCCCAGGAACTTCAGTCATCCGTCTCGGGAAGGCCTTGTGCCCGCTTGGGTTCCTGCGCCACCGATTTGCTTGCCCTAGTGGCTTCCGAGTTCCAAGTGCGCTCGCTGTTCTCGTCCTTCCGCACTTCCCAGAATGTGGCAGCTATGACTCCAGAGGGTACTGCCACCAAGCCGAGTCCGACCATCAGCACTACGAATGTAAAAAGTCTGCCACCAGCTGTGATTGGATAAACGTCTCCGTAACCCACGGTCGTAAGCGTCGCAACCGCCCACCATAAAGAGTGAAATACGGATTGAAATACTTCCGGCTGCGCCTCATGCTCGCAGTAGTAGATCCCGAGCGCCGACAAGTAGATGATGACTGTGGTGGACAAGAGGAACAGAATCACCTGCTCCTTCGCATGTTTGAATGCTCGTGCGAAATGCTCGATGGCCGTCGTGTAGCGAGCGAGTTTCAAGATGCGGAATACCCGAAATACACGGACGAAACGAACACTCCGCAAATCCACACTCCAGGCAAGGTAAATCGTAAGGTAGAACGGCAGGATCGCGATCAGATCAATCAACCCACTGATGCTGAATATATAGGCAAGCTTGCGCCGGGCCGTTGCAATGCGCAGGAAGTATTCCGCCGTGGAAGAGGATAATGACAACCACCTCAGAGCGCTCCAAGAGAGTGCGCATACCGGCCGACAGACCCGGGCAGCGTTTCGATTGAGAGCGTGACAATTGAGAAGAGGATCAGCCCAATCACAATGCTGTCGAACACGCGGCCCGCACGTGTGTCAGTATCCTGAACGATTCGGGCAAAGCTTACGGCCATTTCTTGAACTCCAACATCGAAATCCGGCGGTACTATCCCAGAAGGCACTCCGTGCGGCCCCGAACCGGGCACCCTGAGCGCGGTTGGGGTACCGGGAAGACCCGCAATCACACCCACCCAGTCATGCACCGACCCGCATCCATCGGTGCCGACGGCCTTGATCACCCAACTCGGATTCTCTATTGTTGCAAACCAGAGATTCCGCTTGCCTCCAACCCGTGCTTGACTCTGCGCTAGCTAAACCTGCTGGCGGGGCAATTCGCGCACGACTCGAGGCACTGGGGCGACGCAGGGCAAAAACCGAGGCGTTCGGCTTGGCCCCCGCGCCGGGGCCCTGCTGCCATCTCTGTCCGCCTCGGTGGGTTTCGACATCCTGAAGGCACACGCCAGACGAAAATCGCACTCCTTCCGATCTTGACCGGCCGTTCCCTGAGTCACGCCCCACCAGTCCCTATGCGCTCCGTCGGCTCCGCCACCCGGCGGCTCAGGCCTATGGACCAAGGCACTTGCCGCACGAGATTCGCACTCCCTGCGGAATGGGGCCTTGTCGCAGCACACGCAAACGAGGCTACAGGGTGTCTTGCGCCAGTCGCCCAATAGGACCGCATTGGGTCGGCGAAAGGCTCCGCTCCCCCGTCCCCGGTACTGCAATCCGGAGCGTTGGGCCGCTTCGCACAGTCCGCGCCCGGAAGTCGGGCCCGCCGCCGCGAGCCGGACATGCAGGCCTGCTTCAAGCACCTGGCAGCGAGGCAAAGCGCACAAGGTCCCCCTCGTCGCGGCCAGACGCAAGCTGACGGTGCTACTGACCTGTGCCTAAGTCGTGCCAGAAAAATCAGGCTGCAACTTGTATTCACGGTCTCTCATTGTCTATTCCATTACCTGATCGCCCAGTACTTCCAGCCCAATTCGCGCACCCCGGCGAGACCCGGGCCCGCGATCTTCAAAGTCAACTTATCTTGATGAATTTGCTAGACTTAAAATTCGCAGAGCAAGGAGTGTCCCCGGCCCCGGAATCCGCTCCCGGGTCCTACGGCGGCGCGGGCGCAGGGCCCTGCCAAGCATTCGCTGCCAGCACCCGACCGCGGTGACGGCGGGTGCGCTGCGCACCAACCCCCAGCCGCCGCGGACCACTTGGCTCTTGGCCCTGCACCGCCGCTACAGGCTGGAGGACTGCGTGCCCCGGCTCGCCTATGTCGACGTCCGCACCCCGCCGCTGCCGGCCCCCTCCTAAAGTTGGCTGGAACTTGGAGGGGACTCAGGATAAGCAATAGTTTGTTCGATACACTGCCCTAGCGCCCGCCGCGGTCTCGCGCAGCCTCCGGTGCCCCGTTCGCGAGCGGTGGGCCGCCCGCGACCCGGCACTAGGCTGTATCGCGCCATGCGGCAACGCGGTCGCCGGCAGCGTCCCGGCCCCCACGCCGCCCAGGCGTGGGCTGGGCCTCCGTCCCTGTCTGCGTCGCCGACCACATGCGCGGCCCCTGCACTCTCCTTGACCCCAACGCGTGCAGTGCTCCGCGAGGGCCTGCCGCGCCGGCTGCCGCGCACGCTGGCTCCAGCCCGTGCGGCGGGCGGGGGCCTAGCCCGAGAAACTCGCCAGAAAGGTGGGGAGGGGCTGTTTCCTCGGGTGTAATGAGAGTGGAATCAGTTAGTTAAGCCATGCGACGAGGGGCCGGCCTAGCCCACGCAGTACTCCAGCGAGCAGTGGGAGTGGGAAGCTCTGGGCCGGCGGGCGGTCCCGGGCCGGTGCGCTGGCGGCCGGATCCGTTCCGACGCGGGGGGCCGGTTGCTGCGCATGGGTGGCCCGCGCCTCGGGCTGACCGCCCGGAGCGCCCCAGGCTGCGGCGGCCACCGCCACCCGGCGAGCGGGGAGCCCCGTGGCGAGGCCCTGGCGGCGCAGCGCCTGGAGGCCCTCGTGCTGGGCTTCACAGACCTCCCCGACCAAGCCGCACTGCGGAGTGCCGCAAGGCGGCCGCTGCTGGGGGGGCGGAGCGATCCGCCGGGTGCGCAGCGGATGCACACCCGCGGGCAGACCCGGGCAGCCCGCGCACGCTGCACCGGCTGGACACCTGGGCCCGGGGGCCGCACCCGCGCTGCGGGGTCACCCCGCTCCCGCCGGACGACGCCTCGGCCCAGCGGCTGGACGCCAAGCTCTCCTGCGCACGGGGGCTGGAGAACCGGATCCGGGAGCAGCAGCTCGCTCTGTGCGCCCCCCGCCCCTCCGCGCGGCGGGCGCACCCGCTGCGCGGGGACTGCTCCTCCTGCGCCTCGGGGCTGCTACCGGCCCGGCGGCGGGAACCGCCGGGGGTCTCGTCCGGCTAGCTGGACCGCCCCCCGCCGCAGCCCCACCCCGGCCGCCCCGCCACAACCCCGCGCACGGCCCTGCGGAGTGCGCCCCGGACGGGCATCAAGCCGCCCCCCGCCGGCGCACCGTGGGGCTCGCCATACGGCCCCACAACCCCCATCTCGGGAAATTATCCGGGAATCCAGACCCGCTTGCCCGCTCCTCCCAGGACGGAGGCGTATACTAAAATTCCGGGTCCATGGCAAGGTCACTCCGCTACTGGAAGGTGCCGCTCTGGTTCGGGTCGGCTTTCTGCGCGCTGCAGGTTCTGGTGGCGCTGGCGCGGTTCGGGCTCGACGGGACCGGGCCGCTGGCCGCTTGGCCTTGGTTGCTTCTGGGGCTGGCCGTGTTCTTCGCCGGAGGCCTGCTGGCAGGCTTGCTCGTGCAGCGCCTGCTGCGCGGCGTGACGGGGGCATGGCGAGCGGGCTTGCTCGGGGCCACCGGCCTAGCGACCCTGCTGGCCGTCTACGGCGGGCTGCTCGGCGGGCTGCTCGGCCCCGGGGGCACGGTCGCTTTCACTGTCGTGCCGTACTTGCTCCTGGTCGGGGTTCCGGCCTCGATCCGCTCGCTCTGGCTGCGCTGGGGCACCAGCCGCCAACCGCGAAGCCCTAGGCCCCGGGCAGCTAATCCGCCGCACCCGCTCTAGAACGCCAGCGGCAGTTTCCGGGCTTCCCCGGATGTCCGGCGCAGGAACGAAAAGTCGCAGCCCTCGTCGGCCTGCAGCACAGTGTCGAGGTACAGCTTGCCGTAGCCCCGGTCGTAGAAGGCCGGACGCGGCTGCCAGGCGGCCAGCCTCCGGCGCAGCTCCTCCTCAGGAATGAGGAGGTCGAGCTTGCGCCCGGCGGCGTCCAAGCGGATCGGGTCGCCGGACTCCACGATCGCGAGCGGCCCGCCGACCGCGGACTCCGGCGCCACGTGCAGGACGACGGTTCCGTAGCTCGTCCCGCTCATTCGGGCGTCGGAGATCCGCACCATGTCGTTCACGCCGCGCTTGAGGAGCTTGGCCGGGATCTGCATGTTCCCGTACTCCGGCATGCCAGGCGCACCCAGCGGCCCTCCGTTTTTGAGCACCAGCACCGAGCTCTCGTCGACCGCCAGGTCCGGCGAGTCGATCCGGTTCATCAAGTCTGCGTGGTCTTCGAACACTACGGCCTGGCCGGTGTGCTGCAGCAGCGCAGGGGACGCTGCGCTGGTCTTGAGCACGGCGCCCTGGGGGCACAGGTTGCCGGACAGGATGATCGTGCCCCCCTCAGCCTGCAGCGCCCGCTCGCGGGGCAGGATCACGTCGCGGTTGTGGCATTGTGCGTCGGCGACATTCTCGGCCACGGTGGAGCCCGTCACCGTCAACGCGTCGCCGTGCAGCTGGTCCAGCAGGTCGCGCATGACCGCCGGGATGCCGCCGGCATAGAACATGTCCTCCATCAGGTGCTTGCCCGAGGGTTGGATGTTCGCGACCACCGCCGTCTCTCGCGAGATCTCGTCGAAGCGCTGGAGGGGGAAGTCAATCCCCAGGCGCCCGGCCAGAGCCTTCAAGTGAATGATTGCATTGGTGGACCCGCCGATGGCCATGTCGACCCGGACGGCGTTTTCCAGTGCCCGGCGGGTCAGGATGCGCGACGGGCGCAGGCCTTCCCGCACCATGGCCACGATCCGCTCGCCGGAGCGCTGCGCGATCTCGAGGCGCCGCGAATCCGCTGCGGGGATGTTGGCGCAGCCAGTCAGAGTCATCCCAAGCGCCTCGGCGAGGCTAGTCATGGTCGAGGCCGTGCCCATCACCATGCAGTGCCCAGCCGACCGGGACATGGAGCATTCCATCTCGCACCAGTCCTCTTCGGTGATGCGGCCGGCGCGGAGTTCGTCCCAGTAGTGCCAGACATCGGTCCCGGAGCCAATCTCCCGGTTTTTCCAGATGCCCTTGAGCATCGGGCCGCCGGTCACGAAGATCGAAGGCAGGTCGGCACTGGCCGCCCCCATCAGCTGCGCGGGGGTCGTCTTGTCGCAGCCGCACAGCAGCACGACTCCGTCGAGCGGGTTGGCGCGGATCGACTCCTCCACATCCATCGCCATCAGGTTGCGGAACATCATGCTCGATGGGCGCATGAACGGCTCGCCCAGCGAAATCGTGGGGAACTCGAGGGGGAACCCACCCGCCGTCCAGACCCCCCTCTTGACCGCCTCGGCGACCTGCCGCAGATGGGCGTTGCAGTTCGTCAGCTCGGACCACGAGTTGCAGATGCCAATCACCGGCTTGCCCTCGAAGACGCTGCCGGGGAAGCCTTCGGCCCGCAGCCAGGACCGATGGAGGAATCCCAGCTTGTCCTTGCGCCCGAACCATTCCTGCGACCGGAGCGTTCCTGCGTCGGGAGCCATAGCCAGCCATTATAGGCAGTGCCTCCAGCCCCGCATTCCGGGCTTCCCGAGGCAGGTCAAGGCGCACACGGCCAGCGACCGCGCTTGCCGAAGTGCCTGGCGTGTGCTACAACTACCGGCACTGGAAGGAGAGCGAGGCCATGCCGAACGAATGCACCAGGCGTTCTTTCCTGGGCGGTGCCGCCTTGGCGGCTGCCGGCTGCCAGCCGACACGCGAGGGCCGAACTGGGGGCGAGCGCTCCGTCGGCACCCTGCCCAGGCGCCCGCTGGGAAGAACCGGTGAGGCCCCCTCGATCCTGGCTCTGGGCTGCGGCAGCCGCCTGCAGATGTACGGCGACGAAGAAAAGGGCATCGCAGCAGTCACCTTGGCGCTCGATCTGGGCATCACCTATCTCGATACAGCCCGGTCCTACAACCGCGGGACCAGCGAGACCTGGGTCGGTAAGGCGCTGCAGGGGCGCCGCGACAATGTCTTCGTCGCCTCCAAGATCGCCGCAAGAGACTATGACGCGGCGCTGCGCGAAGCCGAGCGCAGCCTCGAGCGCCTGCGCACGGACCGCATCGACTTGCTGCACATCCACAGCCTAAGAGACGCAGACGATTTGGCCGCGGTCGAGGCCGGATCCTTGCGAGCCCTGCGGGAATTGCGGGACCAAGGCGCCTGCCGCTTCATCGGCATCACCAGCCACACCGACCCCTCCGTCCTGGCCACAGCCTTGGAGCGGCACGACTTCGACTGCACGCAGATGGCGCTTAACGGAGCCAAGCAGGGTCGCAGCGCGGACTCCCGGGAGCCGGTCGACACTGCCGCGGAAGACAGTTTCGAGCATATTGCGCTGCCTGTCGCGGTCCGCAAGAACCTGGGCGTGCTGGCCATGAAGGTCACCGGCCAGGAAAGCCTGGTCGGGAACGGCCCTGGCCAAGCCGGGATCCAGCCGCTGCTCGAATACGCGCTCTCGCTGCCCATCTCCGCGGCGGTCGTCGGCATGCCGACCCTGGCCTACCTCCGCGAGAACGTCCAGATCGCCCGGAAGTTCCAGCCGATGCCGGCGGACAGGATGCAGGAATTCTCCCGGGAGCTAGCCGCAGCCAACAAGGTGGCCCTGGACCGGCACTTCCGCCTGCACGAGGACGTGTAAGCCCGGCCGCCCGGAGCCTTGGCGGAGGCCCGCCGGCCCGGCTAGCCGCCGAGGCTGATCATCTCCAGCTTGCGCACGGAGTCCGGCCGGTAGCCCGCCCTGGAGGCCATGGCCTCCAGCCGCTGCTCCGAGTAGCGATCCGTCCGCGCGCCCCATATGCCTGCGAGCCGTTCGCGCAGGTCCGCGTCGGAAGCGCCCGACCGCAGCAAAGACCTCAGGTCGTGGCCGCAGTTGGAGAACAGGCAGGTCACGAGACTCCCGTCAGCGGTTAGCCGGGCCCGGGTGCAGGCCCCGCAGAACGGCTCGGTCACCGAAGCGATCACCCCCAGCGAGCCGCCGTCGCGCAAGCGGAACCGCTCCGAAGGCGCACTGCCGCGCTCGGCTGGCCAGGCCTCCAGGGGATAGCGCCGGGCGACCCGCTCCAGGATCTCCGCCTTGCTGACCAGCTTGGCCGAGGTCCACTGGTTGGCGTTCCCCACATCCATGTACTCGATGAAGCGGATCTCGCAACCTTCCTCCCGGGCGAAGGCGACCAAGTCCGGGATCTCGTCGTCGTTGACGCCCCGCTCGACCACGGTGTTGAGCTTGATCGGCGCTAGGCCTGCAGCCCGCGCGGCTGCGATGCCGGCCAGCACCGCCCCGAGATCGCCGCGCTGGGCCATCCGGGAAAACGTCGCGGGCTGCAGCGAGTCGAGGCTCACCGTGACGCGGCGCAAGCCAGCCCGCTTCAGCGCCGCAGCCTGCCCAGCGAGGAGGGAGCCGTTGGTCGTCAGGCAAAGATCGTCGATTCCGCCGACCGCGGCCAGCATGCCGACGAGCCGGTCCAGATCCTGCCGCAGCAAAGGCTCCCCGCCCGTGATGCGCACACGCCGGACGCCGAACCCAACCAGGATCCGGACGAGGCGGACGATCTCCTCGTAGCTGAGGATCCGCTCCTTCGCCAGCCACTCGTAACGGTCGAATGGCATGCAGTAGGTGCAGCGGAAATTGCACCGATCCGTCACCGAGACCCGGAGGTCACGCAGAGGCCGGGCATGCTTGTCCAGGAGCACAATCGCATCCGGGGACCGCGGATACGCCCATTGTACCGAGCCGGCCAACTCGCCAGCCCTCGCGGCGCACGGAGGGAGTATGATGGGACCAGCATGATCGAGGTCACGCCCAGCGCGACGGAGAAGATCCGCGGCATGCTGGCGGCGGAGAACCCGGGAGGCCTGCTTCGCCTCGGGGTAGTCGGGGGAGGTTGCTCAGGGCTGCAGTACAAGTTCCGGTACGAGCGGCAGCCGCGGGCCAGCGACAGCGTGTTCGACGCCGGAGGCGCGCGGCTGTGCGTGGACCCGAAGAGCTACAAGTTCCTTGACGGCATGACCCTGGACTACGTGGAGACCATCCTGGAGCAGCGCTTCCTTTTCAAGAATCCGAACGCCGAGAAGAGCTGCGGTTGCGGGAAGTCCTTTCAGGTCTGATTGAGCAAGGGCTGAGCCCCACGGTAGGGCGCTACGATGGCCGCGACTTACGCAAGGTAGACGAATGCAGCGACTGCCCCTCGAAAAGTGGTACGACACGTTCAACCGTGCGGCGGGCGACCTGTACCCCGGACGCTACACCCGGGAATACACGGCGCAGCTGCAGGATACTGCCCGTCGCGTCCTGGACCTCGCCCGCCGCAAGCAATCGCTCATCGTGGCGCACAACTACCAGTTCCCCGAACTGCAGGAGGTCGCGGAGGAGGTCGGCGATTCGCTCGGGCTGAGCCGCTACGTCGCCCGGCAGACGGCACCGCGCGTCGACTTCTGCGGCGTTTGGTTCATGGGCGAGACGGCCAAAACCATCCTCGGCGACCGGGCCAAGGTCTACATGCCGGACCGCCCCGGCTGCTCGCTCGTCGAGTCGATCGACCACCTCCGCATCCGGCGCTGGAAGGAGAGCTGCCCGGACGGCATCATCATCTCCTACGTCAACACCGACGCCGCCACCAAAGCCCTGAGCGACTACATCTGCACCTCCCGCAACGCCGCCCAGGTGCTCGACCACGCGGCGGCGCAAAACCCGGGCAGGCGCATCCTGTTCCTGCCCGACAAATTCCTGGGGGCGGTTTCGATCGCCGCTAGCGAGACCGTCGACGGGAGCTTGGTGGACCTCTACGACGGCTGCTGCCATGTGCATGCGAAGATCGGCGAGAGCGCCCTGGAAGAGGCCTTCGACCGGCATCCGGACGCCGAACTGCTGATCCACCCCGAATGCGGCTGCGCGTCGCACTGCATGTCGCGCGTCATGCAGGGCACCTCTCCTTACCAGAAGGCCTTCTTCCTGTCGACGGAGGGGATGATCCGGCACGCCGAGACCTCTGCGGCCCGCGAGTTCATCGTCGGCACGGAGATGGGCATGGTCTACCGCCTGCGCCGCGAAATGCCGCACAAGACCTTCTATCCGGTTAGCCCGCACGCGGTGTGCGAATACATGAAGATGAACACGCTCGAGAAGCTGCTGCATTCTCTCGAGCACGACCGGATTGAAGTCACCGTGGAGCCTGAGACCGCTCGCAAGGCTCAGCTCGCAATCGACCGCATGCTCACGATCCAATAGGCTTCGCCGCGGACCCGCCGAAGCCCAAGCGGCAGGCAGCGCCGGCCCTCGTCCCGAGCGGTGCGTGTGCTGTCGGCCTTGCGCCTCTTGGCTGTGGCCCGGACCGTGTGCGACACTCAAGCCGGAGCGAGGCCCTCATGCGCACGACCATCTTGCTGCTTCCCCTTGCGCTACTGCCGCAACTGCTGCCGGGCCAGGGGCGCCCGCCGGTGCGCTTCAGCCTGGACGACCGTCTGGCGGCCATCGAAGACCGGCTCGCCGCTTTGGAGGAGAGGGTCGCCGCTCCCCCCCTGCAGCGGGCTCAGCCTCCGCAGACGGACAGGCTGACCCTCGAGTCGCAGGCTCGGCTCGACCGGCTCGAGGTGCGCGTCATCCAGCTCGAGACGGCATCCGGCGACTGCGGCTGCAACGGCGTTGGAGAACGGGCCCTCCTGGACCGGCTCCGGTCCCTCGAGCGCCAAGTCGCCCGTCTCCGCGCGTCTATCCGCTAGAATGCTCGCCATGCGAAGCAATCTGGCGGCGGCGGGCGCGCTGGCGGTGGCGGTGAGCTGCGGCCCCGGCATCGAGTACCTCGACGAGACCCGCCAGGCGACAGGGGTCAAGGTCGGCGAGGTCACGTCGGAGTCCGCCATCATCTGGACCCGGGTAACGGCCGCCGCCGAGCGCAACGCATCTGGTTTGGTGATCAAGGGCCGTCCAGAGAAGCCGGAACCGGGTGAACCGACACCGGTGCTAGATCCCGCCCAGTTGCATGGCTCCGCCCCAGGGGCGCCGGGCATGGTGCGCCTCCGGTATGACAGCAACGTCAACTTTTTCGATCCAGTCCTCACGGATTGGATCGCCGTGGCGGCGGAGAACGACTACACGCACCACTTCCGGCTCGAGGGGCTCGAGCCTGCGACGGTGTACTACTTCGAGGTCACAACCAGCAGCTTGGACGGCGCGGTGCAGCACCAAGCCCTGAACGGCAGGTTCGAGACCGCACCGCGCGAGGACGAGTACGACAGGGTGACCTTCACGGCCGTAACCGGCCAGGCGAATCGCGACCACGACGACCCAGACGGCTTCAAGATCTACCGGTCCATGCTCGAACTCGCGCCGAAGTTCATCGTGCCGACGGGAGATACCATCTACTACGACAGCGACGCGCCTCTAGCTACGTCAATTGAGCTGGCCCGGTACCACTGGCACCGCATGTACAGCTTCCCGACCATCCGCCGGTTCCACCTCAGCGTGCCGGGCTACTGGGAGAAGGACGACCACGACTCGTACCACAACGACAACTGGCCCGGGGCTTCCTGGCCCTACATGGGCTCCTTCAGTTGGGACCGGGGCCTCCAAGTCTACGCCGAGCAGGTGCCGATGAGCGAGCTGCCGTACCGAACGTTTCGGTGGGGCCAGGGCCTGCAGGTCTGGGTGGTGGAAGGCCGCGACTTCCGCTCTCCCAACCCCATGGACGACGGCCCCGCGAAGAGCATCTGGGGCGCCGAGCAGAAGCGCTGGCTCAAGGAAACCCTGCTAGCCAGCGACGCCGACTGGAAGGTCTTGGTGAGCCCGACCCCCGTCGTCGGCCCGGATCGAACCAACAAGGGCGACAACCACTCCAACGCCGCTTTCCGCCACGAAGGGGATGAGATGCGGGCTTGGTTCGCCGAGCACCTCCCCGAGAACTTCTTCATCGTCTGCGGCGACCGCCACTGGCAGTACCACTCGGTGCATCCCGACACGGGCGTGCAGGAGTTCTCCAGTGGCCCCGCGACCGACGAGCACGCCGGTGGGTCGCCCGGGCTGGACGAAACCTACCACCGCTTCCACCGGGTGGCGGGCGGCTTCGCGTCCGTCACGACAGAAAAAGTGCTGGACGAGAGCAGCATCGCGTTCCGGCTCCACAATGTGGACGGCGGCGTGGAGTACGAGTGGAAGCGTTCGGTGCTGCGCTGAGAATCCGGGATGGCTGCGGGCCCGCTTAGATCGAGCCCTCCATCAGTCCGAGCGACCTAGTGAGGCGGGAGTAGACGCCGGTGATGGAATGGTTGGCGTCGACATGGACCAGCAGGTTGAGATCCTCGTAGAGGCTCAGCAGGGGCTTCGTCCGCGCGTGGTAGTGGCGGACCCCGCGGCGCAGGGCTTCGGGATTGGTATCCGCACGCTTGGTGTAGCCGGAGCCCCACCCGGCCATGCCGAGGGCGAGAACGCGGCTGCAGATCACCTCGTCGGGCAAGTCGAGGTACACCACGCGGTCGATATCCCAGTTCTGCCACAGGAAATCGGCCTGGGCGCGCGTGCGGGGGAAGCCGTCGAGGACGAAACCGTAGTTCCAGTCGTGCTCCTGCAGCCGCTCGCGCACAACTTGCAGCACGATCTCGTCCGGGATCAGGCTGCCCGAATCGAGGATGACCCGGACCCTGGAGGCCAGCTTGGTCCGGTTCTCAAGGTGCCACCGGAAGATCCGGCCGACTGAAATATGCACGAAGTCGAATCGGGCGGCAAGCAAGCGGCATTGGGTGGACTTGCCCGCGGCCCGCGGGCCGATCATGACGAACTTATGCACGGAGCTCCGGTGCGCCCGGCTGCAAGCCCCGAGTTTACCGCACAGAGTCGCTGCGCGGCGAGGCGGACGGGGGATGTCCGCTCGCACTTGGCGACGCCTCCCTGGGGTCGGAGTTCCGAGCGACCGGCAAGCTAGAGTAGTGCGCATGCCCGACGCCAGCTCGGACCGCCTCCGCCCCACCCCCTTCGCGGTCCTGGGAGCGGGCGCGGTCACCCGGGCCCGGCACCTGCCGGCGCTGCAAGCCGTAGGCGGCCGCGCCGTCAGCATCTTCGATCCCGACGCGCAAGCGGCCTCCAGCGCGGGGGCGGCGTTCGGGATCCCCACCGTGGCGGCCAGCGCCGAGGCAGCGGTGCTCCACCCCGACGCAGAGGCCGTGCTCGTTGCGTCGCCTAACGCCTTCCACCGCGAGCAAACGGAATTAGCGCTGGCAGCCGACCGCCACGTGCTCTGCGAGAAGCCTGCCGCCCTGCGACTCGCCGACGCGCAGGCAATGGCCTCCGCCGCCAAGCAAGCCGGCAAAGTGCTGCAAGTGGGCTTCCACCACCGCTTCGGTTCCGAGCACCTATGCGTGCGGAAACTGATCCGCGGCGGAGTTCTCGGCGAGATCCGGGGCTTCCACGCGGCGATTTCGGAGCCGTTCGACATCATTCCCGGGGGCGTGCGCAACTATCGCTTCGACGCCCAGCAGGGGGGAGGGTTCACGCTGATCGATGTCGGCCAGCACCGCATCGATCAGATGCGGGACTTGCTCGGAGACTTCGCCACGGTGTCCTGCGAAATGGGATCCGTCCTCGGCAGCCACGACCTGGACGATAACGTCGTCCTGAGCGTGCGGATGGAGTCGGGCGCCCTCGGCTCGCTCAATTGGCACAGATTCTCCCGCGCCTTCACCTCCCCGCTGATGCTCTACGGCACCAAGGCCGTCGTGGGCTGCAGCACCTTCATCGCGGCACCATTCCAATCGGCCCCCGTAGCGGTGTACCTGGAGGACGACCCGCCCGCGGTGCTGCCGCCGGACATCCTCGCCTGGACCCGGCCCGGGCGCTGGTGGGGCGACCTCGAGCCTGGTTGGATCAATATCTGGCCGCCTCGGACGCAGACTTTCGAGGCGCAATTCCGCAGCTTCTTCGCTGCCGTGCGGGGAGACGCACCCCCACGGGCGGATGGCCGAGACGGATACAAGGCCCTGGGAGGTCGTCCAAGCCGCCTACCAGTCCTTCGCCGCGCGGCGCACGGTCGAATTGCCGCTGGCCGAGGAGGCACACCTTGCCCCGCCAACTTGGCGGCGGGGCGGCGCGGCCCGCGCTAGCGCCGGCTCGAATCCGTAGCCGACCTCGGGGGAGCAACCCTCCGCCCCGGCGCGGTTGGCGGTCTACGGCATCTCAGTTGGATCGATCGGCGTTTCCTTGCGGGTGCCGCCTCGCACATCGCCAACGCCATGGAACTGGCCTCTTGCTTCCCCGCGCGCACAACGGAGGGCTCGGTCTCCCCTGGAGGCAGCGCCGTCCGGGCCTCGCCCCTACGTGCCGCGGACGGGAACCAAGCCTGCGGGACGGAACGATTCCCCGCCGTCCGCAGTGACCGGCAGATCGATCCGGGCCTCGACGCTGATGCAGCTGGCGCTGGCGCAGGCCTGGGCGGTCACTTGGACGCTTGCCGTCGGCGCCCCCGTACGCCGAACGCGGGCCGCGAACAGCGCGGTCCCCGCAAAGCCGTAGGAGTACCAGCGGAGTTCCGGCTGCGAATAGTCCTGAGGCGGAGACTGGAACCACACTCCGTCCAGTTCCAGACCTCCCCCCACCTGCACTTCGGTGTTCTGCTCGACCCCCAAGGACATCCTGCCGGCCAGGGCCTCCGTCGCCCGCCGCTCGTTGTCCATCGCGTACACGTGCCAGCCTTCGGCAGCGGTGACCTCCACCAGCAGGTAGTCCCCGGCCAAGCGCGCCCGGCAGGTCACGAGTTCCCGCCCATCCCGCGCCGTCGCGACCGAGGGGGCTGACCAATTGCTCGCCCAGAGCGGCAGCGTGAGCGCCAGAGCGGAGGCGAATCGGAGCGTGGCCGTCATTTCCGGAAGCTCATCCTTTCGGTCTTCAGCGGCAGCTCCAGACGCTCCGAGCCGCGTAGCACCTGCAGCGTGACCCGACTGCCGGCCCGCTTCCGAAGCTTGATGTGGAGGTCGGCCGAGTTCGCCACCTCGTCCCTCGCCACGCCGTCCACACCGTAAACAATATCGCCTTCCTGCAGTTCGTGGCTGCCGAGCAGATCGGAGAGCGGATCGATCGCGGTGACACGGCTGGCGAAGCCGTCGGGGTCCAGCCCAAGCTCCGAGCGCTCCTCGGCCTCCAGCGGCTCGGACTGGAAATAGACCCGCGGGTCGACGCTCAGGTTGCGGTAGGTCAGGTCGGTGTGCCACCAGAGCTCGGGCAAACGCACCTCCAAGGTCTCCAGACCGGAGCCTCGAGCTACGGTCAATTCCAGCGTTTCCGCTTGGCGGCCGAGGCGGCCGTATTCCCACTGCAGGTCGCCGAAGGTCCACACCTCGGCCCCGTTGACGGCGCGAATGATGTCGCCGACCTTCATCCCTGCAGCTGCCGCGGCACCTGTAGCGGCGGCGACGCGCAGCCCCTTCGGGATGTCGAGCTGGATGCCGAGCTTCTTGATTTCCGGGGCCCGATACAGGTCGCGCAGCTTGTCCAGCGTGCCGTCCCGTTCGCGTTGGACGTATTCGAGATCCCCGATCAGGTGGCATTCCACGCAGCGCCCGGCACCGATGGTGCGCTCGTAGAGGGCGGATATCTCGCGGGGGTATTTCGGGGCGGGCTTGGGCCGAGGCGGCAGGCGACCCCGCTGGTAGCGCTCGTGCAGCTCCAGACCCTGCTCCAGCGCGAGCTCCAAGCTCTCCAGATGCAGGTAGGTCGTGGCGGACTGCTCGTCGCGCCCCCCATACCGCAGGTAGATCTGCTCGTCCGCGTTCAGCACGAAAAAGTAGAGCGTGTTGTAGCGGTCGTAGTCGAAGAGCCCGATGTTGATGCGATCCATGCGCGTAATCCGCGCAGTGACGTACTGCTGCAGCAATCGGCCTCGCGCAGTGCCTTCCTCGGTCAGCACAACCTGTGCGTCGAAAACCCTACCGGCCCTTCAAGGGGCGCAACGGAACTCGAGGAAGATCGGCTTCCCTGTGCGGCGCGCCTCCGCCAGGGCCTCCTCATAGGATTCGAGCCAGGCCACTGCCTGCTTGGCGGAGACCGGCGGGGCGCAGAGAACACCTGCGGCCACGGAGAGGGCTAGCCATCGCAGTGGGTCTGCGGCCCAAGCCAGCCGCGGCCTCGTGCGGGCTGCACTTGGCCGCCCGGCCGCCGACGGCCACACCGGAGAAACCATCTGCATCAAGGCTAACTACGAGATTCGTGCAACTTGCACATCTGCTGCAAAGAAGCGGACTCCGGACCCCAACCGCTATGCGCGAAGCAAGCCGCCTCTTGCCATCAAGGCGCAGAACGGATTTCCTGGGTTACCGATGCCGGAATGGCCCTGCCTCCCGGGGCGGAGGGACTGGAAGCGAGGCCCGCGTGCGCTAGGCGCATCGGCAGATCTGCACGTGGACCGTGCGGGTTCTGGGGCGGTTGTCGAAGTCCAGCAGGACGACCTGCTGCCACGTGCCCAGCCGGAGCTTGCCGCCGCTCAACGGAATGGATAGCGACGGCTTCATCAGTGCGGCGCGCAGATGAGCGTAGCCGTTCCCGTCCCCCCAAGCCTCGTTGTGCCGATAGACGCCGTCCAGGGGCGCCACGCGGTCCAGGGCCTCCCGGAGATCCCGGATCGCTCCGGACTCAAACTCGATGGTCGTCAGGGCGGCGGTCGACCCCACTACGAAGACATGCGCCACGCCCTCTTGGACCTGGCTTTGGGCGGCAGCTTTCCGAACGTGCGCGGTGATGTCCAGGATGTCGGTGAAGCCCTCAGTGGCTACGGCGAACTGCATTGCGCTCGGCTCCTCGCTCCAGTTCTACGGCGCTCCGCAGCGCCTCCCGCAATTCCTCCTCCTCGTCGGGCAGCACTGTGCGCAGATCGACCAGCAGGCTGTCGCGCTCAATGCGCGCAACTACGGGCGGATCATTCGCCCGGAGCCGGCGTTCGATGCGGCGCACGCCCCCCGACATGGGGGTGGACAACGCCACGAGGCGCGTCGGCAAGCCCTGCATCGGTGTCGATCCGCCTCCCAGTAGCGACTCGCCGGGCACGAGAGCCACGTCAGGCAGGCCGAGCCTTTCGGCGAAGCGCTCGGCGCGAGCGGCCACCTCCGCTGCGGATGCCCGCAGCATGCGCAGAACCGGGATTTCGTCCTCGCGTCCGCGGAGGTAGGCCCGCAGCGTCGCTTCCAAGGCAGCTAACGCCAGTTTGTCGGCGCGCAGGGCCCGGAACAGAGGATTGCGACGGATCCGAGCGACGAGCCCGGACCGCCCGGCAATAATCCCGGCCTGGGGGCCGCCAAGCAGCTTGTCGCCGGAAAACGTGACGATATCCACGCCCGCCCGGAGGCTGCGGGTCACGGGAGGCTCGCCCTCAATCCCCGCCTCCGAGGAGTCGGTTAAGCACCCGCTGCCCAGGTCCTCAATCAAGGGCACCGCCGCCTCCCGAGCCAGTGCGACCAACTCGCGGAGCGCAGGCCTGCCGGTGAAGCCCATGAGCCGAAAATTGCTGGGGTGGACGCGCAGAAGGGCTCGGGTGTCCGGGCCGATGGCGAGCCGATAGTCCTCGATCCGCGTCCGGTTCGTGGCGCCGACTTCGCGCAGGGCGGTCTGCGACGCTTCGATAATCTCGGGGATCCGGAAGCCGTCGCCGATCTCGACCAGTTCGCCACGCGAGATCACGACAGAGCCGTCGGCGGCCAGTTCGCGCAGGGCCAGGAAGATCGCAGCGGCGTTGTTGTTGACCACGATCGCCGGCGCACCCAGCAGCTTCTCGAGCAACGCTCCGCAATGGATGTCGCGACGCCCGCGCCGACCTCGTTCGGCATCGTACTCCAGGTTGCAGTACCGCCCCGCAATCCCCCGGATCGCCTCGATCGCCGCCTCGGAGAGGGGCGCCCGGCCCAGATTCGTGTGGAGAATGACCCCGGACGCGTTGATGGTCGGACGCAGCGATCTGCGGAGCAGCCGTTCGACCGCCTCGCCCACATGCTCGGCGACCGCCCGCACCGGGGGGCACCCGGCGAGACCGCGCCCGGCGAGCAGATCGGCCCGCAGGTCCGCGACCGCCTCGCGGACCAGGCCGACGACCTTTTCCCGCGGCAGGCGGGCGAGCCAGTCGCCCGCGTCGGCGCACCGCAGCGCCTCGTCGACGCTCGGCAACGAGCGGAGCGCGGCCTCGCACGTGGATCCCGCCACCAACCCCATCAAATCAAGTCTGGGGGCCCGGCGCAAGACGCTGCGATCCGGGCATCCCACGGGCCTGGGCCGGGCTCCGGCTCTGCCTATACTGGGGCGGTGACCCGCAGAACATTCCTGCTGTCCGCAGCCGCCGCAGGGGCCCTGCCGTACGCCGCCATCGACACCCACATCCATCTCTTCGATCCGCATCGGGCGGGCGGCATACCGTGGCCCCCGGCGAACGACCCGATCCGCTCCAAGCCCACCTATCCGAGCCGGTTCCGCGAGGTCGCCGGACCGCTGGGCATGGCCGGCGCCGTCGTGGTGGAATGCAGCCCGCGCATCGAAGACAACCAGTGGGTGCTCGAGGTCGCCGCCAAGGACCCCGTAGTCGTCGGGCTGGTCGGATTCCTCGATGCCGGCCGCCCGGGATTCGGCAATCACCTGGAGCGCTTCACGCAGAACCCTCTCTTCCGGGGCATCCGGTACGGAAACCTCTGGGGCCGGGACCTGGCTCAACAACTCGGCAACCCCCAGTTCATCCGCGACATGCGCCTGCTGGCGGAGGCCGGCCTATCCCTGGACACAGCGAATCCAAACCTCAATCTGCTCGAGGCCATGCTGCGTCTGGGGGACCGCGCCCCGAACCTGCGCATGGTCGTGGACCACTTGCCCAAGATGGCGGTGGCTTCCGGCGAGCGGGGCCGTTACGAGCTGGTGCTGCGAGAGTTCGCGCAGCGTTCTCAGACCTACGTCAAGATCTCGGCTGTGCTGCGCAAGGTGGACGGCCGGATCTCGCACGACCCGGAGGACTACCGGCCCGTGCTGGAGCCGATTATCGAAGCCTTCGGAGAAGACCGGGTCCTCTACGGCAGCGACTGGCCCAACAGCGAACCGCTGGGAACTTACGCCGAGGTGCTGGGCATCGTCCGGTCATACTTTGCGGAGAGGGCGCCGCGGGTCCGGGAGAAGTACTTCCGGCTGAACAGCAGGGCAGCCTACCGCTGGCTGGACCGGTAGGGGACCGCGCCCGACGCCTCAGAAGGCCCACTCGAGCCCGAAGATCGGAAAGCTCCCGAGACCGGTATTGAACGAGGGCTCGTTGATGCGGCGACTCCAGGTGGCGGCCAGCTGGTTGGCACGGCCGGTGACATTCTGCACGCCGCCGTACACGATCACGACTTGGTCGCCGCGCCGGAAAGACCGGTCCACGCGCAAGTCGAGCGTGAAAAAAGGGCTGTAGCGTTCGGCATTGAGCCGGTCGAGGTCGAAGATAGCCCGCCGCTGCGCCCGGGACAGCGCCAAGTTGAACGGGGTGCGCGGCCTGCCGGTCAGATAGGACATGCGCAGGCCCAGCTCCCACTTGGAGCCGAGCCTGCGCCCGCCGACGGCATTGAAGACAATCGGCCGATCGTAAGCCCCCGGACGGAGGATTTGGTCCAGGCCCGCATGGCGCGCCCGCGAGTAGCTGAGGTTCAGCTGCCCGAACCAACGGCCGGGAGACTTTTTTTCGGCAAAGAACTCGACTCCCCGGACCTGCCCTCTCCCCACGCTAGCCATCGGATAGAGCACGTCGCGAACATCGAACGTGTCGCCCTCATTGGCGAACGAAAGCTGGGGATATTGGATGGAGACGGGGTAGTCCTTATAGCGCTTCGCATAGCCCTCCACAGTCAAGCGCACGCTGGGATGCGGCGTCCAGGTCAAGCCGCTCACCCAGTGCTCGGAGCGCGCCGGGATCAGGCGGCGGTTCTCGGGAAGGGCCGCCACGAACAGGTAGAACGGCAGTTGATGGTAGATGCCCCAGCTGGAGCCGAACGACAGGTTCTCCGTTAAGGCGACCATCGCTCCGGCCCTGGGACTGAAGCGGGCCGGGGCCAGGCCGTAGTGGCTGTACCGGTCGAACCGGCCCCCGAACGTGAGGCGCACGCGCTGGGCGACAGTGTGGGTTGTCTGCAGATAGGCGCTGGCCTGATTGGCTCCGAAGCCTTCCCGCAGATCGACCGGCGAACCGCCCCGCTGCTGGGCATACGGCCCGCTGTAGCCGTTGCGGGAGCGCATGTCGTAGTCGTTGGCGAAGCGCTTGACAGAGCCGCCTAGGCGGTATTCGCCGATCGAGCGGGCGTGCAGCGTGAGGTCGTACTTGACCGTGACTTCGTTCTCGCTCGAGTCCTGCCGGAAAGCAACCACACCGAGCTCGATGATCCGCTCGATGTCGGCTTCCGCACCGAGCAGCCCCCCAGCGAGCAAGTGCTTGACGGTCGAGTCCACTCTTGCCTGCGACCAGGAGAAGCCCAGCAGGCCGACGCCGCGCGTGCCATGCAAACGCTGCCAATTCACGCCCGTCGCGCTGCGGAACCCCCGATAGCTGATGTCGAAGTTGCTCAGCTCGTCCTCGGGCTGCGAATCTTCCGTCAGCCCGAGCCGAATCCGATCCAGACCGGTGACGCTTGTGGCCCAAATCCGGTCGCGCACGCCGAAGTCGCGCACGGCCTTCACCGTGAAAGAGGAATAAACCGGCACGCCCCCGGTGCCGAGATCCTCGGTGAAAAAGTCCAGGTAGCTCCGCCTAGCCGACACAATCCAAGAGCCCTTGCCCTTGCTCCAAGGGCCCTCCAGCACTACCCCCGCTCCGGCGAACGCCACGGTGGCCATGGCCTTGAACTCCTCGCGACTGCCCTCGCGCTGGGCGATCTGCATCACACTCGAGAGCCGGTTCACGTAGGGCGCCGGGTAGCCCCCGGTCAAGAACGTGACGTCCTCGATCAGCTGGACGTCGAGCAAGCTGCTCGTCCCGCCCATGGACGCAAGATTGGCAAAGCTATTGATATTGGGGATTTCGATGTTGTCGACGACGAAGAGGTTCTCCAGCGGGCTCCCTCCCCGCACGATGATGTCGTTGCGGAAGTCCGCCGAACCGGTTACAACGCCGGGCAGCGTCGCGACATAGCGCGAGACATCCTGCAAGGTGCCGGCGGCCCTGGCAATCTCGCGGTTCTGGATGCGGACGCCGGAAGTGACGACCTCGTCGGGGGTGAGCAACGCGGACGCAGTGACTGTCACGGAAGCCTCCACCGAGGCCAAGTCGGGAAGCTCGAGCAGGACTTCGCTCGTCAGGCCCGCACGCGTCTCGACTTCGCCAGTGAGCAGCACCTCCCCGGAGGGCAGCGAGACTTCCAGGCGGAGTTGGCCGGGTCGGGCATCCAGCCCGGCGAAGCGGCCGGAGGCATCGCTGCGGACGCACTGCCCGGTACCCCCCGATGCAGACCCGCAAATCCACGGCCGGTTCGCCTGTGGGGAGGCGCAATTCGCCCCGGATCTGCGCCGTGCCAACCGTGTCCTGCGCGACGGCGGGAGCCGCGCCCACCAGCAGCAGGGCAACCCCTGCAAAAGCCGCTATTCGAAACTGACGGACGGTCCCAAGCCAAAGACCGACACCCTGCCTCGCGGCAGGCGGCAGCCGCAGGACGGGCGGAATCCTAGCAGCGGCAGCCATGTCTCATCGTAATGCAGGCCCTCCGCCCCCCAACTCCCGGGCGGGCAAGTCAGGGCTCTCGATCCCTGAGCCGTCCGCGAACACTGGCACTTGCGCTTGCGCTTGGAAGCAGCACCGCACCATCTGCGGGGCTAGCTTGGCCGCTTGGCTCCGGACGCCCCGCACGGGTCCGTCCAGCGTCGCGGCGGGCATGCTCCCCCGACTCTTTCCGAGACAGCGGCGGGCCGGCCCGCGGTCGAGGCCTGCGAACCGCGCCTCCGGATTGGGCGACGAGGCCCCCAGCGGGGCCATGAGCCGCTCGTCGGGAGACTCGCACCGAGCCTGAAAGCGGTCACCCGAACCCAGTGCTGCCCGAGGGGGCGCGCACTTCGCCTTGAAGCGCGGAGAGACTCGAAAGAACCCGTGCCCCACTCGCACCGCGGCAAGTTGCTGTGAGGGTGCGCAACATCCGCCGATCCGGCAGTCGGGGATCTCTTCGGCAGCGCCGGGCAGGTTGGCTGCGGATGATATGCTTGCCGGGCCGTGGCATTTTCGGCGCGACAGTTGCCAGGCCTCCAACAGGGGCGAACCCGACGCGAGTTCGGGACTCGCCTCGCGGCATGGGCCGCCGGCGGGGCGTTGTCAAGCCACGCCCAACCCCGGCCGATCACCGAGCCCCGCGGCAGAGTCCGCGTGCTCCTGGACACCGACGCGGGCAACTCAATCGACGACCAATTCGCCTTGGCCTACGCAGCCCTGTCGCCCGAGCGGATCGAACTTGAGGCGGTCTACGCTGCGCCATTCGTCGGCCGAGGAGCGGACACGCCCGCCGCCGGCATGCGAAAAAGCTATGCCGAGATCGGGCGCGTGCTGGACGCATTGGGCGGAGGCGCGGGCCCCGCTGTGCTGCAGGGGGCCCGCGGCTGGATGAGCGCGACGGGCGGCCCGGCACGGAGCCCTGCAGCCGCCGACCTCATCGAAAGGGTCGGGGGCAGACGGATGGGAGCAACTCTACATCGTTGCGCTCGGGGCCCCGACGAACGTGGCTTCGGCCTTGCTGATCGAGCCCTCGCTGGCCGAGCGCACCAATGTCGTCTGGCTGGGAGGCAGTCCGCACCACTTCCCCTCCGCATCGGAGTTCAACCTGCGGCAGGACCCGGAGGCGTCACGAACGCTGTTCGACTCGAGGGCGCGCCTCCTACATGTGCCCGCACCCGGACTGGCCGAGTACCTGCTCACAAGCCGCGAGGAGCTGGCTCGCTTCCTGCCCGGGCAGTCCCGCATCGGCGACTATCTCTTCGACATATTTCTGGCGGATTCGGAGGCACATCCCCCTGCGGGAAATCTTACGGAAACCCGACCTGTCTGGGACCTCGCACCGGTCGCCTGGTTGGTGAACCCCGGGTGGATGCCATCGGCCATAGTGCCGAGCCCCGACCTGACCAAGAATCTGGCTTGGCAACGCAAAGCCGGGCGTCACTCCATCCGCGTCGCCCTGCGCATCGCGAGAGACCCGATCTTCGCCGACCTGTTCCGCAAGATCGCGGCCGCGCCCGCCTAGGCCCACTGCCGGGCAAGGTGGCGGGCCGTTCGCTCCCAGTCCCCGTGCGGCCACCCGGCCAGTAACTCGGTGCGGACACTCCCCAAGCCACGCCCTCGCTCGCAACGGCACCCACCACCCGCCGCGGGCACGCCCCCTCCCCAGCCGCCGTCCTGATTCCGTGTGTTTCTCCGCCACCCCGTGTCCGGCCAACAGGGCCCCGTCCACGACAAGCTGGCTGCGGAGGCGTCTTGGGCGGTTGCGTCGGATTGCCGGCGACGAGCGGCTCGGCGCGGGCGAGAAGCCGCGAACTAGGCTCCGCAGTCCAGCAGCAGACTGCCTTGCGAAGCCACGGGGGCTCCCCGGCAATGCCGATCCTGCCTCGCGACTCGCAAGGCGGCAATTCGCGCGAACCGGCGCCAGGCGCTGCTGGCAAGCATCCAGGCAACCGCTCCAACGATCCAGGTTCACTGCCTGCCTCGATTGGCCTAGCGGCAGCGGTCGGGCATTGCGGCGGGGTTTCCGCCGTTCTTTTCACGCTCGGTCGATGGACCCGGACGAGTTTGCCAGTACGATGTGTAGGTCGTTCGCCGCCCATGCGCCCCGCCGCTCGAACTCGCCGTCCCCGGCTGCTGCTCGTCACGCTGGCGCTCTTAGCAGCGTTGGCGCAGGCGCAAGAGCCCCAGGAACGGCTCTCTGCTGGGAACCCGCTAAGACGCGACTCAGATGCGATCAAGGCCGGCGACGCTCTATTCCACGAGCGCTGCGCCGTATGCCATGGCCAGCAGGCCCAAGGCGCAATGGCCTCGAACCTAGTCCGCACGCGGAGCGTGCGGCGAGGCTCGGTGGATGCGCTGTTCGAGCTGATTCGCAACGGCATTCCAGGCACCGAGATGCCGCCGCAGCCGGACCTTCCCGAGGAGCGCATCTGGGAGGTCATAGCGTACCTCCGCAGCATGGCGCTGCCGGGGGAGCAGCCTCCGTTGGAGGGAGACCCCGAAGCCGGGCGCGGTATCTTCCGGACTGCCGGATGCGTTACGTGCCACATCGTGAACGGCAGCGGCGGCTTTCTCGGTCCGCCGCTGGACTCGATCGCCGTCCGCAAGGCAAGCGAGGCGATTCGCCGCGATGTCTTGGACCCCGACGCGGAGTTGGCCCACGGCTATGCAACAGTAGTCATCGAGACGCGGGACGAAGGCCGGTTCGAGGGCCTGCTGAAGAACGAGGACACATTCACGGTGCTGGCCTCGGCCCCTGACGGCGCTATCCGGGTCTTCCAGCGCAGTGAAGTGCGGTCAGTCACCCAGCCCGGCCGTTCGCGAATGCCGTCGGACTACGGCACCAAGCTGTCGTCCGCCGAGCTTCGCGACCTGCTGGCCTTCCTCGACCGCCAGCGGGATCCATTCACGCCCGTGGTGCGCGGATTCGGCGTCTACTGAGGACTCTGCGGATGCGTGCGAATCGAGCCGTCCTGGGCATGCTGGGCGCAATAGCTGTCACCGCCTCTCTGGTGGTGCCCGCCGCGATGGCGCAACCCGTGGAAGAGCGCTATAGGAACCCCTCGAACTGGCTCAGTTACGACCGCGACAACACGGGGCGGCGCTATTCGGAACTGCAGCAAATCAACCGTCTGAACGTTCGCCGCCTAGTCCCGCAATGGGTGTTCCAGTACAGCCCTCAGCCGTTGCGGAGCGAGGCGACGCCGCTGGTCCGCGACGACGTGATGTACCTGACAGCCGGAGGGATGCGGGCCTTCGCCCTCGACGCGAAGACCGGCCGCTCGATCTGGCGCTTCGACTACCCGTACACCCAGGCGGAGGGCCGGCGGAACCCGAACTGGAACCGAGGCTTCGGTCTATCGGGCAACCGGCTTTACCTAGGCACTCCCGACTGCCATTTGATCGCGCTCGACAGCCGGAACGGCGCGATGCTATGGCGCTCCGCCATCACCGCTGACCAGCCGTGCTTCGGCTCGACGGGCGCCCCCATCGTCGCGAAGAACCGTGTCCTCGTGGGCATCCGGGGAGGGGACAGCGGTCGGGTTCGCGGCTACCTCGATGCATTCAATGCGGAGACCGGGGAGCGGGAGTGGCGATTCTACACCGTGCCGAAGCCCGGCGACCCCGGTTCGGAGACCTGGCCGGACAACGATTCCTGGAAGGTCGGAGGCGGGACCCCCTGGACCAGCGGCACCTACGATCCCGATCTCGACCTCCTGTACTGGCCGACGGGCAACCCCGGCCCGAAAGACTTCGACGGCCGAGACCGCGAGGGCGACAACCTCTACACCGCCTCGCTACTGGCCTTGCGACCCGATGACGGCGAGCTCGTCTGGCACTTCCAGTACACCCCGCACGACGAGCACGACTGGGACGCAAACCAAACTCCCGTGCTAGTCGATGCCGATTGGGATGGTCGGCACCGCAGGCTCCTGCTGCACGCGAACCGCAACGCCTTTCTCTATGTGCTCGACCGCGAGACGGGCAGATTCCTCCGCGGGAGTCCATTCGCTAAGGAAACCTGGCTGGAAGGATTCACCCCTCAGGGCCGTCCGATTCCCAGGCCGGAAGCGGCGCCGAGCCCCCGCGGAGCTCTAGTCTGCCCGGACATCCATGGCGGTACGAACTGGCAGTCCCCGGCATACAATCCCGGAACGGGACTGCTCTACGTGATGTCCCGTGACGCGTGCGGGGTGTACTTCCGCACAGGGCACAGCATCGATCACTTGGAAACGGGAGCTGAGAACTTCCTGCGCGCCATCGACATCGGCACGGGGCGCATTCGATGGGCAGTCCCTTTGCTCGGCATAGAGAACCGCGAAGTCATGTTCGCCGGCGCGATGACCACCGCGGGCGGATTGGTGTTTTTCGGGAGCCGCGACGGCAATTTCATGGCAGCTGACGCCGACACCGGCGAGATCCTCTGGCACTTCAACACGGGAGGAACGATCCGCGCCTCGCCGATCACCTACAATGCCGCCGGTCGCCAGTTCGTCTCGATCACCACCAAGAGCGGTGTGTTCACGTTCGGCCTCTTCGACTAGGGCCGGAAGGGTCCGACCGGCTTCGCGGGCAAGCTTGGTGTCGCGGTAGATCCGCGCGCTCCGGCACGGATGTTCGACTACCGGCAGGCAGTGGAGATCGGCGAGATCGGCCATGCGCTCGCGCTCGCGCAAGCCGCCCGAGTTGCGCAAGTTCGGGTCAGATGCAGCCCTTGGGCAAGGAACGCGCCCTTCGCTCGCGGGATGCTGAGTCCAGCCCCCGGTCAACTTTCTGAGCGAATCGAACGGAATTGCTTCTGTGCCTGCAGGAGTCCGCAGCCGCAAGGGCAGCCGTGGAGCCGCTGTTCACAGGGGCGGGTAACACGCAGGGACGGTGCTCGCCTTCAATGACGGAGGCCTCCGAATCATGCGCTTCGCCACGCTAACCGCATTGGCACTACTCGTCAGCATCCCGACGCTCCTGCACGGACAGGCCACGGGATTGATCCACGGCACCGTACAAGATGTTTCTGGCGCGGTCGTGCCCGCTGCCGAAGTGCGTTCCGTCAACGAGCTCACGGGCATCGAGCAGACGACATCAACCGACGCGCAAGGCCGCTTCAGCTTTCCGCGCACCCCCGTCGGCGAGTATCGCGTCGAAGTGCAGAGCGACGGGTTCCGAACCTTTTCGTCCGGCAGGTTCCGGCTCGACGCCGACCAGAGCCGGCAGGTCACGGCCAGGCTGGAGATCGGCCAAGTAACGGAGGTGGTGACTGTCGAGGGCGCGGTCGCCCAAGTGGAGACATCGAACGCCACGCTGACCGAGATCATCGACGAGCGCCGCATCACCGAGCTCCCGCTCAACGGACGGAATCCGATCCAGCTGATCATGCTCGTGCCAGGCGTCAACACGGGCCCCGGCGGCGTCATATCGCAATTCGGAGCCTTCAGCGTCAACGGAGCCCGCGCCCAATCGAACAACTACATGCTGGACGGTGGCGACAACAACGATCACCAAGGCGGCGCCCCGATGATCGTGCCGAATCCGGACTCGCTCGAGGAATTCAGCATCCAGACTCAGAATTTCTCCGCCGAGCACGGCGGGGCGATGGGCGGGGTGATCAACGCGGTGACGAAGTCCGGCACCAACGAGTTTCACGGGAGCGCTTTCAACTTCCTCCGCAACGATGTGCTGGACGCGAGCAGCTTTGACGCGAACCGCACGGGCGTGCAGAAGGGCAAGCTGCGGCGCAACCAGTTCGGCGGGACGCTCGGCGGCCCCATCGCAAAGAACAGGATGTTCTTCTTCTACGCGTTCGAGGGGACTCGCACCCGGCAAGCGCAAGCCTTCCTGCACAACGTCGCGACAGATCTGGAGCGCGGCGCGGACTTCTCGAAGTCCCGCAACCAGCCGAACGACCCAGACACGGGCGCCAGTTTCCCGAATGCGACTATTCCCCAGGGGCGGTGGAACCCGGTCTCGCCGAATTACCTGGAAGCCCTCATCCCGAGCGCCAATGTCGTGACGACGCGGGGTGACGGAACTCTGCTGGGGCGCATCGGCTTCAACCGGCCGGACAACCCTGACCGGGATCAGCACATCGCTCGCGTCGACCACCAGATGACCAACCGGCAACGCGGGACATTCCGGCTGTTCCGCAATGTGGACGATCGGTTCCGCGCCGCCAACGTCCCCACGCTGACGCAGAACGAGGGCTTCAAGAACTGGAACCTGCAAGGGTCTCATACCTGGACGATCGGGCCGCGCCTCCTCGGAGTGGGCCGCTTCACGTGGAACCAGGTTGACCAGCTGCGGGGCGGCAACCCCGTCATGTTCAACGGTCAGGTGGCCACCTACGAAACGCTGGGAGTCAACGCGGTGCGAGCGGCTCCGTTCTCGCCGGAAGAACAAGCCGTCACGTGGCGCGGTTCCGTGGGTGGGTACTGGAACCTCGGCCAGGTGAACGTGCTCGACACCGACCGCCAGACCTACCACATCGTCTATGACGTGGCATGGACCGTGGGTGCGCACATGCTCAAGTTCGGCGGCGACTACCGCTGGTCCAAGAGCGACCGCCTGACCAACAACCGGGTCGACCCCCAGTTCACCTTCAACGGCAACCGGACCAACAACGCCCTCGGAGATTTCTTCCTCGGCTGGCCCTCGCGATTCGTCATGGGCTCGCTGCGGATCAACCGCATCCGGAACATCGGCTCGAACCTCTACCTCCAGGACGACTGGAAGGCGCGTCCGAACCTGAACATCAGCCTGGGACTGCGATGGGAGCCGTACCACCAGTTCTACTCGGCGGACGACGAACTGTCGGTGTTCCTCCCAGGCCAGCAGTCCGCTTCGTACCCGCAGGCGCCTCCGGGCATGCTTTACGCGTCCGATCCGGGCATCCCCAGAGGGGGAGCGCCGCGCGACCTCAACAACTTCGCTCCCCGAATCGGCATCGCCTGGCAGCCGACCTCCGACGCCAAGACGTCCGTGCGCGCCGGGTACGGGCTCTTCTACGACATGCCGGTGTTCCATTCGCTCAGCCAGTTCGTGAACAATCCGCCGTTCTCGATGCAGTTCGACAGGCGGCAAGCCGACCTGAACGCAACCGGAGCGACCTTCGACGAGCCTTTTCGGGGCAGGGTCAACCCGTTCCCGTTCAGTCCGCCGCGCTCCGACGAGGAACGCAGCGCCTTCGAGTTCGTGACGCCGATCCTCTTCGGCAGGAGCGTCAGTCCGCACCTCGTGGCCGGCTACAGCCAGCAATGGAATTTCAACATCCAGCGCGAGCTGCCCCATCGGATCCTCGTGACCGGCGCGTACATCGGATCGAAGGCCGCGAATCTCCCGCTGGTCCTCGACATCAACGTGCGGCCGGCGAGGAGCAGCGGCCGGCCCAACGTGCGCCCGCACGCTGACTTCACGGCGATCCGCGAATACCAGTCGGTCGCCTACAGCAACTACAACGCCATGCAGCTCACGCTGAACAAGCGCATGAGCCAGGGATTCACGATCCTGACGCACTACACGTGGTCCAAGACAACCGACCTGTACGCGACCAACGACCAGTTCAACCCGCAGAACCTGGAGGATCTGGACGCCGAGAAGGCGCTGGCCAATTTCCATCGCGGGCACAGGATGGTCGCTTCATTCGTCTGGGACATCCCGTCGCCGGCGTCAAGCGGGCCGGCCGACTGGCTGCTGGGCGGCTGGCAGGTCAACGGCATCTTCTCCACCCAGTCCGGGGATCCCGTGAACATCTTCCACGGCAGGGATGTCGCCGGCACGACCATCGGCGGAGGTCAGAGACCGAACCTAGTCGGTGACCCCCTGGCGGGTGTCGATCGCAGCCGGGCCGCCATCGTGAACGGAGCGCCTTGGTACAACGTCGATGCATACCAGATTCCCGGTAGCGGCCACTTCGGCAATCTCGGGCGCAACACGATGATCAGTCCGGGCGACTGGAACCTCGACTTGGGTGTCTTCAAGAACTTCGACGTGTCCGAGAACGTCCAAGTCCAGTACCGGTGGGAGATGTTCAACGCGATGAACCACGCCAACCTTACGAATCCGGTCGGGCGGATCACGAGCGGCACCGCCGGAGAGATCAATACCCTGACCGGCCCACGGATCATGCAGATGGGACTGCGGATCGAGTTCTAGGCTGGGCCCGGATGGGCGGTCGCAGCGCCGCAGCGACACTCCTGCCGTGCATTCCGCCCCGACGGCCGCCCTCAGCACGAGGCCGCCCTTTTCAGGCGGCCTTCCCCGATCGCATCTCGTGTTGCGAGCGGTATTGCGCCGGCGGTCGTGTTGCCGTAGGGGGCAATATTGACGACCGTCTTCTGAGGCGGCAGGCCCATGCGATCGGCTACCGCGATAATGATGCGCTTGTTCGCTTGGTGCGGAGCTACTAATTTTGCCAAAAGTAATTGCAGGTCTGGCCGTTTTCAACCTCTCAGCAGCTTCCCCGCGTCAACACATACACAAGCTGGTCTATAGATGTTTGTTGTCTGAGACATTGCCGCATGGAATCCGCCTGCGATTCCTGCTCTTACATGAGCTTTCCCACCTTGCGCGACTTCCGACGCATTCCCCATCGCTCCCGACCTCCCCTTACGAAGTTGGTCGTGATCCAAGCCCATCACGGCAAAGCTCTCCAAGACCTCGCCCAGGGCTGCGGCATCGGCATCCTCACAATCCGCACCTGGCTTCGGCTCTAGGCCTGCTGCGGATGCCAGGCTCTCGGACAGCAACCCCGAACGGTCCGCCAGCTGGGGGAGCGCTGGGAGCAGGCTCTGCAAGCCCTGGAGGCCGACCCCACCAAGGTGCCAGGGTTCTTCCGCGAGACCGACTGCGCCGAGACTGTTTCTGATCGTACCCTGGAATAACGTATGGCGAAGTCAGTATGGGCCTTGGTCCAGCGGCGGGTCGGTCGCGAGCTGAGCAAGACCAAAGCACAGCTTCGCGACAACCTGGAAGCTGCTTGCCGGTCTTTGCCGGGAGCTCCGGAACAGGTTTTTGCCTGCCTTCCGATGCCCCGGCTTTTGAGGCGCTCAGTCACGGAGCTAAGGCTGTGGGCCGGTCGCGTCGTGCGTCGAATGCGCTACCGGGGCGACACGGTCCTGTGTCCGTTGTGCGGCCGGTCGTTCCAACGGTTCCTGCGGCAGGGCGACCGGGCGAACGCGCGGTGTCCGAATTGCGGCGCACTCGAGCGGCAGCGTCTTCTTTGGCTCTACTTCGCGGAGCGCGTCGCCCCTTGGCTACGTTCGGGGGATGGGGGGGGGGGGGGGCCGGGTCGTCCTGGACATCGCCCCGAGCAGAGCGGTCATGGGCCCATTCCGGGGTCTCTTGGGCGACGCGTACGTCAGCGCGGGCTTGCAGGACCGGGACTGGATCGTCGAAGACCTCTTCATGGACATCACCGACATCCAGCAGCCGGACCGCTCCTACGACGTCATCATTTGCTATCACGTCCTCGAGCATGTGGAGGACGACGCCAAGGCCCTGCGCGAGCTGCGCCGCGTGCTGCGGGACGACGGCCTCGCCATCGTCGACGTGCCGCCGTGGGGCGAGGACTGCGACGAAACCTACGAGGACCCGGCGGTCACGACGCCCGAGGGGCGGACGCAGGCCTTCGGGCAGCACGACCATGTCCGGAGATACGGCAAGGATTTCCTCGCCAGGCTGCGCGCGGCGGGATTGCATGCGCAGGTCGTCAGGGCGTGCGACCTCTATTCGGACCAGGACGCCCGGAGGCGCGGCTTCCAGGGCGAGAGGTTCTTCCTATGCGCCAAGTCCGCCGCCCATCCCGCGTTCGCCGGCGACCCCGGACGGCTTGGCGTGGTGAGCCATTACTAATTTTGCCAATAGTAATTGCAGGTCCGGCCGTTTCAACCTCGCAGCAGCTCCCCCGCGCCAACACACACATAAGCTGGTCTATAGATGCTTGTTGTCTGAGACATTGCCGCATGGAATCCGCCTGTGATGCCTGCTTTTATAAATTCCTGGGATTTCCAACCTTGCGCGACTTGCGACGCATTCCCCATCGCTCCCGTCCTCCCCTGAGGAAGTTGGTCGTGATAAGCCCGCCACGGCCAAGCTCTCCCCAAGACCTGGCCCAGGACTTCGGCATCCGCACAATCCGCACCTGGCTTCGGCTCTAGGCCTGCGGCGGATGCCAGGCTCTCGGACAGCACCCCCAACCGGGACGCCCCCCTGCCTCTCCCACAACCACATGCAGATGATCCTCGCAACTCTGCGGGACAAATCTCCCGACCAGCTCCAGTTCGAGTTCGCCTGCCGGTCGCTGCAAATTGTCCGGCCAGGGATCCTCGACCAGCTTCCAGTCCAGCTGTCCCTGGCGCCGGCGCGCAGGGTCCTGCAACGCCTCGGCAGCACCCCGCAGCGCCCCCAGTTCCGGGCCTGCCAGCCGAATGCCGCCGCGGTGCGGACTGGGATCGCAGCAACCCACCCCGCCATCGCCCAGCGCGCGCAGGAGCGGGGAGCCCTGCTGCTCTGGGCCGACGAGGCCGGCAGGACCTCGCATGACACCCGGGGCGCTGCGTGGGGTTGCCGGGGCTGGACGCCCGGCGTCCAGCAAACAGGGGCGCGGTTCCGGCTGCACAGGCTGTCCGCGAGCAGTCCCGCGGGAGCAATGTATTCCATGATCCATTCCGGGACCGTCCCCGCAGCCACGTTGGAACAGTTCCTGCAGCAGATTCCGGACCAGACGGATGCTACACCGATCTACGTGATCGTGGACCGCCGCAGCATCCACACATCCAAGCACATGGAAGCCTGGCAGAAGCGGACCGAGGCACCGGGGGAGATGCATCCATGGCCGGCGTACTCTCCGGCATGGAACCCTGCGGAGCCAGTCCGGTCGGCAGTCCAGCGCCGGGTGGGGAAGCTGCTGGTCCGGACGGTCCGCCAGCTCGGGGAGTGCTGGGAGCAGGCTCTGCAAGCCCTCGAGGCCGACCCCGCCAAGGTGCCAGGGTTCTTCCGCGAGGCCAACTGCGCCTAGACTGTTTCTATTCGCACTCTGCAATGACTTATGGCAAAGTCAATAACAGGTTCACATCCCTGGCCGTAAATCCGTTACAGCTCAGCACTGCGACGCACAAATCGCACATTTTGCTGGCCGCGCACCGCCTGCTGACCGGGCGCGAGCGCAACGGTATACGCTCCGGGCCGGCGGCTCGGCGTTCAGAACAGGTACTTCAAGCCGAACTGGATCCGCCGTGGCTCGTCCGCCCGGTTGATGGTGCCCGTGGCCGCACGCAGCATGCCTCCGTTGGGCTGTCCGAAGCGCGGCGTGTTGGTGAAGTTGAACGCCTCGAAACGGAACTGCACCGTGTGCCCTTCCCAAGGCATGCGGAAGCGCTTGCCGAGCATGAAGTCGAAGCTCCTGCCGTCGGGCCCGCGCAGCACGTTGCGACCGTTCGTGCCGTAAACGCCGGGGTCGCTAATAACGAAGGCGGACTGGTCGAACCAGTTGTCGATCGTCGGATTGCTCGATTTGCCCTCCGCGATGCGGTTACCGCGGTTGGTGGATCCCGTGTTCTGGGGGTCTCCAGGGAAAGTCACCTCGAAGGGAAAACCGGAGCGGAGCGAGAGGATGCCGCCGAGCTGCCATCCGCCCAGCACCGCTTCCAGCGCTCCGCCCCAATCCGAGCCGAAAACGCGGCCTTTGCCGAAAGGCAATTCCCAGGTGAAGCTAGTGGTGAGGTTCTGCGTCATGTCGATATTGGCGCTCGAACGCTCGGCGCGGCGGTCGTACTGGTTGGCCACGTTGAACAGGCCGCTGTCCAGAAACTGCGTGTTGTTGTCGATGTTGTGCGACCAGGTATAGGAAGCCAGGAAGGTCAGGCCGCTGGCATAGCGCTTTTCGAGACGGGTTACAAACGCGTTGTAGGAGGCGTTCGCTCCCGGCTCGGCCAGATTGACGCCGGTGCGCAGCGGGCGCAGCCGCCGGCGGTTGGCGGGAATCGTGGGATGCGGCCCCGGAAAGTTGATGTTGAGCCGATAGGAGAGATAGCTGGTGCTCGAGCCTTGGTAGCCGACGATCCAGACCATGTCTTGCGGCAACTCGCGCTGAATGTCGACGAACCATTGCGCGGCGTACTGGTTCGGCTGCTTGCGGTACGAAGCCGATGCGCCGGTATTCGGCAGAGGCTCCTCGGCGGGCAGCGTTACGGGCAGGAAGCCGTCGCGCACCAAGGTTACGGGGGTGATGTTGTCGAACGTGGGCGTGATGATCTCGGTGAAGTCCGGCACTTGCCGCGACCACGCCGAGCCGTCCGTAACGATGTCGCCCTCGCCGTAAAAGATGCCGCCGCTAGCGCGGACGACGGTCTTGTCGTTGACCCGGTAGGCGATGCCGACGCGCGGCGCGAAGTTGTTGAGATCCTGCTCGCAACCGCAGTCGCTGCCGTCCTCGGGGCGGTCCCAGAACTCCTCTTGCCCAGCCGGCAGGCCGTTGAACGCCGTGATGTAGTTGCTAACCCCGGTGCGTCCGCGGATATGCCCTTTCGGGTAGTAGCCGCGGTGAAATAGCTCCCAGCGCAGACCCAGCGTCAAAGTCAGCTTTTGCGTCACTCTCCAATCGTCCTGCAAGTAGGCTCCCCAGTAGGGCACGACCGCGTTTTCTCCGGCGGGGTTGCCCACTCGAGTCTGGCCCACCCAGCCGAGCATCATCTCGGCGAGCCCGTTGCCCGTGGTCGAGCGGCTTGTGCCTACGTTGGGCTGCTCGGCGGTGAACACCCGATTGAACAAAAACTGCCCGCGGCGGAAACGCATCGCCTCGCGGAAGATGTTGAGCCGGCGGTAATCGAACCCCATTTTGACGCTGTGGCTGCCCTTCTGCCACAGCAAGTTGTCCACGATCTGGATGTTGTCCATGTTGTTGATGTTGGGCCAGCAGCAGGGCGTGCCCAGGTTGTTGTAGCCATTGATGTTGAAGAAGCTGAAACCTTGGTCGAACCCGTCGTCGAAGGTGTCGCCGGGCGCACCCTGGATGCCGAGTTGGGCGTTGAGCGGCTCTTGAATCAGCGTGTCGAAGCGCGTCGGGAAGTGCGTGAATCCGAACCGCGCTTCGTTGTGCAGCGTCGGCGTAAACGCGTGCGTCCAGTTGAACGCCAGATTGTCCCCGTTGAGATCGACGGTCTGCCCGCCTTGACCGCCGGCCTCGACCGGCAACGGGCTCTGATTGATGCGGAACTGGCGCCGAACGCTCATCCGAAAGAAGATGCGGTCGCCGTCGGAGAAGTTATGATCGACGCGGAAATCGTACTGGTCGGTATCGTCGGAGTCCGACGGCGCGCGAAAGAAATTGTTGAAGTCAAATTCCCTGCCCTGGATGTTGGGCAGGGGATAGCGGCTCAGCAGCGGAGAGCTGACCGGGTCGAAGCGGCTTGCAGGAACAACATTGTTCGGGAACGGGTCGCGGACGGCGGCCGCGTCCGTGCCGACCGTTGTCTCCGGATCGAAGACCCGATTGAAGTTCGTGCGTTCCATCGAAAAGTCGCCGCCGCGCGCAAGCTGACTGGGAACGGTCGCCAGAAAGCTGCGCCCCAGACGGATGCGGGTGCCCTGGTAGCTGAAAAAACCGAACGTCTTGTTCTTGACGATCGGCCCGCCGAGCGTGCCGCCGAACTGGTTCTGGCGCAAGGTCGGCTTCACCGAGCCGGAGCGGTTGGCGAAAAAGTTGGTGGCGTCGAGCTTCTCGTTGCGCACGAACTCGAACGCGCTGCCGTGCAGCTCGTTGGAGCCGGACTTGATGGACACCAAGACTTTCGGCCCCATGCGAAAACCGTATTCGGCGGACATGTTGTTGGTCACGACCTTGAACTCGCCGACCGCGTCCACCGACGGCTTGCTGGCTTGCGCCTCGAAGCCCAGCGGCCCGCCGCCGGCGCGGGAGCCGTTATCGACGCCGTCGATCATCACGTTGTTCTGGTATCCGCGCATGCCCATGCCGACAAAGCCGGCCTCGTCGCGCCCCGGCCGCGTACCGGCACCCACTGTGGCACCCGGCAGGATGCCCACAGACAACTGCGCCAACTCGAGGTAATTCCGCTTGTTCAAAGGCATCTCGACGATTCGCTTGTTTTCGATGACCTGCCCCATCGTGGCCTGCTCGGATTCCAGCAGCGCCGCGGCCGCCGAGACCTCGACGACCTCGGTGACGTTGCCGATCGACAGCTCGAAGTCCACACGCGCGATTTGCTGCACATCGAGTTTCAGGTTCTCGCGAGTCGACGGCGCGAAACCCTCGGTCCGGGCCGTCACTCTGTAGGTGCCCGGGCTCAACAAGGGAACCGAGTAGAACCCGGTCTCGTTGGACTGCGCGAAGTACTCAACCCCCGTAGCAGTATTCTCCACGGTGATCTCGGCCGCGGGAATGACCCCGCCGCTGGCGTCGCTGACCACGCCTTGGATGCCCGAGCTTTGGGCAAAGCAAAGAGAAGCCGCCGCGCCGAGCAACAGCACCAACCGCCGTGGACGAACTGGAAGCATCTGACCCTCTCCTCTTCGGGAACAGCCCCGAGCCGGCGTCACCGCCGTGCGAACCGCCCCACGGTAATCATGGAGGGCGGAGCGACGATTTGCAAGTAGCGCACGCCCAGAAACCGAACTTTTTGCAAAGTCCGCAATGAGCCTGTCTCGTGGTCCTCCCGCATGTCGTTACTCCGGAATGGCGCAATGACGCCCGCCCGCGGCAAGCTCGCCAGCAAGCCGCTCTTGCCGCTTTTGGCTATTGTCGGCCCGAACGCCGCCTTCCCCTTGGGCATGGCCGTCGGCAACAGGCGGGCCATCCCCGCCGCTCCTCTGCCCGCAGGCGTCGCTGCGCCCGCCGTCGATTACCGCGACGACGCCGTCCAGGCCGGACTCGTGCAGGCGAATGCTCCGGGCGGCGCGGACCGCAAAAACTACTTCGTGGAAACTACCGTGACGGGCGTTGCCCTCGTTGATTGCGGCAAGGATGGCCTGCTCGACTTTTTTGTCAACTCGGGGCGGCTTGCCGAAAAGGAGCCGCCGCCGTACCGGCTCTACCGCAACCGCACAGAACTGCGCTTCGAGGACGTTACGGCCCAAGTAGGCCTTGCCGCGCTCGGCAGGGCCGGGCGGGGTGCCCCCCGCGCCAGCGGTCGCCAGGTGCTGCGGGGCCTACCCCCAACATCCCAGGGGGCGGCTAGGGCGGGGCGTGCGACCGCAGGGCCTCGACGCCGCGGACCAGCGGCTGGAGGATCCGCCAGCCCTGCCCAGGCTCTCGTGGCCGGGCAGGGGCTGCCGTCGGGAGGGACGGCACCCGGCCCGGCGGGCGCTGCGCCGCGGGCAGGATCCGCTCGGGCTCCCCGACGCGGAGCAGGACTTCCAGCTCCAGCGGCTTGAGCGCGTCGCTGACGGGCTCCTCGCGGGCCCGCCGCCCGAGGCGTGGACCTTGGGAACTATGTCGCCTAGGAGCCTGTTGCTAAAGTCGCTGGGGTACGATCCCCCCTCGCGAAATCGCGTCCGAAGCACCGTTTTGCGACTGTTCAGGGCCTTCAGGAGTCGTTTTACGGTCATCTCAGTGCCGCTTCACGGTCGCTGAGGACTTTTTCAACAGGCTCCTAGCTGCCCTGTACCGTGCAGCGCTCTTCGGCCGCGTGCAACAGAGGCAGAGTGCTGCCCCTCGAGCCGGGTGCCGTCAGCAGGTCCGTCCGCTCTTCGGCCACCTCCGCGCATCGCAGACCCCAGCCCTCGTGCAGCACAGGTGTCTAGTAAAATCGGGCCGGTGCAACGCGCCCTCATCGCACTCCTCGCTCTTTGCGTGACGGCATGGGCCCAAGAACGCTCCAACATCGTACTCATCTACATCGATAACGTCGGCTGGGGCGACCTCGCCTGCTACGGCAACCCGGCCACCCGCACGCCCAACATCGACCGCCTAGCCGCGCAAGGCGTGCGCCTCACGGACTTCTACATTCCGACCTCCTCCTGCTCGCCGTCGCGAGGTGCGCTGCTGACCGGCCGCTACCCCGATCGCAACGGCCTGACCCACCAACTCTCCACGCAGGAGAACTGGACCGGAGTCGGCCTGCCGCACTCCGAGCGGATCCTGCCCGAGTACCTCAAGATGCAGGGCTACGCTACCGGTGCGTTCGGCAAGTGGAATATCGGCTTCGCCGAAGGCAGCCGACCGACCGACCGGGGCTTTGAGGAGTACCTCGGCTGCATCTCGGGCAATTGCGACTACTTTACGTACTCCTACAACGGCCGTCACGACATGTATCGAGGCACCGAGCCCGTCATGGTGGAGGGCTACACGACAGATATCTTCGCCGACGCCGCCAGCGACTTCATCCGCCGCAACGCGGATCGCCCTTTCTTCGTCTTCATCCCCTTCAACGCCGCGCATTACCCCAACCCCAAGAACAAGCGGGAAAACCAGCCGTTCCTCTGGCAAGCCCCGGCGGAATTCTTCCGACTGTACGGCTACGATCCCGCAACAACCGTCCCTCTCGAAGGGTACCGAGCCGTGCTGACGGCCTTGGACGCCGGAGTCGGGCAAGTGCTCGAACAGCTTGACCGGCAGGGCCTAGCGACCCGAACCCTGGTGATCCTAGCTTCCGACAACGGCGGGTGGGTCGGGCCGCGCCGGCCAGCGCTGGAAGTGGCTTCCAACGCGCCCTTCCGGGCCGGCCGCACAACGGTGTACGAAGGCGGGGTCAGAACGCCCTGCATCATCCGCTGGCCCGGGCAACTGCCCGCAAACGCTGTGGTGCGCGAACCGCTGGTCAATATAGACCTGTTTGTGCTGGCTATGCTCGCTGCGAACGCCGCCCTGCCGAGCGACCGACTGATCGACGGCCGCAACCCTTTGCCAACGCTGCGGGATGGTGCCCCGTCGCCGCACAGAAACATCTACTTTCGCTACCGAGAAGTCAGCGGGCTGCGCCAAGGGCGCTGGAAGGTAGTGCGCCCGGCTCCAGGAGCACCGCTGGAGCTGTACGATCTCGCGGTCGACTTCGCGGAGGACCGCGACTTGGCGGCAGATCGCGGGAATCTCGCGCAATCCCTATGGCAAGAGCTCGAGAGCTGGCTCGCCGGGCTCCGTGCCTCTCAAGAACCAAGTGCCGCAACTGCCGGGCAGGCGGAGAAGCGCTAGGTGCGATCTTTCCATAGGTTGGCACTCGGACCCGACCAAGGAAGCTGAAGGTGCGAGCCCAACAGTTTGCCGGAGGGGAACCCGAGTGGACCTCCAGGGGAATGCCAAGTTGACCCCGCAGGGTCGAGCCGCCAGCGTGCGGCGGGTCGTCGAGCACGGCCAGTCGCCAGCCGCGGTTGCCGGCGTGGGACGCTCGAGGAGCGTCCGGGGTGCGTTCCGCAGGGCCGTGCGCGGGGGTGGGGCGGGGCTGCCCGCGCCCGGCCGCCGCCGTGCGGCAGGGCTTGGCTGCGGCGGAGGGCGGTCCAGCTAGCTGGACGAGACCCCCAGCGGTTCCTGGCGCAGGAGCAGCAGTCCCCGCGCAGCGGGTGCGCCCGCCGGGGGGGCACAGAGCGAGCTGCTGCTCCTGGACCCGGTTCTCCCTCCCCCCGCCGGAGAGCTTGGCGTCCAGCCGCTTGGCCGAGGCCTCGGCCGGCGGGAGAGGGGTGACCCCGCAGCGCGGGTGCGGCCCCCGGGCCCAGGACTTCGTCTGGCCCCCCACCCGCCGGCAACGGCTCCAGGACTCGGGCGTGCCGGGCCGTCGCGGGAGCACCGCGCCACCCGGGCGGCACGGCCTGTCTCGCGCTGCCTGCCGCGGGGCGTCCAGAGCCTGGACCAGCCGCGCCTGGCGCACTCCACCCAGCCCCTAGCCGCTGGCGTGCTCCGCGCCCCACCGCAGGAGGGACTCGCGGCAGAACCCCGCGTCAGCCCGGCTGGGGGTCCGCGTCCGGGACCCGCGACGGCGCAGCTGCCCCACCCCCCGCGGGAGCTCCGCGAAGCGGCCGGTCGCGGGCCGCCTCCGTCGCCGCGCCGAGCTCCAGCCGATTCAGCGTGCTCGGGCTGGCCCAGGCCTGCCCTCGGGCGCGGGCGCGAACCCGCTGCTCGCCCGTCGGATCGCTCTGGCCCACCAGCAGCGGAAGCCCTGCGTCGACCCGCAGTTCGCAATGGTCGTGGAGGTCTTCACAGCCCAGCGCGAGAGCCTCCAGGCGCTGCGCCGCCAAGGACTCGACGCCGCTCTCCACGCTCGCCGGGTGGCAGTGGTCGACGCAGCCTAGGAGCCTGTTGATAAAGTCCCTGGGATACGATTTCCGTCGCGCAATCGCGTGCGAACCACCGGTTTGCGCCTGTTGCAGGGCCTGCAGGAGTCGTTGTATGGTCATTTCACGGCCCTGCAAGGAGTTGCTGAACAGGCTTCACGGCCGCTGAGGACTTTTGCAACGGGCTCCTAGGGCGATCCGGGCGGTCAGCCCGAGGCCCCCGTCGACCTCGCGCAGCGGCAGGCCCCCGCATCGGAGCTGATCCGGCCTAGTCCCCCCCCCCGTGTGACTGAACCAACTGATGCCACATTCGCGAGGCCCCTGGAAACAGCCCCTGCCCACCTTTCCGGTGAGTTTTTCGGGCTAGCGCCCGCCACGGTCTCGCGCATCCTCCGATGCCGCGGCCTTACTGACTTTGCCATACTGATGTTTCCATAAGCAATTGCACGAAAAGGCTCCGCAAGCCAGTGATTCCATTAGTGGGTTGCTTGCAATCACTTTTGGCAAAATTAGTAACACCGTTACGCAGTCCATTGCGAAAAACCCGCAGCCTTCGAAGTAGTCACAGTATTTCCACCGTTCGATTTCCGCCTTCGTCTCTCCCGTCCGCGCCGTGCTCCCTACTGTCGGTGTCGTGTCAATTACGGTTGCACAACCCGCAACGAGCGCCCGTGCTGCAGTCAGTGTCGGCAGAAACCGACTCGACCCGAAATCCCGGTCATATGGCATTCTCGGCCTACGGTGTCTGCTATTGCTGCCAGATGGATGACCGACGATTTCTGCTCATCGAACTCTTGGCGGCTACAACATTATCGTCTGCATCCGCTAAATTCCACTCGATCTTGCTGGTCGGCGGGACTGCGGTGCAGCGCGTCGCTCACCGATCCGGCTCGAATACCAGCTCGGGGACGACCACCTCCCAGGCATCGCATCTCGTGGCGTCGCGGAATTTTGGATCCGACGCCTCGCGGCTCCGACCCACCACGGCGAACACCTCCGCTGAACGGCACCGCGTCCCAGGCTTTGGACTGAATGACTTGGCAAGACGTCCCACGGCACGGCCGTCCCTGGACAGCAACGCCCAACGTCCGTCCTGACCCACCCGCACATCCAGAGGGTCGCCGATCGACAAGGCGGCGATGGCACGATGCATCGGATCGCCGGCGTGGCGTCGTCCCGCGAACCCCAGATCGATCTCCCGAAAGGTAGGCCGGACATGGCGGAACCCCACCGCCTCGGAGCACGGCGGAAGCTCGACAGCCTCACGCCGTATCGTCGCGGCATGGTCGAGCAAGGCGTCCTGGAAGCCCCGCGCACCGTCGAGGCGCGCGAGCGAGAGCGTCTGCCGCGCCCGCGTCATGGCCACGTAGTAGAGCCGGCGGGGCGCGTCGGGATCCTCGTTGCGATCTATGCGGTCCCAGCCGCCGTCCAGGACCGCCACATGATCGAACTCCAGCCCCTTGGCGCGATGGGCGGTGAGAAGCAGCAGCCCGCGTTGTCGACGGCGGACATCCCGGCCCCACTCGGCTAGCCACTCGACGAAGTGATCCACCTGGACTTCGCCGCCGCCGTTTTCCAGCGCACGTTCCTCCACGGCTTGGTGCAGCAGGTCGTGCCAAGGGTCGGAGGGCCGTGCGTCCACCCAGCCGCGGAGGGCCACGCAGTCGACTACCTGCGGATCGCGTTCGCGCAGCCATCGGACGAATGCCCGGGTTTCCCGCAAGTGCCAGAAACTCGGGATTTCCTCGTTCGCCATCTGTACGGGGATGTTGTACGCCTCGCAGAAGGCCCGCACCGGGATCAGATACTCCCACTCGCGCGCGACCACCGCGCAATTCGACCAGTCCCAGTCACGCGCAAGATTGGAAAGCCGCAGGAACTCCGCCATGACGGTCCGCGCCTGGCGGACCGGATCGCCCCCGGCGGGAATGATCTGCACCCTCCCGCACGAGACCGGGTCCAGTTCCGTCCACTTCCCGCCCGGCGGATCCCTCTTGCGCGCACGGTCGACATGGATGGGATGCCCCGCCTTCATGCGGTTCCGCGCGGGCTCGATCATCGCGTTGGCCGCCGCCACGATATTGGCCGTCGAACGGTAGTTGGCGGTCAGGTAGGTGGGTCTCGGTCCGTAGTCGGCCTCGAACCGCCGGATGAACTTCACCGACGCGCCCCTGAAGGCATAGATGTTCTGATCGTCGTCGCCGACCGCGAACAGGGTGAGCTTGCCCGCGGCGTCTTCTAGCGTCCGGCCGGCGAGGGCCGATATCAGTTCGTACTGCTCGGAACCGACATCCTGGTACTCGTCGACGAGAATCCATCGGAAGCCCGCGAGCAGACGCTCGCGGCGCTCGTCCGCCTCCTCCGGTGAGAGCTCCTCGCCGCGGAGCAGCGCGACCGCCCGGCGCATCACGTCCTGGAACGTGCCGTCATCCGGTCGCTCGGACCGGCCGGTGAAGCTGGCACCCGCCAGACGCATGGCCAGCGCATGTGAGGTGAGCACCGTCACGCCGCGGGCGTCGTCGCCGATCATGTCGCCGAGCCGGCGGCGGATGTCGACGGCGGCGTGACGGTTGTAGGCCAGCGCAAGGATGCCCCGGGCGTTTTCCCGTCTGACGCGAATCAGCCAGGCGATGCGATGCACCAGCACACGCGTCTTGCCCGAACCGGGGCCTGCGAGCACCAGCACGTTGGTCTGCTCCCGCTCGTCGGCCACGATGCGCTGCTGGACCGGGTTCTTCAGGTTTTCGACGATGGCCCGCCAGGACGCGGGCGTCGTCTGCCGGCCGATCTCCCGGTCCCGACCCGGCAGCCAGCGGGCGAGAAACTCCTTCTCCTCGAACGCGAAATAGTCCATCGCCAGACGCAGCGCCTCGCTCATGGCGGCGAGGCCACGCTCGGCGAACTCGACCATGACGTGGATCTGCAGCACCTGGCCCTTGTAGTGAAGGGCAAGGGGCTCGAAGTCCGCCTTGGAGAAACCGCGCCGGTCTCGCTGCTCCAGCCGGATCGTCATTGCCGGGCGGAACACCGCCAGTCCTTTGTTGAGGCGGAGCACCTCCTGCTCGTGTAGCCAGAGCAAAGCCCGGTCCAGCAGCTTGGCCGGATTCCGGACCCTGCTCTTCAGCACCCGATCGGACTCGATCGCCTGCAAGAGTTTCCCGAGCGTGGTCTCTGCCAGAAGATCTGTGCCTCGGCTTCCGGGCGGCAGGCAGCCGAGCAGATGTTCGAGCAGGCGGCTGGCTGCCGCACGGCGTATGTCGGCGGTCTCTTCCAGCGCGCCCCATTCCCGTCGTAGCGTGATCCGCGCGGTCTCCATGTCCCGCTTGCGAACCGTGAGGCTGCCCGCAGTGCCATCGTCTTCTCCGCGTCCGTCGAAGGCGATGCCCCGTACGATGCGGAACAGCCGTTCCGGCAGCGGATCGGCCAAACCCCGATCCCGCAGCACTTGGGCGGCGATACGCAGATGGAGGGACGAACTGTCTCCCTTCCCGAGGTCGGGAGCGGCCTCCCGCATGTGGGCGATGAGGGCAATCTCCAGGGCGGCTGCCTCTTCGATGCGTTTCCGCGACGAGCGCTTCACGCCGGTGTGGACGAACGCGGTGAGCGCCGTGTCGTTGCTGGCTATGCCGAACCGCTCGAGGTCGTACAGGGCGCCGCGCACGCCTTTGGGACTGAGCCCCGAGACCCCCATCAGCTCGTCAGTGCTAACCCCCTCGTCGGCGCCCGCGCCGATCAGCGCTTCCGCAATGAGCAGCAGCTGCCTGCGATAGGCATCCGCGATTCGGGCCCTGGCAAGCCGCCGTTCCGCCTCGTCGACCGAATGCACCCGCAGCGAGGACGGGAACACCTGGACGACATTCTCCTCCCTGGTCAGGAGATGGGACTCCTCCAGCCAGGCGACGGCGGTACGCACCCGGGTATCGTCGGTCGCGGAGTCGCGTCCGAACGCCTTATCCTCGTCCTCGCCGAGAATCTCGCCCGCGGTCGCCACCACATCGCCGCCGAAGCGCTTCTTCCGGTCGAGATTGCGCAGGGCTCTCAGGATCCCGTGGATCTCCACACGGGTGAGCCGCGAGCGCGCCGACATGCCGAACTGGCGCTCGACATCGTCCGCCGCATAGAGAAGAACGCAAGTCGCCGGATCGCGGTCTCGCCCGGCGCGGCCGGCTTCCTGAAGATAGTTCTCCAGCGAGCCCGGTATGTCGGCGTGGATGACCAGCCGCACATTCGGCTTGTCGATCCCCATGCCGAAAGCGTTGGTGGCCGCGATCGCGCGCAACTCGCCGGCGATGAACCGCCTTTGCACATCCTTCTTAGTTTCCGGAGGCAGGCCTGCGTGGAAACGGTCCGCGGCAACCCCTTTCATTTGCAGGAATTCCGCGATGTCCTCGCTTTGCCGGCGCGTGGCGCAGTAGACGATGGCACCGCCCGCCATGTCTGGCGGCAGATGGGATGTCAGAACCTGAAAAATGCTCGGGAACTTCTCCCCTCCCGTGGTCGGGATCACCTCGAAGGCCAGATTGGTGCGCTCGGCACCGCCGTCGAACACAGTGAGCTCAATGCCGAGCCCGTCCCGAAAATGCCGCACGATGTCCCCGACCACATCGGGCTTGGCGGTCGCGGTCAGACACAGGATCGGAGGCACGAGCCCGGCACCCGCCTTCTCGCGGATGAAACGTCCCACATAGCGGTAGTCGGGCCGGAAGTCGTGGCCCCAGCGCGACAGGCAATGCGCCTCGTCCAGCACCCAGGTGCCGATCTCGCGCTGGACCAGCACCCGCCGCAGGGAACGCGAGCGCAGCTGCTCCGGCGAAATCAGGAGGATGCCGGCGTCGCCCAGCCGGATCCGGTCCAGCGCGTCGGCTCGCTCCGGCATTGACAGCAACCCGTTGACGGTCACGCAGCAGCCGATGCCGCGCTGCTCCAGCCCGGCCACCTGATCCGCCATCAGCGCAACCAGTGGCGATATCACGACCGTCAGCGCACCGGTCTTGTCGTAGCGCGACAGCGCGGGGATCTGGTAGCAGAGCGACTTCCCCGTGCCGGTGGGAAGAATCCCCAGCACGTGCCGTCCTGCCATCGCTTCCTCGACGATGGCCTGCTGCATGGACCTGCCGTCGGGGGTCGCCGGCTCGGAACGAAAGCCGGCATAGCCGAACCAGCGTTTCAGCTCCCTGCCCGCATCATGGCGCTCCCGGCACCAGCCGCAGGCCGAATCGGTGCAGGCGGTGTCCCTGAGGCGGCGCACCAATTGGCCCGCTTCGGGAAACTGATGGCGCACCCAAGGCGGCATCACCGAATTGCCGCCCGCCACCGACAGCCATGCTAAGGCATAGGCCAGCGACCAGCCGCGTTTATCCGCGTCTGCCATGACCTCGCGCCCTTGGACCGTGCAGGCGGCATTCTCGAGCCGCCGGTCTATGGCCTCAACGGCCTCGGGCTGCGACGGACGGCGAGCTTGCCGAACCTGCCGGAAGAACTCGTCCAGAGCGCGGTCCACGCCCGTGTGCTCGGGGGTGCATAACCAGTGCCATGCGGTAAGCAGATCCGGTGCGGATTCCAACAACGCCTCCAACGCCTCGCGCTCGTCGCGGAAGAGTTTCAGCGCAGTACAGGAGTCGAGGTAGGGATCGTTCACCCTGCCGCGCTTGAGGCCGCCGTCCTGGTAGTGCTTGACAAGGCTGTGATAGGGGTTGCGGGGAAACGCCAGCGGACTGAGGCGCAGCGTATCCACCACCGGCAGCTTCAAGAGCCGGAGGCCCGGCTTCGCTGCCGTCAAATGGGGCAGGTCGAAGGCAATCAGATTGTGCCCAAGCAAGAAGGACGCGCCCTCGGCGAGGTCGTCGAGCTTCGCCAGCGCAGCGGCCAGACCGCCGCCCGAGTGCGCCAGACTGCGGTCGGTGTCCGCGCGTACTGCGCCGAGGGCATGAATGTGGCCGTCTTTGGCGACTTCCAGATCGAGACAGAGACAGGATGGCGAAAAAACTGGCATCTCGGCCAATTCAGGACACCGGCACCAAGCGCTCGATCTTGATGCGCTGCGCCCGTTTCTTTGGGGGATTATATATAAAGGTTGGCGGTGGGCGGAGCATGGGCCAGTTCGTCAGGTCTCCATCTCGTAGAGCGTTTCTTTCGCGAACTCACCGACCGCCGCATCCGCCGCGGCATTTTCCGCAGAGTGCCTGAACTCACCCAAGACATCTACGAATTTTTGCAGCACTACAACGACAACCAGAGCCCCTTCTTATGGGCAAAAACCGCGGACCAGATTCTTAACAAGCTCGCTCCCCTTCTACGCTAATCGTGAATAATCGGAGTTAATTGCGATCCGCTACACCTATGATAGTCAATCAGGTCCATATCCATGACGTCGCTGCCTTCGAAACGGAAGACGATGCGCCAATTGCCGGATACGCAAACCGCCCGGTACCCTGCCAGATCGCCCTTCAGGGGGTAGTCCGAACTCCGGCAGGCTCATGTCTCTCGGCTCCGCCGCTTCATTGAGGCGGGCAGAGAATACGCTCAATTCTTGCGACCTGACCGGGCGAAACCCGCCGCCGGTCGCCCGTCTCGAACAAGCATTCGAGGCCCCGATGGCAGAAACCGAGAATCATGGATACCTAATGTAACCTGACACCTCTAGCATACAATTCGGCCATGTCCGACGACGGCGTAGGGGTTGTGGGAGTCAATGCATCGGCGAACTGTCGCCCTGCCCGGTCACATCCGCAATCCGGCTCGCGATCCGGTTGGCTGCCGACTTGACCGGACCGTTGGCGAGATGCGCATACCGCGCCGTCGTGTGCGTGTGGTTGTGGCCGAACAGCTTGTCAATCATCGGGGGACTCTCGCCGACCAGCATCCGGAACGCCACTTCCTGCACACTGCAGTCGCGAGCCGGGCATGAGCGACGGAGCACGAGGCGAAGATCAAGCCCGATGGTCAGCCGCCCTACTCGCCGGAAGTGAATCCTGTGGAATTGCTGCGGACGGCTGTCAAGCACAACGTAAGTCGCTTGATCGGCATGACGAAAGCGCGGCCTCCCGCCAATTTGGAAGCCGCATTGCAATCCCTGAAAAGTCGCCGGAACGGGTGCGGTCGTTCTTCCGCGAAGCAGACTGCAAGTATATTCTTGCCTGAATTCTTGTAGCTCGACTTTGGCCCGGTCAGTTGCGTACCTGTTGGGGAGCGTAGCCGCGGACCGCAGCAGCGCGGCGGGCTCTGCTGATAGGATGCATCGCTGGGTGTCCCTCTCGACGGTGACCGCGATGCCACACGCGGGCGCAGCGGCGGGGGCTGCTGGAGGCACAGCTCCCGTGCGGGGCGGCGCGGCGATCGGCTGGAGCGAGCGGGTGCGCCAGGCACACCTTGCGGAGGCGCTACTGAACGACCGCTGCCCGGGATGCGCGAGGAGCACCTGGCCAGCCACGCGCTGGCGGCTGCGGAAGGCCTGGCCGGCGGGCCCCGGGCCTGCCCGGAGACGCGGGTGCTGGCGGTGGGCGACCGCAAGGTCGACTGCTGCGAGATGTTCGCGGCACAGGCGGCGCGGGCGGGTGGTGCGCCTCGCCGCCCGGGGCGGTCACTGAGATGGCCTTGGCCCGGGCCGGGATGTTGCCACCCCAGAGCCGGCCGGGCGCACTGCTGCGAGGCGCGCTGGAGCATCGCGAAGTTCTTCCACCGGCTCCAGAGCGGCCACGAGAGCCTGGGGCTGGGCTGGCGGACCCTCCAGCCGCTGGTCCGCGGCGGCGAGGCCCTGCAGGTGCCCCCGTCCCTGCGTGGCCGGGCGGCGCACCCTCCGCTGCGGCCCCGGGATCCATCTGCAATGCCGCCAGCGACACGATGTTGGAAACAACACCCCGATGTTCAGTGGGCCGTAGTGACAGCTGCTTCGCACACTGCCCGGCGCGGGCTAGTATCATGGGCTAATGCCGAGCAGCCAAGGATTCGTCGAAGCGAGCCTCATGCATCGGGGAGCGGCTGTCCTGCTAGGTGCCGTCTGCGCGTTCCCAGCCACCGCTCAGATCTTTCCCGACAAGAACCTGGAAGCCGCCGTGCGGCAGCAAGTGTTCGAGAAGCGCCACACCGAGGATCCGATCACCGCCGAGGATGTCGCCAACATCTCCACCATCACCGCCCGCAGCAAAGGCATCCGCGACCTGACCGGGCTCGAGCACTGCAAGCGCCTGATGCTGCTGGAGTTGCCCGGCAACGATGTGTCGGACCTCTCGCCGATCGCAGACCTCGACTTGATCCAAAGCCTGGCTCTGACAGCCAACCAAGTCAAGGACATTTCGCCTCTCAGGAACCTCAAGCGACTGCAGTACATCGAGCTCTCCAACAACCAAGTTGAGGACTTGTCGCCGATCGCCGGGCTGGAAGCCCTCAACTCGGCCTATCTGGCCGGGAACAAGATCCGGGACCTGCAGGCGGTCAAGAACCTCACCAAGCTCTGGACCCTCGATGTGGCCGACAATCAAGTCACCGACATCGGCCCGGTCAGCTCGCTGACCCGGCTCTCGACGCTGAACATAGACCGCAACCAAGTCTCGGACCTTAAGCCGCTCCTAGGCCTGAATTCGCTGAGCCGACTATCGCTCCGCGACAACCGGGTCTCGGACATCGGCACGCTGGTGGAAATGGCCGAGAAGGACATCGCCGGAGATGCCCGCTTCGCCCGCTACTGGACGGTTTCGCTCCAAGGCAATCCACTGAGCGACAAGTCCAAGAATGAGCATGTGAAGGCCCTCCGCAAATACTCGCTCCGGATTGAGACCGAGGACGAGTAGACCGGCTTTCTTCGCCTCCCGCACGGGGTTGGCCGATGGCGGCCTCGCGTCAAGCCACTCGGAAGCGGCCCGCAGCCTCCTCGTCGAGTTCGACGCCGAGCCCCGGCTCCATGGGGATGTCCAGCATCCCGTCTCGAGCCGCGATTCGCTGCTTGGTAACGTAGTCTCGCAGCGTCGTCTCCTCTTCCGCGACATACTCGACAATCAGCGAGTTCGGGACCGAATTCAGGAAGTGCAAGGCTGCGGCCACGTTGATGTAAGTTGTGAATCCGTGGTTCGCCACCGGCAGGCCCCGGTCCTGGGCGAGCGACGCGATCTTCACCGCTTCCGTGAAACCGCCGACCCGGGTCAGGTCCACCTGGACGACATCAACCTTGCCCCGGTCCATCAAATCCAGGAACGAGGCACGGTTGCTTTCCTCCTCACCCGCGGCAATGCGCGTGTCGACCGCCTCGCTGAGCCTGCGGTAACCCTCGTAGTCGTCCGGCCTCAAAGGCTCCTCCAGCCAAAAGATCCGGTGCTCCTCGAACCTGCGGACCCGCTGGATCGCAGTCTTGGCATCCCAGGCCAAACCCGCGTCCACCAATAAGTCCGGGCCTGCCCCCAAGCCTTCGCGCGCCGAGCGGACCAGCGCCAGATCCATCGACTCGTCCCGACCCATGGGATCCCACCCGAACTTCACCGCCGTGAATCCGCGGTCAACGTAGCGCCGGGCGAGATCGCCCGTCGCCTCCGGCGTGGGACCCCACAGGGAACTGGCGTAGCAACGCAGCCGGCGGTGGAATCCGCCGCCCAGCAGCTTCCAGACCGGCAGTCCCAAGGCCTTGCCCTTGATGTCCCACAGCGCTAAGTCGATCCCGCTCATGGCGTGGAACCCGACGCCCCGGCGCCCGCCGTATAGGTTGCCGGTGTACATCTTGTGCCAAATCTTCTCGGTCTCGAACGGGTCCTCCCCGAGGACCAGCTCGCGCAGCCCGCTCGCAACCGTGTGGGAGAACGGGCCATCGATGGCTCCCTTGGCAGCCAGCGGATTCGAGTCGACCTCGCCGAGGCCCGAGATGCCGGCGTCGGTGTGGACCCGGACGATCAGCGCGTCCTGTCCGGAATCGCACAGCTCCCGGACCCGCCCCGAGCGCAGGTAAATCGCTTCAACATCCGTGATTCGCATCGTCCGATGTCGGTCGAGCCCAACGCTCAAATCGTACGCAAGGCAGCGCGAAGCGGCCCGCCGGGCGACTCCGCGACAGGCCCGAGCAGCACCCGCCGACAGGACGCGATTACCGCTGCCCACAGCAGTGGGCTGCACAGCGGGGCCGGATCCGGGCTTGGCTGGACGCCCGACGCGAGGCCGCCAAGCCGCGAGCGCTGAAACAATGCGCCTACCCCACGCCAATAAACTGTGGAGCCACGAGTCGGACTCGAACCGACGACCTGCGGTTTACGAAACCGCTGCTCTACCAGCTGAGCTATCGTGGCTCGCGAATGGCGGGAGCGACCCTCTCGATTCAAAATACCACACGCACGGCCACCGCGGCCCGCCCGCAACTCCGGCGGGCGCAGTCTCCAGCCACGCTCGCCCTGATTCCCGGGTAAAAATTCCGGAGTCAGCCGGAACGTCTTGTATTACAATGATTTAGACGGTTCTCGAGGTGTTCGCGGATTGCACCTCGGGGGTGCCTCTCGATTTTCTTGGAGGCCCCCTTGCCCCTGTCCCCCGACAGTGCTCCCACCCTGGCTTACGGCGTCTGCAACGACGACTGGACGGGCCTGGCCGGGCTCGGCGTGGTGGCCCGGCTGGCCCGGTTCCTCGGGCTGCCCGAGCAGCTGGCCGCCTCGGTCCGCCTCCAGCGCCGCCGGCGCGGTGGCAGCGCTGGGCAGAGGCTGCTGGCGCTGCTCTACGCGGCCTGCGCCGGCGGGGGGCACCTCCACGCGGGCGACGCTCTGGGGGCCGATGACGTCGCCCGCCGAGCGTGCGGGCTGCGGGCCGTGCCCGCCAGCCGGCGGCTCGGCGCAGACCTGCAGCGGATGCACGAGGCGGCCCTGGAGGGGTTGCGGGAGTGCGCGCGGCTGGTCAGCCGGCGGCTGGTGCCGCTGGGGGCACAGGCGTGCGGGCAGCGGTGGGGCTCCGTGCCGGTGTTCGTGGACGGCCCGGGGATCGAAGTGGAGGGCCAGCTGTGCGGGAACGCCGGGCGCGGCTACCACGGCGAGAAGCAGTCCTGGCTGCCCTCGGTGTGCGTGGGGGCGGCGTGGGTCAGCGCCCGGCTGAACGCGGGCGGCACGGACATGCGGGGGGATGGGCGGGAGCAATTGGACCAGGATGTGGCGCCCTGGCTGACAGGGCGGCAGCCGGTGGGGCTGCGGGCCGACAGCGCGTACTACTGCAAAGATCTGGCGAGCTCCTGCCGGCGGAAGGGCTGGGAGTATTCCGGGAGCGTGACCGATCCGCGCCAGAAGGCCCCGATGCTGCGCCTGGCGGCCGCGAGGGGGTTGCGGGAGGACGAGGGGGAGCCCCTGGACGCGGCGGGCAAGGAGCGGGCGCTCGTGGTGGCGTACCGGCTGGCCCGGTGGCCGGAGGAGCAGGTGTGCGTGGTGATCCGGCGCGACGGGGACGGGGAGCGGCGGCTGCCGGAGCCGGTATGCACGGTGATCCTGGTGAGCCACGACCGGCTGCCGGTGACGGAGCTGGTGCGGCGGCATCGCGGCCAGCAGGGGCAGGAGAATGCGTTCCAGGGGCCGTAGACGGACCTGGGTTTGCAGCATCCGCCGTGCCGCTCGCACGCGGCGAATCAGGGTTTCTACCTGGGCGGGCAGATCGCGCAGCTGCTGCTGCGGCTGCTGCCGTACCAAGCGCTGCCGGCCGCGGCGCGGCAGCCCGGGCTGCGGCCGCTGAGCCGGTACTGCGTGGGCAGCGTGGGGCGGCTGACGCGCAGCGCAAGGCGGCTGCGGCTGCTGTGCAGCAAGAGCAACCTGTGGGTGGACTGGCTGCTGCGCGCGGCGAGCCGGACGGAGCCGGGCTGGGCCCAGCCGCAGGGGACCGCCGCGGAGCCCGCGAGGGGATCCGTGCGCCTGGAGCCGGGGGCGCAGCGGCCGTGGTGCGGGTGCAGGCCGGCACAGGGCACCTGCTCGGGGGCCCAGGTCGCTCGGCGACGGGCTGAGGGGCCCGCCGGGTACGCCGGGCTCCCCGCTCAAGCCCTACGGCCCCCTCAACCGCCATTTCGGGAAATTAACCGGGAATCTAGAACGCTCGGGCCGATCCGGCGAAGCTCCGCGTTCGCAGTACAATGCGACTACGTCCGATGGGCGCGTGGAGACGAAGTGCGGTCTGCGCGGTGGCGTTGTCAACGGCGCTAGCCCACGCGACAGCCAGCTATTCCGCCGAGGACGCCCGGGGCTTCCTGACCGACTATTGCGCGGGCTGCCATCGTGGGGAGCAGGCCGCAGCGCGGTTCCGCACTGCATCCCTGGGGTCGCTCGCCTCGTTTCGCGAGCAACCGGAGACCTGGGCGAAGGTCGCGATGCGGGTCGCGCACCATGAGATGCCGCCGGTCGGCTCCCCTTCCCCGCCCCTCGACGACCGCCTCGAGTTCACCGAGTGGGTGCGGTCCACTTGGCGGAGCCAAGCGTGCGCCGCCTCTCTGGAACAGCCGCCAGCCATGGTGCGGAGGCTCAACCGGGAGGAGTACAGCGCCACGCTGCGGGACCTGCTGGATCTGCAGATCGACACAAGCGCGATGCTGCCGGTCGACGGCCCCGGGGGCGAAGGCTTCGACAACGCTGCGGAGACGCTGTTCCTCTCGCCGCTGCTCGCCGAGAAGTACCTTGAAACGGCCAAATTCGTCTTGGATGCAGCCTCGAAGGAGTTCAAGGCCCGGCACAAGCTCTTCGTCGCCCGGCCCGGGCATGGCGTGACGGAACGCGAAGCGGCGCGGGCAATCCTAGCCGAGTTTCTGCCCCGGGCATTCCGTCGCCCGGTGGATGCGGCCGCAGTGGAAGCCTATCTCCAGATGTTCCGCAAAGCGAAACGCCGTGGCCGGGACTTCGAGTCCGCGGTGTTCTTCGCCGTACGCAGCGCGCTGGTCTCCCCGGCCTTCCTGTTCCATGTCGACCCTTCGGAGGGCGGTCCGGCAGTCCGACAGTACGCGCTGGCTTCGAAGCTGTCCTACTTCCTATGGGGCACAATGCCGGACGAGCTCCTGTTCGACATCGCGGCGGCGGGCAAGATGGACGACCCGGCCGTCCTGCGGAGACTCGTGCCGAGGATGCTGCGAGACGACCGCGCCCTAGAGTTTGCGACGCGCTTTGTCGGGCAGTGGCTCCGCACACGCGAGCTCGAGGGCCCGCGCGGGCCCGATGCCGAACTGTTCCCGGAGTACGCCGCGAACGCGGAGCTCCAGGGCGACATCCTCCTCCAGCCGATCTTTTTCTTCCGAGAGATCGTGCGCGAGAACCGTTCTCTGCTGAATCTGCTCGATTCGGACGGCACCGTTCTAACGCGGCAGCTCATCGAGCATTTGGAGCTGCCCCTGAAGAAGAAGCAGGACGGCAACAATCCGAACTGGATGGACCTGCCCGAGGGGTCCGGTAGAGGGGGTCTGCTGGGCATGCCGGCAGTCTTGGCGCTGGCGTCCCACCCGCACCGGACGAGTCCTGTGCTCCGGGGCGTCTGGATCTTGGACTCGATCCTCGGCACACCTCCTCCGCCGCCGCCGCCCGACGTGCCGGAGCTGGACGAGCCGGAGCCCGGCGAGCCACCGCGTTCCGTGCGTGCAGCGCTCGACCGGCACAGGCAGCAACCGGGGTGCGCAAGCTGCCATGCCCGGATCGATCCCCTGGGCTACGCACTCGAGAACTACGATGTCCTCGGCAAGTGGAGGAGCGAGGACGGCGGCGTTCCGATCGATGCTTCCGGGGCACTGCCCGACGGGACCCGATTCGACGGGCCGGCGGCGTTGAAAGAGATCCTGCTCGACCGTCGGGAGGCTTTCCTGCGCAACCTCACGCGCAGGATGCTAGGCTATGCTCTTGGACGAGGCTTGACGATCGCCGACGCCTGCGCGGTGGAAGCGATCCGTGCGAATGTCGTCCAGGCGGACCATGCCGCTTGGGAGCTGATCCGCCAAGTGGTCCAGAGCCGGCCGTTCCTCGCACCGAGCCAGCCCGCCGGAGCCTCGGGAACTGGGGAGTCCCCATGATTGCCTTGCGCCAGAAATCGATTTCGCGCCGCGCGGCGTTGCGGGGAGCCGGCGTCGCCTTGGGGCTGCCCTGGCTCGAGGCGATGGGCCAGCGGACCGGAGCAGCGACCGGAGAGCCGGCGGCTCCCGTCCGCATCGCTGCGCTGTACATGCCGAACGGCGCGTACCCGGACACCTGGACGCCGAAGGCTCCGGGCCGCGATTTCGAACTGCCCTTCAGCCTCCAGCCGCTGGAGGACCTGCGCCGGGAGGTCACCGTCCTGAGCAATCTCTGGAACGCGGAGGCGCAGGACGGAGACGGCCACTACGTCAAAGAATCCTCGATCCTGACCTGCGCCCGCATCAAGAAGACGCAGGGCGCCGACTTGCGGAACGGCGTCTCGTTCGATCAAGTCGCCGCGCAAGCGCGAGGGCACCTGACCCCGCTGCCTTCGCTGGAGCTCGGCGTAACGCCGGTCGCGGTGGGCAACGACGCAGTGGTCGGGTATACCCGGGTCTACGGATCGCACATCTCGTGGGGTTCGCCGACGACGCCGCTGGCGCGGGAGCTGAACCCGCGGGCCGTCTACGAGCGGTTGTTCCGGGCCGCACGCGGAGTGGGGGCGGACGAAGCCAAGCTCGACGCCTTGCTCCTCGACCGCGTGCTGCAGGACGCGCGAAAGCTTCGCCGCCGGCTCGGGACGGAGGATCGGGCCCGCCTCGACGAGTACCTCTCGTCAATGCGGTCTCTGGAGCAACGGGTCTCACGTTCCCGGGCCACGGGCGGGACCCCGTGGAGGGCTTTGGCTCCGCTCGATCTCGCGGACGCGCCGACGGACCGCCCGACGAGCCATCAGGAGCATGTTCGGCTCATGCTCGACATGATCGCGACGGCATTCCAATCGGACACCACCCGCGTCACCACCTTCATGTTCGGCAACGCGGTGAGCAACGTGAGCTTCCGGTTTCTCGAGGGCGTCTCCTCGGGCCACCACGACGTGTCGCACCACAACAACGAAGAGGAGAAGCTGTCCGCCTACCAAATCATCAGCCGCTGGCATGTCGCGCAGTACGCGTACCTGCTGCGGCGCTTGGCCGCCATGCAGGAGGGGGACGCAAGCGTGCTGGACAACTCCATGATCCTGTTCGCTTCGGCGCTAGCGGACGGCCAGAAGCACGACCCGCACAAGCTGCCGATCCTGCTGGGCGGCAAGGGCGGCGGCAAGGTAGACGCCGGCCAGCACTTGGTCTACGCCGAGGACCATCCCCTGGCCGACCTCTATGTCTCGATTCTGGAGGCGTTTGGGGCCCCCGTGGCGCGTTTCTCCGACAGCACCGGGCCTCTCCAGGGCCTGCTCCATGCCTGAAGGCGGCAAGCGCTGGCTAGCATGCGTTGCGCTGCAGGCATTGGGCGCAGCGTCGCTCGCCGGAGGCGACTTGACGGGCATGTGGATCGGGACCATTCCTCAGCGCGATCGAACGCCGGCGCGCGACCTCGCGTTTCGGTTTGCGCAGCACGGCAACGAGCTGCGCGGGAAGGCCTACACCAACAACGGTCCCAGCGCGACGCTGCGCGAAGGCGCGGTCACGAACGGAACCCTTCGCTTCACGGTCGAGGCCCGCGAGCAGGCCGGCAACCAAATCAACATCGTGGAATTCCGCTTCAACGGGAAGATCGCCGACGGTAAGATCAACATGGTCCGCGAAAAGGTGTCGGCCCGGAACGCAGTCAGCGGGGCGGCTGTCCCGCTGCGCCGCCCTTGGGACACCGACGAGGAGGACCGTGCGAGGCGGTTCCGCAGCTTCACGCTCGAACGGCTGTTCCGCTGAGCCGGGTCTCGGGCCCGCCGAGCCTGCAGCGGCTCGGGCTAGCCTTGGACGAGGCGGAATGCCGAGAAGACGTACGGATACCCTGGCCGGAACCAATTGCGCAAAGTCCGGCGCAACAAGGGCCGCGCCGTGCAAGGCGATCCGCCCTTCAGCACATAGTGCTGGTCGTCGAAGAACGCCGACGAGTAGCCCGGGTAGAAGGGATACTCGCGGAAGCCGGGAAAGGGCCTGAGCAGGTCCGCAGTCCACTCCCAGCCGTTGCCGACCAGCTGCGAGACACCGAAGGCGCTGTCGCCCGCCGGAGCGGCATCGACCGGCCACGGATCCCACCGGTGGAAGTCGAAGTTGCCGCGATCGGGCCCGGGCGGTTCGTCGCCCCAGGGGTAGGCCCGGCTGGGCCCGCTGCGGGCTCCGTAGGCAGCGCGGTCCCACTGGGCCTCGGTCGGCAGCGACGCGCCGACACGCGCAGCGTAGGCGCTCGCTTGGACATGCGTCACATAGACCGGCCAATCCAACGGCAACGGCAGCTCGCCAAACATGGTGCGGAGCACCCAGCCTTGCGCACCCCTGCGCCAGAAGTAGGGCGCCGGACCGCCCTGCTCGACATAGCGGAGGTATTCCCCGTTCGAGACCTTGCGCTTGCCGACCGCGAAGGCGGGGACCGGCACCGAGTGCTCCTCGAATTCGTTGTCCCAACCGAAGCCGGTGCCTCTCCGACGCCCCAGGACAGCCTTTCCCGAGGGTATTTCGACCCAGGCCGGCTCCGCCATCTCGAACGAGGAGGAGCTCAATCCGTCCCCGGCCCCGACGGCTCCTACCTTGTGCTCGCTGTCCAGATTGTGGAGCAGGTAGCACAATGTTTCCGCATGCATGAGCCTGTGCTCGATGCAGGTTTGGACGACATCCCCCGGCACGGCGTCCAGCGCTGCGTCCACTGCCCGGCGGACTCGGCGGCAGTATCGGGCTGTTTCCTCCAAGCTGGGCCAGTCCGCGGGCCGGTCGTGCGGCAAATCGGAGCTGTCGGGGTCAATGCCGAAGGCAAACAGTTCGTTGAAACCCGCATACACAGGCTCCAAGCCGAGGCCATGCCCGCAGATCATGTTCCAGTCGAAGGCCTCGAGGTGCCCGATGTAAAAGTTCAGGCGGTGGCGCTCGGGGATTGGGCGCGAGAAGAGCGCCGCGGGGTTGACGAGCGCAAAGAGCCCGTCTGTGCGGTGCCTTGCATCGGCCAGGGCTGCGTGCCGCGGTGAGCTGTCCGCCATCACCCCATTATGAGCATCCCGATTCAGGCCTCCGGCTTGACCGTCGCGGCGCGGCCCGTCGCTCGCGGGACAGAATCCGCGATGCGCGCAGTAGGCGCGAACGGAGGCCTGCCAGCCGCCCGTGATACAACCGATCCATGGAGGGCGAACTGGGACTCAACGCCGAATTCGTCCGCGATGTGCGGAATGGACTCTGCGGCGAGGGGCGCAAGCAGATCCCCCCGCGATACTTGTACGACGACCTGGGAACGGCGCTGTTCGACGCCATCATCAAGGTGCCCGAGTACGGTCTGCCCCAAGCCGATGAGCGCGTCCTAGAGCGGTGTGCGCCGCTCCTCCCTCGACTCTGCGCGGCTTCGGAAGTCGTCGTCGCCGAGCTCGGCAGCGGCAGCGGCTCGAAGACCCGCCGCATCCTGGAGGCGTTTCCCCGCGGGACCATCCGCCGTTACAGCCCCATCGACATTTCGGCGGCCTCGCTGGCCCGGTGCGAGCGCGAGCTCGCCCGCCTTGTGCGTATCGAGGCCTTCCACGAGCCCTATCTCGAGGGTGTCCGAGCGGTCAGCGAAGGCCGATCGGGCGTGCCGATGCTCCTGTTGTTCCTGGGCAGCAGCATAGGGAACTTCGACTGCGACGAGCGGGCTGCGTTCCTCCGCCAGGTGCGCAGCCTCCTCCGCCCCGGCGACCGCTTCCTCCTCGGCGTCGACCTCGTGAAGCCCCGGAATCTCCTGTTGGCGGCCTACGACGATCCGACCGGCGTCACCGCAGCGTTCAACCGAAACCTACTGGGGCGCATCAACCGCGAGCTCGGCGCGGACTTCGATTTGGCTTCATTCGAGCATGTCGCTCGCTATGATGAACAGCATCGGCGCATCGAGATGCATCTGCTGTCGCCGACCGCGCAGCAGGTAGCCATCCCCGGTGCCGAAGCCGTCTGCTGCCTGGGAGCGGGCGAGACAATCTGGACCGAGAGCTCCTACAAGTTTGAGCGGGGCGGCATCCGCGACGAGATGGCGCGGGCCGGGTTCCGGCACATGGACGAATGGGTGGACGAGGAATGGCCGTTCCTGGAGGGCTTGTGGACTGTGGGCTGACGCGCACCCGGTGCCCGGAGGCTGCGGGGCGCTGGCAAGGCAAGCCGCGCTGGCCGAGTTCCGGCAGAGGTCCGCGACTGCGGATCCGGTGGACTCCTCTTGTCCTGGCAGCGCTCCTGACGCCGTGGGCCGCCGCTTTCCGGCCTCAGCCAACCTACGCCCGCAAGGCGATGGTAGCCGCAGCGGAGCCACACGCCGTGCAGGTCGGAGTCGATGTGTTGCGGAGCGGTGGCAACGCCGTCGACGCGGCGGTCGCCGTGGGTTTTGCGCTCGCGGTCACCGAGCCCAACGCGGGCAATCTGGGCGGCGGGGGGTTTATGCTGATCCGCCTCGCCGACGGTCGCTCGACATTTCTCGACTTCCGCGAGCGGGCCCCCGCCGCGGCCCATCAAGACATGTACCTCGACCAGGCCGGGAACGCCACCGAGGAAAGCGTAGTGGGCTACCGAGCCGCCGGAGTCCCCGGCACCGTCCGCGGGATGGAGCTGGCGTTGAGCAAGTACGGAACGCGGACTTGGCGCAGTCTCGTCGAGCCGGCCGCCCGACTGGCGCGCCACGGGTTCCCGGTGACTTGGGGCCTCGCTCAGTCCCTGCGGAACAGCGGCCGGCTGGCACGGTTTCCGGAGTCGCGACGGATCTTCCTCAACGGCGGCCGGCCATTCGACCTCGGCTCCACCCTGCGGCAGACCGACCTTGCCGACACGCTGGACAGGATCGCCGAGCTTGGCGCGGACGAGTTTTACACGGGCGAAACCGCACGGCTCATCGCTGCCGACATGGAGGCCCACGGAGGCCTGATCACGGCGGCGGACTTAGCGGCCTACGAGCCGGTGGAACGGCACCCGCTCTCCGGCAGCTACCGGAACCACACCGTCCTGAGCGCTCCGCCGCCCAGCTCCGGGGGAGCGGGCATCGTGCAAATCCTCAGCATCCTGGAACGCTTCGATCTGGCTGCCGACAGCGCGGGGTCGGCAGCCACGGTGCATCTCGTGGCCGAAGCGATGCGGCGGTTCTTCGCGGACCGGGCCCGCTTCTTCGGCGACACTGATTTCGTGGACATTCCGCTCGAGGGCATGCTGGCCAAGGAATACGCCGCGATGCGCGGCTCGAGCATCAGTCCGGACCACGCAACCCCCAGCCACGAGGTGGGCGATAGCAAGCCATCTGCCTACGAGAGCGACGAGACGACCCATTACTCGATCGTGGACGCCGAAGGGCATGCTGTGGCCGTGACCTACACCCTCAACGGAGGGTACGGCTCAGGCGTCACAGCGAAGGGCACCGGGGTGCTGCTGAACAACGAGATGGACGACTTCACGGCCAAACCCGGGAGCCCGAACATCTATGGACTGCTGCAGAGCGCGAACAACGCGATCGAGCCGGGCAAGCGCCCCCTGTCCGCCATGAGTCCGACCATCGTCCTCGAGGACGGCGCGCCCAGGCTTGTGGTCGGCGCGCAGGGCGGCCCAACAATCATCACCTCCGTCCTGCAGGTCATTCTCAACATCGTGGAGTTCGGCATGAACATCCAGCAAGCCATCGACTTCCCGCGTTTCCACCACCAATGGATGCCGGACACGCTGTACCTGGAACCGAGCGGCTTCCCGCTGGAAACCCGCGAGGCCCTGCGCCAGCGGGGCCACAACCTCAACTTCGGCCGTTCGCTGGGGCACGTGACGGGGATCGAGATCGCGGAGGGCCTGTTGATGGGGGCGGCGGACTCGCGCAGCGAAGGCGTGGCAGGCGGCTTCTGAAACGGTGGGTCGCGGTGGATCCAGTTCCCTTCCTGGCGCACCACGGCCTCCGCTTCCCGGCCTGGGACCTGGAACGGTCGCGACGCTACACGCGCAACCTGACCCGCACCCACTACGAAAACTTCCCCGTTGCCGGCCTGATGCTGCCTCGGCGGCTACGCCAGGACTACTGCAACGTATACGCCTACTGCCGGTGGGCCGACGACCTGGGGGACGAGCTCGGCGACCCCCAGCGCAGCCTCGAGCTACTGACGTGGTGGCGCGGAGAGCTCAGGGAGATGCGCGCTGGCCGAGCCTACCATCCAGTCTTCGTCGCTTTGCGGGACACCGGCGAGCGGCACGATCTACCGTCGGAGGACTTCGAAAACCTGCTGCGGGCATTCGAGCAGGACCAGACCCACCGGCACTACGCCAGCTACGCCGACCTACTCGGCTACTGCACCCACTCCGCCAACCCTGTCGGGCGGCTGGTGCTGCGCCTCAACGGCTGCCGCGACGAAGCTCTGTTCCGGCTGTCCGACGCAACCTGCACGGCCTTGCAACTGACCAACCATTGGCAGGATGTGCGGCGCGACTGGCGGATGGATCGGATTTACATGCCCGAGGACGTAATGCGGTCCCATGGCTACTCGCCGGCGCTGCTCGACGCCGACGCCCGCCAAGGCCGGGCCTCCCCCGCCCACCGCGCAACCTTGCAGGACCTCTGCGCCAGGGCCGCCCGGTTGTTCGCCCAAGGGCTGCCCTTGGCCGATCACTTCGGCGGCCGCCTCGGGTTGACCTTGGGAGCGTTCTCCCGGGGGGGCCTGGCGATCCTCGACAAGATCCGGGCCCAGGACTGGGACACCCTAACCTGTCGGCCGACAATCAGCAAGAGGGAGCGGGCCATGATACTGTTGCGCCTAGCGGTGCGCCGGGCGCTCCCGGCAGCCCGAACCGGGCCGGTCTCTCGGCATGGTCACGCTTGAGGAATCCTACGCGCTGTGCCGTCGCATCGCGAGGTCGCGGGCGCGGAACTTCTACTACTCGTTCGCCCTGCTGCCCCGCACTCAGCACGATGCGATGTGCGCGGTCTACGCTGTCATGCGTCGCGCTGACGACATTGCGGATGGCGGCGACGGCCGGCCCAGCCGGAGACGGCAACTGGAAGCCTGGCGGGAGGCGCTGGCTGCATCCCTAGCCGGCCGCGGCACCGCCGACCCGATCCTTCCCGCGTTCGTCGACACCGTGCGGCGCTGCACGATCCCGCACCAGTACTTCTTCGACCTCGTCGAGGGCATGCGATGCGATCTGAGCGAGCCTGTGTACCAGACGTTCGAGGAGCTGTACCGCTACTGCTACCAAGCCGCCTCCGTCGTCGGGATGGCCACGGTGCATGTGCTAGGGTTCGAATCCCCCCGGGCGCTGCAACTCGCCGAGCAGTGCGGCGTCGCCTTCCAGCTGACGAACATCCTGCGGGATGTGGCGGAGGACGCGGCGCTCGGGCGGGTCTACTTTCCAGCGGACGAACTGAGGCAGTTCGGACTGGAGCGGGACGAGTTGCTGCGACGCTCGATCCAGGCGGGCGACGCCCGCTTCCAACGTTTCATGGAGTTCCAATGGCATCGCGCCAAGGCCTATTACGCAGAGTCCGCAGGGCTGCTCGCCATGGTGCGTCCGCGCAGCCGTCCAGCGCTCTGGGCGATGGTGGCCATTTACCATGGGCTGCTGATGCGCATTCGGCAGGCGGACTACAACGTGCTGGAGCGGCGCATCCGCCTAGCCGGCTGGCGCAAGGTCTGGATCGCAGCGCGAGCGCTGCAGCTCCACCTGGCCGGAGGGGTCCCGCCATTCCCAGCGTGAAGATCGTCGGCGGCGGGCTGGCTGGCCTCGCCGCCGCCGCGAAGCTCGGCGAGCGGGGCTTCTCGGTTGAGGTTCACGAGGCGCGGAGGTTCCTCGGCGGGCGCGCCGCATCGTATCCGCTGCACCCGGCTCAGGCAGACACTCCCACCATCGACAACTGCCAGCATGTCCTGCTGCGCTGCTGCACGCAACTGCTGGACTTCTACCGCCGCTGCGGCGTCGCCGACAAGATCGAGTTTCATGACGCCCTCCACCTCGTCTGCCCGGACGGGTCCGTGGACACGATCCGCAGGGACCCTCTCCCGGCCCCGCTCCACCTCGCACGCTCGCTGCTGACGCTGCAGTGCCTAGGATGGCGTGACAAGCTGTCGGTAGTGCATTGCCTACACGCCGTGCCGCGGGAACGGCGTCGACCCGACCTCGACGATCTCACGTTCTCAGCTTGGCTCCGGGAAAAGCGGGCCACGCCGTTGAGCATCCAGCGGTTCTGGCGGCCGTTCATCGTCAGCGCCCTCAACGAGGAGCCGGACCGCGCCTCGGCCCTCCCCGCCCTGCAGGTCTTCGGGGACGGGCTGCTGGGCAGCCGGACCAGCTATGAAGTCGGCATCCCTTCGGTACCTTTAGACGAGCTGTACTCGGCCGCCTTAGAGCGCAGGCTCGGTCCAGCAGTGCGGGTAGCGCTAGGCTCGCGGGTCGAGAGGATCGACCCCCGCAGCCCCGAGGCGGACTACTACATCAGCGCCGTCCCCTTCGAGAGGGTCGGAGACCTGCTGCCGGGACTCGGCCTAGAAGCGGAGCTTGGCCGGTTCGAGCATTCTCCCATCACCGGCGTGCATCTGTGGTTCGACCGGCCGATCACCCAGTTCAAGCATGCCCTGCTGCTGGACCGCCAGAGCCAGTGGCTGTTCCACAAGGGCGGCGGGTACTATTTGGTAGTTGTCAGCGCAGCGCGGGAACTGACCCGGCGGGCCGCGAGCGAGATCACGGCACTGGTCGTCGCCGAGCTGCGGGAATACTTTCCAAAGGCCCAGCGAGCCAAGCTCCTGCGAACCCGGGTGATCAAGGAGATCCGCGCCACCTACTCCGCCAAGCCAGGCTTGGAGCACCATCGGCCCGGCCCGCAGACTCGGTTTCCCAATGTTTTTCTGGCCGGCGACTGGACCGCCACCGGTTGGCCAGCAACAATGGAAGGAGCAGTTCGTAGCGGGTACAGCGCGGCCTCAGCCGTGGAGGCGGCGTGTGCCGAATCGACCCGAGGCCGCGCCCAGTAAACCCATTGCGGCACCGGATGCCCGAGGCTTGGGAGCGGGGCCAGCCGCCACGACCATCGGAAGCTAGTGTAGTGTCCTTTACAAAACAGTGATTAAGTTGCTCTAGGCAACGCTGCCCGCCCCCGCCGGACGCGTTCGAGAATCTCCTCCACCCTCTGTGTCCAGACCCGAGGGCGCGGGTTCGCGTGGGAGCCCTGCCCATACTCCTCCAGGCCCTGCTCCGGAGGAGGCACCGCGGTGCCAACGCCCCGCCGAACCTGCTGCTGCGGGAGCAGGGCGCAGCAGCGCTCCACCCAGTTGGCCCAGGCAGCGCTGGGCGGCGTGCAGGGCAGGAGAATGCGCCGCTTGCTGGCGATCCAGGCGAGCACCTGCTGGTGCTTGGGCGTCGCGTAGGGGTCCCAGGACAAGGTGGGTCTTCTGCTCCGGGGGCCCTGTCTTCCCAACCTCGCGCAGAAACCGCAGCGCCTCCCGAGGGCGGTGCTTGCGCTAGGTTTTGCCGGGCACTTCCCTGGTGGCCGCGTTCCATGCCCCGCACAAGGCGGCGGTGCCGTGACGCTTGCCATCCTGCGCCAGCGGCGCGCAGCGCCCCTTGGTCAGCGGCCAGCCGGGCGGGGTCGCGGTCCAAGGCCTGGATCCGGCTCCGCTCGTCGCAGCTGCGCACCGCAGCGTTGCGCGGCGGGTCGCGGTGCAGCCCGACCCCAGCGCGCCGCTGCTCCTCAGAGCCCGGGGCGCGGCTGAGCGGGAAGGTGCGGATCCGGTGCGGCTGGAGCCCGGAAGCCCGCCGCGCCCGGGGGACGAAGCTGCGGGGCGTCCGGAGATGCCGCGCCAGCGCCCGGCACGACCAAGGGGCGGCGTCCGCCGGAGGTCGTCGGCGTCGGCACCTCGAGGACCTGGCTGCGCAGGGGCACTGGCTGCCGGGAGTCCCGGCAGCCAGGATGCGCCCCGCACGGGCACCCGCAGCATCCTGCGCACCCGCTCGCGCAGACGCCCCGCGGCGATCCGCTGCGAGGTCCTTGGCTCCAGTTGCTTGCGTTGTGGCTGCACCAGGACGATTGCCGCCGCCACGCGCCTCGCTTAGCCCTCCCGCATCCAGTAGGGCGGCTCGTTTCTGTCCAGTAAACAATGTTTTGTTCGAGACACTACACTAGGCCTTCTGTGGCTTTCCGCCATCCACTCCGGGCACATGCGCGCTCATCCGCAGGCAGGATTCGTCGGCTCAGCCGCTTCGCCCTAGGAACGCCCCCAGTCGCGCAGATGCCTGAACAGCGCATCCCAACAGAGCAAAGTCATTGATCGTGAACACATTGCGCTGGATTGCAAAGAGGCCGATCTCAAACTAGATCGATGCACTGGTTCGGACGCTGCCAGTCTAGGAGACTCGGATCCAGCACACACTGCAACGGCGCTCGCCCAGCAGGAGCCACCGCCCGCTATCCGAGCCAAGCGGTGACCGCGGTCTTCTCTCAACCCAACTCGCACGCCGAGCTCTTGCACCACGGCGTGGAAACGATCGCCTCATGCGCATTGCCAGCCTGCGGGTCGCGCTCTGCAGGCCGGGATACAATATCCCGGCCGGGCCGCCGCTGAGCCGGCCGCGCCCCTTCAGTCTGTCGGCGGCCCCGCCGATTCGTGTCCGCCATTCGAGCCCCTGTGCCCAATCCAGCACCCACCTCCACAATCACGACGGCTCGCCAATCCGCAACCAATGCCGGACACTCAACTGGTCCGATCGCAGCCGGAGATGCCTGGGTAGATGAGATCGAAGCGGCGCGGTCCCGGCTCGCCCCCTACCTGCACCCGACGCCGTTGGTCGAGTCAGCAACCCTTAGCCATGCGCTAGGTCGGCGCGTCTTCCTGAAGCTGGAATCTCAACAGCCGGCAGGGGCGTTCAAGGTCCGGCCGGCCTTCAACAGCATCCTCGCCAACCTCCAGGGCTGCCGCAACAAAGGTGTGGTGACGAATTCCTCAGGCAACTTCGCGCAAGCCGTGGCCTACGCTGCCACCTGCCTCGGCGTGCAGGCGACCATAGTCATGATGGACGGCGCTTCGGCGTTCAAGCGGGTTCGCACACAGCGCTTCGGAGGGGACATCGTGCTGTGCGCCAACAGCTTCTCCGCTAGGTTCGAAACGACCGAGCGAATCCAGCGCGAGAGCGGCCGCCTGCTCGTCCATCCGTTCAACTCTCGCGAGACTATCGCCGGCAACGGCACGCTCGGCCAGGAGCTGATCGAGCAAACTGCGGAAGAATTCACGGTGCTGGCCCCGATCAGCGGCGGAGGGCTCATCGCGGGGATCGCGCTCGGCGTCAAATCCGCGAGGCCAGGATGCCGCATCCTAGGAGTGCAGGCGGCCGCCAACCCGTCCATGAAGCTCTCACTGGAGCGAGGGCACCCCACCGCGACGCAGCCGAAGGCGTCCCTGGCCGACGCGCTCACGGTGCCCAAGCCAGGATCCAACACGTTTCCGGTCATTCAGCGGCTGGTTGACGATGTCATCCTGGTCTCGGAGGTCGCCATGGCCGACGCTATCCGAGCGTTGGCTGTCGACCAGAAGCTTGTCGTCGAAGCGGGTGGAGCGGTATCCGTAGCCGCTGCCATGGCAGGCACAGTGCCCCGCGGCGACTCCCCGATCATCTGCATCGTCAGCGGAGGCAACATCGCCCCGCTGCAGCTGAGCGCCATCCTCAGCGCCAATCCTCCAGTAGGCCGACAGGCCCAAGCCCAGCCTCGGACTGTTGCCCCCGGACCCTGCGGTGCCAGCAGACCGGAGAGCTAGCGCAACATGGCGGGCCCGGAGGGATTCGAACCCCCGGCCTGCCGCTTAGGAGGCGGCCGCTCTATCCAGCTGAGCTACGGGCCCGCGCCTCTTGTATTGTCGCACGCCCGAGCAACCGCTAAGCTCTCGGGAGCCTGCGGCAAAAGTCGCGGTTTCCGTGGAATTTGCGCACGCGGAGCGCAAACGGGCCTGCAACGGCCGCAGAGCAGACGCCCGGGACCGGCAACCGGTCGGTCCCGGGGATTGGCGCTCGCTGCCACATCACCCTGCCGCCAGCTGACCCCACCTGCCGGACTTCTGCAACGGCTCCTGGGCCGCTCCCGCCCCTTCCATCCCTCGGAGCTTGTGCGACCGCACACCCCCGATGGTTGCTCGGGCGAGAATTCCCTGCCTTGCCAACCTCACTTGCGGTGTTTGTATACGCACATGCCGTTCGGCACCTCTCTCCAAGCTCGCTGCTCCGCTTCTCGCGCTGGCCTCCAGGATGAACCCCCTCTACCAGAGCCAAGCTGCCGACCGGCTTGCAACTACGCAACCGGGGAAATGCCCTGCCAGCATCCTCGCCAGACACTCAGCCAGAGCACCGCAGCGATGCTTCCCGACGGGATGCGCTCAGGCCAGGATCTCCTTGACCACTCGGCCATGCACATCGGTCAACCGGAAATTGCGTCCTGCGTAGCGATAGGTCAGCTTGGTGTGGTCAAGCCCCAGCTGGTGCAGCATGGTGGCATGCAGATCGTGCAGATGGACCCGGTCCTCGACGGCCACGCCGCGCTCGTCGCAACGGCCGAAGCGCATGCCCCCCTTGACCCCGCCGCCAGCCATCCACATCGTATAACCCCGATTGTTATGGCGCCGACCGTCGCTCTTGTCGTTCTGCTCGTAGCTTGAGCGTCCGAATTCCCCGCCCCAGACGACCAGCGTCTCGTCGAGCATGCCGCGCTCCTTCAGGTCGCTGAGCAGCGCCGCAATCGGCTTGTCCACTTCCCCAGCACTTGTGCTCAGGCGTTTCCGGAGGCTGTTGTGGTGGTCCCAGCCACGATGGCCGAGCTCGATAAACCGGACGCCGAGTTCGGCCATCCTGCGTGCGTACAGGCACTGCGTGCCGAACTCGCGGGTCTCTTTGGCGTCGAGACCGTACATCTCGCGGGTGCGCTCCGATTCGCCCGACAGGTCGACCGCAGCGGGCACCGCTTTCTGCATGCGGAAGGCCAGTTCGTAGGACTGAATCACGCCCTCGACCTGCGTGTCCCCCTCGGTCCGCGCCCGCATGCGGCGGTTCAGCTCCTGCACATAGTCGAGGTGGCTGCGCTGCGTGTCGTACCCCATGCGGGGGTTGCGGATGTCGTGGATCGGATCCTGGCCCGGCGAGACATTGAGGCGGGCACCCTGGTACGGAGCGGGCAGAAAGGCAGACCCGTACAGAAGCGCCCCGCCGAGCGGCGGAGGGTTCAGGGTCACGAAGCCGGGCAGGTCCTGATTCTCCGTTCCCAGTCCGTACACAACCCAAGCCCCCATCGACGGTCGGACAAAAGTGATGCTGCCCGTATGGGTGAACACGGTTGCCTGCGGATGCGCGGGGGAGTCGGTATGCATGCCGTTGAGCAGGCACAGGTCGTCGGCGTGCCGCCGGAGGTGAGGGAAGACCTCGGAGATGGGCAGACCGCTCTCCCCGCTGGGTTCGAACTCGAACACAGGCGGCAGAATCTTGCCCCCCTGCGTCCCGATCGAGAGCTTCATTTCGGAGTATTTCCCGCCGTGCTCCGCAACCTCGGGGTTGTAGTCGAAGGTGTCGTGCTGCGTCGGCCCGCCCTGCATGAACAGGAAGATGACGCGCTTAGCCTTGGGCTCGAAATGGGGAGCCTTGGCGCTGAGCGGGTTCCTGAAACCCTCCGCCCGGAGGGAGTCCAGGGCCGCTAGCCCGGCGAATGCCGTGTAGCCGAAGCCTGCGGCGGCGGTTCGCAGGAACCCTCGGCGGTCGGACGGAATCTCTGGCATGGTTTGCTCCTCTGGAATCGGGCTCTAGTTCCGGTACCGGAACTCAGCCGCGTTGTAGAGAGCGTGGTAGAAGCGGGTCCACGCTCGGTGCTCGGGGTCTCCCGAATCCGCTGCGAGCAGCGTTTCGACATCGGCTTCCTTGCGCCATTGGCGCAGGTACTTCGTGACTGCGGCACGCTCGGCCCTATCGGGAGGCCTTTGGCGCAGCCGCTCGATCAAGCCCCGCACGACGCTCCCCCGGAGGCGCCCTTCGGTGTCCTCGAAAGCACGCGCGACCGTCTGGGTGGAACGTTCGGCGCCCGGCTGCTGGTTAGCCATGTAGTCCATGGCGTCCGACACTTCCGCCGCCTCGGGCCGCCGCTCCAGAACCTTCTCCAGCAGGGCCGCCAGCCAGGCCCGGGCCGCTTCCTCGCCGCCGTCGGCAGGTCCTGCGGAGCGGAACTCGTCAGCGGCCGAGGCAATATGGCGCAGGGCCGATTCGACCTCGCCCGAAGTCGGCCCGCGGGACAGCACCTGGCGGAATGCGCGCCGAACCCGCTCACGGTCCTCGGCGTGCGAGGCTAGCAGCCGTTCCGCCGCGACGCTGGCGTGGGTGCGCACAAAGTCATTGTTGAACAGGAAGAGCGCTTGGCTCGGCCCCGTCGTCACGTCGCGGGCTCCGTGGGTCTCGCTCGGCTCCGGGAAGTCGAACGACTCGAACAGGCGGTTGGTCTGATTGCGAATCACCGGCAAGTAGACGCTGCGAAAGGCAGCCCGCACTTCCCACGGCTCGATCTGGCGGTTGCCGGTGTTGATGAGCTGGTTGCGGTCGAACGCATTCAGCGGCGAGATCGGCCGGGCGTGGTCTAGCTCGCCGCTGACCTGCAGGATCGAGTCGCGCAGAGCCTCGACCTCCAGCCGCCGCAAGTTAGCCCGCCAGAGGAGCTCGTTGTCGGGGTCCGCTTCGAAGTTCTTCGGATCGAAGCCGCCGGACATCTGATAGGTCCGGCTCAAGACGATCTCGCGGATCAGGCTCTTGATCGACCAGCCGCGCTCGACGAACTGGACGGCTAGGTAATCGAGCAATTCCGGATGGCTGGCGGGGCGGCCCATCTTGCCGAAATTGTCCACGGTCGGCACAAGGCCCCGACCGAACAGATGGTGCCAGACGCGATTGGCCATCACCCGGGAAGTCAGGGGATTGTCGCGGCGGGTGAGCCAGTCCGCCAGCTGCAAGCGGCCGCTCTCGCGCTTGCCGATGCGGGGCAGTTCGGCGCCCTCCGGATACAGCGCACGGAGAAACCCTCGCTCGACCGGATCCCCGAGCGTGTGCGGGTCGCCCCCGATGTTCACGCGGGTCTGGACCCGTTTCTTAGCCTCCACCACACCCATAGCAAGGTTCCCGGGAAGCGGCAACTTGCCCAGTTGCTTGGCCAGTTCGCGGCAGCGCCCACGGTCCCGGTCCTTCTCTGCAGCCTGCAGTTCGCCCCACAGGCGCGCACGCTCCGCCCGGAGAGTGGCGGTATCTTGGGACGAGTAGTCGGGCAGCCCGTCGAGCTCGGTAAGCAACTGGACGCGGAAATAGCCGGCGTTGAAGCGCGGCCGGCGCCGCAGGCCATTGCGTAATTCGGAGTTGCGGAATATGCCCGCCAGGGAGTAGTAGTCGGCGGTGGGGATCGGATCGAATTTGTGGTCGTGGCAGCGGGCACATCCGACGCTCAGCGCCAGCACTGACCGCGTGGCGACGTTGACCATCTCGTCCGCCACATCCATTTCGAATTGCTTGGCGTCGGGCTCGTTGAGGTCGTGGGCACCTAGGGCCAGGAAGCCAGTCGCAATCTGGTTCTCAATGCGCTCCTCCGGGGTGGCGGCCGGGAGCAGGTCTCCCGCGATCTGCTCCCGTACGAACCGGTCGTAGGGCTTGTCCTCCCGGAACGAGCGAATCACGTAGTCACGGTACTTCCAAGCCACCGGAAACGGCAGATTGCGGGTGCGGCCGATGGAGTCGGCATAGCGCACAACGTCCAGCCAATGACGCCCCCAGCGCTCGCCGAAGCCTTCGGACTCGAGCAGGCGGTCGACGACCGCCCGGAAGGCTCCGTCGCTAGCGTCCGCCAAGAAGGCTTCGATCTCGTCCGCGGTCGGCGGCAGCCCCGTCAGGTCCAAGCTGACGCGCCGCAGCAGGTCCTCGCGGTTCGCATCCGCCACCGGCCGCAGCCCACGAGCCTCAAGGCCCGCGAGGATGTACTGGTCAATCGCGCCTCGCGGCCACTCTTGGTCCCGCACTGCGGGCAGCGAGGCCTTGACAGGGGCCTGAAACGCCCAGTAGCCCCTCCCCTGCTCGAGGTCAATGGTGCTCTCCGCCTGCTTGGCTGTGGGCTCGCGCGGGTCGGGGGCGCCCATTGCAATCCACTCCACGAAGTCCTGCAGGACCTCCGCGGAAAGCTTGCCGGTCGGCGGCATCCTCACTTCGCCGTCGTAGCTAAGCGCCTCGACGATAAGGCTGGATTCGATGTCGAACGGCACGACTGCGTGCCCCCGCTGGCCGCCCGTGCGAACTCCGTCCCGGGTGTCGAGGCTCAAGCCGCCCATGCGGGTCTTGGCCTCGGCCGAGTGGCACATGTAGCAGTGCTTGGCGAGGACCGGGCGGATCTTGGCTTCAAAGAATTCCAGTTGCGTCGGCGCAATGGATTCCGCACCCCAAGCGGAGGCGGCCAATCCAAGCGAGAGCGCTGCAGCGAAAACGAGGTAGCAAGCCCTGACCATCCAACACCTCTTTCTTATAGACGCTATCATACACGGGATAGCGCAGGTTTCTCCACGCTGACCCCTGCGGTTTTGCAAGTTCGCCGTAAAAAAGGCGGGCTGGCCGCTGGAAGAGGCCGCAGAGAGCGTCGGCGGCAGTGCCTAGGGAACCCGAGTTCGGAGGACTGGCCGCGTAGGCCGTCACAAAGCGTACTCCAAGGAGGATCGCACGGTGCCGGGCTAGGGTGAGCGCGGCGCCTGCCGCCGGGGGGCAGGCTCGACAGCACCGGAACCGCTACCAATGCACCGGCTGAGTGAAAGCCCCGTTGCCGGCCGAATCCCACGCTGCGAACCGCACCCACTTCTTGTTGCCCGCATCGAAGCCGATGCGAAATGTCTTGCTCCCGAAGGCTTCCAGTTCCAAAGTGGGCAGCACCAGGCTACCCGTCCGCTGCCCGTCACCCCAGACGATCTCGACGAACTCCAAGGGAAAAGTCCACTCCACCTCAGCCACTACCGTCTTGGCATCTGCTGCGCCTTCGACGGCGAACCTGGGGATGAGGACCTCGCCCGTCGAGACGAAGAAGTCCCCGCGCCGCAGGGCCTCCGTGATCGGGCTCCAATCCTCATCGAACCCCGGCAGCACGTCGAGGCGGATGTAATTGACGATCAATTGCGGATAGATCTCGTCCTCGGGGTATTTCGTGTAGGTGTCCCCCTCGGCAATCAGGTACTTGGGGCCCGCCCAGTTGTTCATGTCGTCGAGCGTGCCGAAGCAGCGCTCCTCGCAGAGGCGGAGGTGCGACAGGTCGGCTGGGAGCGACTGGTAGGCGCCGCCGAGGTAGCGGTCGCTCAGGAAGTGCGGCGCATCGCGGACGGCCTCCGGATAGAACGTGGAGCCCTTGGTCCGCGGATGGGCCTGCCACACCAACCCCTGCTGCTCCTCCAGCAAGCGCAGCATCTCCGCGGGTGAGCCGACGCGGTACACGGTCCCGTAGGCGGAGTGCGCCTCTCGGAACGGCTCGCCCCCCTCGCGGACCTTGGCCCAGAAGACCGGCTTGGGAAAGACCAGGGTGTAGTGCCCGCCGAGATGCACGTTGGGCTCCTCGCCGGGCATCAGCAGGAAGTCCGCGTCCGAGTGCCGGCGGCACGCCTCGAAGTACTCCCCGAGTTCCTTCCAGCGGACTGCGCCCGGATCGTCAGGGTGACCGTCGCCGTGAAAGTCCGACATCATCGCGATGTTGATGCCGAGGCCGCGGAAGGCCGATATCCAGGGAGGCCGGAGGTCGAGCGAGCCCTCGTCGGCCAGCTGCTCCGCGAAATGCGTGTGGAAGTGGCTTACGGCCACTTGGTAGCCGTCCAGCGGCTTGTACTTGTCCGCGTGGGTGTAGGCGAGAACGGCTTGGTGCGCCTCCTCAACCGTGCCCGGACCAAGGTGGTAGTACACGGCCATGCGCTGGAGGGTTCCGGGCGGGGCGTTGTACAGCGCGAAGTTGCCTTCCGCGAAACGCCGCGACTGCCGGACGCGCTTCTCCCAAATGGGCTCGGAGGCACCCCAAGGCCGGAACATCTCCTCGCGCTCCCCCTGGCGCACGCCGACCGAGAACCCGCCGTCGGAGTCCTGGCTGTACCAGACGTAGCCTAGGTTCATCTCGATCTCGCGGGCGAAGAAGAACTTGTGGGAGGGCGGGAAGATCGCCACCGCGCCGCGCTCCTGCTCCAGCAGCAGGAGCCGGTTGCGGGCCCGCAGCGGCACCGGCCCTTCGTTGGCGCCGCCGCCGAAGCGATAGTGCTGCCAGTCCCGGGCGATGTCCCGCCAGCGCAAGCGCTTGTAGGCGTCGCTTCGCAGCCCGCTCGCCCCTGCGCGATAGACATAGGCGACCGAGGGCTTGGCTGTGGACGCAATGGCTTCCTGGCGCACGAGGTTCGCCCCGCGGTAGACCGTGAAGCGCAGGCGGCCGGCGAAGGAGCCCAGCCTCAGGCCCCCGAACGACACCTCCAGCCGGGCTCCCGCCCGCCGCACGCGGCAGTCGGTGACGGCGTACTCGACGGCGCTGCGGCTGACCTCGGAAGCCTGCCTGGGCAGCCCGGGATTCACGCCGTCCAGCCCCGGCACGTTGAGCGGGGCGTCCCAGAAGACCTTCCACTTCTCCTGCTCGACCACTGCCGGCGTCGCTTCCCGGCCCAGGTCTCGCATCGGATTGAGCTGCTGGTTCGAGATGCGCCGCAAGCCCTCGGAGACATGGAACTCGGGCCGGGCTTCGCGCATGAGCGGCGCCCAGTGGCCGGCCCGGGCGAGCGCAGCCAGCTGGCGGATGACGGGCTGGCCGCGCTCAACGCCGAACACGGCCCGCAGGCTCGCCCCGCGAGCCCCGCGCCACGCGAGCTGCACATCCCCGTCGGCCTGCTCGGCGGTCAGGCCCTCCAGGGCGGCATAGTCCGTGAAGTCGCAAGGCGGCGTCTGCGCCGGCGCGGCCGCCACCAGCAGCGGAAGGAGCGCAAGTTTGCGTAGCATGTGAAGGCACCCCTAGGGTAGGTCAACCGCGCCGGGCGACCAGTGGGCTGCGGCCGCGAACCGTCGGCGCACCGCCCGGGCTGCGCTGCTAGTCGAGGGCATTCTCGTACCAGACGACATTCTTGGAATTCTGCCCCGCCACCAGCACGTCGAGGTCGCCGTCCACATCCATGTCCACCAAGCGGATGTCGTAGGCGGCTTGATCAGCGTAGATCACGTGCTTCGCGAACGAGCCCTTTCCATCGTTCTCGTACCAAGCCACGACGTAGCTGTCCTTACCGCAGGTCACGCCGTCGATGTCCCCGTCGCCGTCGATATCGCCGATGGCTAGGTCGTGCGGGCCGCGCAGCCTGCCATCGATCTCATGCAGCGCGAAGTCCGGCCCTTCAAACCACAGGACGCCCTGCCCGTGCCCCCGCGTCGCGAAGATATCCATCGCACCATCCCCGTTCAAGTCTGCGGGCAGCGCGTTGGTCGCCCCAGTTTGGCGCACCGCCAGCGTCCGCTTCAGCCACGGCGTCGAGCCGTCCTGAGGCTGTTTCCACCACGCGAACCAGTTCCCTCCCCCGGTCACAGCATCCTTGCCGGCCGAGACGACATCCGCCATCCCGTCTCCGTCCAGGTCCCCGATTCCCAGGTAGTGGCTCAGGCCGGGTGCGTCCTGGTCGGCGAACACGTGGCGGACCCACTCCTCGGCGGATCGCGGATTCGGCGGGATGCGCCACCAGACGAGCGAGTTCGGGTAGGCGTCCTTGGGCTGGGCGCTGTTGCCGGCGAGGTCCGCTCGGCCGTCGCCGTCGATATCGCCTTGGACCAGCCCGTGCGTCCCGTTGACGTCGCTGTCTACGGTCCGCAGCGTCCAGCGGTCGCGCAGCGGATCGTCGGGGCGCTCCAGCCAGAACACCGGACCCGGCGAATAGACCGCGCCAATGTAGTCGGGGTCACCGTCCTGGTCTACGTCCATGACCTCGCTGTGGATGGTGTCCCGGACGCCGGGCCGGAACGGCCATTTGCCGTCGATGACGACCTTGTCCCACCGGGGAGCGACATAGAGGTGGGTTTCGCCCTGCGCATCGGCGATCACGTCCGGCAGTCCGTCGCCGGTGAAATCAGCCGCCACGGCGGTCTGGCACATGTAGCCCCGTGCGACGACATGCCGTGCCCACTCCTGCTCGGCGGCGGCGGGCCATACCAGCGCCAGCGTCAGCCAGGGGATGCGCGATCTCTGCATTGCGGAGCCTCCTTCCGAATCGGGCTTCTGCCCGCCCGTACAGTTTGCCACTCCCGGAGCCAAGCTGCCGCAGTGACCGGGGCCACCGATTGCCGCGACACAGCCCAAGCGGCCGGCGGGCTGTTCCTATACTGGGAGTTGCCCTCGTCCGACCCAGCCGACGCCCTTGATGTAGTCGTAGTCGGCGCCGGCCCCACCGGTCTGGCCTGCGCGATCGAGGTCCAGCGGGTCGGCTTGCGGGTCAAGACGATCGAGAAAGGCTGCATTGTCAATTCGCTCTTCCGGTATCCGACCAACCTGACGTTCTTCACCACCCCGGAACTGCTGGAGATCGGCAATATCCCGATGACAGCAGTGCGGGACAAACCCACCCGGGGCGAGAGCCTCAAATACTACCGGCGCGTCGCCAGCCACTATGGCCTAGACATCCATCAATACGAGCAGGTGGACGCTGTGACGGGAGAGGACGGCGCCTTCCAAGTAGCTACGACCGATCGCGTCGGGAGAAGACGACGCTACCGGGCCAGGAAGGTCATCCTGGCGACCGGCTTCTACGACATTCCGGTCCGCATGGATGTGCCCGGCGAGGACCTGCCCAAGGTCCACCACTACTACCGCGAGCCACATCCTTTCTACGACTGCGACCTCGCGGTCATCGGCGGGCAGAATTCGGCGGCGATCTGCGCCCTCGAATGCTACCGAGCCGGGGCGCGAGTGACGCTCATCCACCGTCACCCCGAGCTCAGCCCGAAGATCAAGTACTGGATCCTGCCCGACATTTCGAATCGGATCAAGAACGGGGAGATCCAGGCCTACCTAGGCAGCCGCGTCACAGGGATCACGGAGACCTCGCTGGAGCTGGACACGCCGGAGGGACCGCGGTCGATCCCCAACGATTTCGTGCTGGCCATGACGGGCTACCAACCGGACACCCGCTTTCTGGCCAGCTTGGGCATCCTCTTCGACGAGGACTCGCGGAAGCCGCGGACGGACCCGGAGACGCTGGAGAGCGACCGCCCGGGAGTGTACTTGGCGGGCGTGATCGTTGCGGGCATGCACACCAACGAAATCTTCATCGAGAACGGACGCTTCCACGGCGGCCAGATCGCGGCCGCCATCGCCAAGAAGCTCGGCTCCCGCAACTGCACCGCGCCCTGAGCGCCCCCCCTCCCATCGAAAGAAAAACCGAATCCAAGCCCGCATTGCACGGACGCCACATCCGGGACACCGCTCCTCACGAGACCTGCATCTGCGCACGCGAGGGACGCCTCGCGACATCCGTTGGCGGCGAGGGGAGGGAGGCAGGACCCGAGCACAAACATCGGTTCGCTGCTAGGCAAGGGCTTCCGCCATGGTGGCGGGTGGCCGGGCGCAATCCGCACTAGCCAACGCAGGTCGGCTCCCCGGTTCCCAAAGCGTTTCCGCCCTCCCGTGGCCAGTCAGCCGGTTCCTCACAGCACAGGAGCAGCACACCCAACACAGCTGCGGGCCGCAGCGGCACTGCGATGCAGGCGCCCGGCGACCGCAAAGGACCCTCACGCTTGAAGAGAGTTTGAATATATGAATATAGTCGTAACCCTCGGGCGCTCTCCGGCAGTGTCTCATTCTGCGGCGGCTGGGGTGCGGGACCCTGGAGCGGGCGCTGGACACCTACCGCGTGCGCCCGCCCGAGACCCTCGCCGCGGTAAGCTGCGAACTCGGCCGATGAGGCCCGCCGCCGGGCCGACCGCCCATCGCAACCAAGCCTGCGAGAGCATGGGCAACCCGCCCCGCCCGCGTTTCTCCCGGGTCGCCGCCCGAACTCTGCATCGGGCCAAGCGATTCCTCAGGCCCTTACGGGGCCGAACTATAATGGTTGCCGTTGTACCCCGGCCAAGCCGTAACGGATCACACGCCTTGCCCCAGCCCGGCACCGCAAGGTGGCAGGCGTTGAGGCTGCCGACTTCGGATAGCGCTACATGCCCGACCGCCGCACCTATCCCAGTACCCGGAACTCGGTAGCCAGCACATCTTCCAGGCGGCGCTCGCCGGTGCCGAAGAGGCAGACTGCGAGGGTCACGCTGCTGCTTTGCGTGGTGCTCGGCGGACCGGCGGGGGGAGTCGCCCCCGCCGAAACGGTCGACTTCACCGGCTCGTGGGCGCGATCCTGGGACCTCGCGGCTGGGGAGACCGTCGCGATCCACATCGCCCTGGCGCACCCCGCGGAACTTCCGCCCAACGCTCGCCTCGCGGTCCGGTGGCAAGAGCCCACCGCTGGGGCCACCCCCACCTCCGCAGCGCGCGGGGACCTCGCCGTCTACCCGAAGGGAGGCTGGGCCAAGACTCTGCACGCCCTGGACCCCGACCTCTACATCCTCTACGCCCCTCCGCGCGACGGGCGCTACCGCTTGAGCATCGCTTCCCCCGGGGAACCGCCGCGGGCCCCGCCGACCTACCACCGGGACACGGGCCTGGCACCTCTGGCCACGGCGCAGCCCCCGCAGGTGCCTCCAGCAACCCGCGCTTCGATTGCGGTCTCGGTTCGACCAGTAGGCCCTACCGCAGGCGCAGACATCGTCCTCGAGACTGAGCCCAACAACGCTCCGGAAGAGGCGTTGGCGCTGCCGTTTGCGCCCGGCAGCGCCAACCAAGTCCTGCGCGTCGTAGGCGGAGCCGACGATCTCGAGTACTTCGACAACGCGGCGTCCGGGAACTCACCGGACGACTGGTACCGCATCACCTACACCGGCGACCGCGTGAAGCTGATGACAGCCAACCTGCAGCTGGTGGAGCCGGTCGTCAGCGCCCGCATCCGGGTGTACCAGCCCGGCGTTCCGACCCCAGAGGAGCTCAAGCCCCGCGAAGCCGCGAAGCGCGAAGACTTCGGCAACAACAACGTAGTGCCGTACATCCACCCTCCGACCGAGGCCATCCCCGGTCCCGTTCCCGTGTACAGCTACTACGAGGGCCGCGACGTCAACGAGCGGATTCACCAGCAGGACGATAACTTCCGGTCGTTCGTAACTCGGAGAATCGAGCCAGGAAAAACCTACTACCTGCGCGTGGAGGCCAACCAGCCCGGCTACGAACTCGAGGTCCGCCTCGCCGATCCGGCCCCCTACGAGACACCGCAGGAGGCACTGCGCCAGTCGATCTACTACCACCTCGCCGAGGTCGACGCTTGGCTGATCCACCGCCCCCGCAACATCGCGGTTCACCGGCGCGTGCGCGACGGCTCCAGCCTGTTCGGCGAGAACTGCATGAGCTGCCACACGCAGAGCGGCGTCTGGGGCGTCGCCGACGCGCTGCGCCACGGCTACCGCCCCGACGGCACCGTCCAGAACCATCGCCGCCTCGTCAACACGATGTACGAGAGCCTCAGGCCCACCAACCACCTCGTCGACGCCGCGGTCAACACCTCCCTCGCTCCCAACGACCTCGGCGACGCCCCGGCCGGCAGCCGCGTCGCGGGCCGCAACGTCGTCCTGCACGAGCGCACCTTCAAACCCAAGCGGCTGCATGCCTACCAGCAGCGGCGCACCGCGAACTACGTGCTGCAGACGGCCGACCCGAAGGGCATCAACGCCGCAGGCAAAGGGTCCAACTTCGGCCCGAACGTGGTTTTCAAGTTCGCGGCGGAAATCCTCGAGCGGGCCTGGCGCGACACCGGCGATGCCAAGTACTGGGAGGGACTGCTCGACAAGGCGGAGAAGATCGTGGCGACCGGCGACGACCAGCTCAAAGTGGTCGACGACCTCGGGCATCGCATCGAGTTCTACTTCGACCTGCTGCCGCAGCAAGAGCTGCGGAACGCGGCGGCCGGCGACGATCCAGAAGCCGCCGCCCGCGCCGCAGAGCTACTGCGCAGCTTCCAGCTCCAAGTCGAGCGGGACCTGCGCAGGCTGCTCGCCCTGCAGCAGGAGGACGGCTCCTGGGGCTTCGACCTCGGCGTGCGCGACGAGGCCGCCGACACTTGGACGAGGCTCGAGGAGCCGGGCGATGCGGCCCCCACCGCAGTGGCTCTGATAGCTCTGCGCGCCGCAGGCCACGGCCCGGACAGTCCGCCGGTCCAGCACGCGGTCGCTTGGCTGCTGCAGCACCAGTTCGAGTACGGCCTGTGGAACCGCTCCGCGCAGACGGGCTTTGTCACGAACGCCTACGTCATCCGAGCGCTCAGCCGACTTTTCCCCGGCACCGCCAAGCCCTATGAGCGGTCGGCCTTCGAGCCAGCCCCAGACGAGACCCTGCCCCAGAAGCTTTCGCGGGTGCGGGCCTTGCAGGCCAGCAGCCGAGCCGAGTTCGCCGACCTGATGATCGACGCCACGGCGGACCCCATGCCGCAGGTGCGCTACTACGGCTACCTGGGTCTCGGCGGCTCCCTGGCAGCCCAAGGCCTCCCGGCGCTCGTCAGCGGACTCTCCGATCCGGTCAAGGCTTGCCGCGAGGCGGCGTTCTGGTCGCTGCGCCAGCTGCTGCTGGACGATCAGGGCTGGCCGGCCGTCTTTGCGGCCTACCGGGCCGGCGATGAGCGCACGCGCCAGGCGATCCTGCAGGCGCTGGTGATGCGGGTCGACCTCGTCGGCCCGCGGTCTCAAGCGGACCGGAACGAACTAGCCGATCTGCTGTCCGCGGCCATGCGCGATGCGTTCGCCGGAGTGCGCGCCTACGCGTTCAAGGCCGCTTGGCACTGGTGGGTCTGGAACCCCCCGCTCCGGCAGCGGCTGAACAAGGCTTGGGTAGCCGCCCTGCTCCGCCCCGAGCCCGCGGCCGCCGCCGAGAATGCGCTGCGCTACTCGACCGCCTCCCTGCTCATCACGAACGGGCAGATCGCCAACCAGACGGGCACCAACAACCGCGAGCAGCAATACCAGGAACTGGCAGACTTCCACCGGTTGCTCGGCTCGGCTCGCGCACAGGCCGGCGACCGGCGTGAGCTGCTCGACCGCCGGCTGGCCGCGGTCGCCGCCACCCACTTTCAGGAGCGCGGCGGCGACGGGGGGCCCGGCCAGCTCGGCTACTCGACCCCGGGGGCGACCGAGCTGTTCGGCGATGTCCTGTTGACGGTGTACCGCAACAGCGGAGACGAAGGCCCTGTCCCATGGCGCTCGATAGCCCTGCAGGGGTCCGCCAACGTCAGCCACCGGCCGCTGCAGGAGCATCTCCTGGGCCTTTTGCAAGGCGACGACATCGATCAGGTCGCCGCCGCAGCGAAGGCGCTGTCGAATCCCAGCGCACTGCACTTGCCGGCCGCAGCGGCGGTGCTCAAGCAGTTGCTCAGCAAGCTCGACGCACTCCTGCGCGACGGCCGGGAGAACGATGCGGAGGCCCTCGTGCGCTTCCTCTCCAGGGTCCGCTGGGACTTCTCCGAGGTCGACCCGGAAGCCGAGCGGCAGTTCTTCGAACTGCTGGTCCCGCGGCTCGCGCCCCGCCCGCTCGCGGCGCTGCCCCCCGTGCTCGGAAGGCCTGCTCCCAACGCCGCCTCGGGGCCCGACACGGGCAAGCTCCGCGCCACCCTGCTGGGCCAGGTGCTCGGCAACAACCCGCACCTCCACCGCCGGGCCGCCTTCGACCAAGTGGGAGGCGATGCCCTTTTCTGGCTGCCATCGACCGAATGGATGCTGCGTTTCCAAGAGGGGGCTCCGACGCTGGAGGAAGCAGTCGAAGGGGCCACCGAGGCGGAGGACCTGCAGGTGCTGGAGCTGACCGGCGGCCGCACGACCGAGCAACTCGTGCCCGACGGCCTCACCAGCCAGAACACCATCCTGTGGTGGCGCGAGGGATTGCCGGGCGACCAGCTCACGTTCGCCGTCGAAGCACGGGAGGCGAGCCGGTACGAAATCATCACGGCCTTTCTCCACGACCGCGAGATGGGCACGGTTCAACCGTTCCTGAACGGGGAACGGATCGGCGACGCGATCGACTTCTACCGTCCCGCGCTCACGGCTCCCGGGCCTGTATCGCTAGGCGTGCATGCCTTCCAGGCGGGAGTCAACCGACTCGCGTTCCGCATGACCGGCGCGAACCCCGAGGCCGAGCCGAACTACATCTTCGGCATCGACTACTTGAAGCTGGCGCCTGGCGAAGGCTCGGGCTCGCTGCTGACCAAGAACGAGCTCGGCGTCGACGTCATCGATCCCATCGTCGAAGCGAAGGACCGCCTCATTGAGATGTTCACTTCGTGGTTCTCGGCCCAGGCCCCCGAGGATGTGCGCAAAGACGCCATCGCGCTGGCGAACAAGACCGCGCTCCGGCGCCATCCGGAAGTGCTCAAGGCCTTGGCTGCCTGGATCGACCACGAGCCCTCGCCGGTCTACCGCACGCGGATCCGCAACATCCTCGACAGCGACGACGCAGTCTACGGCTCCCGGCTGCGGGAACTGATCCGCGAAGCGAACGCCGAGCGGCAAGGAGGCGAGGTGCGACCGCTCGAGGCCACGGACGAGTGGATCGCCGACCTCATCCACTTCCGCGACTACGTGTTCACGGAGATGACGCGCATCAACCCGAACGACAACCGCGCCTGCCTTTCCTGCCACGGCGTGCCCGGCCGGGTGCCGACCCTGTACTTGGAGCCGCCCGACGCGGCCGGATTCATCCCCCCCTCGGCGCTGCTCGGCAACTACCGGCGGATGCAGCAGCGCGTCGACCTCCACGAGGTGGAGAGGAGCAAGTTCCTACAGAAACCGCTCAACATCCAGTCCGGGGAGGAGGACGGCCACCAAGGAGGCGTCCGCTACGAAGCCGGCGACCCCAGCTACCAAGTGATCCGCGAGTGGGTGCTGAAGCAGGCCGAAATGCAGCGAGGAGGGTAACGCCTGGACCTCTGCCTGCGCGGCAACGCCAGCATTGCGTTGCCCGGCCAACGCCTTTCGGTCTTCCGCGGGGAGGAGCGGGATTCCGGGTCTATCCGCAGGAAGGTGGCCGCGGCCGGCCCCTAGCCGTTCTTCTAGGATTGCCCGACCTATCTGCACCCGCTGCGCTCCCTGGCATCAACAACTTCGCCGTGTCCGGCCTAAGACCCCCGGATAATGCCTCGAGTATGGGTGCTTTGGGCCGCTTTGATCGAGCGGAGAGCCCTGTGCGCCCGGCGCGGGCCTCTCATCCCATCGCCGAGCGACCTAGCCCCCCGCAGGCACCTTGGGCCGGCCTGCGCCCGCACCGCAGCGGCTGCGCCCCCGGCTCCGGGCACACCGGGATCCCCGCGGGCTCCGCGTCGGTCCCGTTCCGCTGGACCCGGCCGCGCCGGCTCAGCCCTAGTCCGGCTCCCTCCGGCTCACCGCGTGCAGCAGCCAGTCCAGCCGCCAGTTGCCCCTGCAGCACACAGCAGCCGCAGTCGCCGTGCGCTGCACGTCAGCCGCCCCACGCTGCCCACGCAGTACCGACTCAGCGGCCGCAGCCCGTGCCGCCGTGCCTGGGACGGCAACACTTGGTACTGCAGCAGCAGCTGCGCGATCCGGGCACCCAGGTAGAAACCCTGATGCGTCGCGTGCGAGCGGCACGGCGGAGGCTGCCGGCCTAGGTCCGTCAACGGCCCCTGGAACGCATGCTCCGGCCCTGCTGGCCGCGGTGCCGTCGCACCAACTCCGCCAGCGACAGCCGGTCGTAGCTCACCAGCATCACCGTGCATACCGGCACCAGCAACCGCTGCTCCCCGTCCCCGTCGCGCCGGAGCACCAGGTACACCTGCTTCTTCGGCCACCGGGCCGGCTGGTACGCCATTGCGATCGCCCGCTCCTGGCCCGCCGCATCTGGGGGCGCTTTCTCGTTCTCCCGCCACTCCCTCGCGGCTACCCTCCGCAGAATCGGAGTCTTTTTGCGCGGATCGGTCACGCTCACGGAATCATCCCAGCCCGTCGGCGGCAGGAGCTCAGCCGGCCGCTGCCCCCCGCCGCCCCCACGCACACCGAGGGCAGCCAGGACTGCCTCTCGCCGTTGCAGCCCCGCTCGGCGTTCTCGCACAGCTGGCCCTCCACCTCAATCCCCGTGCCGTCCCCGAACACCGGCACGTACCCCCACCGCTGCACGCACGCCTGCGCCCCCAGCGGCTGGCTGTGGGGCCCGGCCCGCAGCCCGCACGCTCGGTGCGCGACATGAGGATCCCCAAGGCCGTCGACTGTGTGGAGGTGCCCCCCGTCGGCGCAGGCCGCGTAGAGCAGCGCCAGCAGCAGCTGCCCATCGCGGCCACCGCGCTGGCAGCGCTGGAGACGGGCCGCCGCGATCAGCCTCTCGGGCAGCCCGATGAACCGGACCAGCCACGCCCCCCGCCGAGCCGGGCCAGGCCGTCAAGTCCTCGTCGCAGATGCCGCAAGCCAGGCTGGGAGCGCTGGTGGGGGACAGGGACCAGCGGGGCCTTCAGAAAAATCGAGAGGCACCCCCGAGGGGCAATACCCGGACACCCCGGAGAACCGCCTAAATCATTGCAACAAAAAATATTCCGGCTATCACCCGCAATCTTTATCCGGGAATCAGGGGTTGGCTTGCGGAGAGTGCAGTGGTAGCGGTGCAGTAGACTTGGTACGTCTGACATGAAAACCGACTATCTGTTCGCGTCGACGTCATCGCCCAAAAGATAGCTGCCGAGCGTCGGGGTCAGATCTAGGGTTTCACCCTTGCAGTTACAGTCCTGGTCATTGTCATCGGTGCCCTTTTGCTCTGGCGGAGCCAAGATGTCTCGGGTCTGGTGACCCTCATCACGGCGCATACCTCCGTGATTGGCATCTTTGTCTATGGGCGTCGCAAGGAGGCGGAGCAACGACGCGAGAAGCGCCGTGGCTTTGTGCCTTCTGCAGCACGCCCACCGTTTTTTGGTGAGGCCGACAGCTGACGCGACCGTAGCAACGATCTGCGAGGCGTAACCACGTCTCGGCTACTCCGCTTCCTCTTGATCCTCGGCGTTCAGCGACAGCAGATCGTGGATCGCCGTGTTTTCGGAGATGTCGGCGGACTAGCCATAGGCAGCGGCAACCGCGCTATCGAGCGCCTTGTGGGTATCAGCGAGCCAACTGCGGGCGACGGTTGGCGAAGTCCCTGTCAAGCGTGATCAGAATCCTGCTCTCGGTCGCAGCCCGTTCGAGCAGCGTCCGACCCCCTGGATCGGATTCGAACCTGCCGGCGTCGGGGGCATCGCGCCCCTGGCCGCGCAGCCATTCGCGAGCCGCCGGCCTGCGCAGTGGGCCACCAGAAACTTCACGGCTTGGCCACCGAGACGGCTGCCAGCGTACCGCCGGCGATCACTACATGCGCACGTAGGCGATGCAGGCGCGGATATCGTCGGCATCCAGCTTCGGGTAGTCGGCCGGAATCGTTTCGGGCGTGGCACCCTGCGCAAACAGGCTCAGGATCAGTTCCCCCCACAGCCGCATGTCCCGAAGGATCGGCTTGCCGCCGAACACATCCGGTCGCACGGCGATGCGGTTCAGCAATTCCGCGTGGCTCATGCGTCTGCTCTCTCTGCTTGGAGGTTGCCCGCCGTGACGCCGTCGGGCTGCCGGAGCTCTTGATTCCGCATCACTTCGGTGCTGTCAGGAGCATGGCGTCGAGCAGGCGCTTCTCCTCACTGCCACGCGGATACAGGGCTATGAGGCGTTCGACAGGCACAGAAAGTCTGGACCGCGCTCTCGCTCGGACTCGACCAGTGCCCGGAGCGCGTTCGTGCGGCCTTCGGCCTGCAGCAGCATCCCGGTGTGAACCCGATCGAGCGTCGTCGTGCCCGCAAGCGGCGCGGAACGGTCATCGGCCACATCTTCATCGCCGTAATGCAGTCGGCCTTCTCGGACTGCGCGTCCCTCGTGCTCCTCACGGTCGGCAAGGAGCACGCCCTTGTAGCGCATCCGTACCAGACACCGATTCGCATTCCAGCCACGACGCGGCGGCCTGCGATCCGCGCTCGCCGAAAAGCTGCTTGGCCTGCTCGGCGACCGACAGCAGGCGGACCGCACCCTTCGTCGCCTCAATGGTGCGCCTCTCCCATTTGAAAGATTTTTTCCATGCCTTACTACAGACCAGAAGTTCAAGGTTCGAAAAAAGTGGTCTTGCAGTTCAATATGAAAAAGTCGGTGGCCCATATACTGATGTGTTCATAAGTAATTGCACGAAAAAGCTCCGCAAGCTATTGATTCTATTGGTGGGTTGCTTGCAATTACTTTCGGCAAAATCAGTAAAGTCCTGTGTTGCTTTCTCAACGCGCACGATTTATCGTTGGATCCGACGCTTTTGGCTGGGCGGCATGAAGAACCAGAACGGGATGCCCGCGTTCAGGACAGACCAGCACGCCGCCTGGATCCGCACCACCGTCGGGAAGCCACAACCCCGCTCAATGCCCATGCGAGTTCGCTTGGTGGGCCGCGCAGCGAGTGCGCCAAGCCTTGAGGGAAAAGTACAGCAGCGTCCTGCGGCGGCTCCCGCTCCCGCCGCAGCGGCGCACTACCTAGTACGAGCCCGCCAACATGTAGCGCTGGCAAGATCTAGAGTTCCCCAAGCTCGCTCGCCGTTGCCGGGAGTGGGGAGCCCTGTTCGCCCGCGCCGGCGAGTCCGGCCTGGCTGCGCTGAGCATGTGCGGACGCCTTCGGGGCAGCCGCGGGCCCCCCTCGGGCGGGTGGCCAGCGGGCGCTTTCGCCTCCACCCGCTAGCGGCCAGCAGTCCGGAGGGCCAGCTCTAGGATATAGGGCGGGAAGGCCCTGCGACGGCGGAGGTCTTCCGGGAGTTTCTGGAGCAGATCGCTGAGGGAGCAGACCGGCAGATGCTGTTCGTGGTCGCCAATGGCAGGATGCACCGTGCGCAAAGAGTTCAGGAGTGGCTGGCGGCGAACCAACCCGCAATAGAGCTCTGTTTGCAGCCGGCCCACTCGCCTCCAGTCAATCCGGTCGAACGACTAGGGGCCTTGGTCCAGAGGCTGGTCGGTCGCCAGCTGAGCAAGCCCCCCGCCCAGCTGCGCACCAGCCTGGAAGCTGCTTGCCGGTCTTTGCCAGGAGTTCCGGAACAGGGGCCCGCCTGTTCTCGAGAGGCGGACTGCCAGTCTGTTCCTGCCTGCCGCTGCCGCGCCTTCGGTGCCGGTCGGCACCTCGCCTACGGGCCGGGCCGCCGGGTGCGGCGGCTGCCGGCGGCGGAAGGCGCGCGCCCCGCGGAGTGGTACACTGAGCGGGCCCGGGGGGGGCGCAACGGGATGTCTGGAACGCTGGCGACGGCCGTCCTGGAGGAACGCGAGGCGGCTCCGCCGCCGCCGGTGGAGTACCCGTGCTCGGACGGGCTGCCGATGGCGGACAGCGACTGGCAGAACCGGGCGATGGCCGAGGCCCAGGCCGCCCTGCGGCTGCACTTCGCGGACCGGCGGGAGCGGGTCTACGTGGCCTGCGACACGTTCGTGTACTACCGGGAGGGGGATGCGGGGGCGCGGGTGGCCCCGGACGTGTTCGTGGTGCGGGGGGTGTCGGGGGAGAACCGCAAGTCGTACCGCGTGTGGCGGGAGGGGCCGGTGCCGCAGTGGGTTCTGGAGGTGGCGTCGGAGGCGACGGTGCGGCGGGACCTGGCGGCGAAGAAGAAGCTGTACCGGCGGCTGGGAGTGCGGGAGTACTGGCAGTTCGACCCGACGGGGGAGACGCTGGGGCGGCTGCGGGGGGCGCGGCTGGAGGGCTGGACACTGCGGGCGGGCCGCTACGAGCCGCTGGAGACAACGGTGGACGGCACGGCGTGGAGCGCGGTGCTGGGGCTGGGGCTGGAGGTACAGGGGGAGCTGCTGCGCTTCCGGGACCCGGCCACGGGCCTGCTGCTCCCGATCCTGCAGGAAGAGGCCCGGGCCCGCCAGGAGGCGCAGCGGGAGCGGGATGCTGAGGCGCATCTGCGCCGCGCCGCGCAGGGGGAGCGGGATGCCGCGCTGCGGGAACGGGATGCCGCGCTGCGGGAGCGGGACACCGAGGCGCGGAAGCGGCGTGCGCTGGAAGCCGAGCTCGTCGCGCTGCGGGCGCAGCGGGCAAAGTCGGACGGCGAGCCATCCTAGAGCGCCTTGCCGCCGAAGAGCCGGTCGCAGCCCAGGCCCGCTGGAGAAGCATCGGTGCCCAACCCCTGATTCCCGGATAAGGATTGCGGTTGCCGGCTATAACGTTTTTGTGCTGCCATGGTTTGGGCGGTCCTCCGGGGTGTCCGGGCATTGCCCCTAGGGGGCCTCTCGATTTTTCTGGAGGCCCACCTTGTCCCCGTCAGCTGCTCCCACCCTGGCTGGCGGCGTCTGCGACGAGCCCCAGCCGGGCCTGGCTCGGCGTCGTGGCGCGGCTGGCCCGGTCCCTCAGGCTCCCCGCGAGGCTGGCTGCCTCGGTCCGCCTCCAGCGCCGCCGCGGCGGCAGCGCTGGGCAGAGGCTGCGGGCGCTGCTCCACGCGGCAGCGCCCGCGAAACCCACCTCGCCCTGCGCGTCGTTTTGCGGTCCTGCAGCGGACCGCACCTCGGACCGCATCTACGCTGTTTCGCCCCCCGCCGCCCCGTCCAGACCGCGCAGAGCGATCTCCTGGGCGCGCATCACGAACTTCCGCACTTTGCCGGTCACCGTCATCGGGAAGCCGTCGACGAAGCGAATGTACTCAGGAATCTTGAAGTGCGCGATCTGCCCCCGGCAGAACTCGCGGACGTCCTGCTCGGAGACTGTCGCTCCGTCGCGGAGCTTGATCCAAGCGAGGACCTTCTCTCCGAGGCGCTCGTCCGGAACGCCGACGACGTAAACATCGGCGACCCCGGGATGCTGGTGGAGGAACTCCTCGATCTCGCGGGGGTAGATGTTCTCCCCGCCCCGGATGATCATCTCCTTGGCCCGGCCGGTGATCCGGAAGTTGCCGTCTTCTCGCATGGTGGCGAGGTCGCCGGTGCGGAGCCAGCCGTCGGCGTCCACCGCACGGGCCGTGCTCTCCGGGTCCTTGTCGTACCCCTGCATCACTAGGTACCCGCGGGCCAGCAACTCCCCCTGCGTGCCCACCGAGACCGTCTCCCCGCTCTCGGGCTCGACGACCTTGACCTCCGTGCAAGGCATCGCCCGCCCCACTGTCGCGGTGCGGACCTCCAGCGCATCGTCGCACAGGCTCTGTGTGATCGCCGGCGAAGCCTCCGTTTGCCCGTAGGCGATGGTCATCTCTTCGCAATGCATGTCCCGGACCACGCGCTTCATCAATTCGACGGGGCACGGAGAGCCCGCCATGATGCCCGTGCGGAGTCTGGACGTGTCGAAGCGGGCGAAGTCGGGATGGTCGAGTTGAGCAACGAACATCGTGGGCACGCCGTAGATTGTCGTGCAGCGCTCCTCGTCCAGCGCCTGGAGCACGGCCAACGGGTCGAACTGCCCGGAAGGCAGCACCAGTGTGGCTCCATACACGATGGACTGCAGGGACCCCATGACGCAGCCGAAGCAGTGGTAGAGCGGCACGGGCAGGCACAGTCTGTCTGCGGAACTCCAGCGCAGGCCCTGGCCGACCAAGTAAGCGTTGTTGAGCAGATTGTGGTGCGTCAGGAGGACGCCCTTCGGGCTGCCTGTGGTTCCCGACGTGTACTGAATATTGACCACATCGTGCCGGTCCCGCCGACCCGGGTCGGGCTCCACCCCGCGATCGACCATCGCCTGCCATTGGTCGGACCCCAGCAGTATGGACGTGTGCAGCGCATGGGAGCTCTGCCCGCAGGCCTGGTCGAGCACATCGGCATAATCGACCCGCGCGTCGCGCTCGTGGAGGAAGATCGCCTTCATGCCAGAGCGCTCCAGGATGTAGGCGAGGTCATGCGCACGGTACGCGGGATTGACGTTCACCAGAACGGCCCCGATGCGCGCTGTCGCGACCTGCAGGTACACCCACTCGACGCAGCTGGACGCCCACATCCCAACCCGATCCCCGGGGCGGATGCCGAGGCCCCACAGCCCAGCCTCCGTCTGGCGGACGCCTTGCCGCAAGTCGTCGTAGCTGAGGCGCAAGCCCTGATGGCGGGAAACGACAGCCTCTTTGGCTCCGTGAGACCGCACGGTCGCGTCGAACACCTCTCCTATGGTCTTGTCGATCAGCGGAATGGCCGGTCCGGCGGCGTAGCTCTGCATCGCCGCCGATTCTACCGCGCAGCCTCCCCCCAGCTTCCGCTCGGCCCTCGCTGCCTCCAGCCGCCGGACCCGCCCGCTCAACCCGCACGGACCAAGAGCTTGGGAAGACTAGCGGCTACCGCCCTCCCCGGCCCTGGGGAGGCGTCGGCACGGACTGCAATCTGCCCGCCCGCTTGGGGATTCGCGCCGCGTCCAGAGATTCAAGCGGCCTTCACTACGACGGTCGAGCCGGACTTGTCCGGCATGGGCACCGGTGTCTCAGGCTTGTCCCGAAAGAACTCGTCGGTAGCCTGCCGCGCCCCCTGCCAGGCGTTGTAGTCGTGGACGACGACATAGCCTCCCGGCACCACTAGCGGGTAGAAGACCTCCAGCCCCGCTCGCGTCGGCTCGTAAAGGTCGGCGTCGAGGTGGACGAACGCAAAGCGCTCTTGTCGCACAGCGTCCGGGCAACTCTCGGGAAACCGCCCAGGATGCAGCTGCACGCCGGGGCTTCGCGGCTCCACGCGCCGCAGCACAGCCTCCACCGAAGTATCCGCAAACTGCTTCCGCTTAACTTGGGCTCCCGTGCGAGCAAGCTCTGCCGCCGCGTCGTCCTGGTCGAAGCCTCGGAACGTGTCAAAGAGATGCAGTTTTCGGTCGGGCAGGTAGTGATGCATGAGGCGGGCCGTGTCGCCGCGATAGACGCCGAGCTCAGCCAGCGAGCCGACGACTCCGCGCACCTCGAGGTCGCGGAGCAGCAGCACCAGCATGTCCCTCCGGACGGAGTCGCCCCCAGGCAAGTCGGCGATGCTGCGCCGCTCCGCATCGCCGGGCGGAAGGAACCCGCCCGTGAGCCGCACGAACGCCGGATTGCGCCAGAGGGACCGCGGATGGATGTCCATCTGGCTCTGCAGGCGGAAGGCTTGGGAATCGAATGCTGGACCGAGAATGCGGAGCAGCGAGCCGACTAGTCGCATGGCGGCGCGGGAGTGCCGGGAGGCGATTGGCTAGTATACTGGCCATGTCCAAGGAGCCCGTTCGCCTTCCCGAGAACCGCGCCCAGGCCCGCTGACGCGGCAACCCGGGAGCCGCTCGAAAAAGCGGCCGGAATGCGCATCCAGAGTGCTGGGCGGCAGTAGGCCACCGGTCTCGCCCCTCCAGCGGAGCCCGTCCGTGGCGCAGTCCCGAATTGGTCGTCTGCGGAGCCGAGCTGTCCTGCAATCCGCGACAGAGCCCAGCGCTTAACGCGCCCTGCGGCGGGGCGCCGAACTCCGGGCTTGCGGGAATCGGAATGGCCCCGCCGGCGGGCGGGACGCGTCTGCCGACCCAACCCCGGGGCGCGAGGCCCCCTCCACCCAGTTGCCAGTTGCCCTGCAGACAGGAGACACAGGCGCCGCCGAGTCGCCTCCAGCGCTCTCTGATGGTATGTTGTCTTTTCTGTGCACGTTGTCTCCGAGGACCATGCGATCAATCGCGACCGGCGCGAGCGGATCAAGTATGTCGGCTTTACGGCAGTCGTCGGTGTTTTTCTGCTGCTCAACCTTTTCGGGGTCTTCGACTCCGTCCTAGGCATCGACACGGCGATCATTCTGGCCATCCTGGCCGGATACAAGACCTTCTACCGCGCCATCGCCGAACTGCTCGACCGCAAGATCTCCGCCGACCTAGCCATCGTCATCGCGGCGGTGGCGGCCCTGGCGATCGGCGAGAACCTGGCCGCCGCGGAGGCCATGTTCATCATGCTGCTCGGCGAGGGCCTAGAAGCGTGGGCCGCGGGCCGCACCGAGCGCGCGATCCATCGCTTCGTCGACCAGCTGCCGCACCACGCCCGCATCCTGCGCGACGGCGAGGAGGTCGAGGTCCATGTCGAGGATCTCGTCCCCGGGGACATCATCGTCGTCCGGGCGGGCGAGCGCATCTCCGCTGACGGCACGGTCGAGCTAGGCGAATCCTCCATCGACGAAAGCCCCATTACGGGCGAATCCGTCCCCCGCGACAAAGCCGTCGGCGACGAGGTGTTTTCGGGAACGGTTAACGGGCACGGCCGGCTGCATATCCGCGTCACCCATGCCGGGGAAGAGTCAACCCTCGCCCGCCTGATCCATTTGGTGGAGGAGGGCCCGCGACCACCGCACAGCGCCCGTTGTCCGCGTCGCGGACCGCTACGCCCGCTACTTTCTGCCCGCGATCCTGCTGGCCGCCGCAGCGGTCTACTTTTTGGCCGGCGATGTCGAAACCGCCGAACGCGTCCGCCGCAGCGTCGCCGTCCTGATCGTCGGCTGCCCCTGCGCGCTAATCCTGGCGACTCCCGCAGCCATGGTCGCCGCCATCGGAGGACTCGCCCGCCGCGGACTGCTGGCGCGCGGCGGGCAGGTCGTGCAGAAGGCCGCGGAGATCGACACGGTCGTCTTCGACAAGACCGGCACGCTCACGAGCGGCGCGTTTGAGATCGTCGAAATCCTCGCCGCCCCGGGCCGCACCGAGGAGGAGGTGCTGGCGTTGGGAGCCACGGCCGAGGCCAGTTCCGACCATCCGCTGGCCAAGGTCGTCGTCCGCACCGCCGAGGAGCGCGGCATCCCAGCCGGCGCGGCGGAGGACGCGCAGATCGTGCCCGGCCGCGGCGCCCAATGCAGCCACGGAGGGCTCGCCATCCGCGCCGGCAACGAGGCCTTCCTCGCCGAGCACGGCGTCGGAGGGCTACGGGACTACCTGGACGCGGCCGACCGGGCCGGAGCAACCCCGGTGCTCGTCGCGCAGGGTCGCGACTTTGTGGGGGCGATTCTGCTGCGGGACACCCCGCGACACGGCGCCCATCAGGCCGTCCACGAGATCGAGGACCTGGGCATCCCGAACGTGATCCTGCTCACCGGCGACCGCCGCAAGGCCGCCGACGCCATGGCCAAGGTGGTCGGCATCAGCCATGTGGAAGCCGAACTGCTGCCCGAGCAGAAGCTGGACCGCATCAAGCAGCTGCAGGTGCAGGGCCGCAAGGTCGCCATGATCGGGGATGGGGTGAACGATGCCCCGGCCCTGGCGGCTGCCGATGTCGGGGTGGCGATTTCCGGGTCTGGCGCGGATATCGCCGCCGAGGCGGCCGACGTCGTCGACCTCAACACCGGCATTGGCAAGCTGCCCAAGCTCTTCGGCGTTTCGCGCAACGCTGTCACGACGGTCTGGCAGAACATCATCCTGTTCGCCGGAGTGGTCAACGTCGCTGCTGTCTATGTCGCCGGGAAGGGCTGGATGGGCCCCGCCCTGGCGGCAGGAGTCCATCAGATCTCGTCCATCTTCGTGATGCTCAACTCGGTCCGGCTGCTGCGCGTGGAGCGGCCCGCCGGACAGCTCTCGCGCTGGGAGCGGCTCTGGTCCCTGGTCGGCATCGGCCGCTTGTGGGAGGGGGCGGTGCGCCTTCTGAGCCGCATCGACCCCGCCGCAGGATTCGCTTGGCTGGTCGAGAACCGCGGCAAGCTGGCCAGGCCAGCCGGCGGCGTCTGCCTCGCGGCGTGGATCTCCACAGCGGTGTTCACGGTCGGCACCGAGGAAGTGGGCGTGATCGAGCGCTTCGGGAGAAAGGCCCCGCCCTACCGCGGGCCGGGTCTCCACCTCAAGCTGCCTTGGCCCGTGGACCGGCTGACGCTAGTGCGCGCCCGCCAAGTGCGCGCGGTGGAAATCGGCTTCCGGACCGCGGAGGAACCAGTCTTCAGCGAGCCGCCCGCGTACGAATGGAACCTGCAGCACCGCGACGGCCGGATCCAGCGCAACGACGAGGAGTCGCTGATGCTGACCGGGGACCAGAATATGATTGAAATGACCGCGGTCGTGCATTACGACATCGCCAGGCCGGACGATTACCTGTTTCGCCACGCCGACCCCGAAGCCGTCATCCGGGCCGCCTCGGAAGCCGCCTTGCGCGCGGTCGTCAACACAGTGCCGTTGGACGCGCTGCTCACGACCGGGCGGCGCGACGCCGAGAGCCGCGCGGCCGCGGAGCTAGGCTCCCGGCTCGAGGACTACGGCGTCGGCGTGCGGATCCTCCATGTCCGATTCCAGGACATGCATCCGTCGGTGGAGGTCGTGGACGCCTTCCGGGAGGTCGCCGGCGCCCTAGAGGAGAAGAGCCGCATGATCAACGAGGCGGAGGGCTACGCGAACGAGCAGGTGGCGCTGGCCCGCGGGCAGGCGGCGGCGCTCGTGCAGGAAGCCGAGGGGTACCGGGCGGGCCGCACGGAACGGGCCGACGGCGACGCGAATCGGTTCCGGCAGGCAGAGGCGGCCCATCGCCTGGCTCCCGGGCCAAACTCGACCCGCCTGTACCTCGAGGCCATGGAGGAGATCCTGCCGGGGCGCAAGAAACTGGTGGTCGACTCCCAGGGCGGGCGCCGCACGCTCTGGACCTTGGACGAGGGCGTGCTCCTCGCGCCATCCGCCGGACAGGCCCAGCAGCCTCCGCCGCCGTTCGAGATTCCCGAACTCGGGGAATGAATCATGCACGACCATAGCCACCCGCACCACGGGCATTCGCACGAGCACGGCCACCACCACGGGCACGACCACTCGCCCGACCATCACCACCGCGCCCCGGAGCCGCCCGCCGCAATCAACTGGCGAGCGCTGGCGGACCGGTACCGCGTGGTGCTCGGAGTGCTTGCGGCTCTCGTCGTAGCCTGGTCGACCTTGTTCACCGTGCGCGAGACGGAATTCGCTCTGGTAACGCAGTTCGGCAAGCCGATCCGGACGGTCGCCGAGGCCGGCCTCAAGGCCAAAATCCCCTTCCTGCACCAAGTCACGCTGTTCGACCGGCGCCTGCGGGTTTACAACCCGCCCCGCTCGGAATTCCTGACCCGCGACAAGAAGAACCTCAGCATCGACAGCTACGCCCTCTGGCAGATTGCGGACCCCGAGGCCTTCGTGCAAGCCGTAGGGAACGAACGCGCCGCAGAAATGCGGCTGCACGACCTCGTTTGGGCCGGCTTGGCGGCGGCGATCGCCGGACTGGACCTGGAAGAGATCGTCTCGACGTCGTCCCAGCAGGTGCGCACGAGCGCGATCCTGGACGGCTTGGCGGAGCGCAGCGGCACGGCCGCTCTGGAGCAGTTCGGGATCCGCGTTGCGGATGTGCGGCTGAAGAGGCTCAACCTGCCTGAGCAGAACAAGCAAAGCGTGTACGCGCGCATGCGCGCCGAACGCGAGCGGATCGCCCGGCAATACCGGGCCGAGGGCGAAGAGCAGGCCCTGCGCATCCGCGCCGAGGCCGACCGCAAGCGGGAGGAGATCCTCGCCAAGGCCTACAAGGAGGCCGAAACCACCAAGGGCGAGGGCGACGCGGCCGCGGCCCGGATCTACGGCGCAGCCTATTCTCGCAACCACTCGTTCTACAAGCTGACCCGCACCCTCGAAACCTACCGCAAGGCGCTGGACGAAGACACGACCGTAATCCTGAACTCCGACTCCGAGCTGCTGCGGCTGATGACCCGAGGCCAATGACCGGCGCAACGCACTCCCCACCGGACCCGGTGCCTTCCGGCCCGACCTTCGGGGGGCTTCCCCGCCCTACCAGGGTCCGGGTCGGCTTGGGCTTGGCGGCCCTGTGGCTGGCCTCCGGGATCTATGTCGTGCCCACCGAGGAGCAGGCCGTGCTCACGACCTTCGGGGCGCTGGCCAACGATCAAGTCACGCCCGGGGTCGGCTGGCACTGGCCGTGGCCCGCTGGCGAGGTGGAGAAGCTCAAGGTCCGGGAACTCAAGCGGGCATTCATCGGCGGGGAGGTGGCCGACGAGGCGAACGCGCTCCCGGCCGACCCGCTACTCTCGCAGTTTCTCACCGGCGACCAGAACATCATCAACGTGCGGGCCGTCGCGCAGTACAGCATCGTCGAGCCGGCCAGCTACCTGTACCGCTCGGGCCCAGTAGACCAAATCGTCACGGACGCCGTGGAGGCGGCTCTGGAGCGGGAGGTAGCGACCCGCACCGTGGACGAGGTGCTCACCACGGAGAAGATCGCCATCCAGGAGGCGGTGCGGGGCCGGGCCCAGGAGCTCGTGGATCGCTACGGCCTCGGCGTGCTGCTGGCTACCGTCAACATCCGCTCGGTCGCGCCGCCCCCGGAAGCAGCCGACGCGTTCCGGGACGTCGCGTCCGCCCGCGCGGACGCGGCCCGCATCGTCAACGAGGCCCAGGGCTACGCCAACGATATCTTGCCGAGGGCCCGCGGCGAAGCGCAGCAAATGCTGTCGGCGTCGCTCGGGTACCGGGAACGCAAGACCCAGCAGGCGCAAGGCGATACGGCCCGGTTCGCCGACCTCGCCGCGGAGTACGCAAAGAACCCGGAGGTAACCCGCAGCCGACTCTTTCTGGAAACGATGGAGGAGGTGCTCCCGCGGCTGCGCAAGACGATCGTCGATGACCAAGGCAACCTCGACCTAACGCTCATTCGGCGCGGTTCGGAGCGCTGAGGCCATGAGCAAGGACGCCCGGGCGCAAGTCGTCACGGTAGCCCTCATCGTCGCCGCGCTGGGGGTCATCGCGTGGTACCAAGGCGGCTTCGAAGCCCTGCGGCGCCGTTCGGGCGACGGTGGATTCTTGGGCGTGGGCGCACCCCGCAAGCTGGAGCCCCGGGACGTCATCTACGCCATGCTCGACGCTGCGCGCGACGGAAGCGTGGAGGAGTACCTCGACTGCTACGCGGGGCAGATGGAGCGGACCCTGCGGCAGAGCCACGAGGAGATGGGGCCCGCCCGATTCGCGGAGTTCCTCAAATCGCGGAACAGAGACATCAAAGGCATCGCGATGAATGCGCCCGAGGAGCGCGGCGCGGAGGCGGAGGTGCGGGTCGAGTACGTCTACGCGGACCGCAACGAAGTGCAGGAGTTCTACTTGGAGAAAACCGGAGGGGCCTGGAAGATCGCCCGGGTCAGCGATATCCGGCGCATCGCAACACCGGTCCCCTACGGCACGCCAGTATATTGAGGCGGGGCGGAGCCGGCTAGGTGCGCAGCAGCACCCCGGACCGTACCGCGGTGGGAGCCCATTGAAAGTCGCGGCGCAGGGCGGGATTCTGCTGGTCCTGGGGGCCGTAGTGCCGTGGGGCACCGCCTCGGACCGATGCAGCGCCTGCCATGCGCAAGTCGTGAGGGAATACTTCCGCAGCGGGATGGGCCGGTCCCTCGCGAGGCCGTCCGCAGCGCATCCGGCAGGCATTTACAGGCACGGGATTTCCGGGACGGGCTTTCGGACAGTCTCGTCGGACGCCGGCCAGACGCAGGAGATCGAGCGAGATGGCCTCCACGCCGCCTATGACATCGAATACGTCATCGGATCCGGCAACGCCGCTTTCGGGTACCTTGTCCGCATCGGCAACTCGCTCTTCCAGTCCCCGGTCACGTACTACACCGAGCGCCGCACCTGGGGCATGGCTCCCGGGATGGAAACGGCTGCCCAGCCGGACTTCACGCGTCCCGCGAACGCCGAGTGCCTCTGGTGCCACGCAGGACGGCCGCGCCCCGTGCCAGGCTCCGTCAACCGCTACGAGTCCCCGCCGGTCGAAGCCGAGGCGATCTCCTGCGACCGGTGCCACGGCCCGGCCGCCGCGCATCTGCGCGCCCCGACCGCCACCAACATCTTCAATCCGGCGACCGCCCCGCCCAGGGAGCGCGATAGCGTCTGCGAGCAATGCCATCTCGCCGGAGAGATTCGCGTACTGCATCCGGGGCAGACTTTCGGGTCCTTCGAGCCGGGCAAGGCGCTGGAAGGATTCTGGACGGTGTTCGTGGGGCGTCCCGCCCGGGGCTCCGAGAGCAACCGGTTTCAGGTGGTCAGCCATGTGCAGCAACTCGCCCTGAGCCGCTGCGCCCAACGCTCCGGCCCACAGTTCTGGTGCGGCACATGCCACAACCCCCATGTCGTGCCCACGGATGCCGCAAGCTACTACAGCAGCCGCTGCTCCGCCTGCCATGGGGACCTAGCCGCAGGCGGCCATGCGGACGGGTCCGCAGACTGCATCAGGTGCCATATGCCCCGGCGCCAATCCCATGACAGCGGACACAGCGCATTCACAGACCATCGCATCGCTCGGATCCCGAGGCCACAGGGCCGAACAGCGGCTCGGCCCGCCCAGCTGCGGCCCTGGAAGCCCGTTCGAGGCCCTCTGGGACGCCGCAACCTGGGTATCGCCAACATCCTCGCCGCCCAGCGCTACAGCTCGCCGTCCATGCTGCAGGACGGGATCGCGCAACTCCAGAACGTCGTTCGTCGTTACGAGCACGATCCCGCAGTCCACGACGCCCTAGGCACGGCGCTGGTGCTGTCCGGGGCGCCAGGGGCGGGCTTGCGCCACCTCCGGCGGGCTGCGGAACTGGGAGAAGGAGCGGCGCTGCATTCCAACGCGCTGGCCGCCGCAGCTTGGGATGCTGGCTTGGCCGACGAGGCCGTCGCGGCGCTAGAAGGATCCATTCGTCACGAGCCGCTGCTGGAGTCCAGCTACCACCTGCTCGCACGCATTCACCAAGACGCCGGGCGGACCGCGGACGAGCGGGAGACGTGGCGCAGGCTGCTGCAGCGACGCCCGAGACTGATCCAGGCTCGCCAGCGCCTGCGCCGAGCTGCAGCGCCCTAAGAGCCCGTTGAAAAAGCCTTGGGCTCCGTGGAACTTGCGGGCGCGGTGCTCAAACGGGCCCGCCACGGCAGCAGAATAGACCCCAAGGATTGCGCAACCGGCCAGTATCGGTGATTTGAGTGCGCTGCTGCACCACCCGATGCCAGCTGAGTGCGCCGCGACCGCGAGTCCGACGAGCCTTCGGCTGCGGTTCGGGGCGGCCTACTTGGTCCGCACGGGATCTGGCGGCCGGACAGGGCGGGGCCGCGGATCTTCCCGGATGCGGCGCAGAACCTCCTCGACGCCACGTTCCAACTGCGGATCCCGGCCGGCCAGGACGGATGCCGGATCATTGGCCACGACGATATCCGGATCGACGCCGTGCCCTTCGATGATCCAGCTGCCGTCGATCGCGTTGGTCGCGAACTCGGGAACCCGGACGTCCCCTCCGTCGATGAGCGGGCCGTGGGAGGTGATGCCGATCACGCCGCCCCAAGAGCGCTTGCCGATGAGGGGCCCGAGGCCGGCTTCGCGGAACCGAGCCGGGAAGATGTCGCCGTCCGAGGCCGAATTCTCGCTGATCAGGCACACCATGTGGCCGAGGAAGACCTCGTTGGGGTAGGTGCGGAAGTCCGAGTTGGTTCGCGAGAACCGCGTGCCCAGCAGCTTGCGGCTGAGTCGCCCGATCAGCATCTGGGAGACGTTGCCCCCTCCGTTTCCGCGCACATCCACGATCAAGCCCTCCCGGCGCATCTGGGGGTAGTACCACTTGATGAACTCGCTGATGCCCGCGGCGCTCATGTCCGGCACATGGAGGTAGCCCACCCTGCCCTCCGTGGCCTCGGCCACCGCTCGGCGGTTGCCCTCGACCCAAGTCAGATACCGCAGCTTGGACTCATCCTGGATGGGCCGATAGACCACCTTGCGGGCATCTTCGGATTGCGGCCGGTCGTTGAGCAGGAGCGTGACCGGCTGAGAGGCCTTGTGGCGCAGCAGCCGGAACGGGTTGTCTCCAGCCCGGAGGGGCTCGCCGTCGATTTCCAGGAGGTAGTCCCCCTCGCGAGCGTCGACACCGATCTCTGTCAGCGGCGCGCGGTATTCGGGTTCCTCGTTCTGCCCCCGCAGGATGCGCTGGATGCGGTACAGGCCGCTTGCCTCGTCCCAGGCAAGCTCGGCCCCCATGAGGGCGACGCGAGGGCGGTCCGGAACCTCGTAGTCACCGCCGGAGATGTAGGCGTGGCCCACATTCAGCTCCGCGATCATTTCGCCGATGACGTAGTTCAGGTCCGAGCGGTGGGCGACATGCTCGAGCCAGGGGCGGTACTGCTCGCGGAGGCCGGGCCAATCGTAGCCATGCATGTTCTGGACATAGAAGAAGTCCCGGTAGCGCCGCCAGACCTCGTCGAAGATCACCCGCCATTCCTGAACCGGGACCAGGTCCACCCTGAGGCCGGCGGTGGAGATCGTCTGCGGATCCTTCGCGTTCGCCTTCGCGTCGTAGAGCTTGAACGCCCCGTTCTGGCGAACTAGCAGTTTCTTGCCGTCGTGGGACAGCGCGTACCCGCCCGCTTCGGTGACCGTTTGGAGCTTGCGGTCCTCGAAGCCGAAGCTCATCACTTCCGCCTTCCGGTCCGAGTCGCGTCCGTAATAGAACGCCGAGTTGCGCACCACGAGCAGCGAGTTCTCCAGCGCCACAAGACTGCCGTAGGCATAGTTGTCGGCGGGAACCGGCACCGGGGCCACACGGTCGGCCAGCCCCTCGAAGTCGATCCGGATCGGCTCGCGCTCGGCCTCCTTGGCCTGGGCCCCGCCACCGCCGTCGGCAGGCGCCCCCTCTTCGCCATCGCCCTGCTCGGCGTCGGGCTTCTCGTCGGCTTGGGACTCGTCCGTCTCGGCCTCGTCGCTCTCCGGGGGGAAGGGGTGCGGCACATCGGAGCGCAGAGCCAGCGCGAAAACACCCACTTGCCGGTTGGTGGCAAAGTTCCATTCGGTCGTAGAGATCTGGGGAGAGAACTCGCGGGAGCTCAGAAAATAGAGGTAGTCGCCCTTCCGGCCCCAGGCCGGGGAATGCTCGTCGAACATGTCTCCGCCGACCTGCTGGAGCTGGGCTCGGGCCACATCCCAGACGAAGATCGAGTTCACCCGCGAGGCGACGCTGACAGTGAAGGCGAGATAGCCGCCCTGCGGGGACCAGCGGTAGTCCGTGATGCGCCCTCGCGGCTCGTCCGCAATCTCCACCGCTTCCTTACTGGCCACATCCAGGACGTAGGCCTTGCCCTCCTTGTCGGAGAAGGCGATGCGCTTCGAGTCCGGCGACCACACGGGGTTGTACAGCTTGCCGCGCACGCCGTCGGTCAACTGCTCCGCCGCGCCGCCGTCTTGCGGCACGACCCAGAGCTGCTCCTCGCCGGACTTGTCGGATACGAACGCAATGCTGCGGCCGTCCGGGGCCCAGCGAGACAGCCGATCATGCGCGTCCGACGAGCGCGTCAGATTCCGGGTTGGCCCCTTTTCCGCCGGGACGGTGAAGATATCCCCGCGAGCGCTGAACACGGCGCGACGCCCTTGCGGGCTCAGCTTGAAGCTCTCGACATTCTTGGCCGCCGATACCCGCCGCGGGCGCCTCGCGACCCCATCCGTGGGCACGCGGATCGGCACGGCTCGGGATTTCCCGGAGCTGGCGTCGTAGACCCGCAGCTCGCCGTTGAGCTCATAGACGATGCGGCTCCGGGAATCGGACGACGGCCACCGGACATCCCAGGTCTTTTCGTGCGTAAGCTGCTGGGTGCTCCCGGACTTGCCGTCGTACCTGTAGAGGTTGAGGGTGCCGTCCCGATCCGACGCGAAATGCATGGCGTCGCCGAGCCACATCGGATCGCGGTCGGTGCGGGGGTGGTCGGTGACCTGCGTGGCGGTGCCGGCAGCCCGATCGAAGATGTACAGGTCCTGCGCCCAGCCGCCCTGGTACCGCTTCCAGGTGCGAAAGTCGCGGAACAATGGGGAGTACGCCACGAGGCTTCCGTCCGGAGAGATTGCTCCTGCGCCGGACACCGGCATTTCCAGCGGCACGGGGAGGCCCCCTCCGATGGAGACCGTGTACAGCTTGCCGTCCTTCGCGCCCCAGTAGTCTCGCGTCGAGCGGAACAGCACGGCCGCGCTGTCTGGCGTCCACCCATACACATGGTGGTCGTAGCCCCAGCGGGGTGCGAGCGGCCCTCGGGCCGGGTAATAGGTCAGCTGACGCGGCTCGCCGCCGTCCACCGGGATGACGTAGACCTGTTCGTCTCCGTCGTACTGGCCCGTAAACGCGATCCACTTCCCATCCGGCGAGAACTTAGGGAACAGTTCGAGGCCGGGGTGGGCCGTCAGCCGGATGGCACGGCCGCCCTGTTGCGGAGCCTTCCAGATATCGCCGCCATAGACGAAGGCGACGGTCTCCCCGTGGATGTCCGGAAATCTTAGCAGCTTGGTCTGCGCCGGCAGGGCGCATCCGAAGCAAATCGAGAGCAGCAGGAGTCGAGACGCCATGCCCCGATGTTAGCAACGGACGCTGCGACGAGAATCCTTCGTGGCCGCAGCGCCGGAGCCAACGGAGCTGAGCACCGGTTCGGCGGGCCTTGGGCGCCCCCTCGCCTCAGCCAGAGAATTGCCCCGACGGTCTTTGATTCCGGAGCGTGCCATGATGTCGGGAGCAGAGCTCGCCAGGGCGGAGCCGCGCCCGAAGGCGGGGCCGTTCTCGGCACCGCGAAGCGGATTCCAAGAGTGCGGAGCGCTAAGTGTTCGCGTCGAAGTAGATGCAGTCAGGGTGCTGGAACACGAGGGCGCTGACGCTGGCCTCCGGCTCCATCATGGCCCCTTCGGTCAGCGTCACCCCGATGTCCTCGGGACGGAGCAACTGAAAGAGACCCCGCTGGTCGTCCAGGTTCGGGCACGCGGCGTAGCCGAAACTGTAGCGCCTCCCTCGGTACTTCGACCGCAGGCGGTTCGCCATCGTCAGGTCCGGTGGATCGCCGAAGCCCCAATCCTCGCGGATGCGGCGATGGAGCCACTCGGCGCACGCCTCGGCGGTCTCCAAGGCCAGGGCTTGGAGCGCGTGCGACTTCAGATACGCGCCTTCCCGCTTGTGCTGCTCAGCGCGCTCACGAATCCCCTCCCCCGCCGTCACGCACATCAGGGCCAGGGAATCGCGGTGCCCGTTCGGTTCGAGGACATAGTCCGCCAGACTCAGCCCATCCGGGCGTCGCTGACGGGGGAACACGAACTTGTGCAGCAGCCCTCCGCCGCCGGGCTCGTAGAGCCGCACGGCGTTTCCCGCTCTCTCCGCATCGAAAAAGCGCCATACCGCACGGACCTTGAGGTACCCCTCCGCCTCAGCCTTGAGCTCATCCACCATAGAGCGCAGCGCCAACGCCTTAGGCTCCCCTGCGGCCAGCGCCCGATCAATGTTGCCTTGGAAGCCGAGGTGGTTGGAGAACAGCATCGCCCTGTTGAGGTACGACCACACGTCTCGGAGCTGCAGCACATCCAGGACCCGACGCCCGGCGTACGGGCATTTGACCGGCGGCAGGGCGGCGTTGGCCCGCGAACTGCGCTGGGCGGCTGCGGCGCCAGCAGCGGCTGGTCTCTCGGCCTCGGGCACCAGCGGCGCGTGCTCGGCCTCAAGCGCGGCGCGGCAGCGAGGATCGAGTATCTTCTCCAGCAGCGCCAATCCGCTCATCGCATCCTTGGCGTAGCAGGTCAATCGCCCATACGCGGGTGCGATCCGCTTCCGCGTGAAGTTGCGGCTCAGCGCCGCGCCGCCGACTAACAGCGGAACTTCGATGCCGGCCGCACGCAGGTCCTGCACGGTAACCACCATCTGCTGAGCGCTCTTCACCAGGAGTCCAGACAATCCGATGGCGTCGGGGCGGTACTCCCGAGTGGCCTTGATCAACTCCTCCGGGGGCACTTTGATCCCGAGGTTGTGGACTGCGTAGCCGTTGTTCGCCAAGATGATCTCGACCAAGTTCTTGCCGATGTCGTGGACGTCGCCCTTAACCGTGGCGAGAATGACCTTGCCTTTGTCCGCTACTTCCGCCCTCCCCATGTGCGGTTCCAGGTAGTCCACGGCCGCTTTCATCGATTCGGCCGACTGCAGCACTTCCGCCACGATCAACTCATTGTTGTTGAACAGACGACCCACTTCTCGCATGCCGTCCATCAGAGGTCCGTTGACGATCTCGAGGGGGGCCGCCCCTGCCCCCAGCTTGGCGTCGAGGTCTTCGAAGAGCCCTTTCTTCGTGCCCTCCACGATGCAGTTCGCTAGCCGTTGATCTAGGGGCAAGCGGGCTGCGTCCCGCCTTCGCTTATGCCCCCCTCCCCGGAAATGATCCGCGACGCGGGCGATGTGGCGCTGGTTGAGAGCAGCGCGCTGCTCCGGTGCCTGCGAACGGTGGTCGCAGGGCACAGCCTCCCCTGGGTCCGGGGCGTTCGCCAGCAGGCCTTCGGCTAGGCCCTTCTCCTCGTCTGCCAGCGCCGCGTAGCGATGGAGCTTCTCTGTGTTGACGATCGCGAGGTCCAGGCCGGCCCTCGTGGCGTGGTACAGGAAAACCGCGTTGACCGCCTCCCGGGCTCCGGCGGGGAGCCCGAAGCTGACGTTGCTGACCCCCCAGCACCGTCTTGCATCGAGGCATCCTCTGCTTGATCAAGCGCAAGGCTTCGATCGTCTCGACCGCACTTCCGATGTAGTTCTCGTCCCCGGTGCCGCAAGGGAACACGAGCGGATCGAAAACGATATCTTCTTCGGGAAAGCCCCACCTGGCTGTCAACAGAGTGTGGGCGCGTTCGGCAATCGCCAACTTGCGCTCTCGAGTAATCGCCTGGGCCTGCTCAGCGTCTTCGTCGATCGAGCCGACAATGACTGCAGCCCCGTACTGGCGCAGCAACGGCAGGACCTGGTCGAAGCGCTCCTCCCCATCCTCAAAGTTGATCGAGTTCACAATCGCCTTGCCCTGGCAATACGACAGCGCCCGCTCGACAGCTCGCGGGTCCGTGGGAGTCAATCATTAGGGGCGCCTTCAACTTTGCGAATCAGCAACGAGTAGAACGAATCGATGTCTGCCAGCTCGTCGCGATCGGGATTCTCGAGGTTGACGTCGAGGATCTGGGCTCCGCCCCTTGACCTGCGCCCGGCCGATTTCGGAAGCCTCTTCGAACTTCTCCTCAGCGATGAGGCGCCTGAAGCGCCGCGAACCGACCACATTGGTCCGCTCGCCGACCAACAGCGGTCGATTGTCCTCGGCAGGCTCCACAACTTCGATGCCGCTGTAGCGGGTCCGCCGCAACGGCGCATGGAGCCGCGGCGCATGGGAGGCCGCCATCTGCGCCAAGACCCTGATGTGTTCCGGAGTGGTGCCGCAGCATCCACCGACTAGGTTGAGCCAACCGTTGCGGGCGAAACGGTCCAACGCCCTTCCTTCGCGAGCAGTTCCGGGGTTTCCAAATACAAGCCGTCCTCGTTGGGGAGGCCGGCATTGGGATAGCACGTCACGCGCGCCCGCGTCGTTTCGTGGATCGTCCGAATGTGGTCCGTCATGTATTCCGGACCGGTCGCGCAGTTCAGCCCCACAGCCAGCAGGTCAAGGTGTTCCAGAGACACGACCAAGGCCTCGGCGTTCTGTCCGGCCAGCATCGTGCCCATCGGCCTCGATCGTGCCGGAAACAATGACCGGCACGCGCCGGCCAGAATCCCGGAAGGCTTGCTCAAAGCCGAGTGAGCGAGGCCTTGACGTTGCGTGTGTCCTGGCAGGTTTCCAGAAGCAGCAAGTCGACATGCGGAGCCAGGGCCAGCGCTTGCTCGCGGTAAGCAGCAATCAATTCGGAGAAGGTGACTCCGCCAGTGACGGTGACCGATTTGGTTGACGGGCCGACGGACCCAGCGACCCAACGGGGCTTGCCGGGGGCGGACCAAGCGTCAGCCGCCTCGCGTGCAATTCGCCCAGCCGCATCGTTGATCGCGGCTACCGAGCCTTGCAGGCCGTACTCGGCGAGGACGATGCTCGTCGCCCCGAACGTGTTGGTCGAGACTAGGTCGGCGCCAGCCTCGAAATAGGATTCATGGATGCGCCGGATCACATCCGGGCGGGTGAGGACGAGGTTTTCGTTGCAACCTTCCAGCGCTGGCCCGCCGAAATCGGCTGCCGAGAGGTCGGCAGCCTGGAGTTGCGTACCCATCGCACCGTCGAGAACTACGATGCGTTCGGCGAGAACCTCGTTCAGGAGGCGGATGCGATCATCGGCAACGGGCATGCTGGGATTGCGTGCCTACGGGAGCACAGGCCCGGTATCCCCCATTATGCGGGAATGGCCCGAGCCTGCGAGAGCAGCTTGTTCTGGGGCTCTCGCGGGCCCCTCCCGCACTAGGCTGCCCTGCTTCCGAGCATCGCCCAGCAAGCGGGACGGAAGCGATCTCAAGGCCTCGGCGGCTAGTCCGCGGAAGGGACGAGCTGGGGACGAGTTCGGCAATGGTCTGCAACGGCGAGCACCGAGTCTCGGCGAACGCCTCCAGCGCCACACGCTGCTCCACCTCGAGGCCGCGGGACAGGCCCGTAACCCCACACTCGCACCGCACAGCGAAGCCCCATCCCGGGTGTCACTCGGAACGCACTCTCCCCAGACTGCCTGCGCGGCACCGGCGGCTGAGCAGCCGCACTTGTTGACCAAGGCTGTCCTACACTGGGCCCGCTACCGCGAAGCACTCGGCGGGGACCGGACGTCCCTGTCCAGCAGCCGAGATCAAGCCGATCGGGATTCCGGCGAGGGGCCGGTTGACATGGGCCCGACGGCTGGCCTAGCATAGATAGTCCGAGTCCGTCACGCTGCCGCGCCGCCATGATCAAGGTCGACCTTATCAATTCGGTGATGAGCCGAACCGGGCTGACCAGAAGTCAGTCCGCAATGGCGGTAGAAACCATCCTGAGCTCGATGAAGAAATCGCTGCTGCGTGGAGAGCGCATCGAGCTGCGCGGCTTTGGAGTCTTCGTAATCCGGCCCCCGCAAGACAGGCATCGGACGCAATCCCCGGACGGGCGAGGAAGTTCGCATTCCGCCCGGCAAAGCCATCCGTTTCAAGCCCGGCAAGAATATGCAGAGCCTCGGAAGCCCCGGATCCGTCCTCCGGCTAGCCGCCCCCTGCGACAGCGGCCTCTCAGGAGAATGCCTGCAGCGTCGGGGTGATCACGAGTTCTGGGATGCTTGCGCGCGGATGCAGCGTGGCCACCAGCAGCGCAGCCTGCGCGACATCTTCGGGCTGGAGCATGAGCGCTCGCTTGGCGGCCGGGGGGACTACCGGACGGCGGTCCAGGATTGGCGTGTTCACCTCCCCCGGGCAGATGACGCAAGACCGGATGCCGCGGACCCCCTCTTCCAGGTGGGGTGGCTAGGCTAAGCGCCCGCGCTCCGTGCTTGCTGGCGCTGTAGCTGGCACCGGCCACTACCGATGTCCGGACGCCCGCCGTGGACGACACGGTGATCACCACGCCGTCGCCGCGCTCCCGCATGCCAGGCAGGACGGCCTGCAGCAAGTAGAACGGTCCGTTCAAGTTAACCGCAACCACAGTCTCAAAGTCCTCGCGGCTGAGCTTGTCCAGGGCCCGGCCGGCAACATTGGTGCCGGCGTTGTTCACGAGAATGTCAATTTGCGGCAGTCGCTCGGCAGCCCAAGCCACCATGGCCACAGCGGCGTCGGCGTCGGCCACATCCAACGCGTAGGGGTGGAGCCGAGCGCCGGCCGCGCCGGCGTCCTCCTTGGCCCTCTCCAGCTTGGAGAGGGTGCGCCCGACCGTGACGACCTCGGCACCTTCCTCGGCGAACGAGAGGGCTACGGCCTCGCCGATGCCGCTGCCCGCGCCGGTGACAATGGCTCCCTTGCCTCGGAGTTTCATCGTGCTCCCAGCATTCTAGCGCTAGTGTCGTCGCCCACGATCTAGGTCCGCTCCGCGGGCCGGCCCCAGCGCAGCGCCCGCAGCCCGTCCTGCCGGCCCATAGGCCCCCAATTGCCGAGCACCTCCCGCGGCGTGGACTGCCGCACACAGACCAGCGCCAAGGGCTCGAGGCGATGCTCCCGGACCGGCACCTGCGGCGTCGCGGGCGGCCTCCGGCGGGAAAGCGCCGCAGCGCACCAAGCGCTTCCGACGGGGCGGCAGCACCGGCAGTGGCTCCGCGCCGGTCTCGGGTCGGGTCTGCGCCATCGGCCCGCTCTAGCGGCTCGACGAGCCGCTGCAGCCTAGGGGAAGCGGCCGGGACTGGTGCGCTGGAAGGCAGCTGGCACCGCGACGATGGGAGCCTCATGCCTGCCCGCCAGACCGAGCAGAGCCTCCCGCAGGCGACCGTGCCGGGTGCCCGGCCGTCCCGGCTGCCGCCCTCCGCGCACCGGCGGCGGTCGAACACCCCGGCGAGGCCGGCATGCCGGCGGCGGACCGACGCGCATGCGGGCAGGGGCCTGCCGGCGCACTACAAGCGAGGCGGCAACCGCCGCTCCGCGGCGTCGGACGTGTTCGTCGCGCTGGAGGTGCCGGCGGAGTTCAGCCCCTCGGCTCTGGAGGGCCAACCTATAATGGCCGTAGTCGGGATGCAGCGGACCATCGTAATCGTCGAGGACGACGGGGACCTCTGCACCCTCTTGGAGTACAACCTCTGCAACTCCGGCTACAAGGTGGTAGCCCTGCACTGTCTCGACGGCGCCCTGGAAGCTATCAAGGCCCACAGCCCGGACCTGATCGTTCTGGACGTGATGCTGCCGGACGGGGACGGCTTGGAGTTCTGCCGGAGCCTCCGGGCCGACGCCGCAATCGACCAGGTCCCGATTCTATTCCTCACCGCCCGCGCCCAGGAGCTCGACCGGGTGCTGGGCCTCGAGATCGGCGGGGACGACTACATCACCAAGCCGTTTAGCCCGCGAGAGTTGCTCGCTCGCATCAAGGCCCACCTGCGACGCGTGCCGGCCCGCGGGCCGAAGAGGCTTCTGGCGGCGAAGGGCCTCGAGATCGACTTCGATGCCCGCCGGGCAACGTTGCACGGGGACCCCCTGGAGCTGACCGCCACGGAGTTCGCGTTGCTCGAATTCCTGGCCGAGCACCCCGGCAAGGCATACACGCGGCAGCAGCTCATTTCGAGGGTCTGGAGCGGACGCGTGTTCGTCACCCCGCGCAATATCGATGTCCACATCCGCCGTCTCCGCGAGCGCATTGAGCAGGAGCCCAAGCACCCCCGGTGGATCCAGACCGTACGGGGCTTCGGGTATCGCTTCGAGATCCCTGCATGACGAAGCGGGTCCTCTTCAAGCTAGCCCTCCTGACGATCCTTCCCCTCGGGCTGACGGCTGTCGCCGTGCGCACGCTGGTGACGGAGATCACAACGAGCAACCTTGAGAGCGGACTCGAGCAGAGCCTCTCGGAGAAGGCCCGCCTCGCCGAGACGACCCTGCGCGGCCTAGACTCCCAGCCTCTCCAGGCCATCGTTGCCGAACTCGCAGAGCGAGCTCAGGCGAGGGTAACCGTGATTGACGCCCGGGGCCACGTGCGGGCGGACTCCGAGGCCGACCCGGCGGCCATGGACAACCACGCAGGCCGCCCGGAGTTCCTCGAGTCCCTCCAAGGCCGCTCGGCTATCAGCCGTCGTTTCAGCCGCACGTTAGGGATGGACCTCCTGTACGTAGCGGTGCCGATGCGCGACGGGGGAGCTGTCCGCTTGGCCCTGCCCCTCGATGAGGTGGACGCTCGCGCGGACGCCAGCCGGTCCCGCATCACCAGGACGATCCTGCTGATCGTGCTCCCGCTGATCCTCGTGACGACCTGGGCGGCCCGGCGGATCTCGCAACAGCTCTCAGGGATCGTGCGGCTATCGAACGAAATCGCCGAAGGCAACTTCGATATCGCCGCCGCCTCCCCGAAGCGGGGCGACCTGCGCGAGCTCAACGAGCTGACGAGCAGTCTCCATACGACAGCGGGAAAGCTCCGGTCCACGTTCAACCAACTGCAGGAAGAGCGCTCGCGCTTCGCCGCAACAGTGAACGGGATCGGCGAAGGCATCCTGGTGGCCGACAGGAAAGGCCACATCGTCCTCTACAACCCCGCGATCAAACACATGTTCCCCGGCGAGAAGCTGACCCATCACGCCTCGCTTGCCGACTGGAACAGCAAGGAGGTGCCGGAGATCTTCAGCCAGGCCCTCGAGCACGGGAACCCCTGCTCGGCGGAGCTGTCCGTGCAGGAGCCGACGCCCCGGTCCTGGCGCATCTCCTGCGCGCCGATCATGAGTCGCAAGGGCAAGGTCCAGGCCGTGGCCGCTGTGTTTCACGACATCACCGAACTGGAGCGCCTGGATCGCATGCGCCGAGATTTCGTCATCAATGTCTCGCATGAGCTGCGCACGCCCCTCGCGTCGATCCGGGGCTACGCCGAGACCTTGCTGGACGGGGCGATCCACGACAAGGCGAACAATGTCCGTTTCGTGCGCATCCTCTGGCAGAACGCCCAGCGGCTGTCGCAGTTGACATCCGACTTGATGACCCTGTCTCAGCTGGAGGTCAAGGCCCGGGACTTCGAGTTCCGGCGGCAGTCGGTGGGCACAATGCTCCAGGAGATCGGAGACGGCATGCGGCCGCAGGTTGAAGAGAAGTCGCTGAGGCTCCGGATCCGCGCCGTCGAGGGCGATGTGGCGGTCCGCTGCGACGCCAGCGCCGTGCAGCAGATTCTCGGCAACCTGCTCGAGAACGCCTCCAAGTACACGTCCGGGCGCGGCAGCATCGAGGTCGGCATCGTGGAGCGCGAATCGGACGTGGCGTTCTACGTACGGGATACGGGCATCGGCATTGCGCCGGAGCACATCCCCAGGCTCTTCGAGCGGTTCTACCGCGTCGACAAGGCTCGGTCGCACGAGCTGGGCGGGACGGGCCTAGGCTTGGCCATCGTCAAGCACCTCGTCCAGGCCCACGGCGGCAACGTCTGGGTGGAAAGCGAGCTCGGGGCGGGCTCGACGTTCTGGTTCACTTTGCCCAAGGCGGGGTTCGCCGCGCCGCCCGAGAGCAGGGAGGACGAGGCGGAGCTCGTGGTGGGCTAGACCCTAGGCGGCCCACGGTCGGCAGGGGGGCCTGCCATCGCCTATCCTGTCCTTACGAGGAGTCTTCCGAAGATGCGTTCCCTTGCGATCCCCCTTTTGGCCCTCCTGTGCGCGGCGGCGGTGCCTGCCGCGGATAGCGCGGACCGGTTTGCGCCACTCTTCGACGGCGTCTCGCTCAAGGGCTGGGAGGGCGACCCGCAGCTCTGGCGCGTGGAGGACGGCGCGATCGTCGGGCAGACGCACGCCGACGATCCAATCCCGGCCAACTCCTTCCTGGTCTGGCGCCAGGGAGTGGTGGACGACTTCGAGCTACGGTTCGAGTACTGGATCGACGGCGGCAATTCGGGGGTCCAGTATCGCGCCTTCGAGAAACCGCGCGAATGGGGCGAGCACATCCTCGGAGGCCTGCAGGCCGACTTCGAGTCCGGCGAGCAGCACACCGGCGGCCTTTACGGGGAGCGGTCGCGGCGCATCCTCGCCCGGCGCGGGCAGAAGGTCACCATCGGCGCGGACGGCCAGCCGGGCGTGGACGGCAGCCTGGGGGACAGGATGGAGCTGCAGGCGCTGATCCATCCAGACGCTTGGAATAGCTTTCAGGTCATCGCCCGCGGGAACCGGTACATCCACAAGATCAACGGCCACGTCATGGTCGATGTCACCGACAACGACCCCCAGGCGCCAAGGTCTGGACTGGTGGGCCTGCAGGTTCACCGCGGACCGCCGATGACCGTCAAGTTCCGCAACATCCAGCTCAGGCGGCTGAAAATGCCGGACCGCAAGAAGGTAGTGTTCATCGGCGGGGTTAAAAGCCACGGCTACGGTTCGCACGAGCATACCGCTGGGATCAAACTGCTCATGGACGCGCTAGAGCGCAACTTCCCCCAGATCCATCCGGTGGCCTACTTCGACGGGCATCCGCAGGATCCGACGGCTCTGGACAATGCCGACGCGGTCGTCCTCTACAGCAATGGTGGGCTGGGACACCCTTGGCTCAAGCCGCTCCGCCAAGTTGACGGCGCAGCCAACCGCAAGGTGGGCATCGGAGCGATCCACTTCGCTGTGGAAGTGCCCGCGGGAGAGCCCGGCTCCAAGTTTCTCGACTGGATCGGGGGCTATTTCGAGCGCTGGTGGTCGGTCAACCCGCACTGGACGCCGGAGCAGGTCGATTTGGCTGCGGACCATCCGATCAGCAACGGCGTGGCCCCTTTCGCGATCAACGACGAATGGTACTTCCACATCCGGTTCCGAGCGGGCATGCACGGCGTGACGCCGATCCTAACGGCCGTCCCGCCCGCGGCGACTATGAGCCGCCCCGACGGCCCCGCGTCGGGAAATCCGTACGCCCGGGCCGCAGTGAAGCGCAAGGAGCGGCAGACCCTGATGTGGGCCAGCGAGCACCCCGGAGGCGGTCGGGGCTTTGGCTTCACGGGGGGCCATGTCCACTGGAACTGGGCGCATCCCGGCTATCGCAAGCTGGTCCTGAACGCCATCGCCTGGATCGCCGGTGCCGAGGTGCCGGCCGACGGGATCGATTCAGGGCCGTACTCCCTGGACGAAATGCTCGCCAACCAGGACTACGAGCCGTGGGGCAAGTACGACCGGGCCGAAGTCGAGCAGCTGGTGGGGGGCTGGGCGGAGGAATAATCCCCGGCGGCTCGCCAGCCAGCCGCCCTAGGAGCCCGTTGATAAAGGGCGCTGTCGGAGTTCCCGCCGAGACGCGGCGGAACGCAGCGAAGGCTTCTGCGGGCTAGGCTCCGAGCGCGGGCCGCCGGGCGGCCCAGACGCTCGAGAACGCGCTTAGAAGCCGTTCCAGGGCCTTCCCGAGGCCTTCTCCGGGGCAAATTAGCGCCGCAACGGCCAGGGAGCCGCCGCCTTGCAGGCTGCGGGGCGTACCGCTCCCCGTCAGCGACCGCAGCAGGACGCCCAGGTTGTACCCGCAGGCGTGGATGAGCAGTCGCTGCAGGATGTTGTTGCGGCCCCGCAGGTGGATCCGCCGCATCCCGCCGGTCGCGTACCTGGGGGCCATCGACCGTGCGACCTGCTCGCAGCGCTGCCGCTCCAGCTGGCGGCCCCGCTCGCCGGCGACCCGCTCCCGGTTCGCCTCCCCCGCCGCGCGCTCGGCTTCCTGCCCCGGCTCCCCCTGGCGGGGCTTCCGCTGCGGCTCCGGAAGCACCGGCTCCCGCCCGGACTCCTCCAGCGCCAGCACCGTCGCGCCGCTGGGGTACCCCTGGTCCGCCACCACCGTCTGCGGCTTCCCGCCCTGCGCCTCCGCCACCGCCTCCAGCGTCGGCCCGAGCGTCGCCGGGTCGCCCCGGTCCGCGGCCTGCACGGTCAGCCCCACCAGCGCGCCGCTGTCCAGGTCCACCGCGGGCTCGGCCTGGGGGGCCCTGTCCGTCGCGCCGTCCTGCCTGCGGGCCACCCGGGCGTCCGGATCGACCGGATGCTCCCACTCCTTGTTCGCCAGCGACTTGTCCTTGCGCCGGCGGTCGAACTCGAGCAGCTCTGCCTGCGTCGGCGTCTCGAGGCCCGCGGATTCCGCCAGGCGCTCGAGGAACTCCCCGGAGCCCTCCTGGGTGCTCCGCCGCTGCAGCGTGCTCAGCGCCGCGTGGGCTTCCAGCGGGGTGGCGTCCACCCCGACCGTCTCGCCCCTCGCCAGCCCGGCGGCCCGCAGCCTCTCCAGCACCCAAGCGAAAACCTGCTTGTGCGTCTCGAGGTCGATGCGCCGGCGCGTGCGGCAGAGCGGGGAGTGGTCCGGCGGCGACTCGTGGAGTCCGGAGCCGAGGAACTCGCGGAGCGAGAGCGTGGCGCTGGCCTGCAGGGCGATGGCGCGCTCGGAACCGAGGCCCAGCAGGTAGCCGAGCAGCAGCCTGCGGAAGGAGACGCCCGGCGGCAGCGAGGGGCGGCCCAGCCTGGCGGCGTAGAAGGGCTGGCAGAGCCGCTCCAGGCCCTCGTCGCAGCCGGCCAGCTCGAGCCCCTCGTGGAGCTTCTCGCAGAACGGCACGGTCGGGGCCTGGGGGCGTGCGTCCGCAGGGAGGCAGACGCACCCCTGAATCCGTTGGCGAGCGCCCAGCGACATCTGAACAAGGATCCCACGGAATGCTCTCGCGCCGCAAGCCCCCCGCGCAGCGCCGCTCAGCCGGACTTTATCAACGGGCTCCTAGGCCCCGCAGGGGGAAGGGTCAGGCGTTGCGCTGCCGTTGGGCCAAGCTGAACTTCTGGTACCAGGTGGAGTCCGCTCCGCCCCCGACGCGGGCGACCACCGCCTCGATCAGGTAGGGCCTTCCTTCTCGCAGGGCTCGGCGGCCGCGCTGGAAAGCTTCGTCCAATTGGCTGCCATGCACGACCCGCTCGCCCGCAACGCCCTGCGACTCCGCTAGCCGCACGAAGTCGATGTCGGGGTCGCCCAGATACATCCCCGTGTACCGGTTCCGCTCGACCATCTTGCCGCGATACCGATGGTAGGCTTGGCGGACTGTCTGGTAGTTGCGGTTGTTGGAGACGACCGTCAGCACCGGAATCTCGTAGCGGGCCTGCGACCAGAAGCCCGCCGAGCTGTACATCACGGCCCCGTCGCCGATCGAGCAAACCACATCGCGGTCCGGCAGGGCCAGCTTGACGCCTGCGGCGGCACCGACTCCCCAGCCGAGGCCGAAGCCGGTATTGGTGATCCAGGCGGCTTCCCCTGCGCGGTGCCCCATCCGCACATGCGCGTGGTTGCCGGTCAAGTTCTCGCCGACCACCACCGAGCCGGGAGCGGTGCCTCGCGCCAGCGCCGCCCCGAGCTCATCGGGATGCATCGGGTTTTGCCCAGCCCTAGCGCGGGCCGAGGTCTCGGCCTTTTGCAGCCGGTCTTCGGAACGGCGGAGCAGCCGCTCCGCCCGCGGCCCGGCGATCTTGGCGCGGCGCTCGGCCGTGGTGAGGGAGTCGACTGCGTCCAGCAGGTCCCGGAGGCCTTCGCGCACATCGGCGACGACCGGCTCGTCAACGGGGTAGTTGCGGCCCATGTCGCCGGAATTCATGCCCAGGCGGACAAACTTGGCCGCGACCGGCGCCTCCGGGCCCGCCGGCACTACCCGGCCGCCGAAGTCCTCCGCTCCCAGCATCAGCAGCAGGTCGGCCTCGCCGGCCGAGGCTCCGCCGGTCATGCGGAAGCGCCCCTCGTTGTGCGGGTGGTGCGAGGGGAAGTTCATGAAGCCTTGCCCGTTGTTCGTCACGGGCAGGCCCAGCGTCTCGGACAGCCGCAGCAGATCGTCCTGGGCCCCGGACTTCCAGACCTCGTCGCCGACCACCAACACCGGATGCTTCGCCTCCACGAGCATGCGCGCCACGTGTTCGACCTGCTCGCGCGATGGTCGCGGCCGAGCCTGCCTGAGGAACCGGAAGCCGGGGTAGACATCGACTGCGACGCCTTTCGCCTCGAGCGCATGGTGGGCCATAGCGAGATACACCGGACCGCCAGGGGCCGCCAGGGCCGTCTTGAACGCCCGGCGGAGCATCAGGGCCAGGGCCCGGGGCTCGCGGGCCTCCCAGGAAATCTTGGTGAACTGACGATTGATCTCTTTCTGGTCGAAGCCCGGACGCGGAGCCAGGACGGCGTCGTCGCTCCACATTTCGTTGTCGTTCAGCCCGGCGGTGACGATGAGTGCCGAGCCGTCCTTGGCAGCGTTGTACATCTGGCCGGCGGCCTGGGCCGTGCCGGCGACGACATGGAGGTTGAGGAAGGCCGGCTTGCCGCTGGCGCGATGGTAGCCGTCCGCCATCGACACCACGATGCCTTCGTGGAGGCCGAGCATCAGTTGCATGCCTGGGCGGTCCAGGAAGGAGTCGAAGAAACCAACCTCGAACGACCCGGGATTGGTGAAGAGGTACTCGACCCCGGCTGCCTGCATCTGCTCGACTACGGCATCGCCGCCGGTACCGGAGATGCGGCGGCTGCCGTCACCGCTCCGGCCGACCACAGCATCGGCGGCCTCCAGAGGCCGGATCAGCGACTCGGCCGCCGCAGCGGTGAAACCCAGCGCGACAAGGCGCTCGAAGGCACTCCTCCGCGAGAGCTTGCCGCTCAGAAAACCCTGGACAAGGCTGCGCATGCGAATTCCCCGCCCCGAGTCTACGCTATCGGCGGGCAACGTGGGGCTCTGGCTGAGAGCCAAATGCTCAAGCCCGGCGAATCCCGGTAGGTTTTTCCTATCCTGAATGCATTCATGGAGCAAATCGATTCCTTCGCCGCCACCTTCGCCGAGCTCGCGTGGGGTCCCTGGCTTCTGGCGCTGCTCCTGGGGGGCGGATGCTATTTCTTCGCGTACTCCAGGCTGCTGCCGTTCCGGTACTTCCGCCATGCGGTCCGGATCCTGCTAGGACGCTACGACACCCCGGGCGGACACCGGCCAGATCACGCACTTCCAGGCCCTCAGCAGCGCTTTGGCGGGCACGATCGGCATGGGCAACATCAGCGGCGTCGCCATCGCGATCCAAACCGGCGGGCCGGGGGCGGTGTTCTGGATGTGGGTCTGCGCGCTCACCGGAATCGCGACCAAGTTTTTCACCTGCACGCTGGCGATCCAGTTCCGAGGGCCCGACAGCCTGGGAACGATGCAGGGGGGGCCGATGTACACGATCATGCAGGGCCTCGGGGCGGCGCTGGAAGCCGTTGGCGGTGCTGTTCGCGTTCTGCGCCCTGTTCGGCAACATCCCCCTCGTGCAGGCCAACCAGCTCACTCAGATCCTGCGCGACAGCATCGCCGTGCCCCTCGGCTGGGTGTCGAGCCCGGACGAGGCATGGCACTTCAATCTCGCGGTAGGCGTGGGCATCGCGTGCCTGGTGGGAGCGGTCATTCTGGGCGGCATCCAGCGGATCGGCCGCGTGGCCTCCAAGGTAGTGCCGGCGATGGTGGTGCTGTACCTCGGAGCAGCGTGGTGGATCCTTGCGCTGCACTGGCAGGAACTGCCGGGAGTGGTCGGCCTGATCCTGCGGGACGCTTTCACTGGGCAGGCGGTGGCCGGGGGGGCAGTCTGGGCGGTCGTCGTCACCGGGATTCGGCGCGCCGCCTTCTCCAACGAAGCGGGCATCGGCACGGAGGTTTTGGCCCACGGCGCGGCCAAGACCAACGAACCCGTCCGGGAGGGCCTCGTCGCGATGTTGGGCCCGTTGATCGACACGGTCATCGTCTGCAGCGCGACGGCGCTGATCATCCTGAGCACCGGAACTTGGCAGGACACCTCGAGCAGCGGGGTGACCGTCACGGCCGCCGCATTCGAGCAAGCTCTGCCAAGCGTGGGAACCATGGTGCTGGTCGTGTGCGTATTCTTTTTTGCGACCACCACCATGCTCTCAATGAGCTACTACGGGGAAAAGTCGGCCGGATTCCTGATAGGAGCCCAGCACCAGCGCCACTACCGCTACTTCTACCTCGCCGCCGCGGTAGCGGGAGCCGTGGGCTCGCTGGATGCGGTGGTGAACTTCATCGACGGCACCTTCGCCTTGATGGCCATCCCGACGATGACCTCAGCCCTCCTGCTGTCTCCCCGGGCGATGCAGGAAGCCCGGCGGTATTTTCGGAGCTTGGCGGCGGCATGACGGCTGCGGTCCAACGCAGGGCCCGGACATCGAGACAGCTTCGCAAGGTGCCGCCTCGGAACCTTCGCCGGGTGCGCTGGCTTGGAGCGCAAATCGCGCACCTGAGCCCTCGCCGCACTCGATCTATTGCGGCAGCGCTCCTGCTGCTGGCGTGCATTTGGCCTCGATCTCTCGACGCGGTCGCGCTGCAAGAGCAGACCGTCGTTGCATTCGATGCATACATCGCACAAGTCGAGGAGGACTTTGCGCAGCGCTTGGCGGGCGAACTCCAGTTCCTCTGGAGCGCCGAATCGGAGGCGCGGACAGAAGCTCTGCGGAAAGGCGAGGTCCTTGTCGAACCGGCTACCGAGGACGGCAGCGTACCCATCCCTGCGGGCTTGATCCACGATTGGATCTCCGCAGTGCTGATTCCCGGTGCCGCCGTCGAACGGGTCGTGGATGTGGTGACCGCTTACGACACCCACGCCACGACCTACGCCCCAGGCCGTCCAGCGCTCCCGCATCTTGGAGCGGGACGGCCCGCTCTTCCGCGTGTCGATGCGCATGCGGAGAAAACAAGTGCTAACCGTGGTGCTCGACACCGAACATGCCGCGGAATTCGACCGCCTGGACTCGGAGCGTTGGTGGGGCCTGTCGCGGAGCACCAGCGTGCGAGAGGTGAGGAAGGCGGGGACGCCTCAGGAGCGGCTTGAGCCGGAAGGGCGCGACCACGGATTCCTGTGGCGCCTGAACGCCTACTGGCGCTTTGCGCAAACGGATGCCGGCGTCGTCGCCGAGTACAGGACAATCACGTTGACTCGGAGCATTCCGCACACTTTGCGGAGAATGCTGCGACCAATCCTAACTGCACTACCACGGCAGTCGATGCGCGGCATCCTGCAAACCACGCGCAGTGCAGCCCTTGGTGCGGTCTCCCGCTAGCGGACCCAACGAGAGAAGTGGTCCGGAACCGGCTTCGCGCCTTGGGGCGTCCGGACAGCAGCCCGTCGGAGCAGCGGTCGAGAGCAGCGGGCCTGACTGGCCCGGAGCGTCGTTCGCGCCAGTCAGGATCCTGCGTGCGGACCGGCAAGTCCCCGACCCTGCACGGAGATTCAGCGCTTCCTGCGAATCACGCCGCAGTGCCGAGTCGACTCGTTCGTACGGGGTTAGCTTGGTTAGCGAATCTTCAGCTCCCCCCGTGACACACTCCGCTGCCGCGGGGGCCGCATGACGCCGCAGACCCCAACTCGCCTTAGAGCGGAATCCCTTGCTCCAGCACAGGCTTCCGCGCTTCGCCCGGCTCGGCCGGGTCTCTCCGGACTGCCCCGCGCTCCCCGTGCAGACCCCATCCCGCGCCGAGCCGCATGCGTCTCCGGGAGGTTGCCCCATGCCTGTAGCGCACCCAGCCGACGGCCGGCCCCCGACGCACCCGACGAGCGCGCCGCGCTACTCAAGCGTCTGCACCACCCTGGGGCCTGCGCCGGTCCCCGCATCGTCCATTCCCGAGCAGTTCCCCGGTCTCGCCTGCGAACCGCAACCGCTCGCCGCCCCCTCCTCCCGGCCCAGTGCCAGCGCGTTGGAGGAGCACGCTCTCTCGCCCTCCGATTCTCCCGGGCAACCCACCGACCGGCCACAAATTCGGGAAAGAGGCGGCCATAAGTTCTGGGCCCCCCACAGCACAACGGGTTGGCTTCCCGATGGACCTTTGGAGTCTGGTGCGAAAGTCGGTCGGCCTGCCCGCCGCGCCAAAGGCGACCGAAGATCTGATTCCAGGACGCAGCACCTCTCGCCTAAGCCGAACTTTCGGGCCAAATATTGACGTAAGTCATGGGGTTCATCGGAACCATCGCTGGGGCGTCGGCACGAACGGGCGCAGGTGCTGCGGCAACGCCTGACGCAGGCGCCCCCCGCGGCCCCGCGCACTCGTCGCGGCACTAGACGGCCCCGACCACGAGCCAGGAAAGCCTCGGCGGACGGGCTGGTCAGCAGCCATTTGCCGACCTCCTCGACCGAACCCCGGACCGCCCCGGCGGCCAGAGCCGCGCCCACCGACCGCTGCACCGCCTCGCCGAAGCGCTCCCGCACCAAGTACAGCAGGTACCTCTCGCAGCCCTGCTCGATGCCCTGCTCAATGCCCTCCGCCTTGGTGCGCTCGTACCAGTCGGTCATGCTCTGCTCCGCCTCCTCCAAGAACCGCTCCGCCTCGATTATAACCGGCACCCGCGCCCCCGGCGTCCGCGGCAGCACCAGCTCCCGCACCCAGACGCTCACCACCACCCCGATGCCCGGGCAGTCCGCCTCCCGCAGCCACCCGCGCAGCGCCCGCAGCTCCCCCCGGACCTCCCGCGTGTCCCGGCAGCCCTGCAGCCGGCACAGCGCCCCGTACAGGCTCCGCTCCGGACAGCCCTCCGCGCCCCGCAGCCGGCGCGTCTCCAGCAGGCTCACCGGCCACGACGGCTGCGCCCCGCCCCCCGCGCCCGCCACCAAGTCCGCCAGGTCCAGCCGCGAGCGCCACGGCCGCTCGCCGTGGTAGACCACCACCCCCTGCACCGGAGGCAGCGCCGGCCCCGGCGCCCCGGTGTCGACCAGCCCCCCGAGCAACTGCCCGGCGTAGTTGTACATGCGCAGCGGCATGGTCCAGTCGTCGCGCGCCTGGAACTCCACCAGGACATGCACGTCCGGCGCGCCGGGGGCGCGCTGCCCGATGCGCCAGACCAAGTCGCTGACGCTGCGCCGCAGCGTCCGGCTGAGATGCTCGGTGCTGACCAGCTCCATGCGCTCCCAGTCGAGCCCGGCCACCCACGGCGCGTCCAGGCCGTCCTCCAGCAGGCTGCGGGCAACCGCCCGGTGCCGCGCCGCGAACTTGTGCGCGGCGTCGTACGGCAGCCGCCGCCCCTCCTCCGGCTGCTCCTCCGCGAGCAGCTCCCCGAGTTCGACTCCGAGTTCCAGCATCGCTCCGATTATCGTCTTCAGTTCCTATTACGAGATTTATTGTTTGAAAGATCCCGGTCCGGGAACGGTCCGGAAACTGACGGGGCTGGCTGCGGGGGTGGGCCGGACGCCCCAGCCTAGGCCGAACTCCCGGGGCAGATATGGACGTAAGGCATGGGTTGGTTTGAGCCAGCGTTCGTGTGCGGAGACGCGGTGCTGGGCACGCTCCAGGCGCAGTCCGGGCAGGTCGAGGGCTTGCTGCTGCAGCGGCGTGGGGCGGGTGAGCAGGTCGCAGGGCTGGGCCCAACTGGGACTGTATCCGGTGCTGGGCGATCGGGGTGCGCTGGGCGGCGGCCTTGCGCCGCGCCGCCGGGGAGGGTGTCGCCGGTGCCACCGCCGAGGCGCTCCCGGCTGGGGCGGCTTGCGGGTCGTCGCCGAACAGCAGGGGCGCGAGCTTGCGGCGCAGGTGCCATGCGCCAGGGTAGGCGAGCAGGCGCAGCAAGCCGTGGGCGCACATGCGCTCGGGGCGGTAGTGGAGGATGGACCGAGCCTGGAGAGCGACGCCCTGGAAACTGCGGCAGGTGCGCCTCGACGCGGCTGAGCCGCTGGGCGGTGCGCACTGCGTCCGCGGCGGCAAGGTCGCTGCCGGGCAGGCTGGGGAGGAGGACGGGGAGGCCGTCGAGCCGGGCTTCCGGGGCGCTGCGCTCCCGGTTGCGCCGGAAGGCGCAGCCGTCTGCAGAGATCTCCAGGTCGCAGTGCTGGACCATCTTGTAGCACATGCCGCGCATTGTCGATAATCCATTGAAAAACAATGCCTTACGGGAAAAATCACCCGTAGGCCAATCGGCAGTTCGGCTTAGAGCATGACGGAGCCCTGAGTGCGCCACACTGCTGGCAGTGGCTTACGGCAAGGAGGTGCCGAACTCGCCCTGCCTGCCGGCGGGTTGGCCGAGCCGCCGCAGAGTCCCGGCCTCCAAGAAGGGCACCCTGCTCCGCTCAGAGACCCCGACGGCTGCCCTAGGAGCCCGTTGCTGAAGTCGCTGGGGTACGATCCCCTTCGCGAGATCGCGTCCGAAGCACCGTTTTGCGACTGTTCAGGGCCTTCAGGAGTCGTTTTACGGTCATTTCAGTGCCGCTTCACGGTCGCTGAGGACTTTTTCAACGGGCTCCTAGCCGGCCAAGGTTGGCTGCATCCCGGCTGGGGCTGTCGGCCATCAATGCCTCTGCTCCGCAGCGAACTACCACGTGTCCAAGTACGGACGCTTTTTCGCGGCCCGCTTCGGTGGCGTCGGCACGGATTCCAACGATCTAACGATGCAGCGTCGCGTGTTGGCGGGATCGATGATGTCGTCGAAAGCGAAGGCGGCGCCCGCATTGAGGGCCTTGCCGCGCTCGTATGCAGCGGCGACCAACTCGTTGTAGCGGTCAGTTCGCGCAGCCGGGTCCGTGATGGCCGCCAGTTCGTTGCGGAAGCCCAGCTTCATCTGCCCCTCGAGCCCCATCCCGCCATGCTCTGCCGTGGGCCACGCCACGGTGAGCAGCGGCCGCTTGGTGTGGCCGCCGGCCATGGCCTGCGCACCCAGCCCGTAAGCCTTCCTGAGCACTACCGTCACAAGCGGTACGGTCAGATTCGATCCTGTCACGAAGAGCCGACTGCAATGGCGAACGAGTGCGGTGCGCTCGATCTCTGGACCCACCATCATCCCGGGCGTGTCGCAGAGGACCACGAGGGGGATGTCAAAGCAGTCGCACAGTTGCATGAAGCGGGCAGCCTTGTCCGAGCCGTCGCTGTCGATCGCCCCGGAAAGGAATGCAGGACAGTTGGCGAGGATCCCGACGGGGCGGCCTTCGATGCGGGTTAGGGCTGTCACCATGCCCAAGCCGAAGCTGGGCCTCAGTTCCAAGATGCTGCCGACATCTGCTAGCGTCTTGATTACCTGCCTCACGTCGTAGACGCGGAGGCGGTTCTCGGGGACTGCCCGCCGCAGCAGCCGCTGGTCGGCACACTGCCAGCGGGGCGAAAACCCTTGGAAATACGAAAGGTATTGCTTGGCAACCGCTACGGCCGCCGCCTCGTCCGGCACCGCTAGGTCGACCACGCCGTTGGGCACCTGCACTTCCATGGGACCGACCTCCTCCGGCCGGAAGACGCCGAGTCCGCCCCCCTCGATGAGGGCCGGACCGCCCATGCCGATGCTCGAATCCTCGGTCGCAATGATGATGTCGCAGCAGCCGAGCAGCGAGGCGTTGCCCGCGAAGCAATACCGCGAAGCGATGCCCACCAGCGGCACTAGACCGCTCAAGCTCCCCATCGTCGCGAATGTCGGTGTGTCCAGAGGCCGGTACATGTCGTCCGAGCGGCCCTGTCCGGCCGCGGTCGTCGCGGAGCCTCCCTTGCGCTTGCCTCCTGTGCCCGCACGCCCGCCGCCGCCCTCCGCGAACAGCACCACGGGGCGGCGCCACTTCGCCGCCAGTTCGAGCATGCGGTCGGTCTTGATGTGGTTAAGGATGCCTTGGGTTCCTGCTAGCACGGTGTAGTCGTAGGCCAGCACCACGCAGCGCGACGCTTCGCCGGGGAAGTCGGCTCCGTTGATGTTGCCGACCCCCGTGATCATCCCGTCGGTCGGAAACCTGCGAACAACCGCCTCGCGGGGCAGGCCTGTGCCCGGGGTCAGCGCGAGTTGGCCGTACTCGACGAAGCTGCCGGGGTCGCAGAGGTCAGCCACGTTCTCACGGGCTGTGCGCTGATTGGTCTTGCGTCGCTTCGCCACGGCATCCTGCCGCGCCGAGTCCAAGGTTGCCTGTTGCCGAGCGAGGACCTCGGCCAAGTCTGGACGGATGAAGTCGAGGTCCAGTTCTGCCGTGCGTTCGGTCGAGATCCTGGCCGACTCCTGTGCTTCGACGAAGGCTAGGGAGTGTCCCTCGTAGACGGTGTCGCCTGCGCTGACCGTCAGGCCCCGGACCACTCCTGCGACGGTCGCACGGATCTCGTGCTCCATCTTCATGGATTCCATGACCAGGACTAAGTCGTTGGTTCGCACTTCGTCGCCGACGCCGACTTCGACGCTCACAATCGTTCCCTGCATGCGGGAGGTTAGAGCCACCGTCCCGTCCAGGGAGACCGCTGCGCAAAGTCCCTGGCGACGCGGGGCGGTTCCGCTCTTGCCATAGGCCAGCACTGCCAAGGGGTCCGACGGATCGACCTTAGCTCCCGCTTGGGCTTGGGCCGGTAAACTCTCCGTCGCGGTTGCAGAACTCACCGAGAGCCGAGCCTGAGCGGCTAGCTCCCCAATGCGCTCGTCTATGAAACGGGTGTGAACCTTCCATGCGCGGACATCCGGGTGGGCTAGCAAGGCCAGCAGCAGTCCGATGTTCGTCTCCACTCCGGCGATCCGGAAGTCGCCGTAACGCAAGGGAGGCTCGCTTCAAGGCGCGGGTGAAATCTGGGGCCTCCGAATGCCCCACGACCTTCGCGAGCAGCGAGTCGAACCGGGAGCTGGATTCATAGCCCGCATAGGCGAACGTGTCAACCCGGACCCCCCTGCCACAAGGCATCTCGAAGGTGTTCAGGGTTCCAATGGACGGCGTTGTGCCGCTGTCTGGCTCCAGCGTCTCCAGATTCACACGGGCTT
>CBDBZZ010000035.1:0-41645 GCA_965213745.1 Bryobacterales bacterium | reverse complement strand
CCCTGCAGTTCGCCCTGCACCTTTTGGAGATCGACTCGCAGGATGCGTGGATAGGTCCATTCGGCCACGAACAGCTGCCCGGCATACGGCCCGAAGGCTCCTCCGGTGAGGTCGAATGCCGCTCCCGCGGTGGAGCCCCCCATGTCGCCCTGCGGAAACAGGATGGCAGGCTTCTTGCGAACCCTTTGGAGTTCGGCCACATCCGCTGCCACGGGGTTCGCGCCCGCGAAGTCCGGGTGCCAGTGGAGCGACGCCGGATGGCCATGGAACGCCCTCTCGGTCACGTGGTGCAGCGGAGAGGTGCCGACCCAGTCGCCCTGGTTGTCGGTGGCGAAGAGCTCCCCGTCCGGGCTCAGGACGAGGCCGTTGGGTTGGCGGAAGCCGCAGGCGAAGGGACGGACCCCGCCGTTGGGCCGAATCTGGAGGGTGCAGCCGCGATACTGGATGGGCGAATAGTGACGGATCTTGTTGACCCTGCCCGGCACGGGCTCGAGCGCCTGCCGGGGCCGGCGGATCAGCTCCCCCCGCACGGGGAGGCGCGGATCGGCGTTGCCGGACGCCAAGCCGAGCGACACGTAGTAGTTGCCGTCGGCGTCGCGGACCGGTCCGGCGATGAACTCGTGGTAGTTGCCGGACAGTCCCCAACGGTCCGAGACCGTCTCGAACATATCCGCCCGCCCGTCCCCGTTCGTGTCCGCGACGCGGGTCAGTTCCGGAACCTGGGCCACCAGGAACTCGCCGGGCCTCTCGCCCCGCAAAATTCCGAGCGGTGTATGCAGACCCTCCGCAAAGCGGGTCCAGCGTTCGGAACGGGGGTCGAACGCGTTGATGTAACCGCGCCGGAACGCCGCGTAGAGGCGGCCGTCGTGCCCGAACGCGAGAGCGGCGATCTCCGGCTCAATGCCACGCGGCCCGGGCACGGTCTCCACCCTGTAGGCGCTGCTCGGCACTTGCCCGGCGGCCACGACGGCGACAGCCAGCCAAGCTGCGGCCAGCATCCCACATGCCCGGGGCCTGGCGCGACTAGCGGCGAGCGACAAGGCTGACCTCGAAGGCAACATCCGTACCGAGAGGTATGGCGGAACTGGGCAGCGTGGACCGCATCCGCACTCCGGGGTGCGAGGGCGCTACGAACCACATCGGCTCGGAAACCCGGGCGATGCGAAACCGCCGAACGATGCCTCCCGCGATGGGCTGGATCAACTCGCGGATTTCGACGCCGTCAACCTCGTAATGGAACTCGGGGACCGAATCGAGCAGCCGGTACCCTCGGAAGCGACGCTGGGGGATCTGCTCCCGGTGGCCGACCCGAAACGGGTACGGCCCCTCCCGAAAGAAAACGTCACCCACGATCCGGGCGGTTTCGGTGCGGTTGGTCTCCTTGTTCTTCTTGTGGTGCAGGACCGGCGACAGGTCGACGAATCCGCCGAGCCAAGCGTAGCGGAGCCGTACCGCACCTGCATCGAAGCAGTACGACACGCCGCCGGGCAGGCCGACCGCGATTGCGGCCGGCGTGGCCTCGGGCATGTCCCAGCGGACCACTACGGCTCGGTCGGTGGCCACCGGCATCTCCTCGGAGCCGATCTCAGCGCGCGCCGCGACGAAGCCCGCCGGAGGAGGCAGGCCCTCGGCGGCCCGAAACGCCGCCCAGAGATCGGCGAGCCGCTGCCGCGAGGCTCCAGAGGGCTCCCCGCCGAAGTAGTTCGGCATCGAAGTTCCCGGCACGATCCGGGCTGGGCCCCGCATCCAGCGCTGGAACCAATCCGCGCGCAGCCGCTCGCCGACAGAGCGCAGATTCGGTCCGTTCTCCCCGAGGGAGGGGAACCCGCCCCAACCGTGGCAGCCGATGCATCCCAGCCCTCCCTGGGCACCGTCCATGCCGAGCAGCGCCAATCCCGTGTGCGGATCACCTTGCGCCAGCGTCGTCTCGTCGGCTTCGGGATCGATGCCGCTGGCCTTGGCCAGGGCGGAGGCCAGCCAGCGAGCCTGGGTGGGGCCATAGCTCGGCATGCGCAGTTCCTGCCAGTTCAGCACGCGAGTCGATGTGCCGATGACCCGTTCGGTCCAGGCGGCCCGCAGCTTGCGCCCTACACCCGCCAGAGGGGGGGCACGTTCCGCGAGCGCACCCGAGGGGGGCGCTCCCTGCAACTCGTGGCAGGCGTTGCAGCGGAGCTGCGCCAAGCGCCTCTCCAAATCGAAGACGGGTGCCGCCGAGTTGTCGGGCGTGGACCGATAGTCGGCCACAAAGCGCCGCAATGCGGTTCTCTGCGCGGTGCTCAGCCGGTAACGCGGGACCCCCGCGGGGACATCCTCGGCCAAGCACCCGTGGGCAGCGTTGAGCCCCGCCAGGGGCGGGGCCCCATGGGCCGAATCCAAGCCAGCGAGGCTGTGGCAAGCCAAGCAGCCGGATGTGCGGACCAGATCGCGCCCCCGGAAGGGGTCGCCGGCCCGCGGGGGCCGCTCAAAGTCCTCGTCGCGGTCTCCGCCAAGAAACGCAGCCAACGAAAGCGCCTCCTCTTCGCTGAGATGCAACGCAGGCATCCTTCCGGCGGGAGAGAAGTGCAACGGGTCGAGCAGGTAGCGCTGGAGCTGGCCCACGGTCGCCTTGGAACCTAGCCCGGACAGCGGCAGGTCGGCCGCGTGGCAGGCTGCGCAACCGATGGATTGAAAGATGCTCATTCCGTGTTCCGCATGGCGGTTCGAGTAGCGCGGTTCGGCGATCCTCTGCAAGGCCCGGAAGGCGGGCGCGACGATCCTCTGCAAGGCCAGGAAGGCGGGCACGCCAGTCCTCTGCACGGCCAGGAAGGCCGCCACATCCGCCCTGCCTGCTGAGTCGAGCAATTGAGGCATCGTGGCCCAGGCGCGAAAGCGCTCCGGCGCATCGAGCCAATTGCCGATCCACGCTTCCCTGGCCCGGCTCGCAAGTCCGGTAAGAGGCGGCCCCGGCCGCCCCTGGATGGACCGCGAGCCGGAGCGGTGGCAATTGGCGCAGCCCAGATCTTCGAAGAGCATCCGCCCGTCCGGCCCGGATGCCTCGGTGGCGGTGTGCGAAAGCAGCCGGCCCGGGACAGGCTCGCGGGCGAATCCCGGTCCGGACCACTCGACTAGGAGGCGCGCTGGACCGGATGATTGCACCGCCGACAATGCGAAGCGGTGCTGGCCTGCTGCAAGGTGGAGCGGCTCAGAGCCCACTGGGTTTCCATCCAGTCGCAACAAGCCGCCAGTTACGAAGAAGCGGTAACTGCCCGCTCGCAGGATCGACAGGTCGCCCGCCCAGGAAACCATCGCCCCGGCTGCTAGGTGGGGGCCAAAGGCCTCCCCCTCCGCCAGAAACATGTGCGGGACAGCGCGGACAATCCGGGTAGTCCCGTCTGTGCCCACCAAGCCCGGGGCGGCGACGGCAGGGGGGCCGAAAGCTGCGGAGGCACAGAGCAGAACCCCTGGCCACAGCCGCATCAATGGAATCCTACCATAGGCCCTTGGCTTCAGGAGTCCCCGCGTTGGCGAGCCGACTCTAGGTTCTAGGCTCCGCCTCACTGGGAACGCAGCAGCTGCTTCGCAATCGTCTGCAGCTGCATGTTCGAGGTGCCTTCGTAGATCGTCCCGATCTTCGCATCGCGGTACAGCTTCGCCACCGGGTAGTCGGCGGTGAAGCCGACACCGCCGAAGAGGTCGACGCACCGCGCCGCCACCTGCACGGCCATCTCCGACGCAAAGTACTTGGCCATCGCGGCCTGCTTGAGGAATGACCCGCCGCAGTCCTTCAGCCGGGCTGCGTTCCACACGAGGAGCCTGGCGGCCTCGACCTGCGTGGCGAGCTCCGCCACCTGAAACTGGACAGCCTGGAAGTCGGCCAGCCTCTTTCCGAACTGCTTGCGCTCCCCGATGTACCGCAGGGCGTGGCCGAGGGCGCCCTCGGCCAGCCCGACCATCTGCGCCCCGATCGCGATGCGCCCTTCGTTGAGGGTCTCGATGGCGATCCTGTAGCCTTCCCCGACCGCGCCGAGCACATTCTCCGCCGGCACGGGGCAATCGTCAAACGTCAGCTCGCAGGTCGAGGAGGCCCGGATCCCGAGCTTGTCTTCTTTCTTGCCCACCGCGAACCCGTCGAAGCCCCTCTCGACGAGGAACGCGGTGATCCCGCGGTGGCCGGACCGGGGTGCGGCGTTGGCGAACACCAGAAACAGGCCGGCTTCCCGGGCGTTGGTGATCCAGAGCTTGCGCCCATTCAGGACGAAGCCGGACGAGGTCCGGTCGGCCCTCGTCTGCAGGGCGAAGGCGTCGCTGCCGGACCCAGCCTCCGAGAGAGCGTAGCTGCAGACCGTGTTCCGGCTCAGGCGGGGCAAGATGCGGCTCCGCTGCGATTCGTCGGCCCAGCGCAGCAACGCGTTGAGAACCAACGTGTTCTGGACATCGACAACCACCGCTACCGAAGGGTCGACCCGAGACAGAGCCTGCACCGCGAGCACAGCGTCGAAGAACGACCCACCCTGCCCGCCCAAATCCTCCGGGACTTCGATGCCCATCAGGCCGAACTCGAAGAGCTGGTGCAGGATGGCTGGCTCAAGCTCACCCGCCTCATCCATCTGCCGAACGTGCGGCGCGATCTCCCGTCGTGCGAACTCCAGGACCGACTCGAAGAAAAGCGCCTCGCCTTCCGTGAGCATCGGCAGCGCTACGCGCTCCGAAGTCATGCGGTCTCCGGCGCCGCCGGTGGGGCGGACGGCTCCTCGGCGCGGTCCTGGTCCAGCGGCACGTAGAGGATCAGGCCGCAGCGTTCGCAAGTGAGGATATCGTCCGTCAGGAGGCGCAGGTTTTGCAGAAACTGCGGTCGCAGGCGAACATGGCAGGCCCCGCATCTTTCCCCGTCCACAGCCGCCACAGCCGTGCCCTTGGCCCGCCGCACACGTTCGTAGAGCCTGAGTGTGCGGGGATCAACTTGTTCGCATAGCGTGCGGCGGGCAGCTTGCGTCTCTGTGCGTTCCCGCTCGTGAGCCGCAATCCGCTGCTGGGCTTCCTCGACCTGCCGTGCGACGCTTGCGCTCTCGACCTCCAGGTCCGCCCGGGCCGTTGCAATCCGCTCGTTCAGCGCGTCGGCCTGCTCCATCTTGTCGAGAATGCGCTCTTCGATCTCATCGATCTTGTCCTTGCAGAACCGGATCTCGTTCTGAAACGCATGGAACTGCACATTCGTCTTCGCGGTGTTCATCTGCTCCTGCAGGTGCGAGATTTTCTGCTTCTGGTCGCCCACCTGCTTGTCTAGCAGACGATGCTCCTTTGCGTTCTCGTCGAGCTTGGCCCGCAGGCGGACCAGCTGCTGCTTGTGGGTGGCCAGCGCGGATTCGATTGCGGCTACGTGCTGAGGCAGGCTATCGATTTCCTCTGTCAGTGCCGCGATCCGTTGATCCAGCGCCTGGACTTCGCGGATCAGCGATAAGCTGGAAGGCGTTTCGGTCACGGTCCGCGCGGCCGATTCTAACATGGCCACCATTCACACGAGCTGGGACCGCCCAGGGGCAACCTAGCCCCGCGGCTCACCGCCCACCCGCCTGCGGCCCGGGGCGCGGCCCAGCTCCAGCCAGTTCTCCGTCCGGCAGCGCGTGCCGGCGAAACGCTCCGGATCCGCGAACGTCTCGGCCGGCAGCAGCGGCGCTGCGCGCAGGACGACTTGCGCGTCAGCCGCTGACCGCCCTAATGCACCTCCGCCCCCGCCCCTCCACTCCCCGCCGACCGCCAAGCTCTCGGTTCCGCCTCCGCTCGACAACGGAATGGCCCTGGGACTAAATGGGCCGCGGTTGCGGCACCGTAGCCAGCACCCCAGATCCTGTCGGCGGCTGTCTAAGTGTGGCTAGCGGCACCTACGAACGGAATGGCCGAGGGTAGCACCCTAGCATCCAGGGGCAAGCCCCCGATGGCCTCTCCGTCGACTTCGGCCCAGACGGCTTCATCGGAACGGGCGACGATCCGCTGCGCCCGGTAATGGCTGCACTCCGGCACCGTGTAGACCCTTCCCGAGTACAGCAGCGGCAGTGCCCGCAGGAACTTCCAAAAGCTCGTTTCCTCGATCACGGTCACCTCCAGGCAGCCCGAACTGAGCTTCGCCAGCGGACAGGGGAGCATGCCGCCGCCGTGGTAAGCTCCGTTACCGAGCGAGACCTGCATGACCGCTACCGGTTCGGGCAAGGGTCCGCCGTCCAGTTCCAGCTGCACCGTCTTGGCGCGAAAGCGCAGAAAGGCCGATGCGGTCGCCCAGAGGAAGGCCCCCTTGCCGCTGTAGGCTGTGAGGAAATTGTTCTTGGCCGCGATCGACACCTCGCCTCCGAGGCCGAAGCTCGCTTGATTGAGAAAGTACCGGTCCACAACCCGCCCCTCGCGATTCGTCAGACGCACCCGGCCGACATCAATGCGTCGCCTCGAGGAGTCCTTGATCGCCCGCACGGCTTCTGCCAGCGAGCTCGGGATTCCGGCCGAGCGCCGAAAGTCCCCGCCTGTCCCGACCGGAACCAAGGCTAGCGCAGCGTCGGACACCGGGACGCCGTCCCGGAAGTACCCGTTGACGACCTCGTTCAGGGTCCCATCCCCGCCTACCGCGATGACGAGGTCCGCACCATCCGCAAGCGCTTGGTGGGTTAGCTCCGTCGCGTGCCCCGAGGCAGCCGTGAACAGCACCTCGAGGCCCCCGAGGGAACCGCGGAGCAGCGGATGCAGCACTCCCCAACTCCTCCCGGCTTTGCCGCTGCCCGCTTGCGGGTTCAGGACTACGCAGGGGTTGCGGAACTGGGCCACGCTCACGATGGGGAGGTGTCGGCTCCGGTCCAGCCGGGCCGCCGGCCACAACGCAGACAGCGGACCGTGCTGAAGATCTCCTCCCAGTCCCCGGCATCCGCGACATAGTCCAAGATGCACCGCAAAGCCTTGTCCCGGCTAGCGAGGCCGTATGTGCTAGCCGCTTTGTCCAGCATGTTGAGCAGATCCTGCTGCACCTGGAATGTGACTTCCTGCTTCAATCCCGCCATTGCGCTGTGTTGCGTCTCCTTATGCTGCGCCGGACCTTCGCAGGTAAGCGATGGTGTCCCGGAGCGTCTCTTCGGCGGGCCGGGTAGTGAACCCCCAAGCCCGCCGTGCCTTGCTCGCATCACAGTACCAGAACAGACACGACATGCGCACCGTGGCGTCATCGAGCTCGAAGCGCTTGCCTACCAGGGGGTACAAGCGTCGCAGGGCAGAGGCTCCGAGCCGCGCTAGCCCCTCCGGCAGCTGGACCTTGGGAGGCGGTCTGTCAGCTAACGCAGCAGTCTTTACGATCCATTCGCGAAAGGTCAGGTTTTCGCCGCCCAGCAGATATCGCTCGCCCACTGTGCCGTGCCGCATCGCACCCAGGAGACCGGCGGCGGCGTCGCGCACGTCAACCAGGTTGAGGCCGCCGCGGGGCACGGTCTTGATCTGGCCCTTGAGAAACAGGCGCACATCGTTGGTCGAGGAATAGCGGTCGTCCCCGGGGCCGAGCAGCAGGCTTGGATTGACCACGACGATCGGTAGGCCGCGATGTCGGCAGTACCAGAGCGCCTGCTTCTCCTGATAGATCTTGCTGAGGTAGTAGGGCCAGGCATGGACCAACTCCTGCTTGAACCCGGATTCCTCCGTATGCACGAGGGGATCGCGGCTAACGGCCACCGTCCCGGAAGACGACACTAGGACGCAGCGGCGCGTGCCGTGGGTGCGCATCGCTTCGCAAAGGTTGCGCGTCCCCTCGACATGGGTCCGGAAATTCGCCCAGCTGTCGCTGGGGGAGCGCTCGACGACCCCGGCCAAGTGGTACACCTCTTCTGCGCCGGCCACCGCCGCGGCAACCTCGCCAGGGTTCGCGATGTCCCCGCGGACGCTTTCGACGCGCTCGCCGAACCCATCGGGGAACAGAGACCGGCTAAAAGCCCGGACCTGCACGTGAGGGCCGGATTCGACGAGTAGGCGGACCAAATGCTTGCCGAGGAATCCGCTCGCCCCGGTCACGAGAACTGTCGGCATGGGTCAGTGGTTCTCCGGCAGGTCCAACGTGCTGCGGCCTAGGGCAGATTCCGAGCTCTCTCGAGGGTAGCGGCTGCCTGGGGCCAGGAGTCGATCCTGCGCCGGACCCGGTCGGCTATTCTCTCCCTCGGGTCCGGCACGTCAGCGACCACCTCCTGCGCAGGCTTTCGGCTGGCACCGCATCTCCCGCGAACGCCATCGAGACGGTAGCCGTTTGGCGCAGCCAAGGTCTCACACCGCACTCTGGCCCGGCCACCGGGAAGGCCGATCTTACCCCAACTCCCGGGCGAGCGAAAGCCAGAGTCGCGCACCGACTTTGGCGGGACCGGGCCGGGTTAGCTCCGGCGCACGGGATTTCTGAGGATGCCAATGCCCGTGACTTCCACCTCGCAAACGTCCCGGTGCTTCATGGCGCTCGTCGAACCGGGCGTTCCAGTGAAGATGGCGTCCCCGGGCTGGAGGGTCACGTACTGGCTGATGAAGCTGACCACCTTCTCGGGCTTGAACAGGAGGTCACTGATTTTCTGTTGCTGCTTGACCTCTCCGTTCAGCCGCAGGGTGATTTCGGATTGCATGTAGTCCAGCCCAACGGCGATTGACGGCCCCATCGGCCCGAAGGTGTCGCAGCCTTTGCCGCGCCACCATTGCAGGTCCGGCTGGTTGTCGATGCTGCCGTTTTGCCAATTGCGCTCCGACACGTCGTTGCCACACGTGTAACCGAGGATGTGCTCCGGGGCCTGGGCCTCGGTGATGCCCTTCGTCCGCTTCCCGACCACGACCACAAACTCGGCTTCGTAATGCAGGTCCTTGGAGCCCGGAGGGATGCGGATCGGATCGCCGGGGTTCTGGAGCGCAGTCGTCGGCTTGTAGAAGATCTCCGGATTCTGGGGGGCTGGCCGCGAGCCGAGGTGGCTCTTGTAGTTCAAGCCTACCGCGAAGACCTTCGGGGAGCGAACAGGGAACAGCAGCTTCACGTCCGCGAGCGCGATCTTGTCCCCGGCGCGCTTGCGTTCGCCAAGCACCGTACCGTCGAGCGGATAGATCGAGTCCCCCTCGAGCTCGCCGTACCCGATCTGCCGGCTGCGCCGGAAGCGGACATAGTGCTTGACTTGGGAATCGGCTCGCAGACCCGGCAGGAATGCCGAGGCCGCCGCCGCCCCAGTGAGCAGATTGCGTCTGGTGATGGCCATCGTGTGTGCCTCCTCTCAAGAAGGTACCACCCCTCAGTGCTGGCGCGAGTGTTTTTGGCCCCCCATCGCGGGTTTGTGCCGGAGATCCTTCCTGCTCCGGGCCCCGTTGGGTAAGACCGTGGTCGCCTCGGTCGCCGGAACCGTGTCGCAGCCTAGTCGGCCCGCCGCGGCGGTCCCTGCGGACCTGAGCTGGCGGAGCTCCCGCCCCCACGAGCTCAAGGCTCGTCATCCCAGGCGGTGCGAGCAGGACCGGGGAGACTCCGGCCAGCGCAGGCGGCTGCAGGCAGGGGCGACGCCGAAACAGGCCCAGCATCCCATTCGTGCTCCGAGACCCATAACCTCTGCGATCCCCCAGCGCCCGCTGCCTCCCCCTGCCGGACCCCGCGGACAGCTCCGGATTCGTACCCCCACGACCCGGCCGTACACTAAGACTAGCTGCCAGCGACCGTTTCTCCCCCAGCCCTTGTCTTCAGAACTGCCAGCCCCGAAGGTTTGGCCGATCGCCAACGGCGCGTGGCAGATCCGCCTCCCGCTCCCCTGGGAGTTGACTAGCGTCAACGTTTTTCTCTTCCGCACGCGGGACGGCCACGTGCTGCTGGACGCAGGCCTCCGCACGGAGCAGTCGCTCCTCTCGCTGGAAGCGGCCCTGCACAGCTTGGGACTGCGCTGGAATGCAATCTCCGAAGTCCTGATCAGCCACATGCATCCGGATCACATCGGGGCGGCAGCGGAAATCCGCAGGCGCACCGGAGCCCCGGTTCGCCTGCATGCCGTCGAAGCGGAGTATGTCCGCCCCCTAGGCCCGGAGCGTCGGTTCTTCGCCGAGACCGCGCGCCACCTCGGCGCGAACGGAGCACCCGCCTCCGACATCGAATCGCTGCGCCGCTCTGCGGCAGCGGTATCGCAGACCTTCGAACGCCTCGTGGTGGACGGTACGCTAGCCTCGGACGAGTGCATCGATTTCGTCGGCGGCACCCTGCAAGCCGTCTTCGCGCCAGGCCACTCCCCAGGTCTGCTGTGCTTCTACTGCCCGGAGCAGCGGGTGCTGTTCTCCACCGACGCCATCCTGCCCCGCGTCACTCCCAACATCGGGGTGCATTGGTTCTACCAGGGAGACCCGCTGGGAGACTACCTGCAGTCGCTCCAAGCGCTGGAGCGCCTTGACGCCCGGCTCATCGCACCGTCGCACGGCCGCCCCTTTGAGGGCCACCGGGACTGGATCGCCAACACCCGCCTGCACCACCAGCGCCGATGCGAATCGATTCTCGAGGCCGTGCGGGGCGAGCCGAGGCATGGCTACGCGATCGCGGGGCTGATCTGGGGGCAGGAGCGCAGCCTAACGGACCGCCGCTTCGCCATGGCGGAGTCCCTGGCGCACCTGGAGCACCTAGCGCTCCAGGCCCGCGTCTCCAAGACCGAGGTTGACGGAGTCGCCCACTGGTCCACAGCCTGACGCCGCCCAGCGTCGGGCTCAGCTCGCCCGCGAGGGCCGGGCCCGCAGCCTACGGCTAAAATAGCGCCTTCCCGTGCCCATCTTCCGCGTTCTTGCCGACGGCCCGCTCGATCCCACCGTACTGGGCTTCTCCCAAGGCCAAGTCGACTTCCTGCCGTGGGCGCTGGCCCGCGGGGGCCGCTCCGAACCCCTGGACGGCATCTACACCTATGGCCATCCCCACCTTGACGGCCCCCTGCTCGACAGGCTGCCCGGCGTGCGGGTCATCAGCAACTACGGCGTCGGGGTCGACCACATCAACATCGCCGACGCAGCGGCCCGCGGCATTCCGGTCGGCAACACGCCGAACATCCTCGACGGCGCGACCGCGGACACGGGCTTCGCCTTGATCCTGGCGGCCGCCCGCCGGGTGGTGGAAGGAGATCGCCACGCCCGCTCCCCGGAATTCTTGCGCTACGACCCCGGCTACATGCTGGGGCGTGAAGTGCATTCGAGCACTCTGGGAATCATCGGACTCGGCAACATCGGGCGCCAGGTCGCGCGGCGGGCACGGGGATTCGACATGCGCGTGCTGTACCGCAACCGCAGGCGGCGCCCCACGGACGAGGCGCAACTCGGGGTCCGCCCCGCGTCCTTGCCCGAACTGCTCCGGCAATCGGACTTCGTGGTGCTGTGCTGCCCGCTCACCGGGGAGACCCATCACCTGATCGACGCCGCAGCGCTGCGCCAGATGAAGCCCACCGCTACGCTGGTGAACATCGCCCGCGGCCCCGTCGTCGACACGGGAGCGCTGTACGAAGCCCTACGGGACGGGGTGATTGGCGGCGCGGGCCTCGACGTCACGGACCCCGAGCCGCTGCCCCGCGATCACCCGCTGCTCAACCTGAGCAACGTCACGATCCTGCCGCATCTCGGCAGCGCCACAGTGGAAACCCGGCGCAAGATGGCGAAGATCTCGGTCGAGAACCTGCTTCGAGGGTTGCGAGGCGAGCCGTTGCTGCACCAGGTCGAGCCCTAAACAGGCCTCTCCCCCTACAGGAGCGCCTTGATGCGGCTGGCCAGCTCGGCCTCGCCCAGCGCTCCTGGGTGATACAGCCGCACGACGCCCCGACGGTCAACCAGCACCAGCGTCGGCGTGGTGCTGACGCCAAAGTCAACGAAGTTCCCGCCGCTCAGAGGCACGGGCACGCGCTGGAGCAATGGGCTGTCCGGGAGGAACCTGTCCCGCAAATAGGCCAACTCCACGCCCGGCTCTGCGTCGTGGCCTCGGGCCACGTAGCCGTACAGACGCGTTGGCGCGACGACGCGGAGGCCCTCCTTGGCGTACCGGCGCTCAAGGCGATCGAGGATCGGCTTCTGCGCCCGGCAATCCGAACACCAGTGCGCCCAAAAGAAGAACAGCGCGACCTTGCCGTCCAAGTGCCCGTGCTCAAACCGCGTGGCCCCCAAAAACTCCCGGGTGTCGAGCTGGGGCATGGGCTTGCCTGCCAGATCCAGCAGCAACAGGTTCTTGTTCAGGCGGGTCTCGACCGCCGAGCCGGCACGCTTGTCGAGCTGCTCCCGGAGGAATGCGACAGCTCGCGCACGGTCTCCCGCCGCGACGTAGACCTTGGCCAACGTCTCAATAGCCGCTCCGAGCGCAGTGGGCAGAGGTGCGCCTGGATCCTCGCCCAGAGCGCGACTCGCGAGCAGCCGCTCGCATCCCTCCAGGGTGCGCTCGGCGTATTCCTCTGCCAAGCCCCAGTCGCCCCCGATCGCGCCAGCCCGACCGACCCACGACATCGCAGCCAACCACTCGGGTCCAAGCTCCTCCTGTCCGGCAACAGCGGCCTCGAACAGAGCCCGCGCCTGCGCGGGGCGCTGCGCGAACGCCAAGTCCTTGAGCTGGCGGACCGGAACTTCCACCGTCGCAGCGGCTGAGGCCAAGACCGAAATGGGGAACCAACCGAGAACATGCATAGCCTAGCCGCCGCAGCTGGGAAACGGCAAGCCTCAGCCTAGCGCATCCCAGCGATCCGCGCTACGCGGCCCAAGCCGGCGAAAGCGCCCGCAGGCGGCCCACAAGACCGGGCAGGGTCTTGACCAGGGCCTCCACCTCGCTCACGGTAGTCTGGCGGCCCAGCGAGAACCGGATGGTCGACTTGGCCTGTTCCCGGGTCAGCCCGATGGCCGAAAGCACATGCGACGGCTCCACAGCTCCGCTGGAGCAGGCGGAGCCGCTGGACACCGCGAACCCTTCCAAGTCCAGCGCGATCAGCAAGGGCTCGGACTCCACGTGCTCGAAGCGCACGCTGGACGTGTTAGGCAATCGCGGAGCGCCGGAGCCATGCACGCAAGTCTTGGGGATCCCGTCCAGAATGCCGCGCTCCAGATGCGCCCTCAGTCTCGCGACCTGGCCGGAGTCGGCCTGCAGGCGGCGTCCGGCCAGCTCCGCGGCCGCCCCTAGCCCCACGATGCCGGGCACGTTCTCGGTGCCGGGACGCCGGCCCCGCTCGTGCCTACCCCCGTACTGCACCTTCTCGATCTGCACGCCTCGCCGGATGTACAGCGCACCGACGCCCTTTGGCCCGTAGATCTTGTGCGCGCTAACGCTGTAAAAATCCACGCCCAGACCCCCGACATCGACAGGAACCTTGCCCCACGCCTGCACGCCGTCCACATGGAACAGCAGGCCGGCTTCCCGGGCCACAGCGCCGATCTCCCGCACGGGCTGCAAAGTGCCCAGCTCGTTGTTGGCGTGCATCACGGTGATCAGGGCCGTCTCGGGCCGCAGAGCGGCCCGCACATCCTCAGGCGCAACAACCCCCTCCGCACCGACGGGCAGGTAGGTCACGTCGACGCCCTCGCGCTCCAACTGCTGGCAGGCGTTCAGCACCGCGGGATGCTCGATCCGGCTAGTGATCACGTGGCATGGGCGCTCCCCCGCACCGCGCACCGTCCCGAAGACCGCCAGGTTGTCGGACTCCGTGCCGCCGCTCGTGAATACGATGTCGCGGCTGTGGCAGCCCAGCAGGGCCGCCACCTGCTCCCGGGCCGCCTCGACGCCCAAGCTGGCTTCCTGCCCGAAGCTGTGCAGGCTGGACGCGTTGCCGCACCGCTCCTGAAGATACGGCAACATCGCGTCCACCACATGGGGATCGACCGGAGTCGTTGCGTTGTAGTCGAAGTAGCAGCGCCGCATGGCGCTCCACCCCCGGCACCCAGTATAGATTCCAGGGACCGCAGGCGTGGCCGCGGCTGTTGCCAGGGGCAGCCGCAGCACGCACAATAGGAGTCGGAACATGGCCCTTAGATCTCTCGCGGCGCTGATCGCGCTACCGCTCCTCGCGGCGGCCTCCGACCTAGCGGAGCAAGCCGACGCCATCCTTGCAGAGAATTGCCAGATGTGCCACGGCGCAGCCGTGCAGCAGTCCGGCTTGGACCTCCGCACCCGCGAGAAGATCCTCGCCGGCGGGGAACGGGGTGCCGCCGTAAGGGGAGCCAGCCTCTCCGGCAGCTGGCTCTGGCGCCTCGTCACGCACAGCGTCAAGCCCTTCATGCCTCCCGGTGGCAAGCTAGCCGACGAGCAGATCGAGGTCCTCAGGAAGTGGATCCTGGCCGGCGCCCCCATGCCCGCAGCGACGGTCACTGACGAGGAGGCGGAGCGGCTCGCGGCCCTCCGAAGACTCGAGGAGCGGCCGATCACCGCCGAGGAGCGTTCCTGGTGGGCCTTCGTCGCCCCCCGGCGCACGGCCGTGCCCGGGGACGGCCGCGGCCACCCCGTGGACGCGTTCCTAGACGCCAAGCTGCGCGAGCAGGGCCTCGAGCGCAGCGGATCCTCCGACAAGCGGACCCTCGTCCGGCGCGTGTACCTGGACCTGACCGGTCTGCCGCCCTCACCGGAGGAAACACGCGATTTCCTGGAGGACGAGTCGCCGGACGCTTGGGCGGACTTGGTGGACCGCCTTTTGGAATCGCCCCACTACGGCGAGCGGTGGGGCCGGCACTGGCTCGACCTCGTCCACTACGCCGATTCGGGGGGCTTCGAGCGGGACTTCGACTGGCCCACGATGTGGCGCTACCGCGATTACGTTGTCGACGCGTTCAACGGCGATAAACCCTATGACCAATTCATCCGCGAACAAATCGCGGGCGACGAGATTGCCCCCGAATCCGCGGAAGCCAACATCGCCACCGGCTACCTGCGCATGGTGCTGGACAACAACATCAAGGACGAGCGGACGCGCATGGACGAGCTTGACGACAATGTTGCCACCACGGCCCAGACGTTCCTGGCCGTCACGGCCCAGTGCGCCCGCTGCCACGACCATAAGTTCGACCCCATCGCCCAAAAAGACTACTACCAAATGCAGGCCGTCTTCTTCTCGACCGTCGAGACCGACTACCCGCTGGTGTCGCCGGACGAGGTAGCGCGCCACAAGCAACTCAACAAGGCGGTCAACGAGAGCAAGAAGCCGCTGAACAACCGTCTGGCGGAATTGGAGAAGCCCCACCGCGACGAGCTGTTCCAAGAGCGGCTCGACGAGCTCCCGGACTACTACCGGCAGGCTTGGGAGACCCCGGCGGAGAAGCGCACGAAGGCCCAGCGCCTCAACGCGAGGCAGGTCGCAGCCCTGTACAAGCAAATCGGGCTCCCGGACATCCTGGCCCGCATGTCCGGTCAGGGCCGGGCGGAATTTGATGAGCTCCAGTCCCAGGTCAAGGCGCTTGAAGCCATGCGCCCGGAGCCGTACCCGACCGCCCGGACGATCACCGAGGATAGCCGCGACCCTCTGCCGTCGTACTTCCTGCACCGCGGCGACCCCGGCACTAAAGGCTCCCGGATGAATCCCGGAGTGCTGCAGGTGGCCGCCCGCCTGGAACCGACATTCTCGGCCCCGCCCCCGACGGCCAAGACGAGCTGGCGGCGCAAACACTTCGCCGACTGGATCGCCTCCGGCGACAACCCGCTGACGGCGCGCGTGATGGTCAACCGCATCTGGCAGCACCATTTCGGGGATGGCATCGTCCGCACCCCAAGCAACTTCGGCAAGACCGGCAGGCTCCCGTCGCACCCCGAGCTGCTGGATTGGCTTGCGCTGGAATTCGTCGAATCCGGCTGGTCCGTCAAGCACATGCACCGGCTGATGCTGACCTCCGAGGCGTACCGGATGGCAAGCCGCGACCTGCCCGCCAACCTCCAGCGAGACCCCGGCAACCAGTACTTCTGGCGGCAGAGCCGAAACCGGCACGACGCGGAAACGATTCGCGACCAGATTCTTGCCGTCGCAGGCACGCTCGACCGCTCCACCGGCGGCCCGGCGGTCCGGCCATACATCGATCCCACCCTGTTCCAGTCCAGCACGGACCGGACTTGGCCGGGCATGGCCGTGGGGGATCCCGCGAGCTGGCGGCGCAGCGTGTATGTGTTCTCCAAGCGGTCGATCCGCTATCCGCTGTTCGAAGCGTTCGACCAGCCCGACATGGTGTCTTCCTGCAGCCGCCGCACGCGGTCAACCGTTGCGCCGCAGGCGCTCTTGCTGATGAACAACGCCGAGGTCCTGCTGCAGGCCAAGTACTTCGCCCAGCGCGTAGCCCTCGAGGCCGGCCCTGACCCGGAGGCCCAGATCTACCGCGCTTTCGAGATTGCGCTGGCGCGGAAGCCAACCGGGACCGAGCGGGCCAAGGCCCTCGGCTTCGTCACCACCACAGCGACAGGCCTAGTGGACCTTTGCCAGACTCTCTTCAACCTGAACGAGTTCCTATACCGGCAGTAGCGCAGCGGGGGCGCGGCGGCCCAGAGGTCAGCGGCCCGTAGAGCCGAACCCTCCAGCCCCCCTTCTGCTCGCGGGCAGCGCGTCGGCGGCTTCCCAGCGCACTTCGGCGTAACGCCCCACGATTAGCTGCGCGATGCGGTCGCCGGCGCGCACACGGTATTCTTCCGGGCCGAAGTTGATCAAGGTGATCCGCAATTCGCCCCGATAGCCAGGGTCAATGGTGGCCGGGCAGTTCAGCAGTGTCACGCCATGCGCGCAGGCTAGCCCGCTGCGGGGCCGAACCTGCCCCTCGTAGCCGGGGGGCAGCTGGATGCCGAGTCCTGTCCGCACCACCTTCCAGCCTCGGGGCGGCAGCCCGACATCCTCGACGGAGCAGAGATCCAGCCCGGCATCCTCTCCGGGTCCGTGAGCGAACCGCGGCAGCAGGGCCTTCTCGTGGAACTTGACGTAGCGGACAGTCACCCGGGGCGGCATGGAACCTGCCCTAGTATCGCTGAGCCGCCTTCCACAGCCAGAACCCAAGGCAACCCGCCGGCGCGGCCCGGCAGTCTGCTCGCAGCAGCCCCGGCGATAATGAGGTGTGCAGGCACGCCGGTTCACGATCCGTCAAGCGACGGTGGAAGACCTCGATCTCGTCGCTCCGCTCTTCGACGCCTATCGTCGGTTCTACCGCCAGGAAGCTGACCTGCGCGGCGCCAGGCGCTTCCTCCTGGAACGCTTCACGCACAACCAGTCCGTCATCTTCATTGCGCTGGACTCTGCCAGCGCCATCGGATTCACTCAGTTGTACCCGAGCTTTACATCTACGGAGATGGCCCGCATCTTTGTGCTCAACGACCTGTTCGTGGCTCCAGAGGCGCGCGGCCGAGGAGTGGGGTCGGCGCTGCTGGAGGCAGCGACCGACTACGGGCGGCGCATCGGTGCGCGCCGCCTCGAACTGGCGACGGAGACTACGAATGCGACCGCCCAAGCTGTCTACGAGAGGATGGGCTGGGTCCGGAACACCGAGTTCATTCACTACAGCTTCGCCCTGTGAGAGCCCCCGCTAGACCAACCGCATTCTCAGGGCTCCGAGCCGCCAACCGTCTTGCAGCGCAGGCAAGCAGCCTCCCGACCGACCCGCCCCTGGCTTTCGCGGCCGACTACGGGGCGGACGCGCTGGCCGCTGCTGCGGGAGTCTCACCCCGCAATCGAGCTGGGCGACCATCTCGGCCTTGACCGCGGGGGACTGCGAGATCCAGTCAAAATGCCCGCAACCCGCTTCGGATGCGGTACGCGGCATGCGCCGCGCCGGCCGCAACAGCTGCGTTGGGTCGATCGGGTTGCCATCGCGCCCGCACCAAGCGAATGGCAGTCCGACCGACAGCAGCATCGAGTCGTCCATCGGCAGCAGGTCGCCGCCAAGCATTAGTCTCTCTCCCCGCCCGCTAGACAACAGACAGCTCTGTAGTGCATGCTTTACCTTGCGGCGCGGGACGCCTCCCATCTGCCCCGGTGGGCTAGGCTGCGCGCGGGCCGGCATCCAAATGCAGCAAAGCACATCCGGCAGGCGCTCGGGCCGAGACCGCGTGCGCACTTGCGGCAACAGCCCGAAGCTGCGCTGGAAGCGCTTGGAGCTCGTGGCGGGCGCTCGCGGAGAAGTCGGCACAAGCGAGTTCCCTGAACGAGCCCGGGCGCTGCCAGGCAGCAGGCCCGGACGCCTCAGATGGATCGTGGACTTCGGACCGTATTGATGGCACCCCCGACTCCCCGATCCTCGGCAAGGGCTTCGCGGATGTTGCTGCGTCGAGCCGCAGGCGGCCCATCCCGGCTTGGCCCCCCGACGCCCGGCTCCTCGGCACCGACCGCAGTTGCACCGGCCGCGCTAGCGGCCTGCTTGGCTGCGGCGGCTCCCATCGCCTTGCTGCTCGGCTGCTCCGAGCGCCCAGCTGAGCGCGCTGCGCCTCCGGCGCCTCGCCCCAACATCCTCCTGATCGTCTCGGAGGACAACGGACCCGAGCTGGGCTCGTACGGCGACCCGCACGCTCGCACTCCGCATCTCGACGCGCTTGCGATGCATGGTGTGCGCTTCTCGCGGGCCTACGTGCCGCAAGCCGGCTGCAGCCAGTCCCGCGCCGCGCTACTAACTGGCTTCTATCCGCACCAGAACGGCCAGATCGGCCTTGCGACTTGGCGCTTCGGCCTATTCCGCGACGACACGCCCAACCTCGTCCGCCGCTTGCGCCAAGCCGGCTACAGGACAGGCATTATCGGCAAGCTCCATATCAATCCCGCCGCGGCCTTCCCGTTCGATTTCGCGCACATGCCGGAGGCGAACTTCCAGAGGAAGGATCTCGGCACCTATGCGGCAGAGGCGGAGCGGTTTTTCCGAGCTTCGGAAAGGCCGTTCTTCCTGTCCGTGAACTACCCCGACGCTCACCGACCGTTCCTGGACCAGGTGGACGGCCGCCCTGCAAAACCGCTGACCCCGGCCGAGGTCAGCCCGTTGCCCTACATGGGCCTGGACTCGCCGGCGCTGCGCCGCAACACTGCAGGCTACTACAACTCCATCGCACGGCTGGATGGGCTCGTCGGCGACCTGCTCGCTGCGCTCCGCAGTAGCGGACAGGCTGCAAGGACCCTAGTCGTGTACCTCGGCGATCACGGGGCGGATCTGCTGCGCGGCAAGAGAACTTGCTACGAGGGCGGCGTCCGGATCCCGTTGATCGTCCGTTGGCCAAGCCGGCAACGGCCGGGCCAAGTGCGCGACGAGCTCGTCTCGACTCTCGACCTGGCGCCCACAGTCCTGGAGGCTGCCGGCGCCGCGCCAATCCGCGGACTGCCGGGCCGGTCCCTGGCACCCCTCGTTGCGGGCGAGCTTCCCGCTTGGCGCGAGCATCTGTTCACGGAGTACCATCCGCACTCGAACCACAACTACTTTCCGCAGCGAGCGGTGCGCGACGGCCGCCACAAGCTGATCCGGAACCTCATGCCCGGCCAAGTGAATCCCGGCTACGCCTTCACCGCAGCCCGCTTCTACGGTGAAGACGGCCTCGAGCCAGCGCTGGCGAGGGCCTCTGCGGAGGTCCGCCGAGCGTACGCGACAATGCGGCAGCCACCGGAATTCGAGCTCTACGACCTGGAGGAGGATCCCTTCGAATTCCGCAACCTGGCGGAGAGCCCCCAGCACCAGGCAGTCCTCGCCAACCTCCGGGAAGCCCTGTTGGCGTGGCAGGTTCGCACCGCGGACCCCTTCCTCGATCCAGACAACACCGCGCGGCTGAAGGCGGAGGTCGCCGGAACGCTCCAAGACGGCCGCTACGAACGGCCCGCCGGATGGGAGTACCCCGGCTACCTCGCGCCGCGCCCGCCGCCCTGGACGGAGACAACGGCCCCCGAATAGACTGCTCCAGCTAGAATTCTGGTGCCATGAGATTCGCCGCTCTGCCTCCCTTCCTGGCGGTCTTCTTGCTGACCGCCTGCGAGACTCCTGCACCTGACCGGCCCAACGTGCTCTTTCTCAGCGTGGACGATATGAACGATTGGGTTGGCGCCCTCGGGTACGAAGCAGCGCAAACTCCCCATATCGACCGCCTCGGAGAGCGCGGAACCTGGTTCGCCAACGCCCATGCGCCGTCCCCGAAATGCAACCCGTCCCGCACGGCCATCCTATCCGGCCTTCGGCCCTCGACGACCGGAATCTACGGCAACGGCGAGTGGTGGAAGCCGAACCTTCCGGACGCCGTGATGCTGCCGCGCTACTTCAAGGACCAGGGCTACCTCGTCGCAGGCGGCGGCAAGGTCTTCCACCACACGCCCGGCTTCAATCCTCCCGGCTCGTGGGACGAATACTTCGAGCTCGTGGTCGATCTGAAGACCGAGGGCTTCCTGGTCCCCTACCGCCGCCCAGACCATATTTCCAGCTTTGACTGGGGGCCGCTCGACCAGTCCGAACTGGAACTGGGCGACGGAGCGACTGTGCAATGGGCTGAGGAATTCCTCGGCAGAAGCCATGACAAGCCTTTCTTCCTGGCGGTGGGACTCTTCCAGCCGCACCTGCCGTTCTACGCACCCCGCTCCATCTACGACGCCGTTGGGCCAGCTGACGCCCCAGTCCCGGAGACCCATCCGGGCGACCTGGAAGATGTGCCGCCACCTGGCCGGGCCATGGCCGCGTCTCGCCTAGCCGACCTCGAGTTGATCCTGGAGCACGGCGATCTGGACGAGGTCGTCCGCTCCTACACAGCCTGCATCCGGCACGCGGACGCCTTGGTCGGCCGGGTGCTGGACGCTCTGGACGCGAGCGCCTACGCAGACCGCACCATCATTGTGTTCTGGTCCGACCACGGTTATCACTTCGGGGAGAAGCGCCACTTCGCCAAGGACACCCTTTGGGAGCGGTCCTCGCATGTGCCCCTGGCGATCGCGGCACCGGGCGTGACCCGGCCCGGGTCCGTTTCCAACCGCCCGGTCAGTCTCCTGGACCTGTACCCCACGCTGGTCGACCTATGCGGCCTGCCGCTGCGAAACGCGCTGGAAGGCGTCAGCTTGCGGCCTCTGCTCGAGGACCCGACGCGGGCCTGGGATCGCCCCGCACTGATGACGTTCGGCCGGGGAAACCACGCGGTACGGTCCGAACGCTATCGCTACGTCCGCTACGCGAACGGCGACGAAGAGCTCTACGACCACAGCAACGATCCGCACGAATGGACCAATCTAGCCGCAGATCCCGCCCAAGCCGCCGTGATCGCCCAGCATGCCGCTTGGCTACCCCCCTTTGATGCCCCGAGGGCACTGCGCAAAAGCGCGTTCGACTTCGATCCGCGATCCTACACCTGGAGCCGCAAGAACTCGGCAAGCTCTCCATAACCCAGCGGCGAGCCTCAGGAGGCCGGGCTCAGGGCAGCTAGGCCTTTTGGGGCCACCTCGCGACAACGTGTTCGTGCCCCGCAATGCCCATCGGCTTGGGCTTGGCCAGGCATTGCCCATACGGCGGCCCCAACGTGCGGCCGGGAATCCTCGCCTTGTCGGCGAGTCCCTGCCTCACATCCGCAGGGCAGGACGACGCGCCGAACGCGCCGTACCGAGTGACCCGGGCCCGAATCGCTGACTCGCAGCCCCGGGCGACACTTGGCCGGCATCGTGGAGTGCTGGATCGCTGCAACGGCGGTGGGCCCGGCACTGCGGCTCGCGCCGTCAGGCTAGCGCATCCCCGGGGATTGTCCGTCGATTCCTCGCGAATCAGCGCCCGGCGCTGCGCAGGGCTCGCGTCGGATAGCGGCCGGTCAAGGCGCTGAACCTGGACGGCGAGCACACCGGGCCGGCGGCGTCGAAGCGGGCTAACCTCGCTCCGTCCCGGGCTAGGCGGCCCACATGCAGGGTATCGATGGCGACCGCGCCGCAGCTCGAGAGGTCCCCTTACCCCAGATCGTCGGCCAGCATAGGCTTGCGGAAGCCCAGGCACTGGTGCGCCCGAACGAGAGCCTTCCAGCGCACCTCCTCCGCAGGCAGCACGCTGCGCACCGGCACCTCGCGCAGGACCGGCTGTTCGTCAGCCACTGCCTGCCTGAGCGCACATCCGCCCTCCGTCTGTTCCCTCCTCCCCGGCTGCTCAGCTCTCGATTCCGCCCCCGCTCCACCAGGGAAAGCCGTGGGGCGGGCACAGGCGGAGAGCCTGAGGCCCGGCCATCTCCTGATACACTCAGGGCAGCGAGCACCCTCCCGTTCTCCGCAATATCGCTATGGCGGAAATCTCCCCCTCGATCCTCGCCGCCGACTTCGCGAAGCTGGGGGAGCATGTAGCTGCCTGCACGCGCAACGGGGCGCGGATGCTCCATGTCGACGTCATGGACGGCCGCTTCGTACCGAACATCTCGGTCGGCATCCCGGTCGTCGAATCCCTCCACAACGTGACGGATGCGATCCTCGACTGTCACCTTATGGTCGCCGACCCGGAGCCGTTCCTGGAGCCCTTTGTCCGGGCCGGAGCACGGATGGTGACGGTGCATCAGGAGACCTGCCCTCATCTCGGACGGACGATCGGACGGATCCGCGACCTGGGCGCCGTTGCCGGCGTGGCCCTGAACCCCGCGACGCCGCTGGCCACTCTCGACGAGATTCTGCCTGAACTCGACTTGGTGCTGCTGATGAGCGTGCATCCCGGATTCGGCGGGCAGGCGTTCCTGCCCCACAGCCGGGGCAAGGCCGAGCGCCTGCATCGGCTGCGCCGGGATCGCGGCCTGGGATTCCGGATCCAGGTCGACGGAGGCGTCAACGCGGACAACGCGGCGCTGCTGGCCGCTGCCGGGTGCGATATTCTAGTAGCAGGGTCGAGCATCTTCCGGGCCGGAGACGTGGGCGAGGCCTACCGGGCCCTGACGGCTCGGGCGAACCTCCCGGCCCTAGCGAATGCGTAGTTGTTGCCACGAGACGAGGATTGCCCGAATGCGTCGTCGAGCCCTCCACTCCCCGAACTCCTTCCGCAGCCGGCGCCTAGCCTGCCTAGGAGCCTGCGCCGTGCTGCTGCTGGCCGTCCTAGGCTGTGGGCGCAGCCCGTACGACAACCCCATCGCGAACAACTCGCAGCAGCCGGACAAGATCCTGTTCGACAAGGCGGTGGAGAACATCGAGCGGCACCGGTACGAGCTGGCCCGCATCACGCTGCAGACGCTGATCAACACCTACCCCGACAGCGAGTACATCGCCAAGGCCAAGCTGGCCATCGCGGACAGCTGGTACCGCGAAGGCACATCCACTGGCCTAGCCCAAGCGGAGGCCGAGTACAAGGACTTCATCACCTTCTTCCCCAACATGGAGGAGGCTGCGGAGTCGCAGCTGAAGATCTGCCAGATCCACTACAACCAGCTGCAGAAGCCGGATCGCAACAACATCCACGCTGTGCGGGCCGACCAGGAGTGCCGCCAGCTCCTGCTGCGTTACCCCAACAGCGTGTTTCGCGAGGAGACGGAGCAGCTGCTGCGGAATGCCCAGGAAGTCATCGCAGAAGGCGAGTACCGCGTCGGCATGTTCTATATGAAGAAAGGGAGCTTCCGGGCCGGCGTCAACCGTCTGCAGACGGTGACCGATCACTATCCGCTATTCAGCAAGGCGGATCTGGCGCTGTGGACGCTCGGCGAGAACTACGGCAAGCTGGGCGACAACTTCGAGCAGCAGCAGGTGGGCGCCTACCACAAGATCGTTTCCGACTACCCGCTGAGCCCGTACGTGGACGACGCGAAGGAGAGGCTGGGCGAGTTGGAGCGAGCCCTTCCGGACACGGACCCCGAGCGTTACGAAGTGCATAAGTACAACGTGGAGAACCGGGAGGAGCTGGGCCAGATGGGCAAGTTCTGGGGGCTATTCCGCGGCAAGCCGAACCTCGGCCTCGCCGCCAAGGCGGGCGCCCCCGCCATGACCACGTTGATGCCGACGACCCCGCCGGGCATCCAGGCTGCGGCAGCCGCCGCTGCCGGCACTACGCCGACGGCCGATGTGACCGTAGAAACGATTACCGGCCCGAGCGCCCTCGACACGGAGCCGGACGCACGCCGGAACCCGCCGACCTCCGAGGAACCGGAATAGAGACCGTGGCCAAGATTTTCGTCGCGGACGACAATCCCCATGTCCAGAGCTTGGTGCGGGAGGTGCTAGGCCCTGAGGGGCACGAAGTGCTCAGCGTCCTGGAAGGGCCAGACCTGCTGGAGCGGCTTGTCGAGGCGAAGCCAAACCTGCTGCTTCTGGACTCGAACTTGCCCGGTGCCAGTCGGGCCGATGTTTGGCAGTACGTCCAGGCCGAGAGCTCTTTGGACCATCTCCGCCTTGTATTGCTCGCAGGGCCGCTGGAGGCGATCGATCCAGACGAGGCGACGCAGGCTGGGGTGCATGCCGTCTTGCAGAAACCCTTGGATGCACAGGAACTCGTTGCGCTGACGGCGGAGTTCGCAGGGTCGAAAGCCGAGACCGTACCGAACGGATCGCAGGTGGTGGATTCCTTGATCCACGCAGCCCTCAGCCAACCCCAAGAGCGTCCAGCGCGGGAGGCTCTCCGAGAGGAGGTCGAGGCCGTGTTGGCCGCAACGCTGCCTACGCTGGTCGACCGCATCACCGACCGGCTGGTCGTACGCCTGAGGGATCGGTGAGATATCGCGGCCACGAGGCCTGCGCCAAGGGCCGGTTTGGTGTATTCGACCAGGCGACGGCAGGGTTTGGAGTACGATGAAAGTCACAGAGAGTCGGGGCGCGTAGCTCAGCTGGATAGAGCATCTGCCTTCTAAGCAGAGGGTCCCAGGTTCGAGTCCTGGCGCGCCTGCCAAAGCTGCGATACAGCCGCACCGCCCCGTCGAAACCGCCGGTGGAGAACCGTCCGCCGTCCGTGAGCACCGCCCACGAAGATGCCGCCAGCGCGGCCCCCGCAGGCGGTGACCCGCAAGCCGGATTCGGTGCCGTAGATCGGCACTTCGGCACCGACGCCGCCCACGGCGATGCGGGAGCCGTCCGGGTTGGAAGCCAGCGCGAAGATCTTGCCCTGCTGCTCTTCGGACTTGCGCACGACCGCCGAGTCCGCGGCGATCTTCAGAGACCGCGGCCGGTCCATGGTTGCCAGGCAGGGCACGCGGCCCTCCCCGCCGACCAGCACGTGGTCGCTCCGTGGGTGTCTGGCGACGCCGTAGAGCTTGCCGCGGAGCCAGTTGCCGTGATCGAGGAAAACCCCGGTTCCGGTGTCGGCGAGCTTGGCCGTCCGCTGCCAGCTGACCGAGAGGATGCGCTCGCCGTCGGTGCCGAACACGGTCTGCAACATCCCGTCCTCGTAGTGCCGGCTTTGCAGGCCCCCTCACCGGCCCCCATTCGCCGCGCTGGGGATCCATCGATGGAATTTGCCAGACAAGCCCCGCATCTGCTGCTGGGTCAAGGCGTCCAAGCCTGCGGCGCTCCGCACCTCCCGAGGGGCGCGAATCGCCGCTGCGGCCGAGGCTGCGGGCAAGACGGGTTGGATCCACGGTGACGGGAACTCAGCTCAACCCTCCCGCTCCGATGGGGCCGCCGCTCCCCGGCGCTGCATGCCCTAGGGAGCGGCGGAGACTCCGGCGATTCGCATGGGCTCGACTGCTTGGCCGCTACGGCTGCAGGTCGGCACCGTAGGCTCCTCTAGCGACCTCCGTGTCGCCAGCTTGGTTCATTAGCGACCAAGTTCCAATCACTGCCGCCGGACCGTCGATAGTGCTGCCGACAAACAAGCCATCGTACGTGCCTTCCGTGAGAGCTCGAAGTCGGCTGGTCCGGAAATGCACGCGGAAGGAGTCCGTCTGATTAGTCCACTCGAATGACGGCTCCAGGTTCGCAAGAGCCATGTTTCCCGCCTCGGTCGTGAGCTCGATGCTCTCCACTTCGGTGCCATCGTATTGGAACCACGCACCGCCGGCTGTGGCCCGCAGGTTCTGGATGTGCGAGAGGAACGTAGCGCTCGTTCTATCGGCATTCCAGGCGACCGTCATCCGGATCGTACCCCGGTAGGTCTTGCGGGAGGATCCGACAAGGTCCACGGCCATCGTTTCGCCAGTGTAGGTGCCCGTGATTCCCGCGGGATAAGGATTGCTCGTGGGGTTGAACGGTTCCTGCGTCAGCGGGCTGTACGCGAAGACATCGGCATCATGGATGCTGTCGTTTCTTGTCTCAAGCCAAGCCCCGAATCTCGTGTAGTTCGTGTACTCGTAGGCGATCGCGATGCTTTTCCCCGAGGCCTCCTTGGTGATTTGCCCGTCCCGGTCGGCGTAGAGATCCGCCCCAGGGATGGCATCGCTTCCTGTGAAGCCGCCGAGGGCGATCTTGCCTTCGGAGAAACTGCCTCTGATGGCTGCGGTTTCGGTCCCGCTCCGGGAGCCCCTCGGCGAATCCTCGCGGGCCGGGAGCTCGGCCCTTGATGTCGACCTGTAGTCGGCTCCATAGGAGCCTTTCAGGAAGTTCGGGAGTTCCCAAGTGCCAATCGCCGCGTCAGCGTCATCATCATCGTCGCCCACAAACTTGCCCGCAAACGAACTGCTGGGGACCGTGTCGCTTGCCAGGGAGGCTGAGGTGAAGCGGAGGATGGCGTCGCCCGTTTGGCTGAAATCGACGCTACCCGATGTCAGCGCTCCGTTCGGCAGACGGATCGACTCGACCACAGCCGAATCTTTGACCCATCGATCGTCGTTCTCGTCGCGTAGGTTCTGGATCGTGCCGGTCACGCGCCCCGAGCCGAACCGAACCTTGAGTTCAATGTCGCCAGCGTAGGTCTTGGGCTCGGGGGCCCCGGACTCACCAACACTGGCCATAGAGTCCACCGCCACCGTGTCTCCTTCGAAGATCGCCTCTCCACGCGAGGGCAAGTTGGCCCGGGCCGGTTGCTCCAGCGGGCTGTAGGCGAATGCGCCCACATCCCAGCCCATGGACTCATGGGCCGTGCTACCGTCCTTCTTGATCGCGTACGCTCCGAATCGCGTATGGGAATCGGATCCGAACCACATCTTCGAGGCAGGCGTCGCGTAGACCCTCTCTGCATTGGAATCGGTGACCCCCGTGAGGCCTTCGAAGATGCCGTTCTCAACCTCGTCAATGAACGCTCGTTCGCTCGCCAGAGCTTCGATGATCTCGTCCAGCTTCTCGAGGACATCGTCCACATCGCTGGCACGGACTTGGCGGCCCCGGTTGGGCTCTCCCAGAACAGTCCCCGCATCGGTAGAACCGAAGACTTTCGCCAGTGTATCCCGCACCTCTTTCCAGCTACCACCGGTGCAGGTTCCGTCGGCGCTGCCGCAGATCTTCTCGTGAGGGCTAATGGCCCCCAGATCGAACAGGTCCGTGAGCAGGCTGATCTCGCGCCGGATCTCTTCGATCCTTGCGCGTGCCGAGGCGACATAAGTGCGGCGGTAGAGCCGCGTGCCGCGCCCGAGGATCTCGTCGATCGAAAAGTCCACCTTGTTCCCGGCCGCCCCCACGACTAGCGTGACGCCCTCATCCATGTCGTCTGTGCCATCCTCTTGCTTGAAAGTCGGCTTCGGCGTTTGATCCGTCTCCACCGACGTAATGAGTTCGTCCGTGCGAGTCGACCCGCTGCTGCCGCCGCCGCCGCTACCACCGCCGCCGCCGGGTTCCGGGTCGGGGGGCACGGGCGTTGAGAGCTCAACCGAACCCAGATTCCCGTCGTCGTCAACGGTGATGATGAACCTCCTCCCTCTAGCGGTGGTGTAGGTTCCTCCGGGGACGCGGAATTGCCGACCGTTCCTGGTGTAGGTGCCATCCTCTCGGCGCACCAGCACCAGAGTCTCGTCAGTGCCTTCCAATTCGAGGGTCACCGTACCCGTTTGGAACTCCGCGACCCAGGCGCCCGACCTGAGGCGCAGGATGTAGGTGTTGCCGTTGGCGAGCTCGATTTCCTGACCGCTCTCGATCTCCTCTCCCTCAAACCCGAGGGTGCCGTCCTCCTCCCGCACCAGGACGATGATGTCGCCAGATTCTCCGGCCGGGATGGAAACCTGCTCCGGAAGGTAGACTACATCCAGGGAACCGTCGGTCTGGATCTTGAGCCGGTACTGCCGCCCCCCGACCCCGGTAACCGTCTGTCCATCTTCGACCTTCCTACCGCCCAGCTCCCACTCCCCGGCCGCGTTGCGCTGGAAGGTTAAGGTGCCGCCATAATTGCCCAAGCGGATCTCTTCGGGCCGCGGAAGGAATTCCGCCGTCCACCGTCCTTCAACGAGCCTCAGGAAGTATTGGTTGCCGTCCGCCTTCGACTCGTAGCGGTGGCTCACGGTGATTTGAGTCTCCTCGCCCATTTCGGTCAAAACATAGGAGCCATTCTCGTTTCTCTTGATGAGGACCGCGTTCCCGCTGTTCCCGAGCACCACGGGGACGGGATCTGGCGCGATGTAGTCAGCCGTCCACGCGCCATCCGCAAGCGTCAGGCGGTAGGTATTGTCGTGGTCGCCAGCGAGCTCCGTTCCGGACTCGAACAGCTCCCCATCGCGAGTGAAAACCTCGGGGTCCTCCGTGCGGACCAGCTCGATGGTGCCGCCGCGGGACCCCAGCCTGACCTCGACCGGATCGGGCGGCAGAAACTCTGCCGTCCACATGCCATTCGCAAGCGTCACGCGGTAGGCATTGTCGTGGTCGCCAGCGAGCTCCGTTCCGGACTCGAACAGCTCCCCATCCCGGGTGAAAACCTCGGGGTCCTCCGTGCGGACCAGCTCGATGGTGCCGCCGTGGGACCCCAGCCTGACCTCGACCGGATCGGGCGGCAGAAACTCTGCCGTCCACATGCCATTCGCAAGCGTCACGCGGTAGGCATTGTCGTGGTCGCCAGCGAGCTCCGTTCCGGACTCGAACAGCTCCCCATCCCGGGTGAAAACCTCGGGGTCCTCCGTGCGGACCAGCTCGATGGTGCCGCCGCGAGACCCCAGCCTGACCTCGACCGGATCGGGCGGCAGAAACTCTGCCGTCCACGCACCGTCCGCAAACGTCACGCGGTAGGCATTGTCGTGGTCGCCAGCGAGCTCCGTTCCGGACTCGAACAGTTCCCCATCCCGGGTGAAAACCTCGGGGTCCTCCGTGCGGACCAGCTCGATGGTGCCGCCGCGAGACCCCAGCCTGACCTCGACCGGATCGGGCGGCAGAAACTCTGCCGTCCACACGTTGGCCGCCAGGGTTAGGCGGTACTTGTTGCCGTTCTCAGCGGTATGCTCGTCGCCACTGGTGAACGGCTGGCCGTCTCGCGTATAGCCGCCTCCCTGCGCGGTCATCAACGTGAGGGTGCCGCCGTGCTCGCCCAGCTTGACCTCGCGTGCCTGCGGCTGGAACGGCGGCGGAGGCGGCGGGCTCGGCGGCGGAGACGAGCTCTCTCCCCCGCACGCCGCGAGGGCGACGACAAGAAACGCGCCCACTCCCATCCATAGAAAAGTGCTGACGTTGTGGTTCGGGTTCATGCTGACTCCCCCCTGTTTTCTCTTGACCAGTCTACCACAAGCTTGGAGTTCTTTGGAACAGAATCTGTGCTTCCGTAGTGAACCGAACAGGGCGACTCGATCCGAAGCCGATTTTCGCCGGCTAGTCCGCACGGGCCGCCCTCGGACAGCGCGGGGGAAACCCCGAGCCCTGAATTCCGACCGCCCGTCGGCCCAAGCCGGGCAACAGACTTCGGCACCCGCCGGACAAGGCACGCCCGCTGAGCGGGGAACCGCCGAAGTGGGTGAAGCCGCGTTCTCGGCGGGGACCCGTCGATGCGGCATGGTCGGCACCCCGCAGCCGGCTGGCCCTCATTGCTGCCAGCGAGGGCGAATCGCAGAAGCGCTGGATCCGGCACTCCATCGCCAGTTCCCCAAGCTCCGCAGACGCCCCTGCAACCTTCTCCGTGGACTCACTCTAAAGGGTGGGGCCGCGGAAGGGAAGCTCAGGCGGGAGGATTTCGACCGCGTTCCGGTGTCCAAGCGAGCCAAGGCAATTGCCGCTGCGAACCTTGGATTCGCCGGCGTTCAAATCACCGGCTCAGTTTTCTGGGAAGCGTTCCTGATCCGGACAGTCCGGTGGGCCGCTGGTCGTGCAGTCGGGGCGCTAGGGCCCGGACGTCTGTTGCGCGTGATCCTACGCATGGCTCCCGCACCACTGCCCCCTTCGGCAGCCATTCCCACCATCGTCCTCAGCGAGCCAAGCCCGGTGGCCACAGCCCTCTGAATCTTTCAGGAGGCTTCCTGGTGCAGACCCCCAATCGGCGGAACGCTGACGCAGCAGCGTCTCGGAACGCTGCAGAGCCATCCTTCCGCGGGCCGCGACCACCTGCAAATCGAGAGCGCCAATAACTCGGCTCGCACACACCGCTCAGCGTGGCACGTGGCCCTGGACCGGGAGGGCCGCCGCTTGGTTCGCGCTGGAGTTCGCCCGCCCGGTTGCGCTTCCGCGGCGTGTGGGTGCCGAGATGCACTTGCTGCTGACTTCACTCGTGCTGTCAACGGTTCCAGGGGCGGAATGGGTGTTCAGAACGCTGCGCGTCCGGTCGACCGCATGCTTTTTCGGGTGCCAGCTTGCCGTTGGGGAGCGGGCCGGGCTGTGATCCAGGCCACGCCGAGAGCCGATAGCGGTTTTCCCGCTGACGGCCTCTATGCCAAGTGGTCAACGGGCGAGCATCGCGAGGCACTGCGGGTGCCGGGCGGCAACTATGCGCCGGGCCAGCTTGGAACGCCCCCCTCTGCGATGCGGACGGCCTGTGGCCGCAGACTGCCAGACGCAAGCGGCGCTTGTCCAGGAGGTAGCGCGGAGCGCCGAACAGCCCCGAATCGCGCTCGCTGGCTGCCTCACTGCCGGCGATCCCACTCCCGGAACGATCCCCCGCGCCCCGCCAGTTCCTTCAGGAGCGGTGCCGGCCGCCACCAGTGCCCGTGCCGGGCGTGGAACTCCTCCACCCGCTCCAGCACGCGGTCCAGCCCGAGCGCGTCGGCGTAATACATCGGCCCGCCCCGATAGGCGGGAAAGCCGTAACCGTTCAGGTAGATCACGTCGATGTCCGACGCGCGCAGGGCGTATCCCTCCTGCAGGATCCGGGCCCCCTCGTTGACGAGCGCGTAGACGGTGCGGTCGAGGATTTCGGAGTCATCGATCTCGCGGCGCTTGATGCCAGCCTCGGCCGAGATGCGCTCTAGCAGGGCGACTACCCCGGGATCTTCGCGCCGACTGCGGTCTTCCCCATACCGGTACCAGCCCGCCCCGGTCTTCTGGCCATAGCGGCCCAGTTCGCACAGGGCATCCTCGGCGAGCGGTCGGCGAGTCCCTTCCGGGAACAGGTGCGGCATCTCCTGCCGGACTCGCATCCCCACATCGAGACCGGCCAAGTCACCGACGGCCAGCGGCCCCATCGCGGCGCCGAAGTCGTACAGCACGCGGTCCACATCGGCCGGCCGGGCACCCTCCTCGGCTAGGAACTGGGCTTCCCGGCGGTACGGCCCGAACATTCGGTTGCCGACAAACCCGTGGCAGTTGCCCACTAGCACCCCCACCTTGCGCAGCTTCCGGGCCAGATCCATCGAGGTTGCTACAACTTCCTTCGAAGTCTCGGCCCCGCGCACGATCTCGAGCAGCCGCATCACGTTGGCCGGGCTGAAGAAATGATGGCCGATGACGTCTTGCGGCCGCGACGTGACCGAGGCGATCTCGTCAATGCTCAGCGTCGAGGTGTTGGAGGCCAGCACCGTCCCGGGGCGTGCGATACGGTCGATCTCCCGGAACACCTCTTTTTTCAAAGCCATGTTCTCGAAGACCGCCTCGACGATGATGTCGGCCTTCTCGAAGCCGGCGTAACCGATCTGCGGCTTGACCAAGGCCATCCGCTGCATCGCCTCCTGGGCAGTGAACCGGCCGCGTCGGGCCGAGCGCTCGTAGTTCTTGCGGATGATCCCCATGCCGCGGTCGAGCGCTTCTTGCGTAACCTCCGTCAACCGCACGGGAATGCCGGCGTTGGCATAGGCCATCGCGATTCCGCCGCCCATCGTCCCCGCACCGATCACCGCTGCGCCGGCGATCTTCCGCGTGGGCGTCCCCTTGGGCACGTCGCGAATCTTGCGGGCCTCCCGCTCTGCGAAGAAGGCGTAGATGAGAGCCTTCGACTGATCCGAGAACAGGCACTCCTTGAAGATCTCCGCCTCCCGCCGCACGCCCTCCTCGAACGGGAGCGCCACGGCGCACTCGACGGCCTCGATGGCTCGGAGAGGAGCCTCGAATCCGCGCCGCTTGCGGCGCGCCGCAACCCTCGCAGCCTGACACAGCGGCGCAGCCTCGGCGAGCGTGCCGAGCCGGTCCGCCCTTTCGCTGGCCTTCGGATACGGGCCGCCCAACGCGGCCTTCTCGCGCGCAAAGTCTACGGCACCAGCCAGCAGCTCGTCGTAGCCGCGACCATCCAGGACCCGGTCGAGGATGCCGTACCGGAGTCCCTCGTCGGCGCTGACGGGATCTCCTAGAGAGCACATCTCCAACGCCTTCTCCACTCCCGCGAGGCGGGGGAGCCTCTGGGTGCCGCAAGCCCCGGGGATGATGCCCAGCTTGACCTCGGGCTGGCCGATCTGGGCCGAGCGCAGCGCCACTCGATAATGGCAGCCCTGCGCGGCCTCCAGGCCGCCCCCGAAAGCGTGCCCGTGGATCGCGGCGACGGTGGGCTTCTCGCAACTCTCGAGGGCATCGATCACAGCGAGAAGTCCGGGGCCGCGCCTCCGCTGCCCCGACGTGATCTTGCCAAACTCCTTGATGTCGGCACCCGCGATGAAGGTCCGTCCGCCGCCGATGAGGATGACCGCCGCGACGCTCGGGTCGGTGGAGAACTGGGCGACGCCCTCCAGAATGCCTTCGGGAACGCCCGGGCTGAGCGCATTGACGGGGGGATTGTTGACGGTGATGACGCCCACTCCGTAGTGGGTGCTGAGGTCGACCGAGACGCCCATGGATTCCTCCTTCCGGGGCAGGCGCGCCCCGCCCCATTCAAACAGTACGGACTACTGGGATGCCGGCTCCGCCCAGCGGCACCACCGGGCCGGACAAAGACCCCCCACCAGTTCCCCGCAAGTATAGCCCTACCGCAGGCCTGGGGCGAAGCCGCCCCGCTCTGCCGCTCGAGGCGCGCCGCGTCGGGGTCGGACCGCCAGGTGCCAGCATCGCTGGGCCGATCGCGGCAGCTATGCCAGACTAGCCTACATGGACCTGAACCGCCGGAGCTTTTTCCGAGCTGGCCTGAGCCCTGTGGCGGCAGCGGCCGCCGCGTCCCGCAAGCGCCTAGGCATCGGGACGGCCGCCTATGGCCAGCGCGCCAGCAGCGACCGGTCGGCCCCGCCCACCGAGCGGTTCACGGCAACGTTGCGTTTTCTGGAGCATTGCCGGGGGCTGGGTGCCGGGGGCATCCAGGCCCCCTTGGCCTCCCTGGAGCCGGACTACTCCGCCAAGGTTCGCGAGGCTGCGGACAGGCACGGCATGTATGTCGAGGTCTCCGCCCGCCTGCCCCGCACCGAGGCCGATGTCGAAGGCTTCGCCCGGACCTTGCAAGCGGCCCGCGAGGCCGGAGCCTCTGTCATCCGAACCGTGATGCTCAGCGGACGCCGGTACGAGACGTTCCAGACCCTGGAGGGTTGGCAGGAGTTTCGCAGGCAGAGCTGGCGTTCACTGACCCTGGCCGAGCCGGTCGCCCGCAAGCGGGGCCTCCGGCTGGCTCTCGAAAACCACAAGGACTGGCGCATTCCAGAGATGCTGCGAATCCTCGAGAGGATTTCGAGCGAGGCCGTCGGGGTGACCCTCGACACGGGCAATAACCTCTCGCTGCTCGAGGCGCCAATGGAGACGGTCCGGGCGCTTGCCCCGCACGCACTAGCCGTGCATCTGAAGGATATGGCGGTCGAAGCCTACCGAGACGGGTTCCTGCTGGCGGAAGTGCCATTCGGGCAGGGCCGCCTGGACTTGAAGGAAATCGTGGCGGAGATCCGCAGCCAGCGCCCGGCGACGCGCTTCACGCTGGAGATGATCACGCGGGATCCGCTGAAGATCCCGTGCCTGCTACCCAGCTACTGGACAACGATGCGGGACGGCAGCGCCCGCTCCATGGCGAACCTGCTGCGAGCGGCTCAGGAGCGCACCGAGCCGCTGCCGCGCGTCGCGCAATTGCCCTATGCGGAACGGGTCCGCATTGAGGAGGCCAACAACCGCGCCTGCCTCGAGTACGCCAGGACCCACCTGGACTTGTAGCTGCAGGAGGCATCTTGCTGCGCTGCCGGCCGGCTAGTCGGCCTGCGCGCCGAGAGTCTCGAGATCGACCCGCATTTCGTCCCAGGGGGGCAACGCCTGGAGACTGCCTAGGGCGTAGAGCTCGGCCTCGACTTCCTGGCCGCCGTTCGGGGGCACAGGGTTGGGAATGATTATGTCAAAGCTGGCCAGGGGCGGACTCTGGCGATCGGCTTCGCGCACGCGCAGTTGCACCCGAATGGCGACCGACTGCTCGCGTCGCGAATGATTGGCGACGAAAGCCTTGACACGCATCTGGTGCTCCGCGGTGTAGTAGGGCCGGATGGCGGACACCTCCACGGGACCGCGGACGCCGATGGCGAAGGTTTCCACGGGAGAGGCCCCCACTTCCTCGGGTTCTTGAAGCCGCAGGCCTGAGACGAAGGGAGGCGAGCCGGAGGCCAGCCAGGCGGCACCGTAGACCGCGACGGCCAGGGCCGCGGCGAAGAGAGCCAAGTGCTTGTTCTGCAAGTGGAACGCTCCGCTGCGGGCGGGCTGGGCAGCTGGTCTCTTCGGCGGGGCGGAACGCTCGGGGGCGCGCTGGGCCGGCGGCGGGGCCTCGGCCTGAGACCGCACCGGAGCGGGAGCCGCGGACACTTCTACTCCGTCCGCCAGATGCCCTTCATGGTGGACAGGAGGTTCAGCGCAGCGCGGACAGGTGTCCTCGGCCACATCCACAGCTCGGCCGCATTTCGGGCAGATCCAAGTAAACATCAATGTCCATATTGTGCCGCACGGAGCAGCGACCCGCTGCCCCGGGGCGGAGGAGAACTTGACAGCATGGGACCGGCACAAGAATGGAGGCAAGCTGCCTTCGGCTGCCTCGATCCGCCCCAACGGGTTCCCGTTCCGCACGAGGCATCGAATCAGCACGAGGTACGTCAGTTTGGCACCCCATGGAGACGGCCGTGCCGCCCAGCCGACGATCCGGATCTCCGAGGAGGGCGGTGCCAACCACGGCCTGCCAGACTGCCTCGGCGGCGCAGTGGATCTGGCCCGGAGCGTGGGGTCCCGCCATTCGACTTCGTAGGCCTGCTCCCCGAGGTCCCGTTCGAGCCGCTAGGCTGGCCTGGGGCGGACCTGGGCCGAGCCCACTTGCCGGTCGGCCGCATGCTCGTCTGGACGAGGTGGCGGGCCCCGGAACCGGGCTTCGATCCAGACGAGCATGCCGCAGTCGGCGGAGCCAGGCCCCCAGGATGTCGGCGTGTTCCGAGGCCAGTTCCAGGGCCGCCCACGCCCCTTGCGCCAGCACGCAGCGTAGACACTTCTTGGCCCGCTTGCTGATCGGCCCCAGGCTCGGTTCGGCTCTCAGCCTGCACCGGGGCTGGCGCAATAGATCGGCGCAAGGTGCGCAGGCGGCGAAGAGTTGCTCGTCAAGGTCGTTGCGGTCGGCCAGCGCGACGACGGTGGGATTGCCGATTGCCGGTTTGCGCACCATGCGGCCCGCATAGAACGCCATCGTCGGGCTCTTGCCCAACCATCGCGTGTGCCAGACGGCACCGGTCCGGCGGTCGCCCGGCACCGCGCCGCCATAGCTTCCTGCCTCGCCACGCCCATGCACCTGGTGCATCGCCTGAGGCTGCCGCCACAATTGGGCCGCCCACGGGGTTTCGGCGACGGCCGTCTCCACCGCGTGGAACGGGTGCTAGCCCGCCATCTTCTTGGCGAGCGCCCCGCTCCCGCCGTCCTCAAACCCGATGGAGTCGCGGATCAGGGCCAGGAACCGGCGCGGAGGGCAGATGCCTCCGAGAATCGCCTGGATTTGCAGCATCTGCCGGTCGGCCGATGTCTCGCCCGCGATCGTGCGCCACAGCTTGAACCACTTCCAGCCGACGGTCAGCCCGCCAATGCGCACCTGGAGCCCGTCGGACACGATGAGTGCCGCGTTGAAGGCGGACAGCACGGAAACCTCCGCCTTACAGGTGTGCAACTGCTCGACGCCGACCAAATCGTGGCATTCTGGTCTGTGGCTTTCTCGCCTCAATGACGGCCGGCGGCAGGCCGTTGACGAACAGCACATCGTCCGGCCGCCGCACGTGCTTGCGCTGCACGATGGTGAACTAATTGACCGAGAGCCAGTCGTTGCCAGCGGCCGCGTCGAAGTCGATCACGCGGACCTGAGCATCCCGGACCGTGCCGTTGGTGCTGAGATGCTCCACCGTCACGCCGATGGCGACCATACGGTGGGAGGCAGGATTGCGGGCCGCCGACATCGCCTACGAAACACCTTCCGTATGACAGCCGCTTCGACGATGCTGCAGTACTGCACGGATCGTCGGATGTCTGCGCAGACATCCGACCGTCATAGCTCACCTTCGATGATCGACCAGACTCGATGGTAACTCGTGCCTCGATCTCCCAGCGCGGTTTGCCACGCGTTCACGCCGGCCTCGCGAATTCTGGCCCGCACATCGTGCAGCGGCTCGGCTGCACCGACGCCGAGTTGTCGCGCCAGCGGCGCGGCAGCCGTACGGGGCACGCCGAGAAGCCGAAGGGTTATTGCTTCGTCGGAATTCACTCCGTAGTAAACGCGTGCGGGCAGGTTGCGCATTGCCCGCTGCTCGTCGACCGGCAACGAATCGAATGACTCCCCGACCGTCAGTGACTGGAGCGCAGCTAGACCCCAGGATGCCGTCTGGGTCAGTCGTCCGAAAACGCCCCTGCAACATCGGGTCATCGCCGCAACCGGATCAATCTGCCCTGTCCCGGCCTCCTCGTCGCTAGGCTCCATCGCGAAGTAATCCATCGCCATGTCGGAAAGAGGGCGTCCCTGCACCCAGTCGCAGATCATCCGGGCAAGAGCGCCTCCGTCGGGTTGTTGCCCTCCTGTTACTTCTTGCAATGACTTTCTGAGCTCCGGGACCTGAAGCAGCACACCGACCATCTTTTGGAGTTCGCTTCGCCGCCGCCCGAAGAGATCGGAAGACCACACGACATTCGTCAAGTTCCTCTCCTTCAGGCGCATCAACGTCTTGCTGACCGACTCCCAGGAGAACCCGGTCGCATCGACGAGATTCAACGGCTTCCCTTGAATGCGCTTCCCGTAGTTGTATACACCATGCACCAGTTGGTCAGCCCAGCCTCTGTGACTGCTGCGCAGCATCTGGAATCCGAGGGTTCCCCGAAGGACTTGTTCGACTTCCGCGGCAAATCTCTCATGATTACCGATCTGCCTGTACGTATGGGCGAGGTACTGCAAGAACGCGGACCACCCAGGTTGCCAGGACAACTTCTCGAGCCTGAGCAGATCGGCACGGTCTTTGACGTTCCGGATCATATCGATGAGCGTCGAGTTGAGGGCGCCGACAGATCGACGGATGAACTCGTCGATCTTTTTTGCCTGGGCATCGTCATGCGCCGCCAGCGCGATGATGCCCAGGTCGCCTTGGTCCACGCGGCCGGCCCGCCCCGCAACGTTCCAGAAGTCCTCGGGCGGCATTTCCTGCCCGTACGGGTATTGGTGGCTGGCGAAGACTACCCCTGACACCGGGAAGTTGACGCCTTGGGCGATTGTCGTAGTCGCGACGAGCACCCGCAACTCGGCGCGCTCTGTCAGCCATTCGACAATCGTTCGCGTGTCATCGGACAGCCCTGCGTGATGCACGCCGATTCCGTGATCTAGCAGTGCCGCCAAGGGGAAGTCCGGGCCCATCTCATCGGCCAGGAAGCGCTGAATATGACCAAGGTTGTCGCTTCTGACGGCGACGCGGTTCTCGTCCACCCTGAGCGCCTCGGCCACGCCCCAGCTATTCCGTGGTTTGTCGACGAGAACGATGACCGTGCCGCGGCGCTGCAGCACCTGCGCCGTCGCCGCCGCGAGCTTGCCGGGCGACCTGGAGACCGTCGACCACGACAACCCCAACGGTCGCCGGTCCCCGATCGTCAATGCCTCGGGGACGCTGATCGTGTTCCGAGTCGTCTGCCGTGGCAGGAGTTCGACCCCGAAGTCACCGCGCGCTGCGCCCCTCTGCGGCCGGGCGATGGCAATCACCCTGTCGTTCGGCACCCAGTCCACCCCGAGCTCAATGCTCGTGTGGCTGTCGGGCGCTAGCCATCGCGCAATCTCCGTGGCATTGGGGACGAACGGCGTGAGCAACAGGAACTGTGCATGTCGGCATTCACGGTTGATGGTGGCGAGCAGCAGTTCCAGCCTCAGGCCGCGAGCATCGGACGCGAGCCCGTGCGCCTCGTCGACCACAACCAGGGTTAAGGGCCGCCCGATCCTTTGTTCCCAATCGCCGCGAAGCATCAGATCGAGTTTCTCGGGGGTCGTGACGAGCAGGCGGAATTGCCGGGCGGCATCGGTCTCGGCCAGCATGCCGGCTTCGAGGCCGTCCACCTCCAGGGCGGGGCTGGCCTTCTCGACGATGATGCCGAGGGCCTCGAAATCCCGTCGGAGGCGAAGGGTCAACTGGTTGACAAGCGCCCGCGTCGGCGCAAGGTAGGCGACCCAGCCGTGCTCGCGGTCGAACTGATTCAACGCCTGGAGAATCCGGAACTGCGCGATAGCGGTCTTGCCGCTCGACGTCGGAAGGCTCACTACAACGGCGCGGTGCCCCGATCCGAGCAGCCCCTTCTCGCGAAGGGTCCGTCGTTGCGGCGGCAGCATCTCAAAGATCGGTTGGCGCCGCTCGCGCGAGACCATTGATTCGACGAACATCGTGACGCGGGTGTTCACGGCGCGGGCGACCGTCCAGATGCTGTTGGCGACAAGCGTTCGGGCCGTTCGGGCGAGCAGGCGCACGAACGTCTCCCGCTCCATGAGTTGCCCGCGGCCGGCCGCGACGACGGCGCGGTCGAACTGCGCCTCAAGTTGCTCGCGGACATCGTAACGTCCACCGACCGCGCCCTGGGACTGGTACATGCCCAGAATCTCGGCGGCTTTCGCCAAGTGGTACGAGGAGACGAGTTCCCAGGCGGGCCCGGCGTCCTGTCGTTGTTCGGCCTCGTGCAGGAACTGCGGCTCCTGTTCGCGCTGTTCCGTGCGCAGGTCCGCGACTCGCACCTGAACCGCGTCCAGATCGTCCCATCCCTTTTTACGGAAAAGACGCAACCACATGTCCAGAATCGAGGCCCAGACGCGCCGGCCCCAATCGCCGGTGCGTACGGGCAGTTCGGGGAACTCTTCCGTCAGCAGCCGCCCGACGTCCGCGCCGCGATCCCCGAGGACGCCAAGGCAGCCGAGCCGCACAAGCTCGGCACCTGCGTCGATGGACTCCTTGGCCCGCGGCAGGATCCGGGCGACCTGGAACGCCTCCGATGCCGCCGCGCACAGGTCGTCGGGGTTTTCGCCATCAAGCAGGTCGAAGACCCGTAGCTCAAGCGCATTGGCGATGAACCGAAGATGGTCGTCGTCGGCAGGCTGCCCGCTTCCCTCAATGCCGAGGGTGCCGTGAAGCCGCCTGCGTCCTGCCTCTGTCGTGGCGGTGCGGATCTTGTCGGTCCCGATCGAATCGACGATCCAGGAGTCGCCAGTCATCATGCGACCTCCCGCAGCACCGCTGGCCAGTCGGCTACTGGAATGGGCAAATACCACGCGATGAGTTCCACGCGGGGTCAACTCGCCGACCCGTGTTGACAGCCGTCGTCCCCGCGCCTTCAGATCGAGCTCTCTCGGAACGGTGTCCCGCATCAGGATGCCAACGAGCACCAGCTCCTGTCCCTCCGATGCTAGGTAACGCTGCACCGCCTCCTTGTAGAGGGCGCACGAACGTCGGGACCGGCACCGTGCATGGAGCCATTTCAGCAATGCATGCTGGACGTCGAGCCGCTCGGAGCTCTGCTCGAGCTGCCACGCCATGCCGCTCCCGCCGCGCATCACACCGGGCGGCGCGCTATCGTCCGAGGATGTTTTCACCTCGCCGAACAACAGCAAGACACGCTCTTCCTGGTAACAGAACCCGACCAGGTCGGCACCCGGCAGACTCGCTCTGGGCGTTCAACGGTCCCGCACCGTGTTCCAGGGCCAATGCACCTGTCGGCCCACATCATCACGTAATGCGCATTCTGCGAGCGCCTCTCCCACTTCCCAGCCCTTCGGTTCCGGAACAGCGCGCAACACGCGCGCGACGAACCGGGTTTCCAGCCCGGTCGTCGCAAGGCCGCGAAGATCGGCTTCGAAGGACGACGCCTCATCGGCGATCCGGCGGGCGCACGACATCCCGCAGGTACAACCTGAAACGATCCGTGTCGTCTACGACGCGCCCCTTCCCACCGCACGGATCGTGCGATGCCCGTGTACGCCAGCGAAGAATCGAGGGTTGCGCCGGATGTCATCCTGAACCATTATGAGAAAACCATTCCGGATACATCATGCGCCCCCGCCAAATCAGTTCCGATCTCCAAGCTTCCACCTTCTGGAGGCCCTGAAGCGCTCCAGTGCGTCAGGCACGAACTCGGCTTCGTGTCTTCGCCGGTCGAGGACCTCGAGGAATCCCATAACATGCCCTTTGGTAACGTTTATCCAGCCTCTGTTTTGCTCCATTTCAACGCCCATTTTATCGAATATTTTGTCGCACAATGACCCAGTTTATGGCGGTCCATGCCTGCTAAACTCTGTTTACAGAGAAAGATTTCTTATCGTATTTCCACACGGAGTCAGCACGGAGAACTCCGACAAGCAACACACTGGCAGTGTTCTGCGGAGGCCAAGCTTGTCGCGTGGGACTGAAGTGGATAACCAACTCGAATCGCCGTGGAAGAGTGGGTTTTCGCTAGCGTCAGGATGGTGCCATTTGTCGCAATAGGTCGCGCATTGAGGTAGCGATCCGGTTCGCTGATCCGCCATCGGCTCGCCGACCGCACACGAGGCGGTCGCGAATCGCCGTTCCAGACGCCCCTCACCCGTCCTCGCTCAAGACAAGTGCGAGCGGATGGTCAAGTCGGCGGCTTTTTGTGCGCCTCGCCTGGGCGGCCACTATAGAGCACTCCCTCTGCGAGAAGGCATTCCAGAGCTATGCCCGGTCGTGGCTGGTACTCCCGCGCCTGAGCGTCCCCGGCCCTACCCGCCGGATGCCGCTATGGACGCCAAGCTCTTACACCACGGCGTGGGTCACGATCTTCCATGGCTAGCTTTCGCGGGAAACAGAGTCGGATTCGCGTGGCGGCGGGGCACGAGCCAGGGGCGTAGGCGGATGACTCGGGTGCCAGGAGCGGAGCCCAAGGCCAGCCGCGATGTCCCTGCTTGAGCACGCCCTATCGCCCGCATTTCGAGTCGCGGCCCATTCCTTACAGATAGAATCATGAGCCGGACGGGGCGGGAGAAGGAAGAAGGTGGCAGAGAGGCATTCAAGCGGGCCGAGAAAGGGGCGCAAGGAATAATGGGAGCAGGCTCCGCCTACCGGCTGTGCGTCGGGGCGGGCACTGGGAACGGGCAGGCTATAATCCCAGTTTCGCTCCGTCCGGCCCCGGAACCATCAATGCCCACTTTCGAAGCCGGCTTGGCCGACCCCGCAGCCATGGCCTTCTACG
>CBDBZZ010000034.1:0-129957 GCA_965213745.1 Bryobacterales bacterium | reverse complement strand
TCCAGGATCAAGGGCTCCCGCGTAGGTCCTACCTCAAACGTCCGGGTGATCAGGTCCACACCCCAGTCGGACGCCAAGCTCGGCATTTCGAGGACATCCGCAGCGCCGACGCTGTAGTGCAGCACCACCTTGTCGCCGAACATGTAGCGGCCCTTGTACTTGGCCCAGTCCGCGGGCAGCGGGCCGAACCTCTCGGGACGCGGGTCGGCGAAGCTGCCGTCCCGCGCCCAGCCGGGGGCTACGGGCGTCTCAAAGACCGGGCTGCCGTCAAGGTAGGGGTGCGGCCCATGCCTCCAGTCGTACACCGTACCGGTGAGCACGTACTCAGCGCCGTTCCAGCCGGCTGCCATGCGCAGCAGTTCCGTGTCGAAGATCACCCCGGCGCGCCGCCCGTCGGCCAGCACGATGGCGTGCGACTTGTAACTCACGTTATCGTCCGGGCCCTTGTCGGCGCGCGGGCTCTCCGGCTCGCGCACCGTCACGCTGGCAGAAATCACGGGACCGTAGTCCATATGCAACCAAGGCTGCTCTTCGCGCTTGATGCTGTCGTCCCACCGCGTGCTGGCGAAGGCCACGCCTTGGTCGATCCAGGCCCGCAGGACCCCGATCTGCTCGGACGCGAGCTGACCGCCCGCAGGCGGCATCAGCAGGTTCTCCTCCAGGCCGGCGACCAAGTGAATGAGGCGGCTGTTCGCGCTATCGCCAGGCAGAATCGCCGGCTGGCCGGAGTAGCCACCCCTCACGGCACTCTTCTTGCGCCACAGGCTATACCCGTTCATCGCGGCGTCGTCGCCATGGCACGCGTAGCAATGACGCTCAAGAATCGGATCCACATCGCGCATGAAGTCGATCTCGCGGTCGGCGGGAGGGGGAAGCTCGCTTTGCCCGCCAAGCTGGCTGGGCAGCCCTGCGGCGAGCAGAGCACTTGCGAACACAATCTGCTGGAAGTGCCTAGACATCGGAATCTGCCCATTCTAGTCGGTACGCCTGGCTCGAGGATCCGGCGCACGGACGGCGGCCGACCGCAGCGCCTTCCTCGGGGCCTGCAGCAGCGCACCTCGGCCAGGCTCGGCAACGACTCTCTCCAGCGGCTGCTGCACGCGAACCCGCTCGCTCGAGAAGCCGCTGGATCGACTCCGCCGACCGGCGAACTCCATCCTCGCAAGCCTGCCGAGAATCTGCAGTGATTGCCCGGCAAGACCCAGCCTCGTCCCCACGCGAACGGGACCGGTGCGTTGAAGGCCAAACTTGCCGGGACTTCGCGGGCGGGCTCGCTGCAGTACCTCTGGCGCCAAACGCCGTCGCAGGCGCATGGCGCAGCGCCAGCGCCTCAAGCTCGTGCCGGCAGCTGCCTCGCTGCGGAAACAACGTCTCCGACGGGTGGGCCGGGACATCGCCTCCGCCGGAATTAGCGCCCGATTTGCGCAGATGCTTGCTTGCGAGCCTCTCGGCGACGCTTCGCCTCGCGCTTGGCCTGCGCAGCGTGCTTGTCCTCCAGCTTCCGGATCGCCGCCCTGAGGACCTGCTTGTCGCTCTCGTCCACAGGCATTCCCGCGAATATGACCGTGCCCATCTCGTCCTCCGAGCCGGTCCCCCACCAAACCCGCTTCGGCGGGGCTGCTCGGGTTGCGCGGGTTGTCGGCGGAGTTGTCGTAGCGGATGTGGGCGCGGATCGTGGCACCGGCCGGCAGGACCACGGGCTTCTCGTAGACATACATGTCCTGCCACGCGAAGTCCCAGTCCTTGATCCAGATCAGCGGCACTTCGCTGCCGTCAGGCAGCTCCGCCCACGACTTGAACTCCTTGCCCACGTAATGGGCATGCGGCGTCACCGAGTACAGTTCGACGGCCGCCGGCAAAGTGAACGACTCGCTGATGGTGAAGTCGGCGTCCCCGGGCTGGATATCGATGCCGGCACCGCGGCCGAATTTCGGCGGCAGATCAATGGCCAGCCGCGACCTAGTCGCAGGCTTGTCCGTGAAGTAGAGCGCCGCCGTGGAGACCTCGGACTCCGCCTTGCCGGACGGATGGAAGTGCGATTCGAAGATGAAGTCGCTGCCCGCCGGCAGCTTGATCGGCACCTCCGGATGGAAGACCCCGAACGTTCCCCCCAACGGCCCAGCCGCTCAGGCTGACCTTGCCCGGAATCGGGCCGCCCGCCATGCCGTCGTAGCCCGGAATGTCGTCCTTGGCATCGTACTTGCGAGCAGTCTTGCCCGTAGGGTCCGCCTTGAACAGGCTGTGATGCACAACGGTGCGCGCCTGGGGCCGGAAATCGATCGCCCGCACCCACTTGTCCTCGGTGGTGCCCATGCGTGCCGGGAAATTCCGGTAGATGTCGGGCCCGTCGGCGGGCACGGAGAACGGCTGCTCCATCCGCACCACCAAGTCGGGCTCGCCGAGAGCCCAGTCGTCGGGGAATGGGGGAGGCTGGGGCGCTGGTCCGTCCCCTTGGGGCGCACCGCTGGCGACCCACGCAGCAATGAGAGCGATCTCCGCATCCTCCAAGCGACGCTCGCCCTGGAACTTGCCGTAGCCCGGCTCGGCGTGCCACGGCGGCATGTAGCGGCTCCCCGTCACCGCCCGAATCAGGGCGGCCCGCTTGGCCGCATCCTGGAAGGTCAGCAGAGAGAAGGGAGCGGCTTGGCCCGGCCGATGGCATGCAGCGCAACGCTGATGCAAGATCGGCGCTATGTCCTGATTGAACGTGACCGCAGCGGATCCATCGGCTGCGTAAGCGCCGCCAGGGCCGGCCGCCAGGGCCGCGCCGACCGCGGCAGCAAGTGCTAATGCTCGTTTCACGGAGTACCTCCTCGTCGAAGGGCGTCTAGATTGGGGATGTAGCAGCCCACCGCTTGGGTGCGCGGCTGGGATACGGGCTGCCCTGCCGCCAGTTCGTCCAAGGCCCGCCGCAGGTCCAGTTGCGTCGCCCGGCGCCGCGGCGTGCCGAGCGAGGCGTAGAGATCGTCGATGCGCCCCCGGTAGGCTAGGCGCCCGGCCCGGTCGAACACCGCAGCTTCGGGGGTGATGGTTGCTCCGGCCCGAGCGACCAGGGCGTGGTCAGTATCATGCACCGCCGGTTCCATCAGGCCGAAGGCCTCCCGGTGCTGCTCGATGTCGGCAACTGCGATCGTCGGATCGACATAGGCCAGGAGGCAGCGGACGCCCGCAGGAGAGTATTCGCTGCAGATCCTACCGATCTCCGGGGCGTACTTGTTCGAGACCGGGCAGTCGTGGGTTACGAAATAGACCACGGTGGCCGCCGCGCCCGACAGAGGGTGCTCCTTGCCCTCGATATCGCTCCACGCCCCCGGCGCAGCTGCGGGAAACAACGCCCCCACAGCGAGCAGAGGCAGGGCCTGGCGGGGCAGCATCGCTCGGTCGGCTTCATGGTAGCAAACCAGGACGAACAGCTGCCTGCGGCTTCCGGCGGGCCTGCCATCCGGTTCCAGCACATCGGCCTCCGCCCGGGGGAATCCGCTGGCCTGGCCTACCGCGTGGCTTCCGCACGTCGACCGGCCCGGGGCCAGATGTACGCCAGCGCGAGGCAACTCAGCAGCGACACTGCCCCGCTCCCCACTGCTTTCGCGGTTTGCCCGTAGAGCACGAATCCCGTGCCGAACAAGGCGGCGTAGACCAAGACCGATCCGAGGCAGGCGGCGACAAGCGGAGCAGTCAGGGAAGAGGCCGTAGCGGCTTCCCCGGGCCCGCCAGCCACGCGCGCGATAGGCGTCCAACCCGGGCCCCCGGGGCGGATGCGACGGTAGAACGCGACCAGTGTCTGGCGGTCAGTCGGGGCCGTCAGGAACGCACAAGCGACCCAGCACACGGTGGTGAGAGCCACGCCGAAGAGCAGTTGCTGCCAGCTGTCCATGTCCAGGCTGCCTCCTAGGCGAGGCATCGCCACGGCGACCGAAAACGAGGCAACCATCGCCACCAGCTCCGTTGCGGCGTTGATCCGCCACCAGAACCAGCGCAGCAGGTACAGCAGGCCCGTCCCGGCTCCGATCTGGAGCAGCATCTGGAAGACGCCGAGAGCGCTTTCGATGGTCAGCGAAAAGGCACAGGCTGCCGCCATCAGCAGCGCTGTCGACAGACGGCCCACCCAGACGAGCTGGCGCTCGGTCGCTGCGGGCCGCAGGAACCGGCGATAGACATCGTTCACCAGGATCGACGAGCCCCAATTGACCGCTGTGGACATTGTGGACATATAGGCGGCGGCCAGCGAGGTGACGACCAATCCGAGCAACCCCGGCGGGAGGAACGTCAGCATCGCCGGGTAGGCCAGGTCGTGCTGGACAACCTGCTCAGGCACGTGCGGGAACCGCTGCCGGAGGTCGCCGAGGTCGGGAAACACGACGAGGGACGCCAGCGCCACGAGGATCCATGGCCAAGGCCGCAGCGCGTAGTGCAGCAGATTGAACAGGAGGGTCGCGCGCAACGCATTGCCCTCGTCCTTGGCGGACAGCATCCGCTGGACGAGGTACCCCCCGCCCCCGGGCTCGGAGCCCGGGTAGTACGCCGCCCACCACTGCACCAGCAGCGGAATGAGGAAGACTGGGGCCAGGTCGCTCCAGCTCGCCGTCTCGAAGGAGGGCCAGAATGCGAGCTTGTCGCGCACCTGGGAGTGCGCGAACAAGCCCTCCAAGCCTCCCACCTGCGGTAAGCGGACGAGGCAGACAGCAGCAGCAACGGACCCGACCATCGCCATCGAGAACTGCACTAGGTCCGTCAGCAGCACGCCTTGGAGACCGCCCAGGGCGCTGTACGCCAGCGTCACGCTTGCGGCCACAGTCACCGTGACCAGCGGGCTCCAGCCGAACAGCACCGACCCGATCTTGATTGCGGCCAGCGTCACCGCGGCCATGATCAGGACATTGAAAACCAAGCCGAGGTAGACGCCTCGGAACGCCCGCAGGAACGCCGCAATGCGTCCGGAATAGCGAATCTCGTAGAACTCCACATCGGTGGCGACCTCGGACCGGCGCCAGAGCTTGGCGTACAGGAAGACCGTCAGCATGCCCGACAGCAGGAAGGCCCACCAAGTCCAGTTGCCCAGGACGCCGTCGCGGCGGACAATGTCAGCGACCAGGTTCGGCGTGTCGGTCGAGAATGTGGTCGCCACCATCGACACCCCGAGCAGCCACCAGGGCTGCTGGCGGCCCGCCAGAAAGAAGGCCGAAAAATCCCTGCCGGCCTGCCGGGCAACCCGCAGGCCTACGGCCAGCGACAGAGCGAGGAAGCCGCCCAGGATCAGCCAGTCGGGAGCCGTTAGCTGCATCGGAAGGATCCGCGTTGCTGGCGGCCTAGCGCAACGGCCCGCACCTCGGAGCTAACGCAAGCCCCTGTGCCGGCAGAGCCCTGCCGCCGCAGATGCTGCCGCCCGCCGGGATCGTCTTGGCCCGGGCCGGAGTGGGACTGCAACTCAGACCCGCTTGACGGCCGCGAGCAGGCCCCGCAAGGAATGGTCGCTGGCCTCCGCCTTGCTGCCATTCAGCCGGTAGTGCGTCTCCAGCGAGACCGAGCCCCGGTAGCCGTCCCGAACCAACGCCCGCAGCTGGCCGACATGGTCGAATTCGCCATCGCCGACTCCGCACCACTCCATTGCGCCGTCTGCTCCGCGGCGGTAGTCGCGGACATGGACATGCCAGATCCGCCCGGGGTCCAGTGCGTCGTAGCCCGCCGGGAAGGGCTCCGGGTCGCCGGCGCGGGCAGAATTGCTCGGATCCCAGGTCAAGCCCAAGGCTGGCGATCCAACGGCTTGGAGCAGGTCCGCGGAGTGCGCGGCTGTGGCTACGTAGCTGCCCGCGACATTCTCCACGGCAAGCCGGAATCCGGCCCGTGCGGCGCGGTCGGCAGCCTGCTCCACAAGCTCGTAGATCCGCGGGTACGCACCTGGATCCGGACCCTCTTGACGCTTGTAGGTAAACGCGAAGGTCCGGAGCAGCTGCGTGCCGAAAGCCGCCGCCCGCTCAAAGGCTCGGTCCAGCAACGCCCACTGCTCGTCCAACGCCTGGGACGCAGCCGGAAGAGGAACCTTGAAGAACGCAGTGTCCAGGATCGCCAGGCGAATCCCCGCATCGTCCAGCATCCGGCGGGCCTCCTGGATCCGATCCAGCGGCAGCGCAGTGTTGTACTTGCCCCACAGCCGGCGGATCTCGCAGTGCTTGAGGCCGTGCCGGGTTAGGAATTCCAGCGCGACGGCCAAATCGTCATCGATCTCGTCCGTCGTCACGGCCAAGCGGAATCGGTCGCCGCCTGAGGCCCGGGCCGCAACGGCTAGACCGAACGGCAAAACGCCGCCGCTAGCGGCCAGGAACGCTCTGCGGGACATCCGCTGCATGATCCAATTATAGGCGGCCGACGGCGACCATGCAGCCCCGCAGTTGCGGGCGCCAAAGCTCCAGCGCGGGCGCTCGCGATGGGGCGACACCTTGCTCTGCCAGCCAGACTCTGCGCCTTCCCACATCCATCGTTGCCGGCGGTCGGGGCCTGGAGTTCCATGTCGGGTCGGCCGAGGTCGGCGCGGATTCCCGGCAGCTGGCGTCCGGAGCAGCGGCGGGAGAAACCCCTTTCTGCGGGGAAGCGCCTACCTTGCTCAGGCCCGTCTCCGGGCACCTGCTCGCGGCTTCCCGGCTAAGGCTTCGGGAGACGCTGCCGGATCGAGGCCGCCACCTGCTGCGCCAGCTGCCTGGAGCCCTCGGGCAGGAAATGGACATTGGCTTCGCGCTGGATCTCGGCCAAGCGGGGCGCTGCGTACGCATAGAGGTCGTTCACGGCGACGGCGTGCCTCTGCATCACTCTGGCAGCGGCGGCGTTGTACTCAACAACGTCTGCGTTCTTCCGGGGCGGCACCACACGGGTCTCGGGCACCGGCGTCGTCGAAGCCCAGATCAGCTCCGCGCCGGTGCCCTGCAGGAACCGGACCAGCCGTTCCAGATAATGCTCGTACACATCCACCGGCACCTGCCGCTGTCCGTCGCGCAGGTACTTGACGTCGTGCAGGCCCCAGTTGAAGTGGATCACATCCCAACGGCCGTCCCTCAGCCAGCGGTCGATGGATTGGATGCCGCGAATCGTCGGTCCGCCGTTCTCCGGAATCCGGTGGACATTGGCGGCACCCCGCAGCAGCTCGCGGGTGGCCAGCGTGTAGCCCACCGAGATCGAATCTCCGATCAACAGGACGCGCGGCAAATCCGGGACATCTTCAATCGGGGCGTAGGGGGCGCGATCCTGGCCGAAGGCCGACGCCAGAAGAGCGAGGGCAAGGGGCACCGCGCTGCGCATCTCCTGACACGGTACGCCCTACGCAAGGCTGCGGTCAATCGCCAGGCCCGGCCGCTAGCACCCATGTCGGCGCGGTGAACGCGGAAATAATCCCAGTTCCGTGCGCAATCTTTTCCGGCCCCCGCCCGCCGTGGTACCCTAGAGGCCTACGGAGCGCACTCGCGCCGCAAATCCCGGCCCCTGGGACCATTGAGAGGGGACAAACCGACAGGACGAATTCAGCTTGTATGGGACACAACATCTTTTTCGGCAATTTGCCGACCTGGGTCACGGCGGACGACATCCGCTCGTGGCTCGAGAGCAGCGACCTTGTTTGCGACGCGGTCCGCGTCATTCGGGACTTTGAGACCCAGGAATCTAAGGGCTACGCCTTCGTCGAAGCTCCCAACCAGGAGGAGATGCTCGCCATCATCCGCCGCTTCAACCGAGCTCCGATCGACGGGAAGCTCCTGCGCGCCAAGGCCGCTCATCCCAAGGGGGAACGCTCCCAGCAGCAGCGCAGCAAGCCCCGGCGCCGGGGGGGCGACCGCGGCCCGCGGCAGGGCCAGGAGCCAGCGAAGAAGCAGGTCGGGGCCTTGGGCGAAGCCTTGCAGAAAGCTTTGTAGCGCCGCCAGCGCCTCAGCCCACCGGCCGCTTCCGATATCCGGGGGCTGCGTCGGGGTTGTTTGAACCGTCCCCTTCGTATCCGGGATGGCGTTTCGGAATCTGCTCGAGGACCCGCTCGGCGACCGGGTCGAAGCCCATGAGCCGACCCGTCCGATAGGAATCGACCCCGAGCTTGATCGCCACCATGACTTGGTAGCCGAAGCGGGCGTCGAAGATCGGTTGCTCGCGCGTCCTCACGCATTCCAGGAAGTTCAGCATGTGTGCCCTGCGCGCCTTTTGCTGATCCCGGTTGTCCACTTCGACCCGGACAGAGCCCCGGCCGGTCCTGCGCCGGAATTCTGCCTCGTATAGCCTCTCGGGAACCGCCTCGACCACTCCCGGCGCGATCGAGACCGCAGCGTGCTGGCCGAAGAAAGCGGGCCCGTGGAGTGCATTCGAAGCCTGCGAGCCGCAGCTACCGACCAAGTTGATCACCATCCCCTCGTACTCGATCGTCGTGGAGTAGGTGTCCGGCACCTCGCGGTTTGGGAAGAGGTAGATGCCGCCGTGCCCGCTGACGCGGATGGGAAAGCGCGGTCCCAGCGCATACAGCAGCGGGCTGAGCCGGTGATACAGGAAGTCCGAGCCTATGCCGCCCGAGAAATCCCAGTACTTGCGCCAGCGGAAGAACCGCTCCGCGCTGAACGGCTGCTCGGGAGCGTCCCCCAAGAATCGCTCCCAGTCGACCGTGCCGGGATTAGCCTCCTCATCGACGTAGTACTGCCACACGCCCGCGATGTGGTTGGAGGAATAGCTGGACTGGGCCATGACGACAGGGCCGGTCCAGCCGTCCCGAATCATCTGGCGGGCCCGGGCGTAGGCTGGGTCGGAGACCCACTGGCTGCCAACCTGCAGCACCCTGCCGGTCTCCCGCGCCGTCGCCGCGATCGCCCGGGCTTCGGGGATCGTGCGCGACATGGGCTTCTCCAGATAGACGTCCTTCCCGGCGCGCATCGCATCGATGGCCATCCTGGCGTGCCAATGGTCGGGTGTCGCAATCACCACGGCATCGACATCTTCGCGGGCCAGCAGGTCCTCGTAAGCGTGGTGGACATCGCGGTCCCCGAGCCCAATCATTTCCTTGGCCCGCAGCTTGGCCCGCTCGTAGATGTCGCTCGCGGCCACCACCTCCACGAGGTTGTCCCGGCGCATCATCGGCAGCAGCCGGCGCTCTAGATGCCTGCTGCCGATGTTGCCGACTCCGATCAGGCCCACACGGACGCGCTCGTTGGCGCCCGCCACGCTCCGGGCGGAGGCCGCAGCGGCCGACCCGAGCAAAAACCTCCGTGTCGGCGTGAAGGGCATGGCGCCTTCATTTTGCCAGACCGGCCCGGCGGGCAGTCGCCGGTCCGCCGCCGAAGAGGCCCCGCAGAATGCGCTTGGCGGCAGCCAATCCCTCGAAGCACCGCTCGTCCGCCCGGAAGTCCGCAGTATGCACCTGCCTTCCGCCGCGTGCCGGGAGCACGGGATGCCGCACATGGAGCATCTCGTGGAAGAGCACATAGTCCACAGCCAACGGCGGCACTTCGGGGCGGTCCAAGACGCTGCTCACGGTGATCGCATCGTGGGCGGGGTCGTACGAGCCGAGCCGTCTGCGCGACGGGCGGTGGCTCCAGCCGAGCCGCGGCTTCCGCAACCGGGAGGCGAAGTACCGGGCGTTGAGCCGGTCGAAGGCCGCTTCCAAATCATGGACGCGGCCTTCCGGCGGGAGGGCGTGCCGCCGCCCCCTCGCTCGCCGCGCCGCTAGCATGCGGCTGTACGTCTGCGGGAGGTTCAGCCATCTCCGGTAGGTCCGCCGAGCCCGCCCCGGGACGCGCCGCTGGTACAGCTTCGCAAGCAGGATCGTCGCCAAGGCGTCGAGGACCTCGGCCGGAGCGTCCTGCACCAAGTCGCTCAACTGAGCCGCGATCCGGCCCTGGGCCTCGTAGCGGATACCGGCGCGCAGGCTGGCAAACGGCCGGAACCGAACATCGAAGGTCGGAGCCTCTCCCGCAAGGCCGAGCCGCCTGTAGGAGCGCCGAAACGCCGCTACCGCCCGCTCAACTCCGCAGGACTCGCCGGAAACCGGCATCGTCGCGGAGCGGCGCGCTCTCTATTTCTGGGCCGCCCCTATGCGCTGGGCGACATAGTCCTCGTAGCGTCGCAGCACGAGCACATGAAACGTCGGCTGACGGAACTCCTCAATCGCGTAAACATACCCGCTGGAGCGCAGATGGTCGAGCACGTTCCGCATCCAGCTCTGCTGCGAGCGGCTCATCCCCCTCTTGGAAATGTCGAGGCAGGCACCGGTCAAATGCACGGACGCCTTGGGGCCGGTCGCCGGGGCGGCGTTCCCGTTGCGGCGCGCCAAGCTGCGCTGGTAGCTCACGGTCCGCAGCATGCTTGTAACTCGCAATTGGTGGCCGAACCGCGTTCGATACTGCTTGCTGAGGCGCTGCAGGAACAGGTTCGCCCAAGGCCGCAGGTAGCGGTAGTCGGCTGACACCGCGTGCAGGTAGTAGTCGCGGGTCTTGGCCGGGACAGGCACCAGTAGCTGCAAGCGCGCCCAGCGCTGCACCATCTCCTTGTCCTGCATGCGCGAGAGGTGGTCCGCATCGGCCAGACGGTTCTGCTGGCTCTGCGACTGCGTGGTAGCTCGCAAGTTCGGTTCAGCTTGGGCCGTCGCCGCCAGAGCTAGAACAAGCGCAACCAGATATGACTTGAGGCACCGCATCCGCTACAGCGTACCATGAACGCACGGCCAAGCTCACCCACCGCGCAGACTGCGCCCTGGGGGCCGCCGGAGGCGAAGGGCATGCACAGCGTCCGGAGCAGCTGCCGACGGCCCGCCCGCGATTTCGGGTGTCGGCTGGCTGTCGCGCTCCTGGGCTTCGCAGCGACCTCCGCAGCGGTTCCCGGCTGGATCGCGGAAACGCCCCGGTTCCGGGTCCTGGCCGCAGAGAGCCCCGGCTTGGGTGCCGCCGCGGCGCAGGCGGGGGCCGAGGCGCTGGAGGCTAGCCGTGCAGCATTCCTCGGAGCAGGCCTCGGAGAAGCCCCGGCATCGGACAGCCCTCTAGAAGTTCTGCTCGTGCCGGCGAGGCTCCATTTGCAGGCCCTATTGCGGGAGCGGAGACCCTCCGGCGCCCGGGGCGTCACGGTCCGCGGGCTGGACCGGAACCTGGTGGTGGTGGCGTGGCATGCCCGGCCCGGGCCCAAGATCACCTTGGCGCACGAGTACGCGCACCAGTTGGAAGATCCGGGCTGGCCCCTCTGGCTCCGCGAGGGACGCGCCGTGTACCTCGCGCACCGGGTTCCGTCGGACGAAGACGGGGACCCGCTGAGCGGGCTCTTCGCGCTGCTCGACCGTCCGGAATGGATGCCGTGGCCGGACCTGCTCGGCACCGAGGCCGACGGCCCGGGCGCGGACGGCGATATCTTTCAGGCGCAGGCGTGGCTGCTGGTCCATTGGCTTGCCCAGCGGGACGGCATCGGAAATGTGCGTCAAGCCGCCGCCGCGCAGCTGGCCGCTCTGGGAGCCGCTGGGTTGGACGGCCAACTACGCAGGCACTTGTCCGACTTGCGCCAAGCGCCTCGGGCGCCGCCCTTCGCTCGCGAGCTCAGCATCATCCCGAGCCTCCGCCCAGCGGAGCCTTGGGAGATACCTCTTTTCCAGGCGGAGGTACTCGGGCAGCTCCGCTTCCTCGACGAGGCCGAGGCCCGCCTGGAGGAGCTCCGATCTGCCTTCCCAACCGCAGACCGGGTCGAAGCGGCCTACGCCGGGGTCCAGTTGCTGCGGGGCCGGCAGGACGCGGCGGAACGGCACTTCGGACGAGCGCTGCGCCTGGGCGACGCTCGAGCGCGCACAGCCTATCGCTACGCTCTGCTCCTGATGCGCCCGGGCTTTGACGCAGAAGCGCGTGCCGCCCACGCAGAACGCAACGCCCTCCATGCCACGGACCGCATGCCGCAGGAGCCGACGCACCACCTCGCCCTGGCGCAGGCCCGGATGCTGCGGGGGGACTGGAACGGGGCATTCGATGCCCTGAGGAGACTTGCCGAGTTTCCGGGGTGGGGCCATCGCACGGAGCGGGAGGCTCGTGAGGTGCGCCGCAGGAGGAGCCAAGCGCTCGCTTCGGAGCCGCCGCCCCGGATTCGCACGGCGGTCAGATCCGCCGCCAACCTGCCTGCGGCTGTGCTGCCTCCGCCCCCCTGGAAGCCCCCCGAGCCTGCCTCGGCAGCTCCGAGACCGGTTTGGGTCTGGCCGCCGTACGGCACCTGGCTGGTGCATGGGCGCATCGCCTGGGTGGACTGCTCCGACGGGACCCGCAAGGTTGTCGTCCATTCAAGCTACCAGCGACTAGTCCTGCGCGAAGACCCCAGGCTGGCCCCGCAACTGATCAACCGCCCCTTCCGCGAGCGACGGATCCCGTGCAGTTCGCGCGGTTGGCAGGTGGGCGTCGCCTACCGGAAGAGCCCCCGGGACGACGGAACCGCCGGAGTGCTGGTCGGGGTGCGGTTCTAGACGGCAGCCTGCTACAGGATGCCGTACTTCGCGAAGGCCTCCCGGGCAGACATGCCGGCCTCAATCACGAGGCGCACCGTGCGCTCCCCGCGCGCCTTCTCCAGGGCCCGGACGAAGACCTCTTCCTCGCACTGCCGCGGCACCACGCACACGCCGTCCCGATCGCCGAAAACGATGTCTCCCGGGTCCACGGCTACATCGCCAACTGTGAGGCGCGAGCGATAGGCCACCACTTTCCCTCGAGGGCCCTGATCCTGGGCGTAGGCCCCGAAGCCGAACGTCGGAAAGCCGAGTCCGAGAACGCCGTCGCTATCCCGGTAATACCCTTCGACAACTGCCCCGGCGGCGCCCAGCCGCAGTGCTCTGACGCTCATCAGTTCCCCCCACAGGGCATACTTCGGGGAGCCCCCCGCGCAGAGATAGACTTCGTTGGGCCTGAGATCGTCCAGGGCCTCCAGCATCCGGCCAAAAGGAGGGTCCGCGCCCCCCGCCGGGGCACCTTCCGGAAGGTCGGCGACCTGCACGGGCAGGGCTCGCCCGAGCACCCGCAGCCTAGGGTCGAGCGGACGGATGCGGGGAGGCAGGAACTGGCGCAGCAGACCGAGCTGATCCATGACGTCCCCCACCACCGCGGAGAACAGCTCGGCCCGCGCGAGCTGGAAGAGTTCGTCGTCGTCTCGCCAGGCTCGCGGCATCGGTCTCATCCATTGCGCAGCGAGCCGGTCGGCGACATCGTGAGGTCCGGTCCGAATTCCGCGACCCGATCCAGCACCAGCCGCGCCCGACGCACCCGCTCCCGCGACAGCTTGGCGGCGGTTTCCTCGATATGGCCCCCACTGGGGTAAATGTCCGGAGCGTTCCGCAGCCCGAGCTTCACATACAGGGGAGAGCAGGCGCGGATGAACTGGGGCACCTCATAATGCCGCACGAAGCCGCCGATGTTGTCGGGGGCCTCGACGTACAGGTCGATCGGAGCGTGAACGGCCGCGCGAATGCTCGCCAACTGGGGAAGCGTCAAATCGGAAGGTACATTGATGGTCGTCGCCCCGAGATCTTCCAGCACACGGGCGGAGGCGGCGTTGGCCGGGGCGATCATGACCGAGGTCTTCAAGATGAGATCGCCCGGCAAGTCCCCGGCCCGCATGAGCTTCCCCAGAACCGCAAGCAGGCCGATATCCGAGACCAGCACACTGGAGATACCGAGCCGCACGGCCCGCCGCACATCCTCGACGGCGTAGACGAGCTGGTCGCTACCCCGCAGGCTGAGGCCCAGCGCCCGTCCCGCAGGGGTGTAGGCTTGGGCACCGATGTCAAAGGTCGCCCGCGGCCCCACGAACAAGTTCACCTCAATCCCCCGCCGCCGTCCCAGCGCGGCCATCTCGAGGATCTCCTCGTCGGTCAGCAGCATGATGCCGCTACCCTGGCTCACACGATGCACCGGCACGTTGCGGGAGTCAGCCTCCTCGAGCAAGGCGCGGAACGCGGCAGGCCCCTCGGTGCTCGGGATCTCGATCCGATACTGCCCTCCGTCCGGGAAGCGCCGCTCCGAGGCGGGGGCGGGGTGCGGGTCGTCGGCAGGCAGGTCGAGCCGCCGCATGCCGGCGCGGGTCAACTGCATCGCTCCTCCGGGGCGTCCCGGACCACAAGTCCGGTGCGATCGATTTCGGGGAAGATCGCTTCGGTCCGGCAGCCGACCTTGTGGAACTCGTCGCGCACGGCCTCTACGACCCGGCACCGCCCGGTCTCGAAGAAGACTAGGATCGCGGGCCCCGCACCGCTGAGGGCGCAGCCCAGCAAGCCCGGCACGCGGAGCTTGAGAATGGCGGCCAACCCGGGCACCCGCTCCTCGCGGTACGGCTGATGGAGGCGGTCCTCGCAGGCGACGGGGAAGGCTTCCCGGTCGCCCTGTAGCAGAGCGGCGACGAGCAGCGTCGCACGCTGGATGTTGAATACGACATCCTCGCGACGGTACAACTCCGGCAACGAAGTCCGCATGCGCTGCGTGGACAGGCCGAAGTCCGGACAGACCAGCGCGACCGAAAAGGCCCGCGGGACCTCGAGGCGAACAGCCCGCGTGATGCCGTCGTCACCGATGGCGGCCGTGGTGACCGAGCCGAGCACGGCTGCGGACACGTTGTCGGGGTGCCCCTCGATCCGCGCCGCCTCGTCGAGGATACGGTGCTCGTCCCAGTCCAGCCCCACCGCCCGATCGGCGACCACCACACCCGCGACCAAGGCGGCGGCGCTGGAGCCGAAGCCCTTGCCGACCGGGATTTGGTTCTCAATCTCCAGGCTCAGGGGCGGGAGTTCCCTGCCCTGGGCCGCCGCGACGGCGCGCGCCGTCACCAGGATCAGGTTGTCCGAGGCCGTAGGAATGCTGACCGCGTCGCGGCCCGTGACGCGCACAGCCGTCTGTTCAGCCGTTCGGAACCGGCAGGTGAGGTACAGGCCCAGCGCCAGCCCGAGCGTGTCGAAGCCGGGCCCGAGGTTGGCGCTCGAGGCCGGCACACGCAGTTCGGTAGGCCCGAGCACAAGCGCAGATTATAGCCAAGCCCTCCGGCGGCTGAGGGCGGGGTTCGCGGCCTCGAGGGATCTCGAATCGCTCGGCAGCGACAGGCACCCCCCTCGCGGGATGGAGACCGCACACGCCAAGCCAAGGAGCGCGGGCCGCCTTGGGGCCCGCAGCGCCTGGCGGCTGACGCCCAGAGCGCCGGGTCAACTGCTCGGGCGCATCGGTAGGCGTCGGGGCTCCTCGGAGAGCGGCTGGACAGCTACAAGCGAGCCCCGAGGCCAGGCAGCGAACGGACCCGTCGCCCGCCGCCGCGCCATGCATACACTGGAACCATGTCGAGGGATGCCTCGCCCGCCCATCCGATCCACCCCCTTATCGCCCAACGCTGGAGTCCGTACGTCTTCGCGGAGCGGTCGATCCCGCCGGCAGATCTGGCGTCGATTTTCGAGGCGGCGCGCTGGGCAGCCTCCTCGTTCAACGAGCAACCTTGGCGCTACATCGTCGCGAGCCGAGATAACTGCGAGGGATTCGAACAGATCCTAGGCTGCCTGCTCGCAGGCAACCGGGTCTGGGCCCAGGCAGCCTCGGCGCTTGCGCTGGGCTGCGCCAAGACCACGTTCAGCCGCAACGGCCGACCCAATCGCGTGGCGCTGCACGATCTGGGCCTAGCCTCCGCCAGCCTCACCCTCGAAGCGACGAGCCGGGGCATCCAGGTCCATCAGATGGCGGGCATCCTGCCCGATGCGGCCCGGGAGACCTTCGCGGTGCCGGCCGGATTCGAGGTCGTGACAGCCCTCGCCTTGGGATACGCAGGCGAGCTAGGCAGCGGAGCCCCTGAGCTGCGCGCCCGAGATGCGGGAGCGCGCACCCGCCGGCCTCTGCGAGACTTCGTCTTTGCAGCCATGTGGGGCCAGCCAGGCCTGTGATCCAAGGGGCCGCCCGGGGCACGCGCCGATGGAGGGGCACCTGCATTCGGTGGCTTACACGGCGCCGTACGCGAGCATCGCGTCCGCCACCTTGACGAAGCCCCCGATATTGGCCCCCTTCACGTAGTTGGTCCAGTCCCCTTCCTGCCCATATCGGACGCACTGGGCGTGGATCTTCCGCATGAGGCTCTCGAGGCGGTTGTTGATCTCCTCCCGGCTCCACGCAACACGCAGCGCATTCTGGCTCTGCTCAAGGCCGGAGACGGCGACGCCGCCCGCGTTCGCGGCCTTCGACGGCCCGAACAGAATCCGGGCATTGAGGAAGCGTTCGATGCCGTCCAGATCGGTCGGCATGTTGGCGCCCTCGCAGACACCCAAGACGCCGTTGGCCAGCAAGTGCTGGGCGTCCGCCCCGGTGAGTTCGTTCTGCGTCGCGCAAGGAAACGCTAGGTCGCAAGGCACCGCCCACGGACGCTTGCGCTCGTGAAACTCGCAGCCGAAGTGCTCGGCGTACTCCCGGACACGGCCCCTCCGAACCTCCTTGAGATCCTTCAGCCACTCCAGCTTCTCGAGGTCGATGCCGGCGCGATCGAAGATGAATCCGTCCGAATCGGAGGCGGTGACAACCCGGGCACCTAGCTCAACGAGCTTCTCCATGGTGTAGATCGCAACATTGCCCGAGCCAGACACCACGGCCGTCTTGCCGGCTAGGTCGTCCTCGCGGGTCGCCAGCATCTCGCGCATGAAGTAGACGTTTCCGTAACCGGTCGCCTCCTTGCGCACAAGGCTGCCGCCGAAAGCCAGTCCCTTGCCGGTGAGGATACCGGCGAAACGGTTCTCAAGCCTCTTGTACATGCCGAACATGTAGCTGATCTCGCGGGAACCGACACCGATGTCCCCGGCCGGGACATCGGTGTCTTCGCCGATGTGGCGCGAAAGCTCCACCATCAGCGAGTGGCAGAAGCGCATCACTTCGTGGTCGGTCTTGCCTTTGGGATTGAAGTTCGAACCGCCCTTGGCACCGCCCATGGGCAGGGTCGTCAAGCTGTTCTTGAGCACCTGCTCGAAGCCGAGGAACTTGAGGACGCTGAGCGTGACTGTCGGATGGAAACGGAGGCCGCCCTTGTACGGGCCGATGGCGTTATTGAATTGGACGCGCCAGGCGCGGTTCGCACGGAAGTTTCCGTGCCGATCCTCCCAGGTCACACGAAAGATGACCACGCGGTCGGGCTCGGTGAGCCGCTCCAGAATCTGGTCCTCTCCGTATTGGGGATTGTCGTGGCAGAAGGGAATGATCCACTCAGCCACTTCCTGGACGGCTTGGTGAAACTCGTCCTCCCCCGGGTTGCGGCGGCGCAGTCCCCGCATGAAGCGGTCGATTTCAGCTTGGATAGCCCCGGAGGCCTGCTTGGTCATAGGTGGTCACCACGGCGCTGCGAACAAGGGAGTAGGGCTTCGACGAATCGGGCCGCCGGGCCCGGCGGGGGGCCCGCGCCTCCTTTTTCGTTCGACTCGCTGACGCCTTGGAAGGCTACAGCCATAGCCGAGCCGCCGCAGCGCTGCTTGACGCAGGAGGGCCGATTCCGGACGACGGAGATTCCGCACGCCCTAAATTGCCTAGCATCCCGTCCCGTGTAATGGCGTAGGCACGGCCCAGAGCACTATACCCTAACTCCTGCCGCGGAACGGAAGGCAGGCGGCCGACGCAGCCTTCTGCAACTTACGCATCTGGTTCGCCTAGACCAACGCCCGCAGCAGCCTCGCCCGTAGCGGGCGCAACCACCGGAACCGCGGCGCACAGCGCCAAGTCAGCCTCAGCCGCCCCTCCGACGCGGAGCACAGCCTTGCCCTGCGCCGCCGCTGCTGCCCCAGCCAGGGTGCCGACGCCGCCGAACTGCGCGTGGGACTGGCCGGGCAGAGGCGCTGCAGGGAGAGTCCGGCATCCCGAACCGCACGGCGACCGCGGCAGTCGACGAAAGCTCGGCGGCACCGGAGGACACGCTGGCTCTCTCCGCCATAAAACATCTATAGGCCAATTTCTGTGTGTGTTGATGCGGAGAGATGCCGAGAGGTCGGGAACGGCCAGACCGGCAATTACTTTCCTGATTACCTACAAGCCTCATCCAAGGTTAGAAGGCCTGGGTATAATCAGGTGAACGATGAGGGAAACTTGTGCGTCTACTCTTCCCATGGGGGACCATCTCAGGCGCACAACCATCACTTCCGGGGAATGCGCAGTTCTCCCGAGTGCCTCCGGGGCGCTTTCGCGTGAGGGCCGCAACGTTGGAAAGCAAGACGGAGGCGATCGCGACCCTCGCCGGGGGAATGGAGTGCCACCTGACCTCGGCCCTGCCGTGAGCGATTGGTCGATGCCGTCCCGTGTCATCCGAACGTGCTTCCTGCTCCTGTCTCTTGGCTTGGTTGCCGCTCCCGCCAAGGATCCGGGGGCTCCGCCGAGATCCCGTGACTGGAATCATGTTCATGCACTGACCCCTGGCGTGATCACGCACGTGAGAATCCAGAGCAAAGAAGCGCCCCAGGGCGAACGGAAATTCAAGGGGTTCTTCAGTTCCAGTACGGACAGTTCCATAACCCTTCTTTTCCGAGACGGAGCAACACAGACCATCGAAAGAAGGGTGGTGTCAACCGTCCGGGTTCGGCGTCCTTTCAAAAAAAGATACACTGGATGGGCTATGGGAATAGCCTCTGCAGCAATTATGGGTTATCTGTCAAGGGGCCCTAAATCGGACTTCACCAAATTTCATGAAAAATTCTTTCTGACTGCATTAGTAGCGTGCCCGTCAGCAGTGGCTGGCTTCTTCATGATGCCGAAGAAGCTGGTGTATCGCGCACCGCGGAATCCGTGAACAGTGAAGCCCTTGGGCCCAGCGGCTTGGCTTTGCTGCTCCAGTAGCCCGGGGAAAGAAGCCCCCCGAAAAAGCGCATAACGCGATCCTAGGGCCTGTTTCGGGACTCTACGGGTCTGTTCCGCGGACTGGGGCAACCGCCGGGCCACACCCCCGCACAGCCGGCGCAATCGCTACGCCCACGCGTGGCTGCTCCCCAGTGTGTGGGCCCGAGGTGCTCGAACTCCAGCGATGCGGGTCTCCCGGTTCCCTCCGTAGTCGTGACCCGCGCGGAACGCGCCGATACGGGCCACCGGCTGCTCCGTCCGTGCGTTTTCAGTGCGCTGCCGCAGGCGAGAGTATGTGACCCGCGGCAAGTGTGCGAAAGGCGACCATCAGACTCAACACTCCAAACCGTAGTAGGAGGGTTGTACGGCACTTGCCCGAAGGTCTTTCTTTCAGCGTAGCGTGCGCCTGAGCATCCCTGGCCAGAATCGATAGTGCAGACATCCTCGCCGAGGAGGCACAACCTACTCAATAGCAGGCAGAGGCACTGTCCAGTGGAACTGTACGCAGAGGAGGTCGGGCCGCGGCGCCTCCGCGTAATTTTTTGATTCACCAAGGACTTACCGCTCGACCACCCGTTGGTAGCGCACCAGCATTGCCCTGTCAGTCTGTGAGTCGGTCCGATCCCACATGCATCTGGCACCTGCCATGAAATGTCGCCACGACACCGCCACGATCGGTCCGGGCCCGCTCTGGCCGCTCGCGAGCAGCAGATGGGGAGGCCGTAAGTTTCTCGGCCTGCCTCGGTATGCTTCGCTCCGGTTTCTCATGGCGTTCGTGGTGCGACCGCGTGACGAGCGACCGAAGCGCCGTCGGCATACCGATGCCGATCGGACTCGCCGGGCGCACCGGAGCGAGGAGGAGACCCCGGGAGACCAAGGTCGGCGGAACAGCCTGCTTCCGCGTTCCCGGCGGACCCCGGGTAACGGAGGTACTCCGCTGCCCAGCGTAGCGCCGGGTCCGGGGACAGCCGGAGCGTAGCTCACGGCCGCGGATCGGCGAGTCGCGGTTCAGTCGATCCGAGTCTCATGCGGCAACCGTGGCAACACGCGAGAACGGTCGGTGGCACGCGGACGCCCGTTGACAAGTGTCTTGGGCATCGGCTATGATTGCTGCGCTAGGCGGGTTGGGTCCGGGCCCAATGGAAATGGGACGGAAGAGGGACTACTTCGTTACGCCTTGCAAACGGACTAGAGATAGAAAGGGGTCTCTAATGCATGCTCTTCGCCGCCCAGCGGCAGCGTTTCCGCTCTGCGCCTTGGCGCTCGCGCTGTTGTCGTCCGCAACAGCCCAGCAACTCGACACGGCTCTGATCGTGGGGACGGTGACCGACGCTACCGGCGCGGTCATCCCCGGCACCACGCTGACCTTCAATCACCTCGCCACGGGGACCACTTCTCTCAGCACTACGAACGCCGAGGGCCAATACCGGTCCAACCCGTTGCGGATCGGCGAGTACATCGTCTTGGCCGAAGCGGACGGCTTCCGCACGTACAGCGGCTCCGGTATCTCGTTGAGCATCGGCGATGTCCGGCAACTGAACATCGCGCTTGAGGTGGGCGCAGTCACGGAGGTCATCGAAGTCGAGGCTGCGGCTCCGTTGCTGCAGACCAACGAAGCCGCAGCGGGGACGGTGATCGAGAACCGCCAGATCGTCGACCTGCCGCTCAACGGCCGCGACTACCTGCAGCTGGCGGTGATTTCATCGGGGACGGTCCGATCCCGGGGCCAAGGCGTCTCGATCGGCGGCCAGCGCGGCACGGAAGTCAACTTCGTAATCGACGGCATGGACAACAACAATCAGTCGATCGCGTCCCAGGGGCGCCAGAAAGAAGCCGTCAAGCCTTCGATCGACGCGATTTCGGAGTTCAAGGTCATCACCAACGGATTCGCCGCCGAATATGGGAAAACGTCAGCCGGTATCGTCAGCCTGTCCATCAAGTCCGGCACCAACGAGCTGCACGGCACGGGTTTCGGATTCTTCCGCGACGAATCGATGGACGCCCGCAACTACTTTGTGCATGAGCCGCGCCCGAAGCCGGCTTTCGCGCGTAGGCAATACGGGTTCGCCCTCGGCGGGCCGATCAAGAGGAACCGGGCGTTCCTGTTCGGCGATCTCGAGCTGACCGATGTGCGAGAGTCCAGCACCTTCGTCTCGACCGTGCCCAGTGTCGCAGCTCGGCGTGGAGACTTCTCCGGGACAGATACGGTCTACGATCCGAACACTTGGAACGGCACGGAGCGCCAGCCGTTCGCCAACAACATGATCCCGCAAACCCGCTGGGACCGCGTTACCACGGTCATGAAGGATTGGTACCCGGACCCCGAAAACGATAACCCGACGAACAACTACACGTACGTCACCCCGCGCAACCAGGACTTCCACAAGTGGGACATCCGGTACGACCAGAACCTCACGGACTCCGACAACTTCTTCGTCCGCTGGAGCAGCCAGGAGCAGAACATTGGCAGCACTCCGCGGTACCCAGCCATTGACGGGTTTGGCTCCATGTCGCGCGGAGGAACGCAGAACGTGACCAGCAACAACACGGTGGCCTCGTACCAGAAGGTCTGGTCACCGAGGCTCATCACCTCCTTCCGGGCTGGCTGGAACTACCTCGACACGGACGTCGAATCGCACTTGGACATCACGGAGAACATCAATGCCAAGCTTGGCATCGGGGGATTCAACCAGCACTTGCGTGGCACGAACGAAATGACAATCGTCGGCTATTCGCAGCTCGGCAACAACACCTTCCGGCCCAACCTGATCCAGTCCCAGACACGGCAGGCCTCCGCGGACACGACGCTCACGAGCGGCAACCACGCCGTCAAATTCGGCGTGCAGACGTGGTGGCTGCAGAGCTTCATCGACAATCCACAGCGAACCATGGGCACGCTGTGGTTCGACGGGCGCTTTACGGAGCGGTCGCCCGAGATGCGGGGCGGAACCGGCGATTCCATGGGGGACTTCCTCCTCGGGCATCCCCGCGAGATCGGGGCTTCGAACACGGTTTATATGAACATGCGGACCAACTTCCTGCACTTCTACGTGCAGGACGACTGGCGGGTCAACGAGAAGCTCACACTGAACCTCGGGCTGCGGTACGAGCTGAACCCGCCGTATTACGAAACCCGGGACGGCATCGCGAACTTCAACCTCGGACCTTGTAGGGGGTGCGACGAAGGCTTCATCCACGTAGCGGGCCTGAACGGCAGCGACTATTTCAATCGTGCCCTGATGACCACGGACAAGACCAACTTCGCACCGCGCTTCGGGCTCGCTTACAAGCTCCGGGACCGCATCGTGTTTCGCATGGCGTACGGGGTGTTCTACGGCAACATGTCCAACACGGGCGGCGGGGAATTCATGGAGACCATGCCGCCCTTCCACATCAAGTCGAGCTTGACGACCGATCGGATCACACCGACCCTTCAGTTCTCCGCAGGCTTGCCTCCCGGCACGATCAGCCCACAAAACGCGCGCGGCGTGGAGATGTCTGCATTCGAGGTCGATCCGCAGTGGCCACTGGCGCAGAACTGGAATTTCAACCTGCAATTCTCGCTGCCGGGCGATTCGCTCTGGGAGGTTGGCTACTTCGGCAACAAGATGAACCACATGATCGGACGCTACGACGAAAACCTCCCGCGTCCCGGCCCCGGCAACGTGAACGCCCGCCGTCCGTGGACTAGGACTGCTGTGCCAGAAGCATGCCGCGGCGATCTTTGCTTCGAGGGCACACCTCCCGGCGGGTTCATCACGCTCGGCCGTATGAATCGACACGCTTATCGCGAGAACACCCTCTACCACGGGCTGCAGACGAAGGTGGAGAAGCGCTATTCGAAGGGCGTGACCTACATTCTGTCCTACGCTTGGTCCCACACGATCGGCGACGCTCGCGGCGTAACAGGTTCCGGCGACGCTCCGGGCTCGAACCTGCGGTTCGTGCTCGACCCGCTCGACTGGAAACGCGAACGCGGGAACGGGGCCCAAGACATGCGCCATCGCTTCATCGGCAGCTTCGTTTACGAGCTGCCGTTCGGACGCAACAAGCAGTTCGGACGCAGTTGGGGGCCCGGGATGGCCGCGGTGCTCGGAGATTGGTCCGTGGGATCCATCGTCACCTTAACATCGGGCACTCCGCAGCACCTGACGGTGCGGGGCAACCCGGCGAACGTGGGCGGAGGCGACCGGCCCAACGCGGTGCCCGGCACGCATTGGAAGCTTGACAACCCCGATCCGTCCCAGTTCTACAACGAAGCCGCTTTCGTCCCCAACGATCCCTACACGTTCGGGAACACGGGCAAGAACCTACTGGTCGGACCCGGGACGATCGGCTGGGACTTCTCGCTCTACAAGAACATCCGGTTCGGCGAGAAGTACGGCCTTCAGTTCCGCGCTGAGTCCTTCAACTTCCCGAACCATCCGAACTTCAACTTCCCGAACGCCCAAGTCGGAAACCGGAATTTCGGCGTGATCAGCAGCGTGCGGAACCCTCGCATCATGCAGATCGGACTCAAGTTCGTCTTTTAGTAAGCAACGGCAGAGCTGGGGGGACCAGGGCGTTCCCCCAGCTATTTGCCGACGGGGCGTGCCAAGGCGGAGTACAGACGAACTTGGGTGTCGGCTCGCGGGTGAATGCTCCCCAGACGTGAGCGCCGATCCGTAGCCCGGTCTTGCGGAGCGGCCAACGAGCAAGAAGCGGCCCGGCAGGGTCGGCAGCCAGCTGCAAGTTCCCTGCTGTCACTGCCCCAGATGCTGGGCGAACAGAGTCCAGCGATCTCCGTGCAGTGGCGCACCACTTCGCTGAGCTTTTCCGCCGCCTCCACTATCACCCGCATCCCCGAATAGCGGATGACCACGCGGCCTCGGTGCGCGAGCTCGAGTTTCCGCTTCGCGATCGCCCTGCGGATCTCGGGCGTCTGATCCAGCGGGCACTTCTTTCGGACCGGCACGTTGGTGCCGTACCAGTGGTCGCACGCGATCGGCGACATCCGCGGCACTCCCGGATCCGGAGGAGCGCCGGGCAAGAACGCCCCCGCTTGACCCTCGACATGCTGGGCTGACTCGGGAGCGTGGCTCGAATCCCACCGACCAGCGTCACCGGTTCGTCAGCAGCATCGCCTACGAGCTGCCCTGGTGCCGAGGCAAGAAGTTCGGCAGCGGCAGGGAGGACTTCACCGACGCCCTGCTGGGGGGCGGCCGGCACCATCCTGACGCTGTCGAGCGGCACTCCGGCCACCTTCACCGTGCTCAGCAATCCGGCCAACATCGGCGGAGGCCGACCGGCCGAACGTGGTGCCAGGACAGGACCTACAGACAGCCCACCAGGACCCCTCCGGCTGTGGAACCCCGGGGCCTTCGAATCCAATACGACCTACACGTTAGGCAATGTAGGCAAAGGGATCCTGACAGGGCCCGGCCGGGCCCTGTGGAGCTTCGCGGATCACAAGCAGTTTCGCATCACGGAGAAATGCTCAGCCCAGTTCCGCTTCGAGGCCATGACTGATGTTTCCATAAGTAATTGCACGAAAAGGCTCCGCAAGTCACTGATCCTATTGGTGGGTTGCTTGCAATCACTTTTGGCAAAATTGGCAACCCCACCAACACGCCGCAGTTCGAGTTTTCCAACGTCCAAGTGGGGAATGGGAACTCCGGCATCATCTCCGGTGCCAGGAGGTCTCGCAATCCGCAAATCGGCCTGAAGTTCCTCTTCTAACCCCTCCGTCCCCCAGGCCCGGCACCGCTTCTCAGCGGTGCCGGGCCTTTCGCTTGCTGCCGTCACTCCGACGCGCCGGGGCTTGTCGACAGCAAATACTTTTCCGAACCGCATTGGTGCCGTGCAGGCAGCGGTCTACCGCCTTCGGTACAACCCGTGCCGGCCCCGGAAAACAGCCTGCAGCCGCACCTGGAGATGCTGCTGGGGCAGGCCACAACCGCGCTGCATAGCATTGCGCGGCCTAAGCCCGCTGGGGAACCGCGGCACGGGGCTAAGGCCTACGGAGCTGGCCTGCCCGCAGGGCGCGGCGCAGTAGACCGCTGCGGAAGTGGGGAGCCGGCGGTGGGCGACCGTGAGGACACCTGCTACGCGCTGTGCGAGAAGCAGGCTGCACGGGGACTGCTGGTGTCAACTGGCCGTCCCGGAGGGGTGCGCAAAAAGGTGTCCGAGACCTGCGGCAGCAGCTGGAGCTGCAGGAGCCCTGCGTGCGCAGGCAGGTGGTGCGCCTAGCAGCTCGGGGCGGTCACCGAGATCGCCTAGAACCGGGTCACGAGGCTGCCGCCTAAGGGCCGGCCCGATGCGCCCGCACTGCAGGTCTGAGCGGCGCATGTGCGCGAGACCGACCCGCCGGGACACGGAGCCCCTGGACTGGATGCCGCGGCGCAGCGCCGGGGACGGCACGCCCGACACGGCCCGGCACCTAGTGCGCTGCTCCGAAGCGCACTGGAGCAGCGAGGAGCTCTTCCGTCTGCTTCAGAGCGGCACGCCGTCGGAGGACTGCCGGCTGCAGGACGCCCGGAGCCTGCAGCGCTGCCTGGCCTGCGACGCGCTCACCGCCCGGCCCTTGGTCGACCTCAGCCGGCGGGCCCGCCGAAGAGCCCGCCTCGCCCGCCAGGGACGCTTTCGAGCCGCTGGAGCTGGAAGTCCTGCACCGCGTCCTGGAGCCCGAGCGGACCCTGCCCGCAGCGCAGCGCGGCCGGCCGCCGGGAGACCGTCGTGCGCAGCGCCCGCCGGGCCGGGTGCCGCACCTTCCGCTGTGGCTCCGGGACCCATCTGCCATGCCACCAGCGACACCTTGGGGAAGACAACACCCGGTGTCAAGTGTGCCGTAGAGACAGTCCCAAGGCAGGGTTCAGACCACCAAGGTCCGGCCAAGCGGGTCGGGCTTGCACGCTCGCCCCGGCCAGCGTGCAGGGCGATGGGCAGCCTAGGAGCCTGTTGCTAAAGTCGCTGGGGTACAATCCCCTTCGCGAAATCGCGTCCGAAGCACCGTTTTGCGACTGTTCAGGGCCTTCAGGGGTCGTTTTACAGTCATTTCAGTGCCGCTTCACGGTCGCCGAGGACTTTTTCAACAGGCTCCTAGGCGCTACGGAATCCTTGAGGCTGTCCTGCTCGTCAATCGAACGATTCGTCTCCATGAAGATGCGTCCGGGCCCGCACTCGCCGGGAGCAAGACCACAACCGACTGAGGCAAAGTTAACCCCTGCGCAGCCCGCCGCCCATCACTCCAGCAGTGCCGTGCGCATCCGGCAGCCAGCCTACCCTATCGGCTGGGAGCAAAAAACGCTGAGCTCCCGGAGTCGCTCAGCGTCTTGAAAAGGGTGCCGGAGGGGGTTCTCAGGGGTCTTTGGCTGAGGATTAGTTTGGGTTGGTGGGGTTGTTCCCCTCCGGCTGCACTTAGCCTACCAGAACTCATAGGCCGTGGCAAGCGATTCTCCGGAATTTTGTAAATTTTTTTCCAGCTTCACTTTCAAGGCCAAGTAATTTCTTTGAAATCAAATGCTTACGATCATTCGCGACAGTAACTGCCCAGGCCTGGAGAGCCCTCCCTACAACGGCCAGAGAGGACTGCCGGGCGGACCGGAGCCTGCGGTCCTCTCGAAACCCGCGGTTCCAAGACACCCAGAACGGCGTCGGCGGCAGGCTCATTCAAGAGCTTCTCCGCGTCGGGGCCCTCGTTTGGGCGCATGCCGCTCTCGTAGGGACGGACCCGGCCTGGGCTGGGCTTGGGACGGCTAGATTCTATTCCGCGAAGGCTACTCTGATGAAGGCAGGGCGCTCGCCCGCCCTCACCGCTAAATCGCCGTGCATACCACGACGCAGACGGTCTTCGACAAATTCACGTGGATGTGCTTCGCGACGGCATCCGCCGCACACTACGTGGGAATTGGCGTCACGCATTCGCCGGGCTTGCGACTCGGATCTCTACCAGCCCGCCGGCCGGGCCACGCCAAGTGCGGAATCTGAAAGCGCGAAAGCGTCGACCACACTCCAACTACGCGGGGCTCCCGGGAACAGTGTGGCAACTGCGGCGCCGAGGCTGAGGCCCACGAATCCCCGCGCTCAGCGGCTGCCTGCTGCAGGGGGATTCGCAACTCCGGAGCCCGAGGACTGGTTTCCGGGGCCATCTGCCACCGCCGTGGTCGAAACATGGACCATAAACGGTTTCGGAGCTAGCTCTCGCATGTCGATGAGTCGAGCCAACGCCCCGGATAGCCCCTTCCCGCACCAACCAAGCTGCGGCGAGCCCAGGCTGGTCGGAACGCCAGACCGCGAGAGTCACGCCATCGAAAAGAGGCGCGAAGCCCCCGTCAGAGTGGAGCGCCCCGCTGAGCATGCAGCCGACCGGGCCTCCTGCAAGTCACTGCGCCGCTAATGCCTTGAGGTCGATGAACGGCACCGCGCCGCTCGTGACCTGAGGCAACACCCCGTCCCATTTCTCGATCGCTCGCAACTGCAGGATGGTCGTCGTGATCGTTTCGCGCTGCAGCCGCTGGGACTCGGCCTCCGCCCGCGCCGCCGTGACCGTCTGCTCCGCCTCGATCTTGATGCGCTCCAAGTCCCGCTGCGCCTTGAGCGCCTCCTGCTCCGCCGTCTGCTTCGCTTCAATGGCCTGGTTGAACACATCCGAGAAGTTGAAGTCCACGATGTTGAACTCATCCACCACGATGTTGCGCACCACCAGCCGCCGCGCCAGCATCTCCTTGATCAGCGTCGACACCTCGGCCCGGCGGGTGATCAGCTCCTCCGCCGTGAACTGCGCCGTGACGGCCTTGACCGCCTCCTGCACCGCCGGGTCGATGAGGCGCTCCTTGTACAGCGTCCCGACCTGCTGGTAAATCTGCGAGGCCTGGTCCGGGGCGATGTGGTAGTTCAACGCAATGCGGGAACTCACCATCTGCAGGTCCTTGGAAGACGCCGAGGCAGTCGTCTCCGCCTTGTGGATGCGGACATCGATTGGAATGATGGTCTGCAGGAAGGGCATTTTGAACTGCAGCCCCTCCCCCCGCACGGTCTCCTGCACGCCTCCGAACTGCGAGAACACCACCCCCCCGCTCCCCAGCCCCCACGACCTGGAAGCTGTTGTACGCGACAACCAGCAGGGCGAGCAGCAGGACGATGCGGACGATCCCCCCGGCGAGAACCCGAGCGACGGCTTCCGGCATCGATCCGCTCGGCGAATTTCCGGTCATGGCAATACCTCCGTTAGGCCCGATCAGGCCCCTCCGGCCCGAGCCAGCGGGTCAACGGCCCTGATTCCCGAGTGTACAGACTGAAGGGCAGCAGTGCTGCATCCCGACATTCCCGGCAAACGTGTAGGAGCACCCATCGCCCGCCGCGAAGCGCCCGGTGCGAAACTCCATGCTCCCCCCTAGGAAGCGTCCTTGAGGCGAAAGTTCATGTGACTCAGGCGATATTGATCGCGTCAAAAGTCGCGTCCTCAGAATTCAGGCTAGAATAGACTGGCAGTCTGCCTCTCGAAAGAAGGCTCGCACCTGTTCTGGAGTTCCTTGCAAAGACTGGAAAGCAGCTTTCAAGTTGCAGCAAAGCTGTGCTTCGGCCTTGCTCATCTCGCGACTGACCCGCCGCTTGACCAAGGCCTATAGCAGTTCCACCGGATTGGCTTACAGCGAGTAGGTCGGCTGCAAACACAGCTCTTCTGCGGCTTGTTTCGCTGCCATCTACTCCTGGATTATCCGGGCGAAGTGCATCCTGAAATTGTCGACTACTAACAGAATCTTCCGGTCTGTCTCCTCAGCGATCTGCTCCAAAAACTCCCAGAAGACCTCCGCTGTAACGGGACCTTCCCGCACCATGTAATAGAGCTGGCTCTCCAGGCTGCTGGGGCCAGCCGGTGGAGGCGGAAGCGCCCGCTGGCCACCCGCCCGACGGGGGTCTGACCGCAGAAGCCCCTAGGGTATCCGCATACGCTCTGCGCAGGCCAAGCCGGACTCGTCGGCGCGGGCAAGCAGGCCCCCAACTCTTGGGCACGGCGAAGGATCTTGGGAAATTTTGGGTCTTGCTACCGCTGCCCGGCAGCGGGCTCATACTTGGTAGCGCACCGCTGGGGGTCGCTGCGGCGGGAGCTGGAGCCGCCGCAGGATCCGGCGCACCGGGGAAACGCTCAGGACGCTGCCGAACTTTCCCCCCTAGGCTTGGCGCACTCGCTGCGCAGTCCACCAAGCGCACTCGAATTGGCATTGAGCGGGGTCTTGGTCTACGACAACGATGTGAATCCAAGCGGCATTCCGGTCTGTCCCTTAGAGCGGTCGTCCCGTTCTTTTGCGATCTCTCAGGTTCTCCATGTCTCCCGGGAAGAAGCGTGAGATCCAACGCTAGATCGTGCATATGGAGCAAGAAAATCAGGACTTTATCCGGGCCACAGACTTTCCCCTGATGAACTGCAGGACCACGTTTTTTCAAACTTCGAATTTCTGGTCTTCAGTAAGACTTAGGAAGAAGAACAATTTTTCTTTTGTCATACTAATAGTGTGCAAAAATCCACCCAGAAAATCAATCGACGAAGGGATTCCAGGGACACGACTTTTGACGCGGTCAGATCACGCCGAGATTGCCCCCGAGTCGTATTTGCGCCGAAGCGCCGCCCCAGAGCACTTCAACCTGCTGGAGCGCGATGGCCGGAATGACCGCAAGGTCGGGACCTTGCGCGCCATCGGCCACTCCGTTGCCGAGCCGAGTGATGACCGCCGAGCGGTGGCGGCGCTTTCCGTTCACCAAGATCAGCGTATGGTCGGGAGCGAGATTGCGAAGATCCTAGATTCCCAGATAATTTCCCGCGATGGGGGTTGCGGGGCCGTATGGCTTGAGCCGAGAGCTCTGCGGGCCCGGCACGGGCCCCTCAGCCCGTCGCCGAGCGACCTGGGCCCTCCCGCAGGCACACTGCGCCGGTCTGCGCTCGCACTGCAGCCGCTGCGCGCCCGGCTCCAGGCGCACCGATCCCCCGCGGGCTCCATGTCGGTCCCCTGCCGCTGGGCTCGGCGCGGCCCCGGCCGCGCCGACCCGGCCCTAGCCCGGCTCCCTCCGGCTCGCCGCGTGCAGCAGCCCATCCAGCCGCAGGTTGCTCCTGCTGCACAGCAGCCGCCACACGCTGCACACGCAGTACCGGATCAGCGGCCGCAGCCCGGGCTGCTGCGCCTCGGACGGCAGCACCTGCTCCGGCAGCAGCCGCAGCTGCTGCTGCGCGATCTGGGTGCCCAGATAGAAACCCGGATGCGCCGCGGGCGAGCGGCACGGCGGATGGTGCAGGCCCAGGTCCGTCAGCGGTCCCTTGAACGCATGCTCCTGCCCCTGCTGGCCGTGGTGCCGCCGCACCAACTCCGCCAGCGGCAGCCGGTCGTGGCTCACCGGAATCACCGTGCATATCGGCACCAGCAGCCGCTGCTCCCCGTCCCAATCGCGCCGAAACACCACGTACACCGGCTCTTCCGGCCACCGGGCCGGCCGGTACGTCCCCGCGAGCGCCCGCTCCTTTCCCTCCGCGTCCAGGGGCTCCCCCTCGGCCTCCCGCCACTCCCTCGCGGCCGCCAAGCGCAGAATCGGGGCCTTTTGGCGCGGATCGGTCAGGCTCACGGAATAATCGCGGTCCCGCTGGCGGCAGGAGCTCACCAGCCCCCCGCAGTAGTCCGCGCTGGCGGCTCGCAGCCGCACCGGCTGCTGCCCTGCCAGCCAGGGCACCGCATCCTCCTGGTCCAGCTTTCCGCCCATCCCCCTTCACGTCCGTACCGCCCGCCTGCAGCCGGGCGCTGACCCGCGCCGCCCCCACGCACACCGCGGGCAGCCAGAACTGCCTCTCGCCGTTGCAGCCGCGCTCGGCGAGCTCGCACAACTGGCCCTCCCCCTCGCTCCCCGGGCCGTCCACGAACGCCGGCACGCCCCCCACCGCTGCCCGCACGCCGGTGCCCCCAGCGGCACCAGCCGCTGGCTGGCGGGCACGGCCCGCAGCCCGCACGCTCGGCGGGCGACATCATCGGCCCCCAGGGCGTCGACCGCGTGGAGGTGCCCCCCGCCGGCGCAGGCCGCGTAGAGCAGCGCCAGCAGCAGCTGCCCAGCGCTGCCACCGCGCCGGCGGCGCTGGAGGCGGACCGCCGCAGCCAGCCGCACGGGCAGCCCGAGGAACCGGGCCAGCCGCGCCAACTCGCCGAGCCCGGCTAGGCCCGTCCAGTCGTCGTCGCAGACGCCGTAAGCCAGGGTGGGAGCGCTGTCGGGGGACAGGGGCAAGGGGGCCTTCAAAAAAATCGAGATGCATCCCCAAGGTGCAATCCGCAGCCATCCCGGAGGCCCGTCTAAATCATTGCAGTACAAACACGTTCCGGCTGGCAACCGGAATCTTTACCCGGGAATCAGGGGCTGTATTAGCGAGCGTGCTCAGCACGAGGATGGCGGAGGTCGGCTGGGCGATGGTCGCTTGCATGGCGAGGAGGCGCTCCGCTAGGTCGGGATGCTTGCCTTCGGCACGCTCGGCCCCCAGTATCCCCGCCCGGGTTGAGTAAAGGGCCGCGCCGAACAGGGAGCAGACGTCCAAAACCAACGGTCAGGGCACCCGACAGGAGCAACAACATCAATGCAGCCCCCTTGCTGGCGTCCACTCAAAGCAGCGTGGAAAATGCGGTCGCCAGGCCAAGAAAACTCAGGAAGCCAACCACATCGGTCACCGTCGTCAACACGATCGACGACGATTGCGCGGGGTCCTGTCTCGCCGCGGCGAGGACCATGGGGATGGCGGCTCCGGCAACTCCGGCGATGGCCATGGAAAGGACCATGGCGAGGCCAATGACCAACACCAGTCCCGCCGAACCGCTCCAGAGATAGACGCCGACGCAAGTGGCGACCCCCACCCCCAGACCATTCAGAACTCCCGCCGCGAACTCCTTCGCGACGGCCTGCGGCCACTGTCGGAGTGTGATCTCATGGAGAGCAAGCCCTCGGAGAACGACGGCGAGCGCTTGGCTGCCGGTGTTGCCCGACTGGCCCGCCACGACCGGCAAGAGCACCGCAAGGGCAGTAAACCGGGCGATCGTGTCCTCAAAAACACCCACCACCGCCGCGGCGGTGAATGCGGTCACCAAATTGATGAGCAGCCATGGCAGGCGCTTGCGCACCGCGAAGCCTGCGCTGGACAGGGCGGTCTCGTCCTTGCTCGCACCGGTCACACTGACGATGTCGGCGCTGAGTTCCTTGCCGACCTCTCCCAGGAGTTCGTTCAGCCGCAGAACGCCGATCGGCCTTCGGTCGTGATCGACCACGGGCATGCTCGCCAAGCCGTGGCGCTCCATGGTCTCGACGATGTCGGCGCGGGTGGAGAATGGAGCGATCATCGCGGGCGGACCCTGGACCAGGGACCGCAAGGGCACGTCAGGTTTCGCTAGCGCAGCCCGATCCAACGGCACGGTGCCGCACAGTTGACCGTCCTCGTCGACCACCAGCAAATTGAACAGCCTGCGGCCCGCGTTCGTGGAACGCAGGCGGACAAGCGCATCCCCGACAGCCAAGCCGTCACGAAAGACGGCGCAGTGGGGATCCATGAGCCGGCCGGCCGTCTCGTCGGGGTACTGCATGAGTCGGCGCAGTTCGTGGGCTTCGACGGGCGTCATGGCTGCGAACAGGCGCTCCCGGGGGCCTTCCGCGAGTCCCCCCAGAAGCGCGCCCGCCTTGGACGGGCCTAGACCGAACAGCAGCTTGCCCCCGAGGGGCGGATCCGTCTCGGCAAGAATTGCCATGGCCGCCGCCGGAGCGAGTTGCCGGAACGCGGCTGCGGCGGCTGTTGGGTCGACCGTTGCGAGAACCGCGCTGGACTCACGGGCCGAAAGTCTCTCAAGGTAGCCCGCAGCCTCTCGCGGATACCGGCTAAGGTAGTCTCCCGCGAGGATGCGGCTGAGCTCGGCGCTAGCCATCGGGGGGTTGAGTGCCCTCCGAACTAGCCGGTGGGCATGCGACGGCACAGAGTCCCGCAAGGAGTTCGCTCAACCCGAGCCAGTAGAGCTCTCCTAGGGAGGCCACGGCACCGGAGGCTTCGTCGTGCGCCCCACCTTGCAGCACGGTTTCCTGGAGAACACCGACGAATTCTCCCCGGGCATCCACGACCGCGATCGGGCCGGCACCCGGACCCTGGGAGCCGGCCAACGCCGGTAGGTGGGCGGTGATCGGCGCGGTGCGCGGCACTCCAAGGCCCAGAGTGCTGACCAGCGCGTCGCGGTGGCCGGTCAACAACTTGCCTGGCGTCACGGTGCCGACCACACGCTGACGCCGATCCAGGACAAAGACAAACGGGGCGACCGGCTCACCGCACTGCACGAGGTCGGCCACGGCCCGCTCCACGGTCGCGTCCTCGAAGAGCGTTGGCACTCCAGGGTCCGCCATGGCACCGGCAGAGTCAGTGGCATGTCGCAGGGCCCTGTCGATAGCTGTCCGAATCGCATATGGCAGGCCGTCCAGGGTCTCCAAGCGTGTCGGGGTGTCGAGAAGGCGCAGCATCGCGGCGGCGGTCGGCACTGGGAGCTCCGCCAGCGCCGACCCGCACAGCCCGTGCGGCAGATGCGCGATACAGGAACTCGCGAAGCGGAGTCCGAGATGCGAAAGCACGGTGGCGGCGGTTTGCGGCAAGGCGTCCTGCAGGACCTCCGCGACCTCGGATGGAGGATGCCTCGCCCAGGGTTCGTGCGGCATCCTCCGGATTTCGCCGCAAGTGGACGAGCGCGATCTCGCGGACTGTCCCCGTCATCGGTTCATCCCGAGCACGGCGCAGGCTTCCTCGCAGTACTTCCTGGCCGGCAGATGCACTCGATCCTCGCCGACATCAAGCACGATCGAGGTGGCGCAGATCTCCCGTAGAATGCCCTCGGTGCCCGCCAGACGCACGACTTGGCCTATCCGCAAGTCCTTCGCCGCGTAGTGCGCGGCCATGATGTTGGTGACGACCGGACTGGAGCCTAGGCCGAACGCCAGTGCCATAGCGCCCAAGGCGGAGCCGAGCAGGATCGCCAGCATCGAAGTAAACGCGCCGCTCTCCAATCCGATCTGCTGGGCGCCGACAGTGAAAGCCACCACTAGAACGACTCCCTGGACAATGCGGCCGAGCAGTGGTGCCCGCTGCAGGCCGGCTCCCTCGGCGACCCCCCGGACCCACTGATTCGCCAAACGGCCCGCGCCCCCGCTCCGATCAACACGACTACCGCCGCCACGAGCGCCCTCGGCAGAAACAGGGCGACACTCTGGAGCAGCTGGCTGACGATCGGAAACGGCAGTTGCTCTATCGCGGCGACCGCAAAGATCAAAAGCACGACCCAGAACACGAAACCCCGGATCACTCGTGGCGCGGTCTCCGTGAGTCCCGTTCCTCGCAGATGGCGCCCGAACGAGAAGCCTCTCTCCAGCCTCGCCGCCGCCGCACCGACCAGTTTCCCGACCACGAAGCGACAGGCCAGGGCCAGAACCCAGCCCAGCAGCAGCAAGCCGCCCGAGCCGAGGACAAGCGGCAGCAGGCCGACCGTGCGACGGAGCACTTCGTCCAAGGTTTCGGTCGAGATGAGATTTTCCATTGCGCCCTCTGCGGCCCCCAAAACACGCACTCATTCTGGACCGTCCGGCAAGCCCACAACCTGCGCTTCCTTGGGACAATCCCCAATCCGCTTGGGTCTGGCAGGAGTCCTGTGCGGCGGAAGCTGCCTAGTTGCCAGTCTAGCAGCCAGCGGGAATTGAGCAACACCCGACGAACAAAGGAATATCCCTCAACTTGAGAATTGTTCGAAAAGGATCGAGACATTCCGATCGGTCCACATGCGAACCGGGCATGGCTGGAACGTGCCGTTCAGTGCATGTATGGGGATCTGGCTTGGCGCTTACAGCCCAACTCCGTTAAAAACCTGCATAATGAGATAAGAGGAATCCAGCCTGGAAAGATCCGACTCCTTGTTTTAGCTTGCCTCAATTCAAGGACATAGGCATCGCAATAGAATCGCACCCAATTTTCTTTGGAGGTCAAGCACATGGATCATAGAACGGTTTCAGGGCTGGTTCTCGCATGTCAATGAGTTGACGGCGGCGCAGCGCGAGGAGGTTGCGGCAGTGGTCGGGCCCGCCGGAGGGCGCGACCCCGCTGGCGGTGCTGGAGCCGGGCGTGGATGACAAGCGGCGCTGCCCGCATTGCGGGAGCGGCGGGCTGTCTCGCGGGGCAAGGCACGCGGTCCGCACCGCTTCCGGGGCAAGGCTTGCGGGAGGACATTCGACGCGCTGCCAGGCCTGCACCGCAAGGAGTGCTGGCTCGCCTTCGGCGCTTCGCTGGCGGCGGTGCGCCAGGCACCGGACCGGCTGGCCGGGATCGTCGAGGCGGACGAGACGTTCATGCTGGAGAGCCGAAAGGGGGAGCGGCAGCCAGACCGCAAGACCCGCCAGCGCGGCCTCGCGCACGAGCGGGTGCCGGTTCTGGTCGCCGCCGACCGCACGGGCGCACCCTTCAGCCATGCCCTGCCAGATCTCAACCCAACAGCGTGAAAAGGTGCTGGAGCCGGTCGTCGCACCGGATGCGCTGCTCGTCTCCGACGCCAGCCGCTGCTGCCCGCCCGTCGCGGCAGCGCTCGACATCCCGCACGAGAGCGTCAACGCCTCCCCTGGCGAGCAGGTCCGCGGCGCGCCGCACGCCCAGACGGTCCACAGCCGCCACAGCCGGGTCAAAAGCTTCCTGCGGGGCTTCCGCAGCATCGTCACCAAGCACCTCGACAGCTATCCGCGCTGGTTCCCTCTCCTCGAACTCGGCACCCAGCCATCGCCAAGAGGGTGTCTTGAAGCGGCAATGGCTAGACCACGCCTACGATTTCCGCATTGAGCCTAAATAGGTTCCGCCAGGAAACCCACAAGTGCTAGATTCTACAGGGTGTTGTTGTAGGTTTCCAGGGGGTGGATCGTGCCGACGCTGGATTCTGGCCAGAGCTTCCCTGGGAATCGGCCCCTGGCGGGAGGGTCTTCACGATGCGGATCGGGCAGGTTTCCCTCGCAGCGATCGGGAGCAACCCACCGTCGCGGAACGCCATCCCAGCGGTGTGGCAGGGGCTGCCGCGCAGTTGCAAGCCCGGCTGTGCGCGCTGCGGGACCAGCGCATCCTGCCGGAGGTCGACCGCCCGGGCGGGCCTGGACCTAGGGCAGATCCTGGGGCTGGGGGCCCTGCAGCAGAGGCTGGGTTGCGCTTGCGACCGTCTGCAGGAACTGGCGCACCGCCACGCTACGGTCCGTGCGTTCCCGGAGTTCAGCGCTGTTGGCGACCGGACGCAAGACAAGCACCGGACGGTGGTTGACAACGTGTCGTTGCGCACGCCGGAGCTGTTGGCTGCAGTCGGGGACCTGGGGGCGGAGAGCGGCCGCAAGGTGGGGCAAAGAAAGCCTAGCAAGCCGTTGCGCGGGCGGTGCGACTCGTTGGGGGTCGAAACCGATGTGCAGTATCCGACGGATGTCAGCCTGTTGCGGGACGCCGTGCGGTGCCTAGCACGGGAGACCGGACGGCCCGGTGTGCGCGGCTGGCGTCAGCAGCGCCACCTGACCCACGCAGTCCAGAAGCGATTGCACCAAGTGCGCTCGACACGGCGGGCGCAGCAGCATCCGGCGCGGGGCGAGGCGTACACGGCGTGCTGCCGGGCGCTGATCGAGTGGGCGGAGGACACGCTCGCCGCCTTGCGGGGCCGGACCGCGTTGGCGTCCGCCGGACGCTCCAGCGCCTGCGCACCGCCGGCTCCGCCTGACCAGCCGGCCCTCGGCAGCCCCCGGATGGCGAGCCGCCGCCAGACGGCCAGGCGCTCCTGTCCCCGACCACAGGACCTCCCGGCGGATTGCTCGCTGGGCCTCTGCCCGCAGCCCGCCGGACCGCGCCGCAATCACTCCCAGAAACCAGGCCTGCTGCGCAGATTTCCGCCAGAAACGGGGGCTGGCGGACACTAAATAATAGACTCTCGCAGAGAGCGCACCGGCTTGATGTGATGATTGTTCGGCTGGCCCTCACGCCGCCCCGCCTCTGCTGCACCGCAACCGGCAGGCGGCAGCCGGCACTGCCTTCCGTCTCTCTCATGCAAAGCCATCGCGTGTGCTAGCCATGAATCCGCTGCCGGGGAATACGCTGGAAACGCTTTTGAACGGATCCCTAGCGAGGCTCCTGCGCCGCCGCGGCTTGGGAGCGGAGGCTGAGCAGACGTTGCGTGGGAGCGACGGCAGCCTCCACCGCGTCGATGTGCTCGTGGAGTGCGAGGACCACGCGGTGGCCCTCGAGGCCGAGTTCGCGACCGGCCGCACCGTGGCCCTGGACGCTGCGAAACGGTTGCCGCCGATACCTCTCACGTGGCGCGGGCTCGTCGTCAAGCATGCCTTCGCGCTCGTGTATCCCAGCGGCCTCAGCACCATCCCGGAGAGCGATGCCGCGGCAAGGCTCGCCACCTGCAGCACGCTCGAATTCTCCAGAGTGCCGCGGGCCCTTGCGGACCAGCCCCCGGGGGGCTCCCCGACCGCGACGACGCCCGACGCCCGGCAAAGCGGCTCAGTCGACGACTTGGCGGAATGCCTGCGCGACTTCTGGGTGCAGACCGCGGACGGAGCGTCTGTCGAAGAAGCGGTTGCGGAAGCTTCGCGGGCCATCGACAGCGCAGCCTCAGTCCTGCGGCGCTGGTCCGGCCCGGAACCGGAGGCGCACAGCGACTCGGCAGCGACCCAAGCGCTGATTTGGCTGAACGCGCTCCTGTTCCACTATCTGCTGGCGCAGTATCTGGACCCTAATTCTCTGCAGGAGCAGCACCGGCGGAGGAGAATCCGGGAACCGGACAGCCGGCAGCTGCCCATCCTCCTAGAGCGGCAATGGCGCAGCTTGCTCGAGATCAACTGGTGGCCGATCTTCTCGGTCGCCTTGGAACTTCTGGAGCAGACGCCGCAACGAGCAGCCGCCGAGGCCCTGGAGCAACTCATGGCTGCCGCCCGCAACATTGCCGCCCGGGACGCGATCCGACGCCACGACATCGCCGGCCGAATTCTGCATCGACTCCTGGATTCCCGGAAGTTCCTGGCTACGAACTACACGACGATCCCGGCTGCGGCGCTGCTGGCCGGGCTGGCTCTCGACCCGCGCCACCCCCGCTGGCGGGGCTTTCCTTGGGGCCAGTCCGGCGCAATCGCCAAGCTGCGCATCGTCGACCCCGCCTGCGGCAGCGGCACTCTGCTCATGGCGGTGGTCCAGGAAATCCTCAAGCTCCATCGGCGGTCCCCAACGCAGGAGGCTTCCGACAGACAGGTTGTCAGGGCGCTCCTGGAGCAGGCGCTGCACGGATTCGATGTGGTGCCGGCGGCTGTGCATCTGACGGCGGCGACGCTCTCAATGGCGGAAACCGGACAGGCGATCACGGAGATGCCGATCTTCTGGATGCCTCACGACTGCCGCCACGACCGTCCGCGGCTCGGCAGCCTCGACTTCCTGCAGGCCTCTCCCGGCAAGGGCACCGCCCAGTTCCTGCAGCTGTTCCCGGAGCAGCACTTCGATCCCGGGCGCACATCGGGGACAGGGGAGCGGATCCATGACGCGGCGATGCCACGCAATTGCGACCTAGTCATCGCCAACCCGCCCTACACGCGGGCGGGCGGGCCGGGCAGCTCGGCGAACACCTCCTGGAATCCCCTGTTCGGGTCCGTGCTATCGCAGACCGACGCCGAGGTCATGAAGGAAGCGCTCCGCAAGACCCTCGACAAGACCCCGGCCAGCCTCTACGCGGGCCTCGGCTCGGCCTTCCTGGTGCTGGCCCACGAAAGGATCGCTCCAAAGGGGCGCCTTGCCTTCGTCCTGCCGGCCACAGCGTTGACCGGCAGCCGCTGGGCTCCGTTGCGGCGGCTTCTTCTCGACCACTACCAGATCGATTGGGTGGTCGCAAGCCACGACCCGCGCCACCGTCCGGCCAAGGCGGGGCTACCGGGTCGGCTTTATGTCGGCTTCTCTGAATCCACGCGCATCGCGGAAGCGTTGGTCATCGCCACCCGCCTGGACCGCAACTCCTCGGCCGAGGGCCACATCCGCTTCGTCAACCTCAGACGAACTCCCGACGAACCGATAGAATCCTTCGGACTGACCAGGGCCCTGCTGGCCGCTGAACCGCCAGGCACTCCAACCGCGGCCACGGAGATTCTGGTTGGACGCGCCGTCTGGGGCGAACTGCGGTTCGTGCTCCAGGCCGAGCTCGACGAGTCACCCTGGCCCCATACAGCCTTCGTCCAAGGCCGGCTAGCTGAGGCGGCCTTGACCCTGCTCAGCGAGGGGATGCTGCGCATCGGGCGATCGGAGGCAGCGGTCCCGCTCCGCCCCGTCCAGGATCTCTGGCGGCTCGGCCCCTACGAAATGCAGATCAAGAATCCTACCCAAGGGCTATTCGACATCGTGGAAACGGACGACCCGACCAGGGCGGGGCACCCCGCCCTCTGGCACCACTCGGCCAGCCGCATTGCGACGCTTGTCACGCAACCCAACGCCCGGCTGCAACCGCGTAGAGGCCTCGATCCAGAACAGCAGAGCGCGATGCTCGCTCGGAGGGGACGGCTGCAAATAGCCCGCGAGCTGCGCCACGCGCCCCAGCGGCTCGCCGCAGTGCTGACGTCCGAGCCGGTCCTGGGCGTGAGGTCCTGGATCACGCTGACGCCCAAGCTGCCGGGCAGGGGCAAAGAGGAAGCGCTATGCCTTTGGCTGAACAGCACTCCCGGCTTGCTGCTGCGGATCGTCCACGCCAATCGCCCCTACCTTGGGAGGAGCGCGGTGCCTCACGAACTGCTCCGGACTCTGCCGGTGCTGAATGTGGAGGCCCTCTCCCCCGACCAGCGAAATGCGGCCAGCAGCCTCGCAGCGGACCTACGGCATCTCGCGCTCCAGGGGTTCAGTGAGCTTGCGACGGACCCGGCCCGCCGGGAGCTCGACCGCCGACTCTTCGCTGAGGTGCTGGGTCGGGATATGTCCTCAGCCATCGACGAGCTCGCGCTAGCCTTGAACAACGAGCCAACGCTCAATGTGCGGCACTGACCCGCTGAAGCCTCGGCCCACAGGCCAAGCGGCCAGGCCGGCGGCGGGCGCAATGCAGATCGGAGCGAGCACCCTGCGGAGCGGACGGGTCCCTGCCCAGCGTCGCAGAGGTCCGCCTCGGCCAGCGCGAGGCGCGTCCGGCTCCTGCCGCCGGAGGGCCAAGCTCGGAATCCTAGCGGAACAAGCTGAAGAGCACGGCTGCTGCCGCCAAGATGAGCAAGCAGGTCGTCCAGGCCGGATTCCACTGCCGTACCCCATGGCCGGGGCCCCGAGCGGCGGCGGCCATTGCGAGCCGAGACCGCTCAAGCCAGCCGTCTCCCGAGCCCGCATAGCGTTCCCCGCGTCGGCAGCTGCCCAGGGTCAGCCCGGCGATGGAGCCCCGAGCGGCCGGGCCGCGCAGAGCCGAATACAGTCCCATTGCGCCCGCCGTCACGATCACCGCCCACAAATAGCTCCACCAGACGCTGATATACCAGAGGGGCAAGGGCCAGCCCAATCGCTCGCCCAGCATCGAAAACACGCCGCAGGCACCGCCGCAGAGAAACCCCGGCAAGCCTGCCCCGCGGTGGGCCCGGGTCAGCGCCCCCACGGCGAACACCGTGCCCAGTGGCACGACCGCCACGCTCGAGAGCCGGAGGTAGAAGGCGACCATGCCCTCTTCCAGGAACGGGATGTACAGAAAAGAGAGAGCCATGCAGCCAACCGCAGTCAGGCGCGCTGCGGCCAGGCTCTGGCGGTCGCCGGCCTGTGGCACCAGGAATCGGCAGAACACATCGCGAGTGACCACCGCCCCTAGCGCGGATCCGATCGAGTCGTACGTCGAGAGGCATGCCGCCAGAACTCCCGCCAAGACCAAGCCGGCCAGGCCCGGACTTACCTGCTCGAGGAACAGGCTTGGAAACGCGCCGTCGGCTTGCTCCAAGGTCGGGTGCAGAGCGCGGCCCATGATCCCGAGCGACACATTGCACCACATGACCGGGAGCAGCACGGAGGAGGCCAGGGCCGCCGCCGCCCGCATGTCGTACTCCGTTCGCGCACCGAGTAGACGCATCGATTGCGAGTGGTTGACGATGCAGTAGGCCGCATGCACCGCCGTCCAACCGAACAGCACCAGAGCCAGAGGCGCTCCCGGCCCGGCTAGGCCTCCCACGCTGAGCATGCGGCCCGGGAGGTCGGGGCCGGCTTCGAGCAGCCGCGCATGCAGCCCAGTCAGACCGCCGAGGCCCGACCACACCGTCAGCCAGAGCGCTCCGGACGCCAGCACGATCAAAGCCGTCTGCATAGAATCCGTCGCAACCACCGCCCGCAGCCCGCCGCTGGCCGTGTAGACCGCAGCCAGCGCTGCAAGGCCGCCAACGAGCCACCAAGCACCGGTGCCCCAACCGGTAACTGCCCCGAGCAGCAGGAACAGCGAATAGGCCATGTTGCCCAGGACGTGGGTGCGCTGCTGTATCTGGACCAAGGCCCCGGCGAGCCGCATCCCCGGGCTGAAGCGCGCCTCCAGATACTCGGCGTTGGTGAAAAACCCGGCTCGGTACACTGGCACGAGCACGATGCTCGTGGCCAGCAGCCAGCCCAGGGGGATGCCGAGCCACCAACTGGAGAGGTAGACGATGCCAAACTGGTAGGCCCCGCCGACCACCGCGACGAAGTCCCCACTGTCGACAGCCGTCGCGAACAGCGAAAGCCCGATCAGCGGCCAGCCCAGCTTGCGAGCCGCCAGTTGCCAGTCCGCTGCGCCGCGGGGGCGGCTCGACCGCAGCCAGCCCGCTGCAACGATGGCCGCATTGGCACCCAGCGCCAGGAGCCAGTCGATCCTCGTCATGGGCGTGGGGCGACGCAGCGCCCGTTCAGTCCGCGGTCAGCGCCGCCACAAATCGCTGGGCTTCCCGGCGATGCGCCCGCACGGCCTGCTCTATCGAATCGAAGGCGGGCGGCTCGCTCTGCAGGCACCAGTTACCACAACGGTCGCGGCCACGCACCAATGCGGCGCTCTCACCACGGCGCAGGGGCCGCACCTCAGGGGTCATGTAGCGCATCGCGATGCCGATTCGAGGCCGATCGGACCGGTTGCGATGCGATCCGTGGATCGTGCGCACATGGTGTAGCGACAGCTGGCCGGCACGCAGCTCGACATCGACGACATCGGCTTCGTCGTAGTCCGCCTGGACCACCTGCCCGCGAGTCAGGAGGTTGTCTGCAGCGTGCGTATCCCGGTGCGGCAGAATCTTCGAACGGTGCGAGCCGGGCAACAGGCGCATGCAGCCGTTCTTGCGGGTGCTTTCCGTCAGAGCAACCCAGGCTGTAGTAACCTCCCCACCTTCCAGCCCCCAGTAGGTGCCGTCCTGATGCATGGTGACATAGCCCGGATCCCGCGCTCGCTTCGGAAACATAGAGGCCGACCACAGCAGGATGTCCGGCCCTAGCACACCCTCCACGGCATCGAGGACACCGGGATGGGTCGCCAGCTCCCAGGCCCAGCCGTGGAAGCGGTGGACCTGGCTCAGCTGCACAGCTTTCGGCGTACTGCCGAGAGAATCGGCAACCAAGCCGTACTGACCCAGGTACCGATCCGCCTCAGCCGAGGTCAGCGCGTCAATCGGAAATAGGTAGCCATCCCGCCGGTAATCGTCGATGCAGTTCGCCGTCTCTTGGGATCGCATGCTGCGCGGAGCCGTCCCCATCATACGCGCCTTCCGTGTAGACTTGGGGGCGCGTATGACGACTCACCACCCGCTCATCCGCCCGACACGCAGGGAATTGCTGCGCCTCCCGGCCGCCCTGGGGGCGGCTGCGCTGCCTGGCCTGCTCGGCCCGGAGGGCAGCTTGGCCGCAGCCCGGGAGCGGGCCCAGCCTCTGAACCTCGAGGTGACCGACCTGAAGTCGTGGATCGTCAACCACTCGCCTAGCAAAAACTATGTCTTCTGCAAGGTCTACACCAACCAGGGCCTGGTCGGTGTGGGCGAGGGCTCGGTCACGTCGAAGGCAGCCACCATGAAGGCCGCCATCGACGAGCATCGCCGCTATCTTGTGGGTCGCGATCCGACGGATATCGAGATGCATTGGCAGGCCATGTTCCGCTGGCCCCGGTGGCGGGGCGGGCCGATCCTCAATTCGGCCATCAGCGCCGTCGAGATCGCCCTGTGGGACATCCTCGGACAGGCCCTCGGACAGCCGATCTACATGCTACTCGGCGGCAAGGCCCGCAAGCGCGTCCAGATGTATGTCCACCCGGGCGGCGGGCCCACCCCAGAAGCCTATGCGGAGCGCTGGTTGGCGGCGCGCGAAGCAGGGTGGACCGCCGGCAAGGGCGGGTTTGTCACGACCCACGCCGACATCATCGAGCCGCTCCGCTCCGTACGAGAAGGGATCGCGAACCTCCGGGCTGTGCGGGAGGCGGTGGGCGAGGATTTTGCCGTCTGCATCGATGTCCACGGCAAAGCCACCCCGACGATGGCGAGTTCGTTCTGCCGCCAAGCCGAACCGTACAACCCCTATTTCGTGGAGGAAGCCACGCAAATCGAGGACCTCGACGAGCTGGCGCGGCTCCGAGCCATGACGACCATACCGCTCGCCACAGGGGAGCGGCTCTTCACCAAATACGGTTTCGCCGAACTGTGCCACCGCCACCTCGTCGACTACATCCAACCGGATGTCGTCCACTGCGGAGGGATCCTCGAGCTGAAAAAGATAGCCGCCATCGCCGAGGCGAACCGTATAGAACTCTGTCCCCACAACCCCCAGAGCGAAGTTTCGACGCTAGCCTCGTTGCATGTGGACTTCTCCACGCCAAACTTCGCGATTCAGGAGATCTCCAGCGGGCGCAGGGATCCGTTCTGGGACGACTTCTTCCTCGGCGGCGGGCCGCGCTACGAAGCCGGATTCGCGCTGCCGCCAGACAGCCCGGGGCTCGGCGTCGCGTTCGACGAGTCCGTCGGCGCGAAACGGCCGTATGTTCCGGTGACTCGCCAGCAGCTGCGCTTCCCGGACGGCGGCATCGCCGACCACTGAGGCACGGTACGCTCGCCGCAAATCCAATCCGCGCCGCAGGCACTGACGTTCAAGCTCCTCGGCGTTCCCGCAAACCTTGCGTTTGACAAGACCGACGGAACAGACCATCCTGACCGGCAGAAACCATTCCGTTGCGCAGGTCGAGCGCTGCGAGGAGCTCATCCGCCGCAAGTTTCCCCAACCCCCTCGGCTCCAACTTGGGCAGACCCCCGCCATACACGCGGCCTTCGCCCAGCACGGATTCCGGGTTGATCCTGTTCAGTATTGCGCACATTCTCTTCAGCAACGCAGGATTTCCATCGAACTCACTCGCAATCCCTGGATTCGGATAGAGCATCGAATAGACGTTTGCAGCCTTGGCGCTGGAATGATTGAGAATGAATCGAAACGGTTTGCCGCCGATACCGTCACTCCGCCCCAAGTATGGGCAGAGCAATAACGTTGGCAGACGATTCTCCTGGCTGTACTACGGCTTCCTTCTACGACACAAGTGTCCATCCCTTACTCCATTGCGGTGGCCTTCCTGCAGATACTCCCAAAGAGCTGGGAATTTTGCCTTCATTTCATTCCCTGGAAGATCGCAATCCAGCAAAAACAGCTTCTTGTCTAGTAGGGGATGTCCACAGCCGTCTGCCTTCACTTCGTCTTCCGAAAGGAATCATGGACTGGGAAGAATCGGCCGAAATGCCCGCATTGGCAATTCACGGCGATCAACTTCCCTCTGATGAAGTATGAAAATTATTGTTCCCAGTTACGCACCCTCGCTTGATCGTAAACAGACTCGACGGCGTTCATTGCGAAACCACACTATGCTTGATGATGCTAGTGCATCACCGAACTGAACTTCGCAGGGGTTGAATCGGTGTATCTGAAGGAGGTTGACTTTTGAAAGGAGGTGTTGCTTGATCGGAATGCCATAGTGGACGTCCATGAATTCACTTGGAATCAGCCAGCCAGCGAGACCTCGTGGGGCCATCCATTCGTGACAAATCCCGAGAAAATAGCAGTACAGTCCAGATAAACCATTCAACTGAACTCCGCAAGCCGCAAATGCCCGTCTTCGATCTTTTCGAGGTTTCGATCAACTTCCGATGAGATCACCTGCGAATTTAATTTCGCTTTTTCCATGGAACGAACTATGTGTGACGGAACTCCAACCAGACCCATCAAGCGATCCATTGCAAGGGGCGGGCAAGTCGATATTCTCAACGTAGGGAGAATACTCGGGCGTGATTTGAGCAACGGAATGTTAAGGTTGATGAGATTCTGAGTCGCTGCCAATGTCAAAGATACATCTTTCGTCGTGCGCATCCGAATAGCACGAAATGCAGTAGGAGAAAACTCGACAAACCATTCATTATACATGTCCACTGACAAAGCAATACCCTTCCTCCATCGATCGGGTTTGTTCCGGGCTTGAACTGGCCTCGAGCGCCAACGCCCTCAGATGCCCGCCGGGGCCGCGTGGCCCAGAAGGATTGGTCGTCTTTGAACGGCTTAGACTCACGCCGTCACTCGGCACGTTGCGATGCTAGGTGGTCAAGGTACGGCCCAGCATCCATAGGCGGAGCCATCCGCAATCGGCTTCGCTTTTTTTCGCGACCGCTGCAGCTCAGCTGTCGGCACAGGCTCGAGCGGTAGTTGCTCGCTCATGCGGAGGGGCACGATCACCGCAAAGCCGGCACCACCGGAAGGTGTCCGTTGCCATTTCGCAGCCGCGCCGCCCGCCCGTTGCATAGCCGGCGGTGCCGGGAGTGGTGGCGAGATGCGTCGAACTTTTGACGCGCCTTGACCTCCCTGCGTGCGCCACGAGGCTTCACAGCGATGGGGCCGCCGCATTCATCCGGATTGCCTCCGATCCGCATCGGCTTGTGCTGCGTCCGAAGCAGCAAGGCCGGTCTTGCTGCGACTTGCTGGGCTCCCGTAAACTCACGCCTTGCGCCGGCCTCGCTACAATCGTGCGCTTGGCCCCCCCTGCGCCGGCGCTGGACATCGGCTGCGGCCGCAACAAGCGCCCCGGTTCCATCGGCGTGGACCGCAACCCCCGCACTGCGGCTGATGTGCTGGCGGACATCGACCAGGGGGCTTGGCCCTTCCGCAGCGATTCCATCGCCTCGGTGAGCCTCATCCACGTCATCGAGCACGTGAGCAGCATCGTGGGGACCTTGGAGGAAGCCCATCGCGTTCTGCTCCCCGGGGGCCACCTGCGGATCGAGACGCCGCATTACTCCGATGCAAGCTCGTTCGCCGACCCGACCCACCGCTGGCACCTCAGTTCCTTCTCGCTCCGCTATTTCACCGAGGAGGGCGGCTACGCTTACTACTCGGGCTGCCGTTTCCGCCAGGTCCGGCTGGAGGTCAAGCTGCTCCGTCTCTGGCGGCTCCTCGGCTTCGAGTTCGCCGTCAACAGCTCCCGCGGCTTCCGGAAGTTCTGGGAGTACTACCTGTGCTTCGTCGTCCGGGGCAAGGCGCTCGTCTTCGAGCTGGAGGCCGTGAAGTGACCGCATGGTATGCTCCAAGTAATGGATTGGCCAGAGGTCTACGAGCGGCTCGGCGTTGAGCGCTCGGACCGGTTGGTGAGGTCGGTGTCAATCGGCGCCCTGAAGACATTCAAGGTCTACAAGGCCCTCAAGATCCGCTCGCAGCTGCATACGCTGAACCGCCAGAAGCTGCGCGCCGCATCGGGCAATCTGTGGCACCGGATCGTCCGAGGCGACGCCGATCTAGCCCACGAACTAACCCAAGCCGTCCTCGTGTCCAACATCGACTTCGTCGTAGAGGTCCTGGACCATCTCGGCATCGAGCACGGCGGCAACGGCTTCTTGGCCAAGGAAGGCGACTACGCAGAACAGTTGGGCGCTGGCTGGGAGCGCACGGTGTTCGACACTTTCCGGAACCGCTATCCAGAGGAGCTCGTCCTGCTGTACATCAACCATTTGGGTTGGGAAACCGCAACCCTGGAGCGGCCATTCCTCGGCGACGGCCCGGACGGATCGGAGTCCGCTACGAGCTAGGCCGCAGCCCGGCCGCTGCGCTAGATGCCGACGCCGGCACCCTGAAGCGAGGTTCATCCTGTCTGTGACTGCAAAGCGAATCGGAATCCTGACCGGCGGCGGAGATGTGCCGGGCCTGAACTCGGCCATCAAGGCGGTGGTCCAGAACAGCGTACACCGAGGCATCGATGTGCTCGGTATCCGCCGGGGCTGGAAAGGCCTGACCCATGTGCAGCCTGATACGGATCGGGACGCGGACTACCTGCTGCCGCTCAACAGCCTCAACACGCGCACCGTCGACCGCAGCGGCGGCACATTCCTGCACACCACCCGGACTAAGCCTTCGCGGATGAAGACCGCGGAGGTCCCGGAATGGATCCGCCCCCAGCTCGGATCCCTCGCGGAGGTCGAACCCGGAATCGTGGACCTGACCCCGATGGTGCTCGACAACCTGGAGCGACTTGGGCTCGACCACCTGATCGCCATCGGCGGCGACGACACCTTGAGCTACGCTCGGCGGCTCCACGACGAAGGCTTTCCCGTCGTGTGCATCCCGAAAACGATGGACAACGATGTGCCGAACACCGAGTACTGCATCGGATTCGCGACCGCCATCACCCGCGCCGTGGACAACATCAGCCGCCAGCGGACAACTGTCGGCTCGCACGAGCGCATCGGGATCTTTCGGGTCTTCGGGCGCGATGCGGGCTTCACCGCGCTCTACACCGCCCTCGTGACCGGGATCCGCTGCTGCATCCCCGAGCACCCCTTCGACCTCGAGCGCCTGCTGGGCTTGCTGCAAGAAGAGAAGCGGGCCAACCCGAGCAACTACGCGCTAGTCGTACTGTCCGAAGGCGCTACGTGGGTCGGCCACACGGTGGCCGAGTACGGCGAGGCGGACGCCTACGGCCACCGCAAGAAGGTCAGCGTCGCCGAGGCTCTCAGCCAAGAGGTCAAGCACCGCATCGGCGAGGAGACGGTCGTCAGCGACCTAACGTACGACCTACGCGGAGGCGCTCCAGACTTTCTCGACCGGATGGTGTCGATCACGTTCGCCTCCATGGCCGTGGAATGCATTGCCGATGGCGGCTCCGGGCGGATGATGGCGATCCAGAACGGCTGCTATGCCGATGCCAAGATCCCGGAGGCCGGGCGTCCGGCCCGCTCGGTCGATGTGGCGTCCCTGTACGATACCGAGCGCTATCTGCCGCTCTACGGCAACAAGGCGGGCTTGCCGATTTTCCTCAGCCGAACGTAGCGCAGTTCGCGGCGCACAGCAGGGCCGGCGCTCAGGCCCACTTCAGGGCACGCTGGCGGAACAGCCATACGTAGCCGGCGATGAGGATCGCCAAAAACACCAGCATCTCCACTAGGCCGAACAGCCCCAGGGCGTCGTACCGAATTGCCCAGGGCAGCAGAAAGATCGTTTCGACATCGAAGATGACGAACAAGATGGCGACGAGATAGAAGCGAATCGAGTACCGTCCCCGAGTATCGGCGTCGGGGGCGATGCCGCACTCGTAGGCGTCGAGCTTGGTGCTGTCCGGCGCACTAGGGCGAATCAGCTTCGCCGCCAGGAGGGTCACAATCGGGAAAGCCGCGGCAATGACAATGAAGATCAGGATGGGGATGTACCCGCGGGGCATATGCCTGGATCATAGCACGCCCGATCCGGTTCGATTCAGTCGAATCCCGGCTCCTGGGCCCAATCGTCGAGCCTGTCGCTCGGCGGGCCGACATGGATATGCGGACCGGTGGACAGGCCGGGGATCGCGGTCCAAAATGCAATATAGGGGATGCCCAGGCTCTCCAGGAGGTACGTCAGGAACTGGCCCTCCTCGGAGTCGGGATGCAGCGCTACATCGATCCGCCCGGTGTGGTCCAACCCCATCGAGCGGTGCTGGGCGGTCGAGCCCTCCGCGCTTACCGGCGGGCTCGAGCCGAACGCTTGGTAGTACATTGCATCAATGTCGCTCAGCAGTTCCTGCTCGTAGGCACTGAAACCTTCGAACCGATAGGCCACTTCCTCCTGCGCTTCCAACTCCTCCCGATAGCTTTCGGCCGCCTCCATGCGTGCCATCTGCCGAATTAGATCGGCTCGCAGTTCCGCCAACTCGAGCTGGCGCCGGGCCGCATCCAGCTCGTCCCGTGCTGCGGGGAGGCGGTTGGCAGGTACGACTCCCGCCTCAACCCGGGCGAGCACTCGGTCGAACCGCTCCTGGACGAGCTTCAATTGGCCCTTGGCGGCGTCCAGCATGGACCGCACCTCGGCCGGATCGAGGGAGTCGCTGAGCAGCGTTCTCCGCAGTGTCTCGCGGTAGCCCCGCGCCAGGCTCTGGGCCTCGGCCTCCGCCAAAGCCTGGCGCGGCAGGGCACCTGCCCGTACCAGATCGCGGACCCGCTGCAGATCCGCGTCGGCAGCGGCCGAGTGGACGGCAGCGGCCGACGCGAACGCTAAGGCCGCCAGCCAAGCGAGCGGGGGCATCGGGATTCATTCTAGCCTTTTCCGCTCGGAGGGCTTGAGGCCCGAGCAATGCAAGCCGGCAGCCCACGGGCGTGCCGAGGCAACTGGCGATTCGGGGCAGGGCCCCTCGGTAGCGATTCCGCAGGACGACCGCCACAAGCAGGCCGCAGCATTCGGCTGGGCTCGCCGGACGAACCCGAGGCTCGGCGCACTAAGGGCGAGGACCGCAGCCATTAGAATGGAAGGCAGCCGCTTCGTAGCCCCAGTACCGCATGGAACCTTGGCAGATTGCCATCAGAGCCGCGCAAGGCCGCAAGGCACTCGACCTGACGATGCTCGATGTCGGCAAGGTCAGCACCTTCACCGAGCGGTTCCTGATCTGCCACGGCACGAACTCACGCCAAGTCCAAGCCATCGCTGACGCCGTCCAGCGGGACTTGAAAGCAGCCGGCTGGCTCCCCTTCAGCGTGGAAGGCTATCGCAATGCGGAGTGGATTCTGCTTGACTACGGGGACTTCGTGATGCATGTGTTTTCCCCGGAGAAGCGTTTCTATTACGATCTCGAACGTCTTTGGCGGACCGCCCCGCGGCTACCCGTGCCCGCGGTGTCGCCGATGGCCGTTCCCGTCGCATCCGAGGCTACCGCTGCTCCGCCAACGCAGACCGCCAACAGCGGTCTCTAAGGGGGGGGTTGCCCCCGGGCGAACCGTTCGAGGTGGTCCTGCGGGCCGGAGAGGCAACCAGGAGTCTGCGGCCAGCGCTAGGACTGGCGCCGCGGCATCCTTGTCTGCAGGGCTTGGCCGCGGGCGAAGTGCTCGCGGCCAGACCCTTCGCGTAGCGCCCGGCGCAACGCACTCAGTTCCCCGATCAGACCCTCGAGGGCTTCGTCGACCGCCAGTTGGTTCGTGGCTAGAATTCCGGCCCAAACATCGTACGGGCTAGCCGCCAAGCGCGTCATGTCTCGCAGGCCGCCGCCGGCGACCTCGAGGTCCCGATCCCTCTCGAGCGCCCCGCAGATCCTTGCGGCCAGGGCCGTTGAGGTCAACTGGGGTAGGTGGGAGGTCCAGGCGACAACCCGGTCGTGCTCCGCCGCCCGCATCGTCATGCGCTTGCAGCCGATGCGGTCCAGCCAGCCGAGGAATTCCGCCACGACCGGCGTATCGGGCACTTCGGGCCCTGTCGGCACCAGCACGTAAACGGCTCCACGCAGAAGGGCCGCCTCGGCCAAATCGACACCTCGGCCCTCCTTGCCGGCCAGCGGGTGGCCCCCCAGAAAAACCGGCCCGGCTCGGAACAGCCCCCGCGCCCGCTCCACAATCATGCCTTTGGTGCTGCCGGCATCCGTCACCAGCGCCTGCGGCGGCACGAGCCGCCGCACCGCCGCCAGCTGGTCCAGGATGCGCGGGACCGGTTGCGCCAGGTACACCAAGTCCGACTGCGGCAAAGCCTCCTCCAAGGGCAGGGCCTCGTCAACAACGTTCAGCGCGAGCGCGCGGCGGACCGTGGCCGGCGAGCTAACGCCCACGATGCGCCCGCGGAAACCCGCGCTCCGCAAGGCTAAAGCGAAGGAGCCCCCGATGAGGCCGACCCCGGCCACAGTGACCGTCTGCATTGCCCCCATGGGCCTACTCGTTGCGCCGCCGCTGCAGTTCTCGCATCTCCCGGATCACAGCTGCGTAGATGCGTTCCAGGGATTCGTTCGACAGGGGCCCCCGGTTGGCGGCGACGACGTTCCGCGCCACCGCGACCTCCCGAGCCGGCTCATACACGGGCACGCCCCGGTCTCGCTTGAGAGGGGCTAGGCCGAGCACGGCGACAGCCCGCCGGTTGAGGTGCTCCACCAGTTCCCGGTCCACGGCGTCGATCTCCTTGCGCCAGTCGTCGAGGTCCTTCATGGCCGCCAGTCAGCGCACGCCTAGTGCGCCCGCAGCGCTAAGCCGCCCTTGAGCTCGCGGGCGAACGCTTCGAGCGCGTCTTCCAAGGCGTCCGAAGCCGCATGCTGCTCGACCAGGCGCATAAACGCGCTGCCGACGACGGCCCCTTCGGCATGCGGGGCGACTGCCTCCATGTGCTCCCTGCGGGAGAGGCCGAACCCCAAGGCCAGCGGCAGGTCCGTCAAGGCGCGCGTCCGCTCCAGCAAGGGAACTGCCGCACGCGAGATGCTTTCGCGCATGCCCGTGACGCCAACCCTCGAGACCAAGTAGACAAATCCGCTGCAATGGCGAGCGATCGCAGCGATCCGGTCGGTCGGGGTCGTCTGCGCCACCAGGAAGACGCAATCCAATCCGCGGGCCCGCATCTGCGCCGCATAGGGCCCGGCCTCCTCAATGGTCAAATCCGTGAGCAGCGCCCCGTCGGCCCCGACCGCGGCGGCATCCCGGGCGAAGCGGTCGAAGCCGTAGCGCAAGATCGGATTCAGGTAGCTGAAGACGACCACCGGAATGGCCGACCGCTCTCGCAGAGCCCGCACCAGTTTCAAGACTGTGGCGACGCTCGTGCCGCTCCGCAGCGCCCGCTCGCTCGCCCGCTGGATCACGGGCCCGTCAGCTATCGGATCGGAGAACGGCACGCCCAGCTCTACGATATCCGCCCCACCCCGCTCGAGAGCCAGGATCAGGTCGACGGTGCGGCTGGGCGAGGGGGTGCCAGCGGTGAGATAGGCAATCAGGCCTCCCGACCCCTGCGCTTTCAGCCGCACGAAAGCCTCGGCGATGCGGCCGGGCGGACGACTGGGCTGGCGCTGCGAGGCTTCCACTGCGAAGGCCCATTGTACAAGCAGCCGGACCGGAGCCCGCTCGGGGCGACGGCACCCGCCCTCGCCCCGGGCTGAGTGGCCGCCGGCGCCCCTGAGGCGAAGGATCGGGTACGCTGATCCGGAAGGCCGATGCAACTCGAGCGCATAGAGACCTCGCGGTACGTCATCCCGCTGCCGCAGCCCCTGGGCGATTCGACGCACGGCCGGATCGAGACCTTCTCCCTCGTCGTCGTGCGACTTCAAACCGGGTGCGGACTGGACGGGGTGGGCTACACCTACACCATCGGGCGCGCCGGGGCCGGAGCCGTGGAATCCCTGATCGCCAAGGACCTCGCCGGCTTGCTGCGGGGGCGCGACCCGCGCCGCGTCGAAGCCCTCTGGCGGCACATGTGGGAGAGCCTGCACTACATCGGGCGGGGCGGACCCGCCAGCTTCGCGATCTCTGCCGTGGACATCGCCCTCTGGGACCTCAAGGCCAAGGCCGCCGCAGAGCCTCTGTGGCGGATGCTAGGAGGCCATCTCCCGCGCGTAGCGGCTTACGCAGGAGGCATCGACCTCAATTTCCCGATCGCGGAGCTGGAGCGGCAAACCGCCCGCAACCTCGAGCGGGGCTTCCGGGCGGTCAAGATGAAAGTGGGGCGCACGAAGCTGCGCGAAGACCTTGCACGAGTCGGCGCAGTGCGGGGCGTGCTGGGCCCCGACCTGCCCCTGATGGTCGATGCGAACATGGCCTGGAGCGTCGAGCAGGCCCTCCGAGCCTCGCGGGCGCTGGCGGACCACGACGTGTACTGGCTCGAGGAGCCCACGGCCCCGGACGACTTCGCCGGGCATGCGCGCATCCAGCAGGCGGGGCCGCTGCCCGTAGCGGCCGGGGAGAACCTGCACACGCTCCAGGAGTTCGAGGCCATGATCGCGGCAGGGGGCGTCGCCTTCCCCGAGCCTGACGTCACGAACTGCGGGGGAGTGACGGCATGGATGAAGGTGGCCCGCCTAGCGGAGGCCCGCAACCTGCCGGTGACCTCCCACGGAGTCCACGATCTGCATGTCAGCTTGCTGGCGGCAGTCCCCAACAAGTCGTACCTGGAGGTCCACGGCTTCGGGCTCGAACGATTCATCGAGCGGCCGCTGAAGATCGCAGAGGGCTACGCCGAGCCGCCGAACCTCCCGGGGCACGGCGTTCAGTTTCTCTGGGACGAGCTCGAGCGGCACATTGTACGCGGCTAACGCCGAAGCGATGGAAATGCTCGCCCGCGCAGGGGTTGCGACAGCGCTGCTGGCGGCCTCGGCTGCGGGAGCGCCGAGCGACGCTGCGGCGACGGCACCGACCACGCTCATCGTCAACGCGCTCCTCATCGACGGTTCGGGGGGAGCACCGCTACACAACGCCGCAATCCTGGTAGAGGGCGGGCGCATCGCCACGATCGCTGACTCCCGGGTCTTCCAGGCCCCGCCGTCCGCCCGCGTGATAGACGCCGCCGGCAAGACAGTTGTCCCAGGCATCGTGAATCTGCGCGGCCAAGTGGGGCTGCATCACGGTCCGCCCCCCTCGCCGCAGCTTTTCGCGCACAACGATATCCTGCGGCAGATCGAGACCTACGCCTCCTACGGCGTCACTACCACCATGTCCTTGGCCCCGCCGGGAAGCCCCCTGCCGGAGATCCGGGACGCGGTCGCGGCGGGCCGACTACCAAGCGCCGCTCGCGTGCTGACTCCCCTCCAGGCCCTGTCCGCGCTATCGCCGCCGCGCAACTGGCCGCCAGATGCGGCCGGTCTATACACCGTCATGCGGACTCCGGAGGAAGCACGCCGCCAAGTGGGCCGTCTGGCCGCAGCAGGGGCGGATCTCGTCCAGATTCTCGTAGGTTCCAGCGGCACCCCGGCGGCCCGCAAAGTGACCCAAGAAGCCATCGCCGCGGCCAAGAGGCACGGCCTCCGCGCAGCCGTGCAGACTCGCCGCGTAGGCACCGCCCGAGCGGCCGTGGAGGCCCGAGCGGACTTCCTGACTGCGAGCCTGACCGACCAGGAGGTCGACGATGCGTTCATCGCAGCCCTGCTGGCCAGCCGCACCGTCTACGCGCCCGCTCTCGGCGCGGAAGCGGCCGGGTTCGAATTCGGCGACGGCGTGGCGTGGCTGGAAGACCGCTACCTCCGCCGGGCTCTACCAGCGGGCGCCTCGGGCTTGCTGCGCGGCCCGGTGCGAACACGCCAAGCGCTCGACCCGGACCGAGCCCTGAAACTCCACCGATTCGGGCTAGCGCAGCGCAACCTGCGCAAGCTCGCGGCCGCAGGTGTCGAGATCGCGCTGGCCAGCGGTTCCGGAGTTCCGGGCAGCTTCGCAGGCTACGCCGAGTACCGCGAGGCGGCGTTGCTCCAGAGGGCGGGGCTCGCCGCCTCGGCGGTCATCCGGGCGTTTTCCGGGGGCGGCGCTGCGGCCCTCGGGCTAGCCGCCGACCGGGGCATTCTCCAGCCGGGCCGGCGCGCCGACCTGATGATCCTCAACGCCAACCCCTTGGAGAATATCCATCACCTGCGCGAGCTGCATGCGGTCTTGGTCGGGGGCCGCTTGGTCCGGCTCTGAACTGGCCGTCCGGGCTCGCACGCCCCCTTCCCAGGCGAGGTTGCCGGGCGGCTGCCGGTCGATTGCGGGCCCGCCGCTCCACCTCCGGCCGGCTGAGCGATCCGCCCGGCCGCAGTGTGGTACGTTTTGCTGCGTGGGCTCGACCGCGAATCCCAGCTCCGTCGATCGGCGTCAATTCGTAGGCACCACCCTCGCGGCCGGCTTGCCCCTCGTGGGAGCGCGGGCGGCCGCCAAGCCCCGGCGCGTGGCGCTGGTGGGCTCCGGGTGGTACGGCAAGAACGACCTGTTCCGCTTGGTCCAAGTCGAGGATGTCGAAATCGTCGCGCTGTGCGATCCCGACAGGCGGACCTTGGCCGCCGACGCCAAGACAGCCGCCAAGCGCCACAAGTCCGGCAAGACACCTCGGACTTACGGCGACTACCGCGAAATGCTCCGGCAGGAGGAGCTCGACATCGTGGAAGTCGCGACGCCGGACCATTGGCACTGCTTGCCGGCCATCGCCGCCATGCGGGCGGGAGCCGACGTTTACGTGCAGAAGCCGATTTCGGTCGATGTGGTGGAGGGGCAGGCGATGGTGGCGGCGGCCCGCAAGTACAACCGCGTCGCGCAGGTCGGGACCCAGCGACGGTCCGCTCCGCACTTGATCGAAGCCCGCGACCGCATCCAGAACGGCCTGCTCGGGAAAATCTCACACGCCGAGGTCTGCTGCTACGTCTACCGCAGCCCCCGCGGCAATCCGCCCGACATCGACCCGCCGGCCCACTTGGACTACGACCTGTGGACCGGCCCGGCCCCGATGCGTCCGTTCTGCCAGTGGACCCACCCCCGGCGCTGGCGCTACTTCATGGAGTACGGGAACGGCGTCGTCGGCGACATGTGCATCCACATGCTCGATCTCGTGCGGTGGACCCTCGACCTGGGCTGGCCCAGCGAGATCTACTCGAGCGGAGGCATCTTCGTGGACCAGGCCAGCAAGGCGAACACCCCCGACACCCAGACGGCGGTGTTCAAGTTCCCCCAGGTCAACGTGGTTTGGACGCACCGCAACTGGGGCCGGCCGGCCGAGCCGGACTACCCTTGGGCGTACTTCCTCCACGGGGAGAAGGGGGTCTTCAAGGGGTCCACCACTCAATGGGAGTTCATCCCGGCGGACAAGTCCGAGCAGCCGCTGCGGCGCAAGGCCCCTTCCGAGCTGGACATGGAGAAGTTCGCCATCGACCGCGCCGACACGGTCGATTCGCGGCTCGGGGCGCACGAGTTCCCGGTACTCCGGGCGCACATGCGGGACTTCCTGCGAGCCATCGACGAGCGCTCCCGACCTGTTGCGGACATCGAACAGGGGCACATCTCGACGGCGTGCTGCGTGCTGGCGAACATTTCGCTGGACTTGGGGAGATCCCTGCGGTGGGACTCGGCCAGGCACCAAGTGGCGGGGGACGCCGAAGCGAACCGAAGGCTGGCCCGGACGTATCGGGAGCCCTGGACGCACCCCACGGCGGACACCGTGTAGGCGGCACCAGCCGCCAGGCCCATCGCCTACCGGAAATGGAACCAGAGCATCAAGACGCCTAGAGCGACGGCTGCGGTCAGCAAGGTGAGCAGCCTGTCTGTCCCGGGTCGGCCGCCGGCGCTCAGCCGATCGGACCAATCCACCGTCAGTTGAGCCGCCCGTGCCGCGACCAGTTGGCCGTCCAGCCTGCTGACGCCCCAGAAGAGCAGCAGGCAGCCTGCGAAGACCCCCACGCTGTAGTTCAGGAAAGGGATCTGCACCAAGCCGCTGAACGGGCCCAGGTCCATGCCGTAGGCCTTGGAGAGGATGTCCAGCGCGAATCGGACTCCGCCGGCTATGCCGCCCGCCACCAAGGTCGCGAGCGCGGCCCGCGAGGTGCCGCCCTTCCAGAGGATTCCCAAAAGAAACGTCGCCGTGATCGGCGCACCGATGTAAGCCTGCACGCTCTGCATGTACTGGTACACCTCGCCGCTGAGGTAGCGGATCATGGGGATCCACAGGATGCTGACGAGCACGACGATTCCCGTGATGAGGCGGCCCACGTAGACGAGCCGCTTCTCGCTGGCTTCCGGGTGCAGCTTCTTGTAGATGTCCATCGTGACCAGCGTTGAGCAGGAGTTCAGGACGCTGCTCAGGGACGACATCAGCGCCGCCAGCAGCGCGGCCACCATCAAGCCCGACAGGCCTGCGGGCAGCAGGCGCTCGACCAGCAGCGGGAACGCCGTGTCGCCGGTCGCTTCGGCGGGCCAGAGCGCCCTGGCGATCAGGCCGGGGAGGACCAGAATAAAGACCGGCGTAATCTTCAGCGCGGAGGCGAAGATCGTTCCGCCCCGGGCATGCGGCAGACTGCGTGCGCTGAGGGTCTTCTGGACGATCACCTGGTCCGTGCACCAATACCACGTGCCGAGGATCAGCGTCCCGAGCGTGGTGCCCAGCCACGGGTACTCCGGATGGTTGAACTCCTTGACGATATGGAAGAAGTCTTCCGGCAGCGCCTCCCGCAGACCGGCGAAGCCGCCCGCCTCGCTCAGCCCCAGCCACGTGAGGAACGCCGAGCCGCCGATCATGATGAAGGCCTGCAGCAGGTCCGTGTAGATCACCGCCGCCAGCCCGCCGGTGATGGTGTAGACGCCCGTCGCAATCACCAGCAGCACCGCGGTGGTCATGTAGTCCCAGCCGAAGATCTCCCGCGCCAGGATGCCCGCCGCGAACAGGGCGACCGATATCTTGGTCAGCACGTACGCCAGCAACGAGACCGTGGTCAGGTACCAGCGGCAGCCGGGACTGAAGCGCTTCTCGAGAAACTCGGGCATGGTGAAGATGCGGCTACGGAGGTACTGGGGGATGAAGATCCAACCCAGCAAGAGCAGGCAGAAGCTGGCCGACCATTCGTAGGTCCCGACCGCCAGCCCGCTCGAGGCTCCCGATCCCGCCAGCCCGATTACGTGTTCGCTGCCGATGTTTGTGGAGAACAGCGTGGCCCCGACCGCGAACCAGCCGATGTGCTTGCCGGCCAGGAAGTACTCGGTAGTGGTGTTCTTGTTGCGGGAATGGTAGAAGCCCACGCTGAAGACGGCCACGAAATAGGCGGCGATAATGAAGGCGTCCATCGGAATCGTGCAGTATACCTTGCCAGCGGACAGTTCGACCGGCTTGGTCGTCTTTGCGCACGGATCCCGCGTCGCGGCAGCCAACGCGGCGGTCGAGCGCGTGGCGCGGGAGGCATCCCGCCTGGCTGGGATCCGGCTCCACCGGGCGGCCTTCCTGGAACTGGCCCCGCCGACGCTCGCCGAGGCGGTAGCGGACTTCGCCGCCGTCGGCGTGCGGCGCGTGCTCGTCACGCCGTACTTCCTGACTATGGGCCGCCACCTCACGGTCGACCTGCCGGAGATCCTGCGCGGCGTGCGGGCGGCACACCCGGACCTGCTCTTGGAAGCGTCACCGCCCTTGGACGGTCATCCGAACCTTGCTGGGATCCTCGCCGACCGCGCCCGCAGCCTGCTCCACGCAACCGATGGGGCGCCGACACTGCAGGCCGAGCGTTGACGGGCCCGACCGGAGAGCAATGCGTGCCAACCCTCGAACTGATAGGCCATCGGCCCCTCAGCAGCCGGGTCACCCACTTCGTCTTCCAGGCCCCGTTCGCGCACGAGGCCGGGCAGCACCTCGCGCTGGCCGCAGACCTCGGCGAAGCTCGCGAGCAGCGCTACTACTCCATCGCGTCGCCGCCCCAGCCCGATCGGCGGATTGAGCTGTGCATCCGGCACGACGGGGTTTTCGGGAGCCACCTCGCCAGCCTCCGGCCGGGCGAGGCCGTCGCCTGCAGCAGACCGGCCGGGGCCCTGCGCCTGCTGGACCCCGACCGCCCGGCCGTCTACTTCGGGGCCGGCACCGGGGTCGCCCCGTTGCGGGCCATCCTGCTGGAGCACCTCCGCGCCAACCCCCGCGCCGAGGCCACCTTGGTCCTCGGAGCTCGCGAATCCGAAGGGTTGCTGTATCGGCCCGAGTTCGAGGACCTAGCCGCTCGCCACCCAGGCTTCCGGTTCCTGCCGACCGTCAGCGGCGAAGCCCCGGATTGGACAGGCCGCCGCGGCCGTGCGGCGGCCCATCTGCCGGAAGCGGTCGCGGGCCGCGGTGGGCTCGACGCCTACATCTGCGGCCACCGCGAGATGGTGGCGCTGCTGCGCGAGCGCTTGGCGGCCGCCGGCGTCCCGGACGAGCGGCAAGCATTCGAGCGATACTGAGACTTGGACGGCCGTCCGCCCGGACGCGCCGGAACAGCCCGCACCATGCCCCAGATCGCAGTGACCCTGCCCGACGGCAACCAGTTGCAGGTCCGCTCGGGCACGACCGCCCTGGAGGTGGCGGCCCAGCTCAGCCCCGGCTTGGCCCGCGCCGCACTGGTGGCCGAGGTCGACGGCGAGCTGACGGACCTCGCGGCTCCGCTGGAGCGCGACGCCCAGGTGCGGTTCCTGACCGACCGCAACGAAGAGGCGCTCGAGGTGTACCGCCACTCGGCAGCGCACCTGCTCGCTGCGGCGACCCTCGAGCTCTATCCGGAGACCAAGCTGGGCGTCGGCCCTCCGACCGAGCAGGGCTTCTTTTACGACATGTACCGCGAGGAGCCCTTCACCCCCGCCGACCTGACCAGGATCGAGGCGCGGATGCAGGAGATCGTCCAGCGCGACCCCCGGAACGAGCGTGTCTGGATCCCTCGCGAGGAGGCCCTGGCGCAGTACCGGGAGCAGGGCGAGTTCATGAAATGCGAGCTCATCGAGGAGAAAACCGACGAGCCGCAGGTGTCGGTCTACAAGACCGGAGACCGTTTCCTTGATTTCTGCCGCGGCCCGCACATCCCCTCAATGGGCCGCATCAAGGCGTTCAAGCTGCTGTTCGTTGCGGGGGCCTATTGGAAGGGCGACGAGCACCGCGAGCACCTGCAGCGGGTCTACGGCACCGCCTTCTTCTCCAAGAAGGACCTCCGAGCGCATCTCGCCCGGCTCGAGGAGGCGAAGAAGCGGGACCACCGCAAGCTGGGCAAGCAGCTCGACCTGTTCAGCATCCAGCAGGAGGCCGGGCCGGGCCTGATCTTCTGGCACCCCAAGGGCGCCACGATCCGCCGGATCGTGGAGGACTGGCTACGGGACGAGCTCGTACAGCGCGGCTACGGGCTGGTCGCCACACCCCATGTCGCCCGCCACGAGCTCTGGAAGACCTCGGGGCACGCCGAATTCTACAAGGAGGACATGTTCCAGCCGATAGCGCTGGACGAGACGCTGTACCAGCTCAAGCCGATGAACTGCCCCTTCCACATCCTGATCTACAAGAACGCTCTGCGGAGCTACCGCGACCTCCCGGTGCGCCTCGCCGAGCTCGGCACGGTGTACCGCTACGAACGCTCCGGGGTGATGCACGGCCTGCTCCGCGTGCGGGGCTTCACGCAGGACGACGCACACATTTTCTGCATGCCGGAGCAGGTGGAGGAAGAGGTCATCGGCTGCGTCGACTTCGCCATGGAGGTCCTCCGGGTGTTCGGCTTCGCCGACTTCGCCGTGGAGCTGTCGACTTGGGACGGGGGCCAGGGCGACAAGTACGCGGGCACGCCCGAGGAGTGGAAGCTGGCCGAGAACAGCCTCTTCCAGGCGCTACGCAAGCGCAATGTGACCGCCAAGGTCATGCCGGACGAGGCGGCCTTCTACGGGCCCAAGATCGACATCAAGATGGTGGACGCCATCGGCCGCTCATGGCAGCTGTCCACCGTCCAGTTCGACTTCAACCTGCCGCGACGGTTCAGCCTGGAGTACATCGGCACCGACGGCAAGGCCCACCAGCCGATGATGGTCCACCGGGCGCTGCTGGGGTCCTTGGAGCGGTTCTTCGGCGTGCTCATCGAGCACTACGAGGGTGCCTTCCCGCTGTGGCTGGCCCCCGTGCAGGCGGTGGTCCTGCCCATCACCGATGCCCAGAACGGCTACGCGGAGCAAGTCGCCCGCAAGCTCCGGGACGGTGGGCTGCGCGTGGAGGTGGATTCGCGCAGCGAGAAGATCGGCTTCAAGATCCGGGAGGCGCAACTCCAAAAGGTGCCGTACATGCTGGTCGTCGGCCAGCGGGAAGCGGAAGGCGGCCAGGTGTCGGTGCGCCACCGCAAGGCGGGGAACCAGGGAATTCGCACGCCGGAGGCGTTTCTGGCCGAGGCGCAAAGGCTGACCGCCTCCAAGGCAGCGGCATCCAACGCCTAAGCGCAGGGCGCCGTAGCACAGGCGGACCGCTGGGGCGCTAACCCCCGCATAGAGCCCGCTCGACGGGGTACATTGGTAGCCGTTACGCCCGTGTCCAGCCCCAGCGTCGAGCATTTTGCAAAGCGGCCGCTCTCGGTCTCCCCGCCATCGTGCCAACTCGCGTGCTCGGCCAGGACGCGTCGAGCAACAAGCTGTCGGTGTTCTGGAACCGGGAGCTGACGGGGTTCGGCGTGCGTGTCCACCCGTCGGGAAGCAAGGTCCATGTGGTGCAGGTCCAGGGTCGATCAGGGCCGAAGCGGGTGACGGTGGGTCGCCACGGGACGCTGACGGCGGAGCAGGCCCGGCAGCTGGCGGCACTGATTATTGCCCGGGGCAAGGCCGGCGCACCGTCGGCACCGGAAGCTGCGGCAGGGCACCCGAACGACAGGCCGACGGTGGGGGCGCTGGTCGCACGGTATCTGAAAGAGCATGGGGCAGTGCGCTGCAAGCCGTGATCTGGGTCCAGGAGGATGGCCATGTCGTGGCCCTGAACGGACGTGATCGCTGGCATACTGTGCGGTCGGATCGAGTATCTCGAGCATCGGGTGACGGAAGACCTCGGGCTTCGCGCTACAGACCGCTGGTCACCCGCCGATGATCGGGCCATAAAGGAGGCACCGTACCACCCCGGACAGGTGTGAAGCAGCCGATGCTGACCAAGCTCACCGTTCGCAACTACAAGCGCTTCGAGCAGGCGGAGATCGAGCTCGGCAGTCCCGTCGTGTTCGTCGGGCCGAATAACTCAGGCAAGACCTCGGCGATGCAGGCTCTCGCGCTCTGGGATGTCGGGCTCAAGCGCTGGAACGAGAGGCGGTCGGGGAAGGCCACGCCGAAGAAACGCCCCGGTGTCACCGTCAGCCGGCGTGATCTCGTCACCGTTCCGATCCCGTCCGCCAACCTTCTGTGGCGGGAGTTGCATGTCCGGGACGTGCGCAAGGTCGATGGACGCCAGCGGACCAGCAACATCCTGATCGAGATTGTCGTCGAGGGCGTGACTGAGGGGCGGTCCTGGACCTGCGGGCTGGAGTTCGACTACGCGAACGAGGAATCGTTCTACTGCCGGCCGCTTCGGCTCTCCCAGGGCGACGGCCGGATACCGGTGCCCGAAGAGGCCGGCACCGTGCAGATCGCCTTCCTGCCTCCCATGTCGGGCTTGGCGGCGACGGAGACCCGCCTGGACGACGGCGCGGTCAACGTGCGGATCGGGGAAGGACGCACGGCCGAGGTGCTGCGCAACCTCTGCTACCGGGTCCAGGAGCAGCGGCCGCAGCACTGGGAAAGGCTCGCCGAACGGATCCGGAGCCTGTTCGGGACCGAGCTCGACCCGCCGTGCTATGTCGCCGAGCGGGGCGAGATCGTGATGACCTACCGCGAGCACGGGGTGAAGCTCGACCTCTCGTCGACGGGCCGGGGTCTGCAGCAGACCCTGCTTCTGCTGGCGTACATGTACGCGAATCCCAGCGCCACCCTCCTCCTGGACGAACCCGATGCGCACCTGGAGATCCTCCGGCAGCGTCAGGTCTACCAACTCGCCACCGATGTGGCCTCGGAAAGCGGCAGTCAGATCATCGCGGCAAGCCACTCCGAGGTATTGCTGAACGAGGCGGCCGGCCGCGACCTGGTCGTCGCCTTCGTCGGCCCCCAGCCGCATCGGATCGGCGGTCGCAAAAGCCAGGTGCTGAAGGCACTGAAGGAGATCGCTTTCGATCAGTACTACCAAGCGGAGCAGACGGGCTGGGTGCTCTATCTGGAGGGCTCGACGGACCTCGCGATACTGCAGGCGCTGGCCCGCCGCCTCGGCCACAAGGAAGCGGCCCGCACGCTGGAGCGGCCTTTCGTCTACTATGTGAGCAACCAGCCTTCGGCAGCCCGGCGCCATTTTCACGGTCTCCGGGAGGCCGTGCCCGATCTCCGGGGAGTCGCGCTCTTCGACCGTCTGGAAGCCGGCAGGCCGGATATCTCTCCCGTCGAATGCCTGATGTGGGAGCGGCGGGAGATCGAGAACTACCTCTGCTCCCAAGCCGCTCTCGAAGCGTATGTCACGGCGGCGGCCGGTGCGGACGCGGCCGGCCCGTTGTTCGTGCCGGCCGAAACCGAGAGCCGTCTGAGCGCGATGCGCGAGGCCATCCAGGAGGTTCAAGCCGCAGCGGAGATCCTGGGGAAGGGTTCCCCCTGGGGCACCGGCACCAAGGTCAGCGACGACTTCCTGGACCCTCTCTTCCGTGTGTACTTTAGCAAGCTCAGCCTACCCAACCTGATGGCCAAGAAGAATTTCTACGAGTTGGCGGAGCACGTACCGGCGGACGAGATCGACCCCGAGGTCCGCGAGAAGCTGGACAGGATCGCGGAAGTCGCCGGGAGCGAATTCGGTGTGGAATCTTGATGTCCACGGCCAGAACCGGTTCAAACTGGCTGAGCGCACCCTGCACCGACTTTTCCGCGGCAGCCGTCCGGCGGGCACCTGAGGGCCGGGAGAAGCGTGTCCGAGGGCAGTGTGGGCGTGGGGGTCAGGACCGCTGGTCGGCGCATGATCGACGGTCAGGCCGAACGATGCGCACGGCCGTTTGGGCCCTGGCGTTCGTGTTCATGGATGCCCTCACTCGTCGTGGACTGGGAACTGCATAGCAAACCCTCGACCGGAACCCCTATGAAACGTACGAGCGATTGATCCAGAACGGCCGGGACATAGATTGGGATGCAACTCTGTCCAGTTCCAGCAGGGACTCAGCCTCCGCGCCTTCCTGGCGCACTACGGCAGGGAGCCCCCATGCATCGCGGCGCTGTCCCCGGCGCACCGGCCCCAGGTCTCGCCTAGCCATCCACCTCTGCCTTCAGGCCCAGCACGGACTCTCCTCGCTGGAGCTGGCTCGGCAGCTGGGCGGGAACCGGAACCCGGCTGGGAAGCTGCTGCGCAAGCTGCGCCAAGCCCTGCGCAAGCGCGACGAGCGCACGCGCTGGAAGGGTGTCGTGCAGCGGGACGACATCTTCCTGGGGCGGGGAGCGCCGGGACGGCCGGCGGGGCGCAGCCGTTGTGGCGACCCGCATCTAGCGTGGGTAAACACGATGCTGGGCAACGACCGCCTCCTAACTCTGGATGAGGCTTGTGGGTGATCAGGATTACTTTTGCAAAGTCGGTAAGTGTGCGGAAGTGTCAGAGTGTCAGGGAGTAGCACATCCACTGGCGTGTTAGTGTGGATCCAGCGCGTGCTTCGCGACCCACGCGTGCGCACCGCCGGGACCGGCGGCTGGCCCCGCGCCCCCGCGGCATTCCAAGGCCAAGCGCAGGACCGGCTCGTCCTAGCGGGTCCAGCTGCCGGATCCGGTGCTGACTTGGCTGCGAGTTGATTCCGGGGTGATTGGGGCCCAGTGGCCCAGCGCGTCGTTGCTGCGTGTGTGGCGGGCGCGAGGCGCGGGCTCCGCCGCCAGTTGCGCACCTGCGAGCAGCCCCTCGTGCGGCCTTGGCTGGGCGTTTGCTATGAAATGATCCGGAGGGGAAATTGCGAGAGGCCGAACGCACCGTACTGGCCAGAATCGTGTTCGCGATCCTGCAGCCGGGCTGTGCGTATGCGGGATCGGTGAACGCCGAAGCGGTCCGGCTGCGCTTCGATTGGTATTCCGACGACGACATACGCTTGGGCGATGTGGAAACGGTCCAGGTGGCGGTCGGTCGGCTCTATTCCGGCGTGCGGATCGGCCATGCCGCGGGCAGCTCGCATATTTCAGGCCTGCCTCTGGCGGCGGCATCCGCTCTGGCGGAGGCGATCGAAACGGCGAGAAGCGAGTGGTGGCGGCGGGCGCTCGCGGCGGAACTTGAAGCTCTCCGCGCCGTGCGCAAGCGGTTGGCGGCATTGGCCGATCCGCCGAAATACCTCCCCGAAGACGCGCTGAGCGACCTCGAAGCCGAGGCGCGATCGGTTGCCGGCCGGTTCGAGAGGCGGTGGCCGGAAGCGTTGAGGGATGTCCCGGGAATCCGGATGCTGCGAGATGTTCTCGATTTTCTGGCGGCGCCGGAAGCTGCCCGGGCGAAGGCCAATAGGACGTTCGTCGCGAATGAGATGGCCCGCTCGCGCGAACTCTTCGATCGGATCGAGGCCCACCCCCTCACTGAAGAGCAGCGCAGGGCGGTTGTGACCGACGGGCGCCGAAACCTCGTGGTGGCGGCGGCCGGCAGCGGCAAGACGTCAGCCATCGTGGCCAAGGCGGGCTGGCTCGTCCGCAGGGGGTATCGCCAGCCGTCCGAGTTGCTGCTGCTCGCGTTCGCTAGCGACGCGTGCAAGGAGATGCGGGAACGGCTGGCCTCGCGACTGGGGGCGCGAACTGCGCACGGCTTGGAGGTGCGAACCTTCCACAGCCTAGGCTGGAAAATCCTCGGAGAGACCGAAGGGAAGCGCCCGGCGCTCGCCCCCGTGGCGGAGGACTCCAATAAGCGGTCCGCGCTGCTCCAGAGAATCGTGTCCGGACTTCTCGTCGAATCGAGGGTCTCGGACGAGCTGGACGTATGGTTCCAGCGGGAGTTCGCACCCTACAAGAGCGAGTTCGACTTCAAGAGCTGGGGCGAGTACTGGAACTATCTCCGCAAGTTCCGCATTAACCTCTCGCTCAAGGGCGAAACCGTGCGCAGCTTGGAGGAATGCGAGATCGCCAACTTCCTCTACTGCAGCGGTATCGGCTACAAGTACGAAGCCCCCTACGAGCACAACCTCGCGACTGCGGAGAAGCGCCAGTACAAGCCCGACTTCCACCTTCCCGAGCACGGCATCTATATCGAGCACTTCGGGATCGATGCCGAGGGGAACACGGCACCGTTCGTCGACCGGGAGCAGTATCTGCGGGAGATGGAATGGAAGCGCGAAGCACATCGCAAGCATGGCACCGAGCTGATCGAGACCTTCAGCCATGAGGCGCGAGCCGGCAGACTGATCCCGGGCCTGCAGAAGAAGCTGGCGGACCGCGGTGTGGCTTTTTCGCCGATCCCGCGCGAGGAGGAATTTGCCGCTCTACGGAAATGTGGTCGGATCGATCCGTTTGTCCTGCTGGTGTCGACGTTTCTGCGGCGTTTCAAGGATAGTCGGCTGTCCTTTGACGACTTGGACGCGCGCACGGCCGGCCTCGCGGGCAGGGAGGGGATGCGTGCGCGGGCATTTATCGCAGTGTTCCGGGAGATTTACGGACGCTACGAGAGAGCGCTTGCGGACGCTGGGGAGATCGACTTCCAAGACATGATCAACCGCGCCGCGGAGTTCGTGGAGGCTGGGCGCTACCGCAGCCCGTTCGGGTACATTCTGGTCGACGAGTTCCAGGATATCTCTCCGGCCCGTGCGCGGCTGCTCCAGGCGCTGATCGCCAGCGCCCCGGGTTCCCAGCTGTTCGCGGTCGGCGATGACTGGCAGTCGATCTACCGGTTCGGCGGAGCGGACATTGCGATCATGCTGGATTTCAGGGATCATTTCGGCGCTCACGAGCGCATTGACCTCACAACCACGTTCCGCTGCGTCGACCGCATCGCCGCCGTCGCTGCCGACTTCGTGCGGCGCAACCCGGCGCAGCTCGTCAAGGAGGTTCGCGCAACGCGCAAGGCGGACCGGCCCGCGGTGCAGGTGGCGCTGCACGCTGAGCAGGGGCGTCCGCTTCTGAAGGAAGCGCTCGACCGGATCGCGGAAGACGCGCACCGGTACGATGGAATGTCCGAGGTCCTGCTGCTCGGTCGCTACCGGCGTCTGCAGCCCGGAAATCTGCCCGGTCTGCGGAAGCAGTATCCAGGCCTTCGCTTCCAATGGAGCACAGCGCATCGCGCCAAGGGGCGCGAGGCTGATTACGCGGTGGTCCTCGGCCTGTGCTCGGGGGCATACGGGTTTCCCTCCGAGATGGACAACGATCCTCTGCTCGACCTAGTGGGGTCGGCACCGGAAAGCCATCCGAACGCCGAAGAGCGACGCCTGCTCTATGTTGCGATCACTCGGGCGAGACGGCAGGTGTTCCTGCTGGCCGACGGCGGCCCGCCGTCGGAGTTCATTGCGGAATTGATCGAAGACGGATACGATGTCGGTGTGTTCCGCCGTCCGCCGGACGGCGAAGCGCCCTGTCCGCAATGCGGCGGCGTACTGAAGCTCTGCGAAGACAAGGGAAAAGCCATCTACAGATGCTCGAACTCTCCTCTCTGCAAGCATGCGGTGCCCGCCTGCCCTCTGTGCGGGAAAAGTCTGGCTGTGAGATCCGACAGGGCTTACCGCTGCCAGGATTGCGCTGGGCGCGTCGATGCCTGTCCGCGGTGCGGCGGATGGTTGTGCCCGAGAATGAGCAGGTACGGTCGCTTTTTCGGCTGCTCAAACTGGCCGGAATGCAACTATACGAGACACTTGGGCTAACAGCGCCGGAGAGCCGTTCACGTTGGCGGGCGGCGTTGCAGTAACCGCCCTTTCTGCGATGTAGCACGGAGCCGCGCCCTAGGTGCGGCGGAGAGCCCGGACCTCCTCGCGTCGAGACTACGCGGAGCTCGGTGTGCTACACTGCCGAGCCTGTCCTCATTGCGATGCTCGTAGGCTACGCCCGCGCCTCGACGGCGGACCAGGATCCGGCGCTGCAAGCTTTGCCGTGATTTCCAATGCTTCCTGAAGAAAAGTGTGGGCCCCACGGACGGAGCGGATCGTCGGCGACAGCGACGCCAACTCCCCGCTAGCGCATCCGTACCGAGACCCCTGGCGGCTCAGCTGAGGAGGGGCGAACCGATTGAGACGGTCAGGTCTACGTCTCTGAGAATGCCTCGGGAATGATCGAAGTCCTTCAGATCCGGAAGAGCTTTGACTCCGTCACCGCTGTGGACGAAGTTTCGTTTCAAGCGCAGGACGGCGCGGTCACCGCCCTCGTCGGGCGGAACGGGGCGGGCAAAACCACGACGATGCGGATCATCTGCGGCCTGCTCAAACCGGAGCGAGGTCGCGTGCTGGTGGACGGAATCCACGTGGAGAGGCACCCTTTGGAAACTAGAGCGCGGCTCGGCGTCCTGCCCGAGACACGCGGCATCTATCCGCGCCTCACCGCTCGGGAGCATTTGCAGTACTTCGCTCGGCTTCAGGGCCTGAACGATTGCGAGAGCGCTGCGCGCTGCGACGACCTAGTCGACTTGCTGGAGATGGGCGGCTTCGCCCACCGCCGCGCAGAGGGCTTCTCCCACGGCGAACGCACCAAAGTGGCGCTCGCCCAGGCGCTAGTGCATGGTCCCCGGAATGTCCTGCTCGACGAGCCGACGAGCGGCCTGGATGTAGTCAGCACGCGGGCGATCCGGGCTCTGATCGCCCACCTCCGTGCCGATGGCAAGTGCATCGTATTCTCGAGCCACATCATGCAGGAGGTGGTGGCGGTGTGCGATGCGGTCGTGATCATCTCGAACGGAACGGTAGTGGCCGAGGGCACGCCGGAAGAACTGTGCTCAGCGGCAGGTCGACAGAACCTTGAAGATGCATTCGTCGCTCTAACGGACCGGGAGGCAGGCCCCTAGCCCGGATTGTCCGCGAAGGTCCGGGAAAACGCACAGAGAGGCTCGTGCATGGGCTGAGGTGTGCGTCTTTCGGAGCCAATTGCGTCGAGACCGTCCCGCACCGCAATGCGCGCCTCACCAGCCTCCTCCGGGAGGGCTGGCGCGAGGGCAAGCGGACCCTCGCCAACCGCACCCGCTGGCCGCCCGCCAAGATCAAAACCCTGCGCCGCACGCTCTGGAACGAAACCCTCGTCGACCCCGAGGACGCCTGCCACAGCGTGTGCTCCAGGCCCTACGGACAAGTCGCGGCCGGGCTGGGCTCCTGGTGTGCCCTCGGGCTCGACCGGCTGCTCGCCGCTAGGCCGTCGCGCCAGCGCGAGCTGACGGCAGCCCTGGTCGCGGCCCGCATGCTCGAGCCGCGCTCCCAGCTGGCCACCGCGCACGACCTATAGCCAAGGCGCGGATCGCGTTCGGCCTGCTGTGCAACGCCCAAGGCTGCCTCGTGGCGGTCGAGGTGTGCGACGGCAACACCGCCGACCTCACCACCTGGAAAGCCCAAATCGCCAAGCTGCGCACCCGCTGCAGACTCGCCCGGATGGTGCCGGTCGGCGACCGCGGCCTGCTTGCCAGCGCCCGGATCCGCGAGGATGTCCAGCCGTCCAGACTGGACTGGATCAGCGCCCTGCGCACCTCGGCCTTGAGCGGTATGCTGCAGCTCTCCCTGTTCGCTGAGCGCGACCTCGCCCCGATCCTCGCCGCCACCCGGCGCGACCACCGCAGCCTCGCCATCCGGGATCGGATCGGCCTGCGCAGGGGCCAAGTCATCGCCAAGCGCAAGATGGCCCAGCACTGCGACCTGGAGATCGCCGCAGACGGCTTCGCCTTCCGGCGCAACCGGGAGCGCAGCGCCCAGGAGACCCAGTTCGACGGCCTCTACATCCTCCGCACCAGCCTGCCCGCCAGCGACCTCGGCCCCGCAGACACGGTGCGCACCTACCAGCGGCTCAGCCGCATCGAGCGCACCTGCCGCAGCTTCCAGACCGTCGATCTCCAGGTCCGGCCCATCCCCCGCTACCGCCCCGAGCGCGTACGCACCCATAGCTTCTTGCGCCTGCTCGCCTACCTTGGCGCATGCGTCGCAAGCTGGTGCCCCTGCTGTTCGACGGCGACGGCCAGGAAGCCGCCCCAGCCCGGCGCGCCTCGGCGACGGCACCGGTCACGCCCTCCCCGGCGGCGCGGCGCAAGGCCGCCGCTCAGCGCACCCCGGAGGAAGCGTCGCTGCACAGCTTCGGCATGCTCCGCCCCGACTGGGCGACCATCGCCTAGCACCGCCTGCTCGCCCTGCTCCTGGAGCGTACCCAGTGCCGCATCTCCGCAAACGGTCGATAGTTCAAATAAACCAATGCCTTAGGTCAATATCTGTCCCGGAAGTTCAGGCTCGGGACATGCCAGGGCGAAATGCAGATCCCTGAAGCCTGTCCTAGGTGGACACCTCACTCAGCTTCCGGTGTCGAGCAGGCCCCTCTCGCATGCAACCACTCGCCGAACGCGAGTCTCGTCGGCCTGCCTGCCAAGAGGGACCGGGAGCCTTACCGTGGTGGCAGCCAAAGCAGAGCGTCCCGGCTTGCGGTGCCGGTAAAGCCACAGTTCCCGGTGCGAGCGTTCTGCGGAATCTGGGTCAGAAGTTTGGGGCGCTCGTAGCTTGGGCGACCCGCTCGTGCAGCAGTCGCTTGAGTTTAGCCATGTGCTCCTGCTCACTCGGAGCGAGGGCTAGGTTGACAAACTCTTTCGGGTCGTGCCAATGGTCGTAGAGCTCGACCCCGTGCTCGCCATCCGGTCCCCATTCGGTGTACCGCCACCGCGCAGTCCTGATGGTGTATCCAACGGTGCGGGGGCGCAATGGGCGGCGGCGGTTCACCCGGTCGTGGGTGTCAAACGTCGTCAGGGCGGAGTTCCGCACGGCGCGGCGAGGATCCTCCAAAACCGGTACCAAGCTGCGGCCCTCAAGGTGCTCTGGGGCGGCTAAGCCGCATAAGGCGGCCACCGTCGGATACACGTCCACCAATTCGGCCAGGGACTGCGTGCTCAGGCCCGCAGTCCCCCTGTGTGCGGGAGAGGCGATGAAGAACGGCACGCGAGCGGAGTTCTCGAAGAGCGTGGTCTTCTGCCAAAGCTTGTGCTCTCCCATGTGGTACCCGTGGTCCGACCAAAAGACGATGAGAGTGCGCTCCGTCAGCTCAAGGCGCTCCAACGCGTCGAGCAAGCGACCTAGCTGGGCATCGACGAAGCTGATCGCAGCGTAATAGGCCTGGATGGCCTCACGCTGCTGCCGTTTTGGCAGATAAAGTTGGAACGGCCGGTCTACCCAGGCTGCGGGCGGGATGTCGACGAGATCGTCCAAGGGCTCTGCGGGTAGCCGGATCAGCTGCAGAGGGTATTGCAAGAAATACTTCTTGGGAGCTACATAGGGAGTGTGGGGCCGGTAGAACCCCATGGCGATGAAGAAAGGCCTGTCTCGCTGGCGCTCCAGCAACTCGATCGCGGCGGTCGTGCCGATGCCATCCGTCTGTTCCTCGTCGGTGCCGTCCTGGGCCATCCAGCTCAGGGTCCCGCCGAGGTTACCGGTCACCGGATCAATCGAGTAGATCCGGTCCTCCTCCCATTTGTCGCGTCCGCGAGGGTTGACGGTTTCCTCCCAAGAGTCACGGTCGTCTAGGCCGTCCTCACCGATATTCGTCGGCACGCCATAGTGGTAGATCTTGCCGATCCTGGCAACGAAGTAGCCGTTGTCGCGAAACAACTGGGGCAAAGTTCTGACACTCGGGATGGTGGTGCGGAAATGAACTGCATTGTCACGCACTTGGGTTTGGTCCGGGTAGAGCCCGGTCATGAGGGAAGCGCGGCTCGGGTTGCAAACAGGGTAGTTGCAGTAGGCCCGGTCAAACCGCATCCCCAGCCGGGCCAGCCGGTCGAAGTTCGGCGTCTTGACCAGGGGATGGCCGTAGGTCCCCAGGTCGTTGTTCATATCGTCCGTCGCAATGAAGAGGACGTTGAGCCTGTCTTGGGGAAGAGCCGCGGACGCAACGAGGAAGAGGACCGCTAGGCAGCGGAACAGCATCCCGTAAAGGTACCAGATTGCCGGACGCCGCCGAGGCCGCGGCCTGTCACCCTGATTCCCGGTTAAGGATTCCGGTTACCAGCTGGAACGTGTTTGTGTTGCAATGATTTGGGTGGTCCTCCGGGGTGTCCGCGTATTGCACCTCGGGGATGCATCTCGATTTTTTGGAGGCCCCCTTGCCCATGTTCCCCGACAGTGCTCCCACCCTGGCTTACGGTGTCTGCAACGACGACTTGACGGGCCTAGCCGGGCTCGGCGTGGTGGCCCAGTTCCTCGAGCTGCCCGAGAAGCTGGCCGCGGCGGTCCGCCTCCAGCGCCGCCGGCGCGGTGGCAGCGCTGGGCAGAGGCTGCTGGCGCTGATCTACGCGGCCTGCGCCGGCGGGGGACACCTCCACGCGGTCGACGCCCTAGAAGCCCGTTGATAAAGGGCGCTGTCGGAGTTCCCGCCGAGACGCGGCGGAACGCAGCGAAGGCTCCTGCGGGCTAGGCTCCGAACCCGAGCGCGGGCCGCCGGGCGGCCCAGACGCTCGAAAACGCGCTCAGAAGCCGTTCCGGGGCCTTCCCGAGGCCTTCTCCAGGCCAAATTAGCGCCGCAACGGCCAGGGAGCCGCCGCCTGGCAGGCTCCGGGGCGTACCGCTCCCCGGCAGCGACCGCAGCAGGACGCCCAGGTTGTCCCCGCAGGCGTGGAGAAGCAGTCGCTGCAGGCTGTGGTGGTGGCCCCGCAGGTGGACCCGCCGCAGCCCGCCGGTCGCGTACCTGGGGCCCCTCGACCGTGCGACCTGCTCGCAGCGCTGCCGCTCCAGCTGGCGCCCCCGCTCGCCGGCGACCCGCTCCCGGTGCGCCTCCCCCGCCGCACGCTCGGCTTCCTGGCCCGGCCCCCACTTGCGCGGCTTCCGCTTCGGCTCCGGAATCACCGGCTCCCGCCCGGACTCCTCCAGCGCCGGCACCGTCGCGCCGCTGTGGTATCCCTTGTCCGCCACCACCGTCTGCGGCTTCCCGCCCTGCGCCTCCTCCACCGCCGCCAGCGTCGGCCCGAGCGTCGCCGGGTCGCCTAGGTCCGCGGTCTGCACGGTCAGCCCCACCAGCGCCCCGCTGTCCAGGTCCACCGCGGGCTCGGCTTGGGGGGCCCTGTCCGGCGCGCCGTCCTGCCTGCGGGCCACCCGGGCGTCCGGATCCACCGGGTGCTCCCACTCCTGGTTCGCCAGCGACTGGTTCTGGCGCCGGCGGTCGAACTCAATCAACTCTTCCTTCGTCGGCGTCTCGAGGCCCGCGGATTCCGCCAAGCGCTCGAGGAACTCTCCGGAGCCCTCCTGGGTGTTCCGCCGCTGCAGCGTGCTCAGCGCCGCGTGGGCTTCCAGCGGGGTGGCGTCCACCCCAACCGTCTCGCCTTGGGCCAGCCCGGCGGCCCGCAGCCTCTCCAGCACCCAAGCGAAAACCTGCTTGTGCGTCTCGAGGTCCAGGCGCTGGCGCGTGCGGCAGAGCCGGGAGTGGTCCGGCGGCGACGCGGGGAGCCCGGAGCCGAGGAACTCGCGGATCGAGAGCGTGTCGCTGGCCTGCAGGGCGCTGGCGCGCTCGGAATCAAGGCCCAGCAGGTAGCCGAGCAGGAGCCTGCGGCAGGAGACGCCCGGCGGCAGCGCGGGGCGGCCCAGCCTAGCGGCGTAGAAGGGCTGGCAGAGCCGCTCCAGGCACTCGTCGCAGCCGGCCAGCTCGAGCACCTCGTGGAGCTTCTCGCAGCACGGGACGGTCGGGGCCTGGGGGCGTGCGTCCGCAGGGAGGCAGACGCACCCCTGGATCCGTTGGCGAGCGCCCAGCGCCATCTGAACAAGGATCCCCCGGCATGCTCTCGCACCGCAAGCCCCCGCACGCAGCGCCGCTCAGCCGGACTTTAGCAACGGGCTCCTAGGAGCCTGTTGAAAAAGTCCTCAGCGGCCGTGAAGCCTGTCCAGCAACTCCTTGCAGGGCCCTGAAATGACCATACAACGACTCCTGCAGGCCCTGCAACAGGTGCAAACCGGTGGTTCGCACGCGATTGCGCGACGGAAATCGTATCCCAGAGACTTTATCAACAGGCTGCTAGGGCACGACGGCTCCGAATGCGCCTTGGAGATAGTAGGCAATACTTCCAGAACCAGCATCAAGCTGAAACACCCCGAGCACGCCCAGGGGGCCGTCGGCCGACTCCGCGACGAACCGCAGGTCAAGATCTGTCTGGATCCAGCCGCCTCCCTTGTCCTCTTGCGCCAGGGTCGCGGCATTGACGAGCTTTACTACCAGCTCGTCAGGAACCAGAGGATCGTCAGCAGCAGAAGCATCGCCGGCGGCGGTGGTGTTGATTTCTCCCCTGATCAGGATTCCGCTGACCTCCGCGTCGTGGTCTGGGATCCAGCCCGGCTGGTTGAGGGAGTCCCCGTCACCATCGGCGATGCCCGAAAGCGCCAGCGTGAAAGTGCCGCTGTCGTCGCCGTATGCCGTTCCCCACGTCACGACGACTTCGGCGACCGCTTCGTAAAGGTTTGCCTTCCCTTCCTCACTGCCGGACGTAGAATCGACCCAGTACTCAGCCAGCCGCGCCTCGCCCTGGTAGATCGCTGTCAGATTCGCAACCTCGCCGAAGTCGATGCGCGCGCTGCGCAGCGGGCTGTAGGCGAACACGCCGATCGGCATGACCTGATCGTCGTTTGCATCTAGGGTAGTGCTTTGGGCGCGATAATGCGTGTCTGCCGTATACGCGTTGGGCGCGGTCTTCCGGTGCCATGCGCCGAAGTGGGTGTAGCTCACTGCGGCGTACTTGGCCACAACCTCTACCGGCGGATTGTTCCAGGCATCGCCGCCAATCAGGCCCGCAACGTCCAGCTTCTCCCCGTTATCGTTGTGGTAGGGGCTGCCGAACGCGCCGTCGCCGTCCTTGTCCACGGCTTCCACGAAGCTGTCCTTGCTCTGCAGCGCCTCGATCGCGCTCTCGATCGTGCGGACCGCGTCCCGGTCGCGATCCGGGTAGGCTGCTTGGAAGATATTCCCGTCCGTGAAGACCTCCGCGGTAACGTTGAGGTCAGCGGGGTTATTGGAATCAAAGGGGAAGAGTTTTGCGGCACCGTCCCTGACGGCTGACCAGACAGCTTCCTTTATTGCCCTTGCATCAGTTCCGGCCTCTTCGATTGCGAGGGCGGAGTTCAGCACGGCGAGTTGCTTCTCGAGCTCCTTCCTGAAGGACACCCCGAACCCGTCCCTCTTGAACGTCGCCGCGCCGGACCCAAAGAGGCCCGCCGCCGTCCCCGTGTAATTCGAGCTGCCGCTCCCCAGTTCGATACTGCCGCTCGTCGACCCGTCGGCCAGAGGGTTGACCGCAGGATCCACGCCGGCTAGGAGGGGGAGGGCCTGGAGGTCCTTCGCGTCCGCTTCATCCTCGGGCAGCTCGTCCATCTCTACGCTGGACAACCATGTAGCCGCTTTTGCGGGGTCCGATTCGGAAACCTCCTCGTCGGTGATGGCTGCCCGCTCCGCGCCGAATGCGCCGCGAATCAGGAAGTCCTCCTGGAAAGCGGTGGAGCCATCTGCTGCCTCGCTCGCGCTCAGCGACCACGAACCGATCGCTGCCGTCCCGGCGTCGCCGCCTCGCCCCAGCAGCTCCCCCTGCCAGTACGCAGCGACCTCGGCGGGCCGCCCCCGCGCCCCGGGAGTGGTGTAGGTCAAGGTAGCCTCTTGCACGCCGGTGTTGGTGGACCACTTCGGCGGACGGGCGCTGGAGGAATAAGGGCCGCCGAAAGATGGGAACGGCGACGCTGGCGGGTCTTCAGGAGGAGGAGGCTCTGGGGGCTCCGGGGGCTCCGGGGGCTCCGGGGGCTGTGGCGGCTCTGGCGGCTCCGGGGGCTGTGGCGGCTGTGGCGGCTGTGGCGGCTCCGGCGGCTGTGGCGGCTGTGGCGGCTGTGGCGGCTCCGGGGGCTGTGGCGGCTGTGGAGCCGGAGTACTGGGGGTGCCGCCGAGAGTCTCCGTCGGCAGGTAGATCCGCTCCACGTCGCTCCCGTTGTGGACCCAGGGGCTCCCGTCGTCGCCGACCAAGCCGGAGACCGTGCCTTCGATCCTGCGGGACGCGAGGCTCAGATGCAATTCGATGTCCCCCACGTAGAACTCGGCGTCCTCGTCCACCGCCACCGTCCGCCCCCGGTACACGGCCACGCCGGTCGCCGGCAGTTCCCGCACGCGCTGGGTCTGCTTGAGCGCACTGTAGGCGAAGACGTTGCGCTCGGCGGCGTGCAGCTCGCTCGGATTGGTCGTGTCCACATCCTCCAGCGTGCGCGCACCGAAGCGCGTGTTCGCGGTGAACCCGAACCGCACCGTCTACCGCTTGTCGATCGCGTTGAACAGTGCCCGCGCCGCATCCTCGTCCCAGCCGGCCTCGCTGTTCTCGTAGGCGCCGCCCCGGGCCGTCCCCGCCACGAACCCGGCCTCGCTCGCCAGGAACTCGAGGACCGCGTCGATTTCCCCCAGCATCCGCGAACGGGTGGGCGCAATGCCCAGCGCCACATGGGACGCCCCGAACAGCTCGTCGAGCGCGTCCTGGGCGGATGCCCAAACATGGTCGTACACATCGCTGCCTACGATGCTGTCGTCGGCCTCGTCCGCAGCGTACAGCGCAACCACCACGGCGCGCTGCCTCTCGATCGCTTCCACCGCCGCGGCCACCAGACCCTGGCCGTCTTCCGCGGCGCTCCCCCCGGCGAACAAGTCGGCCAGCGCCACGGGCAGGCCTCCGCCGACGGTCAGCTCCGCCCCCGTCTCGTCTTGCGGCGTGCCCTCGGCGTCCCCGCTGAGCGCCGGCTCCGCTAAGCCGACCCGGGCCTTGTCCGTCGCGGCGGCGTTGTTGGTGGACCTCCCGATGGCCAGGTCGTACCGCAGCCCCTGCAGGCTCCCCTCGGCGTCCTGCCACACCCGGTAGAGCGCTCCGTCCGCGTCCAGGCTCCCCGAGCCGTCCATGGCGAGCTCGCCGGCCTCTCCGACCGTGTACCCGCTGCCGTCCTCCTTGGCCGTCGCCGTGAGGTCCGTGTTCGCGATCGCCAGCATCCGCGGACTGAACGCCGCCGTCCACACGTTGTCCCCGATCAGCGCCAGGATGTACGCGTTGCCGTTCCCGGCCGTGTGCGTGGCGCCGCTCGCGACCGGCGTCCCCGCGAGGCTCCAGGAGCCGTCCTCGGCCCGCTCCAGCGTCACGCTCTCCCCGCTGAGGCCCAGCTCCACCGTCCGCTCGACCGGCCGGTACGCCGCGGCGACCGCTCCGTCGGCGAGCGTCAGCACGTACACGTTGCCGTTCGCGGCCGTCACCTCCCGCCCGCTCTCAACCGCCTCGCCGTCGAGCGTGAAGCCACCCGCCTCGGTCGTCATGAGCGTGATGCTGTCGCCGCTCGCCCCCAGCGCCACCTCCACCGCCTGCGCTGGCGCCCCTGGCACGGTCTCAGCCCCTCCGTTGCCCGTCAAGCCGACCAGCAGCAGGAGGGCGGTCGCCAGCAGCGCCAACCCCCTCCGGAATTCTGTGGATTGCATGACTCGCATTCTCCTCTTTTCTCCTTCTGTGGATTGAACCACCGGCGAAGCTCCCAGCGCGCGTCACCGAGCGAGGCAGCTTCGCCAGACCCCGCTGCGCGACCCGCCCCCTTGCGGCAGCATGCGCACAGCAGCTTTCGTTGCCTCAGGACACCACCCGACCACGAACAGCTGACTAATTTTGCCAAAAGTAATTGCAGGTCTGGCCGTTTTCAACCTCTCAGCAGCTCCCCGCGCCAACACACACATAAACTGGTCTGTAGGTGCTTTGTATCCGAGACGTTGCGCATGGCACCTCCCTGCGATTCCTGCAAGTACAGATTCATGGGCTTCCTCACCGTGGGCGACTTCCGACGCATTCCCCAGCGGGCCCGGCCTCCCCTCGGGAAGCGGGCCGGGATCCCAGCCCGCCGCAGAACTTCGGCCTGGGCCTCCGCACAAGCCGCCCAGGGGCTCGGCTCTCTGCCTGCGGCGGGTTCCAGGCTCTCCAACACAAGCCTAAACCGGGACGCCCTCCCTGTCTCTCTGCCAATCACAGGAAAAAGACCCTCGAGACTGTGCGAGAGAAATCCCCCGACCAGCCCCCGTTCGAGTTCATCTGCCGGTCGCTGGAAATTGCCGGGCCAGAGCTCCTCGACCAGCTCGAAGTCCAGCTGTCCCTGGCACCGGTGCGCAGGAGCCTGCGACGCCTCGGCAGCGCCCCGAGCTCACAGCCTGCCAGCCAACCACCGTCGCGGTGCGGACTGGGACCCAAAAGCCCTGCCGCTCTTGGCTGACGAGGCCGGCGCGACCTCGCACGATCGCCGGGGCGCTAGCGGTCCGCCGGGGCCGGACGCCCGGCGTCCAGCAACCGGAGGCGCGGCTCCAACTGAACAGGCTGTCCGCGAGCAGTCCCTCGGCAGAGATGCCTTGCACGATGCACCCCGGACCGCCGCTGCATCCAAGCATATAGAAGCTTGGAGGAAGCGGACTGGCGCATCGGTGGAGGTCCATCTATTCCCGGCATGCGCTCCGGAATCGAACCCTGCGGAACGAGTCCGGTCGGTAGCCAAGCTTCGCACGGGGAAGATGCTGGTTCAGACGGGCCCCCAGCTAGAGGAGCGCTATGGCAAAGCCAGTAAGCGTGCCCTAGCGGCAGGGAGCGGGCAGGGTGCAACTGGCGGCATAGTAGCATAGTTTCGAGGCCCGGGAACCCAGCCCCCTTCGGCCATTGGTGCAAACGCTCCAACAGCAGTCCGGGCCCGCGCAGACAGCAATGCCGTGGCGAGGCCTCCGCGGAAGCCCCCTAGCCCGAGACCGGTCTATGCCGCCGTCGTTTCGCTTCGTCCACGCCGCGGACATCCACCTGGACAGCCCCCTCAAGGGGCTCGCTGGCCAGGAAGGCGAAACCGTCCGCCTGATTCGTTCCGCAACCCGTACGGCCCTCGAGGCCCTGATCGGCCGGGTCATCGAGGAGCAGGCCGCCTTCTTGGTGATTGCCGGCGACATCTACGACGGAAACTGGCGGGACTACCACACGGGGCTGTTCTTCGTGCGGCAAATGGGCCGCCTCGCGGAAGCCGGCATCCCGGCCTTCTTGATCCACGGCAACCATGACGCCGCGAGCCAGATCACGCGTCGCCTAAGCCTGCCCGACAACGTGACGGTGTTCTCTTCGCAGAAGCCGGAAACCCACATCGTGGAGCACCTCGGTGTCGCCCTGCACGGCCAGAGCTTCCCGCAGCGGTCTGTAACGGCCAACCTAGCCCGCGGCTATCCGGATCCCGTGCCGCATGCCTTCAACATCGGCTTGCTGCACACGGGGCTCGGCGGAGAGGAGGGCCATGAGACCTACGCGCCCTGCACGCTCGCGGAACTGGTTCAGAAAGGTTACGACTACTGGGCCCTCGGGCATATCCACCAAGCCGATGTCCGGCACGAGCGGCCCTATGTTGTGTACTCCGGCAACCTCCAGGGCCGTCACATCCGCGAGTCCGGCCCGAAGGGGGCCTATCTGGCCGATGTCCAAGGCGGTTCGATCGCTGCCCTGACCCCCTTCTACGTGGATGTCGTGCGCTGGGCCCTCCTCGAGGTCTCGGCGGTGGGCTGCGAGACGCTCCACGAGTTGTTCGACGGGATCCGGGATGCTGTCGAACAGGCGGTGGCCAACCAAGCCGACGGCCGGCTCCTCGCCTGCCGTCTCGAGGTTACGGGCACCACCGGGGATCCACGATCAGCTCCTCGCCTCAACCGACCAATTGCTCAATGAGGCTCGCGCCGCGGCCCTGGCGCTGGGCGAGAATCAGGCTTGGGTCGAGCGGGTGGTGGTGGCGACGCGCCCGGCGAGCACAGGGCTCCTGGCAAGCCAGATGGGCCAGGATGTGCTGCAGATTCTCCGGGAGAGCAGCGCCGACTCGGACCTGCGGGCGCAGCTCAAGGCCCACTTCGGCGACTTGGTCCGCAAGCTCCCGTACGAGGTCCGCACGCAAGCCGAGGACGGCTTGCTGCAGGCCCTGGTCAACGAGGACTACGGCAGCCTGATCCAGGCTGCCGAACCCTATCTCATGGCCCGGCTGCTCGAGGAGCGCCGCTGACCGCATGCGCATCCGCCGGCTCGATCTCATCCGCTACGGTCGCTTCACCGACGCCGCGCTCGACCTGCCGCCACGGTCGCCGGACCTGCACATCGTCTACGGCCCGAACGAAGCGGGCAAGTCCACGGCCATGGCCGCGATCGAGGATCTCCTTTTCGGCATTCCGCGGACCTCACCCCTCGACTTCATTCACGAATACCGCAGCATGCGCGTCGGGGCCGTCGTGGAAGCGAATGGCTCGAGCCTAGAGCTCCGGCGGCGCAAAGGCCGCAGGGGGACCTTGCTCAGCCCGAACGAAACTGCTCTTCCGGGCGGTGAGGCGGCGCTGGCACCGTTCCTCGGTAGCGTCGACCGCGACTTCCTAAGGCGCATGTTCAGCCTCGACCACCAGCGCTTGCGCGAGGGGGGACGAGAAATTCTAGAAGCGAAGGATGAAATCGGCCAGGTCCTGTTCTCGGTCGGCGCAGGCATTCGGGACCTGCACGGGCGGCTGACCGCCCTCGAGCGGGAAGCCGACGAGCTGTGGTCAGCGCGCCGATCGGCCAAGCGGAAATACTACCCCGCCGAGGACCGGCTCAAAGAGGCCCAGCGTAACCTCCGCGAGCTGACGGTCAGCGCCGAGCGCTGGAGGACCCTGCAACGCGAGTGCGCCCAGTACGAAGCTGCCCACGCGAAGCTCCAGGAAGAGATCCAGCGAAGGGACGCAGAACTCGCCAAGGTAGGCCGCATCCGTCGGGTTATCCGTCCGATCAACGACAAGGCTCGCCTCGAGGCCCAAATCGCAGCGCTCGGCGAGGTTCCGACGCTGCCCGCGGATGCCCGGGAAGCGTTGGACGCTGCGGAGCGGGATGAGGCCCTGGCGCAGGACAGACTGGACCGGCTGCACGAATCGCTCGCCCTGCTCCGTGATGAGCGCCGGAAACTGACCCGGAACGAGAGCCCCCCTCTGCCCGCGGACGACATCCAGGAGTTGCACCGGCTGCGCATCCAAGTGGGCGCGGAGCAGCGGGACCTACCCAAGCGCCAAGCCGAACTGCGAGTCGCCGAGACCTCCCTCTTGTCCCGCGCCAAGGAGATCGAATGGGATACGGCGGATGTCGACGGAGTTATGCAGGCGATCCCCCCCCGCCCCAAGGTCGCTCGGATTCGCGACCTGCTCCAGCAGAGGGCCGAGCGCCAGTTGCGCCTCGCGGCCGCTCGGAAAGCCGCGGAAGAGGCCGACGCTAGGCAGACCGCCTTGGGCGAGCAGATCGAGGCGACTGAGGCACCGGCCAATGTTGCCCGCCTCGGGGCACTCGTCAACACCCTCTCCAACGAGCGCGGCGACATAGCTTCCCGCATCCGGGACGCCGAAGCCGATGCCCGCGAGGCCGGTATGCTCATCGCAGCGAGGCTGGCCCGCATGGCCCCTCCCGTTGCCGACATGGAGGCGGCCGCCGCCATCACTCCGCCGCCTCTGGATGCTGTCCGCGCCCACCGGGACCGCCAGCGCGATCTGGAGCAGCGCCTGGATTCCCTCCGCAATCGGGTGAGCGACGCGAAGGCGAACCTCAGTCGGAAGCGCAGCGAGCGGGATCTGATCGTTCGCTTGGAGCAGCCCGTGCCGCTCGGAGAGCTGACCCAGCTCCGCGCCCGGAGGGACGCCGGCTGGCACCTTGTCCGGAGCCGCTACATCGAGGGCCGACCCGTGGCCGATGCCGACATCGCCGGGTTCGTCGAGAACCACGCCGGGATCGCCGCAGCCTACGAAGCCGCCGTGCTCGGAGCGGATGAGGCAGCTGACCAACGCGTCGCAACCTTGGAAGCGGAAGCGCGGCTAGCCGTGGCGGTGCGCCAAGTCGCTGAGGGCGAGAACGAATTGGCGACCCTTCGGGAGGAGTTGGGCCGCCTCAAGGTCCAAGCCGCATCCTTGGCACAAGAATGGCTGCGTCTGTGGAAAGGCGCTCCCTTCCAACCCCTGAGTCCCGCTGCGATGGAACAGTGGCTAGCCGACCGAGCCGAACTTCTGCAACTCGCGGAGCGCCGGGATCGCGCCGCGCGACGGTCGGCTGAGCTGCGACGCCTGGAGAGAGAGGCGGTAGCCCAGCTGGAGAACGAGTTGCGAGCTGTCGGATTCGATGCCTCGCCCCTCCGGCAAGACCCGCTACGCCTAGTCCTCGAGGCCGCGTCCGATGTCCACCGGGACCACCAACTGCGAGCGGAGGCACACCGGAAGCTCGCGTCCGAGATGCGCCACGGAGCCGATGACGCAAACCAGAAGAGGCAAGCTCTGCAAAGCGCCGCGGCGGCGGTGCAAGCTTGGGCGCTGGACTGGGCGACCTCGGTAGCCGAATTGGGCCTAGGCTCGGAGGCACGCCCCGAAGTCGTGCAGTCGCGCCTCGACGTCATCGAAGAAATGCGGGACGCAGCAGCCCGGATCAGGGGACTGCGCATTGAGCGCATTGACAAGATTCGCCAGGATATCGAGGACTTCCGTGCGGCCGTGGCCGACACGGTGCGGGCGATCGCTCCCGATTTGGCCGGTAAGCCGGCCGAGGACGCGGTCGTCGAGCTCGAGCGCCGGGCGCAGATCGAGCAGGAGCGTCGCAACCTGCAGAGAGTCAAGGGCCGCGACATCAAGGCGCAGGAGGCGAAAATCGACAAATCGAGCGCCCACCTGCTCCAAGCACGGACAACGATCCGCAGGCTCGAGGCTTCCGCCGGCGTCCAATCCCGTGAGGCGCTGCGCGAGGCAATCGCCAACGCCGACCAGTTGCGCCAGCTCAGCGGCGAGCTAGCCGCTGTGGCAGAGCGCCTGCGGCAAGACGGTGACGGCTTGTCGATCGCAGAACTCGCCGAGGAATGCCGCGCCGCGGACCCGGACCAGCTCAGCGCGCGGGAGACCGCGCTCAAGGCCGAACTGCAGGAACTACGCCCCGAACAGCTGCAGACCCGCGACAGGCTGCAGGAGACGCGTACGGCGTTCCAGGCGGTCGGCGGCGAGGGCACCGCAGCCAACGCCGAGGCGGACCGGCAGAGCGCCCTGGCGGAGATCGAGCAAATCAGCGCATCGTATGTCCGCGTGCGCACCGCCGCCCTCATGCTGCGGTGGGTCATCGACCGCTTCCGCCGCGAGAAGCAGGCGCCCATGCTCAAGCGCGCCGGCGGCCTGTTCTCCGACCTGACCGGCGGCTCGTTCCAGAGCCTGCAACTCGACTTCGACGATCGGGACCGCGCCCACTTGGTCGGGCTGCGGCCGGACGGAGGCAGGATCGGCGTGGCCGGCCTGAGCACCGGCACGGCCGACCAGCTCTACCTCGCCCTCCGCATCGCGGCGGTCGAAGACTACCTCGGAGGGGCGCAGCCCCTGCCCTTCGTCGCCGACGACCTGTTCATCAACTTCGATGACGAGCGTGCCGCCGCCGGCTTGCGGACGCTCGCCGACTTCGCCCGCCGCTGCCAAGTGCTCTTCTTCACGCACCACGAGCATCTCGTCGAAATCGCCCGGAGGACGCTCCAGCCGTCCGTGCCCGTACTAACCCTAGCGCCCGCCAAGCTCTCGGGCTGATCCCCCCCCCCCCCCGGCCCGGAAGGCGGCGCATTCCCTATCCTGAGAGGATAGGTCGCAGGACAGACGATGGCAAAGCGCTACGTTTGTTTGATTTGCCGCAACGAGATCGTCCACCCCGGCACCGAGTGCCCCTACTGCAAGAGCCGGTCCATGATCGCCGAGGGTGCCTCGCCCCGCGTCCTGGCCCTCGTTTTCGCAGTCATGGTCCTGACGTTCGCGCTCACAGCCTTCTACACTCGAGCGTTCAACAACGGGAGCCGCGAGCGCGGCGCCCAGCACTTTGCGACCGCCGGGCACCTGCTGGAAGCGGGGGATTACGATGCGGCCATTGGGGAATACCGCGACGCGCTGCTCTACACCCGCGGCGACACCACCTACCGGCTCGGGCTCGCCCGTGCTCTCTACGAGGCGAACCGGCATGCCGAGGCGGAAACTCACCTGAGCGAGCTGCGCGCCGCCGACCCGACCTCCGGGATCGTCAACAGCCTGCTCGCCCGGCTGGCCGCTTGGGACAGGCGGATCGACGAGGCAGTCAGCTACTACCGCACAGCAATCCACGGCGACTGGGACGCCGCAGCCCCAGACACCAGGCTGCAGCTCCGCCTGGAGCTTGTGGACCTGCTGGACGGCAACGGCCGCGACCAGCAGCTCACTGCCGAACTCCTGGAACTCTTGGAGGTTGCCCCGAGCAACGCGGACATCAAGTTCCGGCTCGCGAGCCTCCTCCTCAAGACCGGGGTCTATGACCGGGCCTCGTCGTTGTTTCGCGAACTGGTCGCCGCCGACTCCCGGAACCGCGAGGCGCTGCTCGGCCGCGCCGAAGCCGAGTTCCAGCTCGGCAACTTCTTGACCGCCCGGACGCATTACAACCGAGCCCAGCTCTACGGCGACGCCCCCGGGACGCGGCAGCGCATCCAGCTCTGCAACCGGATCATCGAGCTCGATCCGACGCGCCGCGGAATCGAGCTCAGGGAGCGCTTCCGCCGCAGCCGCGTCCTGCTGGAGCGGGCTCTGGCGACCGCCGAGCAGTGCCGCAACCCCGAGAACGAGGCAGCCGTCGGCCCGCCGCGGCCGCTCCCGCCTGCAAGCGAAGAGACCCTAGGCCGTGCCCACGAGGTTCTGGGCACCCGACGGCAGCGCGCCTCCGCGAACGCAGTCGAGACGAACATCCAATTGGCTGCGGCGGTATGGGCCGCGAGCCGATCCCTCTGCGACCCTGCCGCCAAGCAGGACGAAGTCTTGCAGCTCGTCCTGGCCAAGCTGAACCGATGAGAGCCGTCCGGGAGATCCTCGCCCAGGTCTGGGCAGTGAGCCGCGCCGGCCCCGTGCTCGACGAGCCGCAGCGCTTCCTGCTGCTTTCGATCGTCATCGGGATCTTCTCGGGTCTCGTGGTCGTCTGCTTCCACATCTCGATCGAACTCCTCAACTGGATCACGATCCACTCCCTAGCGCCCTCCGCCCACATCCTACTGCCGCTCTGGCCGGTCCTGGGCGGCCTGACGGGCCATGCGCTGGTCCAGTTCGCAGTTCCCACGGCCAAGGGCTCGGGGGTGAACGCCACCAAGGCCGCCGTCTACGCCTCCGACGGGTACATCCCCTTCCGCAGCGTGCTCGGCAAGTTCGCCAGCTGCACCTTGTCGATTGGCACGGGCAACCCGATGGGCCCCGAGGATCCGGCCCTCCAAATGGGCGCGGGCATCGCCTCGCTGCTGGGGCGGATCTTCCATCTCACGCGGGAGCACATGCGGCTCATCGCCCCGATCGGCGCTGCGGCTGGCATCGGAGCCGCCTTCAACACCCCGATCACTGCGGTCCTGTTCGTCATGGAGGAGGTCGTAGCCGCCTGGAACGCCGGGGTCCTCGGCTCGATCGTCCTCTCGTCCGTCGCGGCGGTGGTCGTCAGCCGCTGGTTCCTTGGCGACGAGTCCCTCTACCAAGTGCCCGAGTTCGAGCTCGTAGGCTACCCCGAGCTGCTTCTCTACGCTGTCATCGGCGCGGTGGGCGGCTGCCTCGCAGCGCTGTTCGCACGCTATGTCGGCCGCTTGCGCGGGCGAGCTCTGGCGCTGCGGGAGCGCCAGCGCCACTTCCTGCCGGCCCTCGCTGGCCTAGTGGTCGGAGCCCTCGGCTTCTTCGTGCCGGAAATGCTGGGAACCGGCTACGGCGTCATCGACGGGGCATTCCACGACCGATTCTGGTGGGGTCAGCTGCTGCTGTTCGGCCTGTTCAAGCTCGTAGCCACCGCGTTCTGCTTCAGCGTCGGCACGCCTGGCGGCATGTTCGCGCCGACGATCTTCATCGGCGCCATGCTCGGGGGCGGCATCGGCGGCTTGGCCCACGGAGTCTGGCCCGACGCCACAAGTTCCGTCGGAGCGTACGTTCTGGTTGGCATCGGGACATTCTTCGCCGGCTTGTTCCGCGCACCCATGACGTCCATCTTCATGGTCTTCGAGATCAGCGCCAACTACGCAATCATCCTGCCCGTGATGATCGCCAACACCATCTCGCTGCTCGTCTCGCGCCGCCTGCAGCACGAGTCGATGTTCCAGATCGCAGGCTCGCAGGACGGCTTGGACCTGCCCTCCGCTGAGGAGCGGCGCGAGACGCGGGTTCTCCATGTCGAGGACGCCATGCGCCCAGGCGGAGAGCGGGTCGTATCGAACCGGCTCCGAGTCCGGGACGCGCTCGCAGCGATCGAGCGGCATGACGAGCACTCCCTGCTGGTCGAGGTCCGCTACGGGCAATGGGGCTGGGTCTCGCGGCGGGACATCGACCGCGCCATGCAGCGCGGGCAGGCCGAGGCGAGCATCCACGAGACGCTCCCCATCCGGGCGGTCGTCCGCACGTATCCCGACTTGCTCCTGGACCAAGCGCTCCGCAAACTCGCGGTCTACCCCCTGCTGCCGGTGGCCAGCCGCGTCAACCCCAGCTACATGGTGGGCACGCTGACGCTCCGCGACGTGCATCGCGCCTACGGCATTCCGGATCCAGGTCAGAACCGGCCGGCCCAAGGCTCCCCGTAGCGCTGCACCCGGCAACACCTGCCCGAGTCCTACTTTCCCTGCACCTCCCAGCCAACGATCCCGCAGCCTGCGGGCGAAGCCTAGCGTGTGAGTCCCCGATGCCAGATTCTCACCAGTTGGCAATCCGCCGAGGGCCCGGCTCGGCCGGACAAGGCCCTGGAGGCCGCCGCGGCCGACATCAGGTCGAGCAGCCGCTGGCTTCGCTCCCCGGGGAAGCGCAAAGGAGCCGCGCGGCCGTCCAAGCCCTTTCCCGTCCCCGCTTGATCGACCAACCGAACGACCCTGCGGTCACACCCGAGAACATCCTCGCGCCCTACCGGCGCAGAAGCCGAGCGGGCCGTGCTCAGCATCCAGGACAGCACGGGCCCCAACTCCTCGGCGCGGCCGGGCTGGGTCCGGTCGGCAAGATACGAGCGGTCGGCGGCGGCGCTGATGCTCCACATGCACTCGAAGCTGCCCGTCAAGAAGGGCGCGGCGCGCCTCGCTGCCGACGCGCACTCCTACGCCCGCCTCCCGCAAACGCCGGTCAGCGGCCGATACCAGCCCTCGCGCTAAGCCCCGAACTGTGGAGCGAGGGCAGACAGCCGAAGTAGCGCCCTATTCGTGCGTGTCGTGCTGACAGGCAAAAGTCTCCGGGACGCCGTCCTTGTTCAACTCGTCGATCCCGACCTTCGACGTGTAGTAGCCCTCAACCGTGAGGCGCTTGAGGCGAGCGAAGAACCGCGCCCCGATCTCCAGCTTTGGGTCCTCTGCCCCATCCAGGGCTTCCAGAATGGCGACCTGCTGCGCCTCCTCGAGGGCCACAAACGGAGCACTGTGCTCGCGCAGGGCGAACCCGTCGAGCCAGCCCAGACCTTTGAGGAACTCGTGTCCCCCGTCGGGGTCCACATCGTGGAGCATGAGGTCGATGTATTCGTTGACGCGTGCCGCCTTGGCTCCTGGTGTATCGGTGGCGGGGATCACCAGTTCGGTCAGCACCACCACGGTCTCGTTCTGGTGCGCGTCGAACAGCTGCGGCTGCCAAGGCGCGGACGCCCCGGCTTGCGCGGCAGCCGCCGGTGCCAGCGCGATCTGCGTTACCAACGGGCCCCCGGCGGCGGCTCCCGTGCCCACCAAGGCCGTCCGGATCCAGTCTCTTCGCTGCATGGCCATATGGATAGATCCGGGCCATTGTACAGGAGACCGCCGCAGGGGCGTCCGTCAAGCCCGCGGCCAGGCCGGTGCAGGCCGGAAACACAATGGCGAAACGCCCGCAGGAAGGCGTCTGGAGCGGTCAGCAGCGAGCCCGCCAGCACCGCCTCCTCGCCCACCCCATCGCCGACGGCGAATAGCGCCGGCGGACAGCAACACGATCCCGCAGACGGTTCAGAGCATCCGAACGCCCATTTCCGCGCCTTTCTCCACGATCCCCGAGATCAGCACTCCGGCCGCGGAAGGCTGATGAGCCCGGCCTCGAACGCAACACCGGTGAACTCGGCGACAGGCACCCAAGCACCCCGCAACCTTGGGTGAACGCACTCCTGTAGATCGCGAGCGAGACAGCCTACGACAGATACAGCGCCGAGCCGATCGTGCCGCCGACATCAGGCCGAACAACCGGCTGATGCTGTAGCCGCTCGCCTCCACCCAAGACTCGCCGATGGGTGGCGATCTCCGCGACTGCCAGAGCCGTCGGGATGCCCGAGGCGAAGCAAGACGATCCCAGCGCTCCAGCGGCCCGCTCAGCCGCGGGACGGCTGCGACCTTGCGCCAAGAGAGCCTTCTCCGGAAGCGGGGGCCATGTCGCTAGGCTCCAACGGGTGGGTCCGACACCGAGTTGTTGGCGCGGCTCGGAAGGGACTCTCTCGCAGCCACTCGATCGCAAAACCGGGCCTTGGCGGCGAGGTGCCGGGCCCTCGCCGCCAAGGCCTATTCCACCTATTCCTTGGGCCCGAAGATCCACATCATGCCGACGGTGAAGGTGTTCTGGTTCAGAGACAAGCCGTCCACGCAGCTCGGGCAGCCGAAGAACGGGATGTCCGACCAGTCGCGCCGGTACTCGACGCGCGTCAGGAAACGCGGGTCGTCCTTCACGGGCTGCACCTCGAACGTGAAGGTGTTCTCGCGGAGGTTCTGCTCCAGGCCAGTCGCCCGCGCCTCGGTGTCGTCTAGAAACTCGATGCGATACGCGATGCGAACCTGGTCCGAGAGATGCGCCCGGGCGTAGCCTCCCATGCCCCACGAGGTGGCGCTCGGGCCGCCGGGGGCGTTGGCCTGGATGTAGTCCAGGTTGGCCATCACTTCGAACCGGTCATGCAGCCCGCCGTAGAAGTTCCAGCTCAGGTTCTTGAGCCAGCCCTCGTTCGTACCGTCGTTCTCCGGCCCGTTGATCCACGTCAACGTGGTGTTGAAGCGGTCGCTCGGGGCGAAGGAGCCTTGCAGGCCATACGACTTGCCGGTGTTCTGATCCTGCGTGATGTCGAAGCCGTTGACGAGCATGAAGGTCGACGTGAACGTGTCCGTCACCGGCACGCTAAACTTCGCTCCGAGGTGGGAGAAGGGCTCGTTCCACGCCCACAGAATACCGCGCGTGTAGTTCCAGTTCAGGTGGGATTCCGCGACTTCAAGGCCGGCGATCGTGCCGAACAGGCCGACATCGAGCTCCGCGCCGTTGTCGAACTGGTAGTACCCGTAAGCCTGCTGCAGGTAGATCACGTCCTCCAAGGGGCCGGGCCCGGTGAGGCCCTCGCGGAACAAGCGCGCGCCCGAGCCGAACCAGATGTCGGAGCGGAACCCAATGGGTCCGTCCCCGCTAGCGTCGATTTCTAGTTTGGCTTGGTTGAGGCCGAACCCAGTGGCGTTCGGATTCGTGTAGTAGAGAGTGTTCTGGCCGTCGGCCGGGTTGTTCGTGTTGTGCGTGTAGTACGTGTCGAGCAAGCCGGTGATCGAGAGCGCTTGGCCGCCGCTGCTCGCGACGCCTACCGGCATCTCCTCGCTCGGCTCGGCGTGGGCCACGACAGCCGGCGCGGGCCGGGCCGAATCTGCGGTCTCGGCCGCCGGAGGCGCCGGCACTGTGGCGGCCGGGGCCACCGCCAGAATCTCGGGCTCGGCTGCCGACGGAGCCTCGGCGGCCGCGTCGTCCTCCCGCAGGGCCTCGAGCATCGCCTCCAGGCGCAGCAAGCGCTGTCGCAGCGCGGACAGCTCCTCGCGAATCTCGGCTTCGGCCGCAGCGGCGGCATCCGCATCCCCGGGCGCGGGAGCCGCCGCCAGCGGTATCGCGCACAGGGCCGCTAAAAGGAATCTGAGCATGCAGTTCTTCAAGGTGTCCTCCTGATCGTGAGCCCGCGCAGCACCCCGCCAACCAAGCAGGCACCCGCTGGCCGGGCTCGCCTTTTCGAGCCGGGCGAAGCCCGGCCTCGCCCTAAATTTCACTCTAGAAGCAGCGCCCACTCTTGGGCAAGAAGATAATTCTTATGGGCTTAATCCAGAATCTTTACCATGCGCGGCGGCCAGACTTGGGGAATGGAATCAAGGGGTTTTGCCCACCTGTGTTCTTCCGGAAGCGCGGCAGGCCCCAGGCGCAGCCCGGGAGGAGCGGAGATTCCAGGCAATTTGCGGGTGAGAGCCGCAGCCTGCGACCTGTCGTTGGCGGCTGGGCAATCTCAGCCGGCCGCTGTCCGCCTGAGGAGTCAGGGGGCTTCGGCCACCAGAGAGCTCTCGCGGAAGAGGGCGCAATGCTCGGGCAACACATAGGACGACAGGAAGTTCCTGGCTTTGTGCAGCAGGTGCCTGCGGTCGGCAGCCCGGTGACCGCAGCGGCACAGCAGGTGTGCGAATTCGTGGGCCAGGGGGGAGTAGTCTTCGTCGGCCCGTGGCAGCCAGTGAGCGCGGTAGCCAATCCAGGCGGTATCGAAATACGGGGCGCTCGGGCCTTGCTCGTCAACGGACCGATACGAGACGGCAACTGTTTCGGACCCGTCGACGCCGGCTAGCAGAAACGCCACCGGGTAGCTCGTCCCCGCCGGCAGGGCGGTCGCAAGCCGCACCGCGTTGGGCGGAACTCCCGTGCCAGGGTCTGGAGCGCCGGCGTCAATGCGCCGGGCCGCCCGCGGCAGCCGGATGCGAGCCAATCGCACGCGGCCGAATCTGATGGCACAGGCCGAGAAAACGGCCGCCGTGCGACGGATCTGGCGCAAGGCCCGGGCCTCGCTCCAAGGCGTGCCGCGCGCGAACACGACTGTCGCGTCCAGACGATGGGTGGCCTTCGGTGTTCCGTTCGGATAGATCTCCGCGGGATGCAGCAGGCGGGCCTCCGCGCCCGGCAAGCCCGTATCGGCCCAGGGCGCAAATGCGGACCGCTGCCCACCTCCGGCCCCGCCGAGACCCAAGAGCAAGCCCGCCAGGGTCAAACCGACCCTTCCCGGCAGCGCACCGGTTCGCACTGAGCCATGGTAGACTGCGGCGGGCTTCGGCGGGAGCCGCCCCGCCAGCCTGGCACTCTGCCGCGGAGTACTCGATGGCCGTCGCCGAGCTCGAGACCCCTGCCCTGCTGATCGACCTAGACCGACTTGAAGCGAACTTGGCGCGGGCGGCTGCCTACACCGCAAGACACGGTCTGCAGCTGCGGCCCCATACCAAGACCCACAAAGCTCCCGAGGTGGCTCAGATGCAGCTCGCCCAGGGCGCCGCGGGGCTCACGGTCGCCAAAGTGGGCGAGGCCGAGGTGATGGCCGGTGACGGCGTACCGAATCTGCTGGTCGCCTATCCAGTCTGGGGCGACGCGAAGTGGCACAGGCTCATGGGCGTTGCCAGGCGGGTGCCGGTCACCGTAGCCCTGGATGGCGCAGAGGTGGCTGAGGGGCTTTCCCGGCACGCTTCGCGCGCGGGGCTGCAGGTGGGCGTCCTAGTCGAGGCGGACCTAGGGATGCGGCGCTGCGGCCTGCCGCCGGGCAACGCCCTGCGCCGGTTGGCGCGAGAGGTTGCCGGCCTCCCGGCTCTGCGACTCGAGGGCGTGCTGTTCTACCCAGGCCATATCAACCTGGCCGAGTCCAAAGGCACCGCCGCCCTCCGGCGGGTGAACGCCGATCTGGCTCGGATCCTGGCCGATTTCCAAACGGACGGCCTGCCGACCGAGGTCGTGAGCGGCGGGTCCACGCCGACGCTATACCATTCGCACAGAATTGCGGGACTGACCGAGATCCGTCCGGGCACCTATGCGTACAACGACTGCACGCAGGTGGCCATGGGGGCCTGCAGCTGGAGCGACTGCGCCGCCACAATCCTCACCACAGTCGTGTCCACGGCCCAGCCCGGGGCGGCCGTGGTGGACGGCGGATCAAAGACCTTCACCGTGGACCCGTTGCGGCCCGCCGGTCCCGGTTTCGGTCGGGTGCTGGAAGCTCCCGGCGCGAGATTCGAGAGGATGAGCGAGGAGCACGGCGTGCTCGATCTCCGCAACCACAGCGGTCCGCCACTGCGCGTCGGCGACCGGTTGCGGATAGTACCGAATCACGTCTGCGTGGCCGTCAATATGCACGAGATCGCTCACGGCATTCGCGGCGACACCGTGGTGCGGACCTGGCGGATCGAGGGTCGAGGGAAGCTCCAGTGACATCGCGCCGGGCAGAAGGTAGCCCGCAGGAAAGGATGAATGCGTAATGAGCCATGCGACGAGAGCACCGATCGAGCGCGTGACTGCCCCGGATGCGCCCAACCCGCAGGGCCCCTATTCGCATGCGGTGAGGGCTGGCGGGTTTGTCTATGTCTCAGGCCAAGCGGCCTTGGACCCACAAACCAATGCCCCCGCGCCCGGCACAGTCGCCGAGGAGACGCGTCGAACCATCGAGAACTTGAGGGCGATCCTGGAATCCGCCGGGGCAACCCTCGAAGATGTGGTGAAATGCACGGTCTTTCTGGCGGACATCCGGGATTTCCAAGAGATGAATGCCGTCTACGCCAAGTACTTCGGCCAAGCCAAGCCTGCCCGCACTACAGTGCAGGCCCTTCTCCCTGCGGCTGGTCTGAAGGTCGAAATCGACTGCGTCGCCTACTGCCGGAGCTGAGATCTGCGCTCAGCCCCGGCATGGTCAGGGCGCTTGAACGGCTCGTCCGCTTCGGCACAGGAATCGTCAACAGCCCCTCTCGCAGGCGACATTTGTCGCGCCCGCCGCTTCCAGCGCTGCGCGCACCCGCGATGCGGCCCAGGGGGCGCACTCGCACTGCTGCGGATGCGCCTGAGGCCTTGGTTCGCTAGCAAACGCCAAGCCGCCCGGCTGACGTGCCGAGAGCTCTTCCGCCGCGCCGCTAAGCACGGCTTGATCTCCGCCAATGCCTGCGAGCGATGGCTGAGCTACCGCAACAACCGCAATGCAACCGCCCCGGTTACGACGAGCGATTCGCTGAGGCGACCCCGAAGCTCTTGCCGATAGTTCATCGCCGAGGCCCAGTCTCTGGCGACCGTTGTGAAGGGGCGAGAAGATGGCTAGCGAGGTCGATTTGGCATTTAGGCATCGTGCTCCGATTCAACTGCTGCTCCGCGAGCATTTGCCCGGGATTGAAGCCTGAGCCTACGGCAGCCGGGTTAGCTCCACGATCCCGTCCCTCGTCGACATGCGCGATTGGGCGCTCCTTCCCTGTGGCTTTCGCGTGGAGATCGCGAGGGATCACGTCAACTGAGCGTCGACCGATGACGGCTAGCGGTCGGACTTCGCCAAGCTGTTAGACCGCGTCTCCGCCGAACTACGGTAAAGCCGCAGCACGATCATGGCGGGGCGGCGGGCCGGACTGCAACCTCCCGGGCTCCAGGAACCGTGGAGAGCTTGGCCAACCCTCGCCGCCGCGCTCGAACCCGAGGGGGCCCGCCCGAACCTTCGCCAACACCCATGCGCTGCGCCGCCGGCTCGCCCGACGCCGGGCCGGCCGCGGCACCGCGAGACCTGCGCCGGCTGCTCTCCGGGGCAGCTGCCTGCGGCCGCCGTCCTAGCGTCCAGAGCACCGCCGGGTGGATCGCTGCTACAGGGCACCCTCTTGCCAAACAGCAAGGAAGCTGTACTGCCAGCCCCTTGCGATCTATCCGACCAAACGCCTATCATGTGCGACGGGTGGTGCAGCCGCTCGCTGCTCCGAACTCCGGCCGTTGGTTCGGCCCGGACAGCGTAACGGCATGCGCTAGTGATGCGTCACTTCCAAGTAGAGCGATATGCCGGAAATCCAGCATCGGGGCGGGGCCGTGGGGCCTGACCGCAGAAGCGAGGCCTGGGGCCCGCGAGTGCTCGAGTCTCTCCATGTTCCCTGGTGGAGGAACTTCCTGCACGAAGTTGGCGAGATGCTGAACCCGCCGAAGCATCCACCGCTGCCCTCGTTTCCCAAGGCACGCCCAGGAGAGCTTGATCTCGGCGATCCCAATGTCCCCTCACTGAGCCGGCCGTGGTGGTTCGGCATCCCTGAAACCTTGGGCATCCTAGCCGAAGCGTGGAGACTGCCGCCTCTGCCGGAATACCGCGCCCCCCTGCCTGGCGAACTGGATCTGCCGCCGCTCACTATCGGCTCGTTGGCTACTCCTTGGTGGCTAGGCATCCGGGAGACGGCGCTCCTCGAGCGGGAGCTACGCCGTGCGCCTGCGCTGAAGCTAAGTTCCAAGCCAGTCCAGACCCGGGAGATTTGGGGCGGTTTCAGCAATCGGCGGCAAGGGCTGGCGGTGACCGCCGCAATGCATGTGTTCTTCGTGTTCGCTGTGTTCGGCTTCTCGGGAGGCGACACCGCCGCAGTGAACCGCGGCACGGTGACACTCATCATCCCTGTGGATATCTCGCCGTACTTGGCCCAGTTGCAGATGCCCCCCAACGCGGATCCGGGCAAGAGCGGCGGCGGGGGTGGCGGCGGGGCGAGTTCGCCGCTCCCGGCGAGCCGCGGCAGACTGCCGCGGTTCTCGCTCGATCCGCAGCTGGCCCCTCCGACGCCGATCATTCGGAACGAGGACCCCGAGCTCGCAGTGGAGCCGACCGTGCGGGTACCGCCGGAGCTCAGCGTGCCTCAAATCGACATGTCGGTGTTCGGCGACCCCTTCGGGGCTGACGGCCCGCCGTCAGCCGGCCCGGGGGTCGGAGGCGGCATCGGTTCCGGTCGCGGTACGGGCGTAGGCTCGGGGCGCGGATCCGGCGTCGGCCCGGGGTCCGGGGGCGGCATCGGCGGCGGCGTGTTCCGCATCGGCGGCGGCGTAACGAGCCCCCGTCTGCTCTACAAGGTGGAGCCCGAATACTCGGAGGAGGCCCGCAAAGCGAAGTACCAGGGAACCGTGATGCTGGCGGTGGAGGTCTGGGAGGATGGCGCGGCGCACAACATCCGCGTGCTCCGCAGCCTCGGCCTGGGACTTGACGAGAAGGCCGTGGAAGCCGTGAAGCAGTGGAAGTTCTCGCCCGGCAAGAAGGACGGCAAACCGGTGCGGGTAGCGGCCCAGATCCAGGTCAGCTTCCGGCTCCTCTAGCAGGCGGCTTCGCCGACCTCGGCACGCAGCCCCCGGCAGTTCGCGAATCTGCTAGAGTCGCAGGGCAATGCCCGACCCCGCTTGGACCCGCAGGAGCTTCGTCGCGGCAGCGGCCGGCCTGACGGTCGCTGCCCCGGCAACCGCGGAACGCGATTGGACCAATGTCCGGCCGACCCGCTACCCCGACCCGGACGTCGTTTCCCTCGACAAGCGGTTCGACCGCTACAAGCTGGGCAACACTCCAATCCAGCGCCTGCACATCGGCACGCTGTGGGCGGAGGGCCCCGCTTGGAACGCCGTGGGCCGGTACCTAGTTTTCTCCGACATCCCCAACAATGTCCAGTTGCGCTGGCTGGCCGAAAACGGCCACGTCAGCACGTTCCGCAACCCGTCCGGCAACTCCAACGGCAACACGTTCGACTGGCAAGGACGACAGCTCTCCTGCGAGCACGGCAACCGCCGCCTCGTCCGGTACGAGCACGACGGCACGCTGACGGTGCTGGCGGACACTTGGAGCGGCAAGCGCCTAAACGCCCCCAACGACGCTGTGGTCGACCCCGACGGCAACATTTGGTTCACCGACCCCGGCTACGGCAGCCTGATGCATTACGAAGGCAACAAAGGGCCGCTCGAAATCAAGGAAGCCGTCTACCGCATCGACGGGAAGACCGGCAAGATGACCCTGGCCACCGACGAGATCTTCAAGCCCAACGGCCTGTGCTTCTCGCCGGACTACAAGCTGCTGTATGTCGCCGACACCGGAGCCTCGCACTATCCGGAGGCTCCCCGCGAGATCAAGGTATGGGATGTGGCGGACGGACGCACACTCCGGAACGGCCGCAGGTTCGCCTCGATGCGGATGGGCGGCTTCGAGCAGGCGGGGAACGCCGACGGAATCCGCTGCGATACCGACGGCAACGTCTGGTCGTCCGCCGGCTGGGTCGGCGACGGCTACGACGGCGTGCATGTCTTCGCCCCCGGCGGCGACCGTATCGGGCTCATCAGGCTGCCCGAGATCTGCTCCAACGTCTGCTTCGGAGGAGCCAAGCGCAACCGGCTGTTCATGACGGCAAGCCAAAGCCTCTACGCCGTCTACGTGGAAGCGCAAGGCGCGCACATCACCTGACGAGCCCCTTGCTAGAATCGAACAGCGGAAGCTAATCCCGGCCGGTGTCGGGCCCGGTCTTCAAAACCGCTGTTTGGCGCACCGCGTCAAGGGTGGGTTCGACTCCCACTAGCTTCCGCCAGCGGACGATCCGCGACCAGGCCTGAAGCTCAACGCGTCGCTCCCCGGACCTTCCGCTTCCCGAATCCCGGCAGAGAGCCCCGATGCCGAACCGCCCCCATGTGCTCCTGATCACCGCCGACCACTGGCCGGGCGAACTCCTCGGCGCGGCCGGCCACGCAGACATTCAAACGTCCACCTTGGACGAGCTGGCCCGGAGCGGGACACGCTTCCGGAACGCATATAGCGAATGCCCGGTATGCATTCCTGCGCGGCGGACGCTGATGACCGGCGTGAGCCCCCGCACGCACGGAGACCGGGACTTCGGCGAGACGATGCCGATGCCCGCTCTCCCGACCCTGGCTCAGACGTTTCGGGACGCGGGGTACCAGGCCTACGCCGTCGGCAAGCTGCATGTCTTCCCCCAACGGAACCGCATTGGCTTTGACGAGGTGATCCTCGACGAGGAGGGCCGCACGCAATACGGGGTGGTCGACGACTACGAGTTGTTCCTGGCGGACCGCGGCTTCGGCGGCCGGCAGTTCGACCACGGCATGAGCAACAACGACTACCAGACGCGGCCGTGGCACCTCCCGGAGGACCTGCACGCCACCAATTGGGCCACCCAGCAGCTCGTTCGAGCGATCAAGCGCCGGGATCCGAATCGGCCGGCCTTCTGGTTCCTGTCCTACCGGCACCCCCACCCGCCGCTGGTGCCGCTGTCCAACTACCTGGACGTGTACCGAGGGCGAGGCCTGCGCCAGCCTGTCCATGCCCGGTGGTGCAACCGGGAACTCCCGTACCTTCTGGATGCGGTGCGCGGCCGTGCGGCGCACCTGGGCCCGCACGCAACGGAGGACGCCCTGCGGGCGTTCTACGCTCTTTGCACGCATATCGACCACCAGTTGCGGGTCGTCCTCGGCACGCTGCGCGAAGAAGACCTGCTGGATCGCACGGCCATCTGCTTCACTTCCGACCACGGGGACATGCTCGGTCGCCACGGCATGTGGGCCAAGAGGCTTTTCTATGAGCCCGCTGCGAACGTGCCGATGATCCTCTCGGGAGCGGCGGGAGATCGCCGGGTGAACTGCCGCGCCGTTGACGACCGTTTGGTCGGCTGGCAGGACGTGATGCCCACGCTCCTCGATCTGGCGGGGATTCCGATTCCGGCTTCCGTCGAAGGACGCTCGATGCTCGCCGAGGAGGGCCGGGAGTGGCTGTACGGCGAAGTGGGCGAAGGGGACCACGCCACCCGGATGATTCGCCGGGGAAGGCACAAGATCATCTACTATCCCGCGGGGAACGTGCGGCAGTTGTTCGATGTCGACGCCGATCCCCTGGAGTTGGAAGACTTGGCCGGCTCCCCGGCACACGCGGCACTGCTGGAGGAGCTGACGGCTGTGCTGGCCGGCCAGCTCTACGGCGAGGACCGGAACTGGGTGCAGGGCGGGCACCTCGTTGGCCGCCCAGACCGGATTTTTCGACCGGGGCCCAACCGCGGACTATCGAGCCAGCGCGGCCATCACTGGCCGCCTCCGCCGAAGACCGACATGCGGCAGATCCAGTGGCACTCCGAAGCCGAATCCCCCTGAGCCGCAATCCGGTCCAGACGGATTCTGGAGAGGCGCTCCGCTCCTTGGGAACGCGTCGCCTGGACTGCGCAACGGGCCGTCGCCGTGGAGCGGCGGCTCGCCCTTCCACGGCTGCGGCCCTGAGCCAGCGCGGGCCCGGCCGGGCCCGGTTGCCGACCGGCGCCGCGACCGGATACGCTAGGGTGACCGCATGGTGAAAACCGAGCGCGAGTACGCGGCCGACATCGTCCAGGTCGGCAAGCTAGTTTTCCAGAAGGGCTGGGTCGCCGCCAACGACGGGAACATCTCGATCCGGCTCGACGACGAGCGCATCATGTGCACGCCCACGGGCGTGTCGAAGGGCATGATGCGCGTCGACGACATTATCATCGTCGACTACGCTGGCGCCAAGCTCTCCGGGCGTCTCGAGCGTACATCCGAGATCAAGATGCATCTCAAGATCTACGAGTTGCGGGACGACGTGAATTCGGTGGTGCATGCCCATCCGCCGACCGCCACAGGCTTCGCCTCAGCAGGACGGGCGCTCGACACGGCGTTGCTGCCGGAAGTCGTGATCGGGCTGGGCTGCGTGCCCCTAGCGGGCTACGGCCTTCCAGGCACCGACGCCCTCACCGAGCCAATGCTGCCGCTGATCCCCAAGTACGACGCACTGCTGCTCGGCAACCACGGCGCGGTGAGCTACGGCCAGGACGTGATGCAGGCGTACTTCCGCATGGAGACCGTAGAGCACTTCGCCCGCATCAACTTCGTCGCGGAGATGCTGGGAGGCGCTCGCGCACTCCCGCGAGTGGAGGTCGACAAGCTGTTCGAGTCGCGAGGGCGGTACGGCGTTGCTTCGCACGCCACCCCCGAACCCGGCTGCCCGACCACCGCTGAGGACACCGCCACCGCGACGCACGACGCCCGTATGGGCGACAATGGTTTCTACGTCACCCGGGACGAGTTGATCCAGTTGCTGGAGGAAGCGATCCGGGCCAGAGGAGGATGAACATTCCATGGGTGAGGCCCTAGGACTAATCGAAACGCGTGGATTCGTCTCGCTAGTAGAGTCTGCGGACGCCGCCGTCAAGGCGGCCAACGTCACACTAGTAGGCTGGGAGAAGATCGGGTCCGGCTACGTGACCGTCCTGATGCGCGGAGATGTCGCCGCTGTCAAGGCAGCAACCGACGCCGGAGCGGCGGCGGCCCGCCGGGTTGGCGAGCTCATCTCCGTCCACGTCATCCCGCGCCCGCACTCCAATCTTGACCAAGTCTTCACTATCTCGCCGCCTGCGAACGCCTAGGCCCCCGAGCCGTCGACTCCGGAGATCCCCACTCCGATGATCCTGGGCCGCGTGGTGGGCAACATCGTCGCAACCCGTAAGGATCCGCGGCTCGAAGGCAAGAAGCTGTTGGTCGTGCAGCATGTGCGGCCCGACGGCCAGCCGCGTGACGCCTTCGTCGTCGCCCTCGACACGGTGGGGGCGGGCGCCCACGAGCGGGTGATCTGCGTTGCGGGCAGCTCGGCGCGGATGGCCAGCGGGATGCGCGATGTGCCCGTGGACACGGCCATCGTGGGCATCGTGGACGAAGACGGAGTGAGCTGGGCCCCAGGAGAGCCCTGATGCGGCTGGCGCGGGTGGTAGGCAACCTGTGGGCGACCGTTAAGGATCCGCAACTGGAGGGGCACAAATTGCTGGTGATCCAGCCAGTGGAGGCTGACGGCACAGCCATAGGAGCACCGCTCGTGGCGCTCGACGCCGTAGGAGCGGGTGTTGGCGAGACCGTGTACTGGTCGGGCCGCCGGGAAGCTTGCTTCGCCTTCGATCCGCCGGTCGCTGCGGACGCCAGCGTTACCGGCATCGTCGACTCGGTAGGCGGGAGCCGGACGTGATCCTCAGCAAGGTGGTGAGCGAGGTTGTCGCCACACATAAGCATCCGAAACACGAAGGGATCAAGCTCTTGCTGGTCCGGCAGGTGGATGCCCGAGGGCAGGAGCGCGGTGCGCCATTCGTCGCCGTCGATGTGCTTGACGCGGGCACGGGCGATACCGTTCTCCTGACCATGGACGGCTGGGCGGCTATGACTGCCGTCAAGCGCAGCCGCGCTCCGATCGACGCTGCCGTGATCGCAGTCGTCGACATCGTCGAGTGGGACGGCTCCGCACCGCAAGGTCCGGCAGCCAGCGCGACCCCTGCTGATACCATGGCGACTGATGCGGCGCGCCAGCCGTCGTTGGTTCCTGGCCGCGGCGGCAGCTCCGGCGGCGGCCAGGCAGGGCACACGCATCGCGGCTCCGCGGGCGAATCTGCGGGACGAGCTGACCGAGCGGGAGCTCTACCGGCTCACGGACCCCGCCGTTCTGCACCACCTGCCGCGCAACCACCATCGCTTCGTCGCACGCAATAACTCGTTCCTCGTCCTAGCCGGAGAGCACAGCGGCTCGCGGCAACTCTACCGGCTCGACCTCCGGCGGCATCGCCTGACGCAGCTCACTGCGGGCAACGACATACATCCCTATGCCGCGCATCTGCGCCGCAATGACCGTGCCCTCCTCTACCTCCAAGGTCGGGACCTGCGGCAGGCCGACCTGAACGGAACCAACCGGCGGACGCACTACAGCTGCCCCGAGGGCTGGGTCCTGACCGGCGATCTGGACATCTCCGGCGGCGAACGGTATGCGGCCCTGATTGAGATGCGCACGGCGGACTGGCGGCCGACACCCGCGCAGCAGTTCGCCACCGAGCCGCTGTGCCGCCTCAAGATCATCGACCTCTCGCCGACCTCCTCGCGCAATCGCGATTGGGTGGCCGTCGAGGAGCGTCGCTGGCTTTCCTCGCCTCGCTTCCGTCCTTGGCACTCGCAGGTGCTGTACGTTCGCGAAGGGCCTCGCGAGCAGGTGAGACGGCGGCTCCAGTTGACCGGCCTGGACGGAACAGGCCGAGCTAGCGTCCGTCCCACCAAGGGCGACGAACACTTGCTGCGAGCCTACTGGACTCGTGACGGCAGCCAACTCCGCTATGTCCACTATCCCGACGCAAACCGCTGGCGGGCCGCCATCCGGAGCTTGCGCCCCGAGACGCGGGAGGAGCGGATCGAGGCGCCCTGCTCGGCCTTTGGGTGGCTTGCCGAGAACGCCGACGGTTCGGCGATCGTCGGCGCGAGCCGTCGGCCGTCCGGACCCAACCTGTATGTGCTCTTCCCAAAGATGCGGCGCGAGATCACGCTCGGCGAGCATGCGAGCAGCCTGCGGCCGCATCCGGTGGCCGGCACAGATCGCCTCGACCGCTTCGCCGCAGCCCCCGAACCATCCCTGTCGCCCAACAGCGCCTGGCTCTACTTCGTTACCGATCGGGAAGGCCTGCCGGCCGTGTACGCGATGCCCATCGACGACCTTGTCGAGGAGACCTCAGCGTCGTGACCCAGCACGATTGATTCCTTTTCATGCGTAGCGGCGCGCCGACCACTGCGGGGCAGGTCAGCTTGCCGCTGAGACTCAGGTGCTAGGCCATGCTCGCGTTCGGCTGCCTTCCGGTGGCCTCCGCAGTGGCCCGTGCCCGGTGCGTCCGCCCAGCGGGCGCACTGCCCCCTACCCGGGCCAGCCCGGCTGCGACTTTCTCCCCGACCCAGGGCCTACCGCGTTGCCAGCAGCGCCTCGGCGCACCCACGCTGCAGCGCGCCTGCGCCAGCGGGAGCATCTCGCCCCACCCGCTAGGCAGCAGCAACACCAGCGCCAGATTGTGCAGCGCCGCATTGCCGGCCGGGCCGGGGCCCGTGCGGCTGCGGCTGCTCGGCCGTCCACTCCTCCCACTCCCGCTCCGCCCGCAGCCGCTCGCGCACATCCCGCCGCAGCGGATCCAACAGCATCGTCTTGGGCTGTCCTGCCTAGTCCGTGGAGCGCCCGGAGGAGCGCCCGCAACCTCGGCTCGCTTCACATCCAACCCGGGCACCCCCTCCGGCCACCCCCGGCACCTCGCATGTGGGGGGACCGCCGCCCCGGGCGGGCAGGGCTGCAATGCCAGGGCCAGCCCTGCTCCCGGCCAGCAAGCGAGGCCAAGAGCCTGACCCTAACTCATGCACTGCCTGTTTCCTAGGCCCAAATAATCGGTCATGCACTATGAACATTGTTAATTGACCTGCCTAGATTCCTGCAGTACAATAGTGGGCATGAGCAACAGAGAAGAAACTTCCATCCGCCGGAGCCGGCTGCCGCCCGCCCCGGGCCCGCCGCGGGAGAGGCACGACGCGGGGTACAAGTCCCTGTTCGCGCTGCCGGGGCTGGTGCGGCACCTGCTGGCGCTCCAATCGAACGCCTGGGACCAGCTGCTGGTGTGGGAGTCGGGGCGCAAGCTCGACCCGCGCTTCGTGGTGCCGGGCCTGCGGCGCAGGGAAGGCGACCTGGTCTGGCGCTTCGACCTGCGCGGGCGGCCCGGGGAGTCGCTGTGCGTGTGGCTGGAGTTCCAGTCGACGCCCGACCCCCTGATGGCGGCGCGGATGAGCGTCTACGCCGGACTGCTGCAGCTGGACCTGCTGGCGAGCGAGCGGGAGCGCCCGCGGGCCCCGCGGGTGCTGCCGTTGGTGCTCTACAATGGGCGCAAGCCGTGGCGGGCGGCGCGCAGGCACGGGGATTTGCTGCTGGCGGAGCCGGCGGCGTTGGGGGAGCAGCAGTCGTGGGCGGCGCACCAGGTGCTGGTGGTGCGGGACCGGCGCTGGCGGGCGCCGGAGCTGGCGCGGAACTGGGCGGCGGCCTTGTTCCGGCTGGACAGCGCGGCGGACTTGGCGGAGCTGGATGCGGAGTTGGAGCGGCTGGAGGGGGTGCTGGGCGGGCCGGAGGCGGAGGAGATGAACATCCGCTTCGCGGACTGGGTGCAGCTGCAGGTGTGGGCGCGTTTCGGGGTGACGGACTACGTGACAGGCAGGAGGATCGGGCAAATGCGGACGGGCTTGGGGGAGACGATCGAGCGGATCCTGCGCGACAGGATGGCGCACGCCGAGGAGCAAGGCCTCGAACGGGGCCTCGAACGGGGCATGGAGCGGGGCATGGAGCGGGGCATGGAGCAAGGCCTCGAACAGGGCCTCGAGCGGGGCCTCGAGCGGGGTATCAAGCAAGGCATGGAGCAAGGCATCGAGCGGGGCCTTGAGCGAGGCATCGAAAGGGGGCAGCGGGAGCTCCTGCTAGGCCAAGTGCGGAAGTTGTACGGCGAGTCCGCCGCGGATAGGTTCGCCCAAGCCCTTGCCCGCTGGTCGGGCCGGGATCGGCTCAGCCAGGTCGCGGAGTGGCTCATCACTTGCCGCAGCTTCGACGAGCTACTGGAGCATCTGCGGCCGGTCTAGGCTTTTCGAGGCGGAATCCGCGGCACGCCGGGCGAGTTGCGCGATGCACTGCGGTTTCGCCCCGGGCGCAGCAGTCTGGACCACAGTTCCAGCTCGCCTTAGGAGCTTGTTGATAAAGTCCCTGGGATACGATTTCCGTCGCGCAATCGCGTGCGAACCACCGGTTTGCGCCTGTTGCAGGGCCTGCAGGAGTCGTTGTATGGTCATTTCAGGGCTCTGCAAGGAGTTGCTGGACAGGCTTCACGGCCGCTGAGGACTTTTTCAACAGGCTCTTAGGAGCCCGTTGAAAAAATCCGTCTAATTTTTGTGGGTATCTTTTTACCTGGAGGTTGACGCTTGGATTGCGCCCCGCGGTCTGCGGCCCTAGGTTCCCTGGCGCTGGGCCAACGCCAGCAGCCGCAGGAAGTCGCCTGCCTAGACCCCGAGGATCTGCCCTAGGCCCGGACCCTGCCGTTCTTCGCGTGGCTCAATCCGGTGCGGGAGGAGGCCGGGTGCGACGCCTTGGTCGAGGGCCTCTGCGGGGGGCCCTCGCGGCCCCCGGGGGTCTCCTGCCGGAGGCTGCTGCGGGGCCTCGAGTCCAAGCGGGGCCCCGCCCTACGCGGGGAGAACAGCCTGTTTCTGCGCCAGTTTCCGGGGTTTCGCCCTGAGCGAGTCCTGACGGGACACTGCGACGCTGTCCCGCCACCGGCAGCCGGGTGCTGGCGCGGCGACGGGTGGAGTTGGGGGAGCGGTTGAGGACCCTCAGGTACCACACCGGGGCGCGGCGGGTGTGCCTGCGGAGGCATGACAACATCCACCAACGGCTGCTGGGGCAGGCCTGCAGATTGCACTTGGGGTGCTGCTAGGGGCGCTGCCGGGGAGAGGCACACCTCGGAGCCTGCAGGACCACACTGCTTCGTACCCGTTGGCGTCCTCCTAGGAACTCCGCAACGCCCTCCAGGCGGCCCGGCACGGCTGCTGCGGGCCTGGGCAGTCCCGCAGGGGGGAGGGCCTCCCCAACTCGCCTGGCCAGCGGCGCTGGCTGCGGCCTGAGATCCGCCTACCCCACCCTCCAGGTCGACGCCGAAGCCGGACTACTGCAACGGGCTCCTAGGTGGATCTGGGTGCCGGTCGTGGGGGGTTAGGCGAGACGCTGCGACGGAACCCGTTCCCCCGGAAACGCACCGCTTAGACCGAACTTCCGAAACAGATATTGACATACGAATTTTGCCAAAAGTAATCGCAGGTCTGGCCGTTTTCAACCTCTCAGCAGCTCCCCCGCATCAACACACACATACATTGGTCTATAGATGTTTGTTGTCTGAGACATTTCTGCATGGAATCTGCCTGTGATTCCTGCTATTATCAATTCATGAAGTTTCCAACATTCCCCGACTTTCAAAGCATTCCCCATCGGTCCCGACCTTCCATTAGGAAATTGGTCGTGATCCAAGCCCGGCACGGTAAATCTTTCCGTGTCCTGGCCAAGGAATTCGGCATCGACATCCACACAATCCGCACCTGGCTTTGGTTCTATGCCTGCTGTGGATTCCAAGCTCTCGGACATAAACCCAAACCGGGACGCCATCCCTGCCTCTCCCATGACCCAATGCAGATGATCCTCGAGACCCTGCGGGACAAATCCCCCGACCAGCTCCAGTTCGAGTTCGCCTGCCGGTCGCTGCAAATTGTCCGGCCAGGGACCCTCGACCAGTTCCCAGTCCAACTGTCCCTGGCGACGGTGCGCAGGGTCCTGCGGCGCCTCGGCCTCACCCCGCAGCGCCCTCAGTTCCGGTCCTACCAGCAGAACGCCGTCGCGGTGCGGACATGGATCGAAGAAACCTACCCCGCCCTCGCCCGGCATGCGCAGGAGCAGGGAGCGCTGCTGCTCTTGGCCGACGAGGCCGGCAGGACCTCGCCCTCCCACCGGGGCACTCCCTGGGGGCCCCGGGGCCGGACGCCTGTCGTCCAGCCAACGGGGGAACGGTTCCGGCTGAACAGGCTGTCCGCGAGCAGCCCCTCGGGAGAGATTTATTCCAGGATCCATGCCGGAACCGCCACCGCAGCCACGTTGGAACAGTTCCTGCAGCAGATTCCGGACCGGACGGATGCTAGACCGATTCATGTGATCGTGAACCGCCACAGAATCCACACATCCAAGCCTATACAAGCCTGGAAGGAGCGGACCGAGGCACCGGTGGAGATGCCTATTGCCGGCGTACTCTCCGGAATGGAGCCCTGCGGAGCAAGTCCGGTCGGTCGTCCAGCGCCGGGTGGGGAAGCTGCCGGTCCGGACGGTTCGTCAGCTCAAGGAGCGCTGGGAGGAGGCCCTGCAAGCCCTGGAGGCCGGCCCCACTAAGGTGCAGGGGTTCTTTCGCGAGGCCGACTGCGCCTAGACTGTTTCTGGTTGTTCCTTGCAATGACTTATGGCAAAATCAGTACCGTGGGCTGCCGGTCGAAGAGCCCGAGGGCGCGGTCGCACAGGTGCGTCTCGAGCGCCTCGCGATGGTTCCCCAAGGCCTCCGAGGCGCGGTGGAGCTGCAGGGCGCCGACGGTCTCGCAGGCGACCCCGAGCCACTCGCCGAGGCCGCTGCGGGGCCGGAGCCAGCGCTGCGTCTCGCGCTCGGAGGCCGGCTGGGCCCACCAGTCCGGCAGGCCAACCGGGTCGAGCGCCCCCAGACCGAGCTGCTCGACGCCGACGCTGCGGGGACGGGCCAAGCGCAACGAGTCGCCAGCGACCCGCTGGACGTCGGCCGCTGGTCCGGTCGGCGGGCTCGCCTGCGCCCCGCGGGCGAGCCACTGCGCGGCGCTGGGCTGCAGGCTCGACGGCGGGCGGGCCAGCGCAGCGGCCGGCAGCGGCGCCTGCCTGCTGAGCCCAGCGGTGCTGCGGATGCCCAGCAGCGGCCAGTCTGCCTGGGGCCTGTCGCAGTGGCGCCCGCCGGTTGCGCAGCGTGCGCTGGCGCACGGAGTGGCCGAGGCGTTCGGTGTGGACCAGGCGGTGTGAGAAATAGGGCTTGCCGTCCGCGATCCGGCGGGTCTGGGTGCGCCGCAGGAACCCGCTGCCACGCTAGCGGGGTGGACTACCGCGCCGCAAGGATATCTCTACGAGTATGGCCCTACATCGCGTTCTGCCAAATCCCGATCGTTTAGAATCAACAAGTTACAGGCGCACACGCCTCGAAATACCGGCCAAATGGCCAAAATCGCCCGTCAACTTGGTAAACATGGGCTAGGCGCTGGGTTGACTCCGGGCGACGGCTGCCTTTACGTTGAAGAATGGTGCGGCTTTGTCCGCTCTCGCCTCTATCTTCCGCGACAGCCAGATCCTGCTGACCGGGGCCAACGGCTTTCTGGGCAAGGTTCTGCTCGCGCTGCTGCTGGACCGGTTTCCGGAAGCGGCTAGGGTCCACGTGCTGGTGCGCCCGCGCCGCGGCCGCACTGCGGCCGAGCGCTTTACTTCCGAAGTCCTCGGTTCTCCCCCGCTGCGCCCTCTCCTCGAGCGCTGCGGGCGCGAGGCTGTCGAGCGCCGCGTGCAGGTCCATGCCGGAGATGCCTCGGCCCCGCTGGCCGGGCTGGCCCCCGACACAGTGCAAGCTTTGTCCGGGCAGGTCGGCCTAGTCCTCAACTGCGCCGGGCTGGTCGAGTTCTTCCCCCCAGTCGACGCTTCCCTGGCAGCCAACGCCATTTCGGTAGAACGGATCCTCGGCCTCTGCGCCGAGCTCGACGCCAAGCTCCTGCATGTCTCAACTTGCTACGTGGCCGGGGAAGCGGACGGCTTGGTGGAGGAAACCGAGCCGATCGCCGGCTTCTATCCGCGCCGGACGGGTCCGGAAGACTGCCGGTTTTCAGCCCGGGCGGAACTCGTCGCCTGCCGCGAGGCCGCCTCCGCAGTGGCCGAGGGCCTTGCCGGCGGGCAGCGCGGCGAGGCCCTCACCGAGCTGGGACGCGTCCGCGCCGCCCGCTGGGGCTGGGTGAACACCTACACATACTCCAAAAACCTTGGCGAGCAACTCCTGGACGGACAGCACCGGGTCCCCCACGCCATCGTCCGCCCCGCCATCGTCGAGAGCGCGTTGCGCTTCCCGTTTCCCGGCTGGATCGAGGGTGGGCGGACCGCCGCCCCGCTCGTGCTCATGGCTCTGGGCGGCCTGCTGGACTGGCCCGTGCGTCCCGACCTTTCCCTGGAGATCGTGCCGGTCGACCTCGTGGCCGCCGGCACCCTGGTCGTGGCAGCCGAACTGCTCGCAGGCCGGGCCCGGCAGGTCTACCACTTGGCCGGCTCCGACGTCAATCCGTATCCCCTGGCAGATCTGATCCGGCTGCTCGTCGGCGAGGCCCGCCACGGGGGCCGGCGGCCAGTGCGGCCCCCCGTCTGGCTCAATCCCCTGCCCCGGCTGCGGTTCTTGAACGCAACGCAGGCCGAGCGGCGGCGCGAGACTCTGCGCCGCCGCCTCAAGCGCGGCCGCGCCTGGCTGGAGCGGTTGGGCCGCCGCACCGAGGCCGCCCGCCTGCGCCATCTCGAGCTGCGCCTCGCGTTCCACCGCGACACCTTCCAGCAGTACCTGCCGTTCATCCTCCACAACCGCTACGTGTTCGAAACACGGAACATTCAGGGACGCCTACGCCAACCTTTCCGCCGCCGACCGCGCTGCGCTGCCCTGGGATCCCGAGACGATCGATTGGCCAGCCTACTGGCGGACCTGCCAGATCCCCGGGATCCGCCAGTGGGTCCAACCGGAGGCGGTGCGACAATGGTCCTTCCAGCTGTAGCCGAGGCCCTGCCGCCAGAGCGGACGTAAACCCATGCAGCCCGTCGATCTGCGCAGCGACACGGTCACGAAGCCGACCGATGCGATGCGGCAGGCCATGTTCCGCGCCGAGGTGGGCGACGATGTCTTCGGCGAGGACCCCACGGTCAACGCGCTGGAGGATCGGGCCGCAGCGCTCGCGGGCAAGGACGCGGCCCTGTTCGTCCCTTCCGGAACGATGGGGAACCAGATCGCCGTCGCCGTCCACACCTCGCCCGGGCAGGAACTGATCTGCGAAGCGAACTCCCATATCATGCTCTACGAAATGGGCATGGTGGCGCGCCTTGCGGGCTGCCTAACCCGCGCCGTCGAGACCCAGGACGGACGGCTCGCTTGGGACCGGATCCGCGGCTCCCTCCGCCGTCCCGCGGACCCACTTCCGGGGCACGGGCCTGATCGAGCTGGAGAACACGCACAACTACGCCGGCGGCAGGGTCTACGCCCAGGAGACCGTAGCGGAGATCTGCGCCAACGCCCGGGAGGCCGGCGTTCCAGTGCATATGGACGGCGCCCGCGCCTTTCACGCCGCGGCCGCGCTAGGCGTGACGATGGCGGAAATCGCCGCTCCGGTCGACTCGCTGACCTTTTGCCTGTCGAAGGGCCTAGGGGCTCCGGTCGGCTCCCTGCTGACCGGCACCCGCGAGTTCATTGGCGAAGCGCGGCTAGCGCGCAAGGCGCTCGGCGGTGCCATGCGCCAGGCCGGAGTGCTGGCGGCTGCCGGTTTGGTCGCCTTGGAATGCAGCCCGGCCGATATTCCGCGGGTGCATGCGGATGCCCGGTACCTGGCGGAGTCCTTGGCCGCAATCCCGGGCATCGCCCTCGACCCGGCCGCAGTGGAGACCAACATCGTGTTCTTCGGGATCGAGGGGACCGGCCTCGCAAACGCAGAGTTCCTGACAGCCCTGCGCGAGGAAGGCGTCCTGGCTCTGGGACTTGGGCCGGGCCGCATCCGGATGGTGACCCACCAGGACCTTCACCGGTCGGACTGCGAGCGGGCCGTGGGAGCCGTCGCTCGGGCAGCTCGGAGGTGAGGCAGCCGTGGTCGCTTCGCTCGTTTTCGTGTCGCTCGCCCTCGCCGCGCCGAGCAGCCTCCCCGCCCAACGCCTGTTCGACGCCGCTCCGGGCGAGCGCCTGCGCATCCCGGGCCCCGACCGAGCCGTGCTCGCGGGCAGCCGCAACCGCACGGACCTCGACTGCCGCGTGGAACCGCTGGACCCGCAGTTGGCCTTCGACCTCAACTACCGTGCGGGCTACCTCATCCACCTCCGAGCCGAGGCGGTGCCGTCAAGCGGGGACCGCCTCCATGTGCTGTTCCGCGTCCAGCCGCTCTCCGCTTCCGAGGCTCCGCCGGTCTACTTCCGCCAAGCCTTCGACGTGCCGGCTGCCCGGATGGACGGCGGCTCGGCAGTGTTTCCGGGACGCTATCTGCTGGGCCCCGGCCGCTACAAGGTCGATTGGCTCATGCGCAACCTGCAAGGGAGGGTGTGCTCGGCCCATTGGCGGATCCGGGCCGCACAGCCCGGCCATACCGGCCGGCTGGCAGCGGCCGCCACACCGAACTTCGTCGCCCCCGACCGGCAGGATCCATTCGCCGACGAGCCTCCAGTGGCACGCGCCGGCGAGCCGGCGAACCTGCTCCACATCTCCCTGCTGCTCAACGTGGCACCGCTGGACCGAACCCGCTTCAAGCTCAGCAGCTACGAGCTCAACAGCCTCGTGGGGATGCTGCGTTCCCTGCACCGCGAGCCGACTATCGGGCGCTTCAGCCTAGCCGCCTTCAGCGGCGTCGATCGGCAAGTCGTGTATGCGGCGTCCGAGCGCAGCCGCCTCGATTTCGCCGCGCTGGGCGCGGCGCTCGAAGACCGGGACGCCGGCGTGGTGGCGGTCGAAGACCTCGCCGACCCGGAGGGCGAGCCGCGGTTCCTGGCGGATTTCCTCAATCGAGCGCTGGGACCGGAGGCCTCCCGGCCAGACGCAGTAGTCGTTCTAGGCCCAAAAGTCGGCCGCGAGGCCGCGATCCCGGCGGAGATGCTCACGATCAGCGATCCGCCGCCCCTGTTTCGGATTGTCTTCGACCGCAATCCCCATAGCTACCCATGGCCGGGAGCGCTGGAAACGGCCCTCAAACCGTACGGACTCGCCGTTTCCGGGGTGACACGGCCGCAAGACTACGGGCGCGTTTTGGAGAGCCTGCTGGACGAGCTGGGCGGAGATGCGGCCGAGCCCGGCTTGCCGCCGTTGCCGGACGAGTTCCCCGCCCCTCCCGGCGGGCGCACCGTTCCGGAAACCTCCTGGCTGCCCCAAGGGGAGCGCCCAAGCGGCCGCGCAGAGGGTCGCTAGAAGGCCCTCTCTCCGACTTCCGCTGCCTTCGCCGTTAGGCGATAATCGGAAGGCTATGGCCCGTTTCCTCTGCCTGCTCCTTCTTGCGCTTCCGGCCTGCTCGGAAGACCCCGGAAAGCCCCCCAACATCGTCTGGATCCTGGTCGAAGACCAGTCCGACCATTACGGGCCCTACGGCGAAAAGCTGGCCAAGACACCGCACATCGACGCGCTGGCCGCCGCTGGCGCTCGCTTCACTCGGGCCTTCGTCACAGCCCCCGTTTGCTCGCCCTCCCGCTCGGCACTGATCACCGGGATGTACCAGACGACGATTGGAGCGCACAATCACCGCAGCGGGCGGGGCGAGCGCAAGATCCAGCTTCCCGACGGCGTGGAGCCTGTGCCGACGATCCTGCGAAGGGCGGGCTACTACGTGACGAACGGCAGCGTGCGGGGCGGGGACCAAATGGCCCGGGGCAAGACCGACTACAACTTTGAGCACCCTGCGGACCTGTACAACGACAGCGACTGGTCCGGCCGCGCCGAGGGTCAGCCGTTCTTCGCCCAGATCCAGCTGCGCGGCGGCAAGAATCGCGACCAGCGCACGCTCGCGAAGCGGGAGAGCGTGCAAACCAACGGCATCAATCCGCAGGATGTGACTCTGCCGCCGTACTATCCCGACCACCCGGAGCTGCGCCGGGACTGGGCGCAGTACCTCGAATCCATTGAGCATGTCGACTGGGAGGTCGGCCAGATCCTGAAGCGCCTGGAAGACGAAGGCGTAGCTACAAACACCGTCGTCTTCTTTCTGACCGACCATGGCGTCAGCCACGCCCGGGGCAAACAGTTCCTGACCGAGGAAGGGATCAAGGTGCCCCTCATCGTGCGGGCGCCCGGCCGAGTCGAACCCGGCTTGGTCCGAGAGGACCTGGTCGCCCACATCGATGTGGCCGCCTCGACGCTTGCGTTCGCCGGGGTCGAGCTTCCGCAGGGCCTAGAGGGTCGGCCTCTGTTCGGGCCCGACGTGAAGCCGCGCGACTACGTCGTCTCAGCACGCGACCGGTGCGACGAGACGGTGGACCGCATCCGCAGCGTACGAACCGAACGCTACAAGTACATTCGGAACTTCGTGCCGGAGCGTCCGCATCTGCAGCCGAACCGCTACAAGGACAGCAAGGCCGTCATCCAGACGATGCGCTCCCTGCGCGCAGCAGAAGAACTAGCGCCCGAGGTCGAGAGCATGTTCTTCGCCCCGCGCCCGGAGGAAGAGCTGTACGACCTCAGCGAAGATCCTTGGGAAATGCGCAACCTCGCCAGAGAGGCCGAGCATGAGGAGACCCTGGTCCGGCTGCGGAGCATCCTCGACCGGTGGGTCGAGGAGACCGGCGACCGCGGGCAGGATTTCGAGAGCGCAGAGGCATACGACGCGGACATGGCTGTATACCAGCGCGGCAACCAGGGCGAGCAGTTGCAGATTCTGCAGCGAAACATCGCCGACACAGCGGCTTGGAGGACGGCGCGGAAGGCCGCGAACCGCTGAGCAACCTAGCGCGTCCGCGCCGGGGACAGCTATAGTGTCTGTATGCGCGATGTGATCCACACCTCGAAGATCCGCATTCTCCAGGACAAGCCCCCCGAGCGCCGGGCCTTCGTCGAAGGCTTCGACGCGCCCCTCGAGTTCGGCGTCCATGGTGGAATCAAGCATTTCTACGGCATGGAGCCGGCTAGGGACCTGCCCGCGACGCTCGACCACATGGTCGCCGCGGTCGGCGGTTGACTGACCGGCACTCTGTCAGGGGCCCTGGCAGTTCGCAAAATCCCGAACCATCCGGACCGGGTTAGCAGCGAGGTTGAAGGCGACATCGAGAATGTAGACGGACTGATTCGGATCACCCGCATCCGGGTCCGCTACCACCTCAAGATTCCTGCCGGCATGCGCGACCGGGCACAGCGGGCGCTCGACACACATCAGGCCAAGTGCCCCGCCGCAGCGAGCGTCCAAGGCTCGATCGCCATTGAGATTAGCGCGGACATTGAGGAAGTTTGAACCCGGCCTGCAGGTCCCTTGCTGCAGTGAACGAGCGGTGGCCTCCTAGCGGGTTCTTCGGGCCCGGGCGCGGTCGAAGCTCAACCGGCCAGCGACCGGGGCACTCAGCCGGGAAGCTAGCGCTCCTTGTCGATGTCCCGGTGCTGGACGCGCACGTCGTAGCCGGCAGCCTTTAGCCGGCTGGCGGCGGCATTCGCGATGTAGACCGACCGGTGCCGCCCCCCGGTGCAGCCAAAGTAGATCGCTAGGTAGCTCTTGCCCTCCTCCGCGTACCGCGGGACGACGTACTCCAGCAGGTTCATCGCCCTGCCGAAGAATCCTCGCGTCTGCGGATACCCCTCCAGGAACTGCACCACCCGGGGGTCCCGCCCAGTGAGCTGACGACAGCCGGTCTCGTAGTTCGGATTCGGCAGGAAGCGCACGTCCAAAGTCATGTCGGCGTCCGGCGGGGGACCGTACTTGAAGCCGAAGCTGCCCAATGTGATTCGCAGCTTGGGGGAGTTCTGGAGGCCGCCAGCCATGCGCTGCACCGTCCGCCGCAGGTCGTGGACATTGAAGCGGCTGGTATCGAGCACGATGTCCGCGAGTTGCCGGATCGGCTCCATCAAGGCTCGTTCGGCGGCGATGCTCGCCATCACGTTGGCGCCGTCGACCGGGTGGGGCCTGCGTGTTTCGCTGAAGCGGCGCTGGAGCACGACATCCGACGCTTCGAGGTACACCATGACAGTCGGCAAAATCTTGCGGATCTCGCCGTACAGCGCGGGGAATCGGGTCAGGCCCTCCCCTTCTCGGATGTCTACGACCAGGGCCGCGCGCTCGGCTAGGGCGGACTCCTGGCACCAAGTGACGAACTGCTCCAACAGGTCGACGGGCAGGTTGTCGACCGTCAAATGCCCGACGTCCTCCAGAGCACTCAAGACTGTCCGCTTGCCGGAACCGCTCAACCCCGTGACCAATGCCAGCCGGGTCTCCCCTGCCAAGCTGAGGCCTGCTCCCGCCGGGTCCACTCGGCATGCCTCCGCGGCAGGAAACCGTCTATCCTGCAGCCTCGGCGGCGCGGCTGCCGCCGTCTGTACGGTGCAGCGTGTCCTCCACTACCGCCGAGGGCTGGTCGCGCTGTCGGCCAGACCGGTACCGGTTGACGATCTTCCGCTTGTTCCGCAGGGCCTGCTTCTCAAGTTTGTCGAGAGCGGAGTTCAACGCCGCGAACGACGTGATGCCGGTTCCGACGACGACAAGGGTGTGGCGCAGCGCCCGCAGGGTGACTTCGGCTTCGCACAAATGGCGCTGCTTCGAAAGCTTCACGTGGGCCTCAAGCGTAGCCCGCCGGGTCAGGATGCGCTGGATCTTATCGAACTTTCGTCCTAGCTTGATCCGCTCCTTAGCCGTCAAATCGGACTTCCGCCCGGTGTACTCGATCTTCATGCCGCTGCTTCTATTGTAGGCCCGGCCGCTACTCGCAACGCATCGCCCCTCCGCCCCAGCGGCCACGCACTGCGCCGGCGGCCTCAGGAGCCAGGATGGCAGCGACCTAAATTTCGCATTCCAGGCCAGTTGCGAGATTCCGTCGCGGACGGGGGCCGACGGGATGCTAGGATGCTCAGCACGGCATGTGGCGTTCGGTAGTTCTGCTGTACCCGTTCTTGGCCTGTTATGTGGCGGTGGCCGTAACCCTTTTGCTACCGGTGACTTGGGTCACCGGGTCCATCGGGCCGATCTACTGGGTGGCGCGCCAGGGCTGCCGCATCGGACTCTTCTTGGCGGGAGTGCGAGTGCGGACGCTCAATCTGGAGTACGCATTCCGGCACCCCCAAGCACTCTTCGTCGCCAACCACGTCAGCAACCTTGAGCCGCCAGCCCTGTTCATGGTGCTGCCGAGGATCGCGGCCGTCGTCAAGCAGGAGCTCCTGCGCATCCCAGCGTTGGGGGCGGCCATGCGCCAAGGAGGCTTCATCGGAGTCGACCGGAAGGTCAAGGAATCGAGGCAGCAGGCGCTCGAGCAGGGCCTCGCGACCCTCAGGCGGGGCATCTCGCTACTTGTCTTCCCGGAAGGCACGCGGAACCCCGGAGGACCTCTGCTGCCTTTTCGGCCCGGTCCGTTCCAGATCGCCATCGCAGCGAAAACCCCGGTCGTGCCCGTCACGGTGCATGGCGCGGCACAGCTCATGCAGAGGGGATCGTGGTTCGTGCGGCCAGGACAGATCACCCTGGCCTTCCACCCGCCCATCGCCACAGATGGGTTCGGGCACGGAGAGCGCGGCAGACTCATGCAGCAAGTCCGCGAACTGATGCAGACCGCCCTGGACGCTCCGGACCCCCGAATTTGAACCGGCCACCGGAATGCGGCTTGACGCCTTGTTGCCAACAAACCACAAGGCAATGGTATTCTGTAGCTACAGTCCCGCGAGGTCCCGTCCCGAGGCCCGCAGCAGAGGTCTGAGCCGCTATGCCCCGCTATTTCACGCTGCACGAAGCCGAGAACCTGCTGCCGGACATTAGCAAATGCCTGGAGGCGGCGATCACCGCCAAAGCCGAAATCGGCGAGATTGACGGCGAGCTGCAAGACCTCTCGGCGCGGATCTGCATGGCCGGCGGATGCGAGATTAACCCCGGAAAAGTTGCCCGGCGCAAGCTGGAGCGCTTGGCGCTCATCCGCTCGGTCGAGGACGCCGTCAAGCAGATCCAGCAGAACGGCTGCCTAGTCAAAGATCTCGACATCGGCCTGCTGGACTTCCCGGCCCTGTTGAACGGAGTTGAGGTCTACCTGTGCTGGAAGCTCGGGGAGCCCAAGATCGAGTGGTGGCACTCCGCGCAGGAAGGCTATTCCAGCCGACGCCGCATCATCGACGAGTTCGGCGGGCACGGCCCTGCGCTACGTCCCAACTAACCGCGTCGGTTGGCGGAACTACCGATAGGGCCGATCCGTCCGCTCGCTCCAGTCGTCCCGGGTGCTCTCGAACCACCCCATGGTGAGCGCGTCAAGCCGCGCCTGCAGGTCCCTGTGCTCGGCCTTGCCGGCAAGATTGTCAAGCTGCAGCGGATCGGCGTCGTTGTCGTACAGCAGCCAGGGGCCCCGAGCCTGCCGGGCGTAGGTGTAGCGCTCGGTGCGAACGCCCCGCCACGGCGGAAATTCGCCCCGCTCGGTCGGCGTGTAGCTCTGGGCGTAAACGGACTCGGGAGGGGCCGCGCCCGCATGTCCGCCGTAAGTCGGGGCCAGCAGGTGCGGAGACAAATCCCTTCCCGAGAGATGCCCGGGGGCCTCCAGGCCCGCCAAGCCCAGCAGGGTGGGCACGATGTCCACATGGGACGCTGGCAGCGAGAGGTCCTGGCCGGCCGGGACCGCCGCCGGGTAATGCACGATACCGGGCACCTGCAGCGCCTCGGTCCAGGGCTTGCGTTTCAGCACCGTGCCCTGCGACCCGAGCATGTCCCCGTGGTCGGAGGTGATCAGGACCACCGTGTGCTCGTATTGGCCGTTGCGCTTGAGCGCCTCGACGATGCGCCCAACTTCATCGTCTAGGAACGTGATTGCCGCATAGTAGCCGGCGAGGTCGGAACGCGTGCCGCCGAGGCGCCCTGGGCGAAACTCGACGGGGCCCTTCCAATTGCCGCGCATCGTCAGGAGATCGGGATCGTAGCGGTTCATGTACTCCGGCGGCGCAACATAGGGGTTGTGCGGGGGGCCCCACTGCACGTAGGCCAGGAACGGCGTCTCCGGGTCCTGGCCCACAAATTCGATGGCTTCGTCGGTGAACTTCGCAGCGGAGTAGCCTTCGATGGGAATCGGTTCCGGAGAATCCCGGAAGTAACGCATATTCCAGTAATTGTGCGAGCAAATGTTGGCCGCCCAGAATTCGAACCCTTGCCGCCTCTCGGGCCGGACATAGCCGGGCTCGCGCAAGCCGCCTTCCAGATGCCACTTGCCGACGAAGCCGGTTCGATACCCGCTGGCAGCGGCGACCTCGGCGATGGTCTCCGCCGAGTCCGCGAGGGGAGCGTCGTTGACGTCCACACCGTGCTCGTGGCCGAACTGGCCAGTGAGCAGCGTGGCTCGGGCCGGGCAGCACACCGGGCAATTCGCCGTGACGTTGCGCAGGAGCGCGCCATGCGCAGCGAGAGCGTCCATGTGGGGCGTCTGCACCTCCGGATTGCCCATGGCCCCAAGATCCGTGCCGCGCCATTGGTCCGGCATGAGCACCAGAATGTTCGGTCGAGGCAGCACCGGGGCGCAAGCCGCTCCGCACAGGGCGCCGCCGGCCGCAGCCCCCAAGAATCTGCGTCTGGTCAGCATGGCGACAGGATATGCTAGACAGGTCCGCTGTTGTCAACCCGAGCTAGCCGTTCCGCCGGCAACTGCCAGCCGGTGGGTCGCTATGGATGCAGCGCGACCGTGGCCGGAGATGTCGGTTGGGCCACGATGGCCGCATCGCGCCAGGGCCGGAGGCCGCTGCGGCGCACGCCAGTGCGAGTGGCCAACGGCAAGCAGTCTCTCCTGGCGGCTTGGCCCAAGCCCCTGTGGCCGCCGATGCGACTCGGCACAGCCGGTCCGGCGATTCGGCACCTCTTCAGGCAGCCGTGTCTGGATGCATCGGAGCATCCACACCGCCTCGGTCGCGAGCGGACCGACCTGCCGGCGGTCAAGCTCTTGCCGGTCCGCTTGGATCCGCGCAGGATCACCGGCCTGCGGAGCCGCGGGCCCGTAGCTTAGCGATGGTCTCGAGAGCCTGGCGCACTTCGGCATCTTCGGGCTGCATCTCGGCGGCCCTCCGCAGTTCGGGCTCGGCGCGGGGCAAGTCCCCAGACCGGGCATAGATCAGGCCGAGGTTCTTGTGCAGGAGGAACTCGGTGCGGCAGCCCCGGCAGACCTCGATGGCCTCGCGCAGCTGCTCGATCGCCTTGGCCGTTTCCCCCGCCCGCAGCGCGGCCAGCGCGAAGTTCCCGAGCGTGTCGGCCCGGTCGGCGGTCCGCTGCTCGGCACGGGCCGCCTGGAACCGCTGCTGGTACCGCCGCGCCTCTTCGGGGCTGTCCCTCCGCAACTCGCGAAACAAGTTGTACAGGGCCTCGCGGTGCTCTGGATTGAGTTCGACAGCGCGTTTCCAGCGCCCGATCGCCGCCGCCCGATCCCCCAAGGCTAGTTCGACCTGCCCGAGTTCGTAATACCCTCTGGCATCACCCGGTTTCAGGTCGATATAGCGGCGCCAATGCCGGGCCGCCTCGATGTGATGCTCCAGCCGCTGCTCAACCAACGCGAGATAGTACAGTGCCTCGGCGTGCCCTGTCTCAGACTCGACGGCGATCCGCAGGTCAGCCCTAGCTTCTTCCGGCTTGCCGAGCTGGAAGAGCATGCGCCCCCGGTTGAAGCGCGGGGCTGCAGCGGTAGGCGCAAGTCGCACCGCTTCGGCAAACGCCGCCATCGCCTCCTCTGTCCGGTGGGCATCTGCGAGGGCAATGCCCAGGTTCAGCCGGGCCTCGGCCGACTGCGGCTCAAGCTCCGCCACGCGCCGGAGCGTATGCACCGAATCCTCAGCCCGGCCCTGCCGGGCCTGGATCATGCCGAGCGCCGTGAGGGCTTTGGAACTCTCCGGGATCAGCTTCACAGCCTCTAGGGCCTGGGTCTCGGCCTCCCGGAACCGCTCCTGGCCGGCCAGCAGCAACGCGAGGTTGACGTAGGCTTGGGCGTACCCTCGATCGTCCTCGATCGCCCGCCGGAAGTGTCGGGCCGCCTCGTCGTTGCGCCCCTGCCGACCATAGAGGACCCCGAGGTTGTTGTATGCCTCCGCATACTGCGGGCTCAGCCGCACAGCCTCCTTGAAGGCCGCCTCGGCTTGCCCGAACCAGCCGATGTTCAGGTACAGGATGCCGCGATCGTTATGCGCCTTGTCCATCTCCGGGTCGAGCTGCAGCGCCTGCTTCAAGGCCTCCAGCTGGTCGCCCTTGCGGCCGAGTTCGGCGTACGCCAAGGAAATGTCGTAGTGGTACCGGGCGTCTTGCGGATTCAACCGGATCGCCTCCTGGTACTCCGCCAGTGCTTTCTCCGCGTCGCCCGCGTCCAAGGCGGCATTGCCGCGAGAGGCCGCGGTTTCGGCTGCGCTGGCGGCCTGCTCCTGCTGCTTGCGGTCCTGGAACGCTCGCAGTTCGGCCCGCGCCTCGGCTTCCTCGCGGAGGGCCGTCAACACGCGGCCTAGCTGGAAGCGGATATCGGCCGAGGTCGGGGCGAGTTGCTTCGCCTCCTCGAGGTGGGCGCGGGCGACAGCGTTCTTGCCCTGCCGTGCCAGAACGAAGCCTAGGTTGTAGCGCGTGTCTGCGTGGTCCGGACGCAGTTCGGCAGCCCGGGCCAACTCGGCTTCTGCCCGTGCATACTGGCCGAGACCCCGGAGCGCCACGCCGCGCAGGTGGCGCAGCTCAAACTCGTCCACCGCAGGGGGGCGTTGCGACTCATACGGTTCGAGCAAGATCAGCACTTCGGCATGCTGATGAAAGTTGGCCAGCGCCTTCGCCCCCGACATGCGGGCCACATCGTGGCTCGGGTCCAGCTCCAGCACTCTGGTGTAATGGCTCGCGGCGGCGGGGAAATCCTCCGTGTGGGCGTAGGCCGTCGCTAGGTTGAAGTGTGCGCTTACGGAATCGGGATGCGATTCCACCAGCTCAGCAAGCACCGCGATGGCTTGGTCAAACTGGCCGTTCTCGGCGTACGCCGCGCCCATGAGCATCGGGATTTCGAGATTCCCGGGTTCGATGCGCTGGGCACGGTCCAGCTGCTGCAGGGCGGCGGAGAACCGCCGCTGCTGCATTCGAATCCGCGCCATCCCGTAGAGCGCTTGCGCGGAATCGGGGCGAAGGCGGAGAGCGGCTGCAAGAGGCTCCTCCGCCTCGTTGGCTGCGCCAGCCTCGAGCAGCGCAAATGCCCAGGCAAGCCGGGCGTCGAACGATTCCGGGTTCAGTCTGGAGGCGGCCTCCAGATGGCTCGCCGCCCGCTCCGGCCGCCCCAGCTTGGCCAGCGCCAAGCCGAGGTTGAAGCGCGGCTCCCAGTAGCCTGCGTCCAGTTCGACCGCCCGGCGGAACGCTTCCAGCGCGCAGTCGGCCCGGCCTCGTTCGGCGTGTGCGCCGCCCACCGCGTTGTAGACCTCGGCCGAGGGACGCTCGGCCAAAGCCTGGCGCAGCCCTGCCGGGACCCCGCAGTCGGGCTGGGCCATCCCCAGCACCGCGGTAAGCGGCAGCAGCAGAGCCGCGACGGCGAGCACCCTGCTTGGCACCTGAAGGACGGACACGTGTCTTCGATAATCTTACGCGAGACCGGCCCAACCGCCCCCAGCTGCTCCTTCGGTTAGTTCCCGGCGCATTCGTGGGCATGGCGCACGGCTGGCACTGCGGATGCCACTGGAGTCCGCAGCGTCTGGCTGCGGCACCCCGACCGACCGCTACTGACTTTGCTATAAGTCATTGCAGGATACGATCAGAAATAGTATAGGCACAGTCGGTCTCGCGAAAGAACCCTGGCACCTTCGTTGGGGCGGCCTCCGGGGCTTGCAGAGCCTGCTCCAAACGCTCCTCTAGGAGCCTGTTGAAAAAGTCTTGGGTTCCGTGGAACTTGGGTGCGCAGCGCTTCCACGGGCCCGCAACGGTGGCAGAACGGACCCCCAGGATCGCGCAACCGGCCAGTAGCGGTGCTTGGAGTGCGCTGCTGCACCACCCGACGCCAGCTGAGTACGCCAGCCGGACTTTTTCAACGGGCTCCTAGCTGGTGGACCGTCCGGACCAGCAGCTTCCCCACCCGGCGCTGGACTACCGACCGGACTTGCTCCGCAGGGTTCAGTTCCAGAGAGTATGCCGGCCATAGATGCATCTCCACCGGTGCCTCGGTCCGCTTCTTCCAGGCTTGCATGGGCTTGGATGTGCAAATGCTGCGGCGGTCCACTATCACGCAAATCGGTCTAGCATCCGTCTGGCCCGGAATCCGCTGCAGGAACTTTTCCAACGTGTCTGCGGTGGCGGTTCCGGGATGCCGCATGGAATGCCTTGCTCCCGAGGGACTGCTCGCGGACAGCCTGTTCGGACGGAACCGCGCCCCCGTGGGCTGGACGACAGGCGTCCGGCCCCGGCAGCCCCCTGGAGTGCCCCGGGAGAGTGCGAGGTCCTGCCGGCCCAGAGCAGCAGGGCTCCCTGCTCCTGCGCACGCTGGGCGAGGGCAGGGCAGGTTGCTGCGATCCCAGTCCGCACCGCGGCGGCGTTTGGCTGGCAGGCCCTGCACTGGGGGTGCTGCCGCGGCGTCGCAGGACCCGGCGCACCGTCGCCAGGGACAGCTGGACTGGGAACTGGTCGAGGATCCCTGGCCCGGCAATTCTCAGCGACCGGCAGGTGAATTCGAACCGGAACTGGTCGGGAGATTTGTCCCGCAGAGTGTCGAGGATCATTTTCCTGTGGTTGTCGGAGAGGCAGGGAGGGCGTCCCGGTTTGGGTTGCTGTCCGAGAGCCTGGCATCCGCAGCAGGCCTAGAGCCGAACCCAGGTGCGGATTGTGCGGATGCCCATGCCGAAGTCCTGGGCCAGGTCTTGGGGAGTTTTGCCGTGGCGGGCTTGGATCACGACCAATTTCCTAAGGGGAGGCCGAGCCCGATAGGAAATTTGTCGGAAGTCGCGCAGGATTGGAAATCATATGAACTTATAATAGAAAAAATTACAGACAAGCCACATGTGAAAATGTCTTAGATAAAAAACACCTATAGGCCAGTTTGTGTGTGTGTTGACGCGAGGGAGCTGCTGAGGGATTGGGAACGGCCAGACCTGCAATTACTTTTGGCAAAATTCGTAGCGGTTGCGGTGGCTGTGGCTCATCCCCGTCCGGGAGTTCAAGATCACCATATGGGACTTCGTGTGCAACCGGGAGTGGACTGTTTACTTGGAGCTCTTCGTCTGGCGGAGCTGCGTGGCCGACCTCGCTCGATCCACTTGCGGATCTGCTGTCGGCCGCGTGGCTCCGCGGCCGCTCGAGCGGCCTCGTGGTGCTGGTGGCCTATATGACCGGAGTGTACGGTGCTGCACGTTCAGCGAGAAACATCGCCGCCACGCGGTCACCGTGCTTGGCGAGGGCCCTTTCTGCTACGTGCGGCAGTTCCTGAGCCGCACGTTCCCAATCGTCCAACTTCATGAGGCCATGCACTTCCGGGACATCCACGCGCAGGACGCTGTCCGTCCCTATCAGCAGCCCGGCTTGGCCGAGGGCGTTCTGTGACTGCAGTCGCATCGCCGCGAAGATGACATCGGACCATGCGAACATCCCCCCGAACAGCAGTTTGGGTCTTCCGACCGTATACGGCTCGTCCCCGCAGCCGAGACTGAGAATGCTGATCCTGGAGCGCGACACAGTAAAGCACGTGAGTGCGTCCACCAAGGCGATCATCACGGGGTTGTTCGCCCAGACGCCACCGTCAACGAACGTATAGCCGCTGTCTTGAAGCGGACGAAAGTACGTTGGTGCAGCGCCGGTGGCTGCCGCCACCTTCGTCATCCATTCCTTGCCGTCCTTGCGAAAATCCGGGTGGTGCGGCGTCTTGAAGATGTACACTTCTCCGTACCTGCCATCGAATGACGGGATGCACAACCGCAACGTCGCTTCGCCGAACTTTCGATCCCCAAATGTGTCCTCTAGCACGCGCAGGAGCGCCGCTCGATTGTAGCGGTACCGAAAGTACCGGCAGAGGTTCTCCCACCGTCGTTGCACGATCCCGGGGACGCCTCTGCGAGGTGGCGGGAAGATCTCGCGGCCGCGTTGGATGTATACGTCCCGCAACCGGGACGCTCGGAGACCGCTGGCAAGCCCGAGCGCGATGATGCCTCCTGTCGATGTTCCAGCGACCAAGTCGAAGCAGTCAGCCACGGATCCGCCGCCGAGGTAGGCCTCCTCGAGGCCCGCGAGGAAGGCGGCGGGAAAGATCCCTCGAATCCCGCCGCCGTCGATGGAGAGAATCCGAAACGGCCGATCGGGCCATGGCTGTGGAATCCGCCGACGCTTCAGCGCACCCACGGATCGCCTTGGGACATTCACGGTCATGCCGTCTCTGTGGTAGGGTGTCGCCCTCCTCCTGTCCATTCGCCGATCGCGAGCCAACCCTCATAGCAGGCCAGCCAATTTATCGTCCAGGGCACTATGGTTCTGGCTATTGCCATCCCGGGGTGCCATTCGCCCGCGTCGGGGTCGTACAGACAGAGAAAGGGGCACTCTGGCCAACCTGGATTCGAATAGTGGTGGGGTATCGGCTCATTTGGCGCGTCGTGTCTGCGATGCAGCAACGGGTTGATTACAACCACGAGAGGAAGACAGCGGTCGCGGCCCCCGTGTTCGGGTTCTCGAAGATACATCACGAGGACCGTGTAGGTCTGGCAAAGCGGCCGCAATCTGCCAACCCAGATGACGCGGCGCCGTGTACGCTGCAGAACTCGAAAATTAGGCCAAGCCTTCTGCATTGACCGAGCTTGGTCCAAGGTGGTCAGTTTTCTCATCGGAGACGACCGCTGCCATAGAAAGTGTGCCGTGGCGTCGAAGTCGACCGGGGTGGAACCGTGGTGGACCCGCCAGCGATGATTGCAGGCGTGACGATCGTCCCTTCGCCACCTGCGATGTGCCGGCTCCGTCCCGTCGCAATGTCCTCGCCTTGACGATGCACGTAGTCGCTGAAGGCATCCGATGTTGGGGTTTCGCCGAACAGCTCGACCATGATCCGCTTCATCTCAGGAAGGGGGCATTCGGATGTCAGACGCTCGACCTTGGCGGCGAGTGCCCACAGATCCTTGACGAACATGTCCTGTGCGGCGAGTGACTCGGGCCAGCGGTCGGTGAGCATGTCCTTGGGGCAGATCGGATTCACGACGTGAACTCGCTGGCCAGCGCTGTGCCAGTGCTCAAGCTCCGACAGGAGGTGCATGGCCTGGTGCAACAGTTCCTCGGCCAGCCCGGCCGTGTGGTTGGCGCCATCCGCGACCAGCTTCGAGATCACGATCGACGGTGGGCGACGGCCCGGACGGGCGTCGTACTGGACGTTGCGCCACCGTTTCAGGAGCTGGAGCACGATCACCGCCCGAGATTTCTCGAACGGCGGTGCCTGTGAGGGAATCGGTTCCGTGTCCGCCTCGGCCATTGCGATCATGCGCTCGTAGTCACGCGATCTGCTGGCGTAGGCCGCGGCGAAATCCGCGTCGAGCGGGGTGGTCTCTTTGAACCACGCGGAGAATCCGTACGGGTTCGCAGTGCATCGGTACCCCGGTTCGGACGGCACCTCCGGACGATGATGGAAGAGCTCGCTCTCGCGCTCGGGTGTTCCCCAGTGTCGCAGCATCGGCGTGACATCAAGATGCATGTCGTCGCTGTAGTCGACCGTGACGCACCGCGTCCGCCTTTTCGCCATCTCGTAGTACGTGGAGCCGGGCTCTCCGCGAATGGCCGCGAACAGCAAGTCCAGGATCTGTCGCGGAGCGATGTCTCGCGGCAGGTCGAGCTGGGCGACCACGTCGATGTCGAACTCGTCCGTGCGGAGCTTGGACGCGATGGTCGATCCGATCGCCATGGAGCCTTGAGCGTAGAACTCCTCGACACGGCCGCGCAGCGGACTGCCCGGCCGCCCAAGCCAGTTGCTGATGCTCTGGTACCGCTGGACGGCCCTGCCATAGTCGGTTTGGCTAAGCTGGATTCTGATCGCAACATCGGCGAGCAGCGCATCGATGGGCTTGGTCAGTGGCTGCGGACGGGCGGAGATCACTTCCTGCATCTGTCAACTCCTGACGTGCGTATAATTAAGGCTTGAATGGATGTTTGTCGCATGTCAGTTGATCATGATGCCTGATGTATTCCATTTTGTCAACCGGTGAGACAGGAGAGGGGGGCATGATCGGCCGACGGCTGAAAGTGGCGCGGGCTGCCGCGGGGTTGTCCCTGCGCGAGTTGGAAGCCCGGATCGGCGGGCTCGTGACGGCGCAGGCGATCAGCAAGTACGAACGGGATGATTCGGTACCCAGCTCGGGGGTGCTGATCGCCTTGGCCGACGCCTTGGGCGTCTCCAGCGACTACCTGACCGGCGATCCAGAGGTCGTGCTGGAGGGTATCGAGTTCCGCAAGAAGAAGATCACGCGTCGGCGGGAGGAAGCACAGGTCAAAGGGCAGGTCGCTCATCTGCTTGAACGGTATCTGGTCGTCGAGACGTTGCTCGGGCTGCCGAGCGTCGCGTGGGACCGACCGCGGGACGCCCCGTACCCGATCCACGACGTTCACGAGGCGGAATACGCGGCGCGCGGCCTGAGACTGGACTGGAAGCTGGGGATCGATCCGATTCCCAACGTGGTCGAGCTTCTCGAGGAACGCGGGATCAAGGTGCTCTCGATCGACTTGGCGCACATCGACGGCCTGACGGCGCGCGCTCGGCGCGGTGTTGAGGAGGTGGTGTCGGTGATCGTCGTCAACCGGAACACATGGGGGGAACGCCAGCGCTTCACGTTGGCGCACGAGCTTGGGCACATGGTGCTCCGGGTGGCCGCGGGGGTGGATGCGGAGAAGGCCGCGCACCGTTTCGCTGGTGCCTTCCTGGTGCCGGCGGAGGTGTTACGCAGGGAAATGGGTGCGCACCGCAGGTCCATCGGCTGGAGCGAGCTGTTCGAGCTCAAGCAGTTGTTCGGAGTGAGCGTGCAGGCCCTGACGGTCCGGTGCCGGGACCTCGGCATCTTCGACAGGATGCTGCACCAGCAACTGTTTCGCGACATCAGCCGGCGCGGTTGGCGCAGTCCGCCGTACGAAGAGCCGTGGGCAATGGACGGTGAAGAACCGCGGAGGTTCGAGCGGCTCTGTCACCGTGCGCTCGCGGAAGGGGCGATCTCCGATGCCAGGGCCGCGGAGTTGCTGGGCGTGCCCGTTCGCGACCTGCATCGGCGCATGGCGGAACCACCGGACAGCGGGAGCGCCAGCCCTAGGTAGATCGGCACTGTGCATGGTCGTCGTGTCGGACACGTCCGTTCTGATCGATCTTGAAAGGGGCTCCCTCCTGACGGCGAGCTTCCGTCTTCGCTACGGCTTTGCCGTGCCGGACATGCTCTACGAGAATGAGCTGAAGCCCTTCGGCGGCGATGATCTCCGGAAGCGCGGGTTGAGAGTAGAGGCGCTCGACGATGTGGGGGTTGCGCTCGCCCTGGGATACCGGCGATCCCACATTGGGCTCTCGTTGCCGGACACCTTCGCGCTGGCCCTCACGAAGTGCAATGGTTGGATGCTGCTGACTGGCGATGCAGAGTTGCGGCAGTTGGCGGAACGTGAGCTCGTCCCCTGCCACGGGGTTCTCTGGTTGCTCGATCGCATGTGTGTGGAGAAGGTGGCCACCCAGCACGCGTTGCATGTTGGCCTGCAAGCGATGAGCAGTCACCCTCGCTGCCGGCTGCCACGGGGCGAGGTTCAACGGCGGCTAACGGCTTGGAAGAACCGGTCCGAGGGCACCGCACGGTGACGGACATCGCGTTGCGGGCGTAGTTGCCGTCTGCATCGGCAGCCTCGGGGAGCAGTGGCGCGACGGCGCAGGTCCAACCGCGTTACGGTCGTGCTCGTGCTGGTGGCAGCGGGTTCGGTGATCGAGTTGGACCCCTCACAGGCGCCTACCGGGTGGCTGCGTGTTCAGAGGCCAGTTCGAAGACCTTGGCGGTCATCCAGCGCTTGAAGTCGTCGTTGTCCATGAACTGCTTGAACAACTCGGCGTCGTCCTTCACCATGCCGGTTACGATCCGAGCCAGCACCCTGTCGTGCTTGATGCGGGCGTTGACCTCGCCGGAGTTCTGCCGTGCGTTGCGGAAGGCGGCGTCCGCGGCCACCTTGGACGGAATCGTCTCGGTGAGCATCTTCCCCACACGGTCGCGGTCCTTCCAGGCGATGTCGCCGAACAGGTCGTTGAACGCCCGAAGGATGTTCGAGAGGCGGTCTAGCTCAGGCCCCGGCGCTTGACCGCCGCCGCTTGCAGGCCCCGGGGCGATCTCCGCATCCTCGTCGGGCAGCAGGATCTCAGGATCTTCTGTACCGTGCGCTTCTCGACCCGGTAGCTGTCCATATCGATGGCGTCGAGGGCGCCCTTCGAGAGGTCCTCTTCCCTAGGGGCTGGCCGCTTCGGGATCAGGAAGTTCAGGAGGATGGAGTGCTTCTCCCGGGCGGCGTTCGTATAGGACAGGACGCACGCCAGGAAGCCGTAGGTCCGCACGAAGGCATTGGCCTTGCCCTTGAAGTCCACCTATCTGTCCAGGTCGTTGACGTAGACGGCAGCGCAGGCGTCGAGGACCGGGGCGAGTTGCTCGCACGGGGTGCCGTCCAAGTAGCACTCGACGAAGTCGTCGCGGATGGTGTCGGCGTCGTTCAGGAAGTCGAGCACGAAGACGTCGTGCTTCTTCGGGTGTGCCCGGTTGAGGCGCGACAGCGTCTTTTCGACGTACATCGTGTGCAGCAACGGCTCGTCGTAGCCGGTCTGGAACTTGTCCACGCAGACGAGGAAGCGGTACGGGTCTTTCTGGACCTTCTGCGCTATCTGGCTGGACGGAAAGCCGTTCAGCGACCCCTCGGTCACCTTCCGCCCGCTGAACTCGGGCTCGCCCGAGAACGCCACGACCGCCCGGTGCTGGCTTTGCGCTCTTGCAGGTACTCGCGGATGGCGTGGAAGTGTTGGATCACCCGCTTGAAAAAATCGTGTCCCTGGAACCCCTTCATCGATTGATCTTTTGGGTGAATTTATTGCAAACTATTAATATGACAAAAGAAATATTTTTCTTCTTCCCAAACCTTACTACGAACCAGAAGTCCGAGGTTCGAAAAAACGTGGTTCTGCAGTTCATCGGGGCAAGTCCGTGGACCATATAAAGTCCTAGGTTCCTTTTTCCATACGCACGATCTATCGTTGGATCTCACGCTTCTGTCTGGGAGGTATGGAAAGCCTTCGAGATCGCTAAAAAACGGGAAGACCGCGCCAAGGGACAGACCAGAACACCGCCTGGGTCCGCGCTATCGTCATAGACCAAAACCCCGCTCAATGCCCATGCGAGTTCGCTTGGTGGACCGCGCAGCGAGTGCGCCAAGCCTCGGGGGAGAAGTTCGGCAGCGTCCTGAGCGTCTCCCCAGTGTGCCGGAACCTGCGGCGGTTCCAGCTCACGCCGCAGCGGCCCCAGCGGTGCGCCACCCAGTACGAGCCCGCTGACATGCAGTGGTGGCAAGACCGGAAGTTTCCCGAGCTCCTTCGCCACGCCCGGGAGTGAGGAGCCCTGCTCGCCTGCGCCGACGAGTCCGGCCTGACTGCGCAGAGCGTGTGCGGGCGCACTGGGGCATTGCGCGGGCAGACCCCCGTCGTGCGGGTGGCCGGCGGGCGCTTGCGCCTCCACCGGCTGACGGCCAGCAGCCCGGAGGGCCGGCTCTAGGACAGGGTGCGGGAAGCCCTGTCACGGCGGAGGTCTTCCGGGAGTTCCTCAAGCAGATCGCGGAGGAAGCAGACCGGAAGATTCTATTGGTGGTCGACAATCGCAGGATTCACCAAGCACGGACAATCCAGAAGTGGCTGGCGACGAACCAAGCCGCAATAGAGCTGTATTTTCAGCTGACCTACTCGTAGCAAGTCAATCTTGTGGAACTGCTATGGGCCTTGGTCCAGCGTCGGGTCGGTCACCAGCTGAGCAAAACCGAAGCACAGCTTCGCAACAACCTGGAAGCTGCTTTCCAGTCTTTGCAAGGATCTCCGGAACAGATGCGAGCCGTCTTTCGAGAGGCAGACTGCAAGTATATTCTTGCCTGAATTCTGAGGACACGATTTTTGACGCGATCAGTATCCATCTCCTCGCGGACAACTGCATAAGCAGCAGCGCTCCCTGCTCCTGCGCACGCTGGGCGAGGGCGGGCTAGGCGGCTGCGATCCCAGTCCGCACCGCGGCGGCGTGCTGCTGGTAGGACCGGAACTGAGGGCGCTGCGGAGTGAGACCGAGGCGTCGCAGGACCCTGCGCACCGTCGCCAGGGACAGCTGGACTGGGAACTGGTCGAGGGTCCCTGGCCGGACAATTTGCAGCGACCGGTAGGCGAACTCGAGCCGGAGCTGGTCGGGGGATTTGTCCCGCAGGGTTGCGAGGATCATCTGCATTGGGTCTTGGGAGAGGCAGGGAGGGCGTCCCGGTTTGGGTTTATGTCCGAGAGCCTGGAATCCATAGCAGGCCTAGAGCCAGAGCCAGGTGCGGATGCCGAATTCCTGGGCCAGGCCTCGGAGAGCTTGGCCGTGGCGGGCTTGGATCGCGACCAGCTTCCTAATGGGGGGCCGGGACCGATGGGGAATGCGTCGGAAGTCGCGCAAGGTTGGAAACTTCATGAATTGATAAGAGCAGGAATCACAGGGGGATTCCATGCGGCAATGTCTCAGATACAAAGCATCTATAGGCCAGTTTATGTGTGTGTTGGCGCGGGGAGCTGCTGAGAGGTTGAAAACGGCCAGACCTGCAGTTACTTTTGGCAAAATTAGTAACGCGAACCGGGCTCTCGGCTGCCCCCCCTGGGCGGCGGGTTGCGGGAACCAATCCTTTGCTCCGGTCAACCTATGCAAAGTGCGGTCCCACGCACCAACAGCCGCGGCAGCGGAGGGCCGCAACGCCTGATCCGCTACGACACAGCTACTTCCAGGTCACTTCCATGGCGAAGAAGTGATCGAACACCTCGCGATTAGGGTGGTTGGCGTCGTTGATCTCGGGGCTGCGGATGTAAAAATCCAACTGCTGCAGCGCCGGATTGACGGCACCCGCCTCGGAACGCTTGCCCTCGAGCGGGTAGTGCGCGACGAGGTTCCGGTCCCGCATGCCCTGCGTGACCATGAAGTGGATTTCGTAGTCTTCGTAGAGAGGCTCGCCGTTCAGCGCGGCCGACCCGACGCCCCAGCCTGCAATAAAGAGAATGCTCTTGGGCCAATTGGCGTCGCCGCAGCCGGAGTCACCGTGCTCGAACAGCCAGGCTGCAATGCCTCCATCCTGGCACGGAGAAAACTCCTTGAACTCTTCGAGCTCGATCACGTAGCTTCCCTCGGGCAGCTCTAGGTCGGCTCGGAACGTGCCCGTGTTGGCGATCTCGTCTACATCGAACTCCACCGTGCCCCCCACCGGCCGCAGGTTGCTGCCGTCGTTGCCCATGTGGTCCCACGGGCTCTGGTCGTTCAACGTGCCAACTTGGTAGATGCGTGCGCCGGAAATGATGAAGTGGCCGTCGTAGAGGTCGTGCTGCGCAGGCGCGTATAGGCCCATGGCGGTACCCGGCTGGGTGCGAGGGCCTCGCTCGGTCGGCGCAGGTTCCTGGCCCGGGCCTGCACACGACGCCAGCCCGAGAAGGCAGGCGGAAATCAAGGGCATGCGAAAGCGGCACATGGGCTTCACCTGGAACTGAGGGAACTCGCCTAAGCATACCTAGCCTGGCGCACCGTGTCCGCCTCGAAGGAGCCGGCAAACCGACGGAAGCACCGGCAATGCGGCGGCGCACAGCAAGACTCGAGAACCTGCGGCCGCAGTTCGGGAACCAGGGCACGAAATCACCGCAGGATGGGAAGATACCGCGCCGATCGCCCCACAGCCTACTTCGAAGCCCACTTCAGGCCAGAAGGGCTGCGCGGCGTTCGTCAAGCACTGGGCGGCCGCCTCGGGCCTGGAGACGCGGCCGCGGGAGCAGTCAGCGGGCCCGGAAGCGCGGGCAGCCCGGAGGCAGGACGGCAGTGCCTGCGCGGTTCGTGTGCGAATTCCCGCTCGGAAGGCCGCTGGAGGTTCCGGCAACGGCCTCCGAGCGCGGCGCACGGGCCGGACTGCGCTCCGCCCCTCACCGCAGCCTAGGCGGCAGGGGCCTTCGCTGCGCTGCGGACGCGCCCCGAAGAGAGGATGAATCAACAGAGACTCCTGGACTTCTCTGGGATCGTCGCGAGCCGACGGCGCTACTCCCCCGCTCGCGAATCGGCGCAAATGTACGGATCCTCCCGGTCGAATGGACCTGTCGGCGTCAGCCCGGCCCGCCGTTGCCTAG
>CBDBZZ010000033.1:0-62679 GCA_965213745.1 Bryobacterales bacterium | reverse complement strand
CAGCACGGACGAGCTGGGCTATGACGCGGTCGAGGACATAGTCCATGTGCATGACCTCCACGCCACGATACTGCACGTGCTGGGTATCGACCACACCAAGCTCACCTACCGCTTCCAAGGTCGCGACTTCCGCTTGACAGATGTGGGCGGGAAAGTCGTGCGGCCGATCCTCGCGTAACGAATCCGCACGCCTGGCCTGGGCGAGGGCGGGGTAGGTTGCTGCGATCCCAGTCGCACCGCGTCGGCGTTCGACTGATAGGCCCGGAACTTCGGGCGCTTTCCTTTGTGATCGGGATCATGGGGGAGTCTTTAGTAACGAGTTCAAGCCCGTCTCTATCCATCACGTTGTCACTCAGACAAGCAAAATCCAGGATTAGCTGTCGAGGACAGTGCTCGGGCAAGAGTCAGGATTTTCTCGCTGATATAGGTCTCATATGCAATGTTGATTGTCTCCACTATTTCGTCCACATCTTGGGATTCATTCACGAACAGGTTTCCTTAGAAATAGTTTCGTATGCGCACCTGTATCGGCACTCTTGAACTTCCCTTCTCTATACTTCTGAAGCGAATCGCGGTTTGCTCTTCAAAGCCTTGTGGCAGTCTACTCTGATTCCGATTACGTAGTCTTCAGGCCGATTTCGCTGTCTCTGTAATGAGCTTCTGGAATTGAAGTATTTCCTTGAGCATATTGACATCGAGGGCATGGTCCTGATATGGGTCACCAATGAAGCGCAGAAAATCTACGTTATTCCAATCCCTGGTCATTGGTCTGTCTCCGCAATCGATAGCCAAGTGGCTGGCGTCAAGTTCCATTGAAATCGGTTATGTTTCCCGACCGTGCATAGACCCGAATGGGTTCCCGGCGTAGCGAAAGAAACCTAGGACATGCATCTGAACCCAGTATACACAAGCCGTCCAGCGCACAAGGAGGCATACCCCTGGCCAACGGGCTTCTTTGGCATCGGTCTGTGCCAATTCTGCGGCCCAGAAGAGTTCATAGTCGGTAGACACACACATCTGCGGGTGATGTTGCCGGCATCCACTGTGGGACAGCCGATTCGCGACCTTGCCCCATTCCCTGGATGCTTCACGGCAAGCAGCTGAAACCACGGCGACCCCTCGGAAGGACCTAGCCGACGGGCTCGCCTCCACACCCCGCAGTACTGCGCGGTCTATGACTGCGACCGGGTAGAACGACTGCTCCTGGGCGGCATTCGCACCTGCTGGGGGGCGGTGCAGTTGCACGGCACACCCCATTTCTGAACTGGCGCAGCATGCAAACCTGATGCAGCCGGGGAATCGACTCGTTGCGCAGCATCCGCCCGTCCAGCTCAGATCAATCCGGACGAACCGCGTACCAAGATCGGAAACAGTGGCCGGGTAGGGACAGGACTAAGCAGGCTTGCGAGGAGGATCCATTGCAAGCTACACTGATACTGAGCATTGCGTTGTACACTTGGCTTGGGTAGTGGCTCATGCGTCGTGGGCGGCAACTCGGCCGCGTTGTGGGCCTCAGTCGGCGGACTGACGCTTCGGAGAGAATTGCGATGAAAGGCGAGCCGATGCCCGTGACGGCGTCCGTTATTACTTGGGCCCGTGAGGAAGCGGGAATCTCGCTCCAAGACGCTCGTCGCCAGTTTTCGGCGATCACCAAGTGGGAAGCGGGTACAGCACGTCCTACGTACTCTCAACTCGAGCGCATGGCAGACAAATTCAAGGTTCCCGTAGCTGTCTTCTTCTTCCCGAAGCCACCCGACCTACCGCCAATTGCCCAGTCATTCCGTACGATTCCCAATGAGCAATTCCAATCCCTACCAAGCCGGATTCGGCTGCTTTTGCGCAAAGCAAAGGGGATCCAACTTGATCTAGCCGAACTCATGTCTGATGATGTTAGTAGCGAGCATCCCATACTCTCTCGATTCGAGTCGACTCCTTCCGAACCAATTGAGAAGCTGGCACAGGAAGTGCGTTGGGAACTCGGTATATCGATTGAAGAGCAGCTGGGATGGAAGGATATCAGCGAGGCTTTTGAGAGCTGGAGGCAATTATTTTTCAAGGCGAGTATCTATGTATTCAAAGATGCTTTTCGAGATGATAAATACAGTGGATTTTGCCTCTATGACCAATCATTTCCATTGATCTATGTGAACAATTCATGTTCCAAGACGCGACAAGTGTTCACGCTTTTCCACGAACTTGCACATCTTTTGTTTCGTACGAGCGGAATCGATTCGATCGAACAGGACACAGCATTCAAAAACAGTCAATTATCGCACACATCTGATGCCAAGAGGATCGAAGAAATGTGCAACAAATTCGCTTCGAACTTCCTTGTCCCTCAATCTGAATTCACCAGGCAACTCGGCACTAGCAGCATCTCGGAGGCAACGGCATCCCGGCTTGCTGACCGGTTTCATGTGAGCAGAGAAATGATCTACAGGAGGTTTTTTGATATGGACTACATCTCCCGTGAGAAGTATGAAACTTCAGCCAAAAAATGGAAGAATCAGAAACGCCAGCGACAGACCGACGGTGGAGACTACTATAGGACGATCGTGAGCTATCTCGGACGCGAGTTCATGGAAATCGCATGGAAAAAATACTATCGGAATCAAATCGATGAATCGAAGCTGGCAAGCTACCTGAACGTCAAGCCAAGCAATCTAGGTAAATTGGAAGTTTATTTCCAAGGTGGAAGGCCATGATCTACACTTTCGATACATCTCCCTTGTCTGTACTGTTCAGGAATTACTATCGAGGACGTTTTCCGACTCTATGGAAACGGTTTGAGAAACTGGTACAATCCAAGACAATCCTATCAACTCGCGAGGTGCGACGCGAGCTACAGGAGTTCTTTGAGCCTAGTCTCACCGGTCAATGGATTGAGAGATTTCCGAACTTCTTTACCACCCCGACTGCCGCAGAGGCTGACTTTGTTCGCCAAATTTTTTCTAATCAGCATTTCCGGCATATCATCGAAGAAAAGAAACTGCGGGCAGGCGGCATGAATGCAGATCCTTTTGTCATCGCTCAGGCACACGCGACACACGGTACAGTTGTCACTCTGGAGAAGGCGACCAAGACCGGCGCTAAGATCCCGGATATTTGTCGATATTTCGATATCCCATGCATTTCGCTTGAAGGCTTCATGGAGGCCGAGGACTGGAAGTTCTAGGTCGGCAGAACACGGGGCGGTCAGGCTGTGCAACGATGCCGGTCATCCCTACGTCTCACTAACCCCCTGTCCCGCCGGGATCGGCTGGCCCTCACCAGCAGGGATTCGTTTGCGAAGGGTGGCTCACGATGGATATGTCACCATGGAGAATCGGTCTAGTGGGCCGAGCCAATGTTCCGCCGCTTCCTCCGGCTAGGGTTCCTTTGCCTCGTGCCGCTGGTCGCCGCCTTCGCAGGGGGGCCAGTCCTCGGTGCCCCATCCGTCCAAGCGGTCCGGATCGAGGTCGCCCCGGAACTCGACGGCCTCGTCAACGAGGCATTTGGGAAGGGCATCAAGCCGGCGACTGCCTTCATCCAACAGAGCCCTGAAGAAGATGCCCCGTCCACCGAGCGCACCGAAGTTCGCGTCGACTTCGACGACCGGAACCTATACTTCGGCATCATCTGCTTCGACCGGGAGCCGGAGAACATCGTTGTCACGCAGAACCGGCGCGACGGCACTCTCGACGACACCGACTCCATCCAGCTGTTGATCGACGCCTACAACGACGGTCAGAACGCCTTCGTCTTTGGCACCAGCCCTACCGGCATTGAGTTCGACGCGCAGGTAACCAAGGCGGGCCAGACTCGGGGCTCAGGGGGCGGACCAGCAAGGGCTGGAGGTGCAGGCGGCGGGGGGCCCAGCGCGCCGGTGCGGCTGCATTCAACCTCAATTGGGATGGCGTTTGGAGAGTGCGCTCGCAGGTGACCGCACGCGGCGCTGGGAGAGCGAGATCGTCATCCCCTTCAGCACACTGCGCTACCGCCCGGGCACCGACCAGACCTGGGATCTCAACATCTCCCGCAACATTCGCCGCCGAAACGAACTCTCCTGCTGGTCACCTGTGTCGCGGGCCTTTCAGTTCTCGCAGATCGAGTTGGCCGGGTCCCTAGACGGGCTAGAGACGAAGCGCCACCGCAATCTGAAGCTCCTGCTGTACCTGATCGGCGGGCTGTCCCAGGACCTGCGTCGCGCCGAAGGTCGCAATGAGCACAAGCTGACAGGGGGGCTAGACCTCAAGTACAGTCTGACACCCGGACTGACCCTCGACGGCACCGTTACTGCTGTTTTCATAAGTGATTGCACGAAAAGGCTCCGCAAGCCATTGATTCTATTGGTGGGTTACTTGCAATTACTTTTGGCAAAATTAGTAATTGCAGGTCTGGCCGTTTTCAACCTCTCAGCAGCTCCCCCTCGCCAACACACACATAAACTGGTCTATAGATGTTTGTTATCTGAGACATTGCCGCATGGAATCCGCCTGTGATTCCTGCTCTTACATGAGCTTCCCCACCTTGCGCGACTTCCGACGCATTCCCCATCGGTCCCAACCTCCCCTGAGGAAGCTGGTCGCGATCCAAGCCCGCCGCGGCCAAGCTCTCCATGCCCCGGCCAAGGAATTCGGCATCCGCACAATCCGCACCTGGCTTCGGCTCTAGGCCTGCTGTGGATTCCAGGCTCTCGGACAGCAACCTCAACCGGGACGCCCTCCCTGCCTCTCCCACGACCCAATGCAGATGATCCTCGCAACTCTGCGGGCCAAATCCCCCGACCACTCCAGTGCGAGTTCGCCTGCCGGTCGCTGAAAATTGTCCGGCCATGGACCCTCGACCAGTTCCCAGTCAAGCTGTCCCTGGCGACGGTGCGCAGGGTCCTGCGACGCCTCGGCAGCACCCCGCAGCGCCCCCAGTGCAGGGTCTGCCAGCCCTGGAGGCCGACCCCGCCAAGGTGCCAGGGTTCTTCCGCGAGGCCGACTGCGCCTAGACTAGCGGGCGTTTCCGCCTCAACCTGCTGGCGGCCATCGGCCCGGAGGGCCAGCTCTATTACACCGTGCGGGAAGGTCCTGCCACGGCGGAGGTCTTCCGGAAGTTTCTCAAGCGGATCGCGGAGGAAGCGGATCGGAAGATTCTGTTGGCGGTGGACAATTGCAGGATGCACCGCGCCCGGACAATCCGGGAGTGGCTGGAAGCGAACCAAGCCGCGGTAGAGCTGTACTTTCAGCCGACCTACTCGCCGCAAGTCAATCCTGCGGAACTGCTAGGAGCCTTGGTCAAGCGTCGGGTCGGTCGCGAGCTGAGCCAGACCGAAGCACAGCTTCGCGACAACCTGGAAGCTGCTTTCCAGTCTTTGCAAAAAGCTCTGGAACAGGTGCGAGCCTTCTTTCGAGAGGCAGACTGCCAGTCTATTCTTGCCTGCATTTCGATGACACGACTTTTGACGCGATCGGTAAGCGACCGCGGAGACTGCCGATGCCTGACCAGCCGCCACCCGTCGATCCCGATGATCGGCCGTCATCGAGGCGCTGCTGGCCGCTGGGGTCCCGCCGGGGCTAGCCCCAGATGCGGACGAGGATGCCGAGGATCGCGACGGCGGCCCCGATCATCCACATGAGCATCTTCAACTGGGTGGCTTGGGCGTCGAGCTTGGACTCGAGCAGGACCTTCTGGGCATCCAGCTTGGACTCGAAGCGGGCGATGAGGTTGGCGGCGGCCATGTAGCGGATACTCTGCAGTGCAGTATAGGCCAGTCCGGGCTCGACGCCGGCGGCCAGCAGCGCCTCGAAGACGGGCTGGTCGTCGGGATCGACGGGCGGCGGATGGTTAGGCATCGTACGATCCTAGCGCTCGGCGCTGTCTCCGCCAGCCGGGCGCGGCCGCGGATCCGGGGGTACCCAAGTCGGTCGCGGTTCCCGCGGAGGCCGTGGCGGGCATCTTGGGGGCGGTTTTTCCGGGCGCTCTGCCCGTCAGGGCTGGATTTCGCGCTCAAAGCGCGTTGCGGCCCCTGGACGGGATAAACCCCCTGTCCAGAGCGCCGTGGGCGCGTCTGGGACCCTCTACGGCACAGGAAGGGGCATTCCCGCTGCTGCTCCCTGCCGCTGCGGCGGCCCCTCCTGTGGGCACCGCAGCGCCAAGCTCGAGCTGGCTCAGCGGGCATGAACCCGCTCTCCACCCGGCGGATCGCGCTGGCCCGCCAGGAGCGGCAACCCTGCAGCGTAACGCAGTGCAGCCTGGTCGCGGAGGTCTTCGCAGCCCAGCACGAGGGCGTCCATACGCTGCGCCGCCAGGGCCTCGACGCTGTGCTCCACGCTCGCCGGATGGCGGTGGTCGACGCAGCATCTTACGATCCGGGAGGTCGGCCCGAGGCGCTGGCCGACCTCGTGCAGCAGGCCGCCCGCGGCGGAGCTGATCCGGCCGCCAGCGATCCGACCCGTAACCACCCGCCGTCCCAAAGCTTGCAACTCAAGCTGCCCGCCCGCACCCTGGATTTGCCAGACTGCTTCCTGTTCGTGTGCCCTAAGCAACTGATTTCACACTCATTATGCCACTGAAAGCGGCCCCTTTGCACCTTTCTTGGTGAATTTTCCGAGCTGGCGAGCCGCTGTTCTGGGCGGGTAGCGCGGATTCGGCCTTGTGGAGTGCGGATCTTGTGTGCTCGACCGCCGTCAGCCTTTGAGCGCTGATCTCCCCTAGGCCTTCGCGCAGGCGGCGGCCCGCGCCGAGGGCGAGCCGGGATGATTTCCACCGCCCACCGCGGCCGGCGACATCCCTGTCGAATCCGGGACATCCTGTGGCGGCGCAGAAGACTGCCCGGCGGCCCAGGAGTCCCGGATTCCGTCCCGGTGCCCACGCATCGGCTTGATGCCCCCAACGACCGGCTCCTGCGTGCCGCCTATCGCACCTGATCGCAAGTAGTCCGTCCAGTTCCAGTCCCGCCACCTGCGTTGGATCGCGCCCGCCCCTTCCGCCGCGCCTCCGGCTCGTGCGGGTGCGCCCGCATTGACACCGCCCGCCTCGCCCGCTATTCTAGGGGGGGACAATCGCATGGCCAACCACAAGTCAGCCCTGAAGCGGATCCGCCAAACCGCACGGCGCTACGAGCGCAACAAGGCCGGGCGGAGCCGGCTGCGCACCAAGCTCAAGTCCTTCCGCAGTGCAGTCGCCGCCAACAGCAAGGAAGAAGTCGAGCAGTTGCTCCGCTCCACCATGAGTCTAGTCGACAGATCCGTCCAAAAGGGAGTGTTGCATCGCAACAAGGCCAACCGCATCAAGCATTCCCTCCACATCGCAGCCAACAAGGTCAACGCCGCCGCGTAGCGGCTTCAGGGCTTCAGCGGGTCAGCTTCATCACGAGCATCTCCACGACGAGCCTGTCGTCCGGCCGCGGCGTGCGCAGGCCCCGGTCAGCCTCAAAGAGAGCGACTAAGGCCGACCGCAGCTCGTCGACCCCGAACTTCGCGACGATCCCTTCGACTTGGCGCGCTCGGGCGGGCCAGATCCGGATGCCCCGAGACCCCAGTTGGGCCCCGATCTGCCGGGCATCGCGCAACCCGAGTTCCTTGGCCGCCAATGCCTGCCGGAACAGTCCCGCGATCAGGTTCAGCTGCAGCGGCCAGTACACCCCGGCCTTCGCCATCGTCCCGAGCAGATCCATCGCCCGCGTGCGGTCGCGGGCCGCCAGCGCCTGCGAGAACTCGAACACTCCGCTCTGCTTCGCCTCCGGCACCAGTGCCTCAAGGTCTTCGTGCGAGACAGGGCGTTCCTGACCGGCGTACAGCGCCAGCTTCTCCAACTCATTCTCGATGCGGAACGCATCGGCACCCAGCATCTCGACTAGGTCGGCCAGAATCGGCTCCGGGATCGCCAGCCCCATCCGCTTGGCCAGGGTCCTGCCGACGAACTGGGCCCGTTGGACGCTCAGAGCCTGCAGATCAATGCGCACGGGCACATCCGCGAAGAACTTGCCGACCCGCTGGAGCTTTTGCTTCTCCTCACGGTCCTGAGAGTCGTAGCGGACCGCCTCGAGGATGACCACTGTGCCCGGCACCGGTGCCTCGAAATAGTCCCGCAGGTGCTGGGCAGCCCCCTGGGCGGTCTTACCCTTCGTCCTGGGCAGGGCCTGCTCCGCGTTGCGCCCGACGACCAGCTTGACGGCAGAGAACAGGGACTGCGTCCGCGCCTCCTCAACGAGCGCATCAAGCGACCGTTCCCTCAGGTCGACTTCGACGAGTGCGCTCGGGTCGGGGTCGGCCCCCAGAACGGCTTCCCGGAGGGCTTTGGCGCAACGGTTCCGATAGAATGGTTCCGCACCGAGGAAAAGGTAGCCGGCCTCCGGCTGGCCGCCCTTCCGCAGGTGCAGGATCAGGTCCCCAGGCTCCAAAGCGCTACCCTAGCATCCCGCGCCGGGACCGCCCCCAGGAGTTGTTCTATGCATCGCATCATCCTCCCCGTGCTGCTTGTCGCCCTAGCCGACGGGGCTTTCGCCGGCGAGTCCGCGGGCTTTGCCGCGTGGGTCGGCAACGAGTACCGCGTCACCCCCAATGTCGTCTACAAAACCGCTAGCGGAGCCGAGCAGCGGCTCGACGTGTACGCCAACCGGGACCGGGAAACGCCCCGACCCACCGTCATCTACATCCACGGCGGCGGCTGGGTCGGCGGCTCCAAGGAAGCGAGCCTGCTCCGGGTCGCGCCCTATCTGGAGATGGGCTTCAACGTGGTCAACGTCGAATACCGTCTCGGACGGGTAGCCCGGGCACCCGCTGCAGTCGAAGACTGCCGCTGCGCCCTGCGCTGGGTGGTGCGGAACGCCGAGACCTACGGCTTCGACCCGGCGCGCCTGATCGTGACCGGCCGCTCGGCCGGCGGCCACCTGTCGCTGACGACCGGCATGCTCACCACCGAGGCCGGCTTCGACGCCGAGTGCATCTCGAACCTCGAACCCGCGGTAGCGGCCATCATCAACTACTACGGCATCACCGATGTGGCGGACCTGATGGCCGGCAAGCCCAACGAACAGAGCTACGCCGTCAGGTGGCTGGGCAGCCAGCGGGGCCGCCAGGAGATCGCAGACTCCGTCTCGCCCATCCACCATGTCCGGGCGGAACTGCCGCCCATCCTCACCATCCACGGCGACGCGGACCGGATCGTCCCCTACTCCCACGCTGTGGATTTGCACCTGCGCCTCGGCCAAGTCGGAGCGGAGAACGAACTGCTCACGATCCCGGGCGGCGGCCACGGCGGATTCTCCCGCGACCAGGTCGCGACGATCGACAGGGTCATCCGGGGCTTCCTGGCCAAGCATGACCTGATGCCCGACTAGGCGCTGCGGGCTGCTCGAGTGTAGTCGGCGATGTAGCGGCGCAGGCCGGCGCGAAACCGCAGCATCGTGCGCCAGCCGGTTGCGGCCCCCTGCAGGGTCCGCTCGCGGATCCTCGCGACCGGCATCAGCTCGCGCGTCGAAGAAGTGATGAAGACCTCTTCGGCGCCGTACAGATCGTCTGGGAGCAGCACGCGCTCTTCAATGCGCTCACCCAGCTCGCGGAGCATCACGAGGCGGGTCACGCCGGGCAGCGGCCCGCTGGTCAACGGCGGCGTGCAGGTGACGCCCCCGAGGACCGCGAAGATGTTGGCGGAGGTGCATTCGGAGACCTCGCCGCGCTCGTTGAGCAGCACCATGTCGTCGTAGCCGTTCCGGTGGGCGTTCTCGAACAGCGTCAGATTGTGGGCCCAGGACAGCGTCTTGGTGCCCGCGAAGGGAGAGGCCACGTGGCGGCCGTTCTCCTGCAGCCCCAGAGCCGCAGTCGCGGAACGTGCGGTCAAGCCGGCGGTCACGGCGAGGACATCGGAGTCGCGGCCCGTGCCGGGCCCTTCAAACAGACCTCCCCTGCTGCGCACGATGTTGAGACGAAGCTTGGCCTCTGGACAGCCGTTGCGCCGGGCCAGCTCAATGAGCTGGGCCCGCAGCTCGGCGCGGCTCGGCGGCATCGCGACATGGAGCAGCGCGGCGTCCCGCTCCAGCCGGTCCCAGTGGCGCTCGAACGCAAAGGGAATGCCCTCGTAGAGGCGCAAGGTGGTGAAGACTCCCCACCCGGTCATGAGACCGACTTGGCCGGGACGCAGGATAGCTCGATCGGCGCGAACGATTTCGCCGTTGTAGAGGACGAGGTCGTGAATCACAGATCTCATTATCAGGCGGCGCGGCGGCCCAGGGCCGCATGGAGCGCCGCGGGCCTAAAAAGCGTAGAAGAGGCTGAGGCGGGACAGGCCCAGCTCTTCCAGGCACCTGCGGCGCAGAAAGCGCTGCTCCAGCGTGGCGAGTTGCTCGGCCGTCATTTTGCGGCGATAGGCTCGCAGTTGCCGGTCGAACTCCTGGCGCATGGCCAGTAGCTGCTCCTCGCTCAGGGCGCTCATCGCGACCGCATGCACACGATCCTCCAGCACGGCCAGCCGCTGCTCCACGGCCTCCAGGTCCGCCAAATCCTCCGCCCCCGCTTGCGCCGCCAGCTCCTCCAGCGTCGTCGCCGTTTGGTTGAAGACGGCTGAGGCCGCCGATCCTCCCGCCGCCAAACCGCGGAGCTCGCGAGCGCGCGCCTGCAAGAAGCTAGCCAGTTCTGCGGGCGGGAAGGAGGGTTCCGGTACCGGGACGGACATCGCGGCCACGCGGGCGGACTCCCGCGCCGCGCCGAGCACCTCTTGGGCGCAGTACGCCAGCGAATTCACCTGGGAATACCTCCGCTTCCGGGAATGGTACTTGGCAAAAGCGCGGTCGATGCCCCGCAGGACAGCCTCTAGCGGCACGCCAGCATCCTTCCAGGCCTCGAGCAAGGCCCAGTCGAGCGGCGAGAACAGGAACATGCCGCTGTTACGGGCTTGCCGGAAATGATCCTCGGCTTCGGTGAAGTAGTTGTAGTAGTTCACGCGGAACCGGCGGTGCGCTACAAGAACAGGCCGTTGAATACCATTTTGAAGGTTGCGTAGGACTGGCCCCGGTACTGCGGCCGGATCCCGAACAAGATCACGCGGCCGCGCCCGACCCGCACATCGGCCACCGCCGCGCGGTTTGCCAAGTACCCCGGCCCGATCAACCAGCCGGACGCCAGCAGGCCCCGCGCCGGATACCGCAAGGGCTGGTGTACGCTGGCCGTCGCCTGGCGGCGCACCCGGAAGGCGGGGCCAAACTGGAACCACACCGCCTCCGCAGAACGCATGCCGAAGCAGAGCGGGTGCCTCGGATCGACCGCGACGTTGACCAGAGTCCCCGGGCCGTAGAAGCGCTTCCGGGAAATGCCATCAAGCATGTCCTCGACAGGCAAACCGAGCTTGTCGGCAGCGTACCGGGCGGCACGATTGAACGCGAGAATGGTGCCGCCTGAACCGGCGAACTGCTTCAGGGCTTCGGCCCCGGCCTGGCCCAGCGCCCCGCGGTACGCAGGCGGCACGGGCTTGTCGTCGCCTCTGGGCGCGCCTTCGAACCCAGCGTCCAGCACAGCCGGCAGCGCGTCCGGGAGGATCAAGGCGTCGTAGTGCCCGGACAGGCCACGGCGTACCTCTGCGTCGCCGACGGAGTCGTACGGGAACTCGAACCGGTCGAGCAGCCAGCGGGTCCAGCCCTCGTCCATGCTCGGGACGTGGCCCGCGTAGATTGCCACGCGTGGAAGTGTCAACCGCGGGTGGTCTGCCGCGAACTGAGGGCTGGCCTCGAAAGCGACCTTCAGTTCCTCGGCCAAGCGCTGTAGGCGCTGGCGCAACTGCGCATCGGCCTCAACTAAAAAGGCACCGTCCAGCTGGTTGCGATGCACGGCCACCCCCGACCCCAGCAAGCGACTCACCGCGGCCCAGGCGGCGCTGAAGCGCGGCGAGAGTTCAAGCTGGGCGGCGTCCGCGACGCGGCTCGTCGCAACTTCCGGGTGGGGCTCCAGCCTAGTCGGCGTGTCGACCTCCCCCTGCACTGCGAAGGCGCGGACGCCCATCAGCAGGGGCAGCGAATGCGCAGTCGCATCGTACGGCTGGTGCGGAGGAGCGCCAGGAACGGTTCGCAAGTCCGGGTAGTCCTGCAGTTCCAAGAGAGTTTTGGCGAATGCACCGTACGGCTGATCCAGGCGCACCAGAAAGTCTCCCGCTGCGACGCGCTCTCCCCCCAGTTCGCCCGCGTGCTCAAACCGCTCTATATCGACCTGCCCGAAGCGCAGGGTCTGGAGCAGGTGCGTGGCAGCATTCGGGTCGTGCTGCTCGCGGGGAATCACGAAAAAATGCCCCCGACCGCGCTGGATCACGCGCTGGCCGATCCGGTAGAAGTTCCGGAGCAAGTCCTGGCGGCGCAGGGCTGCTGAGTAGAGGACCGATTCGAAGGTGATCAGCTGATTGTCCACGATGTCGCGCAGGCGCCATTCCCCGCCCTCCCAGGGCTCCACAAAGTTCCAGCTGCGGGACTGCACATCGTAGTGCGCCGTCTTGCGGTCTAGCTGCTCGGGGGTCAGGAACACCGGCGTGGCGAAGTTGGCGCTGGCTGACTCGCTGAGCAGCCGCAGCCCCCCGTGATAGCTCTGGTAGTGGCGCGACGGCGAGAAGTAGTCGTAAATGCCGTGGACCAGCACGCCCCGCTTGCCCGAAGCAGTCAAGTCCACCGCCATCGCCGTGCCGAAGGCGTTGACTTGCTGCACAATCAGCGGATCAATGTTCGCGTCGATCGGGTCGACCCACGGAGGCACGAAAATGCGGGGCCCGTCGGTGCGCATCTGATGCACGTCGTAGACGACCTGCGGGTGCCAGGCGTTGTGGAGCTGCTCGACGACCAACCGCGTTTCCTGCTGGGTGAAGATGTACCAGTCGCGGTTGTTGTCGTGCCCGACATATTTGTGATAGAGCTCCGTCATCGGCGCCCCCTCGTAGGGGCCGCCCAGCCAGCGGCGGTACCAGCTGCGGACCTTGTCCACGCCGTCGGGGTTGAGCGAGGGCACCAGCAGCAGGATCGTGTTCTGCAGGATCGCCCGGTGGCGCGGAGTGTCCTTGGTCAGCAAGTCATGGGCAAACTGCACGGCTGCGAGGGTCGAAGCCACCTCGTTCGAGTGGATCGAGCAGGTGATGAGAACGACCGGCTTGCCCTCGAGGACGAGTTGGGCGGCGGCGTCCGGTGGCGTTGCGCGCGGATCGGCCAGCCCAGCCTGGATGGCGCGAAACCGGTCGAGGTCGGAGATTGTCTGCGCATCGGCGATGGTCACGGCGATCAGCGGGCGTCCTTCGGTGGTGGGGCCGAGCTCCGCAACCTGCAGCGACGGGCTCGCCGCCTCGAGCTTGCGGAAATAGTCGACCACGCCTTGCCATGGGACCAGCCGGCGGTCCTCGCCCATCTCGTGCCCGAAGTGCTCCTGGGGGGTCGGGATCGCGGCGAGCGCCGCCGCGATGCTCAGCAACAGGAAGAAGAGGCGCATCGGCGGTAATACTATACTCAGGACCCGCTAGGCTCTTGCTGCAGGTCGGAGCGCGCACGATTCCCCGCCGCCGGAAGCGCAGCTCTTCCTGATCCGGCGGTGCGGCTCGGATTGCACTGATTCAAGGGGCCGGGGGTGCGTGACGCCTTTCGTGGTCGAGCAGGTACCGCTTCGTCTGGAGGCCGCCGGCGTAGCCGGTGAGCCGACCGTCCGAGCCGATCACGCGGTGGCAGGGAATCAGGATCGATAACGGATTGCGAGCCACGGCCCCGGCGACCGCACGCACGGCGCTGGGTCGCCCAACTCGGTGCGCCAAGTCCCGGTAGGTCATCGGCTGCGCCGGAGGAATCTCCGTCAGCGCACGCCAAACCTCGGTTTGGAACGGCGTGCCGCGCACATCCAGTCGGATTGCAGGGGCGTAGTTCAGGTCGCCGTCGAAATAGCAGGCGAGGTAGGCCTCAGCCTGGAGGAGGGACACGTTTCCGTGGCCCCCCCGCAAGCCCGCAGGGGCGAGGCGAGCCTCGATCGTCGCCCGCTGGGGCGGCAAGTAGATCGCCGCCAGCCCCCGCTCCCCGGCCAGCATCCGGATCTCGCCAACGGGGCTTTGGAACTTGGCGCATTGCATGTGTGCCATCTTACCGCCCGCCCGGGCGGGCCCCCACGGCCATGCCGTGGTCGGGCGGAGGCATAATCGAGAGCTGAGCAGCCGGGGAGGGGGCAAGCGGGGGAGGATGTGCGTTCAGGCAGGCAGTGGCTGACGAGGATGCGGTTCTGCGCGAGGTGCCGATGTGCGGTGCGCCGTCCCCGGAGGGGGTGCGCTGGAAGGCGCTCGTCCGAGCGCATCGCCGCTTGGGCTTCCGCAAACTGCCGATTTTGCCATAAGTCATTGCAAGGGACAACCAGAAACAGTCTAGGCGCAGTCGGCCTCGCGAAAGACCCCCTGCACCTTGGTGGGGTCGGCCTCCAGGGCTTGCAGGGCCTCCTCCCAGCGCTGGACGACCGACCGGACTGGCTCCGTAGGGTTCCATGCCGGAGAGTACGCCGGCCATAGATGCATCTCCACCGGTGCCTCGATCCGCTCCTGCCAGGCTTGTATATGCTTGGATGTGTGGATTCTGTGGCGGTCCACTATCACGTAGATCGGTCTAGCATCCGTCTGGCCCGGAATGTGCTGCAGGAACTTTTCAAACGTGTCCCTGATTCCCGGTTAAAAATTCCGGCACCAGCCGGAACGTTTTTTTCTGCAATGATTTAGACGGTCCTCGGGGTGTTCGCGGATTGCACCCCGGGGATGCATCTTGTTTTTTGGGAGGCCCCCTGTCCCCCGACAGCGCTCCCACCTGGCTTACGGCGTCTGCGACGACGACTTGACGGGCCTGGCCGGGCTCGGCGTGGTGGCGCGGCTGGCCCGGTTCCGCGGGCTGCCCGAGAAGCTGGCCGCCTCGGTCCGCCTCCAGCGCCGCCGGCGCGGTTGCAGCGCTGGGCAGATGCTGCTGGCGCTGATCTACTCGGCCTGCGCCGGCGGGGGGCACCTCCACGCGGTCGACGCCCTGGGGCCGATGACGTCGCCCGGCAAACGTGCGGGCTGCGGGCCGGGCCCGCCAGCCGGCGGCTCGGCACAGACCTGCAGCGGCTGCACGCGGCGGCCCTGGAGGGGTTGCGGGAGTGCGCGCGGCTGGTCAGCCGGCGGCTGGTGCCGCTGGGGGCGCAGGCGTGCGGGCAGCGGTGGGGGTACGTCCCGGTGTGCGTGGACGGCACGGGGATTGAGGTGGAGGCCAGCTGTTCGAGAACGCCGGGCGCGGCTACAACGGCGAGAGGCAGTCCTGGCTGCACTCGGTGTTCGTGGGGGCAGCGTGGGTCAGCGCCCGGCTGCACGCGGGCGGCACGGACGTGAGGGGGGATTGGCGGGAGCAGCTGGACCGAGATGCGGCACCCTGGCTGACAGGGCGGCAGCCGGTGGGGCTGCGGGCCGACAGCGCGTACTCCTGCAAAGATGTGGCGAGCTACTGCCGACGGAAGGGTTGGGACTATTCCGTGAGCGTGACCGATCCGCGCCAAAAGGCCCCGATTCTGCGCCTGGCGGCCGCGATGGGGTTGCGGGAGGACCAGTGGGAGCCTCTGGACGCGGCGGGGAAGGAACGGGCGATCGTGGTGGCGTACCGGCCGGCCCGCTGGCCGGAGGAGCAGGTGTACGTGGTGATCCGGCGCGACTGGGACGGGGAGCAGCGGCTGCTGGAGCCGGTGTGCACGGTGATTCTGGTGAGCCACGACCGGCTCGGTGGCGGAGCTGGTGCGGCGGCACCGCGGCCAGCAGGGGCAGGAGAATGCGTTCCAGGGGCCGCTGACGGACCTGGGTTTGCATCATCCGCCGTGCCGCTCGCACGCGGCGAATCAGGGTTTCTACCTAGGCGGGCAGATCGCGAAGCTGCTGCTGCGGCTGCTGCAGTACCAGGCGCTGCCGGCCGCGGCGCGGCAGCCCGGGCTGCGGCCGCTGATCCGGTACTGCGTGGGCAGCGTGGGGCGGCTGACGCGCAGCGCGCGGCGGCTGCGGCTGCTGTGCAGCAAGAGCAACCTGTGGGTGGACTAGCTGCTGCACGCGGGGAGCCGGAGGGAGCCGGGCCCAGCGGCAGGGGACCGACGCGGAGCCCGCGAGGGGATCCGTGCGCCCGGAGCCGGGGGCGCAGTGGCCACGGTGCGGGTGCAGGCCGGCGCAAGGCGCCTGCGCGGGTGCCCAAGTCGCTCGGCGACGGGCTGAGGGGCCCGCGCCGGGTACGCCGGGCTCTCCGCTCAAGCCCTACGGCCCCCCAACCGCCATTGCGGGAAATTAACCGGGAATCTAGAAACGTGTCTGCGGTGGCGGTTCTGGAATGGATCATGTAATAAATTTCTCCCGAGGGGCTGATCGCGGACAGCCTGTGCAGCCGGAACTGCTCCCCCGTTTGCTGGATGACGGGCGTCTGGCCCAGGGGGCCCCACGGAGTGCCCCGGGGGTAGTGCGAGGTTCTGCCGGCCTCGTCGGCCAAGGGCAGCAGCGCTCCGTGCTCCTGCGCGCGCTGGGCGAGGGCGGGGTAGGTTGCTGCGATCCCAGTCCGCACCGCGGCGGCGTTCTGCCGGTAGGCCCGGAACTTAGGGCGCTGCAGGGTGAGACCGAGGCGTCGCAGGACCCTGCGCACCGTCGACAGGGACAGTTTGACCCGGAACTGGTCGAGGATCCCTGGCCGGATAATTTTCAGCGACCGGGAGGCGAACTCGAACTGGAGCTGGTCAGGGGATTTGTCCCGCAGAGTTTCGAGGATCATCTGCATTTGGTCGTGGGAGAGGCAGGGAGGGCGTCCCGTTTGGGTTTATGTCCGAGAGCCTGGAATCCATAGCAGGCATAGAGCCAAAGTCAGGTGCGGATTGTGCGGATGCCGATGCCGAATTCCTGGGCCGGGGCATGGATGGCTTTGCCGTGGCGAGCTTGAATCACGACCAGCTTCCTAAGGGGGGCCGGGACCGATGGGGAATGCGTCGGAAGTCGCGAAAGGTTGGAAACTTCATGAATTGACAAGAGCAGGAATCACAGGGAGATTTCATGCGGAAATGTCTCAGATAAAAAACATCTATAGACCAGTTTATGTGTGTGTTGGCGCAGGGGAGCTGCTGAGAGGTTGAAAACGGCCAGACCTGCACTTACTTTTCGCAAAGTCAGTACGTGGCGCTGGCGGCGCACCGCGGCTATCCTCAATGCGCCAGAATTGTGCAGAAACTCGGCAAGCATTGCCAGGAAAGGATCCACTTGAGTATTGACCGGGCCGAAAGTCGAGTCCCAAGAATTCAGGCAAGAATATACTTGCAGTCCCCTGCGGTGGCCCGGCCCTCGGGCAGCGTGTCCTGGACCCCGCCGGCGGGGCTGCTCGCGGCCAGCCTGTGCAGGCGGAACCGTGCGTTGGCCGTGCGCCCGACGGGCGTCCGGCCCCGCCCTCCCCAGGTTCTCCCCGGCATTCCGTTTCTGGAAGACACGCGTACTGAACGGCCCGCGGAGGTCGAGCACACCTGGAAGCATGCGGTGCTGTCTTTCACGAACTGCTGTTGCGGACGGATGAGGAGATCGGACGCGCCGCAAACGATGTGGAGGCGGGACGCCAGGGTGCGCAGGACCATCTGGCGATGGCGAAGCGCGATATGCGGAGCTGCTGGCCCGCCGCGCCCGCCGCCGTGAGGAGCTGGGGCGGCAGCGGGCGCTCACGCTCCAGGCGGTCGAGCGGATCACCAGCGTGCTAGCTCTGCCACATCCCGACCGCGGCGCGGCGGAAGTGACGCGCCACCGGCCCGATCCGGCGACCGAAGTAACGGCCATGCGCGTCGTGACAGAACACGAGCGAGGTCAGGGACGGTACGTCGGGGATGTCGGCAAGATTCTCCTGACGCCCAACGAGCGCCGCGTCGCCGAGGATTGCCTCGACTGCTACTGGCTGTATGTCATCACCAATTGCGGCGAGACGCCGGTGCTGCAGACACCGACCGTCAACCCCACGTGCTTCCCGTGGCACGGGGTTCGAAGGTGTAGCATTACTACTAATCGCGTCAAAAGTCGTGTCCTCAGAATGCAGGCAAGAATAGACTGGCAGTCTGCCTCGCGCAAGAAGGCTCGCACCTGTTCCAGAGCTTTTTGCAAAGCCTGGCCAGCAGCTTCCAAGTTGTCGCGAAGCTGGCCTTCGGTCTTGCTCAGCTCGCGACGGACCCGCCGCTGGACCAAGGACCATAGCAGTTCCACAGGATTGACTTGCGGCGAGTAGGTCGGCTGAAAGTACAGCTCTACCGCGGCTTGGTTCGCTTGCAGCCACTCCTGGACGATCCGGGCCCGGTGAATACTGCAGCTATCGACTACCAACAGAATCTTCCGATCCGCTTCCTCCGCGATCCGCTGGAGGAACCCCCGGAAGACCGCCGCCGCGGCAGGACCTTCCCGCCCTGTGTCCTAGAGCTGGCCCTCCGGGCTGCTGGCCGCCAGCCGGTGGAGGCGGAAGCGCCCGCCGGCCACCCGCCCGACGGGGGTCTGCCCGCACGGGCCCCCGGTGCGCCCGGACACGCTCTGCGCAGCTAGGCCGGACTCGGCGGCGCAGCCGATCAGGGCTCCCAACTCCCGGGCACGACGAAGGAGCTGGGGGAACTCTTCGTCCTTCCACCGCTGCACAGCCGCGGGCTCGTACCGGGCGGTGCGCCGCTGGGGGCGCTGCGGCGGGAGTCCGAGCCGCCGCAGGCTCCGGCGCACCGGGGAGCCGCTCAGGACGCTGCCGAACTTTCCCCAAAAGGCTTGGCGCACTCGCTGCGCAGTCCACCCAGCGCACTCGAATAGGTCTTGAGCGGGGTCTTGGTCTCCGCCGCCGATGCGGATCCGAGCCAGGTGCCGGTCTGTCCCTGGGCGCGGTCGTCCCGTTCTTCTGCGATCCCGCAGACTTTCCAGGCCTCCCAGGAGGAAGCGTGGGATCCAGCGCTAGATCGTGCGTATGGAGCAAGGGCCGCAGGACTTGAGCGGGTCCACCGACTTGCCCCCGAGGAACTGCCGGGCCACGTTTTTGCGGACTTCGAACTTCTGGTCCGCAGGAAGGCGTGGGAAGAAGCAGAATCTTTTTTGTCATACTCATCGTGGGCAGCAAATCCAACCAGCAGATCCATCGACGCAGGGATTCCAGGGACACGACTTTTGCCGTGATCAGTAGTGCGCAGGCCCGCCCGGCCAGTGCCGGGCGGCGCTGAGCGCCTCCGCTACCTCGGCCGCGAGGAGCCGAACCCCTTCGGCACGGGGCTCGCCTGGCTCTGGGAGGAACACCCCTGCCCGGCGGCAGCCGCTGATGAGCAGAGCGCCGTGGGCCGAGCTGGACGCAGCGCACGCGGCCGGCACCCTCGCCCAGCCTGCGGCCTGGCGAAAGCGCCGTCAGGAGGCATGCGATGATCGGGGAGCCGCGACCGCCGTCGCGGGACAACCGCAGAGACGCCCCATGCAGCAGCCGATCCACCAGCCGCACGACACACTTTTCCAGGCGCTCGCCTCCCGGAGCGCGCGCGCCGAGCGGCTGGTCCGGGCGATCCTGCCCGCGGAGTCCGCGGCGCTGCTGTCCCGCCAGCCCATGCGGCTGCTGAACAGGAGCTTCATCACCCGGAAGCTGCGCGCCGTGGAGGCGGACCTGCTGCTGGAGGCGGAGTTCGAGGATGGGGCGGGGGTGCTGATCTATGTGCTAGCCGAGCACAAGAGCGCGCCGGCGGCGGACACGCCCCCGCAGCTGCTGACCTACATCGCCGCGATCTGGGAGTGGCTGCTGCGGGAGAAGCGGGGCGGGAGCCCGTACGCCGCGGTGATGCCGGTGGTGTTCTACTGATCCGTGCAAAAGTCGTGTCAGGGGTCTTTCCCCGTATGCTATTGAAAATGCTAGAAATCTAGCGTGATTTGTGTGACAGGACTTATGCACCGGTCTGTACCACGGGAAACGCCGCTGGACCGTCGAGCGGGACCTGCCGGCGGGGCTCACCGCCGGGCAGCGGCGGACGGTCGCCACGCTGCCCTACACGGTGTACAACTTGGGCGAGGTTCCGCCGGAGCGGTGGCCGACGGGCGATCCGGGCCTCGAGGCGGCCTTCATTCTGTTCCGGCGGACCTGGCAGCGCCGGCTGCCGCTGGACGAGGGGCGCCGCGTCCTCCGGGCGGTGCAGGCGCTCGCCGACAGCGACTTGCTGTTCCCCGCGGCGCTGCGGTATTTTGCGGAGAGGTTCGACAACCCGGCGGAGCAGCTCGAGGAGATGCTGCCGGCGGGCGAGAGCGCGAGGAGGAGACTGATGCCGACAATCGCCGAACAGTACGAGGCGCGCGGGGAGGCTCGCGGACAGGCGCGCGGGGAGGCCCTGGGACAGGCCCGCGGGGAGGCCTTGGGGGAGGCGCGCGGGCAGGCCTTGGGGGAGGCGCGCGGGCAGGCGAGAGCGCTGCTGCGCCTGGCGCGAGGGCGGTTCGGGGCCGTGCCCGCCGACGCCGCAAGGCGGATCGAATCCGGAACCATCGCCGATCTCGACCGGTGGCTCGATAACCTCCTCCGCGCCGAGCGCGTCGAGGAGATCTTCACCAGAGGCTGAGCGCCGCGGGAGCGGCTCGGGACGCCACCCGCCGAACTGCCGAACGCCCAGAGCCAACATCGGCGGGGCCCAAGGGCCTGCGACGAAACCTGCGCCAGCCGCAGGACGCATCCTGCGCGCCGTGTTCCTCTCGCCGGCGGACGATGCCGGCGCGGATTCCCGGGACCGCCAGCGAGACAGCGGTCGACCGGGAGGCGCTGCGCCTCGCGATCCGGCTCCTGGTCTCGGGCGCCGAGGGGTGCCGCGCCTCGATCGCCGCTGCGGTTTCGTGCGAGCTCTTCCGGCGCATCCCGTGCGAACGCGGCGTCTCCCTCGCCGTGCGCGACCGCAGGGTCCCCGGGATTTGCGGCGAGCCCGCCGAAGAGGGGCCGCAATGAGCGGACTGTTCCCGATGCAGCGCGGACATGCCGCCTGCTGCTCCGCTACTGATCGCGTCAAAAGGCGGGTCCTCAGAATGCAGGCAAGCATAGACTGGCAATCTGCTTCGCGCAAGAAGGCTCGCACCTGTTCCGGAGCTCCTGGCCAAGACTGGCCAGCAGCTTCCAGGTTGTCGCGAAGCTGTGCTGCGGTCTGGCTCAGCTCGCGACTGACCGGCCGCTGGACCAAGGCCCATCACAGTTCCACCGGATTGACTTGCGGCGATTAGGTCGGCTGAAAATACAGTTCTGCTGCGGCTTGGTTCGCTTCCAGCCACTCCCGGATTGTCCGCGCACGGTGAATCCTGCAATGGTCCACCCCCAACAGAATCTTCCGATCCGCTTCCTCCGCGATCCGCTCCGGAAACTCCCGGAAGACCTCCGCCGGGACAGGACCTTCCCGCACGGTGTCCTGCACGTCAGCGGGCTTGTATTTGGTGGCGCGCCGCTGGGGCCGCTGCGGCGGGAGTCCGAGCCGCCGCAGGATCCTACACAACTCGAGGGTTGGCATGTATTTTTTGGTTCCCAATAAATGCTGCAGAACCCTAGGCCAGATACCAAAAACAGGAGCTGAGCATGTAGTTCTTTGTCTTCGCCGCACGGCTTCCCCGGAAGGCTCCAAGCAAACCGGGGGATGCGCCGAGCCAGCGACTCAGACAAGCTCGGGCGCTTCCGCACCGCCTAATCTCCGGCCACCGGTTCCGCCGCCGGTTCCGCCACCGGCTCTTGCTGGGCAATGTCCCGAAAAAGTCGCGCCGGGCGGACGGGGCTCTTCGTATCCATGCGACCTGAGCCCTCATTGACGATGACCTGCAGCGCATTCTTAGGCAGCGCCTCGGTGTCGCGGACGCGGGACGTGCCGTAGACGTGGAACGGCTGGTGATCGTTCACCTGGCGCAGTTCCTCCAGCGTCTGCTTGCGGTGCTTCGGGATCAGGCGCGGAGGCTGGGCCTTGTTGTTCGCGGGAGCGTCCCAGTTCAAGTGCAGGTGCTTCGAGAGCTTGGCCTCGGGCTCTCCGGCGAAGCGCATCGCAGGCCACTTGAAGGCGGGACCATGCACGTATTTTCCGCGCATGTGGTAGAACACCTTGGTCCCGATCTTGAAGTAGGTGCGCGAGCGGTCGCGCATCTCGCCGAAGTCGCGGCTCTGCTTCCAGGCCGTCATGATGAACTCCCACTGCAACTGGGTCAGCTCGCGCGCCTTCATGGCGTGGCCCGAAGCCATGCGCGTGTCCTCCAGGGGGGTAAATATCGACGGCACGTACAGAACTTTGTTGTGCTTCAGCCGATGCAGCAGGTCCAGCGACTGGCGGATGTCGTCATCGGTTTCGTTCGGCAGTCCGACGATGAAGGTGTACACCGGGAACCAGTTGTTGTCGTTGAGGATATTGGTGCCCTCGACCACGATCTCCGGCCAGTCTCGGATATCGAACGGAAGCGACTTGCCGGACATAGTCAGCGCCGCAAGCCGCGGGGAGCCGGTCTCGATACCGATCAGGGGGGCCAGGAATCGCCGGTCGGGATCGGTGGAGTTGCGGTTGCGGAGAGCGCTCTTGGGCAGCAGCACCGTCGACAGGTCGCGGATGAGACCGGGATTCACGACGGCCGGCGCGATCGTGGCGTGTGACAGCGGCAGGTATTCGACCCCGGGCTCCTCGGCGATCGTGCCGTAGAAGTTGAGCAACTGGTTCGGGTTGGGAATGTAGAACGGGGCCGACGCGCCGTAGATGAAGATGTCTTCCGAGACCGGGAAGATGATCTTGCCACCGTTAGTGGTATTGGCTCGGACCGCATCGAGCACATCCGGCATCGGCACGGAAATGCGCGTCTCCAAGGTCGGCGAGCAGAACGCGCACTGCCGCCCGCACCCGCGGTTCATCTCCACGATGCCGTAGGTCGAGCGCTTGCGCGGGATGATCAGGTCTTCGATGTTGGGCTCGGGGGCGTTGATCGCGGGCGGCAGCTCCCGCCCCTCCTCGGCCAGGCGGAAAACCTCCAGGATCTTGGACTCAGCCCTGCCGTTGATGATGCAGTCCACCCCCAGCCGCTCGCGGGAGCCGGTCTTGTCGATCTGCCAGGCGCCGGCACCGCCGACAATCACCTTCGGCCGGTGCCTGCGAATCGCGGGATGGCGGTAAACGCGCTCCGACTCCGCCGCATTGATCGGGCGTGCGGAGGATCCGAAAATGTTCGAGTACACGCCGGTTGAGAACGCAGTGCCAATTGGATTATGCGCTCCAACGCCCACCGCGGCGGTGCGGCTCCCCACGAATTCGTCGAGGTCGTCCGGGTAGCAGACCACCACATCGTCGTCGGGGTAATGGCGCCGCAGCACCTCCTCGGCGACCCGGACGCCGTACGGCATGACCTTCGCGCTGCCGTCCGCGTAGCGGGGCTGGTCGAACCGGTGCTTGTACAGGAACCGCGGCATGAACTGGGCCGGGGCGGACGCGTACATCATTTGTTTCCACGGGCTGAAGGCCTGCTCGGTGCTCTCTGTGTCGGGAGCGGTCAACACAAACTTCACGCCGTCGCGGTGATATGCCATCGTCGCTGTCAGCCCTAAACGCAGCTATACCCTTATTCTAGCGCGGCGAATCTGCCGCCGTCCGCGAGCGCTGAGATCCGGGCGAGGACAAGGGCCCAGCGACCGGCTCGAGGCCTTCAGGGCCGGCTCGGCGCTGCCCCCGGGCCCTCCGCTCCGACATGCGCTGCGTAGCTCCGAATGGTGCGCAGCATCGCGTGGAGGCCGTTCCCTCGGGTCGGGCTCAGGTGCTCCTTCAGGCCGATCTCGTCGATGAAGCCGTGTCCGGCGGCCAGGATCTCCCGCGGCGCAAAGCCCGAATAGGCTCGCAGCAGCAGCGCAACCAAGCCCGAAACGATGGCTGCGTCGCTAGTCGCCTCGAAGTACAGCTTGCCGTCTCGCTCCGCGGCATGGAGCCAGACCTGCGCTTGGCAGCCCCGGACCTTGAATGCATCGACCTGGTACTCCGGCGGGAACGGCGGTAGCTTCCGGCCCAAGTCGATGAGGTGCTGGTAGCGGTCGATCCAGTCTTCGAGGAACTCGAACTCGTCCACGATCTCGCGATGGACCTCTGCGATGGACTGGCTCATGATCCGCGCCTCCGCGCCAACGGCCCGAGCGACACGATGCCGCAGGCGCTGGATGGTACGACCGGGGGTCCCGATTCATACCCTAGCGCACTCCGCGAATTGGGGGCATCGACCTGTCCGCCAACCCGCTTCTTGCACGCAGGTGCCGGGAGTGCCAAAGTGTGGAGGTGCAACTGCGCCTAATCCTCGGAGCCCTCGCCGGGAGCGCCCTCGCAGCAACTGCAGCGGAACTTGAGCGCGTGCGGCATAACCATCCGGAACTGGTCGTCGACCTCGGCGTCGGGCTCTGGGCGTGGCCCTTGCCCATGGACTACGACGAGGACGGAGATCTCGACCTCGTTGTCTCGAGCGGCGGCCTGCCCTATGAGGGCACCTACTTCTTCGAGAACCCCTCGAACCCCTCGACCCGCAACCCGGTGCCGGTCTTTCGTCCGGGAGTCCGCATCGGAGAGTACCGCTCGAATGTTCAGATTTCCTACAACGAGGGCCACGCTGCGGTCGTGACGACGCCCGGGGCTCGGCACGACGATTTCCGCCGGCACACATTCACGCGGCCGCAGGCGCTGGAGCTCGACACCTCGGAGGTCTACGCCTCGTCAGGTCGCATCCGCGCCAAGCAGTGGAAGCTGGCCGACTGGGAGGGCGACGGGGACCTCGACCTGCTCGTCGCAGTCGGGGATTGGGGCGACTACGGCTGGGATGACGCGTTCGACGCGCAGGGCCGTTGGACCAACGGCCCGTTGCACGGCTACGTGTATCTCGCTGTGCGGACGGAGGACGGCAGCTATGCCGCGGCCCGCAAGCTCACGGCCGCCGGCTCGCCCATCGACGTCTACGGCATGCCGAGCCCGAACTTGGCCGACTTTGACGGCGACGGCGATCTCGACCTGCTGTGCGGCGAGTTCCTCGACGGATTCACCTACTTCGAGAACATCGGCAGCCGCAGCTCGCCGCGTCTAGCTGCGGGCCGACGCCTGACAAGCGGAGGCCGCACGGTTTCCATGGACCTCCAGATGATCACCCCCACAGCGCTGGACTGGGACAGGGATGGCGACCCGGATCTGATCGTGGGGGACGAGGACGGCCGCGTAGCCTACGTGGAGAATCTCGGAACGGTATCCGACGGCCTGCCTCAGTTCGCCCAGCCGCGCTACTTTCGGCAAGAGGCGGAGTTCGTGAAGTTCGGAGCACTCGTAACTCCGCACGGCGTCGACTGGGACGAGGATGGCGACGAAGACATCGTCGCCGGCAACACAGCGGGCTACATCGGTTTCGTAGAGAACTTGGGGGGCGTGCCGCCCCGGTTTGCCGCGCCCATCCCCCTCCGGGCCGACGGCGAGAAAATCCGGATCCAGGCGGGTCCGAGGGGATCGATTCAGGGACCGTGCGAGGCCAAGTGGGGCTACACCACCGTGGGTGTCGCCGACTGGGACGGGGACGGTCGGCTCGACATCGTGGCGAATTCGATCTGGGGCAAGGTGGTCTGGTACCGGAACGTCGGCTCTCCCGGCAGCCCTCGGCTCGCGGCCGCGCAGACCGTGCGGATCGACTGGCAGGGCCGCCCCCGCAAGCCGGATTGGAACTGGTGGAGCCCCGGCATGGGCGAAATGGTCAGTCAGTGGCGCACGCGACCAGTGCCCGTGGATTGGGACCGCGACGGCCTCATCGACTTAGTTATGCTCGACCACGAGGGCTACCTGGCTTGGTTCCGACGCGCGCTGCGCGGCGGGAGCCGTACCTTGCTCCCCGGGGCGCGGATCTTCGAAGCGAGCCCGGCGTCGGCGTTCGACAACCGCCACCGTGCGCAAAACCAAGTCCCCGGCCTGCTGCGCCTCAACGCAGGCCGGGCGGGCAAAAGTGGGAGGCGCAAGATCGACCTCGTGGACTGGGATGGCGACGGCCGCCTCGACCTGCTGGTGAACAGCACCAGCGTGCATTGGCTGCGCAATGTGGGCGCTCGCGAGGGGCTCACGCAGTTCGCGGACGAGGGACCCCTGACCTCCGTCAAGCTGGCAGGCCACACGACCAGCCCCACGACTGTGGACTGGGACGGCGACGGCCGCCGGGAGCTGCTGATAGGTGCCGAGGACGGCTTCCTATACTGGATGGCTGCCCCAGCGGAGCAGCGCTGACGCGAGGATTCGAGTTTCGGCCCGGTGCGGCAGCGGCTGCCATGTCTCGGGTCGCGGCGAGAGGCGAGCACGCCCGGACTACCCGTAGCCTACCGGCTGTGAGGATCATCGCTACATGCTGTTTCTAGAGCGCCTGCTGCAGCGTTGCCTCCGGAACCCAGCGAAAGTCGCGCTCGAGTTCCGCACGGCTGCTGCGACGCGCAAGGTGACGTACGGGGCCCTGCTCGATTCCAGTCGCAGGGCCGCGGCGTGGCTCGCATCCCATGGTGTCGCTCCCGGCGACCGCGTCGCGATCTGCTTGCCGAAGAGCCTGGCCTGCTTCCAGTTGCACCTAGCGGCCTGCAGCCTAGGCGCCGTGTCCCTGCCTCTCAACCCGGACTACTCCCCCGCAGAGCTGGAGTATCTGCTGCGAGACTCCGAGGCGAAGCTGCTCGTTGTCGCCCGCACCGACGCGAGCCGCCGGGTCGCGGATCGAATCGGGAAGGTTCCAGCGGAGATCGTGGCCGTCGATGTCGAGGACTTCGGCAGCGGACTGCCGGCTCGCTCATCTGGCCCGGGGGCGCATCCCGAAGCGGGCCGCACTGCGCTGATGCTCTACACCAGCGGCACCACCGGGAAGCCGAAGGGCGCGTGCCTGACCCACGCCAACCTCACCGCCAACATGGACATGCTCGGCACGGCCTGGCAATGGTCCGAAGACGATGTGTTGTTACATGTTCTGCCGCTGTTCCATGTGCATGGGCTCCTGGTCGCTTTGCACGGAGCGCTGCACGCAGGGGCCACCTGCATCCTCCACGAGCGCTTCGACGCCTCCCGTGCGCTCCGCGAGTTGCGGGACGGTGAGGCTACAGTCTTCATGGCCGTGCCGACCATGTACCGGCGGCTCCTCGACGCCTCCGGGCCAAGCTCGGCCAGCTTGCGCCACATGCGCCTCCTCACCTCCGGCTCGGACCGGCTGCCAACCGCTGTGTTCCGGCAAATCGAGAAGCGTTTCGGCGTCCAGGTCGTGGAGCGCTACGGGATGACCGAGGCCGGGATCATGCTCTCGAACCCGCTGCACGACGCCCGGCACCCGGGCGAAGTGGGCCTGCCGTTGCCAGGTGTCGAGATGCGCATCGTCGACTCCGAGACGCTCGGCGAGGTCCGTCGCGGCGAAGTCGGGGAGTTGCAGACCCGCGGTCCGCACGTGTTCACCGGCTATTGGAGGGACCCGGAGAAAACGGCGCACAGCTTCACCGAAGACGGCTGGTTCCGCACGGGAGATCTCGGGCGCCGCACGCCGCAGGGGCGCTACGAGCTCAAGGGGAGAGCGACGGACCTGATCATCAGCGGCGGGTTCAATGTCTACCCGGCGGAGGTGGAGCAGGTGCTCGCAGCGCACCCGGCGGTGGATCAGTGCGCTGTCACCGGCTTACCGCACGACGAGTGGGGCGAGGCGGTCACGGCATTCGTGGTCCGGCGCGACGCGAAGGCCGGCGAGGCCCATTTGCAGAGGCATTGCCGCGAGGGGCTCGCGGCATACAAGGTGCCCAAGCGGGTGGTGTTCGTGGCCAGCCTGCCGCGGAACGCGATGGGCAAGGTCCAGAAGGCGGCTCTGCGCGAGGCGGCGCACGAGTTGCCGCGAGGGTCCAGCTAGCGCCGATCCACCGCCATGGAATGCGTCTCTCGACGCAAGCGCGCCAGGGCGGGAACGGCCTGCGGGCAGCCTTGCAGGCACGGAATGGTACCCTGATCTTCGGGACGCTTTCCCGCGGACAGGCGCTTTCCCAAACTCATCATGGCTAGAGTAGTGACTTTCGGCGAGATCATGCTGCGTCTCGCCCCCCCCAGCCTCGAGCGCCCCTTGCAGTCCCCCTCCTTCGTCGCCACGTTCGGCGGCGGGGAGGCCAATGTCGCCGTCTCCACCGCCAACTTCGGCATCCCGAGCTCGTTCGTCACGGCGCTTCCAGAGAACAACTTCCTCGCAGACGCCTGCATCGCGCAACTACGGAGCTTCGGCATCGATTGCAGCGACATCGCCCGGAGGCCCGGCCGCGTAGGGGTCTACTTTCTAGAGACCGGCGCGAACCAGCGACCCTCCAAGGTGCTCTACGACCGCGCAGCCAGCTCGATCGCGCTGGCCAAGCCCGGGGATTTCGATTGGGACTCCGTGTTTGACGGGGCCACTTGGTTTCACATCACTGGCATCACCCCGGCCCTGAGCCAGGGCTGCGCGGACCTCTCTATCGAGGCCGCCCGGGCGGCCCGGCGGAAGGGCTTGACGGTGTCGTGCGACTATAATTTCCGCAAGAAGCTCTGGAAATACGGCAAGACCGCACCGGAGGTAATGCGCGCACTGGTCCGACACGTGGATGTGGGCATCGCCAACGAAGAGGACTGCCAGAAGTCCCTGGGGGTCTCGGCCGACGAGGTCGACGTCGAGTCCGGCAGCCTGGACGTCAAGCGCTACGAGCACCTCGCCCAGAAAGTGCTTGGCGAGTTCCCCGGCTTGAAGATGCAGGCCATCACCTTGCGCGAGTCCATCTCCGCTTCCCATAACGGCTGGTCGGCCTGCCTGCATGACGGCAAAGGCTTCCACCTGAGCAGCAAATACGAGATCACCCACATCGTGGACCGCGTGGGCGGAGGCGACTCGTTTTCGGGCGGCCTCATTGGCGGCCTCCACCGCTATCCGGACGACTTGGCGCAGGCTCTCGAGTTCGCCGTGGCCGCCTCGTGCCTCAAGCACTCTGTGCCCGGGGACTTCAATCGTTTCTCCGCGACCGAGGTGGAGGCGCTGATGCGGGGCGGCGGTTCGGGCCGCGTGGAGCGCTAGGCCGCAGCGCTTTCGCCGTAGACGTAGTGGAAGACCGCCTTCAGGTCTTCAAAGGCCTGCCGCTTGGCCGTTTGGTTATAGGCCCGCAACAGGTACGAAGGGTGGAAAGTCGGCATCACGCGGATGCCGCCCCACTCCTGCCATTTGCCGCGCAGCTTGGTGATGCCGACTTTGGGCTTGAGCAGCGCCGCCGCCGCCGTCCCGCCCAGGACGCAGAGCGCTTTCGGCTGAATGGCTTGGATTTGCCGCTGTAGGAATTGGCCGCAGATCTCCATCTCGTCCTTCTCGGGAGTGCGGTTCCCGGGCGGGCGGCACTTGACAACGTTGCAGATGTAAACGTCCGGCCGCCGGATCGGCAGCCCGATGCGCTCACAGGTCCCGTCGATCATCCGGGTCAGGAGCTGGCCGGCTCGGCCCACGAACGGCAGGCCCTGCGCGTCCTCCTCGGCACCGGGGCCCTCGCCGACGAACACTAGCTTGGCCGCCGGGTTGCCGCTGCCGAAGACGATGGTCTTGCGGTTTGCGTGCAGCTTGCATCGCGTGCAGTCGCCGATGTCGTCCTGGATCACGCGCAGCCCGGCGATTCCCTGCCCCGCGGGTTGCTCCGCCCCAGCGTCGGGCGCATCGAGGTACAGTTCCTCGAAGCCTAGGTCGCGGCACAGTTCCAAATAGCTCCGCACCGGATCGGACATCGCCGACTTCCTGCCTCAGGCCGCCTTGCGCCGCCGCCAGGCGATCGCCGCGTCAAAGATCCGCCCTGCCATCCGACGTTTGCTCGTCGGCTCAATGCGTTCGCGCTGGCCGCCGGCGCCGAGGAGCAGCCCCTGATTCCGGTCTACATCGAACCCGGTCGCTCCGCCAACGGGATTGGCCACCACCAGATCGCAACCCTTGCTCTCCAGCTTGCGGCGGGCATTGCGCTCGAGATCGTCGGTCTCAGCCGCGAAACCGATCAGGAGGCAATCCCGCCTCAGCCGGCCAACGGCCTCCAGGATGTCCGGTGTTGGCTCCAACTTGAAGGCGGGCAGTCCGTAGCGCTTTTTCAGCTTGCGCTCTGCCCGAACGGGCGGCCGGAAGTCCGCCACGGCCGCCGCCATGACCACCATGCTGGTGCCGCCGAGCCGCTCCAGCACCGCAGCATGCATCTCCGCCGCGGTCTCGACGTTGATGCGCTCGCATCCTGGCGGCGTCGGCAGGGCTACCGGACCCGCCACGAGCACCACCGCGGCACCCCGCTGCGCTGCTTCCTCCGCCAGCGCGAAACCCATCCGCCCGCTGGACCGGTTCGAGAGGTAGCGGACCGGGTCGAGGGGCTCCCGCGTCGGCCCCGCCGTGATGAGAATTCGCTCTCCGGCCAGATCCCCCGTCTCCCGGAGGATGCGGCGCACTGCGGTGGCAATGGCTTCGACTTCGGCCAGGCGGCCCGGCCCTACGGTCCCGCACGCCAGCTCCCCTGCGGAGGGCTCGATCACGTGCGCTCCGCGCATCCGCAGCGTGGCCAGGTTCTCCCGGGTCGCGGGATGCTCCCACATCCGAGTGTTCATCGCCGGCGCAAGCACAACCGGACCCGTGTAGGCGAGGTGCGCGGTGGTCAAAAAGTCATCGGCCAGGCCGAGGGCGAACCGCGCCAGAATGTCAGCCGTGGCCGGCGCGACGAGCAAAAGGTCGGCGGTTTGCGCAGCCTCAATGTGCGCGACGGCAGTGTGCAGGGTGTCCTCCGCAGAGGTCTCCTCGAACAGGTCCGCGATGACCCTGTTCCCGGACAAAGACGCTAGGGTCAGCGGGGCGATGAACTTTGTCGCAGCCGCGGTCATGACAACCTGCACGCGGCATCCATCCGCACGCAGAGCCCGGGTTAGCTCCGCGGATTTGTAGGCCGCGATGCCCCCGGATACGCCGAGCAGGATGGTTCTTTCCTCGGGCATGTCGCCGCGCCGGGCCTTTCAGTATAAATTGCCGCCAGCCCTACTTAGCCCAATCCGACGGTTCAGCGGAGCAACTGTATCCGAGCACCGAGCACGCGACGGGCCGCCAAGCACCTGATCGCTCTTGCGTCTCTCATTCTCCTTTGCCCGATGTCAGACGGGCAGGAGTCCTTGGGCCGTCTGGGAACTTTTCAGACTGTTAAGGATCTCAGGTGCCTCGAGCGACCGGAGCAAGTGATCATACGCGCGGTTCTGAATCACCGCGCCGTTCTCCCAGCAGTTCAGGGTTGCTTCATCTAATCCCGTGAGCTGAGCGAATTCCGCATGGCTCATGCCGCGTTGTTCCCGGATTCGACGGATCTCCGTCGAAGTGAGGACACCCAGGTAACGGCAGGCTGTCTCGTGTGAGACCCGTTCCGCCTCGGCATCCAGGTGCTTGAAGGCACAGGCTCGACAACAGCGAACGGGAATTCGCACGCGCAACGTGACTGCCGACTCCCCCGATCCGTAGTCGAATGCATCTTCTTGATGGATCGTCGCGACCGCTTCCGCACCGCACTGTGGGCACGGATGGATACCGTCTAAGCCTTGCTCGGCCGTGTGTCGGGTGTGGTGCGGTTCCATGATCGTCAGTCCTCTCGCTTGAACTTGGAGCAGTGGAAGCTATGACCAAAGACCTTGCCCGATCCCAGTTCAAGCTTGATGTACAACTCACGCTCATCCGGCCCAAGATCGCTCTTTATGACGTATTCGTTGTTCCACTTCGGATTGCGCAGCTCAAAGACCTCCATGTCCTTGCCGCGCTCGAGGCGGTCAGCGATAAACTCCCACGCCGTCGAACGGGTGAAATGAGTGTCGAGGGTCTCCAATCGTTGGGAGCACGCCCGTATTCCAAGACGTGTGCCCCCGAGCGTTGCGTAAGCCCCCCCACCGACGTCTTGTGCCATCGTCGACGCCGCCGCGCCGCTTCAGACCGCTGCCGGTGTCGCGCGGCGGTCTCTTCATGGATCAGGTGACATCATACGATCGGCCCTCGAGCGCCGTTCGATCAGAGGGTCTGATATCCCCATACTCTTGTCCCGTCTCGCCGAACTTTGTATCGCGGCCTGAGGCTGGCAGAAAGCAGGGGCTAGGGCCGTTCCCGGCCCGTGCCGCCATCGGGCTCGGCCTCGGCTTGAAGCTCTCCAGGCCGCGCGCCCCAAGGACCGCCCAGCCCTACGCCAAGATTCCCCGGATGACGTGTCCATGCACGTCCGTGAGCCGGTAGTCCCGACCGCCGAACCGGAAGCTGAGGCGCTCGTGGTCGAGCCCTAGCAGATGCAGCACGGTTGCGTGAAGATCGTGAACCGTGCATCCGTTCTCCACTACGCGGTAGCCGTACTCATCCGTTTGACCGTACACGAAGCCCTTCTTCACGCCGCCGCCTGCGAGCCACATGCTGAAGCCGAACGGATTGTGGTCGCGGCCGATGGTGCCCTGGGCGAACGGCGTGCGTCCGAACTCGCCGGAGAAAATCACCAGCGTCTCGTCGAGCAGGCCCCGGGCCTTGAGGTCCCTGAGAAGCGCGCCGACAGGCTGGTCGACTGTCAGCGCGTTGGCACCGTGCCCGAGCTCCAGCTTGTTGTGCTGGTCCCAGGGGTTGCCCATGCCGTCGCTCTTGCCGGGAGTGCTGACCATCGTCAACTCCACGAAGCGCACGCCCCGTTCCACAAGCCGGCGGGCCAGCAGGCATTGGCGCGCGTAGGCCGCCGTGGACGGGTTGTCGGAATCGATGCCGTATAGTTTCTTGGTCGCCTCCGTCTCGCTGCCGAAATCGACCAGCTCCGGCACGGTGCTCTGCATGCGGTAGGCGGTCTCGTAGTTGCTGATGGCTGCCTCGATGGGTTCGTGCCCGCCCAGGCTGGCCACGTAGCGCTCGTCCATGCGTTGCACAAAATCCAGTTGCCGTCGCTGCCGTTCGTCGCGCTCGGTCGGCACGATGTTCCGCAGTGGCTCCTTCCGGCCCGGATGGATGAGCGAAGCTTGGTGGACGGACGGCAGGAAGCCGTTGCCCATCATGTTGATCCCGCCGTGCGGGATACCGCCGCCGCCAGTCACCACGAACCCGGGCAGGTTGCGGTTCTCGCTGCCGAGGCCGTAGGTAACCCAGGCACCTAGGCTGGGGAAACCTGCGAAGGGCAGGCCGCAGTGGAAGTAGTAGTTGCCCTGGGCGTGCTCCATGAACTTGGCCGTCATTGAGCGGATCACGCAGAGCTCGTCCGCCATCGCTCCGATGTGTGGGAACAGCGCGCTGACTGGGATGCCGCTCGCGCCGTAGCTTCGGAATTCCCAGGGGCTGGGAAAGATGTTGCCGTCGTTGTTGAACATCGTCCGCGCAGTTTCGAACGGCATCGGCTGGCCGGCCTCGCGGGCGAGGCGCAGCTTTGGGTCGAACGAGTCCACCTGCGACAGACCGCCGGACATGTAGCAGAAGATGACGTTCTGCACCTGCGGCGGAATGTGCGGTGCCTTCAGGGCCAGCGGATCCCTGGCTGCGGGAGGGCCAGGTTCGGCGTGGCTTTCCTCCGCCAAGAGCGCCGCGAGGGCCACCAGCCCGAAGCCGTTCGAGGTTGCCGCCAGCCACCCCCTGCGGCTGAGGCTGCCTCCCGGCCCCGCACGGTCGGGCCACCCGGTGGAGGCGATGTTCCTAGCGGACATAGAGAAACTCCTTGAGATTGAAGAGCGTGTGAGCTAGGCGTCTCCAAACGCCGGCATCGCTCAGCAGGGCCTGGGCGGGCGTGTCCTCGTCCGTCGCGAGCTCGGCCGTGTAAGCGACGGCTTCCCGCTGCTCGCCGGGCGACGGCATGCGCCCGAGGGCCTTCAAGTACATGTAGTCGACGCGAGCCTCGACCGAATGCCCCTCGCCCTCCGCTAGCCGTCGGCCCCAGGCTTGGGCCAGGTCGGCGACGAAAGGGCTGTTCATGAGCGCCAGGGACTGGGCCGGGACGTTAGTGATGTCGCGTCGGCCGCGGGTCGTCGCCGGCGTCGGTTGATCGAAGATCTCGAGGAACGGATTCGTTGCGTTGCGGCGGATCTTCTGGTAGACGCTGCGTCGGTCGTCGCCGTAGCGGGGATCCTTGTCGTCCGTACTCTCGTTGTCGAGCGCGTACGCGTCGCGGGGGGCGGACTCGCTGCCGTACATGGACAGGTCCAGACGACCGGACACGGCCAGCAGGGCGTCTCGGATCGCCTCGGCTTCGAGCCTTCGCACGGGCATGTGCTGGAGTAGGGAGTTGGTTGGATCGCTGGCTCGCGCGACTTCGGACGCTACGCTCGCCATGCGGTAGGCCCGCGTGGTCACGAGCAGTTCGATCATTCCCTTGATGGACCAGCCGCTTTCGACGAACCGATCCGCTAGGTAGTCAAGCAGTTCGGGATGGGTAGGACGCTCGCCCAGAACCCCGAAGTTGTCGGGGGTGGCGACGATGGCCCGACCGAAAAGGTGGCCCCAGATGCGGTTTACCATCACCCGTGCCGTCAGCGGATTCTCCGGGCTGGTGATGTCGTCCGCAAGCCGCAGCCTCACGGCCTCGGGATCCTGGTAGTGCCCTCCCTCCACCGCCTCGAGGTAGCGTCGCGGCACCGCCTCGCCGGGCTTGGTTGGATCGCCCCGGACGAGCAGTGGCTGGTCGGGCGCCCCTTCCTCGACGACTCCGGGGACTCGCCTCGGCAGGGGGATCGCAGCCTCCAGCCGCCGGTATTCGGCGACCAGTGGCCGGAGCTCCTCCAACTCGTCGAGCGACCTAGGCAGCAGGCCTCGCCGGACGAAGTAATCGAGGAAGGCAGTCTGCGTCTCGATTGACGTTCCGTCGCGCCACGCCTCCACAGCATCGACTAGCCGACAGGTGAACACCTGGGCGAGTCCAACGTCCGACAGGGGCGCATCCGCCTCCAGCAGATGCAGGATCGGCGGTTCGGTGTTCTTCGGCTCATCGTCCCCGTCGTGGAACGCTACCGCTGCCGCTCCGATGGCCGAGCGGCCGTGCGTCGGCCGCTCCGGACGGGGCTTCTTCTTGGCGTCGACCGGGTCTGGAAAGAAGTTGGTCGAGTCGTCCCGCGTGGTGAACTCGACATAGGCCGTGAAGCCCTTCCAAAAGTCTGTCTTCCAGCGCCACCAGCGCATCTTGTCACTGCGCGGGCTGTAGCGCTGGTGGTAGATGCCCGCGAGCGGAATCGGGTAGTTCTCCACAATCAGGCGGGCGTAGCTCATGTCGCCGCCGAGAACGCGCACGCTGATGTAATCCGTGTCGATCTGGAACCGGGGGGATTGCATGACTCCGCTGTGCTTGGTCGACAGCAGGTGCGTGTAGGCCCCGCCCGGATACAGGCCCTCCAGCACATCGGTGCCCTCGGTCAGAATCCGGAATTCGCCCGGCGTAGCGGGCCGCTTGTCGAATCCACTGCCGTGGCCAACCCAGCTGGCGTAGTCCTGGCCGCTCAAGTCCCAGATGCGGTCGAAGCGTTCGCGGTTGAACGCCTCCCTAGTCCGCACCTCTTCACGCCACAGTTCTTGCAGCTTGCGCCAAGACCCCGGGAGTTCTTCGCTGGGCTGGCCGTGCAGCTCCAGCCAGGCGTGCAGGGGGGAGGACTCGTCGCAAGCCGCTTGCTCCAGTGCCTTGCGGGCGGCGTCGCCGGCGTCCTCGGAAAGGAACGCCTGCGGGTACCGCGCCGCCGCAATCCAAGCGTCGGCGAGCGTCGCGCGGATACGGGCCTTCAGGTCCGCTAGCTTCTCGGCGTGCAGCCGCAGGCGCTCGGGAGCGTCGACGGATCGCATCGTGGGGCGCGCCCCGTAGAACACGCCGAACAGCGCGTAGTAGTCCCGCTGGCTGATAGCGTCGAATTTGTGGTCGTGGCAGCGTGCGCAGGCCACGGTGAGCCCTTGGAAGGCCTTCGAGAAGACATCGATCTGGTTGTCGGTCCACTTTACGCGCTCCTCCCAGGGATCGACAGGCTGGTAGCCCAGTTCGCCAAGGCGCAGGTGAGTGGGGCCGAGGATCGATTCGTTGGTGCGCTTGGCGGGGTCGAGGCGCGGGTCCCGCAGCAGGTCGCCCGCTAGATGCTCGCGGATGAGCTGGTCGTACGGGGTGTTCCAGTTTAGGGCGCGGATGAGGTAGTCCCGGTAGCGCCAAGCCTTCGGGATCGCAGGGTCGCCTTCGCTGCCGTGGGAATCCGCATAGCGCACGAGGTCCATCCAATGGCGCGCCCAGCGCTCACCGAAGCGAGGCGAGTCCAGGAGCCTCCGGACCAGGCGTGGGTAGGCATCGGGCTCCGTATCGCGCTCGAAGGCCCGAATCTCGCCAGGAGTCGGCGGCAGGCCGATCAGGTCGTAGCTGAGTCGGCGGATCAGCGTGCGCCGGTCGGCCTGCCGGGCCGGGCGCATTTCCTGCTCCTCAAGCTTGGCGAGCAGGAAACGGTCGACCGGATTCGCGGGCCAGGCGGTGTCCTGGACGGAGGGCGGCTCGGGAGCCCGGACAGGCTGCCAAGCCCAATGCTCCTGTTTTCTGGCCGCCAGGTCAAAGGCGGCTGGCTGGGATGTCTCAGGAGCCCCCTCCTCCGGCCAGGGGGCCCCCTGCCGCACCCATGCGGCCAGGATCTCGATCTTGGAATCCGGCAGGCGGCCGGTCGGGGGCATCACCAGAGGCTCTCCGCGTAGCAACTGCAGAAGCCGGCTGTGTTCAGGATCGCCCGGCTTGATCGCAGGCCCCGAATCCCCGCCTCGAAGCAGGGCCGCCCGACTGTCAACCCGGAGTCCGGCGAACGGTGCCTCGACTTGGGCGCTGTGGCAGGCGTAACAGTGCTCGGCCAGCACGGGCCGGACTTCGCGCTCGAAGAACTCGATTGCCTGGGCCGAGGGGGCCTCTGCATGCAGCGGCCCGACCGCCCCGATGAGCCAGGCGAGGGCGGCTGCCGACCCCAGGGCCCGCAGTCGCGGTGCCGAGTCGATTGCGGAGCGATTCCTCATGCTGAGCTTCTTCGCGGGGCGGGACGCCCTATTCGGACCTTCGCTCACCAATGCCCGCTGCTGCGGGCGACGGGAGCCGCAGCCCACCAACAGTAGTGTAGCCGCATCTCCGGTGCTAATCCGGAGCCAAGGACCGCCAAGTAAGCCTAGCAAGTCATTCACGATTATGGGCTTGTGTCTAGGCTTCAGAACATGTCTCCCTCGTTGTTACCCCGCATTCTGCACGGGACTCTACGGGGTCGCCAAAGCTCTCCATGGACGGTCACCTTGGTCGTCGAACGGTCAACCAGCGGCGAGCCACCGCACAGGCCGCCGCTTGCGCGGCAGTGGTTGTCGGCGGCATCGTAAACCCAATAGCGTCCGCGTGTGCTCGGCCAAGACGAGGCGCGTCGCTGCGCTCCGCCCGCCCGCAGCGGGCTGACGGCCTTGACGTCGGCTCCGCGCACGCTCTCAGGATTGCTCTTGTCTGACGATGCCGAACTCACGACCCCGCCCCACCCCGACCGCGGCACCGACCATCACAGCGGGCCACGGCAACTGGTCCAACTAGCAGGTCGGGCGCGCAGGGAGAGGAGGCGATCAGTCCGGCGCGGAGCGATGCACGACCAGATCGAAGTGCAATGACGGGAGAGTGCGGGATACCAGAGGCGCGAACAGGTGTGATCGGATTCCGGGAGTCCATCTGCGTCGTGATCTGCCCCGGCACCTGATTGCGTCCCCGATCACAATCAGAGTTGCTCGAAACCCTTGCGCGTGTTGACCGAACTGCACGCTGATCACCGAAACGAGAGCGGGACGGGTCCACCTCAGCGTGACGAATCACACCCCAGTCACACCGGCCGCAGCGTGTAGCCCGTTGCATCCACGACCCGGACCGGACACATGACCGCATCCTCGGGGTCACGTTAGGGAACATTGTCAAAGCGGGGAGTGACCCCCACGAAACTGGCGTTTCGTGACCCCGGCGGGAGTGTGTAATCACACGCTGCCGGGGAATGGGTCGCTCCCCTTGGACTTGCCCCGATAAGAAGCGGCAAACGCGATCAACTCGCCACCTGGCTTGGACAATGAACACGCGGTATGATATCCTATTGAGCAGGGATATCCAGGAGGCGACATGCTGGTTTCGAGATGGGGCAACAGCTTGGGCGTGCGGCTGCCGCGGGCGTTGGTGAACGACCTTGGTCTGAAACCCGGCGACGATCTGGAGATCGTGGCCGCCACATCGGTCCGCATCGTAGTGGCGAGGGACGAACGCCGGGCGCAGGCGGTCGATCGCATGCGTGGCCGTGGATTGCACATACCCGAAGGCTACGTCTTCGACCGAGATGACGCCAACGCCCGATGACCGCCTTCATCGACACCAACGTGCTCACCTATGCGCACGGGTCTGGCGCGAAGGGTGAGGCGGCGCGGCAGGTGATCCTCGCGGGCGGCGTGATCAGCGTGCAGGTGCTCAACGAGTTCGCGGCCGTCCTCCGCCGCAAGTTCCGTCTGGAGTGGCCGGTGATCGCTGACGCCCTCGCCGATGTCCGCACGGCGCTCGGGCCGGTTCGTCCTGTCGACGTGGAGATTCACCTACACGCCGTGGCTCTCGCCAGTGCGCACGGCTTCAGCTTCTACGACGCATTGATCGTGGCGTCGGCGCTCGCCGCCGGTTGCGACACGCTGCTAACAGAGGACCTTCAGGCCGGACGGCGCGTTGACGGCCTAACCATCGTCAATCCGTTCGTCTGAGGGGCGGACCGCTTCTCGGCTCGCGACGCAGCCTGTCAGTCGCCATCTCCCACGCCCGCCATTGCAGGCTCGCGGTGGAAGAACTTGTGCGATGAAACTCGTGAGCGATACTCTGCACCTCCGTATGCCGTCCGCCCGCGGCGCTCTTGGCGCTACACTGACGTGCCGCACTCGCCATATCGATCGTACGGGCAATCTCGGCGGCATTGAGGCGGCCGCCGCGTTGATTCCGTGTCTCGATCAGAAAACCGTCGGAATTGCCGCCACTCCCGGCCGGTCTGATGTCGGCCTCAATGTGCTCGACGCACTTCCGTTTCCGATGCCGAATTGGCGATAAGTCATCAAGAATAAGCGGTTCGCCTATTTCCATGTACGCCCGTTCCCCTCGTTGCGTCCACCATTGTGAATCCTACTTCAATGGACCACAGGCACCGCCTTCGGCCTGACCGGAACAGGGGCTCCCGTATGGAGGACGGTGTCGTCGACGGCTGCCCCCACCAACTGCACGCCACGCGGGCCACCGTCGTAGCATGATTCTGGCGTTCGACGCTCATGCCATGGGTCGGCCCCTGACGAACGCCTAGTTCAGGTCCGCACAGGCCGAAGCAGCACAGATGTCTTTCGACACTCCGCCGAGGGTGGGCGGGGGCATTCGTCCGCGCCCCGTCGAGGATCTCCATCGCGCGCCCTCACAGCGGCACCCGGGGGTCGCACTTCATCTTCCTCCGCGTGTGCCAACCGAACCTCTCCCGCCCGCACCGTCGCCAGCGCCAGAAACTCGAACGCCAGTTTGACGGTCGGCTTCGCGCCCGACGCCTGCACCGTCGAGAGTGCCGCCGCAACCTCACGGTGCGGCAACGCCGCCACGGGCTGCACAGTGTTGCGCGGGGGGCTGAGGATCGGCCCAACCTAGTCGCACGGATTGTCGTTCCTAAGGCCCGCGGGCATCGGCCCTCTCCTATGCCGGGCCCACTAGCCAAGAGCCCGGCTGCCGGAACCACCCGTCTGGCATACCGGAGGGACAGAGAACGGGTACGATGGGCGCGACAACCGGTTTTCTGGGGCCTAGCGGCCGTGGCGTGCGAGTCTGCGTGCCGCTGGCCAAGCGGCTTGTCCATCGGCGGCAATGCGACTGTACTGATCGCGTCAAAAGTCGTGTCATCGAAATTCAGGCAAGAATATACTTGCAGTCTGCCTCTCGAAAGAAGGATCGCACCTGTTCCGGAGCTTTTTTCAAAGACTGAAAAGCAGCTTCCAGGTTGTCACGAAGCTGTGCTTCGGTCTTGCTCAGCTCGCGACTGACCCGACGCTTGACCAAGGCCCATAGCAGTTCCACAGGATTGACTTGCGGCGAATAGGTCGGCTGAAAATACAGCTCTACCGAGGCTTGGTTCGCTTCCAGCCATTCCTGGATGATCCGGGCCCGGTGCATACTGCAATTATCGACTACCAACAGAATCTTCCGGTCCGCTGCCTCCGCGATCCGCTTCAGGAACTCCCGGAAGACCTCCGCCGTGACAGGACCTTCCCGCACGGTGTCCTAGAGCTGGCCCTCCGGGCTGCTGGCCGCCAGCAGGTGGAGACGGAAACGCCCGCTGGCCACCCGCACAATGGGTGTCTGACCGCACGGGCCCCCAGTACGCCCGGACACGCTCTGCGAAGCCAGGCCGGACTCGTCGGCGCAGGCGATCAGGGCTCCTCACTCTTGGGCACGACGAAGGATCTGGGGGAACTCTGCGTCTTGCCAGCGCTGCACAGCAGCGGGATCGTACCGGGTGGCGCGCCGCTGGGGCCGCTGCGGCGGGAGTCCGAGCCGCCGTAGGATCCGGCGCACCGTGGAGACGCTCAGGACGCTGCTGAACTTCTCCCCAAAGGCTTGGCGCACCCGCTGCGCGGTCCACCAAGCGAACTCGCATGGATCTTGATGGGGGTCTTGGTCTAGGACGACGATGCGGATCCAAGCCAGGTGCCGATCTGTCCCTTGGCGTGGTCTTCCCGTTTTTTTACGATCCCGAAGACTTTCCAGGCCTCCCAGATAGAAGCGTGAGATCCAGCGATAGATCGTGCGTATGGAGCAAGGGACGCAGGATTTTATCTGAGCCACTGACTTTCCCTCGAGGAACTGCAAGACCACCTTTTTTCGAATCTCGAACTTCTGGTCCTTAGTAAGGCTCAGGGAGAAGAAGAATCTTTCTTTTGTCATACTAATAGAGTACAACAAATCCACCTTGCAGGTCAATCGACGAAGGGATTTCCGGGACACGACTTTTGACGCGATCAGTATCACTTGCCGCGTGAGATACCGGCTGTTCCTGATCGACGGCAGCAGGAACTCGTCTGGGATCGCGAAGCGGCGTGCGTCGGAAGGGCGCAGATGGAAAAACCGGTTCGCTCCGCTCACGTACCCGACACCAATCTGGGCGATCCCGCCAAGCCGCACCGAGCCGGGATCGGCTGTCGTCCGCGCGTAGAGGTCCCTCACGCGCGGTGCCAGCAGGAATGGTCGCAGCCTGCCGCGCCATCGCACCCGCCACTCGTCCACGGGGATCACCTCCGACACCGCTGGCGGCATCGCGCCCCGAGCGAATCGGTCGAGCCGGGACAGCCGAATTCCGTCTGCGTGCCGCCCCGCGTCGTCGGCGAACAATAGCCAGCAGTCCTCAGCGAGTCGCGGAAAGATCTTCTCCCTGATGGCGACCACATGCACGGACCCGAAGTTGGCGACGAGGTACTCCACCAGCGGCGTCGCGTACGGCGCATGACCGATCTCCGCCGGCACGACGAACGCAATCCGACCGCCTGCACGGAGCTTGCTGGCCGCGACCACGATGAATGGCGCCCACGATGACGACAGCCCGCTAAACATGACGCCCCGGCGGCGGCAGTAGTCGAGTGCCGCCTGCCGCGTCGCCCCGCTGAACCGCTGATACCGAATGAACGGAGGATTGCCGGCGGCGCAGTCGAATCGGCGGCGGTCGTCCGACGCCCAAGCGAAGAAATCGCCCTGTACGATCGTCGCATCCGGCGCACGAGCGGCTGCCTCCGCGACCGACGCTGGATCCCGCTCGACGCCGACGCTTTTCGGATGACGCGCAACGAAGCGTCCGTCGCCGCTCGACGGATCGAGGAGGAGGTCGTCGGGGCTTCGGACGGCCCATCGCACCAAGGCATCCGCCACGACCTCCGGTGTGAAGTACGCGCCGAGCGTCTTGGCGTCGTGGAGCATGGTGCCCGGCAGTCGGGACGCAGCAGGGACTATCCTACCGGCCCGCGCGGGCCAGATCGCAGGCACCGGGCGCTTGGCAGCAGCGTCGGACCAGGAGCCGCGCGAGGGGCAGAGCGGGTACGATGGTCTGCGTGCGGGGGCAAGTCAGGGCTGTGGTCGGCGCGTTCGGGATCGCCCTGTCGTGGGCCACGAGCCTTCACAGACTCGGTGCGGCGACGGACGATGTTCCGGCGACCTGGCTCGACCCGGTCCTGGTGACCGTCGTCCTCCTGTGCGCCGTCTACGCTCTGGCACCGCGACAATTGAGATTGTGGGAACGGTGGGAATACCCTTTCGATATGCCGATCGCGGAGGCCATCCGGCGCGTGATTGCGACAACGCCGGACCACTCCTGGGCGACGGAAGCGGCCGCCGACACGCACGTATTCGTCAAGGTGCTCCATCGGAAGATGTGTGAAGGCGATCTGAGCGTAGCTGGCTCATGCCGTGAGTTCGAGAAGCCGAGCCCGATCTCGAAAGCCCGATGCCGGTCGCTCACACCCTCCGTGGGATTGGCTCCAGGGTGGCTCCACGTGCGAAGCGCTGACCTGTATCGACTCTGACCCCACGCGGAGCCATCCGCACAACCCGGGCTGCATCGGGGAACCTGACGGCTGATTCAAGCCCTTCGGCGCGCACCGTTTCCGGCGGACACCTCCTGCCGCGGGTCCACCACGCGACCCGTGCCAATGCTGAGCACTCATCATGCTACCACGGTGCTGAGGCGACTGATTGGAAGCCGTCAGCGACAAAACGCCCGGCAGGTAGTCTCGGTATTAGCCCGTCCGTGAACGTTGCCGGTGATCCGATGGAATGCGTTTCAGAACGAGGGATGCAGCGTTGGAAACGACCGGTCATGAACAGCATAAATCTATGTTTATGAATACGTTAAAAGCCACATGAGCCGAAAGCCCTTCCACCATACAGAGAAATCCGCCACCGTCCGTGGCCATCCTGTATGGTCCTCGATTCCCGGGCAAAAACTCCGGTTACCGAACGAAACATATTTATATTACAATGATTTAGAAAGTCCTCCGGGGTGTCCGCGTATTTCACCTCAGGGATGCATCTCGATTTTTGGGAGGCCCCCCTTTGCCCATGTTCCCGAAAGTGCTCCCACCTTGGCTTACGGCGTCTGCAACGACGACTTGACGGGCTTAGCCGGGCTCGGCGGGGTGGCCCGGCTGGCCCGGTTCCTCGGGCTGGCCACCTCACACGCCTCCAGTGCCGCCGGCGCGTTGGCCGCGGCGGGCAGATGCTGCTGGCGCTGATCTACTCAGCCTGCGCCGGCGGGGGGCACCTCCACGCGGTCGCCGCTCTGGGGGTCGATCACGTCGCCCGCCGAGCGCACAGGCTGCGGGCCGGGCCCGCCAGCCGGCGGCTCGGCGCAGACCTGCAGAGGATGCACGAGGCGGCGCTGGAGGGGCTGCGGCAATACGCGCGGCTGGTCAGCCGGCGGCTGGTGCCGTTGGGGGCGCAGGCGTGCGGGCAGCGGTGGGGCTCCGGGCCGGTGTGCGGGGACGGCCCGGGGATCGAGGTGGAGGGCCAGCTGTTCGGGAACGCCGAGCGCGGCTACCACGGCGAGAGGCAGTCCTGGCTGCCCGCGGTGTGCGCGGGGGCGGCGTGGGTCAGCGCCCGGCTGCAGGCGGGCGGCACGGATGTGAGGGGGGATGGGCGGGAGCAGCTGGACCGAGATGCGGCACCTTGGTTGACAGGGCGGCAGCCGGTGCGGCTGCGGGCCGCCAGCGCGTACTCCTGCAAGGAGCTGGTGAGCTATTGCCGGCAGCGGGGTTGGGATGATTCCGTGAGCGTGACCGGTCCGTGCCAAAAGGCCTCGATTCTGCGTCTGGCGGCCGCGATGGGGTTGCGGGAGGACGAGGGGGAGCCTTTGGACACGGCGGGGAAGGAGCAGGCACTTGCGGGGGCGTACCGGCCCACCCGGGGGCCGGAGGCGCCGGTGTGCGGGGTGATCCGGCGCGACGGGGACGGGACGCAGCGGCTGCTGGTGCCGGTGTGCATGGTGATTCCGGTGAGCCACGACCGGCTGCCGCTGGCGGAGCTGGTGCGGCGGCACTGCGGCCAGCAGGGGCCGGAGCATGCGTTCCAGGGGCCGTTGACGGACCTGGGTTTGCAGCATCCGCCGTGCCGCTCGCACGCGGCGCATCAGGGTTTCTACCTGAGCGGGCAGATTGCGCAGCTGCTGCTGCGGCTGCTGTTCAGCAGGAGCAATCTGCAATTGGACTGGCTGCTGCACGCGGCGAACCGGAGGGAGCCGGGCTAGGGCTGGATCGGCGCGGCCGGAGCCGCGCCAACCCAGCGGCAGGGGACCGACGCGGAGCCCGCGGGGGGATCGGTGCGCCCGGAGCCGGGGGCACAGCTGCTGCGGGGCCGGCGCAGGCCGGCGCAGGGTACGCCGGGCTCTCCGCTCAAGCTATACGGCCCCGCAACCGCCATTTCGGGAAATTATCCGGGAATCGAGGGGTACGATCCACCAGTATCCACCACTTACCGATTTCGCCATAAGTCATTGCAGAGTACGACCAGAAACAGTCTAGGCGCAGTCGACCTCGCGGAAGAACCCTGGCACCTTGGGGGGGGCCTCCAGGGCTTGCAGAGCCTGCTCCCAGCGCTCCCCCAACTGGCGGACCGTCGGGACCGGCAGCTTCCCCGCCCGGCGCTGGACTACCGACCGGACTGGCTCCACAGGGTTTCAGGCCGGAGAGTACGCCGGCCATCGATGTATCTCCCCCGGTGCCTCGGTCCGCTTCTTCCAGGCTTCCATGTGCTTGGATGTGCGGATGCTGCGGCGGTCCCCGAGCACGTCAAGCGGTTTAGCCTCCGTCTGGCCCGGAATCCTCTGCAGGAACTTTGCCAACATGGCTGCGGTGGCGGTTCCGGAATGGATCCTCGAGTGGATTGCTCCCGAGGGGCTGCTCGCGGACAGCCTGCGCAGCCGGAACCGCTCCCCCGGGGGCTGGACGCCGGGCGTCCGGCCCCGGCAGCCCCCTGGAGGGCCCCGGTGGGAGTGCGAGGTCCTGCCGGCCTCGGCGGCCCAGAGCAGCAGGGCTCCCTGCTCCTGCGCGCGCTGGGCGAGGGCGGGGCAGGTTGCTGCGATCCCCGTCCGCACCGCGGCGGCGTTCTGCTGGCAGGCCCGGAACTGAGGGCGGTGCGGGGTGCAGCCGAGGCGTCGCAGGACCCTGCGCACCGGTGCCAGGGACAGCTGGACTGGGAGCTGGGCGAGTATCCCTGGCCGGACAATTTGCAGCGCCCGGCAGGCGAACTCGAACTGGAGTTGACCGGGGGATTTGTCCCGCAGAGTTGCGAGGATCCTCTGCATTGGGTCGCGGGAGAGGCAGGGAGGGCGTCCCGGTTGGGGTTGCTGTCCGAGAGCCTGGCATCCGCAGCAGGCCTAGAGCCGAAGCCAGGTGCGGATTGTGCGGATGTCCAGGCCGAAGTCCTGGGCGAGGTCTTGGAGAGCTTGGCCGTGGCGGGCTTGGATCACGACCAACTTCCTAAGGGAAGGGAGGGACCGATGAGAAATGCGTCGGAAGTCACGCAAGGTTGGAAATTTTATGAATTTATAAGAGCAAGAATTACAGGAAAATTCCATGCGACAATGTCTCATGTAAGAAACATCTATAGACTAATTTATATGTGTGTTGAAGCAGGGGAATTGCTGAGAGATTGAAAACAGCCAGACTTACAATTACTTTTGGCAAAATTAGTAACGTCGAAGAGGTCCGAAGGAATCTCGCGGGCACGGCCCTGTTCAGGAAGAACGTGCATGCATTCGTGTACATCGGCGGCGCAGACTTCCCGGTCAGTGGACGCCTCAGCGTGGGCGTCCGCCTCCGGCGCCTTCAGTACTCATCGGTGGAGGTGGGGCCGTACGTCGGCAAGACTCTGCGGGATCGGGACCCAACTTGCGCCGGAGCGGCAGCGAGCCCGGGTCGGCTGGTCGACGCTGCCGGCCACGGGCGTGGCTGAGGTGGGTGTGGTGCTGAAGTACCGCCTGCCCGGCGGCGGCTAGGTGCCGGACGAGACGAACCATGCCGGCGGCCATGTCCGTGAAGATCAATACGTAAGTTATTTATAGAAAAAGTGTTATAAGAGCATGGCTCGCCGCTACCCCGCGTTGTATCCCCCGTTCTGAAGCGGATTTCGGTGGACCAAGAGCACTGCCCACGGACGGGCCGGGACCAGAAGACGCCCCTCGCCGCTGGCGTCACCGACAGCCCGTACTCGCCAACCGGACAGCCGCCTGAGCCGCCGTGGTAAAACGATTCGGTGTTCGACACCCACGCGATCGCAAGGCAACTGGCCGGAGCCGGTCTCACGACCGAGCAGACCGACGCGATCACCGACGCGGTGCGCCAAGCCGCCGACCACGGGGACTATGCGACGCGCACCGAACTTGAATCCCTCGCCACGAAGGTCGATCTCGCGAGCCTGGAGGCCCGTCTGACGTGGCGCTTCGCTGGTGCGATACTCGCCCAAACGCTCGCGATCCTCGGCGGCGTACTCGCGATGCTGCGCCTGCTGGACTGACGCAACCGGCTGGCGGGGTCGATGAGGCCCTGCCGGAACGAGATCCGGGCGAGGGCGACCGATTTCGCTTGCGAGTGGGCTGACGCCGCGTACGAAACGGCGAGATTGCCGGACCACCGAAGCCGGCCGCGGACGATCGGCTGCTTGAAGAGCCGAGTGCATCGGGCGTTCCCCCGAAGCTTCGGCGAGGGCCGTGATCTCCCGAAAGCCGTCGCGCCCCACGACATCGCCAAACCCACAAGCCATTGCGCACCAGTCCACACGGCGCGTCGCAATAGGCCCGCGAGGACGGGTTCGACCCGAGCGTGTTCGTGGCACACAGATTGGTGACGCCAACAATAATGCGGCTGTAGCCCACTGGGCCGCGGAAGAGATCCCCCGTCGACCGTCTAGAAGCCAAGGGACCATAGCAACACTTCAATTCAGCCGCCCGCCTCCGAGCGGAGCGCGACGAATTGCACGAAAAGGTTCCGCAAGCCGTTGATTCTATTGGTGGGTTGCTTGCAATTACTTTTGGCAAAATTAGTGTTGTACCTTGAGCTTTCGTCTTATGCTATTGTTCGTTCGGCTCGCTGATCGGCACGGCGTTGATCTCTTCAGAGGAGGAGGATACGTGACTACGCTCACGATCACGCACTCGTGGACACATTCAGAAACCATCCAGACTCGTGTTCACGATTCCAGGACTAGGCAGCTCTGCGATGCGCCTCGCTTCCACCCCCGCCGCGGCCTGCGGAATCCCCTGCCCCTGCGGCTCGGGGCCGGAATCAACGGGCAGCGGCGGATGCAGTCCGGCGGCGTTGCTGCCTGCCCTAGCCCGCCGCTGGGGGGGCCGCAGCCGTGCCGTAGTCCTCTCCGGCGGCGCTGCGCTCGCACGAAGCATCCCACGCTCGCAGTTCAGCCTTCATCGCCTGCGCCATCTCGGGCAATTCCCCGACTAGATTGTGGCGCTCGCCCGGATCGACCGCCAGGTCGAATAGCAGATCCTCGTCGGCCCGGTCCTCGGCCAGAAAGGAAAGGAGCTTGTAACGGTTGCCGACCAAAGCATGGTCCGGTGACCCCAGGCGGCGGTGCTGGCCCGCTGCGCCACCTGCAGGAGTTTGGAACGCCAACGGATTCCCGCGGCGGTCAAGCATCCCGTCGACCACACCGAGTAAGCTCTCTCCGTCGACCGGCCGGCCATCGGAAGGCTCGTGCAGCCCGAGCGCGGCGGCAATCGTGGGGAAGTAATCGCTGGTCGAGCACGGTACGTCCGTCGTGCGGCCCCCAGGAATTCGGCTGGGCCACTCAAGGAGTCCGGGAACGCGAATGCCGCCCTCGAACAAGCTTCGCTTGCGGCCGCGCAGCCCGCCAGTGGATCCGCGGTTGTTGCGGGCGTGCGGCGTGACGCCTTCGGGTCCGTTGTCGCTGCAGTACCAGAGCATGGTGTTGTCCGCGACGCCTAGTTCCCTGAGTTCCGCGCGCAACCTCCCCATTTGCTCGTCCAGCGCCGTGATGCAGCCGTAATAGTGCTGTTCGCCAGCGCTGAAGCCTTCGTAGATCGCCCGATGGCGAGGGCCGGCCAACACCGGGCTGTGCGGGGTATGGAACCAGATCACGGCGAAGAAGGGCGTGCCCCGAGCAGCCGCTTCCTGGAGGAATGGGATGGCCCGGTCCATGATGACCCGCGAGTCGTCGCCGGCGAGGTTGTCGGTCGCGAACTCCCCCGGTCCAGTCCAATACTTGGAAGGAAAGGCTTGATCCACCATGGGGTCCCAGGTGGGCATCTGGACCTCGGCCGCGAAGCAAACGTCGAAGCCATGCTCCCAAGGCGGAGCGTAGTGCTCGGGACGTCGGCCTCCGCGCCGGCCGTCTTCGACATCGTTGGTCAGTGTGCCGAGATGCCATTTCCCGAAGTGCCCGGTGGCGTAGCCCTGGGCCTTGAGGAACTCGGCCAGGGTGACCTCTCTCTCGCGCATGTGGCCGGCATTGGCCGTGGGGATCCCGTACCGGTAGGGATGCCTGCCGGTGAGCGCGCTACCCCGGGTTGGGGAGCAGACGGGCGCCCCGGAATAGAACCGCTCGAAGCGGCACCCGGCCTCGCTCATCGCGTCCAAGTGGGGCGTCTGCAGGTACGGGTGGCCGTTGTAGCCGGTGTCGCCCCAGCCCTGGTCGTCCGCCATGCAGAGGATCACATTGGGCCGTTGCCCGTCCGCGGATTCGGGGAGGGCGCACGCCGCCCAAGGGACAACAGCCGCCGCCCCGCCCAAGAGTTCTCGCCTCGACAGTTCCTCGCGCATGCCGTTTTCCTCCGCGTTGGCTAGGCTTGACGATCGTTTACCGATTCCGTGTCCGGCTCCAGCGCCTTCACTCGGCCGAGCCGAAGCAGTACAGGCGGCCCTTGGTCCGGACATAGAGCCGACCTTCCCCAATGGCGGGAGTCGCATACGCATCCTCCGCCAACTCGTTCGTGGCCAGCACCTCCCAGTCGGGCCCGGCTTGCACCACGACCGCCCGGCCCGCATCGCTCAGGAAGTAGACCTTGCCGTCCCCGGCAACCGGAGACGCGTAGTAGCCGTCCAGCGCCTCGCGGAGCCGCCCCTGCTTGAGGATGGCCCCGCTGCGAGGGTCTAGAGCCGTGAGGATCCCGCCGTTGCGCACCAGATACAGTACACCGCGGTAGAGCAGCGGCGACGCCACATCCGGGAGCGATTTCCGGTGCCGCCATAGCAGGTGTGTTGCGGTGACGTCTCCCCGCCCGCCCAGGCGAATCGCCAGGCAGGCGTTCTCCGAAACGCGACGCGCCCGGTAGTGGGCCCAGTCGCGGGCATCCAACGTGCCGTTCTTGTTGCGGTCGTGCATCTCCCAGTTCCCCGGCAACCAGTCTTCGGGCACCTCCGCCTCCGACAATTCGGCGTCGGCGTCGGCGTCGAAACGCTGCCGCATCTCCTCGAATTGCGGCAGCTCGAGACGCACCGCAGGCTCCCCTCCCGGAGCCCAGCCATTGAAGTACAGCCGAGCACCGTCGAGCACGGGGACCGACTTCACCTGATAGGTCAGGCCTGTCAGGTGCCACAGCTCCTCGCCGTCCGCGCCGTAGCTGGTCATGCGATACGACCCCGGCACCAGAATCTCCAACTTGCCTTCCCGGGGTTCGTAGACCACGGGCGTGGAGAAGCTATGCACGAAGTCCCGTCGCGAGCGCCGCCACAAAATCTCGCCGGTGGCCGGGTCGACGGCAAACACGAACGCATCCAGGTCCTGGTCGCAAACCAGGATGAGCTGCCCGCCCGCCAGGATCGGAGAGGCGCCCATGCCGTGGTAGTTGGTGAACGGCCCCAACGGCAGCCTCCACAGCTCGTCGCCGTCAGCGCTATACGCAAGCAGTCCGTATCCGCCAAAAAACACGAAGACGCGCTCGCCATCCGTCACGGGAGTCGGCGAAGCCTCGTCGTTCAGCCGATGCATCCTCTCCCGGCGCCGGGACGGCGCGGCTCGCCTCCAAAGCACCTCGCCTGTCTCCCGGTCCAGAGCCAAGGTGAGGAGCTGGCCGCTCTCGTGCGCGGTGAGGAACACCCGGCCTCCGGACAGGATGGGGGAGCTCTTGCCCGGCGGCAGGGGTGCCTGCCATACCATGTTCTGGTCCGGTCCGAACTCGACCGGCAGGTGTCCGGCTTCCGTCACCCCGCTGCCGTTCGGACCGCGAAATCGAGACCAGTCCGACGCAGAGGCCAGGGTCGCCGCAGTCAGCGCGAGCAAGGTCGCCGCCTGGGCCAGCATGGCTATCGACTATAGCGGAACCCGCGACTCAGCCTCGGTCGTCGCGCCTCCGAGCTACCAATGCCGTAGGGCCGGCAGCCAGCGCTGCGGTCGCCGCGGGCGGGCCGGTCCTTGCCTAGATACAATATCCGTGGTGCATCCTTGGTGCCGCACGGCCCTGCCATCGTAGCTGTCGCCGCCTTTGTGGTTGCCGCAGGTCCTCTTTCCGTCCGGTGCGGAGCTCTCCCCGGACCCGATCGGCGTCTGCTCCAGCAGTACTGCACGGGCTGCCACAACGACGGCCTGCGGACCGCTGGCGTGTCGCTGCAGGAGGCTGATCCGTCCGACGTTACGCGGAGCCCCGCGCTCTGGGAGAAGGTGCTCCGCAAGGTGGAATCCGGCGAAATGCCGCCCCCTGACGCGCCGAGGCCGGCAGCGGAGGCCCGCCTGGCCTTCGCCAAGGCGCTCGAGGCCTCTCTCGACGCGGCCGCGGCCGCGGACCCCAACCCCGGCGCACCGCCGGCGCACCGCCTCAACCGGGCGGAGTACGCCAACGCCGTCCGGGACCTGCTGGCGTTGGACCTCAACATTGGCCCGATGCTGCCGACGGACGATTCCGGGTACGGCTTCGACAACATCGCCGATGTGTTGTCCCTATCGCCTGCCTTGCTCGACCGCTACCTCTTCGTTGCGAGACGCATCAGCCGGCTCGCGGTCGGTGCCGGCCCCATCCAGCCCGAGAAGGACATTTTCGTCCGCAACCGGGAGACCGGGTTCCTCGACGCCGGCCACAATCGAGGCTCCCGGCAAGATTTACCGCTCGGGGCGGGCTACGGTGCGGCTTTCCGGTACTACTTTCCAAGGGATGGCGAGTATGTCCTCGCGGCGGCTCTCGACCAAGGAGATTCCAGGACGGCCTACGAGTCGTGGGAGCAGCGCGTCGCAGTGCGCGCCGGATTGCGCACGCTGGTGTTCGGATTCCTAGGCGAGTCGTCGCAGGCCGAGCGGCCGGGGCCCAGCGCCGAGCCAGGCGTCAGGCCGCAGCCCCCGCTGGACATCCGGTTGGACGGACGGCGGCTCGCGAGGTTGGCTTTGCCGGACGCGGCGACCCCGTACCAGCTCCGTCGGATTTCGGTCGACGGCCCCTATCGGCAGACAGGCCCCGGCGACACGCCGAGTCGCCGTGCGATCTTTTCCTGCCGCCCGACCGGCCCGGAGGACGAGACGCCGTGCGCGGAGAGCATCCTCGGCCGCCTTGCACGGAGAGCCTACCGCCGTCCCGTCGACGGCGCGGATGTAGGTGCCTTGCTGGCTGTTTTTGAAAAGGGCCGGGCGGAAGGCGGTTTCGAGCTCGGCATCCAGCGGGCTTTGCAGGCCCTTCTGGTCTCGCCCAGCTTCATCTTCCGGGTAGAGCGCGACCCGGAGGGCGCCGCGCCCGGCAGTTTGCACCCCGTGGACGATATCGCCCTCGCCTCGCGGCTTTCGTTCTTCCTCTGGAGCAGCCTGCCGGACGACGAACTGCTCGATTTGGCAGAGCAGGGCCGGCTGGGAGCACCCGGCACGCTGGAGGGGCAGATCCGGCGCATGCTCGCCAGCCCGAAGGCGCGCGCCCTGACCGAGAATTTCGCCGGCCAGTGGCTCGAGCTGCGCAAGGTCTCCCAAGCCAAGCCCGATGAGAAGCTGTTCCCGGAGTTTGACGGAGCCTTGCGCCTCGCGATGCGCCGCGAGACGGAGCTTTTCTTCGAGGACATCCTGCGGCGCAACCGCAGCGTGCTGGACCTGCTGGTGGCGGACTACACGTTCCTGAACGAAAGGCTCGCCGAACACTACGGCATCCCGGGCGTGTTCGGCGCGCAGCTGCGGCGGGTGCGGCTCCACGATCCCCGGCGCGGGGGCCTGCTGGGCCACGGCAGCGTCCTCACCGTCACGTCGTACCCCAACCGCACCTCGGTGGTGATCCGCGGGAAGTGGGTTCTGGAGAGTCTGTTCGGCATGCCGCCGCCCCCGCCGCCCCCCGACATCCCGGAGCTTGAGGAGGAGAGCGGGGCGGGCCTCCAACTCAGCTTGCGCGAGCGCATGGCGCAGCACGGCCGGAGCCCGACCTGCGCCAGCTGCCATGTCCGCATGGACCCGATTGGCTTCGCTTTGGAGAACTACGACGCGATCGGGCGCTGGCGGACGCACGACGGGAGCGCGCCGATCGACGCTACCGGCGAGCTGCCCGGCGCCGTCTCGTTCGACGGTCCGCGGGAGCTGCGTCAGGCGCTCGCTGCCGAGTTTCGGCAGGCTTTCGCTGCGACTGTCGTGGAAAAGCTGCTGACCTATGCGCTCGGGCGAGGCCTGGAGTACTACGATAGACCTACGGTCCGCTCGATCGTGCGCGATACCGGTCCGGACGAGTACCGCTTGGGGGACTTGATCGTCAGCGTCGCGCAGAGCATGCCGTTTCGCATGAGAAGGGGTAACCGACAGTGATTCTAACTGGCAAGCACCTCGCCCGCCGCACCGCGCTGCGGGGGCTCGGCACAGCCGTCGCCCTGCCGTTGTTGGACGCGATGGTCCCGGCGGCCGCCGCCAGTCGGGTGCGCCCGGGCAAGCCCGCGCTGCGGCTGGGGTTCGTTTACGTTCCGAACGGCATCATGGACCTGCAGGGCGAGTGGACCCCGCAGGGCGAAGGGGTCGATTTCGAATTCAGCGAGATTCTCCGCGGGCTGGCGCCGTTCCGCGAGCACTTGGTGGTGCTGAGCGGCTTGGCCCAGGTGAACGGCCGTGCGGGCCCCGACGGGGCCGGCGACCACGCACGCGCCGGAGCCACCTTCCTCACCGGTGCGCGGCCCGTCAAGACGGAGGGGAGCGGCATCTGCGCCGGCGTTTCGGCCGACCAGATCGCCGCTCGGGAACTCGGCCAGCACACGCAGTTCGCGTCGCTCGAGACCGGCATAGAGGAGGCCAGCATCGCAGGCGGTTGCGACTCGGGCTACAGCTGCGCCTACACCAACACGATCTCCTGGAGGTCTCCCACCACGCCGAACCCCGTGGAGGACAATCCCAGGCGGCTCTTCGAACGCTTGTTTGGGGACGGTGCCAGCACCGACTCGGCGGAACGGCTCGCGATGCTGCGCGAGCGGCGGACGATCCTGGACTTCGTGCGCGAGGACCTCGCCCGCCTGCGGGCCGATGTGGGGGCGTCCGACCAGCGCAAGCTCGAGGAGTACGCCGAAGCGATCCGCGATCTGGAACGGCGCATCGAGCGGGCCGAGGCGCAGAGCACCCGCGAGCTCCCCACCATGATGCGGCCCGGGGGCGTGCCGGACGACTTCGCCGACCATGTCCGGCTCATGCTCGACTTGCAAGTCCTGGCGTACCGGGCCGACCTGACGCGGGTCACCACATTCATGATGGGCCGCGAGGGCACGTGGCGCAGCTACCCGGGCATCGGCGTCTCGGATGCCCATCACGCGGTGACCCACCACTCGCACGACCCGGAGAAGATCGCCAAGACAATCCTCATCAACAAGCACCATGTCGCCATGTTCGCCTACCTGCTGGAGAAGCTGCGTACGACCGAGGACGGCGACGGCACGCTGCTCGACCATTCGCTGGTGCTGTACGGCAGTTCGATCGCCGACGGGAATCAGCATACTCACCACGATCTGCCTCTGGTGCTCGCCGGGGGCGGCTACGGGCAGATCCGCGGCGGACGGCATGTCCGGTACCCCCGGGAGACTCCCATGAACAATCTGCTCCTGAGCTTGCTGGACATGGCCGGCGTCCCTGCGGAACAGCTGGGTGACAGCACCGGGAAGCTTGCAGGGCTGTCGACCGGCTAAGACCGAGAGATGCGGTAGGGGGCTCGCCCAGCGATGGTGGCCAGCCGGCTACTGATAGCTTGCGCCATAGGGGCCTTAGTGGGCCTGCTCGCACCGCCTGCAGGAGCGGCCGCGGAGCGTCGCGGCCCGGACCTGCGCCTGCTCGATGCCGTCCGCAGCCGCGACTTCCAGGAGGTCGATCGTCTCCTGGCGGAGGGCGTTGCGGTCAACACAGCTCGGCCGGACGGAGCAACGGCCCTGGCTTGGGCTGTCCATCTGCAGGATCGCCCGACGGTGGAGCGGCTGCTCGACACAGGAGCCCAAATCAACACGGTCGACGATCTCGGCGACACTCCACTGCTTCTAGCGTGCGCCAACGGGGACGCCGGTCTCGTCGGGCTGCTGCTGGATGCGGGAGCCGATCCGCGGCCGCGGCGCTGGAACGGCGAGACCTCCGTCATGCTTGCCGCACGCGCTGGGCTGGCAGGGCCGGTCAGGCAGCTGGTGGAAGCGGGCGCTCTCGTTGACGCCGTGGAGTCCGGCCGCGGGCAGACGGCCCTCATGTGGGCGTCAGCCGAGGGCCACGCGGAGGTCGTCAGGGCTCTCATCCAGGCCGGAGCGGATGTCGGAGCCTCCTCCAAGTCTGGCTTCACGGCCCTCGCCTTCGCCGTGCAGGGCGGCCATGCCGCATCGATCGCTCTCCTCCTGCAGGCCGGAGCGGCCCCCAACACGGCCACTGCGGGCGGCAGTTCGGCGGTCAACCTCGCCGCAGCCTTCGGCCGCGCCGAGGTCCTCGAGCAGCTGCTCCGCGCCGGCGGGCGTCCCTCCCAAGCAGACAGCGAGGGGCGGAGGCCGCTCTACGTAGCGGCGCGTGCCGGCGACCTCGAGTCTGTGGAGCTCCTGCTGGCGGCGGGGGCCGACCCGAACCGGCGCACGGCCAGGCTGGCGGATCTCGGCTCGCCGAAAAGCCTACGGCGGCCGGACGGAGAGAACACTCCGTTGCTGGCGGCGGCGCTCGGCGGCCACCTGGAAGTCATGCGGCTGCTAGTGCAAGCCGGAGCTGACCCGGGCGCGCACACGCAAGACGGGGCGACGCTGCTCATGCAGGCCGCGCGGAGCGCGCAAATGCCGGTGGTCCAGTACGCCTTCGCCCTGGACGACGATGTCGCGGCCCGCACCAGTATCGGGCGCACGGTGATGCATGCCTCCGTGCTGCTGACCTCCTTCGTCGCGACGCCGGACGAGATCTGCGAGGTGATCCGCTTTTTGGCCGCACGCGGGGCGGACCCCGATCCAATCGACGCCGGCGGACGCACGGCGATCTCGCTGGCCGATGTCTGGCCGATCGAGCAAGCCTCGGACCTGCTGTACGAACTCACGGTCGCCGCCGGACGAGAGCCGAAGATCCCGCCTACCAACTTGCGCTGAACACTGTTCGGAAGACGGTCGGGCACCGCCGGGGTTGCGTTTCGAGCTATCCTGGAGTAGCCTCAGTCTTGGTCATGTTCTGCGAAGCTTGCGGCAGTCCCCTGGAAGAGGACGACGCCTTCTGCAGGAAATGCGGGAGGTCGGTGCGCGGAGCGCGCTCCGCGCCAGAGGTGCGGACATGTCGCCGGGAGAGCGACAGGCGCATGCTCGCCGGAGTCTGCTCGGGGTGTGCCGCCTATTTCGCCAAGGACGTCACAGTTGTCCGGATCGCCTGGACCCTCTCGGCATTGATTCCCCCGCTGTTTCCGGGGGTGGCCGCCTACGCGATCTGCTGGCTACTGATGCCCGCGCCGCCGAAGGGAACGCAGACGGAGCCGTCCGTAGCCTCGAAATAAGCGAGCGCCATGATCGAAACGCTCGCCTACGCCCGGGCCGGGCTGCTAGGCAACCCGTCGGACGGCTATTTTGGCAAGACCATCGCCCTGACGCTGCGGAACTTCCGCTCCAGGGCGCTGCTCTACCCCAGCGCGAGGCTGGAGATCCAGCCCTCGGCGAGCGATATTCCGGTTTGGGAGAGCCTGCAGGAACTCCGGGAGCACACGCGCTGGCGCGGCTACTACGGCGGGATCCGGATCATCCGCGCCCTGCTGGTGCGTTTCAGCGACTACTGCGAGCAGGAAGGCATTGAGCTCCACGACCGGAACTTCACCATCGAGTACGAGTCGAACATCCCCCTGCGGCTCGGGCTGGGGGGCTCCTCGGCGATCATCACCTCGGTCTTGCGGGCCCTCATGCGTTACTTCGCGGTGGAGATCCCGCCACACATGCAAGCCAACCTCATCCTGGAGACCGAAACGAAGGAATTGGGCGTCAGTGCCGGTTTGCAGGATCGCGTGATCCAGGTGTACGAAGGTCTCGTCTACATGGACTTCAACCGAGCGCTGATGGAAGCGCAGGGATACGGCCGCTACGAGTCCTTGGACCCCGCTCTGCTGGCAAACCTCTATGTCGGCTATCGCACCAACTTGAGCGAAGGCACGGAAGTGCTGCACAACGACCTCCGGCAACGCTTCGAAAGCCGCGAGCCCGCCGTGCTCGAGGCGATACAAGCTTGGGCCGAAATGGCGGAAGCCGGGCGCCGGGCGCTTGTGGAGGGGGATGTTGAGCAAGTCGGTGCGCTGATGGACGCGAACTTCGATCTCCGGGCGAGGACCTGCCGCGTCCTGCCCGAGAACATGCAAATGGTCGAAGCCGCCCGCCGAACCGGGGCCACAGCCAAGTTCGCCGGGTCGGGTGGGGCGATCATTGGCACCTACCGGGATGAGACGCATTTCGACCGCCTCAGGAAGACATTGAATCGGCTGGATATCAAGGTCTTGCGCCCGCAGGTCACGCCTTCCTACTGATCCGTGCAAAAGTCGTGTCAGGGGTCTTTCCCCGTAAGCTGTTGAAAATGCTAGAAATCTAGCGTGATTTGTGTGACAGGACTTATGCCCCGGTCTGTAGCAGCCCGTGGCCGCATTGGGGCGGAGGCTCAGGCGGGCCGGCCAGGAATCGGCCCGCGGGTCTGCGTCTGGACCCGGCACAGATAGTCGTCGGCGCAGAGATAGAGCGCTGAACCGTCACCACCCCAGCACAGATTCGCGACGCGGCGGCCAGGAGATATCCGGCCCAGCGAGGTGCCGTCGGGTCGCAGCACCCACACCCCCCCGGGGCCGGTCGAGAAGATGTTGCCGGAGCGGTCCACCTTGATGCCATCGGGCAGCCCCGCGGCTAGCGGCGCGTATTCGGTCAGATCCCGCAGCACGGCCCCCTCACCGAGAGTGCCGTCGTCCCGCACCGGATAGCGCATGACGATGGCGCGCCGCGGATTCGACTGCGTGACGTATAGGTATCGCTGGTCCGGTGTGAACGCCACTCCGTTGGGATTCTCCAACTCATCGCTGACCAGGACGGCCTCGCGCTCGCCGGCCCGCACCAAGTAGACCCCGCAGAACGGCAGCTCCCTAGCTGGGTCGGCGTAGCGTCGATGGAGCCCGTACGCGGGGTCGGTGAAATAGAGATCGCCATTCGACCGCAGGGCGAGGTCGTTCGGCGAGTTGAGCCGCTTGCCGCGATACGAGTCCACCACCGTGAGCTTGCCCCCGCCGGGCTCGAGGCGCGAAACCCTTCGATCGCCGTGCTCGCACGCCAGCAGACGCCCTTCGGAGTCGAAGGTCAGTCCGTTCGAGCCGGGCTCTTTGCCGTAGTAGGCAACACCTGTGTAGCCGGATGGCTGCATCCAGGTCGTGACGCCGCCGCGTTCGCTCCACTTGAGGATGGCGTTGCGCGGTATGTCCGAGAAGAGCAGGCAGCCTCCCTGCCGGTCCCACACCGGCCCCTCGGGCCAGGCGAAGCCAACATCTAGGAGCTCGATCCTAGCGTTCTCGTCGATGAGGGCCGAGAGCGCCGGGTCGAATTCCTCTACCTTCCCCACGGATTCAAAAGGCGGCATAGCGAGCCATTGTAGCGACGCCTCGAAACAGCATCTCTGGGCAGGCAAAGGCCAACGCTTCGGATGCGACTTCGAGGGAACGGAGCTGGGAGCCGGAGCGGGCCTCGGCCCAGCCGGCCACGCGGCGCTGCACAACCTGGCACTGCTGCTGCTTGGCGGGCGGGGCGAGACGCTCCCGCTGGCGCAGGCGCGCTGCAGCGTGCGGCGCGGCAAGGCGCTGCAGGCAACGCAGTAGGCCCCAGGGCCGCTGCGGAGGCCACCGGAAAAAGCCGGACGCGAGCATGGCCTAGCACCTGCGTTTCAGCGGCCAGCCGACCCGCCCCGCCACAGCAGGCGCCTGGCACGGAAAAATCAACCGTGGCAATCGCTACCAAGCGCTCGACCACGGCCAGCAAGTCTTCTATCCTTGGAGGCGGGCAATCGCAACCCCATCCGGGTGCCCCCTTAGTGAGCCCATGAAACGCGTCCCCAAGCTCATTGCCTCCATCATCCTCGTCGGGGCTGCTTCAGCCTTGGCGGACGATGTGCGATTCAACCGCGACATCCGACCAATCTTCTCCGACAACTGTTTCGCTTGCCATGGCCCGGACCGCAATGCGCGCCAAGCCGACCTACGCCTGGACCGGCGCGAGGTGGCCCTGACGCGGGGAGTGATCGTCCCCGGCGACCCGGCCGCCAGCAAGTTAGTGCAGCGGGTCCGCAACAACAACGAAGTGCTGCGGATGCCCCCCGTCTATTCGGGTAAGACGCTGACCGAGGAGCAGAAGACTCTGCTTGCGCGGTGGGTGGAGCAAGGCGCGGAGTACGAGGCGCACTGGGCCTATCTGCCGCCGGTGCGGCCTGCAGCGCCGGACGGTCCTGCGGCCATCGACTTTTTGATCGGGAAAATGTTGGACGCCCGCAACCTGCAGCCCGTGGGCCCGGCTGACCGGCGCACGCTCGCCCGGCGCTTGAGCTTCGATCTCACGGGGCTGCCCCCCGAGGCGGACCTTGTGGCGGCGTTCGCGAGCGACAACCGTGCGGACGCCTATGGGCGATTCGTGGATCAACTGCTGGACTCCCAGCACTTCGGCGAGCGGCTGGCGGTGCATTGGCTGGACTTGGTCCGCTATGCGGACACGGTTGGATTTCACGGTGACGTGGCTGTGAATGTCTACCCCTATCGCGACTACGTGATTCGGTCCTTCAACGAGAACAAGCCTTTCGACGAATTCACCCGGGAGCAGTTGGGCGGCGACCTGATCCCCGACGCGACCCTGGACCAGCGGGTCGCTAGCGCCTACAACCGTCTGGGACGCATGACCAACGAGGGCGGGTCGCAGGCCAAAGAGTACCTAGCGAAGTACGCCGCGGACCGGGCGCGCACCGTTTCGACCGTTTGGCTGGCGTCGACGATGGGTTGCGCCGAGTGCCACGACCACAAGTTCGATCCGTTCACCGCCAAGGACTTCTACGCCATGCAGGCGTTCTTTGCCGACATCGAGGAGGAGGGCGTGTTCGAAGGCTACGGCGACTGGGGGGCCAATGTCCTCGTGCCGTCCAGCGCAGCCCGTGAAGAACTGCGGCAGATCGAGTCCAGGATCGAAGAGCTGCGCTCTGCCGGGCAGGATCCGCCCCCGCCCGACACCTGGCTGGTGGATGGCTTCGCCCTGGACCTCCGCCAAAACCTAGCTCGCTGGCAAGTCCTGGAGCCTGCGTCGGTGACGAACGACTGCAGCGACCCGGACATCCAGGGTTGCGAGAAATTCGAGATCATCGCGGAGCAAGGGGGGTTTGTCGGCCCGCGCTTCGCGCAAGGCTCCAAGCCCGGCAAGCTCGCGCAGATCGTGAAATCCAAGCTCGGCGACCAACGCATCACCGCGCTGCTGCTCGAGATGTTTCCTCCGGAGGCCTGCGAGAACTTTTTCCTGGGCGAGTTGGCGATCCGCTGGCAGCGGCCGGGCGAGGAGCCGCGTGAAGTGCCGATCGAGACCTTCTGGCCCGACTGGGAGAGCGAGGGTTCGCGCCTGCAGTATCTCGGCGACGGCAACCATCACACGGGCTGGGCCGGGGACCCGCACGAAGAGGGCGTGCGAAGAGCCATTCTTGTGCTTGAGACGCCGATCGACGCCCGCGCCGGCGACACGCTGTCGGTCGAGAGCGTTTACACCCAGATCTTCGGTCTCCACGGGCTGGCCTACCGCCAGCGGCTAGCGGTGACGGACGCGGACGAATTTGAGTTCCCTGCCCCGGAGCGGATCGCGAAGCTGCTGGCGCTGGATGCCTGGGACAAGGCCCAGCAGGAAGCCATGGAGCGGTTCTACCAGAAGCGGACCGGCGGAAGCCCGCACTGGCAGGAGATCCGTTCGCTGGAGCGTCGCCGGAAGACATTGCTCGACCACCGCCGACGAAACGCTCGTCGCCAAGTCCGTGGAGCCCCGCACTATCCGTGTGCTACCGCGAGGGAACTGGATGGACACATCCGGCGAGGTGGTCGAGCCGCAGGCCCCGCATTTCTTGGCGCCGATTCCGAGCGAGGGGCGGCGGCTGGATCGCCTGGACTTGGCGGACTGGCTGGTCGATCGCAGCAACCCTCTGACCGCACGGGTCGTGGTCAACCGGCTCTGGCGGCTGTTTTTCGGAACCGGCCTGTCCAAGGTCCTCGACGACCTCGGCTCCCAGGGGGAGCCCCCGGTGAGCCGGGAGCTGCTGGACTGGCTGGCCGTCGAGTTCATGGACAGCGGCTGGAACGTCAAGCACATTGTCCGCACGATGCTGCTGTCGGACACCTACAAGCGCTCCAGCGAGCCGACGCCCGAGTTGCTGGCGGCGGACCCCGACAACCGCCTCCACGGTCGCCAGGCGGCGACGCGCCTGGACGCCGAGTTCATCCGCGACAACGCCCTGCTGGTGAGCGGCCTGCTCAACCCGGAGATCGGCGGCCGCAGCAGCAAGCCGTACCAGCCCGCCGGCCACTACAAGGAACTGAACTTCCCCAAGCGGGAGTACCGAGCGGATGCCGACGAGAACCAGTACCGGCGCGGGCTCTACACCCACTGGCAGAGAACCTACCTGCACCCCTCCATGAAGGCTTTCGACGCTCCCTCGCGGGAGGAGTGCGCCGCGGACCGGGCCAGTTCCAACACTCCGCTGCAGTCCCTCGTGCTGCTGAACGATCCGACCTTCGTGGAGGCGGCCAAGGCGTTCGCTGTGCGGATTCTGGAATCCGACGCCAGCAATTCCCGGGGGCGGCTCGACTACGCGTTCCGCACGGCCCTGTCCCGCGCCGCCACGCCGGATGAGCACGAAGTGCTCGCCGGCTTCCTCGCCCGGCAACTCGCCCACTACCGCGAGAACCCGCACCAAGCCGACGCGCTCTTGGGCACAGGCTTGTACGAGGCCCCCGGCGCACTGGAGCGCCCGGAGGCGGCCGCTTGGACATCGGTCGCCCGCGCCATCTTGAACAAGCACGAATTCGTGATGAGGTACTGACAAGGGAGCATCGCATGGACGCGACGATCGACAGGCTTCTTTCTCGCCGAGCATTCCTGGGCCGGTCCTCGATGGGACTGGGCAGCCTAGGCTTGGCGCAGCTGCTCCAGCCGAGGCTGTTCGCCAGTTCGCCGGGGGTCGCGGGCTTTCCCGACCGCCCGGCCAAGGTCAAGCGGGTCATCTTCCTCTGCATGGCCGGCGGCCCGGCGCACCTGGAGCTCTTCGACCACAAGCCGGAGCTGGAAAAGCGCGACGGCGAGCCAATGCCGGAGTCCTTCACGAAGAACCAGCAGATCGCGCAGCTGCAGGGCAAGGAGCTCCGCATCCTCTCCCCGCAGCATCCGTTCAGGCAATACGGCAAGTCCGGCCAGCACATGAGCGAGCTGCTGCCGCACATCGGCGGTGTCGCCGACGACATCTGCATCGTGCGGTCCATGACGACCGAACAGATCAACCACGACACGGCGCATACCTTCATGAACACGGGGTTCCAGATCCCGGGCCGCCCCTCGATGGGATCGTGGATCACGTACGGCTTGGGGAGCGACTCCCAGGACCTGCCGGGCTTTGTGGTGCTCACCTCGGTCGGCGGTGCGCAGGACCAGCCGATCGCGTCCCGCCAGTGGGCGGCGGGCTTCTTGCCGAGCCAGTACCAGGGCGTCAAGTTCAATTCGACCGGCGATCCGGTGAACTACGTGCGCAACCCAGCGGGCGTGGACCGCGAGCGGCAGGGCGACCTGATCGGAACGATCAGCCGGCTCAACGGCATCCAGCGGGAGATGGTGGACGATCCGGAAATCGAATCGCGCATCGCGCAATACGAGTTGGCGTTCCGGATGCAGATGAGCGTTCCGGAGTTGGTGGATTTCGCCAGCGAGCCCAGCAGCGTGCTGGAGATGTACGGCACCGCAGGCGGGGACGGCAGCTACGCGTCCAACTGCCTGCTGGCGCGGCGGTTAGCCGAACGCGGGGTGCGGTTCATCCACCTCTACCATCGCGGCTGGGACCATCACGGGAGCATCAAATCCGGCATTGAGACTAGCTGCAAGTATGTCGACCGGGCCACGGGCGCACTCGTTCGGGACCTGAAGCAGCGGGGCCTTTACGAGGACACGCTGCTGGTCTTCGGCGGGGAGTTCGGTCGCACGCCCATGTCGCAGGGGAACCGCGCCACTGCAGGCCGCGACCACCACATCAAGGGGTTCTCGATGTGGCTGGCAGGCGGGCCGATCAAGGGTGGGCTCAGCTACGGCAGCACGGACGAG
>CBDBZZ010000032.1:0-21083 GCA_965213745.1 Bryobacterales bacterium | reverse complement strand
GCGCGCTAGGCCCATAGCTCCCCCGGGGATGGTCTTGTCGCACGCCACCAGAGCGATCAGGCCGTCGAACATGTAGCTGCGGGCAGCGAGCTCGATCGAGTCGGCGATGATCTCGCGGCTCACCAGGGAGCCCTTCATGCCCTCGGTGCCCATCGTGATGCCGTCGCTGACCGCGATCGTGTTGAACTCCATGGGCGTCCCGCCGGCGGCGCGGACCCCGTCCTTGACCTTGACCGCGAGGTCCCGCAGGTTGAAGTTGCAGGGCATGGTCTCGATCCAGGTGTTGGCGATCCCGATGATCGGCTTGGCCAGATCTCCATCGTCGAAGCCGATGGCCTTGAACATTGAGCGGGCCGGGGCTCGATCTCGACCGTCGGTGATGGTCGCGCTGGCGTGCTTGAGCGGATGGGGCATATGAGGTAGAAAGCCTCCGTAAGGGAACAGTCTAGCAACGGCTTGCGGGGCCGGTCCGCAGTGGCTCTCGAGGGCGCCCGGCGAGCCCAGGCGCCGTGAGGAGCGCAATGCGAACAGGTTCGGCACCGGGCGAGCAGGCACGGGCCGATACCTGTCGTGAGGCCTGAGGGCTGCCCTCCGGACCGACAGCCGCGGATGTGTGCCGGGCGCTGGCCCCAAGATCCGCCCGGCGAGCCGTAGGCCAGCCGTGGCTGGAGAGCTGGGGCGGGGAAGCGTCCAGCCAGTTTCAGGGGCCGCTCGCGATAGCGCAATCTGCTCAGGAGGGGGCCGCGTCCCTCGTGCATCGGCGGACGAGGTGGCCTGGCCAGTTGGAATCGGGCACCGGCCACCTCGGACGCGGTCGCCGATCCGGGCCCGTATTTGTTCGGCAGCTACGGCCGGAACGGCGGTTATTGGCGCGGCCCGAGCTGCTTCGCGACGGATTGGTCTCTGGAGCCGGGAGCGACGTTCAAAGTCGCCGCTGAGTAGGCGGACCTCTCTGGAATTTCGATGGAGCTGTGCAACGCTTTCAAAATGAAAAAGCTGGGCAGACCGGCGAGTACTGCGGAGAGTTCCGGGGCCGGGAGGATCTTCGGCCTCGACGGAGACATGCGCCGGTTGCAGTTCGGACTGCACCTGTCCTTCCGAGGCGGACCGCGCCCCGGCCGTTCGGCCCGGTCGCCGGGGAGGGGCGTGCAGCCGAGGCCGCGCTGCTTGGTCTGAAGCCCTCCCCCGTCGATGCCTAGGGCCCCTCTTCTGCCGACGACTCGACGGCCATCTAGATTGTTGGCGGCCCCTACGCAGGTCCTGCTAGGGGGCTTTCCCCGGGGCAAGCGGATCCAGCTTGCGCGCTTTCAGCGGCCTCGGCCTCGTTTGCGAAGCTTGGTCGCTCCCTCCGGCCGAGGGAGGTAGCGGAAACGGATTGGCTACCGACCAAGCGGGGCAGGGTGGTAGCCTGACGGCCATGGTGCTCCGAGAGATTGTAGCTTGGCTCATGCAGGATGTGGCCGTGGGCTTGATTGGTCGGGCCATCAAACGCAGGAGCCGCGAGGTCGCCGATCTCCCTGAAGAAGGCTCCCGCGGGCATTCCGGCCCTCCTAAGGGTCCGGTTCAAGCGGATTGCACCGAGCCGGATCGGAGAGCATCAGCGCCCGAAAGCACCGGCTAGAGGTCGATACGGCCCGTGGCCGCCGATCGCGAGGATGATCGCTCGCCGAGGGGGCGGCGCACGTTTGCCTCCTATCGCTCACCTGCTTTGCCGCCTCACGGCAGGCCTCAACCCCATCTTCAGCGGGCGAGCGGAAGCGCTGTCGCACAACAGGCTGCCGTCCAGTTGCAGACCAGCGCCCTGCATCCCAGCCCTCCTGGTCGATTCGAGTGCCCCGGTTGCTGTTGCCATCGTGAGGAATCCAAACGTAGAGGCCCAAGCCCTTCGGGAACCTGTCCCACGGTACAGCGGGGTTCCTTGCGGCGGCTTGAGGAATAGCATGATTGACCGGAAACCTGACGCGACGGTCGGGGCTGCCAGTTTTGCCAAAAGTCATTGCAAGCAGTCATTGCAAGCAACCCACCAATAGAATCAATGGCTTGCGGAGCCTTTTCGTGCAATTTGAAAACATCAGTAAATCTCGTCCGGCGGCGTCCGGGAACGCCGGGCCGCCCAAGGAATCATGCATGCTCGGCCAGTGCTTGTCGGCGTCGGGCGATACCGCGCAGCTTCCCTGAGCCCTGCTCTAGAGGCCCCTCTGCAGCCGGGCGACGGGAATGCCCGATCCGGGCCGTCCTGCTCGCAGGCCGACCGGGCGGCGCTACGCTGGGACGCATGATCCGCGGAGTGCTTTTGGATTTGGACGGTGTTGTCTACGTAGGGAGCACGCCTGTTCCCGGCGCGGCGGCCGCAATCGAGGCCGTGCGGGGGTTGGGCGTCCCCACCTTGTTCGTGACCAATACAACCTCGCGCCCTCGCTCGGCTCTAACCGAGAAGCTGGCGCGGTTCGGTGTGCAAGCCTCCTCGGCCGAAATCCTTGCTCCGCCAGCGGCCGCGGCCGCGTGGATACGGGCTCGGGGCTCGAGGAAGGTTGCGTTGTTCGTGCCGGAAGCGACTCGTCGCGAGTTTGCCGACCTGGCGGCGGAGGCCGGCACCAATCCAGCTGACGTGCGTTACGTCGCAGTCGGAGATCTCGGCTCAGCTTGGGATTACGACACGTTGAACCGGGCGTTCCGTCTCTTGCACGAGGACCCCCTGCGGGAGTTGGTGGCCCTCGGGGCTACCCGTTACTGGCAATCGAGCGAGGGGGCCAACCTGGATGTCGCGCCGTTCGTAGCGGCTCTCGAATGCGCCTCGGGCCGCGAGGCCGTTGTTCTGGGCAAGCCGGCCCCTGCGTTCTTCCAGCAGGCCGCCGCGATCCTCGGCATGTCGCCGGCCATGCTGCTGATGGTCGGCGACGACCTGCATGCCGATGCGTTGGGGGCGAAGCGCGCTGGTCTGCGATCTGCACTCGTGCGGACGGGCAAGTTTCGGGACAGCGACCTGGACGGCGGCGAGGGCCCCGACTGGGTGTTGGATTCCGTGCGCGAGCTCCCTGCGCTGCTGGAGCAGACGTGGCGCTGCGGTATGGCTTGCGAGCCGTTGAGGGGCGGTGGCGTTTAGCCGCCTGCGTCCCGGACCGCGACGAGCGACTTTGTGAGGCCTCCGAAACGCTCGCGGATCAACTTGGCGCCGGGAAACAGGTCCGCGAGTTCCGCCTCGCCGAGGAGGTCGATGTTCTCGACGAAGCCCCTCGCTTCCTCGGGGGAAGGCCGCACCAACCAGCCCCACACGCTGAAGTTGCGGGCTGCCCGCACCTGCCACCGCTTGGGCAGGTAGTGGAATCCGGGCGTGAGGAGGTGCGGCTCCACAGGGAACCGCCGGTTGGGCGTCTGGACCCAATAGCCGCGCCCGACACGGGCGATCTCTCTCGCCATGGCGTGGCGGCTGGCCGCGTCGGGCAGGTGCTCAAGCACCGAATTGCAGTAGACCACATCGAAGGCGCTGTCTCCGAACGGCAATAGACGACCGTCCGCCTGGACCCACGGGCGCTTCTCGGGGCGCAAGTCGCGTTTCGCGAGGTTGACCACGGTGACCTGCGGCTCCCCGGGGCACCATGGCCAGTAGTGTTCCTCGCCGCCTACATCTAGGACAGTCGTGGAGGAGTCCAGGCCGAACGCCTGGGCGAACTGTCGGAGCCGTCGCGCCCTGAAGTACCGGCCGGCCGGCCGGTGCAGCGCCGCGATTCTTTCGCGCATGCGCACGGACCCGCTAAGCGTCTGCGCTCCCGCTCCGCGGCTCCCGGTCAGACGCCCACGGCCTTGGGCGTGAGCAGCCAGGTTAGTGCGGCCCTTGGATGCGCGGTCGCGGAATCGACCTTGAGCGCTGCGAGGCCCGATTTCTTGAGCCAGAAGGCTTCGGGGCGAGCGCCGAGCATCCAAGCGACCAGGGAACTCAGCTGAGGGTTATGCCCCACGACCAGCAGGTCGGCCCAGCTGGTGTAGTCGCGTAGACCGGCCCACAAGTCGAACACGCTCGCAGAGGGCACGAGGAGCTGGGACTCGAGGGGGGTGGCCGACAGCCGCAGCTCCTCGCAGGCGAGGGCGGCCGTCTGCGCCGCGCGGGGATAGGGGCTGGTGAGGACGGCATGGGGCCTGACGCCGATGCTTTCGGCGTGGGCGAGCACTCGGCGGGCCTTCGTGCGGCCTGGCTCGGTGAGCTTCCGGGCCGAGTCGGCCTGTCCGGGCCGAGCGTTCTCGGCGATGGCGTGGCGGAGCACGTAGAGGGTCATCCCCGATAGCCTAGCGCGGGCGTTCTGGGCAGCGGACCGCCCGTGCGCCGCCCTCACGGGCCCGCAATCAGCCCGGTTGGCTAACGGAGGCCGAGCACTTGCCGGATGCCCGATCGCTAGCGGCGAGCAGCAGGCGCGGCGCAACCGCCCGGAAGAACGAACGGACGGCTCCGAGTGCGCCGCCGAGTCAAGCTCGGCGGAACGTCCCGCCGCCTGCGGCTCAGCTCCGGTAGCGATAGACGATCCTGCCCCGCGTCAGGTCGTAGGGTGACAGTTCCACGTTAACCCGATCGCCCGTGAGAATGCGGATCCGGTGCTTGCGGAGTTTGCCGGCGATCTGGGCGAGCACTTTGTGCTTGTCGTCGAGCTCGACACTGAAGATGCCACCGGGGTGGCGCTCGATGATAGTTCCTGTGACCTCGATTCCCTCTTCTTTAGCCATGTGGCTCCCGCTAGCGTTCTCGCCCGAGAGAAACCATAGTATCGCAGACCCAGCCCAGCGGGGCAATCCCGAACCGCCGGCTTCGAGCTGGCAGAGCTGCGACTGGCCACGGTCCGCAGCGGATGGCTAGGCCAGGAACAACTGGGCCGGAGTGTCCCAGAGGATGGCGCTCTTGGCCGCGCCCGGGATCGGCAGGTCCAAGATCTTGTCGATCTCGGTTGTCAGGTTTTCAGGCAGGTCCGAGCCGGCCATGAGCCGATCCGGTCCGATGTGCGCGAGGAGCTCTAGGACGGTGTGGGGCATGACCGTAGACAACTCCACCCAGATGTTGGGGCACACCTCGGCCGCGACGAGGGCTTCCAGCGCGTACAAGCCCCCGCCCGCGTGGCCCAGCACGATCCGCAAGTCCGGGAAGCGGCGCGCCGGATGGATGAAGAGGGAGGGCAGCGCGAACGGGGCCCCCGCGCCGGTGTGGCAGATGAGAACCAGGTTGTTCTCGAGGGCCGCCTGGAACAGGAAGTCGCTGCGCTCCGAGACCGGGTTGAGGCCCTGGTATTGAGGCTGGAACTTGAGCGCGCGAAATCCGTATTGCTCGTGGCAGCGGCGCACCTCGGCTCGGAAGACGGGTTCGGGCACGAAAGGATCCAAGCAAGCCGCTCCGACGAACCGGTCGGGGTAGTCCCGGAGCGCCGCGCCGATCTCGTCGTGCTCCCGGCGGTGGTCCTCCACGACCGGGAATGGAATGAGCAGCGTGCGCTCCACGCCGGCCATGTCCATGGCGCGCAGGAGGTCGCCGGCGCCCGCCGACCGCCCGGAGTGGCGGGCGCGCCCGAGGTGGGCATGCGTGTCGAAAACCCGAAAGCCCCGTCTCATGATGGGTCTGCGGTTCCTCGCCGAGCTCGTGCTGCGGTCGACCCCGCTAGCTGCCGGAGGCGGCACTCCGCAGCGACTTCGCCAACCGCGTGTACAAGGCGATGGCGTCCTCGATCTGGCGCTTCGGAATGCGCTCCTCGGCCGTGTGCGCGTATTGGATCGAGCCCGGGCCGATCAGCAGCGGCCGACCCCAAGCCGAGAGCTTGGGGATGTCCGTTGTGTACTTGACGATCGAGGTTTCGAAGCCCCCCACGCTATGCATGCGCATCGCCGGCGTTTGCGCGAAGAACTCGGTTTCGACCCCCTCGAGCGCCGACAGCGCGAGAGCTTTGAGCTCTTCGAGGTCAGACACGGCCCGGATGATCACCGAGGCCGAGGCGCGGTCGGCGACGACGTTCGCTGCGGCGCCGCCGTCCAGGGTCCCGATGTTCACGGTGGTCTCGCCCAGCAGGGGGTCCGACGGCCAGTCCAAGGCCCGGAGCCGGGTGAGCCGATCAAGCAGGCGGTGGACGGCGGAGTCGCCAAGTTCTGGGTAGGCGGAGTGGCAGGCGCGGCCGGACGCCCGGACCCAGAAGCCGAGCGTGCCCTTCGAGGCGAGGGCGAGCCGATTCTCGGTCGGCTCGCCGTTGATCAGGAAGCGGACTCGGGGCGGGCTGCGGTTGGCGTGCCGGGCTCCGATGCCGTCGACCTCCTCGCCCACCACGAGCAGGATGCCCAGACCGCGGACACCCTCCGCGAGCAGCGCTTCCAAGGCCTTGAGCATGGCTGCGGCGATCCCGTGGGTGTCGCAGGCACCGCGGCCCCAGATGTGGGTGTCATCCTCGCGGGAGGGGATGAAGGGAGGCACCGTGTCCATGTGGGTCGAGAAGACCACGTCCGGCTCGCCCCAGTGGGCCCACACGTTGCTGCGTCCGGGCGCAACCGGCTGCTTCTCGACACGGCCGCCGTAGCGCTCGGCTAGCGATTGTAGGTAGCCGTACAGGAAATCCCCGATTTCCCTCTCGCGAGGGGTGACTGAGTCGATGTCGATCAGGGCGCGGGTGAGCTCGAACGCATGCATCTAAGGCTGCCCTAGCAGATTCGAGGGTAGCCAATCGCGGCCGGTGGGTCAAACCGCGGCCGTTTGCGGTCCTGCGGGCCGCTGCACGCGGCGCGGGTATACTAGAAAGGTCGATTTTCGGCAGGGAGGTGAAATGAGTCGCACTATGTGGGGACGCAGAGACCAAGAAGACACTGAAAATGCCGATCCGCTGCCCCAGCCCAAGCTGGACCTTCCGCCGGCATCCGGTAAGGCTCCTGCCGTGAAAGAGGCCGTGGCTCCGCCGCCGCGCAGGTCGGCCTCGTCCGGCTCCCGCCTCGGAAAGTCCGTCGTTTTCAAGGGCGAGATCCAGAGTGCGGAGAACCTAGAAGTCGACGGCGTCCTGGAAGGCTCGATTTCCATCCCCGAGAACGCCCTGACCGTGGGGGTCAACAGTAAAGTCGAGGCCGATGTGCGCGCCCGCTCCATGGTGCTGCACGGCTCGCTGAAAGGCGATGTCGCGGTTTCGGAGCTCATCGAGATCAAGAAGAGCGGATGCTTGGAAGGCAGCCTGACGACGCATCGGATCATCATTGAGGACGGCGGCATCTTCCGCGGCAATGTAGCGATCCACGTGCCGGAGGACGAGGGCGAGCGCCTTGGGCCCCAAGCGTCCAAGCCTCCGGTCGCTCCGGCCGAGCAGAGGGCAGCCATGTCCAAGCCTCCGGTCGCTCCGCCCCTAGGGCCTCCGGCCAAGCGGGGGGCAACTAGGCCCAAGCCTCCAAGCGCGGGGCGCGGCCCGGTGCGCAGGGCGTAGACGTAGCGCAGACCCTGTCCGATTGGCGCTCTGCGGTTCGATCTCGCATCCAGCCGGGGTCCGATTGCCGATGAGCGTCCTTGGGGCGCGGCATGTTGGTCGCGGCCGCTATACGGGGATAGGGCGGCAAGAGGGATGATCGGTGTGGTCCTGGCGCTCAAGGCGGAATTCGGGCGGCGCCCCGCACGGGCGCGCCGCCCTGCCTCAGGGCCGAGACGGAGTGGGCGCGGGCGCGATCGACATGCGATCGCTAGAGCCGCAGGGGAACCGGGAAAGCCACGCAGTCCAGGCTTTCTTTGAGCATCTGCCGCCGGTCTCCGGGCAGCGGATCCTAGACCTCGGGAATGTCTCCGAAGCGACGGCGCGGCAGTTGAGCGCCTTGGGCCACCACCTGCATTGCGCGAGCGTGCTGGAGGGCTTCGACGCGGTCCTGCGCAAGACCCTGCCCGACGGGCAGCTGGCGAGCCAGAATGCGGCCGACAGCTTCCTGCGGAGCCGCCTCGACTTTCCGGCGAATACGTTTCACGCCGTGCTGGCCTGGGATGTTCTGGAACGCCTAGGCGAGCCGTTGCTGCAGAGGACGATTTCGCATCTCGCGCGGATTGTCCGGCCCGGTGGAGTCATGCTCTGCTTCTTCCATCTGCGTTCGGCCGGAACCGAGGTGCCGGCGTGCCAGTTCGACGTGATCTCGAGGAGCGCGATCGCAATCCGGTCGTTAGGTGTCCGTCCGCTGCCGCGCAAGTTCACCACCCGGGAGGTCGAGTCGCTCTTTCCTCAATTCAACACCATTCACTTCTACCTGATGCGGGATGCTCTGCTCGAGCTGCTGGTGGTTCGCTAGGCGCGCCGTCGAAGCGGGGCGTTGGAGCGCTCTCGCGCTAGCGCTGGGGGCGCTGGCGGTCGGCGGGCCGCTGGGAGTCGGCGAGGACCACTACTTCAACCACGAATACGAACTCGCCGCCGAGGCCTTCGGCAGGCTGCTGGAAAGCGAGCCGGAGAACCCGCTGGCCTACGCCCGCTTGGCCCAAGCCTTGCTGTACCAGGAACTCGACCGGCTGCGGCTGCTCGACACGGGCGCGTTCCGGGGGGACGAGGAGTACTACAGGGGCCCGCGGCCGACGCCAGATCCGCGTACGGGGCACCGAGTCCTGGATACGCTGCGACAGGGACGGCTGGTCTGCGAGCAGGCCCTGCGGGCGGACGAGAACGATCGGCAAGCCCTGCACACGCTCGCGCAGATCCTCGCCTTGCGGGCGAACTACCAGTTCATGGTGAGCAAGACCTACCTCGCGGCCCTCGTGAGCGGCAAGCGGGCGAAGGCTGCGAGTGAACGGGTGGGGCGGTTGCATCCGGACTTCCCGGACGGCCTCCTCGTGGCGGGGCTCCACGATTACATTGTCGGCAGTCTGCCTTGGCCAGTGCGGGCCGCCATTTCCCTGAGTGGCTACCGGGGCAACAAGAAACGGGGTATGGCGAGGATTGAGAGGGCGGCGCGGGAGGGGCTCGGGAACCGCAACTACGCCCGGGCGCTGCTTGCCCTGGTGCTGCGCCGGGAGCGGCGGCCCCTGCAGGCCGCCCGGGAGTTTGAGGCCCTCGCGGCGGCTTTCCCGCGCAACTACATGTTCCAGCTGGAAGCCGCGGCGATGTATCGCGAGGCCGGCGAGCGGGCTCTAGCCCTGCGGCTTCTGCGCGACGCTTGGTGCAAGTTTTCGAGCGGGGAGGACCGGTTCGAACGGATGCCGAAGCGGATGGTCGATGCGCTGCCGAGGGCCATCGTCCGGTATCAGGAGGAGCTCGGCGAGTCGGCAGGGCGGTCTGTCCGTGGGGTAGGGCACCGGCCCTCGCGGCCGAGGCCTAGCGCCGATGCGCTGGCTGCGTTCGCGTCCAGCAACTAGTCGGCGGCCAGGGGCGTCCACGGCACCGAGCGGGGCCTCGAACCACGGACCTGCAGGTGCCGGAGTTGTCGCGTGCGGGGCGAGCGATCGGGGGGCAGCGCAGGGGCCGGCTAGGAGCCTGTTGAAAAAGTCCTCAGCGACCGTGAAGCGGCCCTGCAATGACCGTAAAACGACTCCTGAAGGCCCTGAACAGTCGCAAAACGGTGCTTCGGACGCGATTTCGCGAAGGGGATCGTACCCCAGCGACTTCAGCAACAGGCTCCTAGGCCTAGGTCCGCAGACTCCAACATCCCGCCTGCCGGGCTAGGCTACGCGAACTCCGCCAAATCTGCCAGCTTCGCGGCCGCCGCGCCGGAATCCAACGCCTGCGCCGCCTGCGCCACGCCCTCGCGCCAACTCCGGGCCCGGTCGGCGATATGCAGTGCTGCTGCGGCGTTCACTAGGACGATGTTCCGGGCCGGGCCGGGCTTACCTGCGTAAATGTCGTTCAGTAGCGCCCGATTCGTCTCGGCAGTCCCCCCCGCCAGCGCTTCAGGCGGTGCCTCGGCGAGGCCGAAGTCGTGCGGCTCGAGGGTGCCGTGCCGGACTTCGCCGTCGCGCACCTCGGCGAATTGGGTCGGGCCTGTGATGGTGATCTCGTCCAAACCGTCGCTGCCACGCACCACGAGGGCTCGTCTGGCGCCCAGCCGCCGCAGCGTCTCGGCGGCGAGCGGCACGAGTCGGGCTTCGTAGACGCCCATGACCTGCACCCCGGCGTCGGCGGGGTTGGTCAACGGCCCCAGCATGTTGAACACCGTCCGCATCCCGAGCTCCCGGCGGACGGGCCCCGCATGGCGCATCGCCGGGTGCAGCCTAGGCGCGAAGAGGAAGCCGATGCCGACGCGGTCGATCGCCTCCGCGACTTGCGCTGGCGTTAGGTCGATGCGAATGCCTAGCGCTTCCAGGACATCCGCCGAGCCGCATCGGCTTGAAATGGAGCGGTTGCCGTGTTTCGCCACGGCTAGGCCCGCGCCGGCGACCACAAAGGCCGCCGCCGTGGAGATATTGAAAGTGTTGCCACCGTCTCCGCCCGTGCCGCAGGTGTCGACCAGTGTCTCGGGCGGAGTCCGTCTCGGGCGGACGGGAATGGCGCTGGCCCGCATGGCCCGGGCGAAGCCGGTCGCCTCGTCCGCCGTCTCGCCTTTCATGCGGAGGGCGGTCAGCAGCGCCGAGGTGAGCGCCGGCGTCGAGCGGCCGCCCAGGATTTCGACCATGGCCGCTTCGGCCTGCGCTTCGCCGAGGTCGCCGCCGGCGACGGCCCGGTGCAGGGCTGAGCGGACTTCCGACATCGGTTTGCGTTCCCTCTCGGCCCCTGGATATAGTGGGAGTTCCGGTGCCGGTGCGCCTTCCGATCCTACCCCACCGGCTCCCTCTATGAAGATCCATGAGTATCAAGCGAAGGAAGTCCTGCGCGGCTTCGGCGTCCCGACGCCCCAGGGCACGGTTGCGTCGACGCCCCAGGAAGCCTTAGAGGCGGCCAAGTCCCTCGGCGGCAAGGTTGTAGTCAAGGCCCAGATCCACGCCGGGGGGCGGGGGAAGGGCGGCGGCGTCAAGCTGGCGGACGATCCGGGGACGGCGGCGGCGATTGCCGGCCAGATGCTGGGGATGACCTTGGTAACCCACCAGACCGGCCCGCAGGGCCGGCGAGTCAAGCGCGTGCTGATCGAGGAGCAGCTGCCGATCGAGCGGGAGATCTACCTCGGGGTCGTGCTCGACCGCGCCCTCGGCGGGTCGGTTTTGATCGCTTCCGCCCAGGGCGGCGTGGAGATTGAACAGGTCGCCGCCGAGACGCCGGAGGCGATTCTCCGGGAAACGGTTGGCGCGGGCGGTCTGCATGCCTTCCAGGCCCGGCGCCTCGCGTTCGGCCTCGGCATCCGCGGCGCGACCCTGCGGCCCTCCGTCGAGGCGATGCAAGCGCTCGTGCGCGCTTATGACGCCGCGGACGCCTCCTTGGTCGAGGTCAATCCCTTCGTGCTGACCAGCGACGGTTGCGCCATGGCGCTTGACGCCAAGATGGACCTCGACGATAACGCGTTGTTCCGGCACCGGGAGCTGGCGGCCCTGCGCGACCTCGACGAGGAGGAGCCGCTCGAGACGGACGCCATTGATCACGGGCTGAACTACATCAAGCTGGACGGCAACGTCGGATGCATGGTGAACGGCGCGGGGCTGGCGATGGCCACGATGGACATCATCCAGTACGCCGGCGGCATGCCGGCCAACTTCCTGGACGTGGGCGGCGGCGCCAGCAAGGAACAGATTAAGCACGGCTTCCGGATCATCCTCTCGGACCGCAACGTCAAGGCCATCCTGATCAATATCTTCGGCGGCATCCTGCGGGTCGACCTGCTGGCCGAGGCAATCGTCGCCGCGGCCCGGGACCTGAGTCTCGGCGTGCCGATCGTGCTCCGTCTGGAGGGCACCAATGTGGATCGGGGGCGCGAGATCCTGGCCGCCTCTGGGCTGGATTTCATCGTGGCCTCCGACATGCGCGAGGCCGCCGAGCAGGCCGTAGCGCGCGCCGCATAGAAAGCAGGAGCCATGAGCATTCTGGTGGGTGCAGACACTCGCGTCGTCGTGCAGGGGCTGGGGCGCGCAGGGCTATTCCACGCCGAGCAGTGCCAGCGCTTTGGGACCCGCATCGTGGCCGGTGTGCATCCGGGGCGGGGCGGCACCGAAGCGCTCGGCTTCCCCGTCTTCGACACCATGCGCGAAGCCGCCGCCGCCGCACGCCCCAACGCCTCGATGGTGTTCGTGCCGGCTCCGGGCGCGGCCGACGCGATTCTGGAGGCCGCCGAGGCGGAGATTCCCTTGGTGACCTGCATTACCGAGGGCGTGCCTGTGCGCGACATGGTCGCTGTCGCCGCCGCCCTGCGAGGGAGCCGTACGCGGCTGGTCGGCCCGAACTGCCCGGGCGTGATTTCGCCTGGCCTATGCAAGCTCGGGATCATGCCGGGCGGGGTCCACCGGCCCGGCGCCGTGGGCGTCGTCTCGCGGTCGGGCACCCTGACCTACGAGGCCGTCGGACAGCTGACCGGGCTGGGGATTGGTCAGTCCACCTGTATCGGCATCGGCGGCGACCCGATCATCGGGACTGATTTCATTGATGTGCTGAGGTTGTTTGAGGCCGACCCCGGGACGGAGGGGATCATCCTGATCGGCGAGATCGGGGGGGTCGGCCGAAGAAGCGGCCGCAGAATTCGTCCAGGGCCATGTGCGCAAGCCGGTTGTGGGTTTCATCGCGGGCGCGACCGCGCCTCCGGGCCGACGCATGGGCCACGCCGGGGCGATCATCGCCGGCGGCAAGGGCACGGCCGCCGAGAAGCAGGCGGCGATGGAGGCGGCTGGCATTGCCGTGGCTCCCACGCCGGCGGACCTCGGTGCCACGCTGGCCCAAAGTTTGCCCGCGGCGCGGACGGCCTAAGGCGGCGGCGCCCCGCAAGTCTGGAGAGCAGCATCGATGCCCACAGAACGCACGCTCGCGATCATCAAGCCCGACGCCGTGGCTGCCGGGAACATCGGCAACATCGTCGCCCGGTTGGAGCGGGAGGGCTTCCGGGTCGTAGCTCTGAAGCAGGTTGCCCTCACCGGGCCCCAGGCGCGCGCCTTCTACGCCGTCCACTGCGAGCGGCCGTTCTTCGACAGCCTCGTGCGCTTCATGACCTCGGGGCCAGTCGTGCCCCTGGTGCTGGAGCGCGAGAACGCTGTGGCGGCCCTGCGGGATGTGATGGGCGCGACGAACTCGCTCGAGGCCGCGGAGGGCACTTTGCGCAGCCTCTACGGCACAGACATCGAGCGCAACGCCATCCACGGCTCCGACGCGCGGCAGACCGCTGCGGTCGAGCAGGCGTTTTTCTTCAGCCAGCTCGAAGTGGCGTAACCCCCGGACGGCCCTCCGCTAGAGCGGAATGTTGCCGTGCTTCTTGCGCGGTAGGGATTCGGTCTTGGTGTCGAGCATCTCGAGAGCCCGGATCAGCTTGGGCCGCGTGTGCCGGGGTTCGATGATCTCGTCGATCCAGCCCTTTTCCGCCGCTACGTAGGGGTTGGCGAACCGGTCGGCGAACTCCGTCGCCTTCTCGCGGCGGAACGCTTCCGGATCTTCGGCCGCGGCTAGCTCGCGCCGGTAGAGGATGTTGACCGCGCCTTGGGGCCCCATCACAGCGATCTCGGCGGTCGGGTAGGCGAAGTTGATGTCCGTCCGGATGTGCTTGGAGCCCATCACGCAGTAGGCCCCTCCATAGGCCTTGCGGGCGATCACCGTGACCTTGGGCACCGTCGCCTCGCAGTAGGCGTAGAGCAGCTTCGCGCCGTGCTTGATGATGCCGCCGTACTCTTGGGCCGAGCCCGGCAGGAATCCCGGCACGTCCTCGAAGGTGACTATGGGGATGTTGAAGGCGTCGCAGAAGCGGACGAACCGGGCCCCTTTGAGCGACGCATTGATGTCGAGGCAGCCGGCTAGGACCGCGGGCTGGTTGGCCACGACCCCGATTGGGCGCCCCGCCAGGCGGGCGAAACCAACCACGATGTTCTGCGCAAAGTGCTCCTGCACCTCGAAGAAGTAGCCCTCGTCCGCGACCCCCCGGACGAGGGCCTTGCTGTCGTAAGGCACGTCGGCCGCGGCGGGAACGACCGCGTCGAGTTCCGGATCGGCTCGCTCGGCCGGATCTTGCGTAGGGAGGACGGGCGGATCGTCGACGTTGTTCGAGGGCAGGAACGAAAGCAGTTCCCGGATCAGCTGGACGCAGTGGGTGTCGTCGGCGGCCAGGAAGTGCGCCACGCCGCTGGTTTCGTTGTGGGTGCGGGCTCCGCCGAGTTGCTCTTTGGTGACGTCCTCGTGGGTGACGGTCCGGATGACGTCGGGGCCGGTGACGAACATGTGGCTCGTTGCGTCGACCATGATCACGAAGTCGGTGATCGCCGGAGAGTACACTGCGCCGCCTGCGCAGGGACCCATCACGGCCGAGATTTGGGGCACCACGCCGCTGGCGAGGGTGTTGCGCAGGAAGATGTCGGCGTAGCCGGCCAGCGACGCCACGCCCTCGTGGATCCGGGCGCCTCCGGAATCGTTGAGGCCGACCACAGGGGCTCCGGTCCTCAAGGCGAGGTCCATGACCTTGCAGATCTTCTTGGCGTTCTGCAGGGAGAGCGAGCCGCCGAACACCGTGAAGTCGTGCGCGAAGGCGAATGCCGGGCGGCCGTTGATCTTGCCGTAGCCGGTGACGAACCCGTCCCCGGGGACCTTGCGGCTCGCCATGCCGAAGTCTGTGCAGTCGTGGGCCGCTAGCCGGTCCAGCTCTTCGAGCGTGCCTTCGTCGAGCAGTAGGTCGAGGCGCTCCCGGGCCGTCAGCTTGCCTGCGTCGCGGTGCTTCCGGATCCGCTGGGGTCCGCCTCCGGCTAAAGCGGCGGCGTTGCGCCGCCGGAGGTCTGCGCGGCGTTCCGCGAGATTCATGGGCTCCTCCAGGGAGGCATCCCCTAGCGTAGCCCACAGTGTCTGGCCCCTTGGGCCCTAGGCGGCAGCCCCACCCGCCTGGCTGCGTTCCGAGCCCCGCTGGGCAGCGGAGCCGGAGTTGTCGCCGGGACCGCCCGGAGACCCCGCCGGTCCCGGGGCGCCGCGGCACCGCGAACCTAGCCAGACTCGGAGGAAGCGCTTCTGTTGCAGGACCGTTCGGCGAGGGCGTCGCCGACCAGCAGCTGGGAACCGCCTGCGATGGCCATGCGGCCTGGATTCCGAAAGCTCCGCAGAGGAGGGCGCAGGTTCGCTCCGCTCGTCGCCGGTCGGAGTATCGCCCCGGCGCCGGCGCTTGGAACTGAGCGGACTCCGCCTTCCGTGCTATTCTCGCGCTTGCTGGATACGCTGTTCTGGGTGTTTGCGCTGCCGGCCGTGGGCGCCTCCCTGCTCTCGGTCAAGACGGGGCGGAGGTTCCTCGAGTATGTGCAGGAACGCTTGCAGCCCCCTGCCGACGGCGAGCCGACCGCCGCGAGCCCGGCCGCTTGGCCGCGGACCGTTCTGATTGTGCCTGTCAAGGGGCTGGAGCACGGCTTGGCCGCGAACCTCCGCTCGCTGGCCGCCCAGGACCATCCGGCGTATGAACTCCTGGTCTGCTGCAGCGACGCGTCCGACCCGGCCCTGGATGTGGCGCGGGCGACGCTGGGCGACGCGTGCCGCCTCGTCGTGGCGGGCGACGCGCCCCCAGGCCTCGGTGAGAAGATCCACAACTTGCTCGCCGCTGTCGAGGCAGCGGGCCCCGCAGCGGATGTCCTGGCGTTTGCCGACTCGGACGGCACGGTGCCGCCGGGCTGGCTGCGGAAGCTGGTCGCTCCGCTCCGGGACCCCTCGCTCGGAGCTGCCACGGGCTACCGCTGGCACTTCCCCGCAGAAGGCGGGTTCTGGCCGCTGATGCGGAGCGTCTGGGACGCTTCGGTCGCCAGCAACATGGATACGAAGGACCGGAGCTTCGCTTGGGGGGGCGGGACGGCCATCCGTCGCGAGACGTTCGCATCGGCCCGCGTGGAGGAGTTTTGGCGGGGCACGGTGAGCGACGACTATCGGCTCACCGCCGCCCTGCAGGCGGCGGGGCTGGGGGTCCGCTTCGTGCCTGAGGCGATGGTTGCGACGGAGGGGGCCTGCACGGGCCCCGAATTCCTGTCCTGGTCGGTGCGGCAGCTCACGATCACCCGCGTGTACCGATTTCGGCTGTGGCTGGCTGGCTGTCTCAGCCACATTGCTTACTGCGGAGCGCAACTGCTCTGCCTGCTGCAGTTGCAACAGGCCAATCCCATCGGCCTGGGGGCGCTGGTGCTGATCGTGGTGCCGGGGATGGCCAAGGGGAGCATGCGCGCCTACGCCTGCCAACTGATGTTTCCGGAGCGCGAGGCCTGGCTCGAGCGGCACGGTTGGGCTTACTTCTGGCTGACCCCTGCGGCGACCTGGGTCTGGCTCTACGGCTTCCTGCGTTCAGGCCTCACGCGCAGGATTCGGTGGCGCGGGCGCGTCTACGATTTGATCAGCGAGCGGGAGACCCGCGAAATCGCACCCGCCTCGTGACCCGAGCAGTCTCACCGGCGCTCGACGGCGCGGATCACCGGTGCCAGCAGGTTGTCGACCGGAGCGAAGTCGTCGGTGAGGACCAAGCCGCCTGAGCGCTGGCGTAGCACGGCGGTGTTCGCTGGGGAGAGCAGCGTCGCGCTGTACTGGGAGTAGTCGAGGCCCTGGACCGGCAGCAGGCGGGTGGAGCCGACCACGACGAAGGTATCCCGCTCGTCGGCGTCCGACGGCCCGCCGGGCGATGTGCAGAAGGTGTAGACATACGGAAACACCTGCTCGACCGTGCTGATCATCGCTCCCAGGAAGCGGCCCGAGCTGTAGACATCGATGATGTTGGCGAGGAACACAGAATCGGCGCTCATGAGGGCGCGCAGCTTCTGCACATACTCGAGCGTAGTGAGGTGGAAAGGGGGGGAGTAGTGGTTGAACGCGTCGTTGTAAACGAGGTCGAATCGGGCGGGCACCCTGGCTCCCCCGAGGCTCGCATAGAGCTCGTCGATCCGGTTGCGGGCGTCGAGATGGTAGATTCGCAGCGGAGTGTCCGGCTCGAGGCCGAAAGCGTCGAACGCCGCCCGCGTGACCTGCGGGTCGATCTCCGCCACTTCCCCGTAGCCCTGCGGGTACCGGCGCAAGAACCAGCGCGGGAAGACGTAGCCCCCGCCCCCGAGGAACAGCGCCCGCACCTCCCCGTTGGGATGGTAGGCTCGAACCGCCTCCTCGGTTACTCCGGCGTAGACCCGTTCGTAGTCGTAGTGCAGCCTGTCAGGGTCCTCCGTGTCGAGGTAGGCATGGATCAGATAGTCCAGCGTCATCGAGCGCAGGGCCGGGGTCTCCAGCACGTCCTCCACCCGGATGAAGGAGTACTGGGACTCGTCCTGGAACAGAATCGAGGCGCGCTCGGCTTCGCGAAAGCCCAAACGCTCGCCGATGGTCCGCGCCCAGGGAAGCGGCGCCCACGCGGAGGCGGCCGTGGCGAGCAGCAACGCCGCACCAGAGGTAGGGCAGGAGACTGGAGCCGCCGTAGGCGAGGGCGAGGGCGAGCAGGACCGCCGAGACCGCCAGCAGCACGGCAGCGGTCCCCATCTTGGCGATCAGTAGGTAGCCCGTCAGGAAAGTGCCCAGGATGCTGCCGATCGCGCCCCAGGAATAGACGCTGCCGACTGTGCGGCCCAGCTGCTGGCCGAGCAGGATAGCCATCTTGGCCGCCACGGGGCCGATCATCCCCAGCAGGCAGGAAGGCGTAAAGAACACCAAGAACACGTGCAGAGCGATCCGCAGGGGCCAATCGAGATCGCGCAGTAGCTCCATGCCGCCGGCGATGCCGTTGAGCCAAGGGATCAGCAGGCAATTGGCGGAGGCGACCCACGAAAATCGAGGCCAGCGTCTCCTGGGGCGGGAAGCGGTCCGCCAGGCGGCCGCCGAGGTAGTTTCCCGCCGCGATGCCGGACAGCACGATGCCGATGCAGGAAGTCCAGGTGTACAGCGAACTGCCGACATGACGGGCGATCAGCCGCCCGGCGACTAGCTCGAGCACCATGATGCAGAGGCTCGAGACGAACACGGTGCCCAGCGGGGCGATCCAGGCCCAGCGGCTCCGGGCCGCGTCGGCAGGCGCTGGGGAGTCCATGGCGGATCGCGGCCCGGGCTCTTCGGCGCGCCTAGCCTTGAACCGGCAGGCCCGGCACGGGGAAGGCTGCGCACAAATTCCGCACGCGGGCGTGGAGGCCCGCCAGCACTTGCGCTTCGTCTGGCTGCCGTAGGGCTTGCAGCATGCAGTCTGCGAGCACCTCCATTTCCGGCTCGCCCATGCCCCGGGCCGTGGCGGCAGGGGTGCCGAGCCGGATGCCGCTCGGGCGCAGCGGGGGATGGGGGTCGTCCGGTACCACCTGCTTGTTGCAAGTGATGCCCACCGCGTCGAGTGCTTCCTCGGCGTCGCGCCCGTTGAGGCCGAAGCTGCTCACGCAATCGACCACCATCATATGGTTGGCGGTACCGCCGGTTACGAGCTCCGCCCCGCCGGCGAGCAGGGCGCGCGCCAGGGCCTGGGCGTTGGCGAGGACTTGGCGGCAGTAGTCCCGGAACTCGGGCCGCTGGGCCTTGCCGAGCGCGATTGCGGCTGCGGCGACTTGGTTCATGTGGGGGCCTCCCTGCAGGCCCGGGAAGACCGACTTGTCGATGGCTCTGCGGAACTCGGCGCGGCAGAGGATCATGCCGCCGCGAGGGCCGCGAAGCGATTTGTGGGTGGTGGTGGTGACGAGATCGAACCCGGCGTCGAAGGGGTTCGCCATGACGCCGCCTGCGATGAGGCCGCCAATATGCGAGACATCCGCGAGAGCCAGCGCCCCGACTTCGTCGGCGATCCTGCGAAAGGCGGAGTAGTCGTAGTCGCGCGGGTAGGAGGAGTACCCGCAGACGATCATCTTGGGCCTGTGCTCCACTGCCCGTGCGGCGCAGCGCCTCGAAGTCGATGCGACCTTGGGCGGTGGGATCGGTCTTGTAGCGGACCCAGCGGAACAGGCGGCCCATGTGCGAGACGGGTGCCCCATGGGTGAGGTGGCCGCCGTGGGAAAGGTCCATTCCCAGCACGGTGTCGCCCGGCTCGAGCAGCGCGAGATAAGCCGCGGCATTCATGGGCGCTCCGGAGAGCGGCTGGACATTGGCGTGCTCGCAGCGGAAGAGCGCCTTAGCGCGGGTCCGGGCGCAGCGCTCCATCACGTCGGTGAACTCCTGCCCCCCGTAGTAGCGGCGGCCGGGGTAGCCTTCCGCGTACTTGTTGGTGAAGACGGAGCCGAGGGCCGCTAGGACCTCGGGGTAGGCGTAGTTTTCCGAAGGGATCAGTTCGATGCCTGCCGCTTGGCGAGCCTCCTCGCCGGCGAGGGCGGCGAAGACCTCGGGATCGTTGCGTTGGAGTAACGCGCGGGGCGGTGAGCATGCGGGAAGCCTAGGGATCCATTGTGCCGCACCGCAGGCCCCGGATCCGGGCCGCGCTGGCGCTGCCGGTCGGCTTCCCCGGCCGGCAGCGGACCGCCCGAAAATTCACGGGGCCTTAACTTGACCGTTGCGGAGCGGTAATGGGGCAGTCCGTATGGTGGGAGTGGCATCAAAGCGCCGGGTGCTCTGCCTAGGCGTTCCAGCCGCGGAAACGCGAAAACCCGACTGCGCCCGCGGCTAGCGCCAGCAGCGTCGTGAAGACGAGGGTCGGGGGTTTCTAGAAGCGTGGCTCCGGGGCTCCGCGGGGGGACTCGCGCACGCCTTGGGGCGGCAAGATCAACTTGAGGAGGACTCAAACGACATGAGACGCACTTGGACGGCATTCCTGTTTGCTAGTCGCACTGGGGACGGTACCGTCGGTCGCGATCGCGCAGATCCCGGCGCAGACCCCCGATCGGCGCAGACATGGTAGCGGACGCTCCGCACCCGCTGCCTGCTTCCCCCGGCCAGGGCCTTCATCTGGACGGACAAGCTCTGGTACGCGTCGGGCGAACAGATGAGGCTGTACCTGACGCTGGATCCGATGGGCGACCCCAACGCCTACACCTACTTCCTCTACCGCGAGAACATCGAGACCGGAGAGCGGCAGTACGCCTCGCCGTTGACTACCAATGCAGGCTCCGTGTTGCGCGACGAGGCGACGGATGTGGTCGGGCTGCCGGCGGATATGGCTGGGCCGATACCGCCGGGTTTGGTAACGCTGGAGCAGAGCACCGTGTGGTTGGGCAACGCACCCCCTCCCGGCCTGTGGCACTGGGTCGGCGAGATACGCAGCGCCGATACCACCCAATTGGTCAAGAGGGTGTATGCGAAGTTCGTGGTGACGCGGAATCCCGTGGTCGTGTTCGGCGCGGACGGGACCGACACCGAGCTCTCCAGGGACACAACCTGGAACAACGACACCGTCTACCGGATCCTTCACCAGGTCTTCGTGAACGCTGGCGCGACTCTGACGATCGAGCCCGGCACGGTGATCGTGGCCAGCGGCCAGAACGCAGTTCTCGTGGTTGAGCGCGGCGGCAAGATCATGGCCGAGGGGACGGCGCGAGGCGCCGATCGTAATGACCTGCGACCAGCCGATCGGCCAGCGCTTCTCCGGCTGCTGGGGCGGCCTGATCGTCTTGGGCCACGCTAGCATGACGCGTGGCAGGGGCCGCGCCGAGGGCGTGCTGCCCGAAGATCGACCCATCTACGGCGGCGAAGATGACGCTGACTCCAGCGGCGTGCTGCGGTACGTTGCGCGTCGAGTTCGCCGGCGTGGATTTCAATCCTGAGACGCAGCCGAATGCGTTCGGCTTCCACGGAGTGGGCTCTGGCACGGTGATCGAGTACATCCAGGCTCACGAGGGCGAAGACGACGGCATTGAGTTCTTCGGCGGCACAGCGGACTGCCGGTACTGCGTTTCGGACGGCGCCAAGGACGACTCCCTCGACTGGGCCCTTCGGATGGCGGGGCATCGCGCAGAACGTGTTCATCCTGCAGGACGGCGAGGGCGACAACGGGATCGAAGCCGACAACGGACAAAGAGGGCGGCTTCAACAGGGAACCCCGGTCGCACCCGAAGCTGTACAACCTCACCATGGTCGGCGGCGCTCGGCATTCCGTAGCGCACGGCGGCGACGGCATGCGGATTCGGGTGGGGACTGCCATCACGGCCCGCAACGTGATCGTCACGGGCTTCGGCGGCGACG
>CBDBZZ010000031.1:0-43072 GCA_965213745.1 Bryobacterales bacterium | reverse complement strand
CCGAGGAGGCCGCCGGGCCGGTGCTGTTCCTAGCCTCCCCGCTAGCGGATTACGTCACAGGCTCGGTGGTGCTCGTGACCGGCGGCAGCGTAGTCTGAGCACCTCGGTCCGCACCCGCCCGCCGGGGGCAGGCTCCGCAGCGCAGCGAGTCCCCTTCGGCGTCCAGCACCTCCGGCCCGCCGCAGGAGCCGCGCAGGCAGCGGTTCCGCGCCAGCAGGCCCACGGCCATGCCGGCCATCGCGAGGGCGACGAGCCCTACAGCTAGCAGAGTGGTGGTCATCGCGGCCCTTCCTTGATTGTGGCACGGAACTGCGGCGAGGACGCCTCCCGCAGGCTTCCGTCGCTGTCCCGGAGCAGCAGGAGGACGGCTAGGTCGGCCCGTTCTGCAAGCGCCAAGCCCTCGGCCTCTCCGAGCACGAGCAGGGCGGTGGCCAGGGCATCGGCCCGCATCGCGCTCGGATGCAGCACGGTCGCCGAGGCCGCGCCCCGCGCTGCGGGCTGCCCAGTCCGCGGATCCAGGATGTGGCTATACCGGCGACCGTTGATGACCTGGAAGTTGCGGTAGTCCCCGGACGTGGCGACCGCGGTGTCGGTGATCCGCAGGATGCGGTGGACCATGCGGCCCGCGGAGTCGGGTCGTTCGATGCCCACGCGCCAGGGCCGCCCGGCGGCGTTGGCGCCTGCGGCCCGCAACTCCCCCCCGACCTCGACGAGGTAGGCCCGGCAGCCCAGAGCCGCCAGCGCCTCCGCCGCGCGGTCGACCGCGTAGCCCTTGGCGATCCCGGACAGGTCGCAGTGCAAGGTCGGGGCGGACTTCGACACGGTGCGCCTGCTGCGGTCCAGCCGGAGCTTGCGCCAGCCGACGCTGCGGAGCAGCGCCGCGAGGGCCTCCGGGGCGGGCTGCCCTCCCGCCCGCTGCGGGCCGAAGCCCCAGGCGTCGACGAGCGGCCCGACGGTGATGTCGAACGCTCCGCCGGTCGCTTCGCTGACGGCGCTGGCGGCCTCCAGGACCTCGAGCGTCTCCGCCGAGACCGGGAACGGGCTGTCCGCAGCGTGCCGGTTCAGGCGGACGAGCTCCGAGTCCTCCCGGTAGGTCGACATGAGCTTGTCGACCAGCTCTAGCTCGCGGTCTACGGCCGCGGCGAGCGCGGCTGCGGGTGCCGGCAGCGGCCGCGGGATCGCGACACGGTAGGCCGTGCCCAGCGCTTCGCCAGCGAGCCGCAGCTCGTCGGGCGCGGGGCCTGGGGCGGAGCAGGCCGCCAGCAGGGCCGCCAGCGCGATCCCTGCGATGCGCCGCGGGGCGTCAGCCACCGAAGTCGTCGAACATGATGTTCTCCGGCTCGACACCCAAGCTGTCCAGCATCTTGAAGCAGGCCTGCATCATCGGCGGCGGGCCGCATAAGTAGTATTCGCAGTCCTCCGGGGCCGGATGGTCCCGCAGGTAGTTGTCGTACAGCACCTGGTGGATGAAGCCGGTGTAGCCGGTCCAGCCGTCCTCCTCCAAGGGGTCCGACAGCGCGAGGTGCCACTCGAAGTTCGGGTTCTCGCGCTGGATCATGTCGAAGTCGTCGATGTAGAAGGCCTCGCGCAGGCTGCGCGCCCCGTACCAGAACGTGACTTTGCGGTGGGTGTGGAGGCGTCGGAACTGGTCGAAGATGTGCGAGCGCATCGGCGCCATGCCCGCGCCGCCGCCGATGAACACCATCTCGTTGCCGGCGTCTCCTTGGCGAAGAACTCGCCGAACGGGCCCGAGATCTCCACCTCGTCGCCCGGCTTGAGGCTGAAGATGTAGGAGGACATCTTGCCGGGCGGCGTGTCGGCGGGGGCGCGCGGCGGCGGCGACGCGACGCGCACGTTGAGCATGATGATGCCCAGCTCTTCGGGGTAGTTCGCCATCGAGTAGGCGCGCTCGACCGGTTCGGGGACGGTCGAAACGTAGCGCCACAGGTTGAACCTGTCCCAGTCCGGGCGGTAGCTCCTCGTCGATGTCGAAGTCCTTGTAGCGCACCGTGTGCGGCGGGCACTGATCTGGATGTAGCCGCCCGCGCGGAACGGCACGGACTCGCCCTCCGGCAGCTCCAGCACAAGCTCTTTGATGAAGGTCGCGACGTTTTCGTTCGAGCGCACCCGGCAGGTCCAGCGCTTGCACCGAGAAGACCTCGGGCGGCACCTCGATCTCCATGTCGCGCTTGACCTTGACCTGGCAGGACAGCCGGTACCCCTCGCGCGCCTCGCCGCGCGTGATGTGGCTGGCCTCGGTGGGCAGCATGGCGCCGCCTCCGTCGAGACCTTCACCACGCAGACCCCGCAGCTGCCCTTCCCGCCGCAGGCGGAGGCAATGAAGATGCTTGTGGTCGGCCAAAGTGTTCCCAGCAAGCGTGCCCGCCGGACCGCACCGTGATGGCGTTGTCCGGGTCGCCGTTGATGCCGATGCGAACCTCGCCGCCGGCGACCAGCCGTGCTTTGGCGACCATCAGCAGGGCCACCAGCGACAGGACGACGCCTGCGAACATCGCAACGCCGAGCAGTACGGTAACCATCGTCGATCCCTTCGCCAAACCGGTCCGGAAGAGCGGGTCTACAGCTGGATGCCCCCGAACGCCATGAAGCCGATCGCCATCAGACCGGACAGGATGAACGTGATGCCCAGCCCCCGCAGCCCCAGCGGGACGTTGCTGTACTGCAGGCGCTCGCGGATCGCGCCAGGGCGGTGATCGCCAGCGCCCAGCCGATCCCGGAGCCCAGCCCGAACACAGCGCTCTCGCCGAGGGTGTAGTCGCGCTCGACCATGAAGAGCGAGCCCCCCAGGATCGCGCAGTTGACCGCGATCAGCGGCAGGAACACCCCCAGCGCCGCGTAGAGCGGCGGGGAAGAACGGTCCAGGGTCATCTCCACGATCTGCACCATCGCGGCGATCGTGCCGATGTAGCACAGGAAGCCCAGGAACGAGAGGTCGTACGGCGGCCAGCTCCGGCGAGATCCAGGCCAGCGCGCCCTCGCTGAGCAGGTGGTTGTAGATCAGGTTGTTGATCGGGACGGTGACGCTCTGGACGAAAATCACGGCGAAGCCCAGGCCGACCGCTGTGCCGACCTTCTTCGAGCAGGCCAGGAACGAGCACATGCCGAGGAAGAAGGCCAGCGCCATGTTCTCGACGAAGATCGCCCGGATGGCGAGGTTCAGGTAGTGCTTCCACGGCTTCAGCCCTCCTCCTCGACCTGGTCGGTCTTCCAGGACCGCAAGGCCCAGATGAACAGCCCGATCAGGAAGAACGCGCCGGCGCGAGACCCCCAGCAGTCCGTTCGGGAGGTACCAGCCCCCGTCGCTGGCCTTGGGCAGCACCGTGGCTCCGAAGAGCGTGCCCTGGCCCAGCAGCTCGCGGAGGAACGCGGTCGCCATGAGCACCACGCTGTAGCCGAAGCCGTTGCCGAGCCCGTCCAGCAGGCTGTCCAGCGGACCGTTCTGCATGGCGTAGGCCTCCGCCCGGCCCATGATGATGCAGTTGGTGATGATCAGGCCGACGAAGACCGAGAGCTGCTTGCTGATCTCGTAGACGTACGCCTTCAGCACCTGGTCGGTCACGATCACCAGCGAGGCGATGATCGTCAGCTGTACGATGATGCGCACATTGCCGGGAATGAAATTGCGCAGCAGGCTGATGGACACGTTGGACAGGGCCAGCACGCTGATGACCGCGGCGCACATCACAGCCGCGGTTTCGAGCTTGGTGGTGACCGCCAGCGCCGAGCAGATGCCGAGCACCTGCAGCGCGATGGGATTGCTCTCGAACAAGGGGTCGAGCAGCGTCTTGGACTTCGTCCCAATCATGGGGCTCGCTCCTCCCGAAACCTCCGCAGGTAATTCCGGAACCCGGCCTCGCCCAGCCAGAACTCGAGCATGGCCGTCACGCCGTTGCTGGTGATCGTGGCCCCGGTGAGGCCGTCCACCTCGTGCGGTGCCGTCGTCGCCGGGCCGGCCGCGCCCTTCACCACGCGGATGGCGGGAGCCTCCGAATCGGCGTAGATGCGCCGCCCCGGCCAAAGCGCCTTCCACTTCGGATTGTCGACCTCTCCGCCGAGGCCGGGCGTCTCCTTGTGCTGGTAGTAGGTGATGCCCCGGATGGTGTCGCCGTCCGCGCCCACGGCCAGAAAGCCGTACAGGGTGCCCCACAGGCCGTAGCCTTCGATGGGCAGCACGGCCATGGCTTCCTCGCCGGCCTGGGGCTTGATTTCGTACACGAGTGCGTGCTCGGGCACGCGCCGCACCGAGGCGCGGTTGGGCGGCGCCGGGCGGCTGGTCGCGGGGTCCTGGGCGGCCTTGGCCTGATCGAAAGCTGCGGGGTCGATCTCGGTGCCCTCGCCGCTGCTGAGCTTGACGACCACCGCGCGCACCCGCTCGAACCGCTGCTCAACCTCCGTGCGCCCCAAGCCTTCGTCCGGACGCGCCAAGCCCGCGGCCAACAGCACGCTGCGCTGCTTGTCGAGCGCGGCGTTGCTTTGCTGCCGCTCTTTCAGGGTGACCGCCGACGAGGACACCAGCACGGCGCAGACGACGCAGACCGCGCCCGAGAACAGCATGGTGTACAGCGCGCTATGCCGCATACCGGGCCCTCCTGCGCCGGACATTGGCCCGGACCACGAAGTGGTCGATGAGCGAGGAGAACATGTTCATGAAGAGGATCGCCAGCATCATGCCCTCCGGGAAGGCGGGGTTGACGACCCGGATCAGGATGGCCAAGCAGCCCACGAGGAACCCGTAGATGTAGCGGCCCGGGTTGGTGTGCGCCGCCGACACGGGGTCGGTGGCCATGAATACCAGTCCGAAGGCCCAGCCGCCCAGCACGATGTGCCAGCCGAAGGGCACCTGCATCAGGGGGTTGGTGCCCGAGGCCGTGGCGTTGAGCAGCGCCGCCATCGCGAAGGAGCCCGCCGCGCCCCGCCGCCATGATGCGCCAGGATCCGACGCCCGTCAAGACCAGCACGGCGGCCCCGAGCAGGCAGGCGAGCGTCGAGGTCTCCCCCATCGAGCCCGGGACCAGGCCCAGGAAAGCCTGCGTCCAACTCGAGCCCGGGGCGGCCAAGGCTTCCGGGCCCGTCGCAGCGGCGTTGGCCAGCCAGGTCGCGCCGCTCGCGCCGTCGACCGAGGTGTCCGCCGCGACCCAGACCTGGTCGCCCGAGATCTGCGCCGGATAGGCGAAGAACAGGAACGCCCGCGACATGAGCGCCGGATTGAAGATGTTCATGCCGGTGCCGCCGAAGATCTCCTTGCCCACGATCACGCCGAAAGCGATGCCCAGCGCGACTTGCCAGAGCGGGATGGTGGGGGGCAGCACCAGCGGGAACAGCATGCCCGTGACCAGGAAGCCCTCGTTGATCTCGTGCTTGCGGACCACCGCGAACAGGGCCTCGCAGTTGCCGCCCACCGCGAACGTGACCAGCAGCACCGGCAGGTAGTACAGCGCGCCGTGGACGACGCAGCCCAGGGTCTCGGCGGGGTCGAAGGCGCCGAAGCCCAGTTGGGTCAGCGCGGCGGTCTGCCACGTGTCGAGGGGCAGGGCCCCGCGGGAGATCGCCAGATTGGCCTGGTAGCCGGTGTTGTACAGCGCCATCGCCACGCAAGGCAGCAGCGCGATCACCACGGTCACCATCATGCGCTTCACGTCGATGCCGTCGCGCACGTGGGACGCGCTGCGGGTGGTGGACCCGGGCGTGTACAGGAACGTGTCGAGGGCCTCGTACAGCGGGTAGAGCCGCTCGAACCGGCCCCCGGATTGGAAGGACTTCCCCAGGGAATCGAGGATCGCGCGCATGGTCGATGGTCGTTCGGGCGGGTCGGCCTCGGGACGCGGGCCGCTAGCCTTCTTTCTCCAGGGTGTTGAGCACGCCGCGCAGCAACCGGCCGAAGTCGGCCTTCTCCGGGGAGGCGAAGGAGCAGAGGGCGAGGTCTTCCTCGATCAGCTCCAAAACGCCTAGTTCTTCGGCTCGCTCGGGGTTCGGCATGAGCAGGGCCCGCAGCAGGGGTGCCGGTAGGATGTCCAGCGGCATGACCCGCTCGTAGGTCCCGACCGGCACCATCGCCCGCTCCGAGCCGTGGGTGGTCGTGGTGAAAGCGAAGTCGCGGCGCGGCAGCCACTTCGAGAGGAACAGGTTGAGCACCGAGAAGGTCCCCGCCCCGGGGGTCAGCCAACCCAGCATGCGGCGCTGGGGATCCTCGTGGAGTGCGCAGACCTGGGCGTGGTAGCGCCCGAGGTAGCCGAAGATCCCGCCGGTTGCCCGGCGGCCGGAGAGCACCGGCCCCGAGATGACGCGCACCTCGCCGTCGGCGAGTTCGCGACGGGTCAAAGCCGGCGGGTGGCGGCGCCTAGGCGCGTACGCAGCAGGCGGGGCCGCAGGACCGCCGGCCCGGCCAGGGCCACGACGCGGTCCACCGGCAGCGCGCCGGTCGCGAACAGCTTTCCGACCGCGACGGCGTCCTGGTAATCGATGTGCCACACCTGCTTCGCGCGGTCCACTGGGTCGAGCAGGTGGATGTGCAGGCCGGCGGTGCCGCTGGGATGCGGGCCTGCAAACTCCTCCAGCCGCACGTTCGGGAGGGACGGTGCCCCGACCGCGCTGCCCTTCGATTTGCACACGTACAGCGGGGCGCTGTCGGCTACGCGGGCCAGCGCCGCGACGCCGCGGGCGAAGTGGTCCTCGTTCCCGCGCAGCACAGTGTCCACGGCCGGAGCGAGGGGATTCGTGTCGGCGGCGGTGATGAAAACGGAGTGCGGCACTCCCGAGGGTGGCGGCACTCTGCCGAACGGCCGCGCTCGCAGGGCGGTCCAGAGCCCCGACTCGACGAGCAGGTCCCGGACCTGCTGCGGGGGGAAGCTCCGTCGGGTGCTTGCCGCGGAACGATGCGAAGGCCACGCAGTCGCCGCCTCCGGCCAGCTCGGCTGCGTCGAGCTGGATGACCACCGACTGCAGCGCCCGGCGCTCGCCGCGGTTCACGGCCGTGACTTCGCCCCCGGCCGGGGCTGTGTAGCGCACGCCCGGAGTCTTCTTGTCCTCGAAGAGCGTTTGTCCGCGCCGGACGGAGTCCCCCGCGGCGACGAGCATGGTGGGTTTCATCCCGATGTAGTCGTCCGCCAGCAGCGCCACCCGGGCGGGGGCCGGGCCCGGCTCGATCTCCTGGCGCGGCCGCCCCTGGATGGGCAGGTCCAAACCCTTCCGAATCCTGTGCAGCCCCATCCGAAACTTGCTCCCCCTTAGGCGCGGCCTGGAGCTCGATGGCCGGATCCTGCGGCTTGGCAGCGCCGCGCTCGCTGCCGGTTTGCCGCGGCCACACCCCGGGCGGCTGACCGAGCCGCCCGCGGGGGACTGCCGGCACTGGCTGCTACTGCGCCGGGTTCTAGTGTCTGGCCCGGTTGCCCGGCGAGGCCCATCTGCATTGCGAGGCTCCGCGCGGCCGCCCCTGCTCCTGCCATTGTAGCGCCATTGCCGGACGGATGGCAGCCGCAGCCGATCCTGCCCTGATTCCCGGGTAAGGATTCCGGTTGCTAGCCGGGACGTGTTTGGGCTGCCATGGTTTAGGCGGTCCTCCGGGGTGTCCGGGGATTGCCCCTCGGGTGTGCCTCTCGATTTTTGGGGAGGTCCCCCTGGCCCCGGTCCCCCGCCAGCGCTCCCAGCCCGGCTTGCGGCGTCTGCGACGAGCCCTGGCCGGGCTTGGCCGGCTCGGCGCAGACCTGCAGCGGATGCACGAGGCGGCGCTGGAGGGCTGCGGCGGTGCGCCGGCTGGTCAGCCGGAGGCTGATGCTTCTGGGGGCGCAGGCGTGCGGGCAGCGGTGGGGCTCCGGGCCGGTGTTCGGGGACGGCCCGGAGATCAAGGCGGAGGGCTAGTTGTGCGAGAACGTCGAGCGCGGCTACCACGGCGAGCAGCAGTCCCGGCTGCCCGCGGTGTGCGTGGGGGCGGCGGGGGTCAGCGCCCGGCTGCAGGCGGGCGGCACGGACGTGAGGGGGATGGGCGGGAGCAGCTGGACCGGGGTGCGGTGCCCTGGCTGGCAGGGCGGCAGCCGGTGCGGCTGCGGGCCGCCATCGCGGACTCCTGCGAGCGCTGGTGAGCTCCTGCCGGCAGCGGGGCCGGGATGATTCCGGGAGCGTGACCGATCCGCGCAAAAAGGCCCCGGTTCTGCGCCGGGCGGCCGCGAGGGGGTTGCGGGAGGACGCGGCGGGCCAGGAGCAGGCGCTCGCGGGGGCGTACCGGCCGGCCCGGGGGCCGGAGGAGCCGGTATGCACGGTGATTCCGGTGAGCCGCGACCGGCTGCCGCTGGCAGAGTTGGGGCGGCGGCACTGCGGCCAGCAGGGGCGGGAGCCTGCGTTCCAGGAACCGTTGCCGGACCTAGGCCTGCAGCCTCCGCCGTGCCGCTCGCCCGCGGCGAATCAGGGGTTCTACTTGGGTGCCCGGATCGCGCCACTGCTGCTGCCGGCCTAGGTGCGGCGGCACGGGCTGCGTCCGCTGATCCGGTACTGCAACACCGGCGAGGGGCAGTTCGCAGACGCCGCGCAGGCCAGCGGACTTGGACGCTCCGGTTGGGGCGGCGCGGTCTGCGCGGGCGACTACGACAACGACGGTGCCCTGGACCTGTTCGTGGCGGACTGGGGCCGGGACTCCCTCTACCGGAACAACGGACGCGGCGGCTTCGCCGACGCCGCCGCCCCGGCGGCGCGCCGGGGAGCGACGAACAACAGCAGGAGGAACGCCCCGCAGGCCGTCGCGCCAGCCCCATGGCCGAGCGCGTTGCGCAGGATCGGGAAATGCACCGCCATGGGTCCGCCTGCAATGACAGCGGCCCGGGAAGCCGCCGGGGCGGCTCGGCAACGCCCGGAGGCGCAGGCATCCTTCGCGCCGCCGCCACCGCTGGCGGACATCGCTGGGGCCTCGCCGGCGGGGCGTGCTAAAACTACAGCCGGTATGGCGTTTCCCCCGGATGCCCCGCTGAGGACGCTGATCGTCGACGACGAGCCGGCCGCCCGCGGCGTGCTCCGCCGGGACTTGGGCGGGATCGACGGCGTCGAGATCGTCGGCGAAGCCGAGAACGGGGAACCGGGCCCAGCGTCGGATCGCAGCGCTGGAACCCGACCTCGTGCTGCTGGACATCCAGATGCCCGTCAAGGACGGCTTCGCAGTCGCCCGCGGCATCGAGGGCCAGCTGCCGGCGATCGTCTTCGTCACGGCCTACAGCGAGCATGCGCTGCGCGCGTTCGAGTTCGGCGCGGCCGACTATCTCCTCAAGCCCTTCAGCGCCGCCCGGCTCGCGGAGGCCGTCGAGCGCGCGCGCCGCAGTCCGCGGCTCCACGCCGAGCGGGTGGCGCAGACGCTCAACGCGGACGCCGCCCGCGCCCAGCGCCCGACCAAGATCGTCGCCTGCCACGGCCACGACTTCCTGCTGCTGGACCTCGACCGCGTGTACGCCCTCCGCGCCTCGGGCGAGATCGTTTGGGTCCTGACCCGGGACCGCCAGTACCGCGCAACCCAGACCCTCGGCGCGCTCCAGCAAAGGCTCGCGGGCACGGCGTTCCTGCGGGTCCATCGCAGCCTGCTGGTCAACAGCGACAAGATCAGCAGAATCAGCTCCCTGAGCAGCCGGCGCTGGCAGTTGACCCTCGCCAACGGGCTGCAATGCACGGTGAGCAAACGCAATGCCGGTCTTGTGAAGGAGCTCCTGAAATAGCGTCTCCGGTCCTGCCGGCCGTCCCGTTCACCGCCTAGAAGAGTTCGCCTCCCAGTTCTTTGCGCCCGCTCCCGGGAAACTCCTTGGCCCGCGCCGGCCCGCGCCCCAGACTGGGAAAGTGATCCACCTTTCTGTTCGCCAGACGCAATCCCTCCTGCGCGCCGCTCTCTGCCTGGCGCTGCTGCTGCCCTCGCTCTCAGCCCAATCGACCGGCTCGGTGGCCGGAACGGTGACGCTAGCGGAAACCGGGGGCACCCTCCGCGGAGCCAGTGTGGTTTTGGTGGAGCTAGGCCTCGCCACGGTCAGCGCGGCAGACGGATCGTACGCGTTCCCACGCGTTCCGGCGGGTGGCTACCACGTGATGGTGCATCTGGACGGCGTGTTCACGGAGGCGGTCCAGGTGGTTGCGGTGGAACCGGGCGGCACGGCCCAAGCCGACCTCCAGCTCTCCCTCACGGGCGAGCGGTACGAGATCACCGTGACCGCCTCGGGGACTCATCAGGACGCGTTCGAGGCCTTCAGCAGCGTGGACTCCTACAACGCCTACGAGCTCAGCGCCATCCGCGATGTTTCGCTCGGGGAGGCGCTGGGGCAGAAGGTCGGCACGGGGGTGGCGAAGCGAGGCTTCGGGCCGGGCTCGGGCCGCCCCGTCATCCGCGGCTTCGACGGGGACCGCGTGCTGGTGATGGAGGACGGCCTCCGCTCCGGCACGCTGGGGGCCACTTCGGGGGATCACGGGGAAGTCATCGGCACAGGGCAGGTGGAGCGCCTCGAGATCGTCAAAGGGCCCGCCACGCTGCTCTACAGCGGCAACGCCGTGGGCGGCACGGTGAACGCGATCAGCCGCCACCACGAGCACCACCGCCACCCGCACAGCGGCCTGCGGGGCCATTTCGGGGGCTCGGGGGGCACGGCCAACGGATTCGGGGCCGGCCGCGGGGGCTTCGAGTACGGGGCGGGGAACTGGCTGTTCTGGGGCTCGGCCGGAGCCACGCGCTCCGGCGACTACCGGACTCCCGCAGGGACCGTGCCCAATTCCCACACGTCCCTGCGGAGCGGGGGCGGAGGCGTGGGGTGGTACGGAGCCAAGACCTATTTCAGCGGCAGCGTGCAAGAGGCGGACGGGGCGTACGGCGTGCCCTTCGCCGCGGACTTCCACTCGCACGGCCACGAGGACGAGGAGCACGCAGAGCGCGAAGAGCACGAGGAAGAAGAGGGGCATGGGGAGGACGGCCACGGCCACGACCATGAGGAAGAGGAGGCCTCGCACGGGGAAGTGGAGCGAGTCGAGCTCGAGAGCCGCCGGCAGAGCTTCCGCCTCGACTGGGGGCTGCACAACTTGGGCGGGGCCATCGACAGCGTGGCGGTCAAGGTCGGGCATGCCCGCTGGCGGCACGACGAGATCGAGCACTTCGAGGATGGCGGGCAGGCCGTCGGGACCCGTTTCGAGAACGATCAGACCGTGTGCCGCGGGGTGTTCGAACAGGGTCGCAGAAGGTGGTGGGGCGGACGCTTCGGGGTCTGGGGCCTGGACCGGTCCTACGACGCCGCGGGCGAGGAGGCCCTGTCCCCGCCGGTCGAACAGCGCGGGCTAGCTTTCTTCGCCTTGGAGGAATTCGAGTTCGAGCGGGTGAAGTTCCAGTTCGGCGGGCGGATCGAGAGCCAGCGCTACCGGCCGGCCTACGCGGAACGAGCGCCGGAGGGGCACGACCACGACCACGGCGAGGACCACGACGAGGACCATGGCGAAGAGCACGGCGAGGGCCATGGCGAGGAGCACGGCGAGGAGCACGAGGAGGTTCCCGACGCCGTGGAGCGGACCTTCACAGGGGCCTCGGTCGCGGCCGGCCTGCACGCCGACATCTGGCGCGGCGGAGCCTTTGTCGCCAACTTCTCGCGCAGCTACCGCGCGCCTGCGCTGGAGGAGCTGTACAACTACGGGCCGCACGCCGGCACCCTTTCCTTCGATATCGGCGACCCCGGCCTGGACGCGGAAGCCGGGAACGGCGTCGACTTGTCGCTGCGCCACAGGCGGGGCCGGGTGCGGGGCGAAGGGAACTTCTTCCTGTACGATTTCTCGAGCTTCATCTTCCCGTTCGCGCCCGGCGAGGTGGAGCACGGCTTGACGGTGGTCCGATACACGCAGCTGGACGCCCGGTACACCGGGGCCGAAGCAGCCGTCGGCATCCAGGTCCGCGAGGGTCTGGACCTGAACCTGGGCGTGGATTACGTGCAGGCCGAATCGACCGAGACAGGCGCCCCGCTGCCCCGCATCCCGCCGCTGCGGGCGAGGCTGGGATTCGACTTGGCGGCGCGCGGGCTGCGGATCAGCCCGGAGCTGATCCTGGCCGGGGAGCAAACGGCCACGTTCACGGGCGAGACGCCCACCGCAGGCTACGCGGTGGTCAATCTCAAGGCTGCCTACACCTATGCCCAAGCCCAGCGCGCGCACCAGTTCTCGGTCAACGTGTTCAATGTCGGGGACCGGCTGTACCGCAACCACTCGTCCTTCATCAAGGACCTGGCCCCGGAGCTGGGCCGGGGCGTGCGGGTGGGCTACTCGCTGCGCTTCTTCTAGCGGGCTTGCCCCGGCAACGGCGGACGCCAGCCGCCGCAGCCCGTCCGATCCGCGCCCGGAGCGGCCGTGCCGGCGCCCGGCGCAGAGCCCCGGACGCAGCTCCTGCGTCCGGGGCGCAGGCGAGTCCAGCCCCCGCCCGAGGTGCCGGGCTCACGCTCCCGGCCCTCGGGCTCCGGCCCGCCTCCGCCCCGAGCCCCCAGCGGCGAGGCCGGTTCCGCCCGCCCGTGGGGCAGGCTGCAGGCAGGCGTCGGAACCGCGGCTGCGAGGCGGACGCTATGCGCACCCACGGACGCCCCGGGGAGCGGGTGGGGCTCGGCGCAGGGCTGCGCCGCCGGCCCCGCTCCCCTGGCCGGCCCCCGGGGCAGTTCCCTATGCCATACTCAGCCTTCCGGCTGCTCGCCGCCCCTGCCATGCGGGTTGCGCTGCCGCTCTGCTCTTGCCTGTGGATCGCAGCCCCGGCCCATCTCCCCGCCCAGGGTGTCGCCAGCTCGCACGCCCAGCCGGTCAGGCCCCTCCCAGCGTCCGGGCTGCCTTGGCGCGCGACCTTCACAGACTTCGCCCGCGAGGCGGGCCTCGACCTGGCGTTCACCTACGGCGACCGCGACGAGAAGCGCTGCAGCATCGAGTCCAACGGCTCCGGCGTGGCCTTCCTGGACTACGACGGAGATGCGCGGCTGGACGCTTTCCTCGTCAACGGCTCGGTCCTGGAGGCGGCCCCGGAGGACGATGCGCCCACAAGCCGCCGGTATTGCGTGGGCAGCGTGTGGCGGCTTGGATCGCTGGGCCGCAGGCGGGTATAATCCGCAGGATGCTGCGTCCCCCGCCACCCGCGGCTGAGCAGGAAGCGGTGGCTGTCACGGTCAACGGCGAGCGGCGACTCCTGCCGGCCCAAGCCACGGTTTGCGATATGCTTGAATATTTTGGGCTAGACCGCGGTGCGGTGGCGGTCGAGTGCAACTACGAGATAGTCCGCCGGGGGGAGTGGGCTGCCACGGTCCTGCAGGCTGGGGATAAGGTGGAGATTGTGCATTTCGTCGGGGGCGGTTGAGGTGCGTGCGGGGAAGCGAGAGGGGATCTCTGTGCAGAGTTCGGAAGCGGACATGATCTACAGCAGCCTGCAAGTGGCCGCGCTGACCGGGGTCAGCCTGCGGCAGCTCCAGTGGTGGGACGAGCAAGGGGTGGTGTCGCCCATGCAGCGCGCTCACCGGCGCCTGTATCGGCGCTCCGAGGTTCTCGAGGTGGCTTTGATCGCGGGGCTGCGCCAGAAGGGCATGTCTCTGCAGAAGATCCGGCAGGTCCTCGGTGGCCTGGGCGGCCAGATCGGACCGAGCTGCTTCGACCTGCACGCGCAGGGCGAGGACGTGTACCTGCTCACGGACGGCGGCGCCGTGCATCTGGAGAACTCCCCTGCGAAGATCATCCGCGTGCTCCGCGATTCCAGCGAGCCGATCGTCACCCTGTGCGTCTCCGACTTGATCCGCCGCATCGCGGCTCCCGAAGAGCTGCCCAAGCCAGTGCGCAGCGAGACGAACAGCGCCGGGCGGCACCGCGACGTGCGCGCCTCCTGAAGGCCGCCTGCCGCCGCTACCGGTGCCGCCGCGGCCGCGAGCGGATGACGATCGGCGTTCCCCGGAAGCCGAAACGCTCCCGCAGGCGGTTGGCGAGGTAGCGCTCCAGGCCGAAGTGCAACGGAGCGCGTAAGTTGCCGAAGAACAGGAAGGTCGGCGGCGCAGTGCCGACCTGCGTGACGTAGCTGAGCTTGGGCTTGCGCGGGCCCGGGACGGTGACCCGCTCGAGATCGAGCTCGGCGAGGAACCGGTTGAGTTCGGCGGTGGGAATTCTGCGCCGGGCCTCGCGGGCGCCCACCTGGATGAGGGGGAATACGCTGGGGACGCGCAGGCCTGTCAGGGCCGAGACGCACGCGACCGGGGCGTACGCCAGCATCTTGAGCTCCTCGCGCACCTGTCGGCGGAAATCCGCCTGGCGCTGCTCGGCGAGGTCCCATTTGTTCGCGACCACGACGCAGGCCTTGCCTGCCTCGTGCGCGTAGCCGGCGATGTGGGCGTCCTGGGCGGTGACGCCTTCCCTGGAGTCCAGCAGCAGCAGCGCGACATCGGCTAGGCGCAGGTGGCGCTGCGCCATGACCACGCTGAGCTTTTCGGCCATCGCTCGCGTCTTGCCCCGGCGCCGGATGCCTGCGGTGTCGACGAAGACGAATGTCCGCCCGCGGTGCTCCGCGATGGCGTCGACCGCATCGCGGGTGGTGCCGGGCAGTTCCGAGACGATCGCCCGGTCCGCGCCTACGAGGCGGTTGAGGAGCGTGGACTTGCCGACGTTGGGGCGCCCGAGGATCGCCACCCGAACCGCCCGCGGAACTCCGGCGGCGGTCGGCTCCCCGGGGCCGGGGAAGCTCGCGGTGGCCGCCCGGAGCAGCGCTTCGAGGCCCCGGTCGTGCTCGGCCGAAATCCCGACGACGGCCTCGAAGCCGAGTTCGCAGAAGGCTTGGGCCTGGGCGTCGAGGCGCGGCGTGTCGCACTTGTTGACCGCCAAGGTCACCGGGCAGCCGGTGCGGTGGAGCCAAGCCGCGAGATCCCGGTCTGCCGCCGTGAGCTCGGCGCGGCCGTCGACCACCAAGACGGCATGGTCGGCGGAGCCGATGGCGCTGCGGACCTGCTCGTCGACAAGGGCCGCCATGCCGCCGGGGTCCACGAAGGTCATCCCGCCCGTGTCGGTGACCTCGAACGGGACTCCCTGCCATTCCGCCGGCATCCTCACCCGGTCCCGAGTGAGGCCCGGGAAGTCCCCCACGATGGAGCGGCGGGACCGCGTGATGCGGTTGAAAAGCGTGGACTTGCCGACGTTCTGGCGACCGACGATCACCAGTTGCGGCGGCCGTCCGGGGTCCATCACCCGGATCTTAGCAACGACCCGTCCGAGCTCCGGCCGCCGCTGCGCGGATGGCTGCTGCCTTGCTGCCGGCTGCTGCCTTGCTACCATCGCAGCGGGGGGTCCGATGTTTCGGCGAAGGCAGGAAGCGTTGGTTTTGGGGTGCTGCCTGGGTCGCTCCGGGGACTTGCGGGATTGCCTGGGGCGCCGGGCGGCGCTGGGCTTGGGCCTCCTGCTCCTGGCGGGGGCTGCGCCTTGGTCGCAGGCGCAGTTCGACGCCAACCTGGGGCGCGTGGTCGGCACCGTGGTCGACATCTCCGGAAGCGTCCTGCCCGGAGCCTCTGTGGCGGTGCGGGACATCGGCAGCGGGTTGCGGCGCGCCGCCATCACCGACGATGCGGGCTATTTCCGGGTGGGCGCGCTGCGGCCGGGCGAATACACCGTGACCGCTTCGCTGGCCGGGTTCGCGAGCGCCACGGCTTCCGGAGTGGTGGTGCAGGTGGGCGGGGCGGCCCGGGTCGATCTGGAGCTGGGCGTAGCGGAAGTCCATGAGGAGGTGCAGGTTTCGGCCGCCATGCTGGACGCGATGCTCCCTGCGTCGAGCAATGTCGTCGCGGACCGGGTCTTCAACAGCCTGCCGATCAACGGTCGCCGCTTCCACGACTTCGCGTTGCTGACCCCCACCGTCCAGGTGTCGCGCGCCGCAGGGCATCTGTCGTTCGGGGCCCAGCGCGGCATCTACACCAACGTCAAGGTCGACGGCTCGGACTACAACCAGTCCTTCTTCGGCGGGATCCAGGGCGGGGAGCGGGCGGGCAGCGCCATGACGGTACCGCAAAGCGCGATCCAGGAGTTCCAGACCGTGACATCGGGCTTCACTGCGGAATACGGACGCACGACCTCCGGCGTGGTCAACGTCTCCACGAAGTCCGGCTCGAACGAGCTGCGCGGCGATGCCTTCTACCAAGCGCGGCATCCCCAGCTCGGCCTCGCGGACCCTTTCGGCACCGCAGTTCTGGAGCGGCTGCAGCAGTTCGGCGGCTCCGTCGGAGGGCCCCTCCGCCGCGACCGGCTGTTCGGCTTCTTCGCTCTGGAGCGGCAGCTCTCGCGCAGCCCGCGCTACGTGGAGTTCCCGCAGCTGGCCGGAGCCGATCGCGGGCGCGGGGCCGAAGCCTACGACTTTTTCAAGAGCCTCGAGGAGCCCTTCGACGCGACCAACAACGCCTGGGCCCTGACGCCGCGGCTGGACTCCCAACTCCGCGGGGGCGGCTTGCTCATGGTCCGGTACAACTACAGCTCCTCGACCGCCGAGAACGCGGTCAGCGTCGGCGACCCCACGCAGCCGCGCACCACGGAGGCGCTGAGCAACAACGGGACCGAGGAGGACTCGATCCATTTCCTAACCACGCAGCTCACTTCGCTGATTTCGCCGACGGTCGTCAACCAGCTGCGGCTCACCGTGACGCGGGAGCAGCGCCCCCGCGTGCCCAACGCCCGGATGCCGACGGTCTCGACGGTGCTGGGCGACTTCGGGACGCGGTCTTTCTTGCCGACCATCGAAACCGATCTCCGGCCGGTGCTGAGCAACAGCACGATCCTGCACGCAGGGGCGCACGACCTCAAGATCGGCGGCAGCGCCGACCGGATCTGGATTGAGGACCAGTTCGGCTACAACCAGTTCGGGCACTTTCTGCTGTTCAGCTCGGACCCGGAGGAGATCCTCGACATCCTAACCCCGGGCGGGCGGATTCCGGACCGGTTCGACGCTCCGGGGCTGTACTTCCGGCAGATCGGCAACACCGTGGGGGAGCAGCGCGTCGGGAACGCCTCGCTCTACATCCAGGACTCCTGGCGTGCGACCTCCGAGCTGACGCTCGACCTGGGCTTCCGCTGGGAGGGGCAGTTCAACCAGTCTCCCTTCCTCGGCAATGAGGCGCTCATCCGCCGCGTGCGGACCGCCGAATTCTCCTTCGGCGAGCTCGACCCGGCCATCTTGCCCAATTCGGTGCGGCAATGGATGCCGCGTGTCGGCTTCGCCTACAGCCCGCGGCGCCTCGGCCGGAACTTGGTGTTGCGCGGCAGCGCCGGGGTGTTCTACGCGATCACGCCGCCCGTCTTCCTCAACGCCGCGACTAAGGCGTACCGCGAGCCGGCGTTCAACCTATCCGTCACCCTCCCGACCTCGGAGCCGACCGTCTACCGCCAGTTCCTCGCGGCGGGGATCGACTTGAACCACTACCCGCTGGCTGAATTGCCCGCCTTCCCCCCGGAGGAAGTGGCCCGCGTCCTGGGAGGGGATCTGTACCTAGGGGCGTCGCCGTCGCTCCTGCATCCCGACTTCCGCAACCCGCGTGCGGTCAAGTACAGCTTGGCTGCCGAGTTCAGTCCGACGGCCAGGACGGTGGCGGGCGTGCAGTGGATGCGGCACTACGCCACCGGTCTCCATGGCATACGCGACTACAACCTCGCGCCTGCGTCCGTGCGTCCGGGCGACCCGGCCCAGATTCTGTTCTACGACCCGAGCTTGCGGCCTGCGCCCAGCCTGAGCCAAGTTCTGGTCACGGAGTCGATCGGGCGCTCGGACTACAACGGCGTGACCGCCAACTTCCGCTATCGCGGCGACCGGCTCCAGCTCGTGGGGCACTACACGTACGCCAGGGCATTCTCCAGCGACATCAACGAGGGGGACTTCTGGGGGCCGCTCTATACGGACCAAGGCCGGCCCGAAGACGCCTACGGCCCGTCGGACTTGGACCTGCGGCATCAGCTGACGGGCCATGCGGTGGCGCGGCTCCCCGGCGGCGTCACTTGGTCGGCGATTCTGCGGGCCACCAGCGGGCCCCCGCTGAGCCCCGCCGCCGGGGCCGACCTGAACGGAGACACGCTCGCCTCCGACCGCGCCCTGGCCTCGCCGGGCCGCTACTTCGGTCGCAACGTGTTTCGCAACCGGGGCACGCGCAGCGTTGACATGCGGGTGCTGCGGGCGTTTGAACTGACGGCCGCCCGCCGCATCGAGCTTTCGGCCGAGCTGTTCAACGCCTTCAACCTCGACAATGTCGAGTACGGAGAGTTCAACCAAATCTACGGACCGGGCCTGGACTTGGCCACCGGGGAGCAGGTCGGGAGGAGGCCCGCATTCCTCCGCCTGCGGACCGCCGACGGGGACTACGACCGCAACAACCAGCAGGTGTTCGGGATCGGCCCGCTGCAGGTTCAGCTAGGCCTGCGGTTCTTCTTCTGAGCAGGCGGTCCCGGGCTGTCGGCCCGCCGTTATCCGGGCCGGCCCCCCAGTCAAGGGTTGGCGTTGCCTTGCCGGGCGCCCTGGAGCTGGCCCAGTTCGGCGGCGCGAGCCTGCTTCTGACGAAACTCCTCCTGGGTTTCCTGCGGATTCCAGTACCAGGCATGGTCTACATGCTCGCGTTCCAGGATCCGCTCCATCCGCACGACGACCTGAGGGTAGGACCCGGCGAGGTTGCGGTCGCTGCCGGGGTCCTCCTCGATGAGGTACAGCTCCACGGGCTCCGCCGGAGTCTTGCGGTAGGCCTTCCAGGGCCCCTGGCGGACGGCCTGCTCCCGAGCGTTCTCCCAGTAGAGGGCGCGCTCCGCCGGGAACGCCTCCGGCTCGCCGCGCAGCAGGGGCAGGAGGCTGACGCCATCGAGATCCGCCGGGGCTGGGGCTCCAGCCACCTCGGCGAACGTGGGCAGCAGGTCCACAAGCCACACGGGGGTGCTGGATGCGCCCGCCCGCACGCCGCCGGAGGGCCAGTTCATGAAGAACGGAATGCGGATGCCGCCCTCGACCAGCGAGAACTTCCCCCCGCGGAACGGCCCCTTGTTGCGGAAGAAGGGGTCGTCCGGCCAGCCGGATGGCTGGTTGCCCCGGGCGAAGTACCCGCACATCGAGTAGCCGTTGTCCGAAGCGAACGCGATGAGCGTGCGCTCCCGCAGGTCCAGCTCCTCCAGCAGCGCGACGAGCTGGCCCGCAAACTCGTCGATGCGCAGGACCATCGCGGCCCATTCCTGGTGGGCCGTCGTGGGGAAGTCCCCGCGGTCGCGGAGCGCCCCGAGGCGGTCGACGATAACGGGGCCATGGGGCAACTGCGTGGCGAAGTACAGGAAGAAGGGCTGGCTGCGGTTGTCGCGGACGAATTGCAGCGCCGCCTGCTCGATGACCTCTTCCGAGTACACCGCTTGGGCTGGGTCCGCGATCCCCGGCGGCCGCAGCAGCCCCGCCTCGTCGTAGTGCCGGGCGGTGTCCCGCAGGTGCGCCAATGTCCGGTTGTCCTCGTACAGGTGCGCCAAGTCGAACCCGAAGTTGCCCGGGTACTCGATTTTGCTTCCGCCGCGGTACAGGTACCGCGGGAAGAACGTGTGGGCCCGGCGCTGGTCATAGAAGCCGAACGCCTCGTCGAATCCCTGCCTGTCCGGCGTTCCCGGGGTGCCGGGGAGCCCGATGCCCCACTTGCCGAAGAATCCGGACTTGTACCCGGCTGGCTGCAGGACCTCGGCGAGGGTGACATCGTTCGCGGAGAGATGGTCCTGGCCGCGGGCGCTCCGGTTGTCGCGGATCGGGCCGTGGCCGGTGTGGCGGCCGGTCATCAGCGTGCCGCGCGAGGGGGCGCATTCCGGGGCTCCGGCGTACGCTTGGGTGAAGCGCAGGCCTTCGACGGCCAAGCGGTCTAGGTTGGGCGTGGCGAATCGCGTCTGCCCCCAAGCGCCGAGGTCACGGTAGCTCAGGTCGTCGGCCAGGATGAGGAGCAAGTTCGGCCGCGGGGGAGGCTGCGGCCGCGGTTCGGGCGCGCAGGCCGACGCAAGCAGCGAGGCGCAGAGCAGGGCAGCCGCCTTCACGGCTGCCAGCGTAGCAGGGCGCGGGATGTCAGGCCGCCGCCAAAATGTCGGGGCGGGCTCCGCCCGAGTCCAGCTTCACGCCGAGATCCTGGCCGTCCATGTGCGTCGGCGGCTTGTAGCCGAACAGGCGCAGGGCCGTTGGGGCGAGGTCCTCGATGCCCGGGTCGGCTGCGGCGAAGTCCCGGTTGCAGAAGACGACTCCGGGAATCAACGGCGGGTCGATGCAGTGGTCGCCGCTCCAGGCCTTGGTGTTGTCTTCGAACAGCGGCCCCGCGACCTTGCCGAGGGTCACGCCCCAGGAACTGCGGTAGCCCGGGTTGTAGCCGACGACCACATCGGGGGCCGCGTCCACATAAGGGCCCCGGTACACGCGCCGCTTGGGGTAAGCGTTCCGGATGGCCACCTCCCCGCGCTCCTCGTCGCGGAGCCCGGCGAGCTTGCCGGCGATCTCTTCCTCGAGCGCCCCCGCCGCGGCTGGCGGCACGATGCCCTGGCTTTCGCGGCCCGCGAGGTTGAGATAGATGCCGGCGAGCCCGAAGCTGTAGGCTCGCGTGCGGCTCCAATCGACGCCGCGCAAGTAGCGCTCGCTCCGGGCTTCGGGCTTGACCGCCAAATAGCCTTCGCGCTGGAGCCACGCATTCAAGTTGACGCCGCGCTGGAACGACTTGAAGCCGTGGTCGGACAGAACGAAGAGCACCGTCTTGTCGTCGACATGCTCCAGGGCCTCGCCGACGATGCGGTCCATGCGGACATAGAGCTCCTCCAGCGTCCCCTTGTAGCGCTCCAGAGAGTTGCCGTTGGTGCGGTGCGCGGGGTGCTCCGGCTCGAGGTACCGGTAGAACATGTGCTGGACCCGGTCGGGGGTGTCGAAGACGCAGGCGACCATGCCCTTGTCCATGCGCTCCAGGGCGGACCGGAACATGGCCTCCCGCTCCGAGCAGATCTGGCTGGCTTGCTCGAGGAAAGAGTCCTCGTCGATGACCCGCTCGTTGAGGGCCCAGGTGTCCTCGGCCAAGCCCAGCGTCGAATAGCCCCCCAACAGCTTGGCTAGGTACGGGGCGTAGAAGTGCGGATGCGAAATCGGGAGGGCGGGCTTCTCCGGATCGATCGAGATCGGCGTGAGGTACAGCCTGACATGGGGCTCGACGGCGGCTAGGCGGAATTGGCCGATGCCGGAGACCTTGATGCCGAGCCCCGCCCGGAAGGTCAGGCGGATCCAGGGCGTGAAGCGGTCCGGCGCTAGCTCGTGGCGTTTGCCGCCGATCTCCAGCGAGCCACTGGCCGTGCTGGTGTCCACCTGCAGCCGGAAGGGGATTCTCAGATCCCCGCTGCCTGCGCGGACGCTGTTCGGCGGGCCATGCACCTCGGATGTGTACCAGCCGTCCCGTCCGATCCGGAGCGGATGGCAAGTCCCGGCCTCCTCGAATCCGGCTTCGCCCGGAGCGTCCGTGAACAGCTGGAAGCTGCCCTGCGTGCCGAGCAGGTCGGGCGTGCACATGGCGGACAGCACCCGGCCCTCGAACGGCTCGGGCGGGAACGTGATCGGCACCCGCAGGACCGTCGAGCTGATCAGGTTGTCCCCGAGCAGGGCCCAGAAGGGGCGGCTCTTGCGGCGCATTTCTACGCTGGGCTTGCTCAGCGGGATGCGCCAGCGCCCGATCTTCCAGATGCGCCGCGGCTGCCGCACCCTGGATGACGACAGCTCCGGCAGATAGGACCGCAGGTTCCGGTTCAGGAAGTCGAACAGGTTGTGCTTGCCCGGGTTCGACCCCGTGGCGAAGGTCGCCCAAGCGACCGGGGAGAGGGGCGGGAAAGTCGTCCGCAGACGGCTGTAGCGGCCCTGGCGCCGCAGCGTGGCGAGGTTCGGCAGCTTGCCTTCGTCCAGATACTTCTCGACGAGGTCGGGCTCGAGCCCGTCCAGGCCGAGGAAGATCAGCTTGCGGATCCGCGCCCGGCGGTAGCCCTGCGCGCCGCGCAGGGCCCGCCAGCCAAGGCGGAACGGGAGCACCAAGAACGCTGCAGCCCCGGCCACGAAAGCCGCCAGCAGGCTGAAGAGCGAGCCCACGAACGCGAAGCCGGCCCCTGGGCCGACATAGGCGGCAAGGGGCGCGGCCAGCGCCAGCGCCACGCCGAGCCGTAAAGGGCGCATAGGCTCCATCTTAGCCCGGACCCGGAGCCGTTCCGGGGCCTAGGAGCCCGTTGATAAATGACGCTGTCCGAGTCACCGCCGAGACGCGGCGGAACGCAGCGAAGGCTTCTGCGGACTAGGCTCCGAGCCCGAGCGCGGGCCGCCGGGCGGCCCAAACGCTCGAAAACGCGCTCAGAAGCCGTTCCAGGGCCTTCCCGAGGCCTTCTCCAAGCCAAATTAGCGCCGAAACGGCCAGGGAGCCGCCGCCTTGCAGGCTCCGGGGCGTACCGATCCCCGTCAGCGACCGCATCAGGACGCCCAGGTTGTACCCGCAGGCGTGGATGAGCAGTCGCTTCAGGATGTTGTTGCGGCCCCGCAGGTGGACCCGCCGCATCCCGCCGGTCCCGTACATGTGGGCCATCGACCGTTCGACCTTCTCGCAGCGCCGCCGCCCCAGCTTGCGGCCCCGCTCGCCGGCGACCCGCTCCCGGTTCGCCTCCACCGCCGTGCGCTCGGCTGCCTGCCCCGGCTCCCATTTGCGCGGCTTCCGCTTCGGCTCCGGAATCACCGGCTCCTGCCCGGACTCCTCCAGCGCCAGCACCGTCGCGCCGCTGTGGTATCCCTTGTCCGCCACCACCGTCTGCGGCTTCCCGCCCTGCGCCTCTTCCACCGCCGCCAGCGTCGGCCCGAGCGTCGCCGTGTCGCCTAGGTCCGCGGCCTGCACGGTCAGCCCCACCAGCGCGCCGCTGTCCAGGTCCACCGCGTGCTCGGCCTTGTGGGCCATGTCCGTCGCGCCGTCCTTCATGCGGGCCACCCGGGCGTCCGGATCGACCGGGTGCTCCCACTCCTGGTTCGACAGCGACTTGTTCTTGCGCCGGCGGTCGAACTCAATCAACTCTTCCCGCGTCGGCGTCTCGATCCCCGCGGATGCCGCCAGGCGCTCGATGAACTCCCCGTAGCCCTCCCGGGTGCTCCGCCGCTGCAGCGTGCTCAGCGCCGCGTTGGCTTCCAGCGTGGTGGCGTCCACCCCGACCGTCTCGCCCTTGGCTAGCCCGGCGGTGCGCAGCCTCTCCAGCACCCAGGCGAAAACCTTCTGGTGCGTCTCGAGGTCGATGCGCTGGCGCGTGCGGCAGAGCGTGGAGTGGTCCGGCGTCGACTCGTTCAGCCCGTAGCCGAGGAACTCGCGGATCGAGAGCGTGTCGCTGGCCTGCAGGGCGATGGCGCGCTCGGAACCCAAGCCCAGCAGATAGCCGAGCAGGAGCATGCGGAAGTAGACGCCCGGCGGCAGCGAGGGGCGGCCCAGCCTGGCGGCGTAGAAGGGCTTGCAGAGCCGCTCCAGGCACTCGTCGAAGCCGGAGCGCTCGAGCACCTCGTTGAGCTTCTCGAAGAACGGCACGGTCGGGGCCTGGGGGAGTTCGTCCGCATGGAGGAAGACACACCCCTGGATCCGTTTGCGAGCGCCCAGCGACATCTGAACAAGTATCCCACGGAATGCTCTCGCACCGCAACCCCCCGAGCGCAGCGCCGCTCAGCCGGACTTTATCAACGGGCTCCTAGGCCGCGGGCCTGTCTGCGCGGGTAGCCCGGAGCAGGCGACCGGCATGAACCCGGGCGGCAAACGCCAGGAGGATGCACAGGCCGAAGGGCAGCATCAGCACTTGGCCGACCCTGCGGGCGAACTCGGGATTGCGGATTCCGCTGCGCGAGACCGCTAGGTCGAGGGCTTGGCGCCAGTGGCTGCGGTCCAGCCAGATGAACTCCCCGTCCTCGTCGACGAGGACGATCTTGGCCGGCAGGGCGGCCACCAAGGCGATCTTCCAGGCTCCGAGGAGCGGGGTGTCGCTGCACAGAACGGCCGCCAACTCGTGGCGCTCGCGGCGCAGGCGGCGCAGCATGCGCCACTGCTGGCGAGGAGTGCGGGCGTGGTAGCTGCGCCATGCCCGGGAGCTGTCGCCGAGCCCGGCGGGCGCGTCGGGCAAGCATGTGAACAGGTCGACGGGGACATCGCCGACCGCGTCGCGGAGCAGGCGGAGGAGCCGCTCGGCATCCGCCCGCGGGCCGCTCTCGACAAGCAGGACGCGGGTGACGGATGGCATGCTCCGGCGCAGGAACCACTTCACGGCTTCAGTAGCATACCGCGCTAGAATCGGGAGGTGCCGACGATCCGCTTCTACCACAAGCCCAGTTGAACGAGCTGCCGCAAGGCTAGGAGGTTCCTGGCCGAGCAGGGCGCCGAACTCGAGCTGGTCAATCTGAACGCCGGTCTGAGCGCGGAGGCCCTCGACAGCCTCATCGGCGACCGGGATCACCTGCCGTTTCTGAACTCGCGCAACGCCTTGTATCGCGAACTGGGGCTGAAGCGCAATCCGCCGAGCCGTTCCGAAGCCCTGCGCCTCATGGCGGACAACCCTAACCTGATCAAGCGGCCGGTGGCGGTGCGGGGCGGGTCGGTTGTGGTGGGCAACATGCCTAGCGAACTGGCGAAGCTTTGCGAGGCCTGAGGAGTCTGGAGCCGACGACGGGACTCGAACCCGTGACCTCGTCCTTACCAAGGACGCGCTCTACCAACTGAGCTACGTCGGCTTGCCGCCAGCAAGCCTCGGCATGGAGCGGGAGACGGGAATCGAACCCGCAACCAACAGCTTGGAAGGCTGTGACTCTGCCATTGAGTTACTCCCGCCCTGCTCTGCCTCGCGCTGCCCTGCCCTGTGAAGCCGCGACTTGGAGCCGGCGAGAGGATTCGAACCCCTGACCGTCTGATTACAAATCAGATGCTCTACCAACTGAGCTACGCCGGCCTCTCCAAGTTCAGTATAGCAGTCCATCGGCTGAGGCGAGAGGGGGGGCCGGGCCTGTCCAGGCGGCGGTCCGCCCCGCGCTCGCTTTCTGGCATGCCCTGGCAGCGCAACGGCTTGGCGCACCGCGGCATCCACCCGCGCCTAGCCCCCGGGAATGCCCGGCAGAGTTGGCTGGGAGGCAGGGATTCGAACCCCGATAAACAGATCCAGAGTCTGCCGTGTTACCGTTACACCACCTCCCAGCACGGATAGCGACACGGTGATCCTCACACAGTATACTCCAGCGAGGTGGGGCCCTGCGGACGGGTCGGCCTGCACTGCGGGGCTCGTTGCGCTTCGGTATGGTGGAACCGAGGCAGCTGAGCGTTGGAGCGGTGCCGGCCAAGCCGCGGTCGGGTGCTGCGCGAGGCTGATCCGGAGGCTTGGAGAGGGGGAGCCGCATGAGGATCGTGTTCATCGGGGCCGGGGCCGTAGGAGGCTATTTCGGGGCCCGCATGGTGCAGGCCGGCCTGGACGTGTCGTTCCTGCTCCGGCCCGGGAGCGCCCGAACGCTCCGCCAAACGGGCCTGAGGTTAAGGAGCCCGCTAGGCGACTACACCTGCCTGCAGCCCAAGGTGCTTGAGGCGGGCGCGGCCCAATCGTCCGCCGACCTCGTTTTCGTGGCCTGCAAGGCGGAAGGCGTGCGCACTGCCGCCGAGTCGGCCAGCGCTCTGGTGGGCCGACGCACCCTGGTCGTCCCGCTGCAGAACGGGGTGGACGCCCCCGGCACGCTCGCCGAGGTTCTGGGGCCGGAGTCAGTCGTCGGCGGGTTGAGCCGCATTTTCGCCGAGCGCGTCGCGCCCGGCAGCATTCTGCATATGGGAGCCAAGCCCTCGATCGCGCTCGGCGAGCGCGAGGGCGGCGGCTCCGCCCGGGTGCAGGCAGCCGTCGCCGATCTCGCGGGCGTCGAGGGGATGCGGATCGAGGAATCGGACGACATCTGGACGGAGATGTGGAAGAAGCTCCTCATGGTTTGCTCGATCGGCGCGGTCGGCGCTGCTGCCCGAGCGCCGCTTGGCGTCATGCTGGGGGTCAGCGAAACTCGCGGCCTGCTCCTGGCTGCCGGGGCGGAGATCGCGAAGGTGGCCCGGGCGCATGGGGCGCGGGTCCCGCCGGCCTACGCCGAGCAGCAGGCCACGCTCTACGAAAGGCTGCCCGCGGAGACGACAGCGTCGATGCACCGCGACTTGGAGCGGGGCGATCCCTCCGAGCTCGACGCCCAACTCGGAGCAGCCTGCCGCTACGGACGGCAGGCTGACGTTGGCACGCCTGTGCTGGACGCACTGCACGGTGCGCTATTGCCGCGCGAACTGCGGAGCCGGGGGCGTCTCCGCTTTGAAGATGTGCCTCCCCGAGTGGCCCGCAAGCCTGCACTCTAGTGCTTCAAGAGCCGGGCGACCTCGACGAGCCTGGCCCCGAGTTGCCGCGCCTCGGCGAGCTCGTGCTCCCCGACTCCGCGCTCGGCTGCGGGTACGCCGGTCGTGGCCGATGCCCCCAAGCCTCCGTACGGGGTGACTAGCACCATGCCGTACTGCAGCATGCCCAGCGCCATGCTCAGCATGGTGAATTCCTTGCCGTTGGAGGGCGCTCCGCCTGTGGCGAACACGGCGCAGGCCTTGTTGCGCAGTCCGCGGCTGCGCCAGAAGCCCAAGCCGTAGGCCCAGTCCACCAGAGCTCGCCGCACCTCGACGGCGGCGTCGCCCATGTGGACGGGCGATCCGAGCGCCACTGCATCCGCCGCTTCGAGGTCTGCCTTCCCCACTTCGGCCACACGCCTGAGGACGACTTCAACGCCGTCGCCGCGTGCGCCTTCGGCGAGAGCCAGGGCCATCTTCTCGGTATTCCCCGTCTGCGAGTGGTACGCCACGAGGATCGACACGTCCTGTCCCATCGCGGGGAGCGTTGCGCACAGTGCCAGGCAAAGGGGGGCGAGGTGCTTGGTCTGCATAGCGGCGGAGGTGCTTGGGCCCGATGGCCGTCAATCACTAGAGTCTAGCCCGGAGCCCGGATGGGTGCCGCGATTCCTAGGCGATCGCTGTGGCTGCGGTCGCCGGCAGCGGGACGACCAGCGCGGCGAACGGCAATGTCCACGCGCTGCCCCACGACGAGGCGGAACAGCGGTCGGCGGCGTTCCAGCCCGCGGAGATGGCGATCGAGCACACGCCGCTGACCGCGTCGAGCATGAAGGCCGCTAGCTGCTGCTGCCGGGCATAAGGGGCATTGACGCGAAAAGGGTTCTGGGCCGTGCCCGCAAGGACAGCGAGACCCTGCAGAGTGCGCAGTGCCACACGCAGGTGCTGATCGGTGCCAGGGCCGTGTCCTCAGAATGCAGGCAAGAATATACCCGCAGCCTGCCTCTCGAAAAGGGCTCGCATCTTTTCCGGGGCTCCTGGCGAAGACAGGCAAGGAACTCTGAGGTTGGTCCGTAGCTGTGCTTGGGTCTCGCTCAGCTGGCGACGGGCCCGACGCTGGACCAAGGGCCCTAGCCGTTCGACCGGATTGACTGGAGGCGAGTAGGTCGGCTGCAAACAGAGCTCTGTCGCGGCTTGGTTCGCCGCTAGTCGCTCCTGGATTATCTTCGCGTGGGGCATCCTGCGCTTGGCGACTACTGCCAGCATTTTCCGGTCTGCTCCCTCAGCGATCTGCTCCAGCAACTTGCGAAAGGCCTCCGCCGCGGCAGGGCCTTCCCGCCCCTTGTGCTAGAGCTGGCCCTCCGAGCTGTTAGCCGCCAGCCGGTGAAGGCGCAAGCTCCCGTTGGCTACCCGCCCAACAGGGGCGGGCTTGTTGGGAGATTTGCGGTGCGATCGGGTGTCCGATAGACCTCTGGAGCCGTCTGATGCGCGTCTGCGGGCTCCAATGGGCACCGGCGAAGCTTGTCAACTCAATCGCTCATCGCCGAGTTGTCTCAACAGGCCCGCTCAGCGAACATTTTTTCCACAAGCTGCTAGGCTTGAGAAGTACCAGCAATGTATGCAACACAACACTCAGAAACAGTGCCGCCCTACTCTCCGAACCCCGTACACCGAAACCAAACTCGCGGTAAGTCGCAATGGCGGATACTAGTCTCTGACGAGATCCGGTCCTTCGAACTATGCATCGAGCGCGGGTAGCACTGTGCCGGCGCAGGTTGGAGCCTTCACATCCTCGACGGTCGTCCTACTTGGCTGGGAGTGTCCCGCGACCACGTTACGTGCGTGTTCGTCGCCAAATTCGTCGCATCGTCAACCGGCGAGTGGCACGGCTATCCCGCGGACCACGTTCGGAACAACAGAGACATCCCCAAAGAGTTTGTGGCACGGTCCTGGCTCGACCACAGGCTGCTAACTCGGCCTACCATCCGAAAGATCGTGCGGGGTCAACGATGCAGCCTGTGAAAATTGCCATCCCTGGTCGTTACTGGGACTCCTTCATCTACAAAGGCGTTCTCTACCTTTGGGACGTTGACGGCAGCGTGCGTGCCATCGATTGGAAAGATATGATTCTGGAGTGGCCAATAGACCCTGCCTTGAAATTGGCAATGCGATGTGCGTTTTTGCAAAGCGACTACCTATGCGACGAAAGCCTTGATCTGCTTTTCTACGACCCTGAGGTACGAGAGCTTGTCCAAAGTAAATTCCTGTGTCTCGCTAAGGCCGACCTAGTTCCAAGTCCACGCGCATTGGCGATAACCGAAAAAGGGAAACAGGACAACCCGTTCCCATTTCCACATTCCGATCTGGATGTGTATTACAACAGAGCGTATGTCGCAGGACCTTCTGGAGTCTTCAGCGGGTCCATTGGGGCGCATACGAAGTATCCGATTTCAACGCGCCCTGAACGGAAATGGGACGCTCCCGTTCGACGGGTGTCTGCTAGCTGCGATTCTCTCGCAATGGCGGCCGGCGACGATGGCCTGTTCCAAATGTCGCTAACGGGCTCCGATTTTTGGGGCCTAGAGGATGCAGACGGGCCACTTCGACTCGCAGAAGAACCATGCGTTGACTGCAACTGGACATACTGGTCTATTTTTGCATCCACCCCAACTGGCGGGTATCTGGCGTCGTTTCGCAGGGACGAAAAATCATCTGAAAGGCATCGCGAATTCGAAAAATTGGTATCGTCGCACGAGCTTTGGGGTCAGGACGGGTACTGTTGGGGTGTCAAGGACAAGCTGTGTTTATTGGCAGACGCACTCATCAAGGTCATTCGGTATACCCCGTGGGTCGACCAGGAACAGATGCGCTTGATCGGGCAACTAGAAATAGATCTAAGTTTTGGAGGTGTTGTTTCCGCATCGACGGCCCCATTCGGTATTGTCATCGAGCTGGACCGCGCCATTGTCGTTCAGACAAGCATTGGCGACGTCGTCTCCCTGCCCGGAGAGCCCTCAAATTGGAGGGCATTTCCAAGGTCAAAGCATTACTTCAACCAGCTTCACATTTTCAAAGATGACTGCCTAGAAATTTACTCTTTTAACCACGAATATCTTGTAAACGATAAAGAAAAAATTGCCGGAATTCGCAGGCCCTCTGCAAACCGAACATACTCAAGCCACGGCTGAGCAGCCGACCGTGCGATGGGTTCGGTGCCTTGCGCTAGCTTGACTAGCGAAGGGGCCCACAGAACCAGCCTGCACCGAGCTTTGTCCGGTCGGAATGGCCGACCGGTCTGATGATCAGCCAAACATTACGTGCGTGATAACACTGTTAACCGATGCGGCGTGATCGTCCGCGATACGCCGCGTTGACAAAGCGGCGCGAATGAGTGACGTACCGGAGGGAGAACGAAGCCGACAATACCTTCGGCAAGGACGAGCCGGACAATCCGCAGGAGGACTGGGTTAACGCGCCCGACAAGGACAAGCTGGACGGGAAGTTGGAGGAGCGGCTGGAGGCGCTGGCGAGCGAGACGGCGTTCGCAGTGGAGTTCGGCAGAGGAAGGCCGCGGCTTCGGGCTGGGGGGTGCCAGGCTGAACACGGGCGATACGGTGGAGTGCTGCACGGCGGTGAGATCGGAGGCAGCGGTAGGGATGTGCCGCCAGAAGACGACCGGCCTGCTGGGAACGAAGTTGGCGTCGCCTGCGGGCGACGAGGGCCTGGGCGCGTTCGCCTGCAGCCCGCTGGACGGCGCGGCGCAGCGGCGTAATCTGCGCTCGACGGGTGTCGCGTCCTACCCGGGGAAGACAGTGGCGGTGGACACCGACGCCGGCCGCTCCCTCAGGCATCTCCGCAACCGGTGCCCAGGTCTTCTCGTCTGCGGGCTCGCCTAGCGGAAGCCGCTTGCCTAGCCCGCAGTGCGTCGGCGAAGCTGTAACCTTGGCGCTTGTTCGCGCCCCAGTCTCTGCGGGGACTTCCAATGTTCCAGGGCACCCTCGTTGCGCAGCCAGCGACCCGGCAGACATGGAGCTTCGTTGTCTCTCTGTTAATCCAAGTGCTTGCGGTGGCGGGCTTACTCCTGTTGCCGCTGCTCAACACCTACGAGATCCCGCTGGGCGACTGGGCCGGGCGGGCCTTCCGGCTGATGGCACCGCCGCCGCCTCCGCCCCCCAGCCCGCCGACCGCCCCGGCACCCCAGGCCGCGCCTGTGCGCTACCAGTCCGACTTCACGGCTCCAACAGCGATTCCCGCCAAAGTAGCCCGCTTAATCGATTCGGGGCCGGCCGGCCCTCCACCGCTCGGCGTGTCCGCCCCGCAGGGCGTGCTAGGGTCCCAAGGCGTTCCCGGTGCCGGTGGAGTGTTCGGCGCGATCCTGCCCGAGCCCTCCGGCTTGGCGTTGCCCCCTCCTATCCGTGTTGGCGGCCATGTCCAGAACGCTAGGATCCTCCACAAAGTCCAGCCCGAATACCCTCTGGAAGCCGTAGAGCAGCACGTTACCGGCGTAGTCAAACTGGAGGCTATCATCGCCGTTGATGGCGCGGTGCGCGACCTGAAGCTGATCTCCGGTCACCCGCTCCTCGCGGCGGCGGCGATCGATGCGGTGTCCGAATGGCGCTACCGTCCCACGCGCCTCAACGGCAGGGCCGTGGAGGTGACCACGCTTGTGGACGTGGTCTTCAACCTGCACGCTCCAGAGGAGCAGGAACCCAAGCAGCTGCGGCGGCGAGGAGGCCGGCGTGCGAACCGGCGCTGAGCGGCAGCCCGAAACGCACCCCGGACCGCTCAAGCTGCCGAGGCGTGCTCGGAGCAATCCGCCCCTCAAGCCATTCCTTCGGACATGGTTGTCTCTGGAGTGCGATCTGAGTGGGCCGTCATGGTCTGGGGCCCCTGCTTGGTAGTGGTCTCACGCGCAACCAAGTGAGCTATGGGTCCATGGGAGACCCTTCCGATGTGGACGGACTTGCGGCAGTTGAAGCGCTTCAAGGACTCCGGACCGTTGAGTGCGTAGTGATGGATCCAGCCAGTTTGGACCCAAGATAGAAACGGGCGATGGGGCGCATGATCGGTCTCAAACCGTAGGAGGAGGCTTGGGCGGTGAGATTGGCCGATTCACCGCCTAGGTTGTTGCCTGCTCGGCGGCTGCGGATTTTGCCTCGCCATGGGCGGCGGCGATTACCGGGAAGCCTCGGGCCTAGGAGGAAGGCGGGAAACGGCGGATTCGTGCCCGATCCAGTTGCTAATCTTGCCAAAAGTAATTGCAAGTAAACTACTACTAGAATCAATGGCTTGCGGATGCTTTTCGTGCAATTACTTATGAAAACATCAGTACCTCGCTGAGGTTCAGGGCGAGGGGCGATGCCCACTGGGAAGGAGTCCGATTGACGACTGGCCTAGCCTGCGGCTAGCGTTTGAGCTGGTGCATCTGCTGGGAAGCTTCTTCGCTACCCGGGCTCGCACCCCTGGCGAGCAACGCGCCGAACCCCATGTTTCGTCCGGCCGCTCCGGGTTCTGGACCCTAAACTGGGGTGCGTTGCGGCTGGGGACTGTTGCTCCAGCCGGCAGCGGTCGGAGCAGTTCCTGAAGGCCTCGAAGTGGCTGCAGCCCGTCGCGGGCAAGGGGAAGCCTTGGGCGGGACGGAGCGGTCCCGAGCGAAGAACCGGATGGCTCGGCCGGAGCGTTAGCTACGTCAGGACCTCCCGGATCAAGTTGCCATGCACATCCGTTAGGCGCATGTCGCGGCCGTTGTGGTGGAAGGTCAACCGCTCGTGGTCGAGGCCCATCAAATGCAGGAGAGTAGCGTGCAGGTCGTAAACCGATTTGCGGTTTACGACTGCCTTGTACCCGAAGCGGTCCGTCGCACCCACCACCGTGCCGCCCTTGATACCTCCGCCCGCCAGCCAGACCGTGAAGCCGTACGGGTTGTGATCGCGGCCGTCGAGCCGCTGGCTGATGGGCATCCGCCCGAACTCGCCGTGCCACACGATCAGCGTTTCCTCGAACAACCCGCGCTGCTTGAGGTCGGTGATCAGGCCCGCAATCGGCCCGTCCGTCTCGCTCGCATGCATGGTGTGGAAATGCTTTAAGGACCAGTGCTGGTCCCAGGTGGGCTCGTGGTTGCCGCCCCCGGAGTACAGCTGCACCACGCGCACACCCCGCTCGACCAGGCGGCGCGCCATTAGCGCCTGGCGGCCGAAGTACATCGTCTGCTTCTCGTCCAGTCCGTACAGGGTCCGCGTCGCGGCATCCTCCTGGGAGATGTCGATCGCCTCCGTGGCATGCACCTGCATGTTGTAGGCCAGCTCATAGGACTGGATGCGGGCTGCGAATTCGTTGTCGTCTGGGTTCTGCGCGAGGTGCTCGCGGTTGAGGTCAGCGAGCAGGTCGAGCCACTTTCTCTGCCGCGCCCGGCCCATTTCCTTGGGCGGCCGTAGGTCGACGATCGGATCGCCCGTCGAGCGGAATTGCGTTCCCTGGTAGGCAGCCGGCATGAAGCCCGCGCCCCAGTTGGGCTGGCCGTTGATCGGCCCGCCGCGGTGGTCGGTGAACACGACGTACCCGGGCAGGTTCTGGTTCTCGGACCCAAGGCCGTAGGTCAGCCAGCTCCCAACGCTCGGATGGCCCGCCAAGACGGTGCCCGTATTCATCTGATAGAGCGCCGGGCCGTGGTCGTTGGAGGTAGTGTACATCGACCGGATCACGGCAAGGTCGTCTGCGTGCTCGGCGACCTGGGGGAACAGCTCGGAAACCTCGAGGCCGCTCTGGCCGTACTTTCTGAACTTCCACGGCGAGGGCATCAGGCCCCCGGGGTTGCCTTGCGAGACGACGACCTCCCCAACGCCGGTCATCACCTCGCCGGCGTACTTCTCGAGATCGGGTTTGGGGTCGAACGTGTCGACTTGACTGGGTCCGCCGTAGCAGAAGATCGAGATGATGTTCTTCGCCTTGGGCGCGAAGTGCGGTGCCGGACCGGAACCCGCCCTGGGGGCCGCCAGGGCCCGGTCCCCGGCCAGGACGGCGGCTAGGCCGACATTGGCCAAGCCGCCTCCCAACACTTGCAGCAACTCACGGCGATGGAGGGCAACTGTCGCTGGCATGGCTTCTCCAAAGTTTAGCCTATAACCTACCGCCCGGATTCCGGAATTCGTTGTTTTGTCACCCCAGAGGCGAGCGTGGGGGCGGCGGATTCCAACGAGCTTCCGCGTAGGAGATCTATGTGGGCGACCTAGCGATGGGATCCGCCTGGGAGGTCGGAGGTTGTCAGCGACGGCGGGCCGGTTGCCCGCGACTAGGCTAGGAGCCCTGCGTAGGGAAGAGAGGGGCGTAGGCGAGGCGTATCTGGAGCGGGTGCTCCTCGGGTCGTCCGGGCAAGGCGAGCGGGTTCTGGGCTCACTCCTGCAGAGCAAGGTAAATCAGCACGGTCACGGAGCCCGGACCGCCGCAGAGCTTTGCGTCCAGAAGCAGCCAAGTGCCGAAGGTTCGCCAGGGAGGAAGGCTAGCCCGACATCCGGCATCGCCGGGGGCTGGTTGCCTTTGTCGCGCCTCGACAGTCCATTTGGCGGGACCCGAAAGTTAGGCCTTATGGGATGCCTCTCGCCGCTTGGCGACTTTCACGAACCAACCCTGCCTCCCCTGCCCATCCCGCCTCGTACGGCCCCGTCGCGAGGTCCTCGCTGAAGGTCGAGTTCTTCTCGAGAACGGCTGGGCAAGATCGCCGGAGCCCTACCAGTCCACCGACACCAAGACCGAGTCTAGGTACAGAAAGTTCCGCACATCGCAGTGGGTGCGCACAGCGAAGTAGAAGTTCAGCAGGTTGGAGAGGCCGTGATAGGGCTCCTCGTACACGGGCACCTGGGTGGCCTGCATATTGAATAGCCTGTCGTTGCACTCCAGTTCCATGTTGCAGCGACGACGAGTGTCGAACAACCACCGCAGGTAGTGCCAATTGACCTTCGAGGCCGTCTCGTTGAAGCACAACGGCTGCCTGCCGCCCGGAAGCGGCAGCCAATCGCCCGGCTCGGCGGAGAAGAAGTCCTGCCGAGCGTCGTCGCTCCGCGCCTCGCCGCGGCGATCCATCTTCGTGGTCGGTTCGGCCGTTGTCGGATGCATCCACTGCTGAAGGAGCCTGCCGTCCGGGCCTGTGTTGCGGTATCGGACCACGCCATGGTATCGGGAGCCGTTTCCGGAGTCGCAGATGTCGTTCGAGAGGGTGAACTCGCCGAACAGCTGCTCGGACGGAGCGGCGTTGCCGTCCCAACCGGGGCTTCCCGCGACGCCTTGGCCCAGAGAGTCTCCGAAAGTCTGATCCGCCTTGAAGGCGAAGTAGGTTTCCAACTGCACCAAGCCTTGCCGAGCGGAGGTTGCGCGCTTGATGGCGATTGCCGAGTGGTTGGCTTGCGGGCGGGTAGCCAGCTTTAGAGAGTAGGTCCCGTCAAGCGAGCCGTGCGTGCCGATGTCGAAGTACGTGCAGCTGCTGAGCTGGGGCGGCCGGAAGTCGCTGGCGATGGGGCGGATGTCGTCGAGGTTGCCCACGTGGTTGCCGACGAGTTCGCACCAGCCGTTCATGCCCTCGTCGAAATCGTCGAAGAAGAGGATACGGGACAGCGGATTGTATTTGCTCAGTCGCACATCGGCCGGGAGGGCCGGACTGCCGGGTGGCGGGTAGCTAGCCATGCCTGCGCTGCCAGACCAGTCCGGCCAGCTTTGCGTTCGGCGGGCGTTCCCCCGAACTGCTGTGTGCGAGCCCCACCGCGAACGAGACTGCGGTGGCGAAGGCACCGTACCACATCCAGGAAACCTCCGTCAGGGCCGCCAGCGCTGCCGTCGCCGCAAAGGACACGACGATGGCCCAAGAGGCACCCGTGCCGTTGACCCGCGGGCACAGCAGACCGAGCAGGAACACGCCGACCAAGCTGCCCCCCAGAAAGTTCCGGATCTTGCCTTGGGCGATCAGAATGGTGCCGAGCGATCTAGCATGCACGGACAGGCCGGTGGCTGCGAACCCGAAGACCAGGGTGGTCCAGCGGGCCATCCTGACCGAGCCCTTGGCGCGGGCGAGCGGCTCGAAGAAGTCTCGCACGGTGACGGCGGAGAGGGAGTTCAGGATTGAGCTGACCGTGGACATTGAAGCGGCGAACACGGCCGCGATGAGCAGGCCTCGGAAGCCGGCAGGGAACCGCTCGACGATGAATCTGGGAAAGACGCGGTCGGGGTTCATGTCCAGAGCCACGGATCCGGGCTGCTGCAGGTAGAACACGTAGATCGCAGTTCCAATGAAAAACACCACGACGCCGTAGAGCGACGTGAAGACCATCGTGGAAACTAGCGCCCTGCAACTATTTCGGACGGAGGAGGTGGTCAGGAACCGCTGCAGCTCGGCTTGGTCAACTGCGTATTGGCTGAGCAGGAAGAAGGGCCCTCCGAGCAGTCCGCTCCACACGGTAAACTCCGTTTCGAGACTGCCGGACCAGTCGAGGAAGCGCAGCTTGCCACGCGAGCCGGCTTCCGAGATGATCGCCGACAGGCCTCCGTCTACGCTTCCCACCACGGTGAAATAGGCGACCACCAAACCGCCGAGCAGTACCGCGAACTGGGCTGTGTCCGTCCAGATCACGGCGCGCATGCCGCCCACCGAGGTGTAGCTGGTGGTCAGGACGCCTACGCCGAGGCAGATCCACTCGAAGCGCAGACCGGTCATTTCGGCGACTACCAGCGCGGGAGCGTAGATCACGACGGCGGTGTAGAAGCACTTCAGCAGAATGAAGATCGCCGAGGCTAGGACTCGAGTTTTCAGGTCGAAGCGCTTTTCGAGGTATTCGTAGGCTGTGACAACCTCAAGCTTGTAGAAGAACGGGATGAACAGGACGCATGTCACGTAGATGGCCAGGGGCCAAGCCAAGCGAGCCTGCAGGTAGGTCCAGTCGGAGGCGAACGATTGCCCCGGAGCTCCTAGGTAGCCGATAGCGCTCACCATCGTGGCGATGCCGGAACAGGCAGCAGCCCACCACGGGATCGTGCGCCCCCCGAGGAAGAACTCCTTGAGGGACTTCTGGTCTGCTCCGAAACAGCTGCCAAGCCAGACAACGGCCGCCAAATAGCACCCCAGGAGGGCGTAGTCCAGCGTTGTCATGAATTAGGGCGGCTCTCCAGAGACCCTGCCTGGCCGGGCTGGTCGGTTGCCGGTGACCATCCTAGGGGAACCGGCAATCAGCTTGATGTCGCTTTTGCTGGCTGCGCCCGCTCGGTTTGAGAGTTGCCGCGCCCGACCTCGCCCCGGCCGATGCGGCGGGCGCTTGCATTGCTCCGCACGCGGTGCAGCCGCACCTTCTCGGGCGTAGATGGGCTGCCTGCGGGAGGCGCTGCTTCAGTTGGGTTGTGGTTTGGGTGCTCGGTGCGGCGCGTGGTGGTGCATCTGCCTCAGAGCGCGTCGCACGCAGCGGGCAGGTGCGGATCGGGAGGCTGGAACGGCTGTACCGATCTAACTCAGGCCCGGGCCGACCAGAGGCAGCGGCGGCTGGGGTTGCTGTACGGGGTGCCCCCGTAGACCGCGGGGAGGCTCTCCGATGGCACCCAACTGGCTGCCGCCGCGACCTATGCGGGGTCCTGCCCCACCAGCCCGCAATCGCCCAAAAGCCTGTGCAGAACTCCCGTCAATCGGTTAGATACGCGGTTTCCGAACCTTTCGTGCAATCATCCGATCTGAACGAGAGGCGGGCCGGAACCGCAACTGGCGTGTCGGGCAATCTCGACGCCCCTCACCCAGGGTCACGCCTGAGCGAACCCTGGCCGGTGCTTTCGGTGGCGAACACGGATCGCCCGCGACCGCAGAACGCCCCCGAGTTGCAGTCCCAGGCGCTTGGTGGGTCTAGGCCAAAATGCTGTTCGTGCGAGGTGGGTTTCGTGGCGGAGCTGAGCTCGGATTCGCAGCCTGACCGCACCGGCAGTTGCCCCGAGGCTGCTGCACCGTTGCAGGAGGCTAAAGCCTGGAGCGGGAGACGGGACTCGAACCCGCGACATCGACCTTGGCAAGGTCGCACTCTACCAACTGAGTTACTCCCGCTTACCCGCATCCTAGCACACACCGTGGGGCACCTCGCGAGGCGCTATGCTGACAGCCGCATGCTCCGTCTGGCTACATCTGCATCCCTATTGTCGGTACTGACTCTCAGTTGCGCGCATGGCGACGACCCTGCCCAGGCGCTCCTGGACGAGTGCCTCCGCCGCTTAGCCCGCATCGAGGGCTCCATCGAGGTGCCGGGCCTGGAGCAGCCGGTGGAGATCTTGCGAGACCACTGGGGTGTGGCCCATATCTACGCCCAGACCGTCCCGGACCTCTTCTTCGCGCAGGGCTATGTTGCTGCCCAGGACCGCCTCTACCAAATTGAGGTCTGGCGGCGGACCGGTGCCGGTGAACTGGCCGAGGTGTTCGGGCCGGAGTACGTCTCGCGAGACCGCATCGCGCGCCTCGTCCGGTACCGCGGGGACATGGAGTCCGAGTGGGCCAGCTACTCGCCTCGCTCGCGCGAGATCGCGACGGCGTTTACGAGGGGCATCAACGCCTATGTTGCGCAGAACCGCAGCAACCTGCCGATCGAGTTCGAGCTGCTGGGCTTCGAGCCTGGAGAGTGGGAGCCGGAGCATGTCCTGCTCCGCATCGCCGGTCTGCTCATGGTCCGCAATGTCAGCCAGGAGATCGCCCGCGCCCAACTGGTTGCCGCCCTCGGGGCGGAGGCGACCCAGCGGTGGTATCCGACGGACCCCCCGCGGCAGCTGCGGCCCGCCCCCGAGCTTGACCTCGCCGGCCTCGACGACCGGGTCGCCGAGGCGTACCGCCGGGCGGTGTCCATCCCTGTGCTGCACCGTCAGGAAGGGTCGAACAACTGGGTGGTCAGCGCGAGTCGGAGCGCGACGGGAGCGCCGCTGTTGGCCAGCGACCCGCATCGCCCGGTCATTCTGCCGTCGCTGCGGTACTTGGTTCACCTCAATGGGCCCGGTTGGAACGTGATCGGATCCGGCGAGCCCGCGCTACCGGGGGTTGCGATCGGCCACAACGAGCGCGTGGGGTGGGGCTTCACGATCGTGCAGTACGATGTCGCCGACCTGTTCGTCGAACGGATCAACCGGGAGTCGCCGAGCCAATACCTTTTCCAAGGGGACTGGCTAGACATGGTCATTGAGCGGGAAGAGATTCCCGTCCGGGGGCAAAGCCGGCCCGAGACGGTCGAGCTCAAGTTCACTCGCCACGGCCCGATCATCTGGGAGGATCCCGACAACGGCCGGGCCGTTGCGCTCCGCTGGGCCGGCCAGGAGCCGGGCACGGCTGGCTACCTCGGGAGCTTGGCGCTGAACCAGGTCCGGAACTGGGACGGCTTCGTTGACGCGATGCGGGCCTGGAAGGTCCCAGCGGAGAACATCGTCTATGGCGATGTGGACGGCACCATTGGCTGGGTCGCCGCCGGCCTCATGCCGATCCGCGAGGGGTGGTCTGGGCTCCTGCCGGTGCCGGCCCACACAGGACGCTACCGTTGGAGCGGGTTCCGCGGCGTCGAGCAGCTGCCGCAGCTGCTGAATCCTGCGAGCGGCTACATCGCCACCGCGAACCATAAGATTCTCCCGGACGGGTACCCCCATGACCTGGGCTTCGATTGGTCGGCACCGTACCGTTTCGCACGTATCGACGAGGTGCTGGCTGCAGGAGGCATGTTCACCGTCGAGGACTTCCAGCAGCTGCAGCACGACGAAACGTCCCTGCCGGCCCGCGAACTTGTCTCGCTGCTCCGGGAGGAGCCTGCTCCTGCGTCCGGGCAGCTCTTCGATGGCTGGGACTTTGTTGTCGATGCCGACTCGGCGCAGGGTGCGCTGTTCGAAGCCTGGCTGAAGCACCTTCCGGCGCGGTACCTGGAAGTCCATGCCCCGGAGAGCGGACGGGATCTGATCCGGCGCTACCTGCAGCTGCCCACCCTGATCGCCGGTCTGCGAGCCCTGCCTGTTGCCGAGAGGCAAGAGATCCTCACGGACTCGCTGGAACTAGCCGCCGCCGAGCTCGACTGGAGGCTGGGGCCGGACGCCTCGGCTTGGCGCTGGGGCGACCTGCACCGGATCGGCTTCCGGCACCCGCTGGCGGATTCCGAGGAGAGGCGGGCGGTCTTCAATCTCGCTCCTGTTGAGCGCGGCGGGGACGGGTTCACGCCTAACGCCACGCGGGGGCCGGGCTATTCCCAGACGAGTGGCGCTTCCTACCGGCACATTCTCGACTTCGCCGATTGGGACCGGTCGGTGTTCACCAGCGCGCCGGGGCAGTCGGGCCAGCCGGGCAGTCCCCACTACGCCGACCTGCTGCCGATGTGGGCGGAAGGCGAGTACGCCCCCTTGGTGTTCAGCCGCGAGGCGGTCGAGGAGAACATGGCGCATCGGCTGGTGCTCACCCCGGAATAGCGGTGAGCGGCACAGGATTCATTGCTTGCCGCGGGCCATGCTTGCCAGGCGCTACGCTTTGCGGAGGGCGCGGTCTCTCCCCAGCGGGACCGACGCAGCGGAACGTGCGCCAACTTGGTGTTCGAAGCCGGCAGCGTCCGTGCTGCGGGGGCCGAGCGGACGTCGGGCTGGCAGTCGCCGCAGGTTTCTTTCCAGAAGCCCCGCGTCCCCCGGATTGGTCCATAGCAGCAGGAAAACTTGATCCGTCAGTTTTTAGAATATGCAGTATAATGATATTGAAGGTTTCGGGGAGCGGATGCCGAGGAACATTGAGACGACGGTCAACTACGAGCTGGCAAACGCGTTGCGGCGTCGGCATCCAGCGTGGCGCCGTGCCATTACCGCAGAGCGGAGCGGCGTGCTGCGAGACGCAAGTCGGCGGCCCGACATCGTGGTGCATGCGGTCGGCGTGCCCCCCGTCATCATCGAGACGGAATTCGCGCCCGGCAGCTCAGTCGAAGCCGATGCCCGTGCGCGCCTTGGCGAGTTCTTCCAGGACAGCGGGGGGCGAATCGAGCGCACGGTAGCAGTCAGGCTGCCTGTTGCGCTGCGCACCGCGGGAGCGGATCTTTCGGAAGCCGTGGAGCGGGCGCAGCTGAGTTGGCGGATTCTGTTGTGGGATCAGCAAGAAGCTGCGGGACCTCCGCGGCAGACGGAGTTGGTTCGGGAAAGGATCGAGGCTACAGTTTGGCCGCCCCAGGGCTGGATCACGGGGACGGTGGGGGGACTTAGCGGATGCCATCGGTTTGCTTGCATTGTCCGAGCGCTTGATCGAAAAGGGCCTAGAGCTCCTGGAGCTAGGTATCCGGGGGGCTGCTTTCCGGTTCCGTCAAGTAGCCCAATCGATGTCGCCCGGTTCGCTCGCAGCCATGGCCGAGATACTGCATCAGGAGGACAGCGAGCAGACCTCCCGGATGGCGATGGCGATCATCGCCAACGCGATGGTCTACCACTTCGCCATCGCGGGGCCTCACAATCTGCCGGAGCTGCCTTCGCTCCGGGGTGGAGGCGGCCGTCTCAACGTGACCAAAGTCTACAACGTCTGGAACCGGATCTTGCGAGAGATCAACTATTGGCCGATCTTCAAGATTGCTTCGGAGCTCCTGCTCTGCGTGCCGGTTCCGAAGTCCGGGTGGATCCTGGATGGGCTGGTCGAGGCCGCCACAGAACTAGCGCAGTTCGGGGCTGTCAGCATGCACGACCTGTCCGGAAGGATGTTCCAGCGGCTCATCGCGGACCGGAAGTTCCTGGCTACCTTCTACACTCTGCCCAATTCGGCTGCATTGCTGGCGGGTCTCGCCGTCGCCCGTCTGCGGGTGGACTGGGCTGATCCCGCTAGTGTGAAGCGTCTGAGGCTCGCGGACCTCGCTTGTGGCACAGGGGCGTTGCTCGGCGCAGCGTACCAGTGCGTGCTTGCCCGGCACCGGAGGGCAGGAGGCGACGACGCGCAGCTGCACGGGGCCATGATGGAGCGGGCGCTGATAGCCGCCGACATCATGCCGGCAGCAACCCACCTCACCGCGTCCCTTCTCTCCAGCGCCCACCCCGGTGTGACCTTCCGGCAGACGCAGATCTATACGATGCCGTACGGGGAGGCTCCCGAAGGAAGTGGGCGGCGCTGCGCGATCGGCTCGCTCGACCTAATCGACAGCGACGAGACGAGGGCGTTGTTCGGCACGGCGCAACGGCAGACCTGGGGCGACCGCAGCGACTCCCAGGGGGTTGACTGGAGCTTGCCCGCAGAATCGCTGGATCTAGTCATCATGAACCCGCCGTTCACACGTCCGACGAATCACGAGTCGGCGACGGTGCCAGTGCCTTCGTTCGCGGGCTTCGGCACGAGCGCCGAGGAGCAAAGCGCGATGGCTGAGCGGTTGAAGGAGGTGCGCCGGAGCGGCCGGGAACTTGCAGGTCACGGCAACGCAGGCTTGGCCTCGAATTTCATCGACCTCGCACATGCCAAGGTCAAGCCGGGCGGGGTCGTGGCGCTCGTGCTGCCGGCTTCGTTCACCCAGGGCGAATCCTGGAAGGCGGCGCGGCGGCTGTTCGACAGGCACTACCGCGACCTGACGATCATTTCCATCGCGGAGGCGGAATCGACCGGCCGGGCGTTTTCCGCCGACACAGGGATGGCGGAAGTTCTCGTGGTGGCCACGAAGCGGGAGCCGAGCCAAGAGCAAGCTGCACCTGCGGAGGCTGCCTATGTCAACCTAGACCGTCGCCCGGGCAATCTACTTGAGGCGAGAGAACTGGCCCGAGGCATCGCCAGAGGGGGTCTGGCGGTGTTGGCGAACGAGTCCGGGTCGGAAGCGAGATGCAGATTGGGGGTCTGCACGAAGGCTGCCCTGGGAGACGGCGGAGCCGCCCAACTGCGCCATCCTGGCTTGGTGGCGGCGATGCTCGCCTTGCGTGGCGGCCACTTGCGGCTGCCGCGTCAGCGGAAGCGGTTGCCGATCCGAGTCGTTAGGCTGGGGGCTCTAGGTGCCCGAGGACTGCTGCACCGTGACATTGCAGGGGCGGAAAGAGCGGCGGACGGTCTGCCGCGGGGGCCGTTCGATGTGGAGCCCGTGCGCGGCGCTTCCGACTACCCGATGTTGTGGGCCCACGACGCCCCGCGGGAGAGGTGCCTTGTGGTCCAGCCGGACCGCGAGGGGGTGGTCCGGCCCGGCTGCGAGGAGCGGGCTGCCGAGGTCTGGGAACGCACGGCGACGCGGCTCCACTTCACTCTCGACTTCCGAATCAACTCGCAGAGCCTGGTCGCGTGCCTAACTCCGAAGCCCTCGATCGGCGGTACGGCTTGGCCGAACTTCCGGCTCACGGACAGCGCGTGGGACGAAGCGGTTGCGCTCTGGGCGAACACCACGCTCGGGGTGATGGGTGTCTGGTGGCTCGGCACTCGGCAGCAGCAAGGCCGAGCGAGGCTGACGATTAGCCGCCTGCCCGAACTCGTCGTGCTCGACCCGCGGGCGCTGACGGAGGAGCAGCTCGACCGTTGCGGCAAGCTGTTCGAGGCGTTCCGAGCGCGGCCCTTGAAGCCGGCGAACGAGGCGTTTCGTTGCGAGACCCGGCAAGCGCTGGATCGGGCCCTGCTCGTCGATCTGCTCGGATTGCCCGAGCGGATCCTGGAGCCGCTGGGGGCCCTCCGCGATCAATGGTGCGACGAGCCGACCGTGCATGGCGGGAAGTCGACCCGAATCAACCGCTGCAACTGAAGCGTCCGGGCGAGGCTGACGCTTGGGTGGCTGCCCGAACTTCCGGTCCTT
>CBDBZZ010000030.1:0-17004 GCA_965213745.1 Bryobacterales bacterium | reverse complement strand
GAGCGTGGAGTGGTCCGGCGTCGACTCGTGGAGCCCGTAGCCGAGGAACTCGCGGATCGAGAGCGTGTCGCTGGCCTGCAGGGCGCTGGCGCGCTCGGCATGGAGGCCCAGCCGGTAGCCGAGCAGCAGCCTGCGGAAGGAGACGCCCGGCGGCAGCGAGGGGCGGCCCAGCTTGGCGGCGTAGAAGGGCTTGCAGAGCCGCTCCAGGCACTCGTCGCAGCCGGCCAGCTCGAGCACCTCGTGGAGCTTCTCGAAGAACGGGACGGTCGGGGCCTGGGGGAGTTCGTCCGCAGGGAGGAAGACGCACCCCTGGATCCGTTGGCGAGCGCCCAGCGACATCTGAACAAGGATCCCACGGAATGCTCTCGCGCCGCAAGCCCCCCGCGCGCAGCGCCGCTCAGCCGGACTTTATCAACGGGCTCCTATGCGTTCGGGCCGCATTCCCAGCAGCGCAGCGATTCCGCACGGGCGCTCCCATCCGCAGCCAAGCCGAGCCCTAACCTCAGTTCCGGTTGTGCGTTCCGACTGCATTGGCTGCCTGAGACGCTTGGGGCCAGGCGGGGTTGCTTCTCGAGGAACGCGGCCCGCGCCACACGAGTCGCGGGCTCCTCCCCTCGGCTGGTTCCGTGAAACGCAGCCGGTCTCCATCCGCGGGGCCGCCGTGAGCGGGCATTGGACCACCACGGCCAGATTCCCCAAGCTTCGAGTTCCACGATGTCGAGGTTCCGGTGGCCTTGTTTGCCGAGACCTCCGGCTCCAGGCCTGCGCTTCCCCGAGCGAGGCGCTGAGACAGCATCTCCTCAGCGGTGCGATCGCAGTCTGGTTGGCCTACCCTTCCGCGGACTAGGTGACGTGCGCCTGAGCGCCAAGGACGGTGGGGGCGTGGAAACTTGCTTGCGGCCCAGGGCTGCTGTAGCGTCGCTGGGCTTGGTTAGTCTCTAGTCCGGCGGGAGTCTATGCACTAGCTGGGCGGGGTGGCCTCTCAATGCGCCAGCGGCCAGTGCTGTGTTGGCATCAAGCCGGCCAGCCGCGCCAATTGGGTCCCGTAGTCCTGGATGCAGGTCGGTGGCAGGGCCCCGGGACTCTCTCCGCCTGCATCCCCGGCGCATTGTGCGCACAGCCGTCCGGCCGCTGCGACGGAATCCCGAGTTGCCGGGGCTTGGGGTCCCGCCCAGGCCTCCCGTTGGGCGAGGCCGGCTTGCTCCCGCTATCGACTCCACGGAAACGACAAGTTCGGCTGGTTCGCGTAGCGCTTCAGACGCAGATCCAGCCGCTGGCCCGCCCCGGGTGCCAGCCTCACGGTGAAGGCCTGGGTGTCGAGGTCTCGGGGTTCTCCTACCCCTTCTAGCCGCGTGAACTGGTGCTCCGCGTAGCCCCCGGCCTGCACCACCACCTCCCGCGCCTGGGTCTGGTTGATGTTCACGAGCGTCACGCTCACCGAGTCCTCGCTTAGTTCATGCACCAAGGCGGCCACATCCTCAGGCAGTCCCGCCCGGTGCCGCTCGGGATCGAAGTACCGCAGGCGGCTGTGCAGGACCCAGATGCGGCCGCCCGCGAAGTACCCGCCGACCGTCAGTTCCGAGAGGGTCTCGGTCACGGCCGGCATGATGCCCAGCAGGTAGTCCGCCAGCCGCGTGTCTGCGGTTGTCTCGTCCGCCCGCATCAGCGCGAGTCGGCGCCGAATGTGCTCGAAGTCCGCCCGCATGGCCCCGCTCCGGGTAGTCCGGGTTGTCGCCCTGCAGGTAAGCGACCCAGGGCTCGTCCGCCAGCGGCACCCGCGCAAGGTCTGCCTCGTCCATCGACCACAGGTAAATCTCTGCTAGCCGGTCGGAGTACGTGACAGGCCGGTACCGGTAGAACTCGGGCGCGCCGTCGAAACCGTAGCCGCGGGGATCGCCGTACATGGTTGGCAGCAGGGTGTGCCCATCTTCGGTCTTGGCCGCGTCCAGGATGAGGTCCATCTGCTTCCGCAAGACATCGATGTAGCCTTGGTCGCCTGTCAGGAGCAGGCCGTTGGCGAAGCCCTGAAAGCTCGCCGCCGTGAAGTAGTTGCGGTGGGCGATTTCCTGCAGCTCGCCGTCGAAGATCGTGAAGTTCCAGCCGTAGGTGCCTTTCCACCATTGGCCGTTGTGCTCTCCGCCGAGCGTCCCGTCGAGGCCGATGTTCGAAGGAATCATGCCTCCGGTCGCTCGCGTCCGCTCCTTCCATGCATCGAGGTACTCCAGGGTCCAGGCGCGGTATTTCTCCTTGCCGGTCAGGGCGTAGGCGTTCGTGCCGAGCAGCGTGGCGGCGAGATTCAGGAAGTTGTCGCCGACCGAGTCGAGGTACTCGTCGCAGTGCGCCAGCATGCGCGGATACCACTCCTCAAGGTCCAGCAGCTTGGTGGTCCGAGCCGGGTTGTGCAGCAGATGGAATTTGCCGGGCACGGGGTCCCCGACCCAGTCGTAGACTGTGGCCCGCCGCAGCATTGGCCCCAAGCTCCCGTTCCAAATGCTGCGGATGATCTTGTGCTCCGGGTCGTAGTTGGCGGCCTCGGGGTCTTCACCCGTGTACATCTGCGCGAAGCGCTCCATCCGCTCCACGAACAGCTCGTTCTCCGGGTCCGAATGCCCCAGCAGGAGAAACGCCCGCATGCCCTCGCCGGTGTGGAACCAATCGGACTGGGTGATGAACTCGCGGTGGTAGGCCCCGTTGCTGGCTAGCGTCGTCAGCTCTGTGCGCAGCTCGCCGTACTGGCGCAGGTGCCCCTCCAGGCCCTTGCGGTAGAGCTCCAGGACCCGATCCGATCCGCCGAGCGCATGGAGCAGAGTCCAGTTGTAGAAGGTCTCGATGGCGTCGTCCGGCCCGTCCAGCGTGCCCCAGCGGGGCGTATGCAGCAGGTATCCGCGCTCATCGAGGTAGCGGTTCGCGAACGCCTCGACGGCTTCCGAGTTGGCCCGGAGGAGGGTGCGCTCAAGGAGCGCCCAGGCCGGCGGGGGGCATCGGCGCGTCCACTTGCACGACCGGGCCTCTGGCCGAGCGCGGGCAGCCCGCAGGCGAGGCAGGCGGGGATCAGCGTACGGAGTGTCATGGCGGCTCCCCCAGTATGCTACCCGGCGGGCCGCCTGGCCCGGATCGTTTAGCCCCGGTCCGCTTTCTCCGGCTTGGCGCGGGTCGTGGCCGCCCAGATGTTGCGGCCCTGCATGTCGACGATCCCTCGGCGCAGGATCTCCCGGAGGGTGACCGTCGGGCGGCCGGCCTCGAACTGCCCGTCGAACTCGACCGTACCGAGCAGAGGCTGGCGGGGAGCGATGCGGTAAACCGGCACGATCCGTCGCTGCTGGTCGGCCCCGGCCGCCCGGGGCAGGGCGTCGGTCCCGCGCTTGCCCGGGCGCAGGCTCTGCGGCCGGCGGGCCAGGAAGCGGTTCCACGAGGCGACCCGGCGGACATCCTCATCGGTTGCCCGCTCTAGAACGGTCGTGAACGTCGTCAGCGCGGCCTGCAGGAGACCGTAGCCCCGGGGACCGTGTGCGTCGTCCCCGAGCGGCTCCACCTCTTCGAAGGGGCGTATCTCGAGCGAGATTATGTGCGTCGCGCCCGCATCGATGGCGATGCGGATCGGGCTGTTGTTCAGCACGCCGCCGTCGACGAAGTAGTGGTGCGCCGCCCGGTGCGACCGGGCTCCGTAGATGCCGATCCGCTGGCTGGGGAAGGCGCCGGGCACGGCCGACGAGGCCACGATGGCCTGGAGCAGGTTCTCCGGGAGCGTGAAGAGGGCCCCGGGGGCCGAGCGGTACTCCGCGGCCGCGGCGGAGTCCGCTTCCAGCTGCACCGCCATCCAGCTCCGTTCCAGCAAGGTGGCGTAGGTCGAGGGGCGGACGAGGGTGAACAGGCATTCGTGGCGCGCCGACATATCGGTGGCGGTCACGATGAACTCCGGGAGCTCGTGGCGCCGGCTGTACCACTCGCCGACGAGTTCGCGGCTGAGCACGCGCGCCCGGTCCGCGCTAAGGCTGCGCGAGAGGCGCGGCAGCTGCCTCAGGTCGCCGGCGGGCCCGGTATTTGCCAGCAGCCGCAGGAGCGGCGCTTCGCGGAAGAGACTTTCGCGGAAGGTGCGTGCGGCCAGCCAGGCCAGAGCCGCGAGCAGGGCCGTCCCCAGCGCCGCCGAACCGGCTAGGTACGGCAGGGCGTCCGCTAGGCTGCGGGTCTCGGCCCAAGCCAGAAGACTGCTTCCAGCCTGGGCCGCCAGCAGGGCCGGAGCCAGCAGGAGCGCTGGCTGCAGCAGCACCACCAGCAGGACGGCCAGCAGCGCTAGGCCCACCAGGCGGCCGGGCGAGGGCAGCCCCCAGGCCGCCAAGCGGATGATCCATGAGCGGCGGCCCACGACCCAGCGGAGGAGGCTTTGCCATCGCGGGCGAGGTAGGACCAGACTGAAGCGACGTACCTCCGGTACGGTTGCCGGACGGCGGGCTCGGTATCGAACTGCGGATTGGTCTTGCCCAGCGTCTCAATGAACGCCCCGTAGCCGTTGACGGCCCCGGAAGAGGTGCCGACTAGCAGGCCGACATCGATGCCACCGCTGGTTCAGGCCGGTAAAGAAGCACCTCCAGGAGTCCGGCGCTGTAGGCCCCCGCCGCTCCGCCGCCGCTGATGGCGATCGCCAGCTTCCGGGAACCCGCCGCGCATTTGCGCAGCTCCAGAGCGGATCCGCCGAACAGGCTCTCCGTCAGGACCACTTCGTGCTCGATGGCGTCGAGGACCTGCTCCAGATCGAGGAAGCCGGGGTCCAGGAAACTTTCGAGTGCGCTCCGTGCTGAGTCCGGCTCGTCCACGTCGCAGGTCCGCGCCCGAACGAAGGCTTGCCCTGTCTGGCGCATTCCGCAGTATAGAGAACCAGTTGCCCTCCAATCCAAGGCGGGAAGGGGCCGCGCATAGCGGCCTGGAGGATCGTCGCCAAGCGCCCCTAGGCGCTGCGATGGCCTGGGTTGCATCCCGGGGCCCTCCTGGCGGGAGCCGGACGTACGGGACGCATACGAGGCTTCGGCAGTGCCCGGGGTGGTTCGGTCCAATCTTATGCACGGCGCGGCTATGGCCATGCTGGGCTTGCTTGGCGCATCCGCTGCAGACATGCGCCGAGTCGCCGGCTGGCGGGCCCGGCCCGTCCAGGGCTCGTCGCAGACGCCGCGAGCCGGGATGGGAGCACTGGCGAGGAACCTAGGCAAGGAAAGCCTCCAGGAAAATCTAGAGGCACCCCCGCGGGGCAAGACCCGGACACCCCGGAGGATCGCCTAAACCATGGCAACCCAACCACGCTCCGGCTAGCACCCGGAATTTCCACCCGGGAATCCGGGCAGTGACAGGGCGTGCTCGGCGATGGAGTTCCGAGCTGCTACGCTACGGCGCGGGCGGGTCTAGTTCCGCGACCCTGCATGGCGAAGCCCGCAACGCTCCAGCCCCCTCCCCTGCGCCAGACTCCTCCAGAGCCGGCGCGGCCGAGGCGGCTGCGCCGGTCCCGCGAGGGCCCCGCCGCGCAGCCCGAGCCGCGGCGGCGGGAGGCGGTGTACCCCGCGACCGATGGGCTCATCTTCACCGCCACGTTCCCCCACACGCACGCCGCGGACTATGTCTTCAATGGCCTCCGAGCCCGCTTCCGCCGCCGGCGGGACGCCTTCGTGGCCATGGAGATGGGGCTCTACTACAGGGAGGGCAACCCCAAGCGGACCCTCAGCCCGGACGTGTGCGCCGCCTTCGGCGTGCGGCGGCACCCGCGGGACTCGTACAAGGTCTGGGAAGTGGGCAAGCCGCCCGACTTTGTGCTGGAGGTCTCGTCGCGCTCGACCTTTTGGAAAGACCGGGGCGAGAAGCTGGCGCTCTACGCCGCCATCGGCGTGCCGGAGTACTGGCTCTTCGCCCCGGAGCCGCGGCGCCGGCTGCCGCAGCTGCAGGGCTACCGGCTACGGCGCGGGCGCTACGCGGAGATCCGGCCCCAGCGGCTGCTCGGCACCGCCTGGGAGTACCCCAGTGCGGTGCTGGGGCTGGGGTTTCGGGTGGCCGACGGTTTGCCGCGGCTGCGCGATCCCGTCACCGGGAAAGACCTGCTGGGCCATGTCGAATCGGAGCGCGGGCGGGAGGCGGCGGAGGCTGAACGGGATGCCGAGGCGCATGCGCGACGGGAATTGGAAGCCGAACTCGCTGCGCTCAAGGCTCGTAGGGAATAAGGGCTAGGCGTCGAGCAGCCGCTCCCGGGGCGGCTGCGGGCCCGAGTGCGTCTTGCGTCCATGCGGCTGTGGCTGCGAGCCAGTCCCCTCCGTGCGGACGCGGCTTCCGCGGCGCTGGGTTCGGGCGGGTCTCCGATTCCCTGGAGGAGCCGTGCGCTAGAGGCTCGAATTGGGGGTTTGGGGTCTGCGGAGATTCGGAGGATTGCAGCCCGTCTCGTGGTCGGCCGGCACCTGGCCTACGCCGGCCCGCAGTCGGCGTGGCGGCCGCCTAGCCCATGTTTACCAAGTTGACGGGCGATTTTGGCCATTTGGCCGGTATTTCGAGGCGTGCGCTCCTGGAACTTGTTGATTCTAAAAGATCGGGATTTGGCAGAACGCGATGTAGTGCCATAATCGTATGAATACCCTTGCGTCGCGGTAGCCCACCCCGCTATCGTGGCAGCGTGTTCGTTCGGCGCACCCAGGCGGCCTCCGCAAGACCATCGTCCGACCCACACCCGCCGCCCGCCGTGGCACACTGTTGTAGTGCCACTCGAGCCGTTCCATCGGCGTAAGTCATTGATTCTAAAATGTCTTGGATCTACCGTTGGTAAACATGGGCTAACGGCCCGCAAGAAGTCTGGCTGGTGAGTTGAAGTCGCCGGCCATCGCTGCGCCCAGGCGGGGCAGCACGGCGAGCCCCGCACGGCGTCTGCTGGCGGCGGCGAAACCTGGAGGGGAGCTTTTCCGGAAGTTGCACGCAAGCTTGACAGACGGAAGGCCAAGGAGTAGGTTTTAGCTAGGCTTCTCGAGGTGCCCTGCGCATGCGGTCGAAATCTCTTCTCAACTCGTTTCTGTTTCTGCTTGTTGCGTGTCCGGCGGTCGCGCAAATCAACACCGGGACGATCGTAGGTACCGTGCGCGATGCACAGGGAGCGGTGGTTCCCGGAGCCGACGTAACCGTCACTTTGACCAGCCTGGGCTCCTCGGTCAGGCTTTCGACCAACGAGGCGGGCGTGTTCCAAGCCACGGGCCTGCGGCCAGGCGTCTACCAAGTTCGCGCGGAGACGGACGGTTTCAAGGCCGCAGTCCGAGACGGCATCGAGCTTGTCATCCAGGGACGCCTCGAGATTAGCTTCACGCTGGAAGTCGGTGCCGTGACGGAGGAAGTGCAGGTGGTGGCCCCTGCGGTGAACGTGGAGACGGAGAGCGGGCAGTTGGGCACTGTCGTCGACTCTGCGGCGATCGCGGACCTTCCGCTTGACGGACGCCGCTACTCGGACCTGATCTTGCTGAGTCCCGGTGCGGTTCCGGCTCCCGGAACCCGATCCAACCCGCGCGAAGCCCGCATCAACGTCGACGGCAATTTCTCGCTCCAGAACTACTTCGCCCTCAACGGAGTCGACAACAACACGTTCACGACCAATGCCCAGGAACGCAGCCCGCAGGCGGTCCAGCCGCCGCCCGACGCTCTGCAGTCCTTCAAGATCCAGACCCGGACCTATGACGCGGGAGTTCGGCTGGAGCCAGGGGCGCGGTCATCAACGCCGAGATCAAGTCCGGGGCGAACCAGCTGCACGGTTCCGGATGGTACTTTCTCCGCAACGACGCGCTGAACGCCAACAGCTTCTTCAACAACGCTGCCGGCGTCGAGAGGGGGGCGGAGAACCGCGGGCAGTACGGCTTCACGCTAGGCGGGCCGGTCCTCAGGGACAAGACGTTCTTCTTCGCCGACTATCAGCGCACGGACTCCAGCAAGGCCGGGGGCGCGAACGGCACGGTCCCCACGGCCCAGATGAAGCAGGGTGTCTTCAGCGGGGACCGGCGACCTGGTGATCGACCGCGATGCCGACGGCGTGCCCTTCTATCCGCAGATCGTGCCCTGCGTGGACGAAGTCAACGACATCCTCAATCTCTCGGCGACTCGCACGGACGGGCTGCCCTGCGGCCGACCCGGCCGGCATGGCGCTGGCAGCCCTGTATCCGGACCCCCAACGCAGGGAAGTTCGGCTACCAGTCCGCTCTCGATGTGCCCCTGGATCAGAACTCCTTCGATGTCCGGATCGACCACAGCCTCACGGACAAGGACCTCCTGTACGCCTCCTACAGCTTCCTGCAGACCGACACCGTCGTGGAGCAGGGGCCCCTTCCCGAATCCGCTGGCCACGGGAGGGTTCACGGCCAACAGCTACGTTCGCGGGCAGTTGCTGGCGCTGACCTGGAACCGGATCTTCAGTCCGTCCGTGTTCAACAGCCTTCGGTTCGGGTTCAATCGCATCTACTCGACATCGGATCCCGTCGCGCCTGAGGGGGACGCCGGGCCCGACTTCGGCCTGAGCTCCCTGCCCGGCACGTTCGCCTTCGGCCTGCCCCCGATTCGCGTATCCGGCTATTCCCTGCTGGGCACCTCCGAGTGGAGGCCCCAGTTCCAGGTGTCGCAGGTTTTTCAGCTGCTGGACAACCTCAGCTGGATCCGCGGCAACCACTCGCTCAAGTTCGGCGTTGAGTACAAGCGGGCCATGAACGATTACTTGGACGTCAAGGCTCCCAACGGCCGCTACATCGTTCCTGTGAACTATGTCGGGGACGGAGTTGCGAACCTGCTGCTGGGCACCGTGGGCAGAGTCGAGGCCACGTCGGCGTTGGTCCCTCATACCTACACCGACGGGGTCATGTTCTATGTGCAGGACTCCTACAAGGCCACCGACAGGCTCACTCTCAACTACGGGGTCCGGTACGAGTACTTCACTCCAATCGTGGAGCGGGACAACTTGGTCTCGAATTTCGATCCCGGCGCAAACAACGGCCGGGGGGCGTTGATCACGGCGAACCCTGGCGACCTGGGGCAAGTGCCGTGCGCGTTCGAATGCGTGCAGCGGGTGCAGGGAGACGGCATCTTCAGCCGGGCCTTGGTCCATCCCGATCGCAACAACTTGGCACCCCGGTTTGGGGCGGCCTACCGCATCGGGGAGCGTACGGTCGTCCGGGGCGGCTATGCGATCTTCTACCAGGCCATCGACCGGATGGGGAGTTCGGCCGCGCTTGCGTTGAACCCCCCGCAGCTCATCGACTTCCGCGGCCTCGAGTCGCAATTCAACGAGGTTCCGAAACTGCTGCTACGGCAGCCGTTCCCCGGGGGGAGCAACGAGTTCGATCCGCAACGCATCGACCTGCGAAGCCGCAGCCTTTACGAAACGGCACCGTGGTCCGAGCAGTTCAGCTTCGGCTTCCAATTCCAGCTTCAGGATGCCTATCTGATGGACGTCTCTTACGTGGGGGGAGTCTCCCATCAGATTCGTCGGCTGCAGCCGCTCAACCAGGGCTACTTGCACCCGGATGGCCAGGTGTCGTAACCCGTTCCCGGACTGGGCGCGGCTGAGCGACCATTTGGCCAGCAACGGCAACGCCAACTACAACGCACTGCAGGTGAGCCTGCGGCGCGCCATGGCGGCGGGCTTGGCCTTCAACCTGAACTACACACCTGGAGCAAAGCGCTAGGCGACACCCAGGACAATCTCTCCGGGGGGGCCTCCGCCAACAATGTCCGGCCCCAGAACGCTTACGACCCCGGCCGCGGACTACGGGCGGCTGGTCTTCGACCAAGCGCATCGGTTAGTTCTGAACTGGGTTTGGAACATCCCGTCCCCAGACACCGGGCCCGCGCGGCACGTTTTGGGAGGCTGGCAGTTCAACGGCATCTGGAGCTCAACTTCCGGCTCGCCGATCGGGATCTCGGCCCCGGGACCGGAGCGGGACGCGGAGCCAGAACGCCCGGGCGGACTGCATCGGGGATCCGCAGGGCCCGAGGACGGTCGAGCAGTTTTTCCAACAAGGAGGGCGTTCGAGGTGCCCCAGAACGGGACCTTCGGCAACTGCGGAGTCGCCAGCCTGAGCGGTTGGCCGCACCACAACGTCGATTTGTCGCTGTTCAAGAACTTCGGCCTGGGCCTCGGCGAGGACGCCAGGCTGCAGGTGCGGTGGGAGTTCTTCAACGCCTTCAACACGCCGCAGTTCAACAACCCGAATCGAAGCGTCACCAACGGCCGGTTCGGCCGCACGACTGGGGTTTTCGATCCATCGAGGGAAGGCCGCGTGATTCAGGCTCGGCCTCAAGTTCATTTTCTAGCCGCTCCTCCGGCCGGGCGGGCTGCGTCGGGGCCCGCCCGTTTCGAGCTTGCCAGCGGGCGCCGCGCCCGGCCCGCACGATACTGTAGGGCGACAGCGAATGCCGAGCGAGCAACCCATCCAAGAGGCCTCCCCGGGGGGCCTGATCCGCGGTCTGGGCCTGAAGGAGGCGGTCTCGGCCAACGTGGTCGAGATGCTTGGCATCGGGCCCTTCGTCACCATTCCGATCCTGATCCAGGCTATGGAAGGCCCCCACGCCATGCTCGGGTGGCTGCTGGGGGCGGCGCTCGCCGTGTGCGGACGGCCTCGTCTGGGCCGAGTTGGGGGCTGCGATGCCGGGAGCGGGGGGCTCCTATGTCTACCTCCGGGAAGCCTATGGGCCCCCGGAAGATGGGGGCGAATGATGTCCTTCCTGTTCGTCTGGATGATTTTCTTCACCGCCCCGCTCTCCGTGGCGACCGGCGCCGTCGGGTTCGCCCAGTACCCACGCTACCTGGGGGCCCGAGCTCTCCGAGCTGGCGACGCAGCTGCTCGCCGTCGGGCTTGTGCTTGGCGAATCATCCCTCGCCCTCTACCGCGGGATCCGCACGATCGGCCGCCTCTCCCTTCATTCTCATGCTGGTCGCGGTCGGGACGATCCTCTGGGTGATCGCCTCGGGGCTCCTCCACATCCGGGGCGAACTTCTCTTCGATCTTCCCGAGGGAGCCTTCTCGCCGTCCTGGGACTTCGTTGCGGGCTTGGGAGGCGCGGCGCTGATCGGCATCTACGGGTACGGGGGATACAACAACATCTGCTTCCTGGGCGGCGAAGTCCGCAACCCCGGCCGGAACATTCCATTCGCGGTCATCGCCTCGATCGTTCTCGTGGCGCTTCTCTACATCTTCCTGAACACCACGATTCTCGGCGTGGTGCATTGGCGCGACGCGATGGGCTCGCAGCACGTCGTCTCCGACTTCATGGAAATCGTGCAGGGGCCGTGGGCGGCCCAGGCCTTGACCTATCTGGTCCTGGGCGCCTCGGCCGCGTCCGTCTTCGCCCTGCTGCTCGGCTACTCGAGAATCCCGTACGCCGCCGCGAGGGACGGGAGGTTCTTCGCGGTCTTCGCCAAGCTCCACCCGGTCAAGCGCTTCCCGCACGTCTCGCTCTTGACGCTGGGGTTGGTTTCGACAGTCTTCTGCTTCTTTGAGCTGGGCGACATTATCCAGACGCTCATCGTGATTCAGATCGTCATCCAGGTGCTCGGCCAGATCGTCGCCGTGACTCTGATTCGCAAGTACCGGCCCGACATCCGGCGGCCTTTCCAAATGTGGGGCTACCCGATACCCAGCCTCGCAGCCACGGTCCTCTGGCTGCTCGTGCTGGTCTCGACAAAAGGCTTCATCATGGTCCTGGGGCTGCTGGTGCTGGCTCTGGGGGTGGCCCTCTACATGCTCAGAGCCGGCCTTGCCGGCGAGTGCCGTTCGACCGCCCAGCGGTTGGCGGATCGTGATCTCCTGTCCGGCTTGGACCTCGTGCAAGACCGAGGTTTCGGCCTCCGGGCCAGCGGACTCGCACCGCCTCGGCCCGCGTGCGGGTTCCCAAGCCGAAATGGAGCACCAGCTCGTTCTGCGAAAGGTAGCTTCCGCCGCTCCGGGCCTCGCGCAGCTGCAGCAGGTCTCCCGCTCGGACGCTCGCTCGGGCCCCCAGGGCGAGGCGATTCCCGCCCCTCCCGACAAGGCGAATCCTCAGGTACCGATTCCCGGCGGCGCTATCGTTCCAGAAAAGCGCCGGGCCGGAGTCGATGTTGTTGAGGATCAGGTCCAGCCTGCCGTCGCCGTCGAAGTCGGCGGCCGCCGCCCCGCGGCTGGATTGTTCGCGCTCGCCTTGCGCGAAGCCGGGCTGTTCCTGGAAGCGGCCGTTGCCCAAGTTCCGGAAAAGCAGGCTTCGTTGACGGTACTGGCGCCACGGACGCTTGCTGGAGTTGATCGACATTGGGAAGACATGTCCGTTGGCCACGAAGATGTCCAGCCAGCCGTCGTTGTCGAAGTCCCGCAAGATCGTGCCCCAGCCGACGAACGGAAGCGTGGGGCGGGCGAGACCCGCCGCCGCCGTGACATCGGAGAAGTTCAGGCCGCCCTCGTTGCGGTAGAGGGTGTTGTACTCCTCGGAGAAGTGCGTGACGTAGAGCGAGAGACGGCCCCGGTTGAGGAAATCCCCGGCCCGCGACGCCCATTCCCGCTTGCTCGACTCCGTGGCGTTGAAGGCCAGTCCCGAGAGAAGGCCCGACTTCTTCGAATCGCCCGTTGCCCAGATTCTTGTAGAGCAGGTTGGGCGTCGAATCGTTGGCGACGAAGAGCTCGGGCAGGCCGTCGTCGTCCAGGTCCGAGAACAATGTCCCGAGGCCGAAATACCCTTGCGGGTCGCTCAGCCCGCTGGCAACGGATACGTCCTCGAAGGAGCCGTCCCCGCGGTTGAGGAAGAGCGAGTCGCCCGCGCCCGGCAAGCCTCTGGGGCCGCACATCACGGGGAGGCCCATGTACTGGCAGCCCAAGCCCGGGCTTCCCATCGAGCCGAAGGCCGGGCTGCCCGGTTCGGGCAGGTTGCCCGGGTCGAGCTTGATGTAGTTGGCGACGAACAAGTCCAGGTCCCCGTCGAGGTCGACATCCGCCCAAGCCGAACCGGTCGACCAGCGGGAATCGTCGACGCCCGCCCGCCTCGGTGACGTTCCTCGAAGCCGCCGACGCCCTGATTGCTCAGCAGTTGGTTCGGCCCGTACGAGGTGATGTAAAGGTCGGGAAAACCGTCTGCGTTGTAGTCGGTTACCGAACACCCCATGCCCCAATGGCCGTTCCCTCCGGCGCCCGCTTCCCGGGTGACATCCTTGAAGCGGCGCCCGCCCTGATTGCGGAACAGCGCGTGCCGCAACTGCGAGGGGCGACCCGCCCGGAACCTCCTCCAAACGCCCGCCGTTCACCAGGTAGAGGTCCGGCCGGCCGTCCAAGTCGTAATCGATGACGCAGACGCCGGCGGAATTCGCTTCAACGATGTAGCGTTTATGCCGGTCGCCGCTGTGCAAACGGAATCCGCCTAGGCCGGCTGCTGCGGACGATTCGACGAAGTGCGGTTGCCCCCAGGCCCGGCCCGTGAGCGACGGCGCGCCATGGGGCGGAAGCGAGGCCAGGGCAAGCAGATAGAGGCAGGGGCCCGGACGCATGGCGCTCAACCGCTGCCAAGCGCCACGGTCCTTGGCTCTGCGGTGCTGGGACGTCATCGACCCCCTGAGCGCGAACCATCCCGGAGGGCCCCTCCCGGTAGACGCCGCGCTTTCGTGGGCATACGGCTGTTCCCGACGGAAGATCCCGGCCTCCACGGGTGCCGGAACGGCCTCGCCGTCCGCCGCAGCATGGCCCCGGGCACGATCGGATTCAGTATACAGAGGCCGCCTGAGCGGCGGGTTCCGTCTCGGCCAGCCCCCCTGGACGAAGCGGCGGGCGCTCCCCACCGGCCAACGATTCGAGGCTCGCCCGGCTTGGCGGGGCGGCATCGGCACGCCCTCCCATTGGAAGTGGCTCGGCCCCCCCGCGAGCAACACTGCCTAGCGATGAGCCGGCTCCGCTTAGGCTTGGGACCGGGAATCTGCGTGCGGTGCTCCGAGCCGGGGTCTGCGGGCGCGTTGGGCGAAGCGATTTCGGTAGCGGCTCGGAACGCCTCCAGGCCATGGGATGTGCGCGAGCAGGCCAGGGATGTGCGCGAGGCGCTCGAAGGGAGGGATACCGTAGACTGGGGTTCCATGTGGGCGCCTCTGCGGAAGGGCTTCCGGAGCGCGGCACCCAACAGACTAGGCCGGCAGGCCTTGGCCCATCGTGGGGCGCGGGCTTGCTCGATTGGATTCGTCTTGCTGGGCCTCATCCGGCCGCCTGCCGGCCTGCCCGAGGCTCGCATCCCGCCCGAGGCTGCCAGCGAATTCGAGCGGGGCCGTGAACCACTTCCGGTCCGGTGACTACGACGCCGCGTTGGGGGTGGTCGCGCGCCGCTCGGACGGCGTCACCCCGAGGCCGCCGAGATCCAACACCTCTGGGCGATCATCCTGGATCTCAGCCGACGGCCGGATGAGGCCAACGAGCGTTTTCGGGCGGGCGGTGGACTTGCAGCCCGACTCGGTCGTTCTGCGGACCAACTTCGGTGCCAGCTTGATGCGCCTGGGGCGTGCGGCGGAGGCTGCGGAGCAGTTCCGGAAAGCTCTGGAGCTGGAGCCGGACCACTCGACGGCCAACTTCAAATCTGGGGACGATCCTCCTGCAGCAGGGCCGTCCCGAACGGGCTCTCCCTTGGCTGGAAAAGGCGTTCGCGGTGCGGCCGGGCGTCTATGAAAAACGCCTACCAACTCGCCTATTGCCGGTTCTTGCTGGGGGAGTACCAGGCGGCTGACACAGTTTCTGCAGGGTGTGGCGGGCCAAGCCGCTTCCCGGGCGGAGTTGCGCTTTTTGAAGGCGCTCGCCGAGCGTGCGCTGGGCCGCGCCGACCGGACGCGCGAGGTCTTGCAAGCGATTTCGGCCGTTGCTGAGCCGGCAGCCGCAGCTGCAGTTCCAGGCGGCGCTGCTGCTGTTGCACCAGGGCCTCCTGGAGCCGTCCGCGGAGCTGTTCCGGGCGGTGGCGGAACAGCTGCCCGAGTCCTATCCGGCCCACCTCAACTTGGCGCGCGCCCGAAGGGGCCCTGGGGCAGATTCCCGAGGCGACGCGGGCGGCCCAGGCCGCTCTCCGCGCTCCAGGAGACCGCCGAGGCGCACGCGCTCTTGGGCGACCTGCTGGAGGCTCAGAAACGGCCCCTCGAGGCGGTGGCTCATTTCCGCCAAGCGGTGGTTCTCGACCCCACTCCAGCCAACTACTTCGCCTTGGGCTACGAGTTCCTGATCCACTGGAACTGGGAGGCTGCGGCTCGAGTCTTTGCGGCGGGGCTTGAACGGGAGCCCGGCTCCTGGCGGCTCTGGGTTGGCGCAGGCACGGCGGCGCTCGGCCTGACGCGTTACGAGGAGGCGACGCGCGCCTTCTTGCGAGCGGTGAGCCTCAGGCCCGCGGAGCTGATGGGCTATCGCCTGCTCGCGCAAGCGTTCGATCAGTCCGACCAGGCTTTCGGTGACGCCGTGGCCTTCCTTCCGGGAACTGCTCGACCGGGATGCGGCGAATCCATGGGCCCGCTACTTCGAGGCCGTGGCGACATTCCGCCAAGCCTCCCCGCTCGGGAGATACGGGCCCGCTGGCGGCCCGCGTCGAAGCGTTGACGCAGCTTACCCGGGAAGCCCCGAGCTTCCTGGAAGCGCAGCTGTTGCTGGGCGAGATCCGTTTCGAACTCCAAGACTGGGCAGGTGCGGCCGAAGCGCTCCGGCAAGTGATCGCGCTCGATCCGCAGCATGTGCGGGCCCACTACCGCCTGGGCCTTCGCGCTCCAGAGGTCGGGCCATTCGCAGGAGGCGCGGCAAGCCCTGGAGGCGGTACCAGGTCTTGAAGGCTCAGGAGGACCAGACGATCGGCGAGAGAGTCGCCCTGACCACGCGGTTCATCGTGGAGCTGAAGCAGGATGACGGTACCGGCCAACCCTGAGCAGTTGATCTGCGCGGGCGAGTTCTATACGGATCTGATCTTTTTCGATCTGGAACGGCTCCCGAGCCTAGGCCAGGAAGTCAAGACCGACGACTTCGCCGTCTCCTTGGGCGGCGGGGCGGCGATCACCGCTACCGCGGCTGCCCGCATGGGGCGCTCGGCCCACTTGGTCACGGTGTGGGGCGCGTCCATGCTGGAGGCCGAAGCCCGCAGGCGCCTGGACGAAGCCGGAGTTTCTTGCGCTTGGTCCCAGCGCAGGCCGGAGGCGATGTCCGGGGTCACGGTAGCGGTCTCGACGCGGCAAGATCGGTGCTTCTTGACGCACCCCGGCGCCAACCGCTTCGTGGAGGAGTACTTGCTCGGCGCGGAGGCCCAGGAACGGTTCGGTCTCGCCGGCCATGTCCACTTCGCGCTCACCCCCACCCGCTGGGGGGCGTTCGCGCACGCCATCCAGCGGCTCCAAAGCCGCGGGACCACAGTCTCGTGGGACCTGGGCTGGGATCCCGCGGCTATGGACGGTCGCCAGGGTTCCGGGATTTGTGCCGACGGTTGGATGTCTTGTTCCTCAATGAGATGGAAGCGCGCCAGTATGCCGGAGTCTCGTCGGCTCGAGCGGCGCTCGCGTGTTTTTCTCATCCACGCAACACCGTGGTGATCAAGCAGGGCGCGGCCGGCGCGGTCGCCGCCCAACACGCGGCTCCGGCGGTCGGCGTCGGGGGGATCGAGGTCGAGGCGGTCGAAAGCACCGGGGCCGGCGATGCGTTCAACGGAGGGTTTCTGCACGCCTGGATGGCGGGGCAAACCCTGCGCGAGTCGCTCCTGGCGGGGAATATCTGCGGAGGCTTGTCGACCCGGTCGCCGGGAGGGGTGCAGGCTCTGCCGGCCGCGGCCGAAGTCGAGCGGCGGCTCAGCGAGCTCGCGGGAAAAGGGCCGGCGGAGGGAGGGCCCGCATGAAGCTGACGATCATCGGGGGAGCGGGCATTCGGGTTCCGCTTGTCACCAACGGCCTGTTCCGGCGGGAAACAACTCTTGCGGTCGACGAACTGTCCCTATTCGACACCGACCTGGAGCGCCGGGAAACGATCGCCCGCATCGCGGAGGCGGTGGCGAGAAGGGCCGGCGGCG
>CBDBZZ010000029.1:0-21007 GCA_965213745.1 Bryobacterales bacterium | reverse complement strand
TGCGCGTCAGCCGCCCCACGCTGCACACGAAGTACCGGATCAGCGGCCGCAGCCCGTGCTGCCGCGCCGCGTCCGGCAGCGCCTGGTACTGCAGCAGCCGCAGCAGCAGCTGCGCGATCTGCCCGCCCAGGTAGAAACCCTGATTCGCCGCGTGCGAGCGGCACGGCGGATGATGCAAACCCAGGTCCGTCAGCGGCCCCTTGAACGCATTCTCCTGCCCCTGCTTGCCGCGGTGCCGCCGCACCAGCTCCGCCACCGGCAGCCGGTCGTGGCTCACCAGAATCACCGTGTACACCGGCTCCAGCAGCCGCTGCTCCCCGTCCCAGTCGCGCCGGATCACCACATACACCTGCTCCTCCGGCCACCGGGCCGGCCGGTAGGCCACCACGATGGCCCGCTCCTTCCCCGCCGCGTCCAGGGGCTCCCACTCGTCCTCCCGCAACCCCATCGCGGCCGCCAGGCGCAGAATCGGGGCCTTTTTGCGCGGATCGGTCACGCTCACGGAGTAATCCCAGCCCTTCCGCCGGCAGTAGCTCACCAGATCCTGGCAGTAGTACGCGCTGTCGGCCCGCAGCCACACCGGCTGCCGCCCGGTCAGCAAGGGCGCCACATCCTGGTCCAGCTGCTCCCGCCAATCCCCCCGCACGTCCGTGCCGCCCGCGTGCAGCCGGGCGCTGACCCACGCCACCCCCACGAACACCGAGTGCAGCCAGTACTGCTTCTCGCCGTTGTAGCCGCGCCCGGCGTTCTCGAACAGCTGGCCCTCCACCTCGATCCCCGGGCCGTCCACGAACACCGGGATGTAGCCCCACCGCTGCACGCACGCCTGCGCCACCAGCGGCACCAGCCGCCGGCTGACCAGCCGCGCGCACTCCCGCAACCCCTCCAGGGCTGCCTCGTGCATCCGCTGCAGGTATTCGCCGAGCCGCCGGCTGTCGGGCACGGCCCGCAGCCCGCAGGTTTGCCGGGCGACCTCATCGGCCCCCAAGGCGTCGACCGCGTTGAGGTGCCCCCCGCCGGCGCAGGCCGAGTAGATCAACGCCAGCAGCATCTGCACGTCGCTGCAACCACGCCGGCGGCGCTTGAGGCGGACCGAGGCGGCCAGCTTCTCGGGCAGCCCGAGGAACCGGGCCAGCCGGGCCACCACGCCGAGCCCGGCTAAGCCCGTCAAGTCGTCGTCGCAGACGCCGTAAGCCAGGGTGGGAGCACTGTCGGGGGACATGGGCAAGGGGGCCTCCAAAAAATCGAGATGCACCCCCGAGGTGAAATACGCGGACACCCCGAGGACCGTCTAAGTCATTGTAGCACAAGATGTTCCGGCTGGTGCCGGAATTTTTACCCGGGAATCAGGGTGCCGGACATGCTCCACGCCGAGGACTTCATATGGTGTCCGCGAGGAGATCCGACAGATGCGAAGCCGCGAGCCGTGCCACGGCTCCTCGACCATATACTTGCGGCACCGCTGGACGAAGCGGTGGGCGAGGGCCGGATTCGTCCGGCCGATGAACGCGAGGTACTGGGAGCGGAGGAACACGCCGCCGTGCAGGCAGACCAGCGCCAACCACTCGGCTTCGCGACGGTGCCAGCCGAGCCGCACGATGGCCGCCGCCCGGCCCCGAAGATGAGCGACAGGGGGCGGATCCGTGTCCTGGCTCGACGCGGTCGGCGAGAAGTCCGTTTCCACGATTTAAGCCAATGGAAACGGGGCGTAAACGCCCCGGAACACGTCGGGACACGCACCGACCGCCATCATGACCGCGCCTCGTCGGCGGAGCATCCCTGTGGCCCGCGGTTCCGCTCCAGGTAGGCGGCCCAGTCGTCCATCAGCCGGCACCGCCGCTCGAATAGGTCCGAGCGGGCGTAGGCCGCCTCGACCTTGTTCTGGACGATATGGGCCGGCGCGGCCTCGACCACCTCGCACGGGTGGTTCATCTCCTCGGCGGCCCAGTCCCGGAACGTCGAACGGAAGCCATGCGGCACGGCCGGAATCTCCAGCGTCCTGAGCAGTCCCGACAGGGCCATGTCGTTCATCCGCTTGCCCCGCACGCTCGGGAAGACGAGCGGGTTGCTGTCGTCGAGCGTCCGCGCCGCGTCGAGGATCTCCAGCGCACGCCCGCTCAGCGGCACCCGGTGCTCGCGCTTCGCCTTGGTCCGCGTCGCCGGGACCGTCCACACGTGCTCCTCGGTGTCGATCTCAGCCCACTCGGTCCCACGCACCTCGCCGGACCTCGCGGCGGTCAGCACGAGAAACTCGAACGCCAGTTTGACCACGGGAGCCGCGCCCAACGCCCGCACCCTCTCGACCGTCGCCGCCATGTCGCGATGCGGCAGTGCCGGCATGTGCCGGACGAGATCCTGCTGCGGTCCGAGGATCGGCCCGAGGCGGCTGCACGGGTTGTCGTCGCGGTAGTTCAAGTCGACGGCCCACTCCATGACGGTGCCGATGCGCTGACGGACCCGCCGCGCCGTCGCCGGCCGCTCGTGCCAGACGGCCCGCAGCGCCTCGACCACGTCGGCGCTCGTCACCTCGGAGACGGGCAGCTTACCGAGCCGGGGGAAGGCGAAGCGTGCCAGGCTCGACAGCCAGTCCTTGCCGTGCTTGGGGTTGCGCCAGCCGGGCCGCATCTGCGCCAGGACCGCCTCGGCGGCGGAGGCGAAGGTGGGCATGCTCTTGAGGCGGCGCTTCTCGGCCAGTGGATCGCCACCGGCGCGGGCGAGTCGGCGGTTGGCGAGGGCAGCCGCGCGCGCCTCCTTGAGCGGGACGAGCGGGAAGCCGCCGAGTCCGAGTTCGCGGCACCGGCCGCGGATGACGAGCCACTGCACCCAGTTACGGGTGCCGGTCGGCTGCACATCGAGGTAAAGGCCCTCGCCATCGCAGTAGCGTCCGGCCTGTGCTACGTTGCGGACGAAGGCGGTCGAGAGCGCGTGGTGGGGCTGCCGGCCGTTGGGCTTGGCGGTCCAGGGTCGTGTCGGGAGTTCCATCTCTGCCAGTAAGGTTGTAATCAACGATTGTTCAGTCACTTACAGACCATTCAGGACGACACAGGACCGTAGCGGATTCCGTTGAATGGTGGACACGACCACAGCTAAACCGACAGCCCCGCCTCATCGCTCATTCGCCTCCCATGCCGCCGCCGGCCCAACGCGCTGGAGCCAGCCAGTGCGCCGCTGCAAGCGCCCGGACACCGTGGCCGGATGGGAGCATGGTACCGAACCGGCACGCGACACGGCGCGGGGCTGTCAGCGCAGGTGAAACCATTCCGTCGGGTGACTGGTTGTCTCCAGAAGCACAGCCTCCGGCCCTGGCCAGGATCGGAACGAGCCCCGGGAACTGGACCACCACAGTCAACGCCGCGACGGGTCACCTGCACAAGATACCGACACTCTAGCCCGCATGCGTCACCGATTGGGCATTTCGGGCCCTGATTCCCGGGTAAAAATTCCGGTTACCATCCGGAACATGTTTATATTACAATGATTTATACGGTCCTCCGGGGTGTCCGCGGATTGCACCTCGGGGGTGCCTCTCGATTTTGTGGAGGCCCCCTAGCCCCTGTCCCCCGACAGTGCTCCCACCCTGGCTTGCGGCGTCTGCAACGACGACCTGACGGGCCGGGCCGGGCTCGGCGTGGTGGCCCGGCTGGCCCGGTCCCCCAGGCTCCCCGCGAGGCTGGCCGCCTCGGTCCGCCTCCAGCGCCGCCGCCGCGGCGGCAGCGCTGGGCAGAGGCTGCGGGCGTTGCTCTACGCGGCAGCGCCCGCGAAACCCACCTCGCCCTGCGCGTCGTTTCGCGGTCCTGCAGCGGACTGCACCTCGGACCACATCTACGCCGTTCCGCCCCCCGCCGCCGCGTCCAGGCCGTGCAGAGCGATCTCCTGGGCGCGCATCACGAACTTCCGCACTTTGCCGGCCCTCGTCATCGGGAAGCCGTCGGCGAAGCGGATGTGCTCAGGAACCTTGCAGTGCGCGATCCGCCCCCGGCGGAACTCGCGGCCGCCCTGCTCGGAGGCTGTCGCTCCGTCGCGGAGCTTGACCCAAGCGAGGACCTTCTCTCCAAGGCGCTCGTCCGGAACGCCGACGACGTACAACGCCGGCGACCCCGGGACGCTGGTGGAGGAACTCCCCGATCTCGCGGGGGCAGATGTTCTCGCCGCCCCGGATGAGCATCTCCTTGGCCCGGCCGGTGATCCGGAAGTTGCCGTCTTCTCGCAGGGCGGCGAGGTCGCCGGTGCGGAGCCAGCCGCCGGCGTCCACCGCACGGGCCGTGCTCTCCGGGTCCTTGTCGCACCCCTGCATCCCGAGGCACCCGCGGGCCGGCACCCCCCTGCGGGCCCGCCGAGACCGTCTCCCCGCTCTCGGGTTCGCCGACCTGGACCTCCCTGCAAGGCATCGCCCGCTCCACTGGCGCGGTGCGGACCTCCAGCGCCTCGCCGCGCAGGCTCTGCGGGCTCGCCGGCGCAGCCTCCGTCCGCCCGCAGGCGATGGCCCTCTCTTGGCCAGGCCTGTCCCGGACCACGTGCTTCATGACACGCCGCAGATTGGCGGGCCGGTCTTTGCCGGGAGTTCCGGGACAGGCGCCAGCCTGTTCTCGAGAGGCAGACTGCCAGTCCATTCCTGCCTGCCTTCCGCTGCCGCGCCTTCGGCGCCGGTCGGCACCTCACCTACGGGCCGGGCCGCCGGGTGCGGCGGCGGCCGGCGGCGGAGGGCACGCGCCCCGCGGAGTGGTACACTGAGCGGGCCCGGGGGGTGCGCAACGGGATGTCGGGAACGCTGGCGACGGCCGTCCTGGAGGAGCGCGAGGCGGCTCCGCCGGTGGACTACCCGTGCTCGGACGGGCTGCCGATGGCGGACAACGACTGGCAGAACCGGGCGATGGCCGAGGCCCAGGCCGCCCTGCGGCTGCACTTCAGCGACCGGCGGGAGCGGGTCTACGTGGCCTGCGACACGTTCGTGTACTACCGGGAGGGGGATGCCGGGGCCCGGGTGGCCCCGGACGTGTTCGTGGTGCGGGGGGTGTCGGGGGAGAACCGCAAGTCGTACCGCGTGTGGTTGGAGGGGCCGGTGCCGCAGTGGGTTCTGGAAGTGGCGTCGGAGTCGACGGTGGAGCGGGACCTGAAGGCGAAGAAGGAGCTGTACCGGCGGCTGGGGGTGCGGGAGTACTGGCAGTTCGACCCGACGGGGGAGACGCTGGGGCGGCTGCGGGGGGCGCGGCTGGAGGGCTGGGCGCTGCGGGCGGGCCGCTACGCGCGGCTGGAGACCACGGCGGAGGGCGCGGCGTGGAGCGCGGTGCTGGGGCTGGGGCTGGAGGTGCAGGGGGAGCTGCTGCGGTTCCGGGACCCGGCCACGGGCCTGCGGATCCCGATCCTGCAGGAAGAGGCCCGCGCCCGCCAGGAGGCGCAGCGGGAGCGGGATGCTGAGGCGCATCTGCGCCGCGCCGCGCAAGGGGAGCGGGATGCCGCGCAGCGGGAGCGGGATGCTGAGGCGCGCCTGCGCCGCGCCGCGCAGCGGGAGCGGGATGCCGCGCAGCGGGAGCGGGACGCCGAGGCGCGGAAGCGGCGTGCGCTGGAAGCCGAGCTCGCCGCGCTGCGGGCGCAGCGGGCAAAGTCGGACGGCGAGCCATCCTAAAGCGCCTTGCCGCGGAAGAGCCCCTGATTCCCGGGTAAAAATTCCGGTTACCAGCCGGAGCGTGTTTGAGTTGCAATGATTTAGACGGTCCTCCGGGGTGTCCGCGTATTGCACTTCGGGGGTGCCTCTCGATTTTTTGGAGGCCCCCTGGCTTGCGGCGTCTGCAACGACGACTGGACGGGCCTGGCCGGGCGCGGCGTGGCGGCCCGGCTGGCCCGGTTCCTCGGGCTGCCCGAGAAGCTGGCCGCCTCGGTCCGCCTCCAGCGCCGCCGGCGCGGTGGCCGCGCTGGGCAGAGGCTGCTGGCGCTGCTCTACGCGGCCTGCGCCGGCGGGGGGCACCTCCACGCGGTCGACGCCCTGGGGGCCGAGGACGTCGCCCGCCGAGCGTGCGGGCTGCGGGCCGTACCCGCCAGCCGGCGGCTCGGCGCAGACCCGCAGCGGATGCACGAGGCGGCCCTGGAGGGGTTGCGGGAGTGCGTGCGGCTGGTCAGCCGGCGGCTGGGGCCGCTGGGGGCGCAGGCGTGCGGGCAGCGGTGGGGCTACGTCCCGGTGTTCGTGGACGGCCCGGGGATCGAGGTGGAGGGCAAGTTGTGCGAGCACGCCGAGCGCGGCTACCACGACGAGAGGCAGTCCTGGCTGCACTCGGTGTGCGTGGGGGCGGCGTGGGTCAGCGCCCGGCTGCACGCGGGCGGCACGGACGTGAAGGGGGATGGGCGGGAGCCATTGGACCAGGATGCGGCGCCCTGGCTGACAGGGCGGCAGCCGGTGGGGCTGCGGGCCGCCAGCGCGTACTCCGGCAAGGCGCTGGTGAGCTCCTGCCGGCAGCGGGGCGGGGATGCTTCCGGGAGCGGGACCGATCCGCGCCAAAAAGCCCCGAGTCTGCGCCTGGCGGCCGCGAGGGGGAGGGGCAGCCCCTGAACGCGGCGGGGAAGGAGCGGGCGCTCGCGGGGGCGTACCGGCCGGCCCGGGGGCCGGAGGAGCTGGTGTGCGGGGTGCTCCGGCGCGACGGGGACGGGGAGCAGCGGCTGCTGGTGCCGGTGTGCACGGTGATTTTGGTGAGCCGCGACCGGCTGCCGCTGGCGGAGCTGGGACGGCGGCACCGCAGCCAGCAGGGGCAGGAGCATGTGTTCCAGGGACCGTTGACGGACCTAGGCTGGCATCATCCGCCGTGCCTCTCGCACGCGGCGCATCAGGGTTTCTATCTGGGCGGGCAGATCGCGCAGCTGCGGCGGCGGCTGCTGCCGGACCAAGTGCCGCCGTCCGAGGCGCGGCAGCCCGAGCTGCAGGCAGCCGCTGATCCGGTACTGCGTGGGCAGCGTGGGGCGGCTGACGCGCAGCGCACGGCGGCTGGGCAGCAGGAGCAACCTGCGGCTGGACTGGGACGGCGCGGCCGGAGCCGCGCCGGGCCCCGCGGCAGGGGCCCGGCGCGGAGCCCGCGAGGGGTTCGGTGCGCCCGGAGCCGGGGGCGCAGCGGCTGCAGGGCGGGGGCAGGCCGGCGCAGGGCACCTGCGGGGGTGCCCAAGTCGCTCGGCGACAGGATGTGGGGCCCGCGCCGGGTACGCCGGGTTCCCCGCTCAAGCCCTACGGCCCCGCAATCCCCATCTCGGGGATTAACCGGGAATCTAGGATTTCGGGCTGATTTGCTCCTGCATACTGATTTTGCCATAAGTCATTGCAAGGAACAACCAGAAACAGTCTAGGCGCAGTCGGTCTCGCGAAAGAACCCCTGGCACCTTGGCGGGGTCGGCCTCCAGGGCTTGCAGGGCCTCCTCCCAGCGCTCCCGGAGCTGACGAACCGTTCGGACCAGCAGCTTCCCCACCCGGCGCTGGACTACCGACCGGACTAGCTCCGCAGGGTTCCATGCCGGAGAGTACGCCGGCAACAGATGAATCTCCACCGGTGCCTCGGTCCGCTTCTGCCAGGCTTCCATGGGCTTGGATGTGTGGATGCTGTGGCGGTCCACTAGCACGTAGATCGGTCTAGCATCCGTCTGGTCCGGAATCTGCTGCAGGAGCTGTTTCAACGTGGCTGCGGCGGCGGTTCCGGAATGGATCCTGGAGTGTATTGCTCCCAAGGGACTGCTCGCGGACAGCCTGTGCAGCCGGAACCGCTCCCCCGGTGGCTGGACAACAGGCGTCTGGCCCCGGGGCCCCCACGGAGTGCCCCGGTGGTAGTGCGAGATCCTGCCGGCCTCGTCGGCCCAGAGCAGCAGGGCTCCCTGCTCCTGCGCATGCCGGGCGAGGGCGGGGCAGGTTGCTGCGATCCCAGTCCGCACCGCGGCGGCGTTCGGCTGGCAGGCCCGGAACTGAGGGCGCTGCGGGGTGAGGCCGAGGCGTCGCAGGACCCTGCGCACCGTCGCCAGGGACAGTTGGACTGGGAACTGGTCGAGGGTCCATGGCCGGACAATTTGCAGCGACCGGTAGGCGAACTCGAACTGGAGCTGGTCGGGGGCTTTGTCCCGCAGGGTTTCGAGGATCATCTGCATTGGGTCGTGGGAGAGGCAGGGATGGCGTCCCGGTTTAGATTTATGTCCGAGAGCCTGGAATCCACAGCAGGCATAGAGCCGAAGCCAGGTGCGTATTGTGCGGGTGCCGATGCCGAATTCCTCGGCCAGGGCTTGGAGGGCTTTGCCGTGCCGGGCTTGGATCACGACCAGCTTCCTAATGGGAGGTTGGGACCGATGGAGAATGCGTCGGAAGTCGGGAAAAGTTGGAAACTTCATGAATTGACAAGAGCAGGAATCACAGGCAGATTCCATGCAGTAATGTCTCAGATAAAAAACATCTATAGGCCAGTTTATGTGTGTGTTGGCGCGGGGGAGCTGCTGAGAGGTTGAAAACGGCCAGACCTGCAATTACTTTTGGCAAAATCAGTAACCCGGGTTGCAGCGGCTAGCCAGGGTTTGCCGCGTCGCCCCCACGATCAGCCGGCATGGGGACGCTCGGGGAGCGTCTGGTGCTCGCTCTGCGGGGCAGTTCGCTGGGTCGTGGCGGGGCTGCCCGCGGGCGGCGGGCTCGGCTTGCGCCGCTCCGCAGGGGTTGTCCGCCGAGCGAGACGGTCCATCCAGCCGGAGGAGTTCCTCAGCGGTTCCCGGCACAGGTTCGCCAGCACCTGGGCGCAGAGTGCGGCGTAGGGGCAGTCCTGCGGGAACGCCAACCGCACCCACTGGGTCGTACTGCGGACCCAGGCACCGACCGGCAGTAGCACCAAGGCGCAGGAGGAGCAGTACTAGCACAGCTGGTTCACCCCCAACGGGGACGCGCTGGTGCGATCGGCGAACAGGTCGAGCCGCCGCTCCCGGGTCCGGTTTTCCATCTCCCCGCGTGCGCGGTAGAGCTTTGCGTGCAGTTGCTTGGCAGAGGCCCTTGGGGGCGGCAAATTGGTGCCCGCGAAGCACGGGTTCGGCCCCTAGGCCAGGTGTTCCGCCTAGTCCGCCGCCCGGCGCGGTGCTACCGCGACTGCACGTACCGGACATAGGCATACGGGCTAGGTGGCACCGCCCAGTGCAAGGCTGACGGCCTTGGCGGAGATGGGCACACAAGCGCCCTTGGCTACCTCGACTGCCCGTTGTACAACCGCACCGTAGGAACTAGCCCAGACTGGCTTTGGCGTGCTGGATCCAACCTGTACCTACCTGTCCCCTGCTTCCCGGATACTAATTTTGCCAAAAGTAATTGCAAGCAACCTACCAATAGAATCAATAGCTTGCGGAGCTTTTTTGTGCAATTACTTATGAACACATCAGTAAGGACTCCAGTTGCTAGCCGGAACGTCTTTGTGATGCAATGGTTTAGGCGGTTCTCCGGGGTGTTTGCGGATGGCACCTCGGGGGTGCCTCTCGATTGTTCTGGAGACCTCCCTGGCCCCTGTCCCCCGCCAGCGCTCCGACCCTGGCTTGCGGCGTCTGCGACGATCCCTGGACCGGCTTGGCCGGACTCGGCGGGGTGGCACGGCTGGCACGGTTCCTCAGGCTGCCCGAGAGCTTGGCCGCGGTAGTCCGCCTCCAGCTCCGCCAGCGCGGTGGCAGCGCTGCGCAGAGGCTGCTAGCGCTGATCTCCTCGGCCTGCGCCGGCGGGGGGTGCCTCCTCGCGGGGGACGCCCTGGGGGCCGAGTGCGCCGAGCGGGCGGGCTGCGTGCCGGGCCCGACAGCCGGCGGCTGGGCGCATCCTTGCCGCGGATGCACCGGACCGCGCGGGAGGAGTTGCCGCAGGGCGCACGGCTGGTCGGCCGGCGGCTGACGCCGCTGGTGGCGCGGGAGTGCGTACAGCGGTGAGGGGTCCGCCCCAGAGTGCGGAGACGGCCCGGCGAGCGCGGTCGAGGGCCAGTTGTGCGAGTCTGCCGAGCGCGGGGGCCACGGCGAGAAGCAGTCCTGGCTGCCCGCGGTGTGCGGGGATACGGCGGGGGCAGCCCGGACGGTCAGGGGCATGGGCGGGAGCAGCTGGACCGGGATACGATTAGCAACCGGGAAGCTAGGTGCCTATCCTGGAGAGTCTGTCCGCCGGCAGTTTCCGTAGACGCTCAATGCATCCCCCGGTGTGCTTTGGCCCGGGTTCCAGCCCAGACAGTACTGAGCAACGCAGTGCCGTGCGACCCTGGACAGGAGACCTTCAGCACTCGAGTCAGCAACCTGCGCCGGACCGGCTCAGTCTCACTGGTGGCCCGCATGCAATCCGTCGTAGTGGGCACCATCAACCCACGCACGAGTGCTCCGTCCTTTGGCCGGGACGGGCGGGCCGTCGCAGTGACGGCTGATGGAGGTCGAACGGACTCCAGAGCCGAAACTCGTCCACTGCGCAAGTCGGCTGCACAACTTCATTGCGCAAGTCCTCTCATCGGCCCCAGAGTCTCAGCCACGGGAGGGGTGGCGTGGCGACTCGCCAATTGAGGCAGGACGAAAACAGTAAGAGCCGATTGGGCCACACTCGGGCCGCTGCCGAATCGTTCAGGCATACCCCATCCAATCGCCCAAGCCATCTCCGACCGGCAGATCGGTGGAGCCAGGTCGCCGTGCGACGGGGGTGTGGCGGACCGCAATGCCGAGCACAAAGGCGCGAGCTGCAGGCGAGCAGTGGGCGGCGCCCGCACAGCAGATGGAGCGCGTTACCAGAGCCGCGTCGCACCGGCCATCCGCAAGGGCATCCGATGGCGCAAGGCCTTTGAGCGGCCTCGGCAGAGGGATTGACCGGGCCTGCGGAGATCGCCTATAATTGGGCTTGCGCGGGGATGTGGCCCGCGTTTGCAGGTGTTCCCCTAGACCTAGGACCACGAGCGATGTACGCGATTATCCAGACGGGTGGCAAACAGTACGCGGTCGCCCCGGGCGACGAACTGCGGGTGGAAAAGCTGCCGGGCGAGATCGGCGATCAGGTGCAGTTCGATCAAGTCCTGGCTGTTTCCGGTGACGATGGCACACTCGCCGCCGGCGGCGATAGCCAGCCTACCGTGTCCGCAACAATTGCCCAGCAGGGCCGGGGGCCGAAGGTCGATGTGCTGAAGTTCAAGCGGCGCAAGATGTACCGCCGCCGGATCGGACACCGGCAGGCCTTCACGCTAGTCAGGATCGATTCCATCCAGTAGCGAGTCGCCCAGCAGGCCCAGGAGCAGACCATGGCGCACAAAAAGGGACAAGGCACTTCCAGGAACGGGCGGGACTCCCAGTCCAAGCGGCTCGGCGTGAAACGCTTCGCCGGCCAGCTCGTCACGAGCGGCAGCATCCTTGTACGGCAGCGCGGGACACGCTTCCATCCAGGGTTGAACGTGGGCCGCGGCAAGGACGACACGCTCTTCGCCAAGATCGACGGCATAGTCGAGTTCCGCAATCGAGGACGCAGGGGCCGGATGATCAGCGTCCATCCAGCTGCGGCGGCCTAACGCGACAGGCCCTCGTCGTCGATCCGGCGGCGGCGTGCGTCGCCCGAAAATGCGATGTGCCGCCAAGCGGCCTTCAATCCCAGCACGCCCAGCCAAGCTAGCACGGGGCCGTATTCGAGAGCCACGAGACCCCTGGCGTAAGCCCAATTCCCAGTCGCTTCGTACCCCAGCACCACGTGGTGTCCCAATGGCACCAGCGCCGTCCACAGCAGCAACGGCGCGACGGGGCGCACCGCAAGGAGCGGCAGCATCCACGTCAGGTACCACGGGAAGCAGTTGGCGGACAGCAGCAGCAGAGCGCAGATGGCCGCCAGTTCCCCCTGAAGCGGAGCCAGCCGCAACAACCGCAGCCCGACGATTACCAGCGCCACTACCCACGGCACGGCCGCGGCGGCTAGCCCCGCATCCCCGCCAGTTGCATAGACCAGCGCCCCGAACAGGCTGTCGTTGTTGCGCCAGCCCCCCAGGAAGCCCTGCAGCCTGCTCCCGACGCTAGGCAGACCCTCCCAATACGACATACTGACGGCGACCGCCAGCGGCGCGCAGCCCAGGACCCCGCGCCACCGAACGTGCCAGCGACCGTCGCCATGCGAGAACAGCAGGAACGGCACCAGCACCACCGGCCAGAACTTGCACAGGACCCCGGCCCCCAGGGCACCCAACGCCCAATCAGGGCGGGACCGCAGCGCAAGCGTCAGCGCCCCAACAACGCAGACGAGGGCCAACGAGTCGTTGTGCCCCTCGGCCCAGAACTCGACCACCGCCAGTGGCGACCACAAGTAGACCAGCACCCAATGCCGAGGCCTACCGGCGGCTGAGAGCAGAGCCAACAGCGCCCAACCGACCACGAGGTCGGCCAGCGCGAACGGCACCTTGAACAGCCACACCTGCCTCCAGGGATCGTTGGTCAGCCGCGCAGCCAGCAGGTAGAAGCGGTGGTAGACCTGCTCGAGCACCGGGCCGTATGCGGAGGCCTTGTCCTTCCCCGCGACGCTATCCCAAGTCTCGTCGCGCAAGTGCGCCCACTCCGGCTCTTGCGGCACGGCCTGATAGGGGTCTCCCCCAGCTACCTGGAGCATCCCCTGCCAGCGGTAGCGGACGGCGTCCTCCGACAAGCTGGGCGTTAGCGGCAGCAGCGTGATGCGGAACAGGACGGCCGCAGTCCAAACCCAGCGCAGGGCTCGCTTGGACCATTGCTGCCGCGCTCCCGCCACCGCGAGCCAGCATGCCGCCAGATAGGCGGGGCCAAGCAGCACATAATGAGTGAGGACTTCGGAGACATGGCTCGCCAGCCGGTCTAACTGGGCCAGGGAAAGATATCCCGCCTCGAGCGCCACGCCGCAGAGAACCAAGCCGGCCACCTGCAGCCTGCGGCCGGGCAGGGCACCTCGTCGGCGAGCCTCGCCTTGTGTCCGTGGCGCCAAGGGCCGTCCAACCTTACCGGAGATGCATCCGCTCGACATCCTGCTACTAGTCGCTTACTTCGGATCGATGGTGGTGCTGAGCGTCTACGGCCTGCATCGCTATGTTCTCGTCTACCTGTACTACCGCAATCGGCACCGCGCCCAGCGGCCCGCCCGAGAGGCCGGCGCTTCCCTGCCCCGCGTGACGGTGCAGTTGCCCGTCTACAACGAACGCTTTGTGGTGCAGGAGCTTCTGGACTCGGTCTGCCGCCTGGACTACCCTTGCAGCCGACTGCAGATCCAGATCCTGGACGATTCGGTGGACGAGACCCGGGCGGTCCTGCGTAGGGCTGCCGCCGAATGGCGGGAGAGGGGCGTGCCGGTGGAGTACCTTCATCGGAAGCGGCGGACCGGCTACAAGGCGGGCGCACTGCAAGCCGCCCTCCCGGCCGCGCAAGGGGAGTTGATTGCGATCTTTGACGCGGACTTCTCCCCCGAGCCGGACTTCCTGCGTCGCGTGGTGCCCTACTTCCAAGCTCCTCGGGTGGGCATGGTGCAGGCGCGCTGGACATTCCGGAACCGCCACAAGTCCCTGCTGACGCGCCTCCAGGGGATGCTGCTGGACGGCCACTTCATCTTCGAGCACGGAGGACGTGCCAGGTCCGGCCGCTTCTTCAATTTCAACGGTACCGCCGGCGTCCTGCGCAAGGAGACCATCGAGGATGCCGGCGGCTGGTCAGCCGACACGTTGACCGAAGACACGGATCTGAGCTACCGGGCGCAGTTGCGGGGCTGGAAGTTTCTTTACGCCCAGCATGTCGAGGTAGGCTCGGAGCTGCCGACCGACATGGCTTCGTTCCAGGTGCAGCAGTACCGCTGGGCCAAAGGCTTAGTCCAGACGGGATTGAAGGTCCTGCCCAGCGTCTTCCGCTCGGGCGAGCCCCTCTGGGTCAAGGCCGAGGCGTTCTGGCACCTGACCGCCAATCTGTCGTACCCCCTGATGCTTCTGCTGGCTGCGCTACTCCTGCCGTCGATGCTAGTGCGGCATGACGCCCTGGAAGGCCGCCTTCTTTGGCTGGACCTGCCCGCATTCCTAGCAACCTTCTGCTCGCTGTCAAGCTTCTACACCCTCGCGCAAGGGGAGCTCGGACGGGGCGGTGTCCATCGACACCTCCACCTGATGCCCGCGCTCGTCGCAACCGGAATCGGCTTGGCAATCAGCAACAGCCGCGCTGCGCTGGGGGCTCTTTTCGGCTTTCGGTCCGCGTTCGAGCGCACAGCCAAGTACAGCAGCGATCCCCGCACCGCGCTGAAAGCCCGGAAAGTCTATGGTCTGCAGGGCGGCTGGCGAGTCGGGGCCAACCTAGCGGCCGCGGCGTATTGTGCAGTCTGCCTCGGTGTCGCAATCCACATCGGGCACTGGCTGGGCCTGCCGGTGGTGGCGCTGTTCCTGGCCGGCTTCTGCTACTCGGCCTGGGCGATGCTAGTGCAGCAGAGACAACGCCACCGTCCCATCCTGCGCGTTGCGAATGAAACCGTCCAATGACATCCGCGACCGCCGATTCCTTCGAGTTCCCGCAGACGGACACAGCCCCACCGCCCCGCATGCCGCGATTTCGAATCTTCCACCTCGCAGCCGACAGGGCCGAGGCCTTTCGGCTCAAGCCTCCAGCGAAGCCGCCTTACATCCTGCGCCTCACTGATTACGAGGAGGGCCCGGAGGTCACGGCGGAAAGCCCCTACGAGGTCTGGCGAACTCTCAAGCAGGCTTGCCGCGGAGCGCCTCCACCAAGACCGCTAGGCGTTGGGGATGTTGTGCGAGCGGGCGACACGTTGCTGTTATGCAACTATTGGGGATTCGACCCGGCGGAGTGGCGCGACGCGAAAGGCGCGAGCCCATCTGCAGCCGGAGGAGCCAAGGATTCGGGAGCGGCACCGCCAGCCGCATGAGCGCGGCAGCCGAGGTTTGCGGAAGCTGGAGACGGACCGCCCGAATCTGAGCTCACCATGCAGACGCGGGCCGGGCGGGTCCGCTCCGCCGTCGACTACCACGATGAGAGGGGACCATGGACCAGCCTGAAGCCGAAATCTACCTGAAGCGCCTCGCCTACCGCCTGGAAGTCTTCGCGCGCGTCGACCGCCGCTACAAGAGCCTAGGCAATGCGCGCTTGGTCGGCGCAATTGGGGCTGCACTCCTGCTGTGGTTTGTGGAGGCTAATGCTCCATGGTTGACGTGGCCCTTTGTAGCTGGATTGATCGCATTGCTGCTGGCAACCTCCCACCGGCTCAACAAGCTCGAAGAGATGCTGGCCACCCTCTCCAGCGCATCGAACTTCTACAGTGGGTACGCAAAGCGGCGGCAGCGGAGGAAGCAGAGCCTACCGGACCTCCCATGCGACGCCGATCATCCCTTCGCCCACGACATCGACATCACAGGGGAGGACGGTCTTTTCGAGCGGGTCAACATGGCCAACACGCTGGCAGGCATGCAGACGCTGATGCGGATGCTGACGACTCCTGCAAGCGCACCCGCAATCGCCCGACGGCAGGCTGCCGTAAGGGAGCTTCGATCCTTGCTCGATTTCCGGGAAGACCTCTATGTCGCAGGCTCGGCAAAGCTTCGATTCGTCCGGACGGATCCCATCCTTGCCTGGGTCTGCGCGGATGCGCGGCGGATCCCTGCTTGGCTGGCTCCGCTGTTTTTCGGCTTGGCCCTGGCAGCTCTCGGAGCCGCGGTGGCGGCTGCGATCGAACCGTCGACAACGACCGTGGGAGTCTTGGCGGGTTGCTTGGCGGCCGAGCTAGCGGCATGGCGAGTGTTCCGAGATCGGCTCCAGGTTCCCGCGGTCGAGGCGGTCAGCCTCACGGCCGATATTGCCGAACTGCGAGAGCTTGTCGAAGCGCTGGAAGAGCAGGAGTTTGAGAGCCAGCTACTGCAGAGTCACAAAGCTGGGCTGATTCGCAAAGGCGCGAAGGCATCCAAGCTGCTCGGGAAGCTGCAGAACCTAGTCGCGTTTCACGAGGCAAAGCGGAACCAGTTGGTGGGACTGTTCGGACCGTTGGTGCTGTACGGCCCGCAGGTCGCCCTCGCATTGGAGCGCTGGCGCCTTTTGCACGGCACCCAATTGCGGCAATGGATCGACGCGGTCGGAACCTTCGAGGCGCTGGCGTCGCTGGCGTGCTACGCCTACGAACAGTCCGGGACCGCATTCCCGGAGATTCGGGAAGGCGGGATCTCGTTTCAGGCGAACGACCTTGCCCACCCGCTTCTCGCGGAGCGAGCGGTGGCCAACGACATCGACTTGCGCCGGGACAGGAACGTATTGGTCGTGAGCGGCGCGAACATGGCCGGCAAGAGCACCCTACTGCGCACCATCGGGGCCAATGTGGCCCTCGCGTATGCCGGGGGTCCAATGCGAGCGACATCGGCCTCAATGACCGCCATGTCGGTGGTCGCCTCGATCCGCGTCACGGATTCCCTGCAGCGCGGCGAGTCACGCTTCTCAGCCGAACTCAAGCGAATCCGGCTGATGCTCGATAGCATCGGCCGGGGAGAGCCGACCATGATGCTGATCGACGAGCTTTTCGGGGGGACCAATTCCTACGATCGATTTGCCGGAGCTGCGGCCTTGGCGGGCTACCTGCTCCAGTGCGATAACGCCCTGGCGGTCCTATCGACGCACGACCGGAACATCACGCAGTGGGCCGAAGAGCATGGTCCCGGTATCGTCAATATGCATTTCCGAGATGTTTTCGCCGAGGGGACGATGCAGTTCGACTACCGCTTGGCCCCGGGGGCGGCGAGCCGCGGGAATGCTGTCGAGCTGATGAAGGCTGCGGGGATCCCGGTCGCAACAGAGGAAGCCGCGGTATGCGTGGAGCAGATCCAGTGAGAACTTCCCGCGGACGGGAGACCTTCGCCAATATACGGTGGAGTTCTGGCATTCGGGTCGAGATCGGTCGCGAAAGTTGGCGCACGCGGATCGGTGAGGCAGGTGCTCGGCAGCCCATCCGGCTGCATCCCCACCATCAAGCGACCTAGGAGCTTGCGCCGCAGAACATTTTTGAGCATGTTTTGGCGTGGTCCTCTTCTTTGCAGATGCATTGGTCAGCCTAACCCGGAACCGGCCCCGCGATGACCGCCGCTAGGGATCAGGACCCGCCGCCAGACTCGTGGCGGTCGCTGCGATGGGCCCCTGATCCCTAGCTACCGATGGAAGCCTCCGCTCTTGCACCATGCCGGGGGGCACGACCTCGCAACCCTCCCGCCGTCTGTGCGCCAATGCCAGACTACATGCTCACCGCATTTGGCTATCGTTTGCCCTCCACCACACTGCCCCCCCTCAACAGGGGTCGGGCTTCAGTCCGTCCGCCGTCAACAAGCGCCTACCTCACCGGGCATTCCCTTCGGAATTCGTCGTGACGGTTCTGGAGTTCGTGCTTGTCGAGAGCTTCCTCTCCCATTTCCGTGGTCTGCCCGGTCGGCCGGCCGACGCCCAGCCCATTTCCTGAACCGTGCGCAGGGTGAACGACTCGGGGAAGGACAAGGCCGGCCGCTGCGACACGGCTTCGTCAGGCAGCAGCTTCATCGCTGCCCGATACCAGCATCGTCGTTGCCCGTTCCAGCAACGCCACCGCCTGCCTCCGGGGCACGGTGGGGTAGTCCGCCAGGAAATCGTCGAGCCGATCCCCCGCCTCGAGATGCTCCATCAGGATGCGCACCGGAACCCGGGTTCCCGCGAACATGGGGGTCCCGCCAAGGATGTCAGGGTTCCGTTCGATCGGCGCGTCGGTCATCGCAATGCTCCGAGTTGGATAAGCTTGGGCGCGGGGCGCGGTCCGAAATGCGCTCGAATCCGAGCCCCGGATGCTGCAATACGAGGCCAAGCATCAGCTCTTGCCCAGAACATCGGTCAGCTTTCGCGCCTTTTGTAGGCGCACGAACGACATGTAGCGCGGACTCTGCATGGTGCCAGGATGGGCGTCTCCATAGGGTATGGGTCCGATGGGCTTGGCGCTCTCAGAAATTACTGATGTGTTCATAAGTAACTGCACGAAAAGGCTCCGCAAGCCATTGATTCTATTGGTGGTTTGTTTGCAATTACTTTTGGCAAAATTAGTAGCAGGTCGCATCCAGCCGGAGCTAGGGCCAGGCACCCTCCAGCGGGCGGGCGAGGAAACCGCGGAGCTTGCCATCAAGCTCGCCGCACAGCCGCGAGACCTGGCTCTGCGAGATGCCGCTCATCCCAGCTACCGCAGCGGACCGTTGACCGAGCGGGTCGACACGCCTTGGACGCAGGCCTCTTGGACCCCCGCCGGCAGCGCCTGCTCCGCCATCCGCCGCGGCTCTAGGAAGCCGGAACAGGAGCTCCCTTGGCGCAGCTGCGGGATCTGCAGCTCCACCGTGCCCGCGTGCGTCTCCCAGCGCCGGTCGTCGGGGTCCGGCCCGGCGCACGCTCGCCATGCGCGGTGCCGGTCAGACCCTCGACCTCCAGCGCCAGCCAGCGCACGGCCGGGAACCTGAGCATCTCGCGCAGCAGGTCGGCGGCGGAACTCTGGCCCCACAGCACCCGCAAGGTCGTTCTGGCGTCGGGGGTCATCGCGGTCCTCAGCGTGGTCCTCCTCCTTGCAGATGCATTGGTCAGCCTCACCCTCAACCGGCACCGCGATGACCGCCGCTGCTAATTCTGCCAAAAGTAATTACAAACAAACCACCAATAGAATTCTTGACGCAGCTGTGGGTGGCGCTGTGCCTGTATCCGCTGTTGGCGTACCTCAAGTTCGTCATGCTACGGAGTTGGAGCCTTCACCAGCTACTGCAGGTGCCCCAGCTCAACGTGTTTGAACGTCGCCTGCTCCAGGATCTCTTCACAACGCCGTCCCCACCGGACCCTTCTGACCCCAATCGCCACTGAACTGGGTCTGAAATTGCCAGAATTGTGGAATACTACTGACCGGTGCAAAAGTCGTGTCAGTAGTTTCTGCCCTAACTCATTGAAAACATTGGCGAGCTGCAGCGATTTTCGCGACAGGACTTTTGCACCTGTCTGTAGTGTTGAGCATCGCACTGCCACCCCGCCTCCGTGCGCCAGTTCCATGTAGGCCTGCCAACCCATCGCGGCAAGGTGATCCCATCGGTCGCCGAGACAGCCTCATGGACAAAAGTGAGCCATGCAGGATCGACCACGGAATGAACCGGACTTTTTACCAACCTAGGACTTCCACGATGACCCTGCGTGAAGCTGCGAGAGAGGTTCTCGGCGAACTGGGACCGTTGCACTACAAGCAGCTCACCAAAGAGATCCTTTCGCGAAAGCTCTGCACTTCAACTGGAAAGAGTCCAGAGATGACCGTAAACTCGGTGCTGTCCGTGGATATCCAGCGGAACGGACCGAAGAGTCAGTTTGCGCGCGTCGGCCGTGGTAAGTACGCACTCCAAGCGGCACCCAGCCCCTACAATCAGGACGCATCCGACGACTCAGGGATTAACGAGTCCCATCTCGTCGGATCCGACCGGCGCGTCCGAACGCCGATTTTCCCGCTTTACGGTGAAGTGCGTTCCCTTCTCCGGGTTTGGCAGGGTCGCCCTACCAAGCAGATCACAGGACTGCAAGCTTCAATCCGCAGGCTATGCGGGACTCCTCAGAGTCCGATGGACTGGACCAATCCAGACGAGTGGATCCAGGAGAGGTTGTCTGGAGAAAACAGGCAACTCGCCGCACGGATATGGACAGAAAGTGGCAAAACAGTTAATCCCAGGCATACGTATGGCCATTGGTTGCTATGCCGAACTCACGAGCTCATTGCATCGGATTCTGCAGGGATAATCCATCTAACTGCGCGAGGATTAGATTTTATCGACTGCGAATACGGTGAAACGGAAGCATTCATCGATGAACAGGAGAGAATCGCCAAGCTTCTTGAAATCGTGGCGGTCAACGGACCCTCTAGCCAGGCAAGTTTTGTCGGATATTGGACTGAATACCTTAGTTCTTATTCAACTTTCAAGACCCTCTCAACGATCCGCGAAACCTTGCGGAGACGGTTGAACAACTTGCTTGACCGAAACTTGATTCGTAGGGACGGAACTTTTTATTCGATTACGGAAAAAGGTTCAGTATACCGGGGATCTCTGCCAGCCGGCGAGGCAACGAAGGATTTGGCGGACGAGAGAATCCACGAGCTTGCGCGAGAGCACAACTCCTCCTTTTTGAACAATTTGCGTGAGGTTTTGCTTGAGATGGACCCATTTTCATTTGAGCACCTTGTCAAGCGTCTGCTGGAAGCGATGAACTATTCCGACGTAGAGGTTACAACGCGACCTGGCGACGGTGGGGTCGATGTCATTGCAGAAATCGAGCATGGCATAACTTGGGTTCGCGAAGTCGTTCAAGCGAAGAGGCATCGGCATACAGTGCCGCGCAAGGATCTCGACGCTCTCCGCGGTTCCCTCTATCGGTTCAACGCGGTGCGAGGCACGATCATCACAACCTCCAAGTTTTCGAAAGGGACCGTTGATGCAGCCGTCGCCAGCGGGACCGTGCCAATTACTTTAATCGATGGATCTAGACTCGTTGACCTGCTTGTCGAACACGGCATAGGCGTTAAGAAACGTAACGTCGAATTACTAGATGTCGATGAGGATGCGCTAGCTCAGTCCGATTTTGACGAATAGCCTCGGCCCACGACACTCAATTCCTGAACAAACACCATCACCGCCCAGATTGACGGCAGCAGCTGATCAAGGATTGCTCAAATCGTCGATTGTGGCTGGCGCAGCGACCGGATGCGCAGCGAGCGACACCGCGCAAGCGCTCGGGGCAGACGACCTCGCCAGGGAATCCGAAAAGAAGGACGCACGGAGCCCGCTCCCGGGCGACGCTTCGTGGATCGACTGCCTAGCCCTGGCAGAGTGCCGCGATCCAGAACGCGTCTCGGTTGCGCTAGGGCACCTAGTGCTCTTCAAGCCTCGCCTTGGAGTTCCCAAAGCCCGTCGGCGGGAACAGGTCGCAGCAGCTCCGGATAGTCATTCCTGGCGCTGTTCACTGCATTGCCGACTCGCCGACACTCGAATGGACCATCGCATGGCACCTGCACCAGCGCCTCCAG
>CBDBZZ010000028.1:0-15995 GCA_965213745.1 Bryobacterales bacterium | reverse complement strand
GCTCGCGCATCAACTGATCGGGCTCGCGAAGGACGACGCGCCGGTGTTCGACTCGATCATCGTCGTCACCGATCGGCTCATCCTCGACCGGCAGATCGGCGACACGATCAGGCAGTACGCCCAGGTCGGCGCGACCGTGGGACGCACGCAGCGGTCCGGAGACCTGCGGAAGTTCATCGAAGCCAGCAAGAAGATCATCATCTCGACGGTCCAGAAGTTCCCCTTCATCCTCGAAGAGATCGGCAATGAGCAACGCAAGCGGCGCTTCGCCATCATCATAGACGAGGCCCACTCCAGCCAGGATGGGCGTACGTCGGCTCCCATCTCGGTTGCGCTGGGGACAGCCGACGAGAAATCCGAGGACGAGACCTTCGAGGATCGGATCAACCGCGTGATGGAGTCGCGCAAGCTCCTCCCCAACGCTAGCTACTTCGCGTTCAGCGCCACCCCGAAGAACAAGACGCTGAGATCTTCGGCGCACCCGACCCGTAGCCGGACAGTGCCATCCGCCACCACGCCTTTCACAGTACTGACTTTGCCAAAAGTAATTGCAGGTCTGGCCGTTTTCAACCTCTCAGCAGCTCCCCCGCGCCAACACACACATAAACTGGGTCTATAGATGTTTTTTATCTGAGACATCGTCGCATGGAACCTGCCTATGATTCCTGCTCTTATCAATTCCCTGAAGTTTCCAAGATTTCCCGACTTCCGCCGTATTCCCCATCGGTCCCGACCCCCCCCTTAGAAAGCTGGTCGTGATCCAAGCCCGCCACGGCAAATCCCTCCGTGCCCCGGCCCAGGAATTCGGCATCGACATCCGCACAATCCGCACCTGGGTTTGCCTCTAGGCCTGCTGTGGATTCCAGGCTCTCGGCCATCAGCCCAAACCGGGACGCCCTCCCTGCCTCTCCCACGACCCAATGCAGAGGATCCTCGCAACTCTGCAAGACAAATCTCCCGATCAGCTCCAGTTCGAGTTCGCCTACCGGGCGCTGAAGATTGTCCGGCCAGGGATCCTCGACCAGTTCCCAGTCCAGCTGTCCCTGTCGACGGTGCGCAGGGTCCTGCGGCGTCTCGGCCTCACCCCGCAGCGCCCTCAGTTCCGGTCCTCCCAGCAGAACGCCGACGCGGTGCGGACTGGGATCGCAGCAACCTACCCCGCCCTCGCCCGGCAGGCGCAGGAGCAGGGAGCCCTGCTGCTCTGGGCCGACGAGGCCGGCAGGACCTCGCACTCCCACCGGGGCACTCCCTGGGGTCCCCGGGGCCGGACGCCCGTCGTTCAGCCCAACGGGGGCGCGGTTCCGGCTGCACAGGCTGTCCCGCGAGCAGCCCCTCGGGAGAGATTTATTCCAGGATCCATGCCGGAACCGCCACCTCAGATACGTTGGAACAGTTCCTGCAGCAGATTCCGGACCGGACGGGTGCTAGACCGATTTCACGTGCTAGTGGACCGCCACAGAATCCACACATCCAAGCCTATGGAAGCCTGGAAAGAGCGGACCGAGGCACCTGTGGAGATTCACCTATGGCCGGGCGTATTCTCCGGCATGGAACCCCACGGAGCAAGTCCGGTCGGTGGTCAAGCGCCGGGTGGGGAAGATTCTGGTCCGGACGGTTCGTCAGCTCAAGGAGCGCTGGGAGGAGGCCCCTGCAAGCCCTGGCGGCCGAACCCCACCAAGGTGCAGGGGTTCTTCCGCGAGGCCGACTGCGCCTAAGACTGTTTCTGGTTGTTCCTTGCAATGACTTATGGCAAAAGCAGTAACACCATGAAGCAGGCTATCCAGGAAGGCTTCATCCTGGACGTGCTAGCCCACTGCACGCCGGTCGCCAGCTACTGCTGCCTCGCCAAGACGGTGGAGAACGACCCGGAGTTCGACATCAGGAAGGCGCAAAAGAAGCTGCGGCGCTTCGTCGAGGACCATGACCACGCGATCCGCCTGAAGGCCGAGATCATGGTCGACCATTTCCACGAGCAGGTCGTCGCCAAGAACAAGATCGGCGGCCAAGCCCGGGCGATGGTCGTCACCAACGGCATTCAGCGTGCGATCCAGTACTTCCACGCCATCCGCGACTACCTACAAGAGCGCAAGAGCAAGTACCGTGTCGTCGTGGCCTTCTCCGGCGAGCCCGAGTTCGGCGGGGCGAGGGTCAGCGAGGTGTCATTGAACGGCTTTCCGGCCGCCAAGATCGCCGAGAAGATTCAGGAGGACCCGTACCGGTCCCTGGTTCGCGCCGACAAGTTTCAGACCGGCTACGACGAACCGCTGCTGCCCACGATGTACGTGGACAAGACGCTGTCCGGCATCAAGGCGGTGCAGACTCTATCGCGCCTCAACCGGGCGCACCCGAAGAAGCACGACGCCTTCGTGTTCGACTTCCTGAACGATGCCGACACGATCCGCGACGCCTTCGCCGACTACTATCGTGCGACGATTCTGGCCGGCGAAACCGATCCCAACAAGCGGCACGATCTGCAGGCGGAGTTGGACGCCGCCGAGGTCTATTCGCCAGAGCAGATCGATGAACTTGCGGAGCTATACCTGAGTGACGCCGAACGCGACCAGCTCGATCCGATCCTCGACGCCTGCGTTGCGGTGTATCTGCGCGACCTGGACGAGGACGGGCAGGGTGGCATTCAAGGGCAAGGCCAAGGGCTTCGTGCGGACCTATGGCTTTCTGCCGTGCGTACTTCCCTACGCGAACGTCGCTTGGGAGAAGCGCTCGATCTTCCTGAATTTCCTGATCCCGGAGCTGCCGTCATCTAAAGAAGACGATCCGTCCAAGGGGATCCTCGACTCTAGTGACATGGACAGCTACCGGGTCGAGAAGTAGGCCCTGCAGAAGCTCATGCCACCCGATAAGGACGCCGAGATTGACCCGATATCGCCGACCGGTTGCGGTCACTTGGCCGATCCAAAACTGAAGCGGCTGTCGGACACCCTGAAGGAGTTCAACAAGCACTTCGGCGACATCGCCTGGCAGGACGCCGACCACGTGCGGGAGCTCATCACGAAACCATTCCGTCACGGGTGGCCGAGGACGCCGCCTTCAGGAACGCCCCAGTTGAACTCAGACGAGGAGAACGCACGCATTGAGCACGGCAAGGCGCTAATGCGGGTGATGACCTCCGTGATGAGAGACGACACCGAGTTGTTCATGCAGTTCCAGGACAATCCGGGTTTCAAACGTTGGATGACCGATACGGCGCATGAGCTTGCCCACGGGCAGACGGTGGTGCCGCAAACTGGATTGCCCTGAACCACAGACTGATGGACCTGGGTGGCGCACTTCGACGGGGAGCGCCGCCTGGACAGCCAGCCACGCCACCACTAATTTTGCCAAAAGTAATTGCAAGCAACCCACCAATAGAATCAATGGCTTGCGGAGCCTTTTCGTGCAATTACTTATGAAAACATCAGTAACATCGTGCCACCCGCAACCCTCGCTGGTACGGTTCAGGACCGCGGAGCACCGTGGCAAAACCCCGGACACTCCTCTGGCGCAATCAACGGCGGCAAGTCGAGAGGGCCGTCCGTTGTCGAATTGCCGGTGGCGAGCGTGTGCCAGCGGCGACCCGGGGGCTGCGAGCGGACCTCACCGGTGCAGAAGGGGTCGTATCAGGTCCTTCCGGTTCTCATTTGCTGCTACCGGTTCCGGACGGTTCCAATCTGAGCAGCTATAACCTTTTGTAAAACAAAGTATTCCGCCTTGCTAGGGAACGGTAGATCAAACCTTCTTGATGGCATCTCGGATGCGTTCAGGTGTGAACAAATAACGCCGAAGGCGTAGAGAATGATCGACAGTAGGAAAAAGCGATCAGGCGTCGCGAGCCCGCCGCGAGGCGGATTGGAGCCGCTATGGCGTATGAGCGAAGGCTATGGGCACTATCGCAGACAGCCGTATAGAGCAAAGTGCCGGAAACATCGGCGGTGACTTCAACGGCGGTGCGGACGAAACTGCGACAGGCTGTGCGGCGGGAGATTTGTGTGAGGCTGAACCGGTGCCGCACGACGAAGCATCCAGGCTAGCGGAGTCCGAGCTCAAGGTGCATTCCGACGGCCGCCGCAGCCCGTTTCAGCGTCTGCAGAGTCACGCGTTCGTTCTCTGGGTCGAGCAGGCGGTCCAGCTGCGAGCGGCTCGTTCCCATGCGCGCAGCCATACGGGCCTTGGAAAGGGGATCATATACGACGGTAATAAAAACCCCGGAAATCCGGATCATTTCGAGTTGATTTCTGCGTTATTTTTGTATAGGATATAGGTATAGTATAGACACAGGAAAAATCAAACTACAAGGGAATAATCTTCAAGCCATTATAGAAGAAATTCCCCAACGATGAGTCCGCTGAAAAGTGGTTTATCGAACAACGCTGACCGCAGGGAATCTGCTGTCCGCGTTGCGATTCGCTCAACGTCCAGACGGGAGCCAAGCCAGCAGTCCTCAATGCGATTAGAGATCTCTGCGCAGGGGAGGGCAATGATCGCATTGGCTCCGTCCACGGTTCAGAACATCCCCTAGCACTTCCGGCGGTCACCGACAATGCTCTTGCTTCCGCTCTTAGCCCCCTGCGAGCCCACGTAGAGGCCCTTGGCACGGAAGTGCAAGGTAGCGCATCCGGTTGCGATTGAGCTCCAAGTACTCGGCAAACTTGCGGCCCTTCTCGCAGACGCTGGCCAACCGCAGGGCCGACCTCAAAGTTTCCGGCCCTTCGGCCTCCAACTCGGCACCGCAGGCCTCGATCCAAGTTGCGGTACCGGCCGGGTTCGCACGGTGGAGTTCTTTGGCGTGGCAGAGGTCAACGATCTGAAGCGAGCCGGCGAACTGTTCCTGGCGGGCCTACGGCTTGGAGTCGAATCTGGGTCCCGCTCGATTGGGAATCTCACCTTCAATTCGCCGACCCAGTGAATTCGATGGTGCGGACAACACCCTGCGTTCCCAACTTGGGGTTCTCCAAAGGAAGAAAGCGAACGACGACGCTCTTCGGCTTCTGCTCGCCACAACGCAGGTCCACACTGGCGGCGTCGAAACCCTTGAGATCTACACGTCCGCCGTCTTCGATCAGCAATGAGACGGTCTCACCGCCAACTGCCAAGTCCATCCGTGCCTGATCGCCGAGGCAGTCCAGCCGAACAAACGAACCCGCTACCATGCTCGTTGCCTCTTGCGACCTCAGGTCTTCGGGCCTTCGCGGAGACACGGGAGTCTCTTCAGGGATGAGCTTGGCCTCCGGCTCGCCGGACTCGTCTCGCGAGCCATCCTGAGACACCGGCCGCCCCTCGCTGACATTGGCAGGGTCCGGCTCCAGAAGCGCCAGCAGAACCTGCGCGTGATCGATCTCCTCTGGAGTCCGTGCCAACTCCAGCAACTGCCTTGCCGCCTGCCGTCCGCTCTCGCGATGGTTCAGATTCAAGCGGGCATAAGCCAGCATGCTAAGCGCCGTTCTCGCCTGTTCCGCGTTTGCGTTCCGGACTTCTCCTAGAACCGCCACGGCCTGCACATAGGAGCCTTTCTGAAGCAAGTGCCTTCCTAATGCAAGCTTCGGTTCGACATCCTCCGGCGATACCCGCATGGCCCTAAGGAGTGTAAACACGATATTTTCGTCGCCAGCTTCGCGCTGCAGCGCGGCATAGCGTTGAAGCATCCTTGGGGTCTTGCTACCCAACTCAAAAGCACGACCAAAATGAACCCTGGCCCAGTCCTTGTTGCCCAGCCGGTATTCCAGAAACCCCAGCCCTTCGTAGGGACCGGGTGCCTCGGGATACTCGCTGGAAACCTGCTGCAATAATGACCGGGCTTCCTCGGTCTTCTCGGAGCCGGCAAGGAGATCGGCAAGCAAGAGACCTATTTCCAGCCCCGTTGCGGGTTCCGCGGAGGGCCGCTCCGCGCTCTTCTCCAGCTTGAAATCGATGATGAAGCCAGTTAATCGATCCTGGCGGACGTAGGATTGCAATTCTCGCTGCAGCTTCTCGATAGGGATTCCGTAAACAGTCTCGAGCGCCGTTACCGAGGGCGTGCCGGCAGTCAGCATTGGCAACAATTCAGTGGTTTTGGGCTGATACTCTTGCGAGAGCATCAGCATGTGCGTCAGCGCCCAACTCTCGGCGTAAAACTTTCCAGCGCGTTCTTTCTCCGTGTAGTGTCGCGAGTCGTGGTCGGCCAGAAGCACCTGTTCGAGCGGCACCCATTTCTCCTCACGTAAAGCCGCAATGACCCCCTGAGGAGCATGGCCCACCACGACCTTCCCACCAACTTGCTGCATGGATGAGTAGAGCTCCGCCAGTCCCTCATTGATCCACAAGGGAAGCTGCAGTCCCGAGTGGCGCACGAGCAGGTGTACATACTCGTGGATCGCGGTCGATGATTCGTTCCCTGCTACCAGCACGATCAGATCTCCATCGGGTCCCGGCCGGTAAAAGGCGGCCGCCGTCTCCCAGGGCTGATACGGACGATACTCCTTCTTCGATCTGAAAAGCACAATCCGGACAGGCATCGAATTCGAAAGTTCCCGTTGCAACGCCCGCTCAAAAAAACCGCGTGTGCGCTCGAACAGCTGAATGGTCTGCCGGCCTGCCCGCTCGCCAGCGGAAGTAAATAGTTCAAAATTCGCGGAGCGCAGCTTTACCCATTTGGGATCGGCACCTTGAGCGAGGCCCGCCCCCACGAGCGTCAGCGCGAAAACAGCATGGAAACGGTGTTGCATCATCTCAATCAATCCAAAGAGAATTATATACGACACCTAAAAGCCCGTTGATAAATGGCGCTGTCCGAGTTACCGCCGAGACGCGGCGGAACGCAGCGAAGGCTCCTTCAAGCTAGACTCCGAGCACGAGCGCGGGCCGCCGGGCGGCCCAGACGATCGAGAACGCGCACAGCTGCCGTTCTGGGGCCTTCCCGAGGCCTTCTCCGGGCCGCATTACTGATTTTGCCAAAAGTAATTGCAGGTCTGGCCGTTTTCAACCTCTCAGCAGCTCTCCCGCGCCAACACACACATAAACTGGTCTATAGATGTTTTTATCTGAGACATTTCCACATGGAATCTGCCTGTGATTTCTGCTCTTATCAATTCATGAAATTTCCAACCTTTCCCGACTTCCGGTGCATTGCCCATCGATCCCGAACTCCCCTTAGGAAGTTGGTCGTGATCCAAGCCCTCCACGGCAAATCCCTCCAAGCCCTAGCCAAGGAATTCGGCATCGACATCCGCACAATCCGCACCTGGGTTTGCCTCTAGGCCTGCTGTGGATTCCAGGCTCTCGGCCATCAGCCCAAACCGGGACGCCCTCCCTGCCTCTCCCACGACCCAATGCAGAGGATCCTCGCAACTCTGCAAGACAAATCTCCCGATCAGCTCCAGTTCGAGTTCGCCTACCGGGCGCTGAAGATTGTCCGGCCAGGGATCCTCGACCAGTTCCCAGTCCAGCTGTCCCTGTCGACGGTGCGCAGGGTCCTGCGGCGTCTCGGCCTCACCCCGCAGCGCCCTCAGTTCCGGTCCTCCCAGCAGAACGCCGACGCGGTGCGGACTGGGATCGCAGCAACCTACCCCGCCCTCGCCCAGCGCGCGCAGGAGCAGGGAGCCTGCTGCTCTGGGCCGACGAGGCCGGCAGGACCTCGCACTACCACCGCGGCACTGCATGGGGCCCCCGGGGCCGGACGCCTGTCGGTCAGCCAACGGGGGCGCGGTTCCGGCTGCACAGGCTGTCCGCGAGCAGCCCCTCGGGAGAGATTTATTCCAGGATCCATGCCGGAACCGCCACCTCAGATACGTTGGAACAGTTCCTGCAGCAGATTCCGGACCAGACGGAGGCTAGACCGATTCACGTGCTAGGGGACCGCCACAGCATCCACACATCCAAGCCTATGGAAGCCTGGAAAGAGCGGACCGAAGCACCTGTGGAGATTCACCTATGGCCGGCGTATTCTCCGGCATGGAACCCTACGGAGCAAGTCCGGTCGGTCGTCTAGCGCCGGGTGGGGAAGATTCTGGTCCGGACGGTTCGTCAGCTCAAGGAGCGCTGGGAGGAGGCCCTGCAAGCCCTGGCGGCCGACCCCACCAAGGTGCAGGGGTTCTTTCGCGAAGCCGACTGCGCCCAGACTGTTTCTGGTTGTTCCTTGCAATGACTTATGGCAAAATCAGTAATCACTCTTGGACTTGGAAAGACCCTGCGCTTCCATCGCTTGCGCCAGCTTGTAGGCAAGAACCGACTTGATCGCGTGGTTCTTCGCGTCTTCGTAGGTACCATCTTCCCGGAGCAGGTCTTCGAGCGTCGATCCGACGCGTGGGTTCTTCTCAGACATGACGATCATGCTCCTTCATTCGACGTTACGCCAGCATGAGTTCCTTTCGGGGCGTCACCCGGGTTTTCCTGATGAAGCTGTGCAGAAGCACCATGTTCCGCTCCGAAACAGTGAAGAACACCCTAGCGATTCGCCTGCCCGTCAGATTGTTACGCATTTCGTAAAGCCCGGGATGGTTTGCGAGCGATGCACACAGCGGCGGCCCGCACGGCCAGCGGAATTCCACCTTCATGATATCCCGACCGATCCGTTTGCGATCCTCCCCAAGGAGTCCTACGAGCCACTTGCGCACCAGTTCCCGGCCGCTGGCTAGCCAGTAGCACCGGGCGACGACGGTTTTCTCCGTGACCATCATCGAATATATGTGCCACGGGTAGTGCGATCAATGCCGTCCGCTAGGTTCCGTTTGATGTGTCGCCGATGCGGGCGGCGGAGGCCTTGACGGTATCGCGGGCCAAATGGGCGTAACGGGCGGTGGCCCGGATCTGGATGTGGCCGAGCAGTTTTCCGATCATGGGCAAACCTTCGCCGAGCACCAGCGCGCCCGAGGCGAAGGAATGACGCAAATCGCAAATCATGGATATGGACATCGGCCGGGCCGGCGCACGCCCGGATGCTGCGGGTCGGTGAGGTGTGAGCCCGGCTTGTGGCCGACGATCACCCCCGGGTTGTCCTCGTCGCGGGGCAGGGCGGCAAGCAACCGCACTGCCGAGGGTACCAGCGGCACCGCCCGGCTGCCGGTCTTGGTATCGGGCAACCGCAGTCCGCCGACATCGAGGTCGATGTGTTCCCAGCGCAGCTTCTGGATCTCCGACAGGCGACAGCCGGTGAGCATCAACAGCCGGACCGCTGCTACCACCGAACGGGTCTCCGAGCCATCGGCGATGATCTCGCCGAGCACTCTCAGTTGGGAGTCGTCCGTAGTCGGGTCAATGATCCACAGCGACTTCAAATCGCGGTGCGGTTGGACTGGTAGAGTTGGTGCTGTTGTGGTAGGGTTCCAAGGAGCAACTGCATGCAACCCGCACAGAGCACGGCTAGCACACCCAACTTGCTTCCTAGGCGCCGCTTGTTCCAGGCAGCCGCCCCGCTGTTCATACCGGGCAGCGTCTTGGGCTTGGCCGGTGCTGTCCCTCCCAGCGACCGAATCAACCTTGCTGGACTAGGGATCGGCGGGCGTGGCGAGCGTGACCTCGAATCCTTTCTCTTGCAGGACGATGTGCAGTTTCGGGCGATCTGCGATGCCCGCAACGAGCGTCGCGAAGCTATCAAGTCGAAGGTCGATCAACATCATGGCAACAACGACTGCGAGATGTATGCCGATATGTTCGACCTTTGGGCGCGCAAGGATATCGACGCTGTCCTGATCGCCACGGGGGATCGCTGGCACACGCTGCTCTCAATCCTCACCGCAAAATCGGGCAAGGATGTCTACTGCGAAAAGCCGTGTTCGATGACGATCGCCGAGAGCCGTGTTCTGGCGGATGCGTACCAGAGGCTCGGCCGGGTCTACCAGGCTGGCACCCAACGCCGGAACGGCACGAATTTCGAGTACTGCATCAATCTCGCTCGCAACGGCAAACTCGGGAAGCTGCGCAAGTTGCACGCCAATGCGGCGCCAGGCAACCGGTATCCGCCCTTGACGACACACGACTGGCTACCGGCCGAGCCGGAGCCGCCCAAGAGCGTTGTCGACTGGGACCGCTGGCTGGGTCCGGCTCCCTGGCGCCCCTACAACTCGCTGTATGTCAAGAGTCGCTGGCGCGACCACTTCGACTTTCATGGCGGGGGGATCCTCGAGTGGGGTTCGCACACAGTCGATCTTTGCCATGCTGCGGCCGGGCTCGACGAGACGGCACCGGTGCTTGTCGAACCGCACCGTCCCCCCGGAGTCACTCCGTATTCAGTCGACTGCCGCTATGCGGACGGCCTGGAACTCGTTCTTCGCGACACCGGGTGGGAGGGTTTGGGCGCTTGCGCGGTGCGTTTCGAGGGCGACGAGGGGTGGGTCCAGACGGGAGATGCCGGAATCGTCGAGACGTCGGATAGCCTGCAGCAGCATCGGAAGGCTTTTGACGACGCTCGGGAGGCCACGACGCGGCATGTGCGGGACTTTTTGAACTGTGTGAAATCGCGCAAGGAACCGCGATCGAATGCACTGGCGGCGTGTCAGGCCCACATTGCTTGCCACGCTGCCTACATTGCGTATCAGCTCGGGGAAAAGTTGGACTTCGATCCAGCGACCGACAGTTTTCCGGCCAGCAACGCTGCGAATCGCATGCGCTCGCGCGCCATGCGCGAACCTTGGCGGTTGGTCTAGAAGGAGGCCGAGGATGTTACGGCGCACACTCTTCGCGATAGGGTTCGCGGCCGCAGCTGTTGGCAAGCGGCTCCGCGGCCAGTCTCGGGCTGAATTGACCAGCCTCGCCGAGCAGCAACTTGCTACGACCCCCTTCAAATCGCAGCACATCATGCGGATGCGGTCCGGGGACTTGGTCAGCATCCTGGAAGATCCCTATTCAAGCGAGTTTTCTAAGGCCAAGGCATGTCAACGGTTGGCTGTGGTCGGGGATGAGTCGGCGGTGCCGGCCTTGGCGGTCTTGCTGCGCGACCCCAGACTTTCCCACTATGCGCGCACGGCGCTCGAACCGATGCCCGGGCCCTCGGTCGACCTAGCGTTGCGCGGAGCGCTCGGCAACCTGGAAGGCGGCCTGCTTGTCGGGGTCATCAATTCCATCGGCTGGCGGCGCGATCCCAAGGCGCTGACCGCGCTGGCCAAGCTGCGGCACGGTGACGATGCCAGCGTCGCCGCTGCGGCGACGGCGGCGATCAGCGGAATCCGGCGGCCCTAGCAGCGATCGACGCGGGATCGTCAACGCGCAATCGCGAGATACCGGTCGGCGACCCGCCCGGATGCCAATCAGCTGGCCGTTGAACAAGCGCAGCGTTTGCTGGGGCGGGTGAGTGCCGGTGCGGCTCGCCCGGCCTGTCTGGGCGACATACGGAGTTGCCGCCGCTGCCGACCTTACTGCCATGGACCAAGGTTGCCATTGGCAGCAACCGGGTCGTCGACTCAATGCCAACCCACGGCGCTTGTCGAGGTCGTGCCGCCGAGCACCTCTTTTCCACCAAGCATTGCGCCGGGCGATCAGCGAGGCGTAGCCTCATGGTGCGAAGAGCCCTGCATCGGGAATCCGCAATCCAATGGAGGAACGATAGTGATCCATCCGTGCGCCGTGTCCTGGCACACCGTGCTCTTGCCTAGATTCCCGGTTAATTTCCCGAAATGGCGGTTGAGGGGGCCGTAGGGCTTGAGCGGGGAGCCCGGCGTACCCGGTGCGGGCCCCTCAGCCCGTCGCCGAGCGACCTGGGCCCCCGCGCAGATGCCCTGCGCCGGCCTGCACCCGCACCGCGGCCGCTGCGCCCCCGGCTCCGGGCGCACCGATCCCCCGCGGGCTCCGCGTCGGTCCCCTGCCTCTATGCCCGACGCGGCTCAGGCTGCGCCGCCCCAGCCCTAGCCCGGCTCCATCCGGCTCCCCGCGTGCAGCAGCCAGTCCAACCACAGGTTGCCCCGGCTGAACAGCAGCCGCAGCCGCCGTGCGCTGCGCGTCAGCCGCCCCACGCTGCACACGAAGTACCGGATCAGCGGCCGCAGCCCGTGCTGCCGCGCCGCGTCCGGCAGCGCCTGGTACTGCAGCAGCCGCAGCAGCAGCTGCGCGATCTGCCCGCCCAGGTAGAAACCCTGATTCGCCGCGTGCGAGCGGCACGGCGGATGATGCAAACCCAGGTCCGTCAGCGGCCCCTTGAACGCATTCTCCTGCCCCTGCTTGCCGCGGTGCCGCCGCACCAGCTCCGCCACCGGCAGCCGGTCGCGGCTCACCGGAATCACCGTGTACACCGGCTCCAGCAGCCGCTGCTCCCCGTCCCAGTCGCGCCGGATCACCACATACACCTGCTCCTCCGGCCACCGGGCCGGCCGGTAGGCCACCACGATGGCCCGCTCCTTCCCCGCCGCGTCCAGGGGCTCCCACTCGTCCTCCCGCAACCCCATCGCGGCCGCCAGGCGCAGAATCGGGGCCTTTTTGCGCGGATCGGTCACGCTCACGGAGTAATCCCAGCCCTTCCGCCGGCAGTAGCTCACCAGATCCTGGCAGTAGTACGCGCTGTCGGCCCGCAGCCACACCGGCTGCCGCCCGGTCAGCAAGGGCGCCACATCCTGGTCCAGCTGCTCCCGCCAATCCCCCCGCACGTCCGTGCCGCCCGCGTGCAGCCGGGCGCTGACCCACGCCACCCCCACGAACACCGAGTGCAGCCAGTACTGCTTCTCGCCGTTGTAGCCGCGCCCGGCGTTCTCGAACAGCTTGCCCTCCACCTCGATCCCCGTGCCGTCCACGAACACCGGGATGTAGCCCCACCGCTGCACGCACGCCTGCGCCACCAGCGGCACCAGCCGCCGGCTGACCAGCCGCGCGCACTCCCGCAACCCCTCCAGGGCTGCCTCGTTCATCCGCTGCAGGTATTCGCCGAGCCGCCGGCTGTCGGGCACAGCCCGCAGCCCGCAGGTTTGCCGGGCGACCTCATCGGCCCCCAAGGCGTCGACCGCGTTGAGGTGCCCCCCGCCGGCGCAGGCCGAGTAGATCAACGCCAGCAGCATCTGCACGTCGCTGCAACCACGCCGGCGGCGCTTGAGGCGGACCGAGGCGGCCAGCTTCTCGGGCAGCCCGAGGAACCGGGCCAGCCGGGCCACCACGCCGAGCCCGGCTAAGCCCGTCAAGTCGTCGTCGCAGACGCCGTAAGCCAGGGTGGGAGCACTGTCGGGGGACATGGGCAAGGGGGCCTCCAAAAAATCGAGATGCACCCCCGAGGTGAAATACGCGGACACCCCGAGGACCGTCTAAGTCATTGTAGCACAAGATGTTCCGGCTGGTGCCGGAATTTTTACCCGGGAATCAGGGTGCTCTTGGCGACAGTCGGAGCCGCAGTTTCCTTATGCAACTGTAAGCAAGCGAGTCGGCCGTACAGTCCTACCCAAGCCCTGGAAACGTTTCAGTTGGAGCCCGGTTTCCAGATGGACGTGTTTGCCCATGAGCCCGATGTGGCAGACCCCGTCGCGATGGATTTCGATGAGTACGGACGCATCTACGTAGTGGAGAACTCCGGCTATCCCCTCGAAACCGGACGTGTCTTGGGAAGGGTCAAGCTGCTCGAGGACCTGAACCGAGACGGGATTCCTGACACCTCGAGCCTGTTCGCGGACCAGCTCACGATGCCGACCGGAGTAATGCGCTGGAAGCAAGGAATCCTGGTGACGGACGCCCCCTATGTCTGGTACATGGAGGATACCGACCAAGACGGCACGGCCGACATCAAGCGCGTTGTCTTGGAGGGCTTTGCGTTCACCAATCCACAACATACCGTCAACACACCCATTTACGGCTTGGACAACTGGATTCACCTGGCGCACGAAAGGCCGACAGACGCCAGGGTGTTCGTTGACCAGTTCTGGGATCAGGGCACTCCCATCTGGTTTCCCGATCGAGACGACATTCCTCCCCTGGACCCGCAAGGGCGGAACCTTCGTTTCCGTCCTGATACGTATGAACTGGAACGCCTCTCTGGCACTTCGCAGCACGGTCAGAACTTTGATGTGTGGAGCCGGCATTTCGGAGTCAACAATCCCAACACAGGACGTCACGAAGTCATCGCCAGACGCTATCTGGAACGCAACCCCGACCTCCTGCTCACGGCGGTCATGCAGGATCTGTCCGAAGACAGGCACGTGTCCTTTGTCACCGAGCGCCCTGAGTCTTCCCGCAAGGAGCCGGGCTTGGAGAACTTCGGCCGCATCACCTCGGCCTGCGGCATCACCTTCTATATGAGAGGGGCGTTTCCTGCGGCGTATCAGAACATCGCTTTCCTCGCCGAGCTAGCACACAATGCCGTGCCGGCCCACACGTGGCCGCCCCGGCACACGTCATTCTTGGCGAAGGGCTTGCACCCGGATCGAGAGTTCCTGGCGTCCAAGGACGCTTGGTTCCGCCCGGTGAACTTCTTCGCCGGCCCCCACGGCGCTCTGTATGTCATCGACTACTACCGCCGTGTCATCGAGCACCCGGAATGGACATCTCGCGAGGTTTACTGACCCGTGCAAAAGTCGTGCGATCGAAATTCATGCGAGTATATACTGGCAGTCCTCTTCGCGAAAGAACGCCCGCACTCGTTCCGGCGACTCTTTTAATGCTCGGAATGCAGCCTCCAGATGCGCACGCATCTCCCCCTTCGTCCGGCTCACCTTCCGACTGACCTCTCTCTTGACCAGCGCCCACGTCAGTTCCACCGGATGCATCTCCGGCGCATACGTCGGCTGATAATAGATCTCGCACTCCCCCGCGTGACCCACCAGCCACACCCGCACCGCCTGCGCCTTGTGGATGCTGCAGTTGCCCACCACCAGCAGCAGCCCCCCCCCCCCCCCCCCGACCTCCCGCAGCACTGGATCAAGGAACTGGCAGAATACCTCCGCTGTGCCCCTCCCTGCGTGAACCAGGGCGTGCAGGCCCCCGTCCGGGCTGATCGCGGCGAACATATTCAGGCGGAACCTCGAATTCGCGACTCGCACTACAGGGGTCTTGTCCCGCTTGCCCCAAGTCCGTCCGTACACGCAGTGGGCATGCAGCCCGGATTCGTCAGCGAACACGATGGTTGCGCCTAACTCCTGGGCACGCTTCGCCAGCCGGCGGAATCCCTCGCTCTTCCACCGGGCCACATCCCCCTGTTCGGACTGCGCGGCCCGGCGCTGCGGCCGCTGCGGAGGGAGCCCGGCAGCCCGCAGCATCCGGCGCACCGTCCACTCGCTGAGCCGCACCTGGAACTTCTGGTAGAACGCTGGGCGCAAGCGCGGGGCCGTCCAGAGAGCGAACTCGAACTGGCACTGCTCCGGTGCCTTGTCCAAGACTGTCCGGCAGATCCACTTGGAATGCTCCTCTGTCCCTTGCCTCGGCCTGCCACTCTTCCGGCGGTCCTGGAGGTTGGCGAATCCACCGCTACCGTAGCGTGCGACCCAGCGGAAGACGGTGCCTGTTGAGAACGGCACGGAGCGAGCAACGGAGGCCGCGAACTCGCCGCTGAGGACGCGCCTGACTACATACTCTCGAATGATGTTCCTTGGGGAGTTAGTGAGGCAGAGGATGGCAAAAGGATCTGTGATTGCCGTCCGAATCGATTCGAGGATCATGGGCGTGGGTGTCAAGGCAATGGGTGCGTAACCGTAACATTACTTTTGCTCGGGTCTGTAGAAGCCTCGTTCAGGCTCGCTGAGTGGGACGTCGAGCGCGTTGACAACCCGTACGACGCGGCGCTCCTGGACATCCCGCTTGCGCGTCCGGGTCATCACGTGACTGAGCAGATTCACGCGATCCAGTCGCTCCGCCAACCGGGCTCTAACGTCGGGTTGCATCAAGTTTTCGCTCCACACCCGCTCACCGATCAGCGCCGCCAGTTGCCGGCTCCCCGCCAGCAATCGGTGTCTGTGGGCGCGCAGCAACTCCTGCTCCACGGCGTCCCGTGTCTCGGCATCAGGGCTACCACCCGAGTCGAGAGAATCAACTTGCGGGTGCGGGCCAATGGTCCGTTCGCCTCCAAGATGTCGTCAAACGACTGCCGGCGCTGAAACGTGTTCTCGTCCAGCAGGCGAAGGAGCTCG
>CBDBZZ010000027.1:0-16658 GCA_965213745.1 Bryobacterales bacterium | reverse complement strand
TCGGGCGGCGGTACTAGGCGCACCTGCACCTCGCCGCGCAGGGGGACCGCCACCTCGGGCGGGCAGGGCTGCCTTCCGGGTGCCATCCCTGCTCCTGACCAGCAATCGACGCAAAAAGCCAGCCCCTGCGCCTAACTCCTGCACTGCCTGTCTCCTAGCCTCTCAAGAATCAGTCGTGGGCGCGCGGCCCAGCGTGCTCGGCGATGGAGTTCCAAGCTGCTACACTACAGCGCGGGCGGTCCGGTCCCGCGCCCCTGCATGGCGAAGCCCGCAACCCTCCAGCCCCCTCCCCTGCGCCAGACTCCTCCAAAGTCGGCGGGGCCACCTCGGCCGCGCCGGCCCCGCGAGGGCCCCGTCGCGCAGCCCGAGCCGCAGCGGCGGGAGGCGGTGTACCCCGCAACCGATGGGCTCATCTTCACCGCCACGTTCCCCCCACACGCACGCCGCGGACTATGTCTTCAATGGCCTCCGAGCCCGCTTCCGCCGCCGGCGGGACGCCTTCGTGGCCATGGAGATGGGCCTCTACTACGCCGAGGGCAACCCCAAGCGGACCCTCAGCCCGGACGTGTTCGCCGCCTTCGGCGTGCGGCGGCATCCGCGGGACTCGTACAAGGTCTGGGAGGTGGGCAAGCCGCCCGACTTCGTGCTGGAGGTCTCGTCGCGCTCGACCTTTTGGAAAGACCGGGGCGAGAAGCTGGCGCTCTACGCCGCCATCGGCGTGCTGGAGTACTGGCTCTTCGCCCCGGAGCCGCGGCGCCGGCTGCCGCAGCTGCAGGGCTACCGGCTACGGCGCGGGCGCTACGCGGAGATCCGGCCCCAGCGGCTGCTCGGCTCTGCCTGGGAGTACCCCAGTGCGGTCCTGGGGCTGGGGTTTCGGGTGGCCGACGGTTTGCCGCGGCTGCGCGATCCCGTCACCGGGAAAGACCTGCTCGGCCATGTCGAATCGGAGCGCGGACGGGAGGCGGAGGCAAAGGCCAGGCGGGCGGCTGAGGCTGAACGGGATTCGGAGGCAAAGGCCAGGCGGGCAGCTGAGGCTGAGCGGGATGCCGCGGCGCATGCCCGACGGGAATTGGAAGCCGAACTCGCTGCGCTCAAGGCTCGCAGGGAATAACGGCCAGGCGGCGAGCAGCCGCTGGAGCCAAACACCCCCGGCCTCGACCCTTGGTGCTTTTCAGTGCCAAAGTCGCGTCCTCAGAATGCAGGCAAGAATATACTAGCAGTCTGTTGCTCGCCAGAAGGCTTGCACCTCTTCCAGGGCTCCTAGCAAAGACTGGCAGGCAGCTTCCAGGTTGGCCCGCAGCTGTTGTGCTTTGGTCTTGCTCAGCTGGCGGCTGAACCGACGCTGGACCAAGGTCCCTAGCCGTTCGGCCGGATTGCATGGAGGCGAGTAGGGCGGCTGCAAACAGAGCTCTGCTGCGGCCTGTCATTGCCGACCACGAACAGAATCTTCCGGCTGCCCCCTCAGCGATCTTCTCCAGCAAGTATCTGTCGCAGGCCAAACGTGAGCGGGCAGCGGAGGCGTCGTTCACGGCGGACGCATCCGGCGATCGGGTCCGCCATCCACGGACTGGAGCCTCGCGGACTCGACCGGGTGCGCAGCCGCGGCGCGGACGGGCTCGCGCGCACGGTCGCCCTGGCGGCCAACCCGCATCGCCTCGGGTCGCTCCTGCAGCAGCGGGAGCGCCGCCGGCTCCGCCGCGCCGCCTGACCAGCCGCTCCTCGTCAGCCCACCGGATGGCGAGCCGTTGCCAGACGGCTAGGTGCTCCTGTCCTCGGCAACAGGACATCCCGTTGGATTGCTCGCTGCTCCTCTGCCCGCAGCCCACCGGACGCGTCCGTCGCCGCCGGATCGCGCCGCAATCACGCCCAGAAACCCTACATATTTCGCAGATTTCCGCCAGAAACGGGAGTTTCTGGCGGACACTAGTTCGCGGCTGCAGCGGACATCGCGGCCGGTGCCGGAGTCGTCGGCACCACGATCACTGGCTGCGGCGGAACTGCGGCGGTCTGCGCCGGGGCCAGGAAGCTGTTGAACAAGCCCAGGCCCAGCAGGGCAGCCAGCAGCGCCAGGATCGCGCCCACCATCCAGCGCTGCGCCCGAATCTCGGCCGCCTGCGCCGTGGCCGTCTCGCGCCGCGCCGAGCGCGTCGATCTTGGCACCGAGCTCGGCCTTGAACTGGACGATGAGGTTGGCGGCAGCCACGTCGCGGACCCTCTGCAACGCAGTACTAGGCTAGACCGGGCTCGACCCCTGCGGCCAGCAGCGCCTCGAAGACGGGCCGGTCGTCAGGATCGACGGGTGGTGGCTGGTCAGGCATCGGCCTGGCGACTTGAGCGCTAGGCCAATTTTCTATACGCTCCATATGTTCAAGAACCCCGCAGGCGGCGCTTTAGGCCGCCTAGCGGCCATCCTCGCCGCCGCCGTAGACATCCAAAATCAGCGGCGGATCGCCGCTAGCGGCCTGCTCGGCCTCAGGCTCAGGCCGCTTCGGCGGCGGCGACCCTCACGCCGCCGGCTCTGCCGACCCAGCGCACCGGAACAGGCCCACACCCACGGTCAGGACGCTAATCAGTTCCGCGCTCACGCTGTCAGCCCACCACCCTCGGCATCCACGACTGCTTTCTTGAGCCTAGGAAACAGGCAGTGTAGGAGTCAGGCGCAGGGGCTGGCTTTTTGCATCGATTGCTGGTCAGGAGAAGGGAGAGCACCAGCAGGGCAGCCCTTACCGCCCGGGGCGGCGGGGTTCCCAACATGCGCGAGGTGCCAGTGCGCCTGGTGCGGCCGCTCGAGCGGCCGGAGGGGGACCGCCTGGCGGACGAGCGGCACGATACCGGCTTCCAGCAATTCGCAGGCGCGCCCTGCCCTCCGGGGCCACATGGCGCGGGAGGTGGCTGGCCCTAGGGGACGGGCAAACGGGCAGGTTCGAATGCCAGCCACACGAAAGGTGGCTGGGCTGGTCCCGGGAGCTGCGGTTCCGGCGGCTGCACCGGGTGGCGCACAACCCCCGGTTGCTGCTGCTGGAGGCGGGCGCGGGGTGGGCGCACCGGGGCTCGTCCGGGCTGGCGGCCCACCTGCGCCGGCTGAGCGCGGACGGACAGGCGGAGTAGGGGCGCACCCTGGAGCTGGCCGAGACGTTCGGGGCTCCGAGCCGCTGCCGAGGCACTGTGGACTAAGCAGCGCACGGGCTGGAGGTGGGACGGGGCGCAGCCGGGGCTCCGGGTGCTCCCCCGGGCGCTGCCCGGATTAGGCGGGACAGGCGAAGACGATGCTGCTGGAGCCGCTGCGGCCGGACCGCGTGCGAGCGCCCGCGGACGGCAGTGGCGAACAAGGGCTAGCCCAGCGGGGCAGGAGGCTGAGCGGGCGGCGGGGGAAGCCCACCGGAAGCTGCGCCGGGTGTGCCTGCGAGTGCAGGACAACCTACGCCAGCGGCTGCTGGAGGAGGCCTGCGGGCACTACCTGGGGTGCTGCTGCGGTCGTTGCCGGGGACAGGTGCGCCCCGGAGCCTGCAGGACCGCCGCACCGCACACGTGGGCGTCCCCCAGAGGCTCCGCAACGCCCTCCAGGTGGCCCGGCATGGGCTGCTGCGGGCCTGGACAGCCCCGTAGAGGGGAGGACCTCCCCCACTCGCCTAGCCAGCGGCACTGGCTGCGGCCTGAGACCCGCCTACTCCACCCTCCAGGCCGACGCCGAAGCCAAAGCCGAACTACTTCAACGGGCTCCTAGCCGCCTCCCCCGTCACGGCGTGGCCGGGAGCCGAACCCTCCGCTGCGGCTCCGGGATCAATCTGCCATTCCGCCAGCGACACCTTGCTGGCGACAACATCCCTGTGTTCAGTGTGCCGTAGTGACAGCCACGCTGCAGCGGCACGTGCCAGTAGCCGTTATGCTGAGATCTAGGAGCAGGCTTGGCTCGCCGTGCGTAGGCGGCCCTCCTCCGCGCAGTTTGACAAGGTAGCAACCGCACCCCTAGCACCGGTGGCCTAGGCGCTAGCCTGCGACGCCTCCCGTCCGGAGACCTCCGAGGCCGACCACGACCATGTCCAGAACCAGAGCCGGAACCGCCGCGCCGGCCCAGCGCGTGTCGGGCACGGCTCGGTGGCAGATGGAACGAATTCGGCCGAAATCGTGTCTTACGGGTCGGAGCGGGCTAAGGCCCGAGGAAGTGGGAGAGGTCGCCGCCGGTTAACGCTAACGCGTTCCCCGCGTCCTATTGCATGAGATGCGTAGTGCCCGGCAAGGGGCCTGACTGAGGCGAAGCACATGAATATGCGTGGCAAGGTCTATTTGTTCCTGATCCTGTTGGGCATGGTCAGCGCAGCCGGTTACCTAGCCTGGGCTGCGTTCGGCAACGAGGCGCTGGGCGAGCAGTCCAGCGAGAACGAGGCAGCCGCCGAAGCCGACTCCGACGCCATCCCGGTCACAGTGCAAGTCGCTGAGCGAGGCCCGATCGCACACTCCCTGGATTCGACGGCCAACCTTCGCGCCCAGCGGGAAATCGACATCGCGGCGCGGGCCGAGGGAGTGGTCATGGCCGTCCAGGTGGAAGAGGGAGACGCCGTCGCCAAAGGGCGCATCCTGTGTTCGCTCGACGACCGCGAGCTGAGGATCGACTTGGCTCTCGCGGAGCAGCGCCTCGCCCAGACGAAAATTCAGCTCGAGTCGGCCAAGATTCGCCGCGAGCAAACCGCAACGCAGATCCGCAACAAGCAAGTCGAACTCGACCGCAACGAGCTGGCGCTGGCCGAAGGCCTCCTAGCCGAGTCCGAAGTCGCGGTGGAGCGCCACCAGATCGAGGACCTGCTGCACGAGCGGCGCGTGACGGAGTCCACCGTGCGCGAGAGCGAGCATCGCATCACCGAGCTCGAGGCCGAGATCCGCAAGGTCCAGCTGCAGATCGACCAGACGGCTATCACAGCCCCCTTTGCGGGCCGCATCACGGAACGCACCGTTGAACTGGGCCAGACGGTCAGGCCAACCGACACTTTGTTCAAGCTCGGGGCCTTCTCCACCCTTTTTGCGGATGTGCATCTAGCGGAGCACGATTCGCGCCTCGTTCGGGCGGGCCAGCCGGTTGAGTACCAGCTCGGACCGGCAGACGACGAACAGGCGGTCGGAGTCGTCGAGCGAATCAGTCCGGTAGTGGACGAAGAGACCGGCACGGTCAAGGTAACGGCCAGCCTCCGGCCGCCGAACTCGGCGTTTCGCCCGGGAGCGTTCGTGCGCGTCCAGATCCAGACGGACACGCGGGAAGGCGCCGTGCTGATCCCGCAGCAGGCCGTGCTCGAGGAGGACGGCGAAACCTTCGTGGTGGTGGTGGACGCTGTGGCAGTCGCCATGCGCAAGGCGGTCGAACTGGGCTACCAGGATGGGGCGTCGGTCGAGGTGCGCTCCGGCATCAACGCAGGGGACACCGTGGTTGTCGCCGGCCAGGGGAAGCTTAAGGACGGCGATAAGACGCGAGCCGTATCCAACGACGAAGCCCCTCCCCCGGCAGAGGAATCCGCCAGACCCGTCAATTCGGAGAGAGCAGCCATGAATTGAGGTGCCAGCCAAGGCGCCTGAGTCCGCTCAGCAGTCCCGCGGGGAAACGAACGCTTGCAGATCATACGCACAGCTATCCGGCGGCCCGTCACGGTCACGATGGCCGTCGTGGCCGTCGTTCTATTCGGCTTCGTCTCGCTGGACCGGCTCGCGCTGAACCTGCTGCCGGACATCTCGTATCCGTCCCTGACGGTCCAGACGGACTACGAGGACGCAGCTCCCGAGGAGATCGAGTCGCTCGTCACCCGGCCTGTCGAGGAGGCGGTGGGCGTAGTGCAGGGCCTGAACCGGATCGCGTCGGTGTCCAGGCCCGGCCAGTCCGAGGTCGTCCTGGAATTCAACTGGGCCACCGATATGGACCTCGCCGGCGTGGAGGTTCGCGAGAAGCTCGACCTCATCGAGTTCCCCGAAGACGCCGAGCGCCCGGTCATCCTCCGGTTCGACCCGGCCAATGATCCGATCCTGCGGGTCCAGGTCCACGGGGGCCTGAGCCTAGCGCGGCTGCGGGACATCGCGGAGCGAGACTTCAAGAAGCGCCTGGAGGCTGTGCAGGGCGTGGCCGCCGTCAAGGTGTCCGGGGGCCGCGAGGAGCAGATCCGCATCGAGATCGACGAGAAGCGCGTCGCCGAGCTTGGCATCCCCATCACGCGCGTCACCGACATCCTGCAGCAGGAGAACCTCAACCGGGCCAGTGGCAGCCTGTACGACCTGGACATGAACTACATGGTCCGCATGGTCAACGAGTTCCGCTCGGTCGAAGAGATCCGCAACATCGTCATCGCCGACCGTGGCGGACGCAAGACCGTCCTGCGGGACATCGCGGAGGTGTGGCGCGGATCGAAGGAGCGCGACATCATCACCCGATACAACGGCGATGAGTGCGTCGAGCTCGCAGTCTACAAGGAAGGCGACGCCAACACCGTGACGGTCTCGGCGGCGGTCCACGACCTGCTCGGGGCTCTGCGTAAGGAGTCGACGTATCCACAGGGGGTCGAGACCGCAGTGGTGTTCGACCAAGCGAGCTTCATCGCGGGCAGCGTGGACAAAGTGCTGCAGGCTGCGGTGCTCGGCGGCCTGCTGGCGACCCTCGTCCTATTCGTCTTCCTCCGCGACGGCCGCAGCACGGTGATCATCGCCCTGTCCATCCCGGTGTCCGTCATGGCCACCTTCGCGGCGATGTACCAGACCGGCATCACCCTCAACATCATGTCGCTGGGAGGTGTCGCCCTCGGCGTGGGCATGCTGGTCGACAACTCCATCGTGGTGCTGGAAGCGATCCATCGGCACCGGAAGCCCGGCATTCCGAAGGCCCGTGCGGTCTACACCGGGGCGAGCGAGGTTGCAACGCCGGTCATGGCGTCGACGCTGACGACCGTGGCCGTGTTCCTGCCCCTGGTGTTCGTCGAGGGCATCGCCGGCCAGCTGTTCCAGGACCAGGCCCTGACCATTACCTACTCGCTGCTCGGTTCGCTCGCGGTGGCGCTGACGGTCATCCCCATGCTGCTGGCCACCGAGATGAAGAGCGCCGAAGCCCTGGCGGCGGACATCTCCGGCGAGCCCCAGCGCGAGCCTCGCAACCGCGTGCTCCGCAGCGTGGCGCAAGCCTTGCGGTTCGTCGCTCGCGAGGTCCCTCAAGTCGTCGCCTCCGACCTGCGCCGGGCGCTGCACGCGGTCGCGGCCTTCGCCAAGCGCGGGCTGGACCCGTGGCTGGACGTTCTGGAACGGGTGTTCGAGAGGCTGGCGGCGCAGTACAGCATCCTGCTCGAGGCTTCCCTGCATCGCAAGGGCACCGTGTTTGCGACGGTCTGCGGCGCGGTCGCCCTGGCGGCGCTGTGCGGCACCTTCCTCGGCGCGGAGCTGATCCCTCCCCTCACGCAAGGGGAGTTCTCGGTCGAGATCACCCTGCCGGAGGGACGTCCGCTCGAAGCGACCGACCGTATCGTCCGCCGTGTCGAGAGGGCCGCGAGGGAGATCCCGGAGGTCCAGACAGTCTTCTCGAGCGTCGGCGGCAGCCAGGAGAACCAGTTCGCCAGCGGGGCGCTCGAGGAGAACGTGGGCACCTTGCACGTGGTGATGCGCGACCGCAACGACAAGGCCGCAGAGCAGGCGGCGATCCAGAGGGTCCGCGACGTCATCGCCTTCTACCCGGAGGCGAGCCACACCGTGAGCCGACCGACGCTGCTCAGCTTCAAGACTCCGGTCGAAGTGGAGATCTACGCCTACGAAATCGAGGACCAGCGAGCCGCCGCGGAGCTCATCGCCGCACGTCTGGCCCGGATCGAGGGCCTGCGCGACATCGAGACGACCACCCGCCTCGGCAACCCGGAGGTGCAAGTCCGCTTCGACCGCGAGCGCCTAAGCCGCCTTGGTCTGCAAGAAGAGCAGATCGCCAATGTGCTGCGAAACAAGATCCGCGGAGACGTGGCTTCACGCTATCGCGAAGGGGACCGCCAGATCGACATCCTCGTGCAAGTCGGTCAGGCCAACCGGGATGCCATCGCGGACATCAAGAGCATGGTCATCAACAGCACGCAAGGCAACTCCGAAGGCGGGAATACCGGCACCGCGACGGAGCGCGATGGCCGCTGGGGCAACCAAGCCGACCAGCGCAGCGCCCAGGACACGGGAGAGGGCTTCCGGGGCCAAGGCCCGCAGAGGCCGTTCGTGCCCATCCGGCTCGACCAGGTAGCCACTGTCGAGAGCTCCCGGGGCCCGGCCGAGATCCGTCGCATCCGCTCGCAGCGGGCGGCGGTCGTCAGCGCCAACCTAAGCGGTCGGGACCTCACCAGCGCCTCGGAGGAGATCCGCGCCGCTCTCGCCGAACTCGGCACCGAGCTGCCCGTCAACGCAACCGCGACAGTCGGCGGCCAGAACCAGGAACTCGAAGTGTCGTACCGCAGCCTAGGATTCGCCTTGAGCCTAGCGGTGTTCCTCGTCTATCTGGTGATGGCCTCGCAGTTCGAGTCCTTGCTCCACCCGTTCATCATCCTGCTGACCGTTCCGCTGGGCCTCGTCGGAGTCGTGCTCGCTCTGGCGCTCAGCGGCACGCCCCTGAGCGTGGTGGTCCTCCTCGGCGTGATCGTGCTGGCGGGCATCGTCGTCAACAACGCCATCGTGCTCGTCGACTACACGAACCGCTTGCGGGCGCAGGGTCTGGCCAAGCGCGACGCATTGCTCCAAGCGGGCCAGGTCCGTCTGCGCCCGATCCTGATGACGTCGCTCACCACTCTGCTGGGGTTGGCTCCGATGGCTTTCGGCTGGGGCGAGGGCGACGAGGTGCGGGCCCCGATGGCCGTGGCTGTGATCGGCGGGCTGCTCTCGTCCACCCCCTTGACTCTGATCCTCATCCCGGTGGTCTACGACTTGGTGGACCGCAAGGCCACCGCAGCGGCGAAGGCACCGCCCGAGGCCGCGCTCAACACGGTCCAGACAGGCCTGGACCCTCTGGTTTCGCAGTAGCAGGGCGAGCAGCCAATGGAGAGCCCCTCACAGTCCGGTGCCTCGGGCGAACGGCTCGCCGCGCTATCGATCCGCAGGCCGGTCACGATCTGCATGCTGTTCGTGTCGATCCTGGTCATGGGCGCGATCGCCGTGGTCCGCATCCCGCTGATGCTGATGCCGTCGCTCGATGCGCCCGTGCTGATCGTGGTGGCCGAATACGGCAACGCCACCCCAAGCCAGAACCTCGAATCGATCGCGAAGCCGCTGGAGGAGGCCCTCGCCACGGTCCCCGGCATCCAGCGCATGAGCTCCCGCTCCAGCGCGGGAGGAGTCTTCCTGCACATTTTCTGCGGCATGGAAGCCGACACCTCGATGCTGCGCGCGGACATCCGCGAGAAGATCGACCAGATCCGGGCCGACCTGCCCGACGACCTGCGGATGATCGAGATCCGGAACTTCTCCACGGACGAGATTCCGGTGCTGGAGGGCACCCTCTCGGCCGACATCGACCTCCGCACCAACTACGACTTCCTGGACGCTCGGGTCAAGAAACCCTTGGAGCGCATCCCCGGGGTCGGCAATGTCGAGCTGTGGGGCACGGAGCGCAAGCAGATCGACATCTACCTGCGGCTGGACGACATCAAGCGGTACGGCGTGGATGTGGGCCGGCTGTTTCGAACCGTCAACGGGTCGAACCTCAACCTATCCCTCGGCCGCGTCTCCGACGGGGGCTACCGCTACTCGGCGGTGACCAAGGGCACGCTGCGCTCCCTTGACGAGATCACCCAGTTCCCCATCGGCCAGCGCACCTTGGTCCTGAGCGATGTGGCCGACGTAGTCTTCGACCAGCGCCCCCGCAACTCGGGCCGACACCACAACGGCAACTACGCAGTCGGGCTCGCCATCCAGAAAACCTCCGAAGCCAATACGGTCGAAGCGGTCGAAGCGGTCCTGGCGCAGTTCGCCAAGTGGAAGGACGACCCGGCGATGGCGGGCTTGGCCGTGCGCTGGTGGCACAACGCCGGCGAGGAGATCCGCAACGGCCTGAGCGAGCTGCTGCAGGCAGGCTCCATCGGCGCGGCGCTCGCCGTGCTGGTGCTGTTTGCGTTCCTGCGGCGGCTGGACGCGAGCTTCGCGGTCGGGCTCGCCATCCCCTTCTCGGTCGTGACGGCGATCGGCTTCCTGTACTTCTACGGAGCGACGCTCAACACGCTCACGATGATGGGGCTCATGCTCGCGGCGGGGATGCTCGTGGACAACGCCGTGGTCGTGCTGGAGTCGATCTTCCGCAGACTCGAGCGGGGCGAGCAGGCGCGGGCGGCGGCGCGTCGGGGAGCGGGCGAGGTGACGGTGGCGGTCATTGCCGCGACATCGACCACGATGATCATCTTCGTGCCACTGATGTTCGACTCGGAATCGCAGATCTCGATCATGCTCAGCCATGTGGGCGTTTCGATCATCTTCGCCCTGCTCTGCTCTCTCTTCATCTCCCTCACCCTGATCCCCCTGGCCGCCGCCAAGTTCCTCAAGGCAGGCGCCGGTCCGCGGACCCGGCTCGGCCGCTGGTTGCTCAGGCTCGGGGCGGCGCCCGCGCAATCCCTGCGGCGGAGACGGGGGAAGCCGGGCGCGCCCGCAGGCGCCGAGGCAGGGTTCATGCCGCGCTACCTCGGACTCGTCCGGTGGCACCTGGACCGGCCCTACCTCATGGGCTTGCTCGTGGTCCCGCTGGTGCTGTGCGCCGCGTACTGGACGCTGGACAACGTCGTGCCGAACAACTCGCCGGACGCCAACGCTGTGGCGTCGTTGCGGATCGGCTACGAGTTCAGCGAGAACTACCACTACGCCAAGATCGAACAAGACTTCGTCAATCCGGTCGAACGCTTCCTCCACGAGAATCAGGAGCGGCTCAAGATCACCTCGACCTCGAGCGGCTACCGGAACAACGAAGCCTGGACCCGGGCGTACCTGGACACGGAGCGCCTGGCAGGCGACGAGCTGCCGGCCATCCGGAAGGCGATCAACGAAGGCTTGCCGGTGATTCCCGGGGCTCGGATCCAGTTGGACCAAGCCGGCGGGGCGGACCGCAACTGGATCGGGGCGAACATCTACGGCGAGGATCCGGCCGTGCTCCACGAGCTGGCGCGCCAAGCGCGCCAGCTCCTGCTCCAGCGGGAGGGCATGTCGGAGGTGTACACCGACCTGGCCGGGGCTCGGGAAGAGGTGCGCGTGCGGCTGCGCCGCGACTTAGCCCGCAAGTACGACCTGTCGCCGCGGACGGTCTCGCAGGTGCTCGGCCTCACCGTCCGTTCCCAGCGCATGCGCGGCTTCCAGACGGCGGAGGGAGAGGTGGAGGTCTGGGTGGGCCTCGACCCCGCCGACATGCAGAGCATCGAGGACCTCAAGGCAGTGGTGGTCGGCGCGGGCCGGGACGGGGCGCAGATCCTGCTCGGGCAAGTCGCGGACCTGCGCCTGGAGCAGGTGCCCGGCCAGATTGCCCGGGAGAACCGCCGCACATACACCGAAATCAACGCTGTGTATCGCGGCTCGCGGCAGGAGGAAGGGCGCGAAGTCCTGCAGGAGGTGCTCGACAGCCTGCCCTACGAGGCCGGATACGGGTGGAGCTTCGGCTTCTGGACCAACCGGATGAACCAGGACGCCGCGGATTTCGCCTTCAACATGCTGCTGGCTCTGGTCATGGTCTACTTCGTGATGGCCGCGCTGTTCGAATCGGTGTTGCACCCCTTCGCAATCATGCTGTCGCTGCCCTTCTCGGTCGTCGGCATCGTGGCGTTCCTGCTGGCGACGGGCACTCCGTTCAATCAGATGGCACAGGTCGGGATCATCATCCTCATCGGCATCGTGGTGAACAACGGGATCGTGCTGATCAACCACATCAACAACCTTCGGCGCGGGGGCCTCCCCCGGCGCACTGCGATCCTGCGGGGCTGCGAGGAGCGCTTCCGACCGATCTGCATGACCGCGGCAACGACCGTCGTCGGCCTGATCCCCTTGGCCTGGGGCAGCGGCGGCCTGATGGGCCTGAGCTACTTCCCGCTGGCCCGGACGGTGATGGGGGGGCTGATGGCTGCGACCGTCCTCACGCTGATCGTGCTGCCGACGTACTACGTGGTCCTCGACAATTTGGGCCACTGGCTGCGGCGGCTGTGGCTAGCCAGCAGCCCGGCCGCGGAGCCCCAGCCGGCGTCCGGGGATTGAGCCGGCAGCCGCACGCGCGCCCGGCTCCGCGGAGAGCGCCCGCGTGCGGCGCGGGATTTCGACAGCCGCCTTCCGCGCAAGGCAGCGCCCTTCAGCGGCTTGCTATCCTGAGCGGCCCTAAGAGCCTGCTGAAAAAGTCCCCAGCGGCCGTGAAGCCTGTCCAGCAACTCCTTGCAGAGCCCTGCAATGACCATAAAACGACTCCTGCAGGCCCTGCAACAGGCGCAAACCGGTGGTTCGCACGTGATTCCGCGACGGAAATCGTATCCCAGGGACTTTATCAACAGGCTCCTAGGGCTAGGAATCAGGCGGGGTCGCCAGGGTCCGGACTGGGCTCGGAAGACCGCAGCAGGGCGCGGCTAAGCGCGACCAAGAATGCCCGCAAGACCCGGCGACCCCATCGAACTAGGGCTCTTGCTGTAAGCGCCTCCCGGGAGCCCCCATGGTCCGGCCGCAATGGCTAAACTCCCCCGCCCCCAAAGGCTTCGCCGGAGCGCTCGACCCAGGCTCGCGCCGCGTCGCGCTGGGCATGCGTGCCGCACACCGCCAGCATGTCCTCCGGCTCCAGCGTCCAGTCGGAAGGCGGGCTCTGCGTCATGTTCCCGCCGCGGAGAATCGCCACCACCAGCGCACCGCCTGCGCCGCGGAGGTTGACTTGGCCCAGCGACTGGCCGACCGCGGCCGACGAGGGCGGCACCGTCACCCAGTCGAGTTCCACGGCGTCACCTGATTCCTTGAGGTGGCTCGCTAGCTCCATGTAGCGATGTGAGAGCGGTCCCGGCCGCAGCGGCTGGTAGTGTTCGCCGCGCACCACTTCGCAGAAGTGCAGGATTTCGTGCGTCGGGATCGAGTAATGCACCAGCACTTGGCGCACGAGCTCCAAACCGGCCTCGAACTGCGCCTGCACGGCTTCGTAGACGCCGATGTCGCCGAGTTCGGCGACATGCTCCTGGCTGACCGCCCGCGCCACCACATGGAGGGAGGGATTCAGCTTGCGCGCCTCCTCGACCGCCAGCCTGGTTCCGACCGCATCCGGCAAAGCCAGCAGCAATAGGCGGGCCCGCTGGACCCCGGCGGCCTCCAGGACCACTTTGCGGGACGCGTCGCCCCAGATCGCCTCCAGCCCCTCGTTGCGTGCGTCCTCAACCTTGCGATGGCTGAGGTCCACAATGACGAACGGCAGGCCAACTTGGCGCATGCACTGCACGGCGGCCTTGCCCGACCGCCCCAAGCCGGCCACCACCACATGCTCGCCGAGGCCTTCGACCGGCCGCGGCGCTTCAGGCGAGGCGGTAGCCGGAGGCAGCAGCCGCCGCCAAGCCCCGTGCAGCACTCCCGCCATGCGCGCCGAAACCGGCGACAGCACCATCGTTGCCAGGGTTACCGACAGGGCCAACGCGTACTCGTCGCCGTCGAGGCTGCCCGCTCCGCGGCCTACCCTGGCCAGGACGAAGGAAAACTCCCCCACCTGGGCCAAGCCCAAGCCCGCCGCCCACGGCACGATCCCCGTGTAGCCGAAGACCCGCACCAGCGAGCCGATCAGCAAGGCCTTCACGAGCAGGACTAAGGCCACGAGGCCGGTCAGCAGCCCGATATGCTCCCAGAGAAACCGGACGTTGAGAAGCATGCCGGCGGAGGCGAAGAAGATCAGCCCGAAGACATCCCGCAACGGCACGATCTCGTTGAGGGCTTGGTGGCTGAACTCGGACTCGCTCAGCACGATGCCGGCCACAAACGCACCGAGAGCGAAGGACAGCCCGAGGAGGTAGGTGCCATAGCCGACGCCCACCCCGAGAACGACGACCGTAACCAGGAAAAGCTCCCGGGAATGCCAGTGGGCGACCTTCCGGAGCAGGGCCGGGATGACTTTGGTGCCGACGAAGACCATCGCGACCAGGAACACAGCGCCCTGCAGCACCGCCTCCACCAGGTCCGGCAGGGCGCTCCGCAGGTCCCCGAACTTCGGCAGCAGGATCAAGAGCGGAGCAAGCGCTAGGTCCTGCACCACCAAGAATCCGATCATGACCCGGCTTCCCAGCCGCCGCATGGCGCCCTGCTCGTTGAGCGTCTTGATCACCACCATGGTGCTGGAGAGCGAGAACATCGCCCCGAGCCAGAGCGCGGGGTCGTGGTCCCAGCCGAGCGCAGTGCGGGCCACCATGTAGCCAACCGCGGCGGTCAGCAGGATTTGGAGTGGGCCCCCCACGAGCGCGATGCGCCGCACGGGTCGCAGATCGCGCAGAGACAGCTCCAACCCTAGGGCGAAGAGCAGCAGTGCCACGCCGATCTCGGCCAGCAGCTCAATTTCGTGGACCTCGACCACGCTAGGACCGACGGAATGGGGCCCGACGAGCACCCCGGCGAGAATGTAGCCGACCAGCAGGGGCTGCCGCAGGAAGTGCGCCAGCAGGCCTCCCAGCAGGCCCGCCGCGAGAATGAGTACTATGTCGGCGGCAATACCCACTAGATTCATGATCCCATGCAGCGGATCCACTAGCTCCCCGGGCAAGCAGGCCGGTCCGAGACCCGCTCGATCCGAATCGGCGGCTCCAGTTCCCCGCGAATGCCGGGGATGTCGACGACCCCGTCGACCATCATGCCGCGGCCGGGCCGCAAACCTTGCGCCTCGGGCAGCGAGTCGCTGATGTGGGGCGCACAGACCCTCCGCCCGGCCCTCTCGATTTCGCGAACGCGGTGCGGATCCCACCAGATGACTGCATACAGGATCAAACCTATGCAGAGAGCACTAAGGTAGGTCGGCTAGTCTCTGCCTCTGCGCGAAGCAGCCCCACCCCCGGGCTGGATCGCCTTCAACGGGCGCGGCGGGGGTTACTGCCCTCCGCGGCAGCCCAGTGCCTGATGGACCCTGGGGGCCACTTCCTGTGAACCATGCAGCACCGGACGGGGACTCAGGACCCGTTGAACCGCTGGCGGCCCGCGCCCGCGCATGCTAGCGTTGACATACGGAGTTCCCGATGAAGTTCAGCCTAGGCACCGCTTTCGCAGCCGGCACGCTCTTGGCCGCGTGCGGAGGGCCGCCCGGCGAGCAGCCAGCAGAAGCCGAGCAGCCGCCGTACCAAGCCCTCATCGTCAACGGCCAGAACAACCATAGAATCTGGCCGCAGACGACCGAGTACCTCAAGGGCTATCTCGAGGAGACCGGCCTCTTCTCGGTGGAGGTTGCCACTACGCCGCCCGCCGGCGAGCCGATGGATTCATTCCGTCCGCCTTTCGGGGACTACGACCTCGTCGTGTCCAACTACAACGGCGAGCCGTGGTCCGTCGAGACGATGGCAGACTTCGAGCAGTTCGTCCGCGGCGGCGGCGGCTTTGTCTCGGTACATGCAGCCAACAACGCCTTCCCCGCATGGCCGGCCTACAACGAGATGATCGGCCTAGGCGGCTGGGGCGACCGAACCGAACAGCACGGCCCCTATCTTCGTTTGCGCGACGGCGAGTTCGTCCGCTACGAGGCTCCCGGCATCGGCGGCAGCCACGGCATTCGGCACCAGTACCGCTTGGACATCCGTGACCAGGATCATCCCATCACGCAGGGCCTGCCTGCGCAATGGATGCATGCGAAGGACGAGCTTTACGACCGCCTGCGCGGCCCCGCCCAGAACCTAACGGTGCTGGCCTCGGCCTTTTCGACGGTGGAGTCCGGGGGGACGGGCGAGCACGAGCCACTGCTGATGGCGATCCACTTCGGCCAAGGTCGCATCTTCCACACCGCGCTGGGGCATCTCCTCGAATCCCAGCGCTGCATCGGCTTTATCACGACCTTTCAGCGCGGCGCGGAATGGGTAGTGACTGGCGGCGTGACGCAGCCGGTGCCGGCGGACTTTCCGACGGCCGAGCAGGTCAGCGTGCGCCCGGAGCCTGCTCCGGGGCCCGAGCCTAGCGGGTAGCCTGCCACCCGGGCGGATTCTAGCCAACCTCCGATTCGCGGTCGAGCGTGACGCGGAGTTCCCGCTCAAATTCGGGCTTGAGGTCCGGAAGCACCAAGTCGACGCCGTAGCCCAGCCGTTCGACGGAGGCCCGCATCGCGGCGAGGCGTGCGAATTTCTTGTCGTTGGCCGGAATGACGCTCCACGGACACGAGACGGTGGAGGTTTTGCGGAACATCTCCTCGACGGCGACCTCGTACTGGGGCCAGCGGGACCGATTGCGCAAGTCCTCCTCGGAGAGCTTCCAGCGCTTCAGTGGGTCATCCAGGCGGGAACGGAAGCGATGGAGCTGCTCGTCTTTGGTGATGTGCAGGTAGAGCTTCACCACGCGGATCCCGTCGTCGGTCAGCAGCCGCTCAAACTCATTGATCTCGGCGTAGGCCCGCCGCCACTCCGCCTCGGTCGCGAAGCCCTCGATGCGCTCCACTAGAACCCGGCCGTACCACGAACGGTCGAAGATCACCAGCTGCCCGGGCCGGGGCAGCCTCTTCCAGAAGCGGTACAGGTAGTGCT